>NZ_CP157624.1:4800000-6107500 GCF_048305075.1 Variovorax sp. 160MFSha2.1
CGGCCAGATGGCGAGCTACGTGGCACTGCCCTTCTACATCCAGCACGAACTCGGCCAGAGCACAACTGCCACCGGCCTGCTGATGACCCCCTGGCCATTGGCGGTGATGCTGGCCGCGCCGCTGTCGGCACGCATGGCGCAGCGGGTGCCGACCGCATGGCTCTGCGCGGCGGGAAGCGCGTTTCTCGCAACCGGGCTGGCGCTGTGCGCGCTGTGGCCCATACACGGCGACCCGGCCTTTCCGATCGCGCTCTTCACCAGCCTCGCCGGCTTCGGCTTCGGCCTCTTCCAGACGCCCAACAACCAGAACATGCTGCTCTCGGCGCCCAAGGAACGCAGCGGCGCGGCCGGTGGAGCGCAAGGAACCGCGCGGCTCACCGGGCTGACGCTCGGAAGCCTGGCGATGAGCCTGGTGTTCGGGGTACTGCCTTCGCACAGTGCCGTGCACCTGGGGCTCACGATGGCGGCGCTGGCTGCCCTGGCGGGGAGCGTGGTGAGCCTGCTCAGGAGCCCTGCAAGGCCGCGGCTCTCGTGAACAGGAAGCCCTAGGCCGGCAGTTGCAGCAACGGCAGGTGCCAGCCGCCGTAGATGCCACCCACGCGCAGCGCCACGATCAGCACCACGCCCGCATGGAAGGCCCAGCGCCTGCTTGCTCCCGCGGCCTGGAGCAGCAGATAGGCGGCGATGCCCGCGATGGCGGCAGAACCATAGATGCCGCTGCTCAGCAGCAGCGGAACATGCGCGGTGAACACATCGCGCATCAGGCCGCCGGCTGCGCCGGTCATGGTGCCGACCAGTGTCACGATGACCGCCGGCAGCCGCCGCTCTTCGGCGATCTGCGCCCCGGTGATCGCGAAGAGCCCCAGTCCCAGCGCATCGGCCAATGCCAGCGCGTGCTCCGGTATCGGTATGAAGTGCACCCACGCGATGCTCGCCACGGTCGCCACGAGGATCACGTAGACATGGCGCACGTCACTGATCCAGAACACCGGATGGCGGTTGAGCAGCAGGTCGCGCAGGGTTCCGCCACCCACCGCGGTGACGGAGGCGATCACCAGCACGCCCAGCCAGTCGAGTCCCGCGTGGCCTGCGGCCAGCACGCCGCTGACTGCGAACACGGCAACGCCGGCAAGATCGAACAGATACAGCAGCATGGCTTCCGCCGATGCGGGTGTCGGCGCCCTGCCTGGCTCTTCTCGCTCGGAATGTTCCATCGGTCGGTGTGAAGAGAAGGTTGGAAGATCGGTGCCCGGCATTCTGCATGCGAGTGCCGGGCGCGTTCCCGAGGACAGACCGGGTCCGCCTTCCAAAGCCCGCTTCCACCCGGAGACTGCGATCTCCGGTGGTCATGTTGACAAATGTGAACTGGCACACATTCGCCGTCCGAAAGCGAATGCGGCCTCCTACTGCAATCCGTAGTATTCATTTTGTTTCACAACTGTTCTACGGAGCTTGCACGTGATGGCCTGCAGACCCTCGTTCCACCGAACGTACGAGCCGCTGAATGCGGTTCGCGGGTCCGCCGCACGAACGCGTGGCCCCGCTGAGCCGAAGGCCACGTCCATGCCGTACACCTAGCCGTTCCCGCGTGCCGCGCCGAAGTTCTCGCGCGAACCGCACGCCCTCTCTCCCGTGACCCGATAGCCGATCGCCGGCACTCCTCGAAGGGGTGCGTGTCGCGTGATGCCTTCGCTCGTCCGGTGATTTCCTGTCTTCCGTCTTGATCCTGCGCCGCGGCGCGGGATGGAGAAGTGCTGCCGCAAGAAGCGCGGCCTCTTTCTTCTCTCTTCACCGGGTTCGAGCAAAAGAAATTCGATCGAGGACGCAAATGGCCGCTCTCTCATCACCGACCGCCTGGCCTGCAGGCACGCACCGGCCCGCCGCCTGGGCGCAGCGCACGCCCGCAGGAAGCCGCGTTCACGGCGCACATGGCCCGCATGCCGAGCCCGTGGCCCGGAACTCCACCGCGGCTGCGGAACGCATCGCCGCTCGCAGGGCCTGCGCCTTCGTGTTCATCGCGAACCTGCCGTATCTGGTCGAGGCCTACGGGCAGGACTTCGCGTCCGCCACGAGCCTCGAAGTGCAGCGCCGGCTGTGCGCCAACTTCATCTCGCTGCCCTCGTCCGACATGGCCCGGCTGCGTGACGACTGCTTCCTGCTGTGGGAGAACGAGGCATTCGATTGCGCGGCTCACGGCATGCGCGATCGAGGTGACGCGCCGCATGCCTCCCGCCCCATCGAGACGCTGCTCGCGGTGCTCGGCGCCGAGCCCGTGCGGGCCGGCGGCATCGCCGCGCTGGTGCAGCTGCATGCCGACTGGATCGACGTGCGCTCGCCGCAGCAGCTCGGCGCCTCCGAGATCGAGCTCACTCTGTGGACCGCGCAGCCCTTCCCCGACTCGCGCGAGAGCCGAGCCGACGGCTGGCGCCAGCTCTACCGCGCCGACATGGACGTGGCCGTGCGCGTGAGCGAAGCGCTGCGCGCCGAAGACCTCTCGTTCTCGTGGCAACCGGTGGTGCACCCGGGCAGCGTGGCCACCACTCTCTACCGCGCCGGCCGTGCGCGCATCGCGCCGAGCCACGGCGAAGCGGCCTCGCTCCTGCCCGAAGTCTTCATGCCCTGCCTGCAGCGACTGGGCCTCACGCGCGCCTTCGACCGCACCGTGATGCGGCGCGCCGTGGCCGCGCTGCGGCTGCAGCCTTCGGCGCATATCGGCGTGAGCATCTCGGCGCAGGGCATCCAGGTCGACCACTGGTGGGCCTCGCTGCTCGCGGTGCTGGACAGGGAGCCTGCGCTGGCCTCGCGGCTCGTGATCGAGATCGCGGACAGCGCCGCGCTGCCCGACCTCGAGGCAGCGCACGACTTCTGCGTGCAGCTGCAGCTGCGCGGCTGCCGCATCGCCATCCGCGACTTCGGCAGCGGCACCGACAACCTCGCGGCCGTGCAGGCATGCGGGCCCGACATCGTGAAGCTCGACGCGGCCCTGCTGCGCCGCGCGCGCGACAACGAGTTCGGCCGGGAATGCCTGCGCGGAATGCTCGCGATGTGCGCGCACTTCGCGCCGCACGTGGTGGTCGACGGCGTGGAGCGCGACGACGACGTGCACATCGCATCGCACGCCGGCGCGCAATGGCTGCAGGGCTACGGCATCGGCCGCGACGGAGGCAGGCCATGAGCATTCCCGCCGACATGCAGCTGCGCCTCGCGCGCCTGAGCACCGACCTGCTGCAGATGCAGCGCGCCGTGCTGGAACTCATGCAGGAGTGCGGCCCGCAGGACCCCGAGGCCAGCGAGCACGACCTCATCGCCGCCGCGCAGTACCGCGCGCTCGAAGCTGCATTGCACGCGCCCGGGGCGGCTTCGCCATCGCGCAACGAAGCAACCAACGAGGGCGGCGAGCTGCTCGCATGGCCCGGCTTTCCCCAACCCGTGCAACGGGCGATGCGCGCATGAGCTTCAGGCGTTCACACCCGGTTCCCGTCTTTCCCATTTCCCTACGCAGGACTCCCATGCCAATCCAATTTGCCCTGGCCCCCAGCGGCGCGTCGCCCTCCTTCGCCGCGCGCTCTCTTTCCTCGAACGCCGCACGCGCCGCGCTGTGCATGCTGCTCGCCGTCGCGGCCGCGTGCGCCTCTGCCAACAACGTCGGCGAGAACAGCGCCTGGCAGTTCCAGACCTCCGCCGACAAGGCCAACCAGGCGGCGGTGCAGGACATGATCCAGCGCAAGAAGGCCGGCTCGTACGGCGCGGCCAACTACACGACCAACAACTACGTCGGCAAGCAATACAACTGCGACGTCACCTCGACCGCGCAGGGCAACCAGGGCACCAACAGCACCACCGCCAACTCGCCCGGCACCAGCGGCGCGTCGGCCAACTCCACCGGCAACTCGAGCACGGGCGTCGGCGGCACCGGCACGGTGAGCACGGGCCAGGCCAACAGCGGCGCCGTGGGCTCCGCGGTGATCGGCTCCACCACCAGCAACGTGCAGGGCTGGTCGAGCCAGGCCCTGAACTCCAACCAGACCAACACCGGCAGCCAGAGCGCAAGCATCAGCGGCAGCACGGCCTGCGCCTTCGGCGCACTCAACTGACCACCCAACCGACAGGGAAGAAAAAGGAATGACCGCATTCAAGTCGATCCGCGCGTTGCCGCTCGGAAAAAAAGCCGCATCGCGCGGACTGGTTGCAGCCGCAGCCGTCATGAGCCTGGCCGGCTGCGTCGTCGCGCCGCAGCAGCAGATGGCGCCGAAGGAAGCGCCTGTGGTGCTCGGCCCCGCCGTGCGCGAGAACGTCACGCCCATGGAGGCGGTGCTCGCCTGCTTCGGCGATCACGTGGCGTCCGCGATGACCGCAACGCAGCGCCCGCCCATCGTCATCACCGTGGGCGACGTGAAGGACTACACCGGCAAGTACAGCATCAACGAAGGCAACGCCATCACGCAGGGCGGCGCGCTCATGGTGTATTCGGCGCTGGGCAAGCTCGGCGGCGCGGTGCAGGTGGCCGAGCGCTTCGACCCGGTGATCGCCGAGCGCGAACTCGGCTATGCCGACCGCCGCCAGCTCGGCGACGGCCGCACCCACCAGCTCGCGGGCCCGAACGGCGGCCAGACGGTGCCATGGCTGCCGTACTTCGGCGGCTCGATCAACAAGTCCGACTACTTCATCGTCGGCGGCATCACCGAGCTCAACTACAACATCAACTCCGGCGGCGCCGAGATCGGCGTGAACCAGGTGGGCGTGAAGGCGCGCACCTTCAGCCAGTCGGTAGGCATCGACCTGCGCATCGTCGACACCAAGACGCTGATGATCGTGAAGACCATCAGCCTGACGAAGCAGTTCAACGGCTACGAAGTCGGCTTCAACGTCTTCCGCTTCTTCGGCAGCAAGCTCTACGACATCGACGTGGGCGCCAAGGGCCAGGAACCGGTGCAGATGGGCGTGCGCGCGGCGCTCGAGGAAGGCGTGGTGCGCCTGGTGGCTGCGGTGTCCAAGGTCGATCCGAACCCGTGCCTGGGCATGCGCATGACGGGCGAACTGACCCTCACGCCCGCCGAGCAGATGCGCAAGGTGCCCAACCCGCTGGTCGACGCCTCGGGCGCGCCGGTGCAGCAGGGCGAGGCCGTCAACGCGGCCAGCCAGACGGGCGCGAGCCTCACGGGCTCCAGCCTGCAGATTCCCTTCGAGTTCGGCGCGGCCGCGCTCACCGGCGGCACGCTGAACCTCATCGACCAGATCGCGGCGGCCGCGGCCAAGGCCCCCACCGAGGTGGTGCTGGTGGCGCGCGACACCGAGAACTGGGACGCCGGCAAGCGCGACCTGCTCACCGACCAGCGCATCGGCGTGGTCACCACCGCGCTCGCATCGCGCGGCCTCGCGCCCGGCGGCATCAGCGTCACATGGCGTCCAGACAAGGCCGACACGTCGATCCACCGCGACGGCCCCGGCCTGCAGGAGATCGCCAAGCTCCGCGTCCAGGGCGCGGGGAGGGGTGGGCCGGCCCGTCCGGTCCGTGAGGAGAACGCAACCGGAGGGAAGTAAGTCACCGAGAGGCACCACGAAGTCTTCATCCCAGGACGACGCGACGTCCGTCATTTCGCTTTTCATCGAACCAGTCTTTTTTCCAGATTCATCAAAGGAAGAACCATGCAGAAGAACCGCAAGAACCCGCGCGGCCGCGCCAACGGCGCGCCGCTCAGCAGCATCGGCCTGGCCGTGCTGGCCACGCTCGTGGCCGGCGGCGCACAGGCAGCCGACACGACGGTCTCCACCATTCCCACGGTGGCCGTCAACACCACGGCCTACCAGAGCGTGCAGTCGGTGCAGGACAAGTCGCAGCCCGTGACGGCCACGGCTGCCGGCAGCGTCATCGACGTCACCACCGCAGGCCCGCAGACCGGCGGCAGCAACACCGTCACGCAGAACAGCGTGAAGGCCAGCGCCACGGCCAACGCATTCACCAACGCCGTCGACCTGTCGCTCGCGGGCGGCAGCGGCCAGGTGCCGGCCGAAGGTGCGGCCTCGCTCGGCGTGCAGACCAACAGCGGCGTGGTCTCCAGCAGCGCCACCGGCAACACGGTGAAGGTCGACCTCGACGGCTTCTCCGGCGGCGGCGCGGCCAACACCGCCAACACCATCTCGGCGAGCACCACCATCAACAGCGGCTCGTCGACCGTCTCCGGCACGGTGCCGGTGGACTACGCCTCGACCAGCCCCGGCTCGGTGACGCTGAGCTATTCGCCTGCCGGCTCCAGCAGCGCGGCGCACGGCAGCCTGGTCGCGACCTCGGTGCAGCAGGGCACCGGCGGGGCTTCCTCCGCCTCGGCCAGCGGCAACACGGTGACGCTCACGCTGACCGCCGACGGCGAAAACAGCGTTGCCGCCGCACCCGCGCTCGACGGCAACACGGTATCCGCCACGCTCAAGGGCAACACCGCCAACAGCACCATCAGCGTGCAGTCGGGCGGCGCGCCGGCCTTCACCGGCTCGGCCGTCGTCTCCAACCAGCAGGTGAACCAGTCGGCCACGCCGGTCACGCACTCGGCTTCGGCCAACGGCGACGGTGTGATCGCCTCCATCGGCGGCAACGCCACAGGCGACACTAATACGCTGAAGGGCTCGCTCTCGGTCCAGGGCAACACCATCTCCAGCGCCGCCACGGGCAATGAAGCCCTCGGCGCCACCGCCGGCACGGCCGGCAACCGCATCGTGCTGGCCGACGGCGTGTCGGTCTCAGGCTCGGGCGGCGCGACGGCCAACACCGGCGCCTACAACGGCGGCAGCCTGTCGAGCACGCTCGCGGCCGACCTCGCCGTGTCGAGCAGCCAGGGCAACGTGGGCGTGTCGCTCTCCGCCGCCACGCAGGGTTCGGGCGTCATCGCCGCCGTGCAGTCGGTGGACGGCGGCGCGGTCACCGTAGCGAACAACGCTGCCATCGCCTCGGCCACCGGCAACGCAGCGTCGAACGCGATCCTCAGCGGCAAGGATGCCGCCGCGTTCACCGCGACCGCCGCGCTGGCCAACCAGCAGAGCAACTACAACGGCGGCGTGAGCGCCCTCTCGAGCCTGGGCGTCATCGGCGCGATCACCGGCTCCGAGGATGGCACCAACAACGCCAGCGCCGTCTCGGTCACGGGCAACCGCTCGGCCGCCACCGCCTATGGCAACAACGCCAGCCAGAGCCTCGCGCTCGCGGCCAATGCGCTGCCGCTTTCGGGTTCCACCGCCGTGCTGTCGGGCGGCAGCCTGCCCGATGGCAACGTCACCGCATCCGGCGCGGCCACCGTGACGAACCTGCAGGGCAACTACTCGGCACCGGTCTCGGCGCAGACGGTGGGTTCCGTCGTCGGCCTGATGGGCGACTCGCGCGGCACCGGCGGCGACACCATCCACGGCAGCAGCTTCACCGTGGGCGGCAACACACAGGAAGCGGTGGCCGTGAGCAACAGCGCCGGCAATGCGCTGTCGCTGACCGGCACCACCGTCGGCTCCGGCGCGGGCGTGGCCAACGTGCAGGTGACCGACGGCGGCTCGCCGGTCGGCGCCCTGCTCGCGGGCTCCACCGCCGCGGCCTACCTCGGCACGCACGCCACCGACAGCACCGTCGCGCTCACCAACAACCTGCAGCGCGCCGTGGCCTACGGCAACTCGGCGGCCAACAGCCTGAACGTGACGGCCAACAGCGCCACCGTGGCTCCCTCCGAGGCGCCCGCCTCGGTCGCAGTGCCCGCAGCCGGCTCGGCCGGTGTCACCGCGGCCTACGGCCTGCTGAGCAACCAGACCGCCGCCGGCGCCGTGAGCGCGGTGGCCGATGGCACGGGCTTCCTGCCCGTGGGCGCGCAGACGGTGCTGATCGAAGGCAACGTCACCCGCAGCAGCGTGTCGAACCAGGGCAACGCCTTCGTCGCCGCCGCCTACGGCAACGACGCGACCAACGCCGCCAAGCTGGCGCTGGGCACCGGAGGCACCGTGGCCGGCGCGGCCTCGGTGGGCAACCTCACCAGCGTGCAGAACGCCGCCGGCTCGGTCGTCACGGCGACCGCCTCGGGCGGCAACGTGGTGAACACGGCCATCGAGGACGACGTGGCCGCATCCACGGTCGCGACTTCGGGCAACCAGCTGCAGGCACTGGCCTACGGCAACCGCGCGAGCGGCAACACCCTCGACGTGTCGGGCAACACGCTGGCCACCGTCAGCGCACAGCCGCGCGCCGTGAGCAACGGCGGCACGGCCATCGCCGATGCGGCCTTCAGCGTGCAGAGCGTGCAGAACGCCTCGGGCAGCCTCACTGCCTCCCTGCGCTCCGAAGACGCCCCGGGCACGACCGCTTCGCAGATCCGCACCCAGATCGGCGGCGACGTGACGGGCTCCAGCGTGGCATCGAACGGCAACGGCGCCAGCGCGGCCGCAACGGCCAACAGCGCCGCCAACGGCCTGACGCTCGCGGGCAACGGCCTGTCGACCTCCAGCGCGGTGCAGAACGTACAGAACAGCAGCGCTTCGGTGCAGGCACTCGCGGGCCAGGCCGGCACGCCGGGCACGCCTGCGTCGCCTGCCACGCCGTTCACGTACAGCGCTCATGTGCTGGACCCTGATGCCCTTGGCGGCAGCACACTCGGCGGCAACACGACCATCACCAGCGGCACGCTGGGCGTACTTCAGTCGAGCCTGACTTCGCAGGAGATCGCCTACCTGACCTCGAACGGTTGGACGGTCGGCACCGGCGCGAACACCGGCCTGCTCACGGCACCGGCGAGCATCCTGGGCACGGTGACCACCGCCACCTACGACAACCTGCGCAACGCACAGTCGGTCCCGTTCGGCGCCACCATCCCCGGCACGTCGGCCGTCGCCGCCATCCCGAACCAGGGTGGCGTCGCGGTCGCGGTGGGAGGCAACGTCACGGGTTCGCAGCTCGCGGTCAACGGCAACAGCAGCAGCGCCGCCGTCACCGGCAACAGCGCCACCAACAGCGCCTCGGTCACCGGCAACACCATCGCCTCGGGCGGTGCCGCGACCACGGCCAGCGCGGGCAGCCTTGCGCTCGGCGCGACCGGCGCACAGGCCGACCACACGGTATCGAACCTGCAGCAGGTCACGGGCGGCGCGACGCTTTCGACCAGCGTCTACGGCACCTACGCCATCGACGCGACCGCCGGCGCGGCCATCTCCGGCTCGACGCTGAGCGTGTCCGACAACAGCCAGCGCGGCAGCGCCGTGGCGAACACGGCCACCAACAGCCTGAGCCTGAGCGGCACCAACGTGTCGAACACCACGGCCCTGTCGTCGGCGCAGTCGGGCAACGCGGCCGTCTCGGCGGCTTCCGACCTGGAGCTGTATGCACCGGGCGCGGTCTCGGCCTCGTCGGTGGACCTGTCGCGCAACAAGAACGTATCGCTGGGCGTGATCAACGATGTCGCCAACACGCTGAGCGTGAAAGCCTCCAACGCGACGCCGGCCGGCGCCACCGCCAACGCGCAGCTGGTGGCAGGCACCGCCACGGGCGACAACGTGCTGAACAACGCGCAGTCGGCCACCACCTCGGTGAGCAGCGCTGCGACGACGCGCCTGTACAACCAGGACCAGACGGCCTCGGCCACGACGGGCCTGGCCAACAGCACCGCGACGATCGCCGGCAACAGCACGACCGCCGAGGCCTCGGCCAACCGCGCCGACAACAGCGTGGCGCTCAACGGCGCCGCGGTGCTGGGCGCGAACGCCGGACTGAACAACACGCAGACCAGCAGCGCGGCCGTGTCGGCCAACGCCTCGACGTCCGCCACGTTCAAGCTCGAAGGCACCTCGCCGGCAACGGCCGCGGCGCTGAACAGCGGCATCACCATCGACGGCAACAGCACCACGGCGCTGGCACGCGGCAACGCAGCCAGCAACGCGCTGAACGTGTCGGCAGGCAGCGGCTACGCCGCGGCATCGCCGGTCGCAGGCAGCTCGGCCGGCGGCGCGATGCAGGCCACGCAGGCCACGGCGGCATTGCTCAACACGCAGGGCAACACGGGTAACGTGACGGCCAGCGCGAGCGGCACGTACCAGGTCGCGCTCAACGGCGTGACCGCCGGCACGGCGCCCGGCATCACGAACGGCACCGCCGCGCTGACGAACAACACCGTCGCCGCGCAGGCCTACGGCAACTCGGCCACCAACGCGGTGACCGTGGCTGCCACGGCGGCCAACCGTCCGACGGTCGCGGTTGGCAACTACCAGACCAACAGCGGCGCCATCACCGCGACCGCCACCGCCGTGAACTACGGCGTGGGCGTGACCGGTGCGGCCGCCGGCAGCACGCTGCGCGCGGCAGGCAACCAGGTGACGGCGACCGCGGTGGGCAACTCCGCCGTGTCGACGATCGCCTCGGCCCGCTGAGCGTCGCCCCCCTTGCCCCGGCCGGTGCGCTGCGCGCCCTGCCGGGGCTTTTTCCGCCCGCCTCCGGGCCGGGCATTCGCGCGAACCATGTACCTGCATCCCCTCATCACCAACGTGCCGCCGGCGGAGCGAGCGGCGCTCGTCCAGAGCTGCGAGCTGCGCTCATTCAGGCGCAACGAGATCGTGCTGGAGGCCGACACCTGGACCGACCGCATCTATTGCGTGGCCAGCGGGCTGCTTCGTGTCGTCGCCCACGGCAGGGGCAGCGCGCAGGCCAGCGACGTCACCACCGATTTCATCCGCCAGGACGACTTCTTCCTGAGCCCCTCATTCGCTGAAGACCGCTACCAGGCCATGCAGACGCTGGTCGCCGCGCTGCCTTCGGCCGTCTACCTGGTGCCCGTGGCCGCCATCCGCCGCATCTGCGGCGCGCACCCCGAAGTGGCCATCGGCCTGCTCGGGCTTGCAATGAAGCGCATGAGCGTCATCCGCAGCCAGCTGCGCCGCATCTCCGCGCTCTCGGCCGAGGACCTGGTGGGGCGCGTGCTGCACCAGCTCACGCTGCTGGCGCCCGCTGGCACTGGCGGCTACGACAAGCGCATCACCCAATCGGTGATCGCCTCTTATTCGGGACTGTCGCGCGAGGTGGTCAACAAGACCATGCGCGACATGGAGAGCCGCGGCCTCGTGCGGCGCGACGAGCACGGCGTGCATGTGCAGCCCGACTTCGCCGCAACCGACTTCGGCGGCCTGCTGCCGCTGGAGCAGAACCTGTCTTCGGTCGAGCCGCGGCAGCACGACCCGATGCTGCCGCCGGAATTCTTCGACCTGCCACGCACGCGGCGCGAAGCCGAACCCGGCAAGGATTGAAAACGTGCGCCCGGCGGCGAATGCGAACGCCGGGCTTTCCTTCAGGCGAAGTCGGTCGTCGCGAAATCGTTGGCGACGTGCACGCCGTCATCGTCGCGGCGCACCAGGCCACGCAGTTCGAAGTCGCGCATGGTCTTGTTGACCACCTCGCGCGACAGCCCCGAATAAGAGGCGATCACCGACTGGGTGATGCGCTTGTCATAGCCTTGCTCACCCGCGGGCGCGAGCCGCGTGAGCTGCTGCAGCACGCGAAGCACCGAGTCTTCGGCCGTGTGCACGGAGATGCGGTGGAACTGGCCCCGCAGCGTGCTCATGCGCTTCATCGCAAGGCCCAGCAGGCCGAGCGCCACTTCCGGATGTCTCTTGCAGAGGCTGCGCATCTCCCCGACCGGAATCAGGTACACCGACGAAGGCAGTGCGGCAACCAGCGTCTTCTTCGAGCAGTAGCTGTCTTCCTGCATCGACAGATGGAAGAAGAAGTCGTTGGGTCCGATGAACTCCGTGGTCATCTCCGTGTCGCCGCGCTGGTTCAACGAGACCACGCGCAGCAAGCCGCTCGCCACGCAGTAGATCTGGTCGGTCGAATCGCCGGCGGCCAACACGACTTCGTTGCGCTTGTAGGAATGCAGGCGGGTGGACTCGCCGAGCTTGGTGCGCTCCGCCAGCGGCAGACTCGCCATCAGGGGATGTAGGTACATCATCGAATGGTGCTTCCCAAGGCCGCTTCGAGGGAACACACAAACATGGGAGGCCGTGCATCCGATCCGCTCAGGCAGGCTGCGCAAATGTATGCATGACATGCACCGCCGCGCATCGCGACGCAGCAGGCCGCGCTGCTCCATGTCGCGCATGGTCTTGTTGACCACCTCGCGCGACAGGCCCGAGTACGAGGCGATCATCGATCGCGAGATGCGCTCGTCGTAGCCGCCCTCGCGCACGCGCGCCAGTTGCGTGAGCTGGCGCAGCACGCCCCGTTAAACAGCACGGCTCCCGCAGCGGGGGCATTCCAGGCGCCGGCCGCCTCTGACCAGCATTCGAACCGATGCGCTGCTGGAGCCTGTTCGGGGGCTGCGAGACTCTTTGCACCGGAATGTGATGCGCAGCACATCTGCGCCCCGAAAGCAGGTGCGCGAGGGCAAGGCGATTAATACCATCGACTTCGCTCTCCGGCGCCACGGACAGGACAACGATCCGCCAGCCGCAGGCCAGTGCAGCCTTCCACCACTTTTCATGATGCAGTCCCTCCACGCCCCAGAGGAAATCGCCGTGCCCATGCACCCAGGCCACTCCGCCCACGCCATGGCGGTGGCCGGCGCCCTGTGCGAACTGTTCACCCAGGCCAGCGAAGTTCAGCTGGCGTTCCTGCTGCGCTCCATCGAGACGGGCGACGCACCGGCCGCGGCCCGCGCCGCGCAGGGCATCCTTGGCGCCATCGCGTCTTCGGCGGCCCGATGCGAACCAGCGTCCGACGCTCCCGCCGCCCCGCTGTCGTCGCGCGAGCTCAAGGTGCTGTGCATGATCGCGGGCGGCTCGACCAACCGCCAGATCGCGGACGCGACGCATCGCTCCATCAACACCATCGAGGCGCAGGTAAAGAGCATGTACCGCAAGCTCGGCGTGCGTTCGCGCACGCAGGCCGTGCGGGAGGCAATGCAGCGAGGACTGCTGATGTGGCGCGACGAGGGCGCGCCGGTCGCCGTGGTTCGCACGCAGAGTTCAGCGCTCTGCTGAGGAGCCTGCAGGCAGCCACGCCCGCTCTCTCGCAACGGCCCTTTCAAGCGGAGGGCAAACAGGCAAGCTATATTGCCCGCTCCCAACCAAGACGAGAGAAGCCGACATGGCAAAAGCCTACTGGGTCAGCGCATACCGCGCCATCAAGAACGCCGACAAGCTCGCGGCATACGCAAAGCTGGCAGCCCCGGCAATCACCGCAGGCGGGGGCCGCTTCCTGGCACGCGGCCTGCCCACGAAGGTCTACGAGTACGGCCTGTCGGAGCGCACCGTTCTGATCGAATTCGACAGCATCGAGCAGGCCACGGCCACGCATGACAGCCCTGAATACCAGGCGGCGCTTGCTGCGCTGGGTGATGGCGCCGAGCGGGATCTGCGGGTTGTCGAGGGACTCTGATCGGCCTCTGAGCTGCTGAAGTCTTGAGGGCGTCGAGCACGCCCTGCAGTCGGACATCGTGCTCGGCCCTCGCTGAGCCTCCACATCCGGCCATCGCCGGGAGACAACCCCATGCAACCGACCGGAACCCTGCGCGGCATCGCCGCAATGCTGCTGGCCTGCGCCTTCTTTGCCTGCATGGACGCCATGCTCAAGACCCTGGCGGGGCACTATCCGCCGCTGCAGGTGATGGCGCTGCGCGGCCTCACCGCCCTGCCCCTGGTGTGCATGTACATCGCCTGGCGGCGCGAGATGGGCGGCGTTTTCAACCGCAAGCTGCGCTGGCGCCTGCATCTTCTGCGCGCCGTGCTGAACATGACGATGCTCGTGCTCTTCGTCCACGGCCTGAAGACCCTGGGCCTGGCAGAGGCCTACACGCTCACCTTCATCGCGCCGCTGCTGATGGTGCTCATCGCGGTGCCGATGCTGGGCGAATCGATACTGCCGCGGCACTGGGTCGCCATCGGGCTGGGCTTCACAGGCGTGGTGATCGCGCTGCGGCCCGAGCAGGGAGCCTTCCTTTCGACGGGTGCGCTGGCGATCCTCGTGGCCGCGGTCTGCTATGCGCTGTCGAACATGCTGGGCCGGCTCATCAGCCGTACCGAGCCGAGCGCCGCGCTGGTCTTCTGGACGACGATCGGCATGGCCGTGGGCGGAGGCCTGCTTTCGGCGCCGCAGTGGGTGCCGATCCAGCCCCAGCACACGTGGGTGCTCGCCGGCCTGGCCATGAGTGGCTTCCTGGGCCAGCTGGCCATCGCCGAGGCTTTCCGCCATGGCCAGGCCGCCGCCATCGCCCCCTTCGAATACAGCGCGCTCGCATGGGCGCTCTTGATCGACTGGCTGTTCTGGCAGACCGCGCCTGACACCTGGACGCTGGGCGGCGGCGCATTGATCATCGCGAGCGGGCTGTGGCTGGCGCGAAGCGAGGCGCCGAAGTCCGCGCGGGAGAATCAGCAGGCAGCCTGAGCCGATAACGTATCAGGGCGCGACGCGGCTCAGGAACATGTGCGTGGCACGCTCGCCCGCCACCTGCCGTTCGCAGCGGTAGCCCAGCGCCGGCAGATCCAGACCCGCGAACAGTGCCTCGCCCTTGCCAAGCAGTACCGGTCGCACTGCAAGGTGCAGTTCGTCGATCAGCCCTGCCTTCAGGTATTCGCGCACGGTGGCCACGCCGCCTCCCACGCGCACATCGCGCCCGCCCGCGGCGGCCCGCGCCTGCGTCAGCGCATCGTGGATGCCGCCGGTGACGAAGTGGAAGGTGGTACCGCCCTTCATCGTCAACGATGCACGGGGATGGTGGGTCAGCACGAATACGGGCACGTGGTACGGAGGCTCGTCGCCCCACCAGCCCTTCCAGCTTTCGTCGGGCCAGGGGCCGCGCACCGGGCCGAACATGTTGCGCCCGAGGATCCAGGCGCCCATCTCGGCGAAGCCCTGCTCGGCGATCTCGTTGTCGATGCCGGTCTCGCCATTGGCCTCACCCGTCTTCTGCATCTGTTGCCAGACGCGCGTGGGAAAGAACCAGTCCATGAGTTCCGGCCCGCGGACACCCAGTGGGTGCTCCAGGCTCTGATCGGGGCCGGCCGCGAAGCCGTCCAGCGAAACACCGAAGCTGCGCACAAGCAATCGGGACATGGGGTCGTCTCCTGCAAAAAGCGGAGCGACAGTTTAGACCTCGCAAGCCGAGAGCAGATTTCCCGGGCGAAGGGGCGAGAGTGAGCACCCTGTCCGCCCTCTGATGGACAACAATCGGCCAGCAACTCAGGACTTCATACCCTCGCACTCGCAGCCATGGCTCACCTACCAATCTCCGCTTCCGATGAAGACCTCATCAAGTTCGCAGACGAATGGGCAAGGCTCCTCGAAGCCGAAGACTACGCGGCAGCCTTCGGATTCACCGCGCAGGAACCATCGATGCAATGGACGCCGGAACTGATCCGGCAGGTCATCAAGTCGTACGGCGAATGCAGCGCCGGCCAGAAGGTCACGCTGAACGGCGAACCCACCGACATCCACCAGCGAAAGGAAGTCACGCGCTGGCAGGATGATGGCCATGGCAGCATCGGCGAGATATGGTACGACCTGAACATCGACGGATATGCCTCCGACCTCACCGCGACCTTCTACATCGAAGAAGGCCCGGATGGGCTGACGGTGCGGTTGAACGACATTCACGTCATGTAGTTTCCGTTCGGCCATCGGCAGCCCCGTACGGCCACCACACAACTCGCTCTTCGCTTTTCATCCACCAATGAACCTGCCGAATTTCGACCGCGACGCGGCGCGCGACCTGATGAAGGAGAAAGCCGGCGCGCCTTTCTCCGCGTTCGATGTGGCCACCCGCGCTCATCACCGCCAGGACAGGCAATTCCACGCGGAGGCAGCCCTTCTCTTCTGCCTTGCAGCCGAAAGAGCCGATGCCGAGCATCGCGCGGATCAGTCCAGGCCCAATCAGGCGATCAACCATCTCGTGCGGGCGGGCATCGCGTTCAACCGCGCAGCGGAGATCGAGACCGCTGAACCATTGCTGCGCCAGGCCATCGCCTTCGATTGGGCCGGAAACGGACTTTCGAACGACAGGCACATGGTCGAGTGGGCCTTCTACCAGCTGCTGCTGAACGCCCGGCAAGAGCCGGAGCGCTTTGCGCAACTGTTCGATGAAGCCGTGTCGCGATGCGCCGAAGTCGACAGGGACTACACGGCGATCCACCCGCACCAGGAAGAACTGCTGGAGATCGCCATCGGCATGGAGCATCGTCCCATCGTCGAACGGCTCGCCACAAAGATCGCGGAACGCCGCCCGGCCAAGAAGGCGACCAAGGAATTGCTGGCGCGGGCCAGGGCACTGCTCGCGAACTCCACCTGATCGATGAAGGGAATGGGAGACATGGCAGTCAAGCGAATGGACAACATCCTGATCGTTGTCGATGACCTGGAAGCGGTGAAGGCATTCTTCGTCGAACTCGGTCTCGAGCTCGAGGGCCAGACCACGGTCGAAGGGCCTTCCGTCGGCGGCCTCATAGGGCTTGGAGACGTTCGCGCCACCCTTGCGATGCTCCGGACTCCGGATGGGCAAGGAATCGAGCTGGACAAGTTCCACACGCCGGATGCGGTGCGGTTCGGCCCCGTGAATGCGCCGGTGAACACGCTGGGCCTTCGCCGCATCATGTTCGGCGTGGACGACATCGATGCCGTGGTTACCCGGATGCAGGCCCATGGCGCGGAGATCATCGGCCAGATGCAGTACGGGGAGTCGTACCGGCTCGCATATATTCGCGGGCCCGAGGGCATCATCGTCGGGCTTGCCGAGCAACTCGGGTAAGAACCGCCTCGATCAGCCAGCCACGCAACCTGCGCACGACTCTGGTAGAGGCACTCACGCCTCATCTCCTGCGAGGGCTGTACTCGGCGCAGGACTTCTTGCCTGCAGAAAGCAGGCATTGCATCCGCTCATCCTCCACACCTACCGCATCAAGGTATGGACTCGTCCCCGTCGCACCGTCGGGGTAGGTCACCAGATAGCGGTGGCTCTCCTGAGGGTCGGCGCGAACCGTCATGGCCATGTCTTCGACAACTCTCACTTCCAGGGTCATGGTTCCAGATGCCGAGGGATCGAGGTTCGGCGGAAAGAAGAGTGACTTGGGCCGCAGCCGAAGTTCATTCTTCGAAGGATCGTCCTTCACAAGGATCACAGGGAAGTACGCGAACTCCGCCTTCACGTTCGGGGTGCGAATGGCATCCTTCGCGCTCCTGAAGTTGAACTCGCTTCCATGCGAGATCACTTCCCTGCCTTTGACCAGCCGATGGTTGCTGCGGTACTTGAATGAAGTTTCCAGCGATGCCAGTTTCCACTGGCAAGCACCTCCTGCATCGATGGCGAAGCGCGCCTTGTAGGCGTCACCCGCAGTCTCCCTGACGAGATCGACCTTCTCGAAACTCAAGGCTCGCATCATGGCAGTGCCGCTCTGCGACTGGCCACCCACGCCGTAGCGCGTCGCTTCCTTGCATTTCTCAGATGCGTACCGCAGCGTGACGGGCTGGGGCTCCACACCATCCGCAGCCTTCACGATCAGCGTCAGCCAGCGTGCATCCGCGGAGGGGCTTTGCGTGCGGTCTGCCTTTCGATCCAGGTCAGATGCCGATGTGCAGCCCGCCAGGAAAGAACAGATCACGAACAGGGGAATGCCAAGTCTCTTCTTCATGTGTCTCGTGTCGACTTCGTCGAAGCGGCCGGCGATCTTGATGAGCCGGCGCGCTCCGGGTTGCCAACACTATAGGGGCCGGCAGGTTGGCCGGATGCCTGGCCCTCGGGACTTCAGAAGAGCTCAAGGCGCAAGCGTGAGCTTGAAGATCTGGTTGCCGTTCGATGCACCCACGTAGATGGTCCCGTCGCCGGCAACGGCCACGCCGATCGGGAAGTTGAACGCCAAGGCCGTGCCGCTGCTGTCCCGCAGCGTGCTGATCTCACCCGATGGCGAGACCACGCGCGCCACGCCATCCCATGCCTGGGTCAGGAACACGTTGTTGTTCGCATCGACCGTCACGCCATAGGAGTAACCGAGCTTGGCCGGCGTGGCGGAGGTGCCGTCGACCACGCCGGCGCCCGCATTGCCGTTGGCGCAATCGCCCAACAGCGTGCTCACCGTGGCGCTGGCCACGTCGATCTTGCGCAGGCAGGGGCTGTCGGTGTCCGTGTCGTACAGCGTGCTGCCATCGCGGCTGATCGCCAGGCCCTGCGGACGAGCCATCTGGGCGGCCGTGCCTACTCCGTCCAGGTAGGCCTGCGTGCCGTCGCCCGCAAGCGTGCTCGTGGTGCCGTCGGCCGCGACCTTGCGCACGCGCTTGTTCTCCGTGTCTGCCACGAACAGGTTGCCCGCGCTGTCCAGCGCAATGCTGGCGGGGTTGTGGAACAGCGGAGTGGCCGGGCTGTCGGCATAGCCGCTCGTGCTGTCGCCAACCCAGGTGCTGAAGGTCGTGGCGTTGGGGGCGATCTTGTTGATGCGGTGATGGTCGCTCACGTACAGCGTGCCATCGGCTCCAAGCGCCAGGCCATACGGCGTATTCATGGTCGTGCCTGGTGTCACCTCTGCGCCGTTGCCGCTGGCCGTGTCGATTTTGTAGACCGAGCCATTGCCGCCCATGGCCACGTAGAGGTTCGCGCCGCTCGCATCCAGAAGCAGTTGATAGGGATGGTTGTAGCTCACACCCGTGGTCGCCAGCACGTTGGCGACCCATGGCTTGACCGTCAGCGTGGCGGCGTGGCTGGTCACGCTGCCGTCTGCGCCCGTCACCCGTACGCGCAGTTGCTGGCCGCTGTCGGCCAGTTGATTCGCAGCAGTGGTGAAGCTGTCTCCGCTGGCTCCGGAAATATCCGTCCAGCTGGTGCCTCCATCGACGCTGCGCTGCCACTGATAGGCCGTGGCGCGCACGGCTTGCACCTTCAACGTGGCGGACACACCCTGGCCAACAGTGGTATCCGATGGCTGCATCGTGATGGAGGGCGTGGTGTCTTCCGGTGCGGGCGCAGGCGCCGGTGTTCCCTGCGAAGCGGGCGCGGGCGCGGGGGCGACAGCGAACCCGGGGAACCCGCCGCCTCCTCCCCCGCCACCTCCGCAGGCGGCCAGCAGGAGATTCGTCATGAGCAGCGCGGCAGGTGCACGCCATGCACGGGAAACGGTACGAGTGGCAATCATGATGGGCCTTCCTTTTTTCAAGTGGAGTGAACGAGAAGGCCTTCACGTTAGGGAACGTAACTCCCGCAATCCAGTGTCGAAGGTCATCGGATTGCGCAGAAAAAAAGATGCTCAGGAGTGCAGGGAAGTGTCCGTCGTATCGCGTCGCTTCAACGCTGAAAGGGCCTGCAGCAACCTCTCGGCGGCCACCGGCTTGAGCAGCACCTGCAACCCGGAGTCGCGCATCTGCTGTTGTCGTTGCGGTGCGGTTTCCCCGGTGATCAGCAGCACCTGCAGGCCGGGGCCGAAGCGCGCGCGCAATCGCTGCGCCGCAGCCAGTCCGTCGGCACCATCGGCCAGGCGGACATCGCACAGCAGCACTTCGACAGGGGCACTGCCATGTGCGGCGTGCGACAGCACGGCCTCAGCCTCGGCTTCGCCAGCCACTGCATCGATGGCCACGCCGTGGGCCTGCAGCAGCCCGGTGACGGCCTGGCGGATCGCGACTTCATCGTCGACGATCAGCACGCGATGCGGCAATGGCAAGGCAGCGCCCTGGCGCGCAGCGGATGGCGCGACGCCAAGGGCCGACACCGCAGGAAGCACCAGGCGAAAGCGACTGCCGCGATGCAGGCGCGAACGCACCTGCAGCGGATGTGCCAGCAGGCGCGAGATCCGCTGCACGATGGACAGGCCGATGCCCAGCCCTCGCGCCCGGTCGCGTCCCGGATTGCCCACCTGGTAGAACTCGTCGAAGATCCGGCCGAGGTGCTCGTCCGCAATTCCGATGCCGGTGTCGCAGATGTCGATCCACACCACCGGCCCTCGCGCACGGGCGGCCACCACCACGCCGCCGCGCTGCGTGTACTTGAGCGCGTTGTCGACGAGATTGGACAGCAGCCGCTGCAGCAGCTGCGGATCGCTCAGCACCCAGCACGGCGTGGCGCGCAAGCGAAGCTGCAGTTCCTTGTCGGCCGCCTGCGCCGCAAACACATTGTTGAGCGCGAGAAACAGTGGATTGAGCTCCACGGGCCGTATCTGCGGCGCCACCTCGCCGGCATCCAGCCGCGAGATGTCCAGCAGCGTGTCGAGCGAATCGCCGAGCGTTCCGACCGCATCCATCAGCCGCGCAGCGTGATCCCAATCCTCGCTGCCGCGAAGCTTCTTCTCGATGACGGCTCCGAACAGCGCGATGGCATGCATGGGCTGGCGCAGGTCGTGGCTCGCAGCGGCGAGAAAGCGCGTCTTCTCCTCGCTGGCGCGCTGCGTGGCTGCAATCTGGTGGCTCAGCTGCTCGGCCAGCGCCTCCTTCTCGAAACGCATCGTCAACGAAGCGGTCAGCAACCGGTGATGCTGCAGCGCGAACATGATCATCACGCACATGTACAACAGACAGCCGCTGGCCAGGAACAGGTGCGTGCTGTCGCCCCGCCAGGCCAGTGCCAGGGTAAGGCTGGCCATGCTGGGCACGATGAAGCGCGGAATGTTGCGCTTGAGAACCGCCAGCGACAGCGCTCCGCCCGCGCAGCCGCCCATCATCATGACGATGACCATGACCCAGAGCCCCAGGTTGCGCCCCGCCGGAACGCACAACCAAGGCGCAAGGCCCCAGACGCAGGAGCGCAGCAGCACATTGCGCGCATTGAAGCGCGCCCAGTACTCGGGGTGCTCCGCCGCATCGGGGCTGCGCTGATAGCGCCTGTAGGCGCGCCGCAGCGTCAGCGCCAGGTGCAGCGCCATCCACAGCAGGACTTGCCAGCGCCACGTGGCCAGGAACAGGCCGATGCCCAGCGACTGCGCCGTGAGGAAGTCCGCAAGATAGGCCGCAGGCGCGTTGGCATGGACCGCGGCGACCTGCTCGCGCAGCACCCGCTGGGCCAGTTCGGGCGGATGCAGGTCATTCATGCAGGCATCGCCACGTCGAAGGCCGCATGACGCAAAGAGATCAGCTCACCGAAGGCTGCTGATGAGCTGGGCCCGCGAGCGCATGCCGAACAGCAACAGCAGGGTGGACACATGGTTCTTCACCGTGCCTTCGGTCAGATGCGACAGCTGCGCGATCTCCTTGTTCGACTTGCCGGACAGCACCCAGTCGAGGATCTCGACCTGACGCGCATTGAGCTGCGGCTGCAGCTCGGCTGGTACTGGTGTTGCGCAGATCGAGACCGCAGGCGCAGGCTGCGAGACCGGCTGAACGACCAGATCGTTGTCCCTCACGTAGCGCAACACCTCGCCCAGATGACCGGTCTTGGGCAGGAAGGCCTGAGCCCCGAGCGCCATCACTCCCTGCATCAGCGCATGGCTGTCCTTGCCCGAAAGCACGACCACGCGCGACGCGGGAAAAGCACGCCTGAAGCGCACCAGCGTATCCAGGCCTTGAGAGTCGGGCAGATCGAGATCGAGCAGCACCAGAAGATGCGACGAGATATGGAACTCGTACAAGCGCAATGCGTCGGCGAGGCTGCGTGCCTCGTGCACCGGCACGCTTGCGGTCTCGGCCAGCAGCAGCGCCCGAAGGCCCAGACGCACCAGCTCGTGGTCGTCGACCACCAGGATGCCCCGCGCCGATATGGCGACACCGGCCTCGCTACGCAACGGTGCGGCATGCGAAGACAGTGATGCGGCGTTGGCCATGGTGCGGGCATCTTAGTTCCGATGTTTGCGAAGCTGAAATGACCAAAGTCATGAGGAACAGGGCACTGTTGCTTGCAGCGGCGGCTGTTCTCTTGCCCTGGCGACGCATGAACTCTGCGGATCTGGCTGGCGATCAAGTTGATCTCCAACGGTTCGATACCAGCTCTCACAGAGGAGAGAAGCGTCAGAAGCATCGCTCTCGCCGACTCCAGATGCCTGACCACGATGCCGGACGTGCTCGCCCTTCCGGAGTTCGGTTGCCTCGCAAATAGGAAGGCATACGCAAGAAGACATATGCCTTCAGAACGCCTCGCTTCAGGAAGCATGGAGCACTCGCCCTGCAGACCTGATGCCTCGCGTGCGGGCCCGTGCTCCATGCCGCTGGATAAAATGCGTGACTGCTTCCCTGGCCAAGCCCCATCGGGCTCTGCGCCGCTGCTCCTCAACCACTTGCCAAACTCCTTGCATCCCACGGACTCGCCGATGAGAAAGGCTCTGCTCCGTCCATCAATCTGGGTAGGCATCAGCATGAGCCTTGCCGCGACGCTCGCCGGCGCAACGGCGGGGGTTCAGGTGGAAAAGATATCGCGAGACATGCCCGCAGGCGTCGCGCTCCCGGGGCCGGATGAAGTTGTCCCTGCAAGCGCCGCAGCCAGTACGCCCGCGGCAGAGGCCGCCTCGCTCGCCGAGCGAAGAATCCGTGCGGTTCGCGCTCAGTGGCCCATCGAGGACGAATCATTGCGTCGCGTGATCATGCACTGGGGCTCCACCGTGGGCGTAGAGGTCCGCTGGGACAGCACTCGCGACTACACCCTCACACCCGAGGTACGCGCCGGACATTTCAGCGGGTCGTTCAAGGATGCGTTGTTCCAGCTCGCGCAGAAGTATCAGATGCTGGATGCGCCGCTGCTGCTCGAGTTTTCGGAGGACGGCACCGTTCTTCGGGTGAGCGATCAGGAAAGGCCGTAGTAGGTTCTTCGCTCCTTGTGGCGATGCGTGAGCTGCGCTCCGCGAGTGCGGTGCCAACCTTCCTTCAACTACAGTCGGCCGTGGGCGGACGCATGATGTCCCCCCGAACGTCCACCGTTCCACAAGGAGTTTCGATGAACTTCAGGCCATCAAAGTCCGCACGTTCCCTGCCGGCGACCGCAACAGGCGCGCACGCCGTCGGTACAGCCGCAGTGGGCTCCATCGTGATTGGCGCCGCAGCCCTCGGCGCCCTCGCCGTCGGGGCCTTGGCTATCGGTCGGCTCTTCGTGGGCCGGGCACGAATCCGTCGGCTGGAGATTGACGAACTTGTTGTTCGTCGCATTCGAATCATTGAGCAACTGACGCCGCCGCCGGCGTCGATGCCTGTCGGCGAGCCCATCAAGACACGGGCCGAGGCGGCGAAGTAGCCGCAACGGCTACCGGTCATCAGCCTGGGCAACATGAACCCACACCGGAACATGACCTCCGCCAAAGCACGCGCCGTCCCCATGCCCAGCAACAGCGCGCTGACACCGCTCTACGCCGTTGCCGACCTCCTGGACGCTTTCGCAATCCGACTGCCGGCAGAGGCCAGCAACGATATCGAGGTGCTGGCACGCTTCGCGCTCGAGCGGCAGGCGGGGTGGATTCGCGCGCTCACGTTTGCACGTGACGTGGTGATGGCCCCATTCGGCGTGAAGTCATCTCGCGCCGTCGGTCTTGCCGGAAAGGCGCGTGGGCCAGTCACCAGGAGTAAGGCCTATTCCCGTCGTATGGGTTGCTTTCCAGCCGGTCGCCTGGGTTAGGAAGCCTCGTTATCTCCATTCGGCGACCGCTTCTGGGCGTATCGGGCGACAGCAAGAGCTTTTCTCGCACCTACAACCTATCCGGCATTGGTCGACCAAGACCCACTTTCCCTCAGTCGCTTGATCCATCGTCCATCCATGAAGAGCTACGTCCTTGCTCTCGATCTTGAAGGCACCTTGATCTCGAACGCCATGAGCCAGATACCGCGCCCGGGCTTGGTTGAGTTCTTGACTCGTTGTGCCGAACTCTTTCCGCGCATCGTCATGTTCACCACGGTCAAGGAAGAGCGATTTAGAACGATCGCGCGCTTGCTGGTGGATGAGGAAGTCGTGCCCGCCTGGTTTGCGGATATGGAATACATCACCTGGCACGGCGAGACAAAGGACCTCCGGTTTGTCCCCAGCGTGCATCCATACCAAGTATTGCTAGGGGGCCTGCTCGCTTCGCATCTCGGCCTTCAGCCCACGCACGCCGCGTCCAAGCTTGCGACGCAGCAAGGCCCTGAGCGTTGCCGAGTTGGCGTAGCCGACTTCGGTGGCAATGTCCTCGAGGCTGTAGCCTATGGACGTGAGATGCAAGGCGTGTTCGACCCGCAAATCCTGCACGAACGACAGAGGCGTCTTACCAAGCACTGCTTCGAGGCGTCGGTGCAGAGTGCGCGGACCGACAGACAGCGCATCGGCAGCCTCCTGAATCGAGAAGCCGCGCGTGAGGTTGTCGCGCACCCAGCGATCGAAGCGCGCGATCAGCGGATCCGCCTGCGACAGGTGATCCTGAATCATGTAATTCGCCTGAGACGAGCGCTTGTCTATCAGCAGGAAGCTGGCCACGCGCTGTGCAAGCTCAGGGCTGCGCTGGCGCACCATCCATAGAGCAAGATCCAGGTGCGCCATCGCGGCACCGGCCGTCACAACGGCCCCGGAAGGCACAACCATGCGCTTGTCGTCCAGCTTCACCGCCGGATAGCGCTTGCGAAACATCGATGCCAACGACCATGTGGTCGTGGCGTGTTGTCCGTCGAGCACGCCTGCCTCCCCCAGCAGGAAGGTACCACCGCACGCCGCTGCGATGTTGACACCCGCGTTGCTCCAGGTGCTGAGCAAGCCGATGGCTTCTCGAACGTCGGTCCGCGACAACGCGCGCTCCAGCAGTTCCGGCAGCTTTGCATTGAGTGCTGGCACTACCACCCAGTCCACGCGCGGTAGCGTCGGAGCCACTTCGGTGGTGAGCGTCAGTCCATGCGCGGTCCGCACGCGTCGCCGCACGCCTATTGCGCTCACGGTGATCGGTAATCTGCGCGCCCCCTGCAGCGCGGCCAGTTCGTTGGCCGTAGAGAACGTATCGAGCAGCACGGAGAGCCCGGAGTCGAACACGCCGTCGAGCGTTAGTATTGCAATACGCATGTCAAAATCGATGCCAAAGTAGTCATTTTTGACTGTAGCTTATCGGCCTGGTCAAGCCTAGAGTTCGTGCACTCTTCAGCTCCATCACCGCCGATGCCACACGATCTCGCCTCAAGGCTCCCTCCCGAACTTCACAGCCTCGCCCTGGTCACGCTGACCACAGCGCTGATGTGGATTCCCTATCTGCTGGCGCGAGTCCTAGCCCACGGCTTGTGGCCTGCGCTCGCCAATCCGCCTTTGGCGCCGCCCGCCATCCGACCGTGGGCAGATCGCGCGAAGCGCGCGCATGCCAACGCCGTCGAGAATCTGGCCGTGTTCGCGCCGCTCTTGCTCACCGCGTCAGCAATCGGCGCGGCCGACGCAACAGTCGTCCTTGCAGCACAGGCCTATCTAGTCGCGCGTGTGGTGCACTACGTGGTCTACGTGTTCGGCATCCCCATCGCGCGCACGCTGGCTTTCCTGTGCGGCTTCGCGGCTACGCTGGTTGTGGCTTGGCGAATTCTCGGCATGGCTGCGTGACGGAGAGTTTCACCATGAACGCGTCTGGGAATAAGGGTATTGCAATAGCTTCGTCGATTCTTGATGAGGTGACTTGGGCGGCGCTCGGCGGCCCTCAGGCCCATCTGGCGCAACTCGACGCCGATGGGCGGCGATACACGCCGGAGGTAGCACCCTTCGCGGCCGTCCGGGGGGACGATGTCAAATTGGTCGCGGCGATGGTAGGTCGACTGGGTGCAGCGGAAACGCTGGCGTTCGCGACGCTGGCGCCGCTTGGCGAGGTCGATGGAGCGGTCACAGTAATGCGTGCGATGCTCCTGCAGATGGTGCTTGGCGACGCGGCGGCGGCTATAGACGGTCCGACGCGGGCCGACATCGGGAAGTTGTCCGCTAATGATGTGCCGGCGATGCTCTGCCTTGCGCAGGCGACACGGCCCGGTCCGTTTGGGCCACGCACGATCGAAATGGGCAGCTACCTCGGTATTCGTGTCGATGGTGCGCTGGTCGCCATGGCGGGAGAGCGTCAGCGCGTGCCCGGATTCTCTGAAGTCAGCGCGGTCTGCGTGGACCCGGCATGCCGCGGAAGAGGCTACGCCGGCGCGCTCGTGGCACGGCTCGCACTTGACATTCTTGATCGCGGTGCAGTCCCGTTCCTGCATGTCGTGAAGGAAAACGTCAATGCGATCGCGCTCTATCAACGGCTGGGCTTTGTGACACGCCGAGAGCTTCATCTCGCGATCTTCAAAAACGGCTTGCGCGACCAGACCTGAACTCGCCAGAGGAATGGATCCGAAACGCGAACATCAAAGCGAG
Organism: Variovorax sp. 160MFSha2.1; assembly: GCF_048305075.1. Classification (NCBI taxonomy): domain Bacteria; kingdom Pseudomonadati; phylum Pseudomonadota; class Betaproteobacteria; order Burkholderiales; family Comamonadaceae; genus Variovorax; species Variovorax sp. 160MFSha2.1. The sequence goes on from NZ_CP157624.1 coordinate 4,826,214, forward strand.
TGATATTTATCGGCCCACGCGCGATCGCTGGCAGCGGCTTAAGCAGCAGTCACTTCAGCCATGACCGTCCGGCGACCGGATTAGAGGGGCAAATATCAAGGAGCGACTGTCTTGTACTGGCCCCAAGCTGCCGCCCAACGCTCCAGCACCCTGTCGACATCAACCGCCCCCAGAAGCAAGCCCCCGAGCCCCGCGCCTGCTCTCCCGAACCAGCACCATCACCCCCGAAATCAGAAAGTACACAGCCCCGACCGCCGCGTACCCCACGATCGTCTGAAGCACCGGCGCACCACTCCCCTGCTGCGCCACGAAGAACCCACCAGCCAGCGCTGACTGCGCCCCGCTCAGCATCATCACCCACTGTCCTCCGTTGTCCTTGCGGCGGCGAACGGCCGTGGCCAACTGCAGCAGGCCTGCAACGATCGCCCAGCCCCCGAAGATCGCCAGTGCGATGTGCAGCTTGAACACGAGGGAGCCCGCGACCGCCAGCGTAACCAGCGCGCTGATCCAGATGTTGAGCAGCTGCGTGGCATTGGCCTTCGCACCACCTGTCATCCTCACGTCCAGCAGGTTCGCAAACGCATCCCAGGCGGGATAGACGATCAGCAGCACGGTCGCCAGTGCGGGCGATTGCTTCGCGACGGTGAAGACCGCCGCGACCCACGCGAACGAGAAGGCGGCACGGACGAGGTAGTACTTGCGCAGCCAGGCGGCTCGCTGGGATTCGGTTTTCAAGGGGTCGGACATGATGAGGAATGAAAAGGAGAAAAGATCGTCGTCCATCGAGTGAACGGTACGGACGCACCCATTCTTTTCCCTCCCCGCCGCACGCGGTATCCGTCGGATGACCGACAGAGCCCCGAAAAACTGTGCGATGCTGGGTGCCCGCCGCCGCGATTCCCTCCTGCCCCCATGTCCGACGACACGACGACCATCACCGTTTTCGACGCGGTCCGCGCGCTGGCCTTCATCGGCGACCTGAGCATGGGCCAGCCGACGGACCACTCGCTGCGCACGGCCTGGCTGGCCGGGAAGATCGCCGCCGAGGCCGGGTGCGACGCGTCGCAGGTCGAGGCCGTGCGGCATGTCGCGCTGTTGCGATGGTCGGGCTGCACAGCCAATGCGCAGGAGTTCGCGGATTTCCTCGAAGACGATGTACAGGGCCGGCAAGCGCTGCTCGCATCGCGGGCACCCCGCATGCGCCAGCCGCACATCAGCGGACCGGTGCCCGATGCCGTGCTGGCCATGGCCGACATCCATTGCGAGATTGCCGGCGACATCGCGAACACGCTGGGGCTGAGCCGCGAGACCGAAGCCGCGCTGCGCACGGTGTTCGAGGCTTACGACGGCAGCGGCGTGCCCGGCGTGCTTCAGGGCGAAGACGTTCCGCTTGCGACCTACGTGGTGGCGCTGGCGAGCGATCTGGAAATCTTCGGGCGTCTCTACGGAATCGATGAAGCGCTCACTGTGGCGCGCGGACGTGCGGACAGTCTCTACCCGGCCTTCCTCGTCGATGCGAGCATGCCCTTCGCCCCGGCATGGATGAAGGAGCTGGATTCCCCCGCCGCGCCATGGACCGAGCCGGCGGAGCAGCCCGCATCGATGCTGCGACGCATGGGCCTGGAACTGGTCGGCGATGTGATCGACCTCAAGCTGCCGTGGATGACGGGCTACTCGCGCCGCGTGGCCAGCCTGGCGCGCGATTGCGGCGCACAACTCGGTCTGGACGAGGCCGCATGCCACCGCACGTACAAGGCCGGCCTGATCCACGGCATCGGTCGGGCGGCGGTTCCCAACGCGATCTGGAATGCACCCGAGCCGCTGCCGGCGTCGTCGCTGGAGCGCGTGCGGCTCGTGCCCTACTGGACTTCGCGCGCTGCCGGGCAGATCGACGGTCTCGCAGCCGAAGCGGAGATCGCATCCTTCGCCTTCGAGCGGCGTGACGGCTCGGGCCACTTCCGCGGCCGCTCGGGCTCGGCGATGCCGCTGGAGGGGCAGATCGTCGCCGCGGCCGAGCAGTGGCAATCGCACCGCACCCGCCGTCCCTGGCGGCCGGAACTCACGCAGGCACAGGCGCTCGACTGCATGAAGGAAGACGCCAAGGCAGGCCGCTTCGATCAGGAAGTCGTCACGGCGCTGCTCGCATGCGTTCAGCCGGGCAGCGTTTCAAAGCCCGTTGTGCCGGCACAGGTCGATGCGTCCCTTTCCCAGCGCGAACTCGAAGTCCTGCGCTGCATCAGCCAGGGCCACAACACGAAGGAAGTGGCCCGTGTGCTGGGCATCAGCCCGAGCACGGTGCGCACTCATGTCGAGCGCGTGTTCCAGAAGCTCGGGTGCACGACCCGTGCGGCCGCGACGCTGAAAGCCGCGACCAGGGGGCTCATCTAGCAGCAACGGCGGCACGCAACGACCGCAGCGTGCCCTCGGCCGCCTCGATGCGCCGGCGCAGTTCGTCGTTGACGACGCGCACCAGCGCGCTGAGTTCGGAGCGGCTGGAGCAGACCTCCTCCGCATCGTTCACGCGCTGCGGGCAGATGAGCCTTTCGAGGCCGGCGTAGGCGTGCCGGACCTCGTGCAGGCTATCGATGTCGTCACAGGCCTGCAGCGCAAGCGATTCGGCGCCGGTGGATTCTTGAGAGTCGGGGAATGAAGAGACGCGCGCGGACGCGCGAGCGGATGCAGCCATGAATTGGCCTCCAAGACGTTCAGTTATTAAAAACAATGCCGCTGGCCAAGAGGCGCTTGCGGCGGCGTCGCAGAGGTGACTCGGGAGACCAAGCCCGGTCACGCCTTTTTGTGACGTGACGGGGCGCAGTATAGCTACGGAGGTATTCATGGCAGCGGCCCCAAACCGGCGATGTCCCTACACCCGACGGCCTCATCCCGGAAGCTGGAACAATCCGGCCACCATGGACGGTCTGGATCTCATCAAAACATTTCGCGAAGTCGCCTTTCGCCGCAGCTTCTCCCGCGCGGCGATCTCGCTGGGCATGTCCAAGGCCACCGTGAGCCGCTACGTGGCCGAACTCGAAGCCCGCAGCGGCGTGCGGCTGCTCAACCGCTCCACCCGCTCCCTGAGCCTCACCGACGCCGGCCAGGTGCTGCTGGAACGCAGCACGCAGTTGGTGACGATGGCCGAGAACACGCTCAACGACCTGCAGGCGCACGGCTCGCATCCGCGCGGGCGGCTGCGCATGAGCGCGCCGCACGGGTTGATTGCCGGATGGCTCTCCGACGTGATCGCGGGCTTCATCAAGCTCTACCCCGACGTGTACGTGAGCCTTGTATTCACCAACGACGACCTCGACCTGATCGAGGAAGGCATCGACATCCACCTGACCGGCGGGCGCATCGACGACATGAACCTGATCGTGCGCCGCCTCGTGCAGTTCGACATGGTGGTGTGCGCGGCGCCTTCCTACTGGGCGCAGCGCGGCATGCCGCAGGTGCCCGAAGACCTGAGCCGCCACGACGTGCTGAGCTTCTCGGCCAAGCAGACGACCAACCTGCCCTTCGAGACCGACGGCGAGCCGTACGAGGTGCCGGTGCACAGCCGCATGGAAGCCAACGATGCCGTCGCGCTGATCGAACTGGCGCTGCGCGGCGTGGGCGTGGCCTACGTGCCGGAGCCGCTGGCGCAGTCGCACCTGGAGCGCGGCGCCCTGGTGCCGGTGCTGCGCGACCACATGCCGCGCGAGCACTGGCTGTACGCAGCCTACTCGCAGCGCCGCCACAACAGCGCCGCGATGCGCGCGATGCTCGACTACCTCGAGCAGTCGATGGACGCGCTCACCGAAGGCCCTGCCCTGCCGCCTCCGATGCCCGTGACGGTGGCACCGCCGCCACCGGTCACATGCGCCCTTTCCAAGGCACAAGGCGCCGCTCGAGCCACCGCATCAGCAGGTCGAAAAGATAGGCCACCACGCCAATGACGACGATGCCCATGATCACGATGTCGGTGCGCAGGAAGTTCGACGCGTTCAGCACCATCTGACCCAGCCCCATGTTGGCCGCCACCATCTCGGCGGCCACCAGCGTGGTCCAGCCGAAGCCGATGGCGATGCGCATGCCCACCAGGATGTCTGGCAGCGCCGAGGGCAGGATCACGTGGCGGATCACCTGCATGTAACTCGCACCCATCGAGTAAGCCGCGTTGATCTGCTCCTGCGACGCGCTGCGCATGCCCGAGCGCGCGGCCAGCGCCAGCGGCGCGAAGCAGCTCAGAAAGATCAGCAGCACCTTCGGCAGCTCGTCGATGCCGAACCAGATGATGATGAGCGGCAGGTACGCCAGCGGCGGCAGCGGCCGGTAGAACTCCAGCGGCGGATCGAAGATGCCACGCCAGAAGCGGCTCATGCCCATCGCGATGCCCACCGGAATGGCCGTGGCACAGGCCAGCAGGAAGGCCGAGAACACGCGGAACATGCTCGCCAGGAAGTGCTGCCACAGCGGCTTGTCGTTGGCCTGGCCGGTGAGGTATTCGTAGAACTGCTGGAACACCGCCTGCGGCGTGGGCAGGAAGAGCGGCTTCACCCAGCCCATGTTCGTGACGAGGAACCACAGCGCCACCAGCGCGATCACCGTGACGATGCTGATCGTCAGGCTGGAGCCCTCGCCCGGCACCTTGAAGGAGCTGGTCTTGAGCTTGGCGCCCGTTGCCGGTGGTGCTGCAGGCGTCGGCGATGCGGCGGGCTTGGAAGGTGTTGGCGTCATGGCGACGGGGGATGCGATCGACACCTCAGGCATGTGCAACCTCGCGATGATGAATGATCGACAAGACTTCTTCACGCATGCGGATGAAACCGGGCTCCGACTTCACCTTGCGCGAATCGCCGTGCGAGAGGTACTGGCGCGAGAACGGCACGTCGTCATACACGTGCGAGATGCGCCCCGGGCTCGGGCTCATCACGATCAGCCGGGTGGCGAGGAACAGCGCCTCCTCCACCGAGTGGGTGATGAAGAACACCATCTTGTTCGACTTCGACCAGGCTTGGAGAAGAATCTCCTGCACCTGCTCGCGCGTGAACGCATCGAGCGCGCCCATGGGCTCGTCCATCAGCAGCACGGCCGGGTCGCTCGCCAGTGCGCGCGCAATGCCCACGCGCTGCTGCATGCCGCCCGAGAGCTCGTACACCGCGCGATCGGCGTACTTCTGCAGGCCGACAAGATTCAGTTTCTCTTCGGCAATGCGGTCGCGCTCGGCCTTGCCCATGCCGCCGAGCCGGAGGCCCAGCGCCACGTTGTCGCGCACGTTGAGCCAGGGCATCAGCGCGTGCTTCTGGAACACCACGCCGCGGTCGGCACCGGGGCCGGCCACGGGCTTGCCGTCGAGCAGGATCTCGCCGGTCGAAGGCGGCAGGAAGCCCGCGATGCTGTTGAGCAGCGTGGTCTTGCCGCAGCCCGAGGCGCCGAGCGCGACGACGAAGTCGCCGTCGTGCATCGTAAGGTTCACCGGCGCCAGCGCTTGGAGCGTGCCGCCCTTGACCGCGTAGTTGACCGTCAGGTCGCGAATGTCGAGCGTGGGCATGTGGTGCCGCTCCGGTTCACTTGCCCATGGCCTTTTCGACGTACGCCGTCGTCACGTAGGCGCTGTAGTCGGGCTTCACCTCCTGCACCCGCCCCTGCTCCTTGAGGAACACGGCCGTGTTCGCCATCGCCTTGGCCGCGCCGCCACCCAGCCACGTGGGCGAGACCTGCTCGGCCATGGTCGGGAACGAATAGAGCGCCATCGCCGGGCCCACGTCCTTCGGGTCGGCCTTGGTCCACTTGGCCATGGCTTTTGTCTGCGGCGAATCGGGTGTCCAGCTCTTGCCCGTGGCCTTGTATTCCTCGTTCGCGCGGTTGAGCGCCTTCACGAACGCGACCATGAAAGCCTCGTTGGCGGCTGCCCACTTGGCGTTCACCACGATGCCCTCGAAGGTGGGCGCGCCGCGCTTGCCGATGCTGCCCGACGTGGCGATGGTCTTGCCCGTGCCCTTGATCTTGGAGAGCACCGGGTCCCAGATGAAGGTCGCGTCGATGTCGCCGCGCTCCCATGCGGCGGCGATCTCCGGCGGGCGCATGTTCATCACGTTCACGCTCTTGGGGTCGACACCGTCCATCTTCATGCCGGCCATCAGCTGGTAGTGCGCGGTCGACACGAAGGGCGTGGCTACCTTCTTGCCGGCCAGGTCCTTCATGCTGTTGATGCCCGACGCGTTGCGGGCAATGAGCGCCTCGGCGTTCGCGATGTCGGCCGAGATCCAGAACAGCTTGATGTCCTGCCCCTGGCTCGCCGCGGCGGTCAGCGGGCTAGAGCCGGTCTCACCCATCTGCACGTCGCCTGAAGCCATCGCGCGGATCACGTCGCCGCCGCCGGAGAACATGCGCCAGTTGATCTTGTAGCCCGTGGCTTTCTCGACCTCGCCGGATTCCATGACCAGGCGCAGGGGGACGAGCATGTCCTGGTGGGCGAAGGTAACTTCCTTGGCCTGCTGGGCGTAAGCCGTGCCGCACAGGGCTGACAGCGTGGCGGCGAGAACGGCGAACTGGAGGGGGAGACGGCGGGACATGGTCATCTGGTTGCTCCGGTGGGTGAATTGAGTCTCGCCGGACTTTGCACCCATCGGGAGCAGCCAGGAAGTACCAGCGACTGTGTCGGCATGGAGCCAGTCGGTGAGTGAATACCCTTGTTGTGGTGCGTTCTGCACGGGGGAGGTGCACTTTGGAAGTTGGCTTTGCCTCGGTGAGACGCTGCTGGGTGGTTGCTTCCCGAGGCCGGGTCTCGGCCCGGCGGCCGACCTACTTTTCTTTGCTTCGCCAAAGAAACGTAGGCAAAAGAAAGGCGACCCTACTGTCTGCGTCCCTCCGCTTCGCTACGGGCAACCTGCGGTGCTCGACGTAGGAGGGGGTCCGCAGAACTCGCTTCGCTCAAACAGCTGCGGCCCTTATCCCTCCTACGTCTGCGCTCCTCGGCGCAGCCAGAAGGGAGTTGGAAACCAACAGGCCATCGCTGCGCTCGGCCTTCTGAACAGCCTGCACTGGCCTTCGCTTCGCTCGGCGAGGCGTCCGACCTCAGCATCAACTTCAACGGCTCCAGTAGCCACAAGAACTCATTCCAAGCACGGCAGGCGCGCAGCGCCTGCCGTGCCTTGGGGGCCGAGCAACGCGATGGCCCGAGCATCTCCCCTCCCCTCTGGCTGCGCCGAGGAGCGCAGCGTTTCGCGGATCAGGGCTCGCAGCTGTCTGAGCGAAGCGAGTTCTGCGAGACCCCGCGAAACGCGAGCACCGCAGGTTGCCCCTTCGCAAAGCGAAGGGGTCGCAGACAGTGGGGTCGCCTTTTCTTTGCCTACTTTCTTTTGGCGAAGCAAAAGAAAGTAGGTCGCCCGCCGGGGCGAGTCCCGGCCTCGGGAAGCAAACAAACTCAGTGATTGAACCCGCTAAAAGAACGCACTTCCCCACGAGCCAAAGCCAGTTCCCCCACAGCCAAAGCCAAAGCCCGAATCCCAGCCGGAATCTGCCCAGCAGCAATAGAAGAAAGCCTCAACCGAAAGAACGGACAAGGATAAGGAGGCCGAGCAAAGAACACATCCCCCGCCTCGATCAACACCCCATGGCTTCGAGCCATCAACGCCAACTCAGTCGCATCCACCCAAGTAGGCGCCTGCACCCATATGGAAGCCCCTCCGGAAGGCAGCCGAAACTCGAAATCAGGCAAGTGCTCCCGCAACGCCTGCGCCGCAATGGCCAGCCGCTCCTGCATCGCATGATTGACGCGCCGCGCATGCGACTCGTGATGCCCCAGCGAAAGAAACAGCGCGTACGCATGCTGCAGAAAGGCACTCGGATGCCGCACCATCGCATGCCGAATCACCCTCAGCTCCTTGATCAAGGCGCGCGGCGCCACGATGAACCCCAGCCGCAGCGCAGGCGAAAGGCTCTTAGAAACAGACCCCACGTAAATCACCCGCCCCGTCTTGTCCAGGCTCTTGAGCGCCGGCATGGGTGTGCCTTCATAAAGGTTCTCAGCCTCGTAGTCGTCCTCGATGATCACGAAGTCCTGCAGCTCCGCCTTGCGCAACAGCCACTGCCGCCGCTCCAGGCTCAGCGTGGCGGTGGTAGGGCTCTGGTGCGAAGGCGTGACGAACAGATAGTCCGCAGCGGGCAGCGCATCGACCACCAGCCCGTCTTCATCCACATCGACCTCCACCCACTTCGGTTGCCGCAGCGAAAAGCTGTTGCGCGCATGCGGGTGCCCCGGCTCCTCCAGCCCCACGCGGGTCTGTTCGTCGAAGAGCGCCTCGGCCAGCAGGTAGTAAGCGTGCTGCGCGCCCATGGTCACGAGGATCTCTTCCTTCAGCGCGAACACGCCGCGCTTGGGCAGCAGTCGCGTACGGATCTGCTCGATGAGGTCGGGAACGTCGTCGGTCTCGAAATCCGGCGTCCAGTGCGGCAGCTGCGAGCGCGCCAGGCTGCGCGCACAGCACTCGCGGAAGTCTTCGGTGGGAAACAGCTGCGGGTCGTAGTTGCCGTAGACGAAGGGGTACGGATAGTCGCGCCACTGGTCGGGCTTCGACAGCGTGGGCTTGTCGACCAGCGAGCGCAGCACGCGGCCCGACCAGTCCGGCGGCTGGCTGGCCTGGCCGCTGCGTCCCACCAGCGGTTCGGCGGGCACCGCAGTCAGAGGGCGGGCGCCATGCGCGACGAACACGCCGCTGCGCGGGCGCGCCTCCAGGAAGCCTTCGTCGATGAGCTGTAGATAGGCCGAAGTGACGGTGTTGCGGCTGAGCCCCAGCAGGGCGGCGAGTTCGCGCGACGAGGGCAGCGGCGCGCCGGGCGCGAGGTGTTCTTCGAGGATGGCCTGCACCACGCTGGCGCGCAGACGGGCCTGCAGAGGCAGCGCCGGTTGATCGGGCAGCGCGAACAGCTGCGCCCACTGGATGGCTCGCGGATTCGGGGGCATGGTGCGCCGCAGTTTAGGGCAGCCATGCCGGTCCGTGGCGCATTGGCGGCACATCCGAGGCGCATCCGCGGCGCTCTGGCTCGGTCGAATCCCACCATCTGGCCCTATCGCGCAGGCAGGCCGCTGCCTACGCTTGCTCCATCGAATTCCTGGGCCTTCGTGCAGCCAACGCCATTTCCAACGCCATGCCTTCCTCGAATACCGCCACCGTGACCACCGACACCCTCGCCGCCTTCAGCGATGCCTGGAACCGCCACGACATCGACGCGCTGATGAGCTTCATGACGCCCGACTGCATCTTCCAGACCGCCGCCGGCCCCGAGGCCTGCGGCACGCGCCACATCGGCACCGAAGCTGTGAGGAAGGCCTTCGCCGCCGCATGGGCCACGGTGCCAGACGCGCAATGGACCAACGGCGTGCACTTCGTGCATGGCGACTTCGGCACCTCGCAGTGGACCTTCACCGGCACCGCCGCCGACGGCAGCCGCATCGAGACCGACGGCATCGACGTCTTCACCTTCAGGGACGGAAAGATCCACCTGAAGAACGTGTTCCGCAAGGCACGGCCGAACCTGCCCGCCGCGAAGTGACACGCCAGTCTCCTTTCCCTTCCTTCGATTGGAGCCCCTCATGACCATGACAGGCACCGCACAGCGGGACAACGCCGGCACGGCCAGCATCGACGGCGCAGCGCTCCGCCAGCAGCAGCAACTGCAGCAGCCCAAGGCCCCCTCCCGCCCCTACGATCCGCAATACGACCCGCTGCTCGCTCCCGACCCCGGCTCGGGCCGCGCCTACGCACCCACCTGGTGGGTGGCCAGTGCTGGTACGCCGCCGGAGGACGACGGCCCGGTCACGAGCGACATCGACGTGGACGTGGCCGTCATCGGCTCTGGCGCCACCGGCATGTCGACTGCGCTCTACCTCGCGCAGGAGCACGGCATACAGGCCACGGTGCTGGAGGCCAACCAGGCGGCCTGGGGCTGCTCCAGCCGCAGCGGCGGCCAGGGGCAGAACGCGAGCGGCCGCCTCAAGCGCTCGCAGTGGATCGAGCGCTGGGGCCTCGACACCGCGAAGAAGCTCGACGCCGAGATCCGCAGCGGCTTCGAGAACTTCCGCCACCTCACCACGCAGATCGACTGCGACGCCTGCGACGGCGGGCATCTCTATCTTGCGCACCGCAAGGAGAAGCTGCCCATCCTCGACGCCGAGGCGCGGCTGATGCGCGAGAAGTTCGGCTACGCCACCCGCATGATGAGCGCGGAGGAGGTGCGCCGCGACTACTGCGACGAGCGCGAGACCGTCGGCGCGCTGTACGAGGCCGAGGGCATCGGCATCCATCCGCTGAAGTTCACCTTCGGACTGATGCGGCGTGCGCGCGCACTTGGCGTGAAGGTGCACACGGCGAGCCCCGTGCAGGGCTGGGAGACCATCGACGGCGTGCACCACCTGCGCACGCCCGGCGGCGTGGTGCGCGCGCGCCGCGTGGCGGTGTGCACCGGGGGCTACACGGGGCAGGCGCTCAACCCGATGCTGAAGGACCGGATCATGCCGATCCTGTCGAACTCGGTGGTCACGCGCCCGCTCACCGATGCAGAGCTGCAGGCAACCAACTTCCGATCGAAGACCTTCCTGACCGACACGCGCACCCTGCGCTTCTACTACCGCCTGCTCGAAGGCAACCGGCTGCAGCTGGGCAGCCGCAGCGCGGTGACCGGCGCCGATGCCGAGGGTGCGGTGCACCTGAAGCTGCTCACCGACGCCATCGCACGCAAGTTCCCGCCGCTGGCGGGCATCCGCATCGACTACTCGTGGTGGGGCTGGGTCGACATGAGCCACGACATGATGCCGCGCATCACGCAGCCCGACGCAAGCAAGAGCATCTGGTACGCGGTGGGCTACGGCGGCAACGGCGTGTCGTTCTCGACCTGGGCCGGCAAGCGGCTGGCCGAGCGCGTGGCGGGCAAGGACGCGGGCCGCGAGGTGTTCGAGCTGCCCATCTACCACTCACAGCTGCCCTTTCCCAACGTGATGGGCATGGTGGAGTCGCGTGCATTCGCGCCCTTCCGTCGCGTGGGGCAGCGCATGCTCTACAAGTGGTATTGGCTGCGGGACGAGAAATAGAAAGGGCTTGCCAGGCGCACCGCCAGCGCGCATTCCCCGAAGTGGCGCACGGCACTGCCGCACAACGGGGCAAACCCACCCCTTCTGGCCCTGCGAGTCGCAGCGGGTTGGCTCTTCGCCCGCATGCACCCAGCGCCTATCTTCGACACAAGGTCCTCGCCCTGGCGAGGTCCGAATCCGATTGCCTGTGTCGAACTCCCCGAGGTCCTGTCATGCAGCTCCCGCTCCCTCCTCTTCCTCCCCTGCTCACGCGCCGCGCCACCCTGCTTTCCGCCACGCTGCTGGCAGCGAGCACCCTGCTCCCGCTGCCCGCTTCCGCGGCCGAGGAGCCGAAGCGCGGCGGCACGCTGGTGATCGGCAGCACGCAGACGCCGCGGCATCTCAACGGCGCGGTGCAGTCGGGCATTGCCACCGCCATGCCCTCCACGCAGATCTTCGCGAGCCCGCTGCGCTTCGACGACAAGTGGAACCCGCAGCCTTACCTGGCCGAGTCGTGGAAGCTGGCGGAAGACGGCAAGTCGCTCACGCTCAAGCTGCGCAAGGACGCGGTGTTCCACGACGGCAAGCCGATCACCTCGGCCGACGTGGCCTTCTCCATCATGGCCATCAAGGCCAACCACCCGTTCACGACCATGATGGGCCCGGTCGAGAAGGTGGACACGCCCGACCCGTACACCGCCGTCATCCGCATGAGCGTGCCGCACCCGGCCATCGTGCTGGCGATGTCGCCGGCGCTGTGCCCCATTCTTCCCAAGCACATCTACGGCGACGGGCAGGACCTGAAGAACCACCCGCGCAACACCACGGACGTTGTCGGCTCGGGCCCCTTCCGCGTGACCGAGTTCAAGCCCGCGCAGCGCATCGTGATGGAGCGCTTCGACAAGTTCTTCCTGCCCGGCAAGCCATACCTCGACAAGGTGATCGTCAACGTCACGCCCGACATGGCCAGCCTGGTGCTGGGCCTGGAGCGCGGCGACATCCAGATGCTGCCCTTCGCCACGCTGCCCACGGACCTGAAGCGCTTCGCGAACGACCCGCGAGTGTCGCTCACGCCCAAGGGCTACGACGGCATCGGTGCGCTCAACTGGCTGGCCTTCAACACCGCGAAGAAGCCGCTGTCGGACGTGCAGGTGCGCAAGGCCATCGCCACGGCCATCGACAAGAACTTCATCGCCAAGGCGCTGATGGGCGGCTTCGCGACCGTCTCCGACGGTCCGCTGGTGGCCAGCAGCCCCTTCGCGGTGCCCGACCTGGTGCGCTATCCGCTCGACCTGAAGAAGGCCGGCGAGATGCTCGACGCCGCCGGCTACAAGGCCGGCGCGGGCGGCGAGCGCTTCAAGCTCACCATCGACTACCTGCCTGGCGCGGACGACCAGCAGAAGAACGTGGCCGAGTACATCCGCGGGCAGCTTAAGAAGGTGGGCATCACGGTGGAGGTGCGCGCCTCGGCCGACTTCCCGGCCTGGGCCAAGCGGCTGGCCTCGCACGACTTCGACATGTCGATGGACACGGTCTTCAACTGGGGCGACCCGATCATCGGCGTGCACCGCACCTACCTGTCGACCAACATCAAGCCCATCGTCTGGACCAACACTCAGTCGTACGCCAATCCGAAGGTGGACGAGCTGCTCAACACCGCCGGGGGCCTGATCGATCCGACGCAGCGCAAGGCCTACTACGCGACCTTCCAGAAGATCGTGACCGACGAGCTGCCCATCGAGTTCATCAACCAGGTGCCGTACCACACCATCACCAGCAAGAAGGTAGCGAACGTGCCGGTCACTATCTGGGGGCCGCTGTCGCCGCTCGACGAGGTGTACCTGAAGTAGGCGGGCGGGCGACATCATGGGCACACTTCGCTACGCCGCCTCGCGGCTGCTCCAGGCCCTGGGCCTGGTGCTGGCCGTGGTGGTGCTCAATTTCGTGCTGGTGCACGCGGCGCCGGGCGATCCGGTGGAAACCATCGCGGGCGCCAGCGGCGGCATGTCGCCCGAGCTGATGGCGCAGTTGCGCACGCAGTACGGGCTCGACCGCTCGCTGCCGGTGCAGCTGGGCGTGTACCTCGGCAAGGTGGCGCAGGGCGACCTGGGCTACTCGTACTTCTTCAACCTGCCGGTGACCAGCATGATCGCCGAGCGCGTGCCGGCCACGCTGCTGCTGGTGCTGAGCGCGGTGCTGCTGGCCTTCTTCGTGGGCACCGCGCTGGGCGTGCTTTCATCGCGCAGGCCCAACGGGCTGCTGTCGCAGTTCATCACCGTGCTGTCGCTGGTGGGCTTCGCGGCGCCGGTGTTCTGGCTGGGGATCATGCTGGTGATACTGCTGGCCTCGGTGTTTCCGGTGCTGCCGGTGGCGGGCATGCGCTCCATCGACTCGACGGGCAGCGGCGGCTTCGCCGACATGCTCGACGTGGCGCACCACCTGGTGCTGCCCACGCTCACGTTGAGCCTGGTGTATCTCGCGCAGTACAGCCGGCTCGCGCGCTCGTCGATGCTCGACGTGCTGGGCTCCGACTTCATCCGCACCGCGCGCGCCAAGGGGCTGGCCGACCGCGTCGTGCTCTACAAGCATGCGCTGCGCAACGCGCTGCTGCCGGTGGTGACGGTGCTGGGCCTGCAGTTCGGCAACGTGCTGGCGGGCGCGATCCTGGTGGAGACGGTGTTCAACTGGCCCGGGCTCGGCCGGCTGGCCTTCGAGTCGGTGCTGCGGCGCGACTACCCGACCATCCTCGGCGTGCTGCTGTTCTCCTCCATCGTGGTGGTGGTGATGAACCAGCTCACCGACCTGTGCTATCGCTTCATCGATCCGCGGATCAAGGCCTCATGAGCAAGGTGATTCCAATGTCGACCGCTGCTGCTTCCGCTGCCGCATCCCCCAGGCCCGCGGTGCGCGTCGAGCACCCGGGCATGGAGGCGATGCGCATGTTCCTGCGCAATCCGGCAGCCATCATCGGCATGGCGATGCTCGTCGCCGTGCTGCTGGTGGCCATCCTCGGGCCGTGGCTCTACCCCGCCGACCCGTTCGAGATCAAGGCCGCGCCGCTCACGCCGCCCTTCAGCGAAGACGCCTGGCTCGGCAGCGACTACCTCGGCCGCGACGTGCTCACCGCGCTGATCTACGGCGGCCGCGCAACCTTGCTGGTGGGCGCGGTGGCCGCGCTGCTGTCGGTGCTGATCGGCATCACGCTGGGCGCCTTCGCCGGCTACTACGGCGGCAAGGTCGATGCCGCGCTGATGAAGCTCACCGAGTTCTTCCAGGTGCTGCCGGCACTGCTGTTCGCGATGGTGGTGGTGACGCTGTTCTCGCCCACGCTGGTGACGGTGACGCTGGCCATCGGCATCGTGAGCTGGACCGGCACCGCGCGGCTCACGCGCGCCGAGTTCATGAAGTACCGGGGGCTGGAGTTCGTGCGGGCAGAGCGGGCCATCGGCGCGCGCGACGCACGCATCATCTGGAAGGTGATCCTGCCGAACGCGCTGCCGCCGCTGGTGGTGTCGGCCACGCTGGCCATCGGCGCGTCGATCCTTTTCGAAGCGGGGCTCTCCTTCCTCGGCCTGGGCGATCCGAACCAGATGAGCTGGGGCCTGATGATCGGCTCCAGCCGGCAGTACGTGCTGTCGTGCTGGTGGGCCGTGGCCTTTCCGGGTGCGGCGATCTTCATCACCGTTCTGGCCGTGAGCCTGATCGGCGACGGCCTGAACGATGCCCTCAACCCGAAGCTGAGGGAAAGATGAAGTCCACCGTGCGTGCGAAAGGTATCTCTGTATGACTCCGCCTTCCGATGACACGCTGCTGCGCGTGCAGGACCTGCACGTCGAGTTCAGCACGCGGCGCGGCAAGGCGCTGGTGCTCAACGGGGTCGACTTCGAGATCCGCGCTGGCGAGACGCTGTGCGTGGTGGGCGAATCGGGCTGCGGCAAGAGCATGACGGCGCTGGCGCTGCTGCGGCTCATTCCCTCGCCGCCGGGGCGCATCCGCGGCGGACGGGTGCTGTTCCAGGGCGAAGACCTGGTGCAGGCCACCGACGCCCGCATGCGCGAGGTGCGCGGCAACCGCATCTCGATGATCTTCCAGGAGCCGATGACGTCGCTGAACCCGGTGTTCACCGTGGGCGACCAGATCGGCGAATCGCTGCAGCTGCACGCCAGCATGAACGCGCACGCGGCGCGGCAGCGCGCCATCGAGATGCTGCGGCAGGTGGGCATTCCGGCGCCCGAGCGGCGCGTGGACGAGTACCCGCACCAGCTCTCCGGCGGCATGCGACAGCGGGTGATGATCGCGATGGCGCTGGCCTGCAGGCCCGACATACTGATCGCCGACGAGCCCACCACCGCGCTCGACGTGACGGTGCAGGCGCAGATCTTCGACCTGCTGCGCGAGCTGCAGCGCGAGAAGGGCACGGCCATCATGCTCATCACGCACGACATGGGCGCAGTGGCCGAGATGGCCGATCGCGTGATGGTGATGTACGCGGGCCGCGTCATCGAGCAGGGCATCACCGAGCAAGTGCTGTCGGAACCCGGCCACCCCTACACGCGCGGGCTGATCGACTGCCTGCCCGAACTCGGCAGCAGCGCGACGCAGGAAAGCGACGGGCGCCACGACCTCGCCGAGATCGCCGGCGTGGTGCCTTCGATCTGGGAGCTGGGCACCGGCTGCGCCTTCCGCGAGCGCTGTCCGCGCGCGATGCCGCGCTGCGCGGCCGAGGTGCCGCCGATGTTCGCAGTGCATGGCGAGGTGGCCTCCGGCGTGCCGCATGGCGCAGCCTGCTGGCTGCATGCCGAGCCGGCGGCTGCGGCACAACCCCGAAGGGAGGCCGCATGACGTTCATCGGCAAGACCGATACGCTGCTTTCGGTCGACGACCTGAAGGTGCACTTCCCGCGCGGCAAGTCCGGCTGGGGCCGAACGCCCGAGGTGGTGAAGGCGGTGGACGGCGTGTCCTTCGCGGTGCGCCGCGGCAGCACGCTGGCGGTGGTCGGCGAATCGGGCTCGGGCAAGACCACGACCGCGCTGGCGGTGATGCGGCTCGCGCCGGTCACCTCGGGGCGCATGCAGCTGGGCGACACCGATCTGGGTGCGCTGCAGGGCGAGGCGCTGCGTCAGGCGCGCACGCGCATGCAGATCATCTTCCAGGACCCGTTCTCCTCGTTGAACCCGCGCGAGCGCGCGGGCGCCGCGGTGCGTGCGCCGCTCGACCTGATGCGGGTGGGCACGCCCGAGGAGCGCACGCGCCGCGTGGCCGAGCTCTTCGAGGCGGTGGGCCTGCGGCCGGAGCAGCAGCACCTGTTTCCGCACCAGTTCTCGGGTGGGCAGCGCCAGCGCATCAACATCGCCCGGGCGCTGGCCACCAACCCGGAGCTGGTGGTGTGCGACGAGCCGGTGTCGGCGCTCGACATCGCCATTCGCGCGCAGATCCTGAACCTGCTGGCACGGCTGCAGCGCGAGCTGGGCCTGACCTACCTCTTCATCTCGCATGACATGGCGGTGGTGGAGCACATCTGCGACGACATCGCAGTGATGTACCTGGGCCAGATCGTCGAGCGCGCGCCGCGCCGCAGCTTCTTCGCGCGGCCGCTGCACCCGTACAGCGTGGCGCTGATGTCGGCGGTGCCGACCGTGAGCGGCGGAAGGCGTCGCGCCGCGAACCGCATCAAGCTGAGCGGAGACCCGCCCAGCCCCATCGACCCGCCCAAAGGCTGCCGCTTCGCCGGCCGCTGCCCGGTGGCGGAAGCGGCCTGCGCGGCGGAACTGCCGCCGCTGCGCGAGGTCGCGCCCGATCATTGGGTACGCTGCAGGCGCGTCGACGTCGTCGACGTCGTCGACGTCGTCGACGGGCTGCCGCGCCCTCCTCTTTCGATTCCCGAGTCGCCATGAGCCAGACGAACAACACCACCATCTTCGCCGCCCGCAAGATCATCACCATGAACCCGATGCAGCCGCATGCCACCCACGTGGCGGTGCGCAACGGCCGCGTGCTGGCCGTCGGCGCGCTCGCGGACATGCAGGGCTGGGGGCCCTTCACGCTCGACGAGCGCTTCGCCGGCAAGGTGCTGATGCCGGGCCTCGTCGAAGGCCACTGCCACCTGAAGGAAGGCAGCATGTGGGACTGGACGTATCTCGGCTGGTTCGACCGCCGCGACCCCGAGGGCAAGGTGTGGAGCGGCCTGCGCTCGATGGACGAGGTGGTCTCGCGCCTCTCCGACGTGGCCGCGAGGATGACGGCCGAGGGCATTCCCGACACCGAGCCGCTCGTCGCCTGGGGATTCGATCCGATCTACTTCGGCGGCGAGCGCATGACGGTGCGCCACGTGGACCGGGCGAGCAGCACGCGGCCCATCGTCATCGGCCATGCCAACGGCCACCTGATGAACGTCAACAGCGCGATGCTGCGCATCGCCGAGATCACGCGCGACAACGAGGTCGAAGGCGTGGTCAAGTTCGCCGATGGCGACAGCGCGGGCGAGCCCACCGGCGAGCTGCAGGAGCCGGCCGCGATGTTCCTGGTGCTGCGCAAGATCGGCAATGCCGGCCTGCTCGCGCCGATGACCGAGGCCGGCGTGCGCTCCTTCGCGCGGCTGGCCTGCCTGCAGGGCGTGACCACCGCGACCGACCTGGTCAACAAGCTCACGCCCGAGGACTGCAGCGTGCTGGAAAAGGCCACGGGCGACGACGGTTTCGGCGTGCGCATCCTGCCCGCGTTCCAGGCCTTCCACGGCACGCACGGTGCCGCGCAGGGTGCGGAGCACGTGAAGTCGCTGATGCCGCGCAACACCGACCGGCTGCGCTACGGCCTGGTGAAGATGATGCTCGACGGCTCGATCCAGGGCTTCTCGGCGCGGCTGCGCTGGCCGGGCCACTTCAACGGCGCGCCCAACGGCATCTGGGTGACCGCACCCGCACAGTACGAGGCCGACTTCGAGACCTACCACCGCGCGGGCCTCACGATCCACACGCACACCAACGGCGACGAGGCCAGCGAGGTGGCCATCGACGCCATCGAGCGGGTGCTCGCGCGCGCGCCGCGTCCCGACCACCGCCACACGCTGCAGCACGGCCAGATGATCGACGCGCCGCTGTTCCGCCGCATGGCATCGCTGGGCCTGTGCGCCAACCTGTTCGCCAACCACATCTGGTACTGGGGCGACCAGCACTACGAAATGACCATGGGCCCCGACCGCGCCAACCGCCTCGACGCCTGCGGTAGCGCGCTCGCGGCCGGCGTGCCGCTGGCCATTCACTCCGACGCGCCGGTGACGCCGCTCGGCCCGCTCTTCACCGCATGGTGCGCCGTCAACCGCATCACGCCCCAGGGCCGGGTGCTGGGCGAGGCAGAGCGCATCACCGTGCCGCAGGCGCTGCGCGCCATCACGCTCGGTGCCGCATGGACGCTGAAGCTCGACGGCGAGATCGGCAGCATCGAATGCGGCAAGCGCGCCGACTTCTGCGTGCTGGAAGACGACCCGCTGGAGATGGACCCGATGGCGCTGAAGGACGCGCGCGTGTGGGGCACGGTGCTGTCGGGCCGCGTGTTCGAGGCGCAGAGGGTTCAAGTGAGCCGGGGCGCGTGATGCCGGCAAGTCGCTTGCCGTTCACCGTCATCGGCGGCTTTCTGGGGGCAGGCAAGACCACGCTGCTCAACCGCTGGCTGCGCGAGGCGAAGGGGCTGCGCATGGCGGTCCTGGTGAACGACTTCGGCGCGCTCAACATCGATGCCGATCTCATCGCCGCCACCCACGGCGACACCACCGCGCTGACCAACGGCTGCGTGTGCTGCCAGATCGGCGACGACCTGGGCCGCGCGCTGGTGGACGTGATCGAGGCGAAGAAGCCCTTCGACGCGGTGGTGATCGAGGCCAGCGGCGTGTCGGACCCGTGGCGCATCGCGCAGATCGGCATGGCGGCGCCGGAGTTGAGCCTCGAGGGCGTGATCGTGATGGTGGATGCGAGCGCGGCGGCGCGGCAGTCGACGGACCCGCTGCTGGCCGATACGCTGGCGCGGCAGTTGAAGTCGGCCGATCTCGTGGTGCTGAACAAGGCCGACATCGCAGCGCCCGATGCGCTGGTCGCGGCGAGGTCATGGGTCGAGGCGAACGCGCCCGGAACGCCGTGCATCGAGACCACGGAAGCGGCGGTGCCGCTGGCGCTGCTGTCGGGGCTGCCGCAGCAGGCCTTGGGCACCGCTCACGCATGCGGCCCCGACTGCGATCACGGCCATCACGCACCCGACCACGGCGCACTGTTCCAGACCTGGAGCGCGCAGCCCGGCGCGATGATTCCCGCGGCCGCGCTTCGCGCCTGGCTGCGCGAAATGCCTGCGGGCGTGCTGCGCCTGAAAGGCCTGCTGCGCACCGGTCATGGTGCCGTCGGCGAGGAGTGGTCGGAGGTGCAGTACGCCGGCCGCCACGGCTCGCTGCGCAAGGCGGCACCGCCCTCGGGGCTTGCCCGCGCCGGAGTGGTCGCCATCGGCCTGCATGGCCAGCTGCCTGAAAAGGCACTGAAGGAATTCTTCGTTCGCTGAGCGCCGGCCGTGTTGCCCATGTTGCAATTGCACGTTTTCAACGCGCAGTTTCCGACGACATGACCTCTTCCCTGCTGATCCGCCCTCCGGTGCCAGAAGACTACGCGGCATGGAAGCCGCTCTGGGACGGCTACAACGCCTTCTACGGCCGAGAGGGCCCGAGCGCCCTCGCCGACGAGATCACGCAGGCCACCTGGCAGCGCTTCTTCGACGCCTACGAACCCGTGCATGCGCTGGTCGCCGAGCGCGACGGGCAACTGGTCGGCCTCACCCACTACCTCTTTCACCGCAGCACCACCCGGCTGGAGCCGACCTGCTACCTGCAGGACCTGTTCACCCTGCCTTCCGAACGCGGCAGGGGCGTCGGCCGCCAGCTGATCAGCGGTGTGTACGAGCGCGTGAAGCTCGCGGGCGGCCATCGCGTGTACTGGCAGACGCACGTGACCAACACGGCGGGCCGCACGCTCTACGACAAGGTCGCGACGCACGACGGCTTCATCGTGTACGGCACGCTGGTCTGATCCGCGCTCAGTACTTGATCGTCACACCGGCCTTCACGCCGTTGTTGGCCTTTCCATCCGACTGCACGCCCCCCGAGAACGACACGTTGCCGCCGGTGCTCGCGCCCAGCGAGTACGTGGGCCGGGGCGTGGACGTGTCGGTGCCGATGTAGGTGCCGCTGCCGTCGGGGCGCTGTACGCCGACGGTGGCGCCGTTGACGGTGGCCGATGTCTCGGTGGGATTGACGTTGGGGGCGACGTAGACGGAGCCCTTCTCGTCGCTGTCTACAGGCAGCTTGATGGGCTCTGCCCTCGCCGCGAAGCCGAGCATGCCCACCAGCGCAGTGGTGGCAAATATCAATCGATGCATTCCGGCGATGTTTGGCGAAGCGGCGGTTGCTGCCCGTAGGACGAAAGGAAATCCGGCGCACGGACCGTGCCGCCGGTTGCCGTCACGAGTTAACTTGTTGTTGACTTGAGTACTTGCGTACTCAAGCTCGAACCTGTGGCAATGGACCCGATCACGCTCTACGATCCATGCACGAAATCGAGCAGGAGAACGTCCCCCATGTCCATCAACGAAGTCGTCATGCCGGAGCAATTGCTGAACGCGCTGGAGGCCCAGAGCCGCACGCCCATCGCGCGCATCGGCGAGGCGCTCATCTCGCTGGGGATGGTCACGCAGGAGCAGCTTCGCGCGGGCCTGGACCGGCAGAAGCTGGACCCGATGGTGCCGCTGGGCGAGACGCTGGTGCGCATGGGCGTGGTGAGCCGGGGCCAGTTGCAGACGGCGCTGGTTCGCAAGATGGGCTATCCGCTGGTCAACCTGCATCTCTATCCGCCGGCGGCCGAGGCGCTGCGCAAGCTGCCGCACGCGGTGGCGCGGCGGCTGCAGGTCATGCCGCTGATGCTGCACGAGGGGCGACTCATCGTCGCCATCGACGATCCGACCAGCCGGCATTCGGCGCTCGACGAGGTGGAGTTCATCGCACAGCTGAAGGTCACGCCGGTGGTGGGCCAGTGTCTGGACCTCGACGGCGTGCTGAACGCGGTGTACGAGAAGATCGGCGAGCACACGGGCGCGGCGCCCA
The DNA here is from genome assembly GCF_048305075.1 of Variovorax sp. 160MFSha2.1. Classification (NCBI taxonomy): domain Bacteria; kingdom Pseudomonadati; phylum Pseudomonadota; class Betaproteobacteria; order Burkholderiales; family Comamonadaceae; genus Variovorax; species Variovorax sp. 160MFSha2.1. The sequence goes on from NZ_CP157624.1 coordinate 4,847,387, forward strand.
ACCCCTTCGCGGCCCACTTCGACCCGAGCCAGCCGCTGGACTTCGACGTGGCCGGCACGAGCGAGCTGCTGCAGACGCTGGAGAAGGAAGTCGCCGCGCCGCCGGCGGCAAGCGAGGCGCCCATCGAGCAGTCCGACAACTCGCTGGTGCGCATGATCAACAGCATGATCATCGAGGCGCACCGCGAGGGCGTCTCCGACATCCACATCGAGAGCTACCCGGGCCAGGAAAAGACCCGCATCCGCTTCCGGCGCGACGGCCTGCTCTACACCTACCTGGAGCTGCCGCCGAGCTACCGCAACGCGATCGTCGCGCGCGTGAAGATCATGTGCGACCTCGACATCAGCGAGAAGCGCAATCCGCAGGATGGCAAGATCAACTTCGCGAAGTACTCGCCACAGCACCGCATCGAGTTGCGCGTGGCGACCATTCCCACCAACAACGGCCTCGAAGACGTGGTGATGCGCATCCTGGCGTCGGCCAAGCCCATTCCGATGGACCGGCTGGGCCTGTCGCCCGACAACCTCGCGCAGTTGACGAAGGCGGTCGAGCGCCCCTACGGCATGGTGCTGTGCGTGGGCCCCACGGGCTCGGGCAAGACCACCACGCTGCACTCGGCGCTGATGCACATCAACACGCCCGAGCGCAAGATCTGGACGGCGGAAGACCCGGTGGAAATCACCCAGGCGGGGCTTCGGCAGGTACAGATCAATCCGCGCATCGACTGGACCTTCGCGAAGGCGCTGCGCGCCTTCGTGCGCGCCGACCCGGACGTGATCATGGTCGGCGAGATCCGCGACGAGGAAACCGCCAAGACCGCCATCGAGGCCTCGCTGACAGGCCACCTGGTGCTCTCGACCCTGCACACCAACAGCGCGCCCGAGACCGTCACCCGCCTGCTGGACATGGGCATGGACCCGTTCAACTTCGCCGACTCGCTGCTGGCCGTGCTCGCCCAGCGGCTGGTGCGCCGCCTGTGCACGCAGTGCACCACCGGCACGCCCGCGAGCCCCGAGGCTTTAGAGGAACTGCTGGACGACTACATGCACGCCTTCGGCCCCGAGCAGCAGCGCGACGCGGCCCAGCGCCAGGCGGTGCTGGCCGGCTGGGTGCAGCGCCATGGCCGCGACGGACGGCTGCACACCTACACAAGCAAGGGCTGCAAGCACTGCGGCGACACCGGCTTCAAGGGCCGCGTGGGCATCCACGAGCTGATGAGCATGTCGAAGACGCTGCGGCGGCTGGTGCAGACCGGCGCGCGCGCCGAGGAGCTCCAGCAGGCCGCGCTGCAGGAAGGCATGCGCACGCTGCGCCAGGACGGCATCGAGAAGGTGCTGGCCGGGCAGACCAGCATCGAGGAAGTGCGCGCGACCAGCAACGCCTAGGCGGCCAGCCGACGTTGCCCGTGTCCCCCACCCGGCGCGGTCACCCGGCGCAGGCGGCGCCTTGCTGCGCCGGGTACTCCATCTCCAGCATCACCCAGTCGCGCCGGGCATCGCCGTGTCGACCGGCGATCTCACACAGCGTGCGGTCGAGTTGCGGCACCGGCTTGAGCGTGGCCGACAGGGGCAGCCGGGGCGCGCCATCACTGACGCCATCGCCGGCGGAGGCGGGCCTGGCCAGCAGCACCAGTCCGCTGCGCAGCCTGACCGGGCCCGAGGCCGACACCGCCTCGACACGCACGCGCCCGGTGCGCTCCCATGCGTCCACAGCCAGCGCGAGGGAAACGTCGTCCGTGCCGTCGCGCACCTCGACGCTCCAGCGCTCGACGCGCCAGAACGCGGCCTTGTTGAGCAGGTAGGCGAAGCGCTTGCCGGCGTCGAGGCCGAAGGGCGTGCTGTCGTGCGCTGGGCTCCACGAGGCCACGCCCAGTTCGGCCGCGAGCGCGGAGGCCTTTTCGCGTCCGCCGATGGCCTCCACCAGCGCCAGCATCGCGGGCACCGATGCGGTAATGCCGGTGGTGGTGGCCACGCCGCGGTCCACCACGTAGCGCCGGTGCGGCAAGTGCGTCGAGCCCGCATGGCGCTTCAGCAGCGTGCCGCGGTCGTACCAGTGGCCCGCGAAGCGCCGGCCGTCGAGCAGCCCGGCCTGCCCCACCACAAGCGCGCCGGAACACACGCCGATCACCCGTGCGCCCTGCTGCGACTGCCGCCGCAGCCAGGCGGTGATCTCGGGCGCATCGTCCTTGAGCATCGCGGGGACGATCACGTAGTCGGCACCGGCGGGATGCGTGCGGTCGAAGCCGGCGAAGTCCTGCGCGCCGTCCACCTGCAGCGCGGGAAACAGGTCGATGCGGCCGGCGCGCGGCGCCACGATGCGCACGTCGGCGATGTCGGCGCGCCCGAGCACCGCGTACGGCAGGAGCAGATCGGTCATTTCGGTGCCGTCGTTGGACGCGAGCACGGCGATCACCGGCCGGCTGCCGCCCGGGCTGCGAGGCTTCATCGCATCAACGAAGGCCTGCTGGTCGCGCTGGAGCGCGGCCGCATCGTCGCGCGGCGGTGGCGGCAGCGGCGCGCCAGAGGAGCAGCCCGCCAGAACGAGCACCGCCATGCCGGCGGCAACCAGCGCGCGTGAAAATGACCCCGTGAACATCGCCGTTCCTCCATGGCTGCAAGCAATGCCCCGAGACTACGAATGCCCACCCTGCCCCACAAGGACGAAGAAGCCGCTGTTTCTGCCAGCCATGGCGCCGGCGGCGCGGTGGTGCTGCTCGCCTTCGATGGCGTCGAGGCCATCGACATCGCCGGCCCGGCCAGCGTCTTCAGCAAGGCCGAGCAGATGCGCCCCGGCACTTATCGGCTGCATATCGCGTCGCCCGCGGGCGGCAGCGTGCCCACCAACGGCGGCCTGAGCTTCGCGGGCACGCTGGCGCTGCGCGAACTGCCAGCCGCGATCGACACGCTGATCGTGGCCGGCGGCGACGAGCCCTCGGTGCGCTCTGCCATCCTCGAACAGAAGGTGAGCGAATGGATCGCCGAGGTCGCACCGCGCGTGCGCCGCGTGGGCAGCGTATGCACCGGAGCCTTCGCGCTCGCAGCCGCCGGCCTGCTCGACGGGCGCGAGGCCACCACCCACTGGAGCGCCTGCGACATGCTGCAGCAGCTGCGCCCACGGGTGCGCGTGCAGCGCGAGCGAATCTACGTGCAGGACGGCCCGATGTGGACCTCCGCCGGCGTCACCACCGGCATCGAGCTGGCGCTGGCCCTCGTGGAAGACGACCTGGGCCATGCAGTGTCGATGGACATCGCCCGCACGCTGGCGCTGCCGATGCTGCGCGGCGGCGAGCAGCCGCAGCTGAGCCAGGCACTGGAGGCACAGGCCACGGCCAGCCACCGGCTGCGCGAGCTGGTCGCGTGGATAGGCACGCATCCGCAGGAAGACCTGTCGGTCGAGGCGATGGCAGGGCGCGTTCAGATGAGCCCGCGTAATTTCGCGCGCGCCTTCGCCACCCAGACCGGCTGCACGCCCGCGCGCTTCGTCGAGCAGACCCGTGTGGCCGCCGCCGCGCAACTGCTGCGGCAGACGGGCTGGACGCAGGAGAAGATCGCCAGCCGCAGCGGCTTCCGCTCGGTGGATGCGCTGCAGCGCGCGTTCGCGCGCCAGCACGGGGTGACGCCGCAAGGCTATCGCGACGTGGGCGGCCGCGAGGGCCGCTGAGCAGTCCGATCGCGGCGGCCGCCCTTCGCATTCCCACCGAACGGCAGCCCGGCGGGCGAAGGCTCATGAACGGCCCCGAAAGGGCCGGATTTACCAGTTCTCGGGGATGGCGGTACTGGAAACAAAAACACACACTCGTGCTGTTTTTTTGTCTGTCTGCCGTTTCAGCGAAGGAGGAACTCATGACCACTCAGCCCAAACACGTACTCAGAAGCCTGCAGGCCGCCGCATTGCTCGCCATCGGAAGCGCCCACGCGGCAGGCTATGTAGCCGGCGCCCCGGGCAACCCGGGGCCCAACCAGCCGGGCTGGACGAGTTCCAGCGGCGGTGCCGCCGCCACGGTCCAGGGTGACGGCGCTACCGCCATCGGCGCGGGCGGCGACGGCAGCAACGGAACCGCCGGCGGAAGCGGCGGCATAGGCGGAGCCGGCGCCAGCGCGAGCGCGAACGGCGCGACGGCCATCGGCGGCGGCGGCACTGCCGGCCAGGGCTTCGCGGGTGGCACGGGCGGCGCCGGCGGCAGCGGCGCGCAGGCCTCGGCCAGCGGTGCCATCGCGGTCGGCGCGGGAGGCCAGGGCGCGGAAGGCTGCTGCGGCTTCCCCGGCACGGCCGGCGGCAGCGGCGCACAGGCATCGGGCACCTCGGCGGTCGCCATCGGCAGCGCATCGGGCACCACCCGGGGCGCGGTGGCATCGGGCAACGGCAGCACGGCGATCGGCGGCGCCTACAACGGTTCCGCCGGCGCGTCGGCACTGGCCACCGGCGGCGTGGCCATCGGCTCGGGCAGCCAGGTCGCGGCCGGCGCTGCCAACAGCATCGCCATCGGCGCCAACTCGGTCGCCACCGCGGCGAACACGGTTTCCTTCGGCTCGGCGGGCCAGACGCGCACCCTCGTCAACGTGAGCGCGGGCGCGGTGAACGCCACCAGCACCGACGCAGTCAACGGCAGCCAGCTCCACACCGTGCAGCAGACCTCCGACACCGCACTGGGCCTCGCCCAGAACTCGGCGCAGTACGGCGCCGGCGGCACCGCGCTGCAGCTCAACGCCAACGGCGGCGCGGGCACCACCATCAACAACGTGGCCGCCGGCCAGGCGAGCAGCGACGCGGCCAACGTCGGCCAGGTGCAGCAGGCGCAGCAGACGGCCATCACCACCGCCAACAACTTCACCGTGCAGCAGGTCAGCGCGCTGCAGTCGCTGATGAACCAGGCGCTTTCCAGCGGCGTGTGCGCGGTGAGCGCAAGCGGCTCCGTGGCCTGCGGCCCAGGCGCGGGCGCCAGCGGCGCAGGCAGCACCTCGATGGGCACCAACGCGCAGGCCAGCGGCGAGAACACCGTGGCCGTCGGCAACGGCGCGCAGGCCAACCATGCGGGCTCGGTCGCCATCGGCGCGGGCGCGAAGGCGCTGGCCGACCCGACCACCGCAGTGGGCAACAACGCCGTGGCCACCGGCAACAACGCCGTCGCGCTGGGCGCCAACACGCTGGCCAGCGGCAACAACGCGGTGGCGCTGGGCCAGGGCTCCGTGGCCGACCGGGACAACACCGTGTCGGTCGGCAACGCAGCCACCAACCAGTTGCGCGGCATCACGAATGTCGCGCCCGGCCTACTGGCCACCGACGCCGTCAACCTCGGCCAGCTGCAGCAGGCGGTGGCCAACGCGACCAGCCAGGCGAACGCCTTCGCCGCGCAGGGCGTCGCGGCCGCGCTGGCCATGCCGTCGATGCCGACATTGGCTGCAGGGAAGAAATGGATGGGCGCCGCCGTGGGCAACTACGCGGGCGCGTCGGGGGTGGGCGTGGCCTTCGGCTATCAGTTCAGCGACAACCTGAACCTGGGCGTGGGGATTTCGACCGCGACCAGCAGCGGGAGCGGCAGCCGGGTGGCTGCTCGGGTGCAGGCGGGGTATGCGTGGTGAGGCGCGGGTGCAGCATCGGTTGGTCGTGGGCCGGCGGCTTCAGCGAACGACGAATGCCGCATTGGCCAGCACATAGCCGACGGGCGTGAACACGCCGCCTCCCACGTATTGCAGCTCCAGCGAGTCCTGCTGCCCTCCGGAAATCGACCCGGCCGTGCCGAGGGTGGTCGAAGTGCGACGCGTGCCGAGTTGGATGGCCGAGCCCGCCTTGGCGGCGGCCACCTTCAGGCCGTCGGTGCTGCTCGCGACCGCAGTCCAGCTACCGCCGTCGCTGGTCGCGCGCCAGGTCCGGCCGCTGTCGCTGGACTCGTAGAGGCGGCCACCGCTGGTGGCGGCCACGACGTAGCGGCCGTCGGCGGACGTGGCAATGCCTCGCCAATCACGGCTGACGGTCTGCGCTTCCCATGTGGTACCCGAATCGATGGAGAGCCAGATCGCGCCCGTGTCCACGGTGGCGTACAGGGTGCTGCCGTCCGCCGATGCCGCCACCGACCACCAGAACTGGCCGCTCGCGCGCGGGGTCCAGCTCACGCCATAGTCGGTCGAGACAAACAGCTGGGAGCCATTGGTGGCCGCCACCAGAACCCGGCCATCGGCCGAAGAGGCCACGGCGCGCCAGGCGCGGCTCGATTCACGCGCCGTCCAACTGCCACCGCCATCCGCCGAGGTCCAGATCTGCCCGAGGTAGGCGGTCGCGACCAGGTGCGACCCGTCGGCGGAACTGGCCACCGCGCTCCAGGCGCGGGACGATCCGTCGTTGGTCCAGTTGAGGCCGCCATCGGCCGAGCGGTAAAGCGCACCGCCGTTGGATGCAGCAATCAGCGACAGGCCATCGCTGGAAGAAGCGATCCCACTCCAGGGCTGTCCCATGAGGCGCGGGATCCAGGTCGCACCGGAATCGTCCGAGGTGTACAGCTCGCCGCTGGTGGACACTGCCGCCAGGCGGGTGGCATCGGCGGACGAGGCAATGCCGCTCCAGCTGCCGGCGGGCGACACCGGGCGCCAGTCGAAGTCCGTTCCGCCAGGCAGGCCGCGCGTGTCGATGCGCTGCCCCGCGTTCTGCGCGATGGTCCACCCGCCGCTGCCCACTCCCACCACCTTGATCCAATCGCCCACCGTGGGCGCGGGCGGCAGCGTGAGCGTGACGCCGGTGCTCGAATTCGCCTGATAGCCGGTGTTCGACTCGGTCTGGAAACTCGAGGCGGTGACGCTGACCCAGCGCGTGTCGGCCGGCGCGGCCGCGCACACGTAGGCCGTGGCCGTGACCTCCGCGGCGTCGAGCACGCCGTTGGCGTTCAGGTCCAGCCCGGACTGCACTCGTTGACCGCCATAGGCGCAGGTGCCGCCCGGTGCTTCAGCGGCGAATGCGAGCAGGCTGTCGCGGCCATTCGACCCTACAGCACCCGCTGCGCCCGTGGCGCCCGGCGCACCGCCGCAGACGTATGCAGAACTCGTCACCTCCGCATCCTCGAGCACGTCATTGCGGTTCAGGTCCTTGCCGGCCAGCACCTGCGAGCCGCCCTGCGCGCAGTTGCTGCCGGCAGGCTCGGCCCGCATGCGCACCAGCGTGCTGAGGCCATCCGCCCCGGCGGTGGCGTTGCAGATGTACTGGGTGGACGTGACTTCGCTGTCCGCGAGCACGTGATTGTTGTCGGCGTCCAGGCCGGCCTCGACGCGTGCACCGCCCAGGGTGCAGTTGACGCCGACCGCCTCCGGCTTGATGCGCATCAGGACGGTGGATTCGCCGGATGTGCCGCCGGGCGCAGGCGCGGCGGGCTGCTGCGCGGGGGGAACGAAGAATGCCCCGCTGCCCGCACCGCCTCCGCCACCGCCACCGCCACACGCGGCCAACGCCACAGCGGAAATCAGGCCTGCGGCCAGGCGGGCATTGCGAACGCAGAAGCAGGCAAATCTGGACGAGGGCATGAGCGGGCGCGGTGAATGTACGAAGGCGCGATTTGGGTTGCACCGGCGAAGTGAAACGCAACGCATTGTAAGAAACTGCCGCACAAATTCACATCTCGACAAGCAGGCGTACAGAGACGTCGGCCGGCATGCCAAGAGCCCGGAACGAGGCGCTCGTTGCAACAGAACCCGCTTTTTGCCGCTGAATGGACAGGTCACGCGCCGCCGCGGCTGCCCCCGCGTTCTCGATCAGGGCAGATGCTTGCGCCCTCGCACGCTCTCCCGCGTCGGCCCGAAGGAGCCGAAACGAACCGGCAGGCCGCTCAGCGCCTCTGCGTGCTCCACCCACGCATGCGGCGTGGCGATGAGATTCGGCTCGTAGATCGGCTCGGCGCTTTGCAGCAACTGCGTCAGCGCCTGCTGGTGATCGAGGTCCCGCACGCCGCCCAGCGGCAGCGAAGCGATCCGCCCCGCATCGTCCGTGCGATAGCCCGCGCACCATCGCAAACCTGCCCTCTCGATGGCATCCAGGTGACTCACCGCCAGCCCGTCGAGCGTTCCGACCACATCGAGCGCATAGCGCAGCAGCACCGCATCGGGGTGCCCCCTGCGGAATGCGCCCTGCCAGCCTTCGTCGGCGTTGTGCGGTTCGGCCAGCCGCGCATCGAGCATGCGGTCGTGCGTGGGCAGCGGGCCCGGGCCGTGGCGCGTGAGGTAGCTGCGCAGCACGCCCAGATGCTGGACGGGGGCGTCGATGCCGGCATCGTGCAGCACGGCTTCGACGGCGGCGGTCGAGATGGTGCTCCAGGTGGTGTGCGGATGGAAGCCGTGCCATTCGTCGAGCAGCACGCCCTGGGCGCCCTCGAAGATCACGGTGCCGGACCGCGCGAGGCGTTCGGCGATGCGGTCGATGCTCGCGGGCGGCGATTGCGCCACGCATGGTGCGGCGGCTTCGAGCCAGCGCCGCGCAAGCGTGTCGTCGCGCAGCATGGCGATTTCCTGCGCGGCATCGGCATGCCGCAGCGCCGGGCTGGCCGCGAACTCGTGCAGAAGCGCGGTGCGCAGCGCTTCGATCTTTTCGAATGCACGTGCAGGATTGCGCAGATCGCCATAGCGCAGCGCTTCATCGGGCGAGGCCAGCGCCTGCCGCGCGGTCTCGCCCACGCCGACGCCGCAGCTGCCGTGCGCGGCCTCGCCCCGTTCCAATTCGCGCAGGCGGCCTGCGGCCTGGTGGAACGGCGTGGTCACGCGGCAGCGCGCGTCGACGAGCAGCCGCCCGAAGGCGTCTTCCACGCCGACCCGGCGCAGCGCGGCTTCCTCCACGCGCAGCGCCGTGGGGTGCACGACCACCGGGCTCGCAAGTACGGTGCCCACGCCCGCATGGAAGCTGCCGGCGCCGAACTGCGAGAAGGTGTGGTGCCGCCCGTCGGCCAGCACGACGTTGTGTCCGGCCTGTGCGCCGCCGTTGAAGCGCACCACGGTGTGGGCGTCCAGCGCGCCGCCGAGGTGGTCGGTGAAGAGCCCCTTGCCGCAGTCCCCGAAGCCGAGGCCCAGCAGCGAGACGTAGTGCGTACGAGCGTGCGCCGTCACACGGCCGTCAGCCGAACAACCGCTTCCACCACGACGAGCGCGCACCGGCCGCGGCTGCCGCCACGCTGGGCGGCGCATGACGTGGCGCGCCCGGGTCGAGCAGCGCGGCGTAGGCGTCGAGCGCGTGCAGCACGCCGCCCACGCGTTCCTTCTCCATGCCGGTGGCGCTCATCACGCCGGCCAGCGCTTCGAGGCTGGGCACGGCCTTCTCGGTGAGGGCGACGATGCCGGCGGCCACGGCGCAGGCGTCGTCGGGCGAGTCCATGCAGATGACGTGGTCGCCCAGCAGTTCGCGCCAGCGGCCTTCGCAGCGGCGGCGGCGCTGCGCGTCGGGGATAAGGAAGAACAGATGCGTGGTCTCGGCCGCGGCGGCGATGACTTCCTCGATGGGAATGTCCTCGTCGAGCTTCTCGCCGATGAGGCCCTCGATCTGGTGGCGCGAGACGGCCGGATAGGGCAGCTCGTCGCCGGTCACGAACAGGTAGCCGCGCTTCCTGCGCTTGACCCAGCAGTCCATGTCGGTGTGCTGCGCCATCACGTAGAAGGCGAGCTCGTAGCTTTCCTCGCCGGTGCCGCCGCCACCGCCTTCCAGGTAGCTCCAGGTGAGCCACTGGTCCATGAGGTTGGCGGTCGATTCGAACTGGCCGACCTGCAGCGGTGCATGGTCGGAGTTGGCGTCGCCGATGGCCATGAACAGGAGCTGCGGGTCCGCCACGCCGCAATCGGTCAGCAGCTTCATGAAGGTGGGCAGCTCGCGGCGCGCGAGGAGCTGCGGGATGTCGCCCATGGAGCCCGTCACGTCGAGCGCGAAGGCGATGCCCAGCGAGTTCGGATGGTCGGCGTTGTCGCGCGACTCGCGCACCTTGAGCCCTTGCGGGTTCATCAGCGGATGCGTGGAACGCTGCGTGAAGACTTCCGCGCCCGGTCTCGCGGCGCGGTCGGCGATGAGTGCCGTGTGGGCGGCGTGCGAGTAGTTTCCGTAGCCCATGGGTTCTGCTCCTCTGTGACTGTTGTACGTATGCCTTGCGTCAGGCGCCGGCGTGCGGTGCGGGCGTCGGATCGAAATGGACGAACCTCGGCGCACCGAAAGCTTCGCGCGAAGCCGCCGACAGCGCCTGCTCGATGCCCTGCGCGCCCAGGCGCCCGCAGGCGGCTGCGTCCTCGCTGCATTCGCGCAGCAAGGCGGCGAGAGGCGCGGGTGTGTGGGAACCAAGGCCGGGCTCGCCGGCTGCTGCGCCGTGCAGAACGGCGCGCACGGCCCAGGCCGATTGCATCAGGTCGCGCGTGACGGCCGCGTCGTGCGCCGGCCCGGTGGCCTGCTGCGCGCGCGACCAGCCGATGAGCAGCACGCCATGGTCGCGCGGATGCACGAGCGCGTGCGAGGGCGACAGGTCGCGGTGCGTCCAGCCGGCGCCATGAACGAAGGCCAGCACTTCCAGCATGCGGCGCCAGATCCATACGGCGTGGCGCGGGTCGATGCCTTGCGGGTTGGCCTGCCGCACGTCTTGCAGGCCGCCCCAGAAACCGGTCGGGTGGCGCAACACCAGCGCCTGCCGCGAGCCGTCGCTCATTGCACTCGCCAGCCCTTCGGCCACGCCGATGCCCAGCGGCTGCGGCAGGCGGCGGGTGAAGTAGGCCGCGCCGGGCACGGAAAGATCCTGCAGCGCTTGCAGCACGGTGAATTCGCGCTGCAGCACGCCGTCTGCCGAACTCTCGCGTGCAAGCTTGAAGGTGACGCGCTCGGGCAGCGCGCCCAGTCGTTCGGCCAGCAGTACATCGCTGTGCTCGCCGGTGGCCAGCGGCGCGAGCACGCGGTAGCGACCGCCGCGCCACGCAAGAACGCGGCCGCCGGGCACGTCGGCATTGGCCCGGCGCCATGCGGCACGGAAGCTCTCGCGCTCGACGGTCTCCTGCCCGCGCACCACGGTGGCGCCGCAGTAGCTGCAGTTCACCGTGCGCCACCGGGCGGCGCGCGGCAGGGGCGCGGAGCACTGGGGGCAGCTGAGAGCCTGCAGCGACAGCATGGCCCGCGCCCTACTCTTCCCTGGGCGGGGCCGTCGGGTCCGGCGAGGCCAGCACCCGGTCGATGCGGCGGCCTTCGAGCGCGACGATCTCGAAGCACCAGCCGGCGCAGTCGATCTGCTCGCCCACCTCCGGCAGGTGGCCCGACACGGCCATCAGCAGGCCGGCCACGGTGTTGTAGAGGCCACGCTCCTCGTCGGGCAACTCGCGAATGCCCAGGCGCGCGCGCAACTCCGACACGGGCATGAGGCCGTCGAGCTCCCAGAGGCCGTCGGCGCGCTGGTGCGCCCAGGCGTCGGTCTGCATGCCGGGCTGCAACTCGCCGGTGATGGCTTCGAGCAGGTCGCGCGGCGTCATGAGGCCCTGCACCACGCCGTATTCGTCGACCACGAACACGAGCCGGCCGGCGCGGGCGCGGAACTGCTCCAGCAGCTCCATGCCGGTGAGGGTCTCGGGCACGAACACGGCGGGCGACGCCTCCTGGCCCAGCACGCCGGTGTGCGCGGGGCCCAGGCGCAGCAGGTGCGCAACGCTGATCACACCGACCACGTCGTCCAGCGAATTGCGGCACACCGGATACCAGGAGTGCACCAGGTTGAGCGCGCCCGCGTCGGCCACCTTCTGCAGCGCCTGCTGCACGGTGAAGGAGGCGTCGAGCCATTCGATGTCGGCGCGCGGGATCATCAGCGACGACAGGCGCCTGTCGTCGAGGTGGAACACGTTGCGCACCATCTGGTGCTCGTGCTGCTCGATGACGCCGGCGTCCACGCCCTCCTCGAGGCTGGCGGAGATTTCCTCCTCGGTCACCGAACGCGCCGCGTTGGCGTCGATGCGCAGCACCTTCAGCGTGGCGGCGGTAGCGCCCGCCAGCAGCCACACGAAGGGCTTCGCACCCTTGGCCAGCCCGCGCATCGGGCGAGACACCCAGCGCGCCACCGGCTCGGGATAGAGCTGGCCGATGCGCTTGGGCACCAGCTCGCCGAAGATGATGGTGAAGAAGGTGATGCAGGTGACCACCAGCGCGGTCGACGCGATGCTGGCCGTGCCGCGGCCCATGCCCAGCCCTTCCATCCACACGCCGAGCGGCTCGGCGAAGGCGGCCTCGCCCACGATGCCGCTGAGCATGCCGATGGAGGTGATGCCGATCTGCACCGTCGAGAGGAACTGCGTGGGCGATTCCATCAGCTTCAGCGCGGCCACCGCGCCGGCGTCTCCCGTTTCGGCCAATGCCGCGAGACGTGCGCGCCGGCTGGTGGAAAGGGCCATTTCGGACATTGCGAACAACGCGTTCAGCGTGGTCAGCAAGGCCAGGAGGAAGACATCCATGAACTGAGGGAGAGAATGGGGGAATGGCACTTTACTTGATCGGCGACCTGCAAGGCTGCGACGCCCCCTTCCGGCGGCTGCTGCGGAAGATCGACTTCTCCCCCAGCCGCGACACCCTCGTGCTGCTGGGCGACCTGGTGAACCGGGGCCCCGATTCGCTCTCGGTGCTGCGCCACGTGCAGGGCTACGGCGCCTCGGCACTGAGCCTGCTGGGCAACCACGACCTGCACCTGCTGGGCGTGGCGCACGGCGCGCGCAAGGCCGGCCGCAAGGACACGCTGGGCGAGCTTCTCGCCGCCGCGGATGCCGAGGCGCTGCTCGACTGGCTGCGCAACCAGCACATGGCGCTGCACATGCGCATAGGCGCCGGCGACCTGCTGATGGTGCATGCGGGCGTGCTGCCGCAATGGACGGTGGGCGACACGCTGGTGCTGGCCTCCGAACTCGAGTCGGTGCTGCGCGGCCCGGCGCTGGGCGAATTCCTGATGTCGATGTACGGCAACGAGCCGGCCCGATGGAGCGACACGCTCACCGGAAGCGCCCGCCTGCGCGCCATCGTCAACGCGCTGACGCGCATGCGCTTCTGCACCGCGGACGGCGTGATGGAGTTCGAGGCGAAAGACAGCGCCGCCACCGCGCCCGAGGGCTACATGCCGTGGTTCGACGTGCCCGGGCGCAAGACGGCCAACGCCACCGTCGCATTCGGCCACTGGTCCACGCTGGGCTGGCTCTCGCGGCCCGACCTGCTGTCCACCGACACCGGCTGCGTCTGGGGCGGCTGCCTCAGCGCGGTACGCATCGGCGCGACGCTGGACGAGCGCGAGCTGATCCAGGTCGAGTGCGAGCAGGCGCAGAAGCCGGGCAAGTAGCCGGCGGCGGAGGAGTCAGGAAGAAGGCAGCCGGAACTTGTCGAGCGACATGCGCTGGCCGCCCTTCTCGTCGAAGTTGCCGGGCGCCAGCCAGCGCTCGAAGGCCGTGCGCAGCGCCGGCCACTCGCTGTCGATGATCGAGAACCACGCCGTATCGCGTGTGCGGCCCTTGTAGATCACCGCCTGGCGGAACAGCCCCTCGTACCTGAAGCCCAGCCGCAGCGCCGCGCGCTTCGAGGGCTCGTTGAAGTTGTCGCACTTCCATTCGTAGCGGCGGTACCCCAGCTCGTCGAAGGCGAACTTCATCAGCAGGTACTGCGCCTCGGTGGACATCGGCGTGTTCTTGAGCAGTGGCGAGAAGTTGACGGTGCCCACCTCGATGGCCCCGTTGGCCGGATCGATGCGCATCAGCGCCAGCGAACCCACCGCGCGGCCGCTTCGCACGTCGACGACGGCGAAGTGCAGCGGATCGCTGCTCTTCGCGATGCGCTCGACATAGGCCCGCAGGCCGGCCAGATCGGCGGGCCGCTCCACGCCAAGGTAGGTCCAGTCGCGACCATCGGGCGCCTGCGCATAGGCGGCGTACAGATCGTCGGCGTGCTTCGCAACGTCGAGCGGCTCGAGCCTGCAGAAACGGCCCTCGATGACGCGGCGCGGCGGCAGGGCGCGGGGCGTCCATTCGGGAACCTCGGGGCCGATGGACTGGCCGAACTCGTTCTGGCGGGCTGACATGGGTGGAAGCTCTTTCGGTGGATGGTGAACGGCGGGGCCGAAGAGCGCTAAAGTAGCCGCAACGTGGCGCCACGAGAAGTGCCATGCAGAGCCAATTTCATGGTGCCACGCTCCACTTCCCCCTTGCCGCCTCCCCCCTTGCCGCCTTCTTCCTTGCTCGAATCCCCGCTCTCCAGGGAGCGCCGGTCGGGCCCGATGCAGCGCCAGCTGCACGACCGCCTCAAGAACGCCATCCTCGACGGCAGCCTCGCCCCCGGCAGCCGCCTGCCGGGCTCGCGTGCGCTGGCCGAGGCGCTCGGCATCTCGCGCAATACGGTCACCGCCACCTACGAGCATCTGGCGGCCGAAGGCTATGTGCGGCCCGACAGGCAGGGCACACGCGTGGCCGAGCTCTCGTCGCCGGCGCCATCGAAGCGTGAGCGTGCTGGCAAGCAGGCCGGCACGCCGGCCACCGCGCAGCGCCTCGCAAGGATCCTGCCGAGCGCTTCACGTGCCGACATGGGCGCGGCGCTGCGTCCCGGGGTGCCCGCGCTGTCGCACTTTCCGCTGGCCGCATGGCGTCGCTCGCTGGAACGTGCGATCCGCGGCGGCGGCTGCGCGGCTCTGGGCTACGGCGACGCGCTGGGCGAGCCGGCGCTGCGCGCTGCCATTGCGCAGCACCTGTCGGTGGCGCGCGGCGTGCGCTGCGAGCCGCGGCAGGTCGTCATCGCCGAAGGCGCGCAGGAAGCCATCTCGCTGTGCGTGCGGCTGCTGTCCAACCCGGGGGACACCGGCTGGGTCGAAGATCCGGGCTACCGCGGCGCGAAAGCCGCCATGCATGCGGGCGACATGCGCATCGTGCCCATGCGCGTCGATGCCGAGGGCCTCTGCGTGAGCGAGCGCGACTGGCGCAAGCACCCGCCGCGGCTGGTCTACACCACGCCGTCGCACCAGTACCCGGCCGGCTCGGTGCTGAGCATCGCGCGCCGGCTGGAACTGATCGCGCAGGCCCGGCGGCACGGCGCGTGGATCGTCGAGGACGACTACGACAGCGAGTTCCGCCACACGGGCGAGCCCATCGTGGCCATGCAGGGGCTGGTGGACGACGCGCCGGTGCTCTACGTCGGCTCCTTCAGCAAGACCATGTTCCCGTCGCTGCGGCTCGGCTTCCTGGTGCTGCCCGAGCGCCTGGTGTCCGCCGTGCAGGCACCGCTGGAGGAGATGCTGCGCGGCGGCCATCGCCACGAGCAGCTCGCCATGGCCGACTTCATCGAGAGCGGCCAGTTCAGCAGGCACCTGGGCCGCATGCGCAGGCTGTACCGCGATCGCCAGCAGGCACTGCGGCTCGCGCTCGAAAAGCATTTCGAGGTACCGCACGAGATCGACGGCGGCCACTGCGGCATGCATCTCACCGTGCGCTTGCCCGGGCGCTTCGACGACCGGAGGATCGCCGCCGAGGCGCTGCGCCAGCGCATCGCGCCCACGCCGCTGTCGGGCTTCGCGATGCGGCCGATGCCATCGGACAACGGGCTGGTGCTGGGCTATGGAAACACGGCGAGCGAGCTCTTCGCGCCGCTGGTCACGCGGCTGTCGCAGCTCGCGCGAGCCTCGGAACCCGGCGGCGTCTAGCCGAGCTTGCCCACCACGTGCTCGCGCCTGAAATTGCGCGGCGTGCTCCCCACCACCTGCCGGAAGCGCCGGTTGAAGTACGCCTCGTCGGCAAAGCCGCACTGGTGCGCGATCTCCCGCACCAGCAGCGAGGTGGACGCGAGCAGTTCCTTCGCGCGTTCGATGCGGCGCTCGGTCACGAGGTCGGTGAAGGTTCGGTCGGTTTCCTTGCGCAGCAGGTTGGCCAGGTAGTTGGGCGAAAGGAATGCGGCCGCCGCGGCGTCGGTGAGCGACAGCGGCTTGTCGAGGTTGTCGCGCACGTAGCGCACCACGCGCTGCAGGGCGTCGCGCTGCGAAGTCTTGCCGTCGTGCTGCAGCGAAAGCCGCATCAGCGCGTTCTCCTGCCGCATGCAGGCCAGGCCGACGATCTGCTGCAGGATGCCGCGCATGGCGGTCTTGGCGCCGAAGCTGCGGCTCGCGTTCAGCGCATGCAGTTCGTCGAGCCAGCCGCGGATGCGCGCGAAGTCGGCCTCGTCGAAGGCGAAGTCGACGTACTCCTGGAACAGGAAGGGCGCGAGGTCGGGATGACGCGCGAGCGGCACGTCTTCCAGGTCGAGCGCGTCGACGTCGAGCTCGGGCCACAGGAAGCGCTGGTCGAAATTGACGATGCAGTACAGCGCCTCGGGCGGATGCGGGATCACGTGCACCCGGTACGGCAGCACGAAGCTCAGGTGGCGCGGTCCGAAGGGGCGCACCTCGCCGCCGATGGACTGCTGCGAGCTGCCCTCGATGCCGACCTGGATCTGGAAGTACGCATGCCGGTGCGGCAGCGTGAGTTCGTTGCGCGCACCCTGGAAGCGGATGTCGAAGTCCAGGTGGTCGGCACGCTCGTGCATGCCGTAGGTGCGGACGGACGTGGGTGTGGAGGGGCGCATCGGGGCAGGCGTCTTCGTCTTTCGCCCGTGAGGGTACGCCATCTGGCGCACCGGCGATCCGGCCGCACCCGCCGGATCTGGCGAGCGCCCTGTCTTCGGGCTCAGACGACCGCGACTTCGAGCACGCCCACGCCGGCCACGCTGCCGCGCATGCGGTCGCCGCGCTGCACCGCCGCCACGCCGGCCGGGGTGCCCGTGAAGATCAGGTCGCCGGGCTGCAGCGTGAACAGCGTCGAGAGGTAGGCGATGGTGTCGGGCACGTTCCAGATCATGTCGGCGAGGTCGCCCACCTGGCGCTGGGCGCCGTTCACGTCGAGGCGGATCTCGCCGTTGGCCGGATGGCCGGCCCTGGCCACTGGCACCAGCTCGCCGCAGGGCGCGGAGCCGTCGAAGGCCTTGCCGGTGTCCCAGGGGCGGCCCATCTTCTTGGCCTCGCCCTGCAGGTCGCGGCGGGTCATGTCGAGGCCGACGGCGTAGCCGTAGACGTGACCGAGCGCGTCGGCGGCGGCGATGTTCGCGCCGCCGGTCTTCAGCGCGACCACGAGTTCGATCTCGTGGTGCACGTCGTTCGACAGCGGCGGATAGGCGAACTCGCCGCCGTCGGCCACGATGGCACTGGCCGGCTTCATGAAGAAGAACGGCGGCTCGCGGTCGGGGTTGTGGCCCATCTCGCGGGCGTGCTCGGAGTAGTTGCGGCCCACGCAGAAGATGCGGTTGACAGGGAAGCGGACCTGATCGCCCTGGATGGGCAGCGAATGGACGGGTGCGGGGGAAATGGCATAGGAAGTCATGCGACGACTCTAGCCAGCGCAACTCCGCGCCCCGCGCACGCAACTACGCGAGTCTTGGACTCAGCTACGGTCGTGCGTTTTTCTTTCAGCCGGCCACGCCGAAGCCGGTGTCGAAGGTGCCCTTCACATCCAGCGGCTGCCTGATGAGCCCGACCTGCCGGTAGAAATCGGCCGTGCCCTGCTGGTCGGCGATGACCTGCGCGTCGATGGCCACCCACTTCTGCTGCCGCCGCTCGAACTGCAGCTTCGCCGCCTCGAGCGGGATGCCGATGATGCGCGCCAGCGCGGCCGAGTAGGCATCGACGTTGCGGTACGACCAGAGTTGCGCCTTCACCACACGCTGCAGAAAATCCTGCAGCACCGGCCGCTTGGCGGCGATGGCGCTGTCGGTGGCCGCGAGGTAGCTCAGCCCCGGCAGCAGCCCGCGCCCGCTCACGAGCACGCGTGCGTGCTTGCTCACCTCGGCCAGCGCGGTGTAGGGCTCCCACGTGGCCCAGGCATCGACCGAACCCTGCGTGAGCGCGAGCTTGGCATCCGCCGGCGCCAGGAAGCGCAGGTTCACGTCCTCCGGCTTGAGGCCGGCCGAGGTGATGGCCTTGAGCGTGACGTAATGGCCGATGGAGCCGCGATTGGTCGCGACGCTCTTGCCCTTCAGGTCTGCGGCGGTCTTCAGCGGCGAGTCGGGCCGCACGAGCACGGCCGTGCCGTAGGAGTCGGAGCGGTTCGCGCCGATGGCCTTCACGCGCGTGCCGGCCGCCAGCGCGAAGATCAGCGGCGCGTCGCCGATGGGGCCCGAGTCGACGGCGGCGGCATTGAGCGCCTCGGCCAGCGGCGCGGCGGCCGGGAACTCCGACCACTGGATGTCGTAGCTGAGCCCTTCGAGCCCGCCAGCGGCTTCGAGCAATGCTCGCAGCCCGCCCTTCTGGTCGCCGGCTTTGAGCACCGGGCGGCCCTGCGCTGAAACCACGCCGGGGAAGGCTATGGAAGAAGCGACGGCAGCGGCGACGGCCGTGCCTTGAGCGAGGAACTGACGACGGGAACTGTGGTTCATGCTGATGCGGCTTCCGTCCGTGTTCATGCCAGGGGATCGAAGGAAACGTGGTCGGCGAAGCGCACCGGGTCGGTGGTCTTCTTGAGCACGCCCACGCCGCGGAAGTCGCGCGCGTAGAACTCGACCTCGTCGCGCAGGTTGCGCCCCAGCGGGTGGTGCTTGTGCGTGAGCGTGCCCAGCAGCGCGCGCAGGTCTTCCACCGCCACGTTGGGCGAGTACTTCGAAAAGAGCCTGGCCGACTCGTTCGGGTTCTCGGCCACGTAGTCGGAGGCCTGCGCGATGGCGCGCACCAGCGAGGCGACCGTCGCCTTGTCCTTGCGCACCAGTTCGCCGCGCGCGCCGACGATGCAGCAGACCTTGTCCTTGTATTCGCCAGAAAGGTTGCTCGCCACCTCGACGAAGGCGCCCTGGTTGCGCTTCTCGATCAGGTAGATGTTGGGATCGCCGTCGGCAATGGCCTGGATCTCGCCCTTCTTCACCGCGATGTCGAGCAGGTCGGCCGGGTACTGGCGCCAGGTCACGTCCTTGTCGGCGTCGATGCCGTTCTTCGCGAGCAGGATCGAGAAGAAGTTCTTGCCCGGGCTCGCGATGTCCGACACGCCGATGGTCTTGCCCTTCAGGCTCGCGAGGTCGATGACGCCCGCGCTCTTCGCGCCCACCAGCCGCACGCAGCCGCCATGCGAGCTGCCGACGATCTTCACGTCGAAGCCCGATTCGAGCGGCTTGAGCCAGCGGTGGATCATGCCCACGGCCGCATCCGCCTTGGCGGTGGCGAGCGACTCCAGCAGTTGGTCGGTGGAGCCCGTGTAGTTGATGAGGTCGACCTGCAGCCCGTTGCGCTCGAAGTAGCCGCGCTCCTGCGCCACCACCACGGGCGAAAGGCAGAAGGCCGAGGCGTTCCAGGCGAAGGTGAGCTTGCGGGACTGCTGCGAGAAGGCCTGCGAGGCGATCAGGCCACCCGAGGCGACCACGGCGGCGGCGCCGCCTGCGCGCAGCACGCTGCGGCGGGAAAGAGTGGGGGTCATCATGTTCGCGTCAGAGCAGCAGTTCGGGCTCGGCCTCGACCAGGCCTTCGTAGAGGCTGTCGAAGGAATGGATGGCGCCTTCGGGCCCGCCGATCTGGCCGTGCGTGTGGCGCGCGGTGGCTTCGTCGATAGGCTGCGGCTTGCCGGCGGCCTCGGCCAGCAGCTGCGTGTGGCAGGCGTTGTCCAGCGCGATGTACCACCACGCGGCGGCCTCCACCGTGGGCCCCGCCGTGAGGATGCCGTGGTTCTTGAGGATCGCGCCCTTCCTGTCGCCCAGCGCCTGGGCGATGCGCTCGCCCTCGCCGGTGTCGACCACCATCCCGGTGAAGTCGTCGAACAGCGCCACGTCGTCGTGGAACACGCAGCTGTCCTGCGTGATGGTGTCGAGCTTGCGGCCCAGCGTCGACCAGGCCTTGCCGTAGGTCGAGTGCGTGTGGGCGGCGGCGACGATCTTCGGGTTGTGCTCGTGGATGGCCGCGTGGATCGCAAAGGCCGCCTTGTTGAGCGGCCTGTCGCCGATCACGGTCTCGCCCTTCGAGTTGACGAGCAGCAGGTCGGAGACCTTGATGCGCGAGAAATGGATGCCCAGCGGGTTCACCCAGAAGTGGTCGGTGAGCTCCGGGTCGCGCGCCGTGATGTGGCCGGCAAGCCCCTGCGCGAAACCGAAGCGTGCGAACAGGCGGAAGGCGCCCGCCAGGCGCTCCTGCCGGTGGCGGCGCTCCGCCTGCACGGTGGTGCGCGGCGGGACGGGATCGAACCAGTATTTCTGCTGCGGGTTCTGGTTGAGCTTCAGGGGCTGCGAAGCCGCGCTGCGGTCGATGGAAAGAACTGCGCTCATGGTGATTCCTCAGGCCGCCTTGCGTTGTTGCTGCGCGCGCTGCGCCACCAGCTCGCGCGTGCGCGGGATCAGCTCGCGGCCGTAGTCGAGCGCGTCTTCCAGTGGATCGAAGCCGCGGATCAGGAAGGTGGTCACGCCCAGGTCGTAGTAGTCGAGCAGCGCATCGGCCACCTGCTCGGGCGTGCCGACCAGCGCGGTGCTGTTGGAACGCCCACCGATTTCCTGCGCCACCGCGGTCCACAGCCGCTTGTCGAGCCGTGAGCCCTTCTCCGCCGCGGCCAGCAGGCGCTTGGCGCCTTCGCTCTGCTGGGGGCCGCCGCGGTTGTAGCCCTGCACCACGCGCAACCTTTTGGTCTCGGCCAGGATGTTCTCGGCGCGCGCCCATGCGGCCTCCTCGGTATCGGCCAGGATCGGCCGGAACGACACCGAGAAGCGCACGCTGCGCCCATGCTTCGCCGCCTCGGCGCGCACGCGCGCGGTGAGTTCGCGCGCCTGGTCGAGCGATTCGCCCCACAGCGCGTAGACGTCGGCGTACTTGCCCGCCACCGGAATCGCTGCCTCCGATGCGCCGCCGAAGTACACCGGCACGTGCGGCCTGCCGTTGCGCGTCTGCAGCGGCCTCACTTCGGAGAAGGCGTTCTGGAAGCGGTAGTGCGCGCCTTCGTGGTCGAAGGGCTTCTCCGCCGTCCACACCTTGTGCAGCACCTCGAGGTACTCGTCGGTGCGCGCGTAGCGCTGGTCGTGGTCGAGCCAGTCGCCGTCGCGGCGCTGCTCCTCGTCGGAGCCGCCGGAGATGTAGTGCACGCCGAGCCGGCCGCCGCTGAACTGGTCGAGCGAGGCGAACTGCCGTGCGGCCAGCGTGGGCGCGACGAAGCCGGGGCGGTGCGCGAGCATGAAGTGGATGCGCTCGGTCACCGAGGCCGCATAGGCCACGGTGAGCGTGGCGTCGGGGCTGGTGGAGTGGTGAGGCACGAGCACGCGGTCGAAGCCCGCCGCCTCGTGGGCCTGCGCGAAGGCGCGCACGTAGTCGCGGTCGAGCGCGGGGCCCTTGGCCGGGTGGATCTCCGAGACTTTCTGGCCCTGGATCATGCCGATGAATTCGACGAGGCCGTCTTGTTGCTGTGGCTGCTGGCTCATGGTGCTGTCCTTGTTTGAATGTTCATGGGAGATGGTTGTCAGGCGGCGGGCAGGCGCAGCACGCTCTCGAAGCTGCGGTCCCACAGGGGCTTCACGTCGGCCGGGCCGTCGAGCACGCCGATCTTCAGGAAGGTGTCGGCCACGTCCTGGTGGCTGCGCACCACCGCGTCGCTGACCGGGCCCAGGCTGTAGTCGCCGCTGCGGCGGTTGAACAGCTCGACGATGTCGCCCACGGGCACGCGCGTCTCGGCCGACTGGGCGCGGGCGTAGGCGAGGAAATTGCCGTTGATCCACGCGAACGAACGCTGCAGCCGCTGCAGCAGGTCGGCCAGCGCGGCGCGGCGAAGCTGGTCGTCGAGCGCGCGCGGATTGGCGTAGATCGGGAAGTTGCCCGAGAGATAGCCCACGCCGGTCTTGATGACCCGCGCCCCGTACTGGGTGCGCGCGAGCTGGCCGTTGTAGCCGTAGATGGCCCAGGCATCGAGGTCGCCGCGCGCGAAAGCCGAGAGGCCGTCCGAAGGCGTGAGGCTCACGGCTTGGATGTCGTTGAACGTGAGGCCCGCCTCGGCCAGCTGCTTGGCGAGGTAGTAGTGCGAAGTGGTGGCGCGCACGTAGCCCACGCGCTTGCCCTTGAAGTCGGCGATGCTGCGGATCGGCGCGTCCTTGCGCGCCAGCGTGGCCTGGTTGTTCAGGTCCTCGTGCGTCACGGCCACCAGCTTCACGCTGGATTTCTGCCGCGCCGCGAACACCGGCGGAATCTCGCTGCCCGAGCCCAGGTCGAGCGCGTCGCCGTTGATGGCCTCGATGTGCAGCACGCCGTTGTTGAGCTCGCGCCAGTCGATCTTGTACGGCGTGCCGGCCTGGCCCGACGCAGTGAGCAACGGCCGCCACAGGCCCTTGTAGGTGCCCACGCGCAACGTGACGCCAGAGAGATCGCGTGATGGCGCAGCGGCTTGCGCCCAGCTGCCAGAGCCGGTGGCGGCGAGCGCCGCGGCGGTCTGCAGCAGCCGGCGACGGTCCGGAAGAAAGTCTGATTTCATGCAGCCGGACCGTAACCAGACGCCTCGCGGAAACGAACGCAGAAAAACGAGTTTGCATATGCGGGATGCGTCGTTTTCGCGCGGCGGGCGGGCCGCTACCGTGCGGAAACCATGAGTGCACTTCCCTTGCGCCGCGCCAGCGCCGCGCCCGAACACCCCTCCCCCGCCACCGTCGATGCTTCCGTGCTGGCCCGACTCACGGCCCAGTTCGCAGCCACCGCCGCCGACCACGACCTGAGCGGCGCCTTCCCTCGCGAGAACTTCGCGGCGCTGCAGGCGCGCGGCCTGATCGGCCTGGTCGCGCCCGCCGAGCACGGCGGCGGCGGCGCCACGCTGGCGACGGCCCGGCGCGTGATCTCGGCGGTGGCGCGCGGCGAGCCGGCCACGGCGCTGATCCTCACGATGACCTACCTGCAGCACCATGCGCTGACGCGCCCGGACAGCCGCTGGCCCGCGCACCTGCGCGAGCGCGTGGTGCGCGACGCGGTGGAGAACGGCGCACTCATCAACGCGCTGCGCGTGGAGCCGGCGCTGGGCTCGCCCGCGCGCGGCGGCCTGCCCGGCACGGTCGCACGTCGCGACGGTGACGGCTGGCAGATCGACGGCCACAAGCTCTATACCACCGGCATCGAAGGCCTGAGCTGGCTCGCCGTGTGGGCGCGCACGGACGAGGCGCAGCCGCGCACCGGCGTGTTCCTGGTGCCGCGCAACGCGCCCGGCGTGCGCGTGATCGCGAGCTGGGACCACCTGGGCCTGCGCGCCTCGGGCAGCCACGAAGTCGTCTTCGAGAACGTCGCGATCGACGCCGACCATGCGGTGGACCTGCGCGCGCCGGCCGACTGGGCGCCCGACGCGGGCAGCCAGACCGACATCGACGCCCACGCCACGCAGCAGGCGTGGATGACCGTGCTGCTCGGCAGCCTCTACGACGCGGTGGCGCAAGCCGCGCGCGACTGGCTGGTCGACTTCCTGAACCGGCGCGCGCCTGGCAGCCTCGGCGCGCCGCTGGCCAGCCTGCCGCGCGTGCAGGAGCACGTCGGCGAGATCGAGGCGCTGCTGCGCACCAACCGCGTGCTGCTAGCCGACGCAGCCGCAGCGGTCGATGACGGCCATGCGCAGCCGGCAGCCGACAGCGGCCTGCTCAAGTACACGGTGACGGGCAACGCGATCCGCGTGGTCGAACTCGCGCTGCAGCTGAGCGGCAACCACGGCCTCTCGCGGCGCAACCCGCTGGAGCGGCACTACCGCGACGTGCTGTGCAGCCGCATCCACACGCCGCAGAACGACGCGATTCTGGTGGCGGCGGGCAAGCGCGCGCTGTTGTCTTCGGGGGCTGCGGCATGACGTCTGCACTCTTCTCCAGGTCATCACGGCGTGGCTGGCTCAAGCAAGGCGCCGCGCTGTCGCTGACCGCTGCCGGCTCGCTGCGCGCCTTTGCGCAGCCCCAGACCGCGCTGGTGCTCGGCGACCAGGCCGGTGGCCTGCGTTCCCTGTTCGAGGCCTCGCGCGCGCTCGACGGTGTCCCCTTTGCCTACCGCTGGGCCAACTTCCAGGGCGCCGCGCCGCTCTTCGAGGCGCAGCGCAGCTCGGCGGTGGACACCGCCATGGCCGGCGACCTGCCCGTGCTTGCCGCAGCCGTGGGCAAGACGCCGCTGAAGATCGTCGCCACGCGCGTCGGCAAGGCCGAATCGCTGGGCATCGTGGTGCAGCCCGATTCGCCACTGCGCAGCGTCGCGGACCTGCGCGGCAAGACGGTGATCGTGTCTTCCGCGCGCGGCAGCATCTCGCAGTACCAGCTCTACGGCGCGCTCGAAGAAGCCGGCGTGAAGCGCGAGGAGGTGACGGTGAAGTTCGTGCTGCCCACCGACGCGGCCGCGGCCTTCGCGTCGAGGCAGATCGACGCCTGGGCCATCTTCGACCCCTACTACACCATCGCCGTGCAGCAGGGCGGGCGCATCTTGCGCGACGGGCGCGGCATCAACACCGCGCTGGGCTTCATCACGGCCACCGAGTCTTCGCTGGCCGACCCTGCCAAGCGCGCGGCCATCGTGCAGTTCCTCGACCGGCTCGCGCGCGCGGGCGACTGGGCGCTGGCCAATCCCGAGGCATATGCCCAGGCCTACAGCCAGCTCACGCGGCTGCCCATCGAGTCGTCGCGCATCATCACCGCGCGGGCCTCGGTGGCGGGACGGCCGGTGAGCGAGGCCGACATCGCCGCGCTGCAGACGGTGGCCGACCGCTCGGCACGCGACGGCATCCTGCCGGTGCGGGTGGACGTGCGCGCAATCACCGACACTGGGGTCTGGAAACGCCCCGCATGACGACAAACTCCCTGACCCCACTTCGCGAATTCGTCGGCGCCTTCGGCAGGCTGCTCGATGGCGCGCCCGACGAGCCGCGCATTCTTTCGGAAGGCGGCGAGCTGCTGCGCACGCTGGTGTCGCGCGACGACTGGCTGCCGGAAGCCTTCGCACAACCCGACCCCGTGTACTACCGGCAGTTCCTGCTGCACGCCGACAGCACCGAGCGCTTCTCGATCGTGAGCTTCGTGTGGGGACCGGGGCAGGCCACGCCCGTGCACGACCACACGGTGTGGGGGCTGATCGGCATGCTGCGCGGCTCGGAGTACAGCCAGGGCTATGCGCTGGACAGCGGCGGGAACGCGCGCCCGCATGGCGAGGCGGTGCGGCTCGACCCCGGCCAGGTGGAGGCGGTGTCGCCCACCGTCGGCGACCTGCACCGCGTGCACAACGCGCACGCCGACCGGGTGTCGATCAGCATCCACGTGTACGGCGCGAACATCGGCGCCGTGCGGCGGCATACTTACCCGGCGGAGGGCGGCCGCAAGCCCTTCGTCTCCGGTTACTCCAACACGCTGCTGCCCAACCTGTGGGACCGCAGCGCAGAACTCAGAGCCTCGACAGACGCATGACGACGACCACCGCCAACAGCTTTCCCGTTCTTTCCTACGCCGCCGTGCGCGAGCGGCTCATCGCCCGCGAAGAGACCGCGCTGCTCGACGTGCGCGAGGAAGACCCGTTCGCGCAGGAGCACCCGCTGTGGGCGGCCAACCTGCCGCTGTCGCGCATCGAGATCGAGGCCTGGCGGCGCATTCCGCGGCGCGACACGCTCATCGTGCTGTACGGCGAACACGCCGGCACCGACCTCGCGCCGCAGGCCGCGCGCACCCTTGCCGCCCTGGGCTACACCAACGTGCACCTGCTCGACGGCGGCCTCGAAGGCTGGCGCAAGGCCGGCGGCGAACTGTTCCGCGACGTGAACGTGCCGAGCAAGTCCTTCGGCGAGCTGGTCGAGCACGAGCGGCACACGCCGTCGCTCTCGGCGCCCGAGGTGAAGGCGCTGATCGACGCGAAGGCCGACGTGGTGGTGCTCGACGCGCGCCGCTTCGATGAATACCAGACGATGAGCATTCCCTCGGCCACGAGCGTGCCGGGCGCGGAACTGGTGCTGCGCGTGCGCGAACTGGCGCCCGATCCGGCGACGCGGGTGATCGTGAACTGCGCGGGCCGCACCCGCAGCATCATCGGCACGCAGTCGCTGGTGAATGCGGGCATCCCGAACCCCGTGGCGGCGCTGCGCAACGGCACCATCGGCTGGAAGCTGGCCGGACAGGTGCTCGACCACGGCGCGGACAGGCAGGCCCCGGCGGCCGTGTCCGAAGCCCATCGCGCGCATGCGCAGGCCGATGCGCGACGCGTGGCCGACAAGGCGGGCGTGCATCGCATCGCGCTGGACGCGCTGCACACACTGGAAGCGCCCGGACGCACCGTCTACCGCTTCGACGTGCGCACGCCCGGGGAATACGCGGCGGGCCACCTGCCCGGCTTCGCCAGCGCGCCCGGCGGGCAGCTGGTGCAGGAAACCGATCACCAGGTGCCGGTACGCGGCGCGCGCATCGTACTGGCGGACGACGACGGCGTGCGCGCATCGATGAGCGCATCGTGGCTGGCGCAGATGGGGTGGGAGGTCTATGTGCTCGATACGGTGCCGGCAGCGGCCGAGTTCAGCGAGACGACTACTCCTGCGAGCGCATACCCCCCGGTTGCCGTCGCGGTGAGCGAGATCGCACCGGCCGAGCTGGCTGCGCTGCTGAAGCAGCCGGGCACCGCGGTGATCGACGTGACCACCAGCGCCAACTACGTGAAGCGCCACATTCCGGGCGCCTGGTATGCGATCCGCGCGCAGTTGCCGCAGGCGCTCGACACGGCCATCCCGCCCTCGTCGCGCTACGTGCTGACCTGCGGCAGCAGCCTGCTCGCCCGCTATGCCGCGGCCGACCTGCGCGCGCTGCTCGATGCTCGCGGCCAGCGCGATGTGCAGGTGCTGGTACTGGCCGGCGGCAATGCGGCATGGTTCGCCGCGGGCCTCGGCCAGGAGAGCGGCGAAATCCGCCTCGCGACCGCGCGCACCGACCGTTATCGCCGCCCCTATGAAGGCACCGATGCGCCAGCCGAGGCGATGCAGGCTTACCTGGATTGGGAGTACGGCCTTGTCGCGCAGTTGGGTCGCGATGGAACGCACCATTTCAAGGCGATCTGAAGACCTGGCAAGCGCGAAAGCGTTCTGAAAGGAAAGAGACACGCCGGTCACAGTGTGTCGCCCGGGTAAAGGCCGTCATCCGGCGGTACTGGACGACGTTGGAGGTTCACACCGACAACAACTCGTTCCAGGAGCTTCGCCATGAGATTCCCATCTCTTCTTGCAGTGTCCGCCACCGCCGTGCTGGCGGCCACGCTCACCGGCTGCGTGGTCGCGCCGGCCGCCCCTGCCCCCGTGTACGCGGCGCCTCCTGGCGTGGCCTACGTGGCGCCTACGTATGTATCGCCGGGCGTCGGCTTCGTTTGGGCATATCACCCGCGCTATGGCTGGGGCTGGCACCACCCGCAATACGGCTGGCATCGCGGCTGGAGGTGACCAGGCTCACCCCCAGGCTGCGCGCACTTCGTGTCGCTGCGCCCGCTAACGGGGGGCGATACCTGAGGCCCGGCAAGGCCGGTTCCTCGGTGTTCTCGAATCAGAAAAAGGGGAGTGCCAGTGCCCTGTCGGGCGATCAGCTCGGCTCGGCGCTCTTGAACAGGGCTGGGACCTTGCGCTTGGACTTGATGTTGCTGGAGATGCCGCGTCCGGGCGTCGAGGCCTTGGCGGCGGCTTCCCATGCCGGCGTCGCGTCGGGCTGGCCGGGCTCGTAGGGCTTGTCGAAGAACGGGTCGCGCGGCGCCGCGGGTGCGCGATGCGGCCGTCCGCCGCCGCCACGACGGGCGTCGGCGTCACGGCGTTCGCGCGGCTGGTCGAGCACGTCGCGTGCATCGCCCGCTTCGCCTTCCTCGCGCCAGTGGCGGCGTCCGTCGTTGATGCGGCCGCGCGGGCGGTCTTCCTCGAATTCGACGGGCTCGAGTTCGATCTTCTTCTTGATCAGCTTCTCGATGTCGGCCACCAGGCGGGCATCGTTGCCGCCGCTGGCGAAGCTCACCGCCAGGCCCGAGGCGCCGGCGCGGCCGGTGCGGCCGATGCGGTGCACGTAGTCTTCTGCGTTGAACGGAATGTCGAAGTTGAAGACGGCGGGCACGTCCTTGATGTCGAGGCCGCGGGCCGCGACGTCGGTGCACACCAGCAGGTCGACCTCGCCGGCCTTGAAGGCCGCGAGCGACTTCAGGCGCTCGTCCTGGCTCTTGTCGCCGTGCAGGGCCGAGGTGCGAAGGCCATCGCGCTCCAGCGAACGCGCGAGCCGCGCGCAGCCAAGCTTGCTGTTGACGAAGACGAAGGCCTGCGTGATGCCGCGCTGGCGCACGATCTGCCTGAGCGCGCGGCGCTTGTCGTCGTCGGCCACACTGTAGAAATGCTGCTCGACGGTGGAAGCCGTTTCGTTGGGCCGTGCCACTTCGATGGTGACCGGGTTCTGCAGGTAGCTGCCGGCCAGCCGCTTGATTTCGGGCGAGAAGGTCGCGGAGAACAGCAGCGTGGTGCGCTGCTTGGGCAGGTAGCTCAGGATGCGCTGCAGGTCGGGCAGGAAGCCGATGTCGAGCATGCGGTCGGCCTCGTCGAGCACCACGTACTCGACCTGGTTGAGCACCGCGTTCTTGGCTTCGATGTGATCGAGCAGCCGGCCCGGCGTGGCCACCAGCACTTCGACGCCCTTCTTCAGTTCCAGCGTCTGCGGCTTCATGTCGATGCCGCCGAACACCACCGTGCTGCGCAGGTTGGTGTACTTGGCATACAGCTTTATCTGCTGCGCAACCTGGTCGGCCAGCTCGCGCGTGGGCAGCAGCACCAGGGCCCGCACCGGATGCCGCGCGGGCGAGGTCGAGGCGTTTTCGTGCTTGAGCATGCGCTGCAGCAGCGGGAGGGAGAAAGCCGCCGTCTTGCCGGTCCCGGTCTGGGCGGCGCCCATCACGTCCTGGCCCGAGAGCACGACCGGAATGGCCTGCGCCTGGATCGGAGTCATGGTCTCGTAGCCCATTTCGGCCACGGCGCGCGCCAGCGGTTCAGCCAGCAGTAGATTGGAGAAGGAGCTTGTCATTGAGCCCGCTATTGTCGCATTGCCGCAAAAAACGGCAGTGACCGCGCCATGACAACGCCCGCGCCGGCCAAATTGCTATTTATTTTATAGCATTCGAGCCAGCTTCAACGGGCGCTTGCAGCTACCGCAGCTCAGAGGCTGCGTGCGTTGAAGGTGTCGCAGGCCTTGATGTCGCCGCTCTGGTAGCCCGTGCCGAACCAGCGCTGGCGCTGGGCGCTGGAGCCATGGGTGAAGCTGTCGGGCACCACCGCGCGGCCCGCGGAGCGCTGCAGCGCATCGTCGCCGATCTTCTGCGCGGCATTCATGGCGGCCTCGATGTCGCCCGGGTCGAGCCACTTCTTCGACTCCTGCGAATGATGGGCCCACACGCCCGCGAAGCAGTCGGCCTGCAGCTCGACGCGCACGCTCATCGCGTTGTTCTGCGTCTGGCTCAGGCGGCTGCGCATGCCGTCGACCTTGGCGGTGATGCCCAGTTCGTCCTGCACGTGATGGCCGACCTCGTGCGCGATGACGTAGGCCTGCGCGAACTCGCCCGGCGCGCCGAGCTGGTTCTTGAGCGTGTCGTAGAAGCCCAGGTCGATGTAGACCTTCTGGTCGCCCGGGCAGTAGAACGGTCCCATGGCCGACTGCCCGGTGCCGCAGGCCGTGGGCGTCGCGTTGCGGAACAGCACGAGCCGCGGCGGATGGTAGGTGCCGCCGTTCTTGCGGAAGATGTCCGTCCAGACAACTTCGGTGTTCTTGAGCACGGTCGAAACGAAGGCGGCCTCGCGGTCGTTCGACGGCGGCCTGGGCGCGGGCCCCTGTTGCTGCTGTTGCACCTGGGCCGGGCCACCGCCGCCGCTGAGAAGGCTCAGCACCGTGAGCGGGTTGATGCCGAAGACCCAGCCGGCGATCAGCGCGACCGCGATGGTCCCGATGCCGATGCCGCGGCCGCCGATGAAGCCGCCACCGCCTCCGCCGCCTTCACCGCGGCGGTCCTCGACGTTGTCCGATTGTTCGTTGCCTTCCCATCTCATCGCGCTCTCCTTGCCGGCCTTTTGCAGGAGTGATGGCCGGTGACCGCAGGATGGTACTTCGGGTGCGGCGCACCCGTGTAAGCGCTTATGCCGAACCGATCAGGTCTTCGGCAGGGTCACGCCACGCTGGCCCTGGTACTTGCCGCCGCGGTCCTTGTAGCTGGTTTCGCAGACCTCGTCGCTCTCGAAGAACAGCACCTGCGCGCAGCCCTCGCCCGCGTAGATCTTGGCGGGCAGCGGCGTGGTGTTGCTGAATTCGAGCGTCACGTAGCCTTCCCATTCGGGCTCGAAGGGGGTCACGTTGACGATGATGCCGCAGCGCGCGTAGGTGCTCTTGCCCAGGCAGATGGTCAGCACGTTGCGCGGTATGCGGAAGTACTCGACGGTGCGCGCCAGCGCGAAGCTGTTGGGCGGGATGATGCAGTAGTCGCCGTGCATGTCGACGAAGCTTTTCTCGTCGAAGTTCTTCGGGTCGACCACCGTGCTGTGGATGTTGGTGAAGACCTTGAATTCAGGCGCGCACCGGATGTCGTAGCCGTAGCTCGAGGTGCCGTAGCTGATGATCTTGTGGCCGGAGGCCTCGCGCACCTGGCCGGGCTCGAAAGGCTCGATCATGCCGTGCTGCTCGGCCATGCGCCGGATCCATTTGTCGCTCTTGATAGACATTGAAAAACACCCCAGTCTTCGCGCACTTCGTGTCGCTACGCCAACCCCTCGAGGGGCAACACCAGCGGCCCGGCAAAGCCGGTTCCGCGGGGTTCCTGGAAAGGTGTCGCCGCGCCCGCTGGGTCGGCGATTGTGGCATGGGCGGATTCGCCCTCTGCAGGCTCAGCCAGCCTGAGAGATCACCGTGCGTTCGACCAGCCGGTCGTCGCCCAGCACGATCATCGCGAAGAGCATTTCTTCCAGCGAGTTCGCCTGCTTCGTCTTGCGTGCCAGCAGCGGCGTGGCCGCCGGGTTCAGCACCAGGAAGTCGGCCTCGCAGCCCGGCTGCAGGTTGCCGATGACGCCGTCGAGCCCCAGCGCGCGCGCCGCGCCGCCGGTGTGGCGCCACCAGAGTTCCGACGGCGCGATGCTCAGGCCGGCCTTGGTCTGGCCCTCACGGCCGACGTAGTAGGCGGCCATCATGGTGTGGAACGGGCTGAAGCTGGTGCCGCCGCCCACGTCGCTGGCCAGGCCGTAGGGGTAGCCGACGCGGTCGGCCGCGCCGAAGTCGAAGAAGCCGCTGCCCAGGAACAGGTTGCTGGTCGGACTCACGGCCGCAGCCGTCTTGGTCTCGCGCAGCAGGGCGCGGTCGGCCTCGTCGAGGTAGATGCAGTGGGCGTACACGGCCCGCTCGCGCATCAGGCCGAAGCCTGCATACACGTCGAGGTACGAGCGCGCCTTGGGGTACAGCTCGCGCACCCAGCTCACCTCGTCGCGGTTCTCGGCCACGTGCGACTGGATCCAGGTGTCGGCGTATCTCGCGGCGAGCTCGCCCGCGCCGCGCATCTGGGCGTCGGTGCTCGCAGGCGCAAAGCGCGGCGTGATGGCGTAGCCCAGCCGATCGACCTTGTGCCACTTGCGAATCAGCGCCTCGGTGTCGACGAGGCTCTGCTCGGTCTTGTCGCGCACGCCGTCGGGCGAGTGGCGGTCCTGCAGCACCTTGCCGGTGATCAGGCGCATGCCGCGGCGCTGCGCGCCTTCGAAGAGCGCGTCGACCGAGGCGACGTGCGACGTCGCGAAGGTCAGCGAGGTGGTCACGCCATTGCGCAGCAGCTCGTCGAGGAAGAACTGCGCCACTTCGTTCGAATGCGCGGGGTCGGCGAACTTGCTCTCCGCGGGAAAGGTGTAGTTCTCGAGCCAGGGCAGCAGGCCCGGCGCCGGCGAGCCGATGATGTCGGTCTGCGGATAGTGGATGTGCATGTCCACGAATCCCGGCGCGAGGATGCGCCCTGGCAGGTGGGTCGTATGTGCGCCGGGATGGCGGGCCGCGACGTCGGCATGGCTGCCGGCATCGAGCACGCGCTGGCGGCCGGCGGCATCGGGTGCGACGACCAGCAGGCCGTCCGCGTCGAAAACGGGCTTGCCGGAGGCGTCGAATCGCAGGAGGGAGGCGCGGTAGGCTTTTTTCATCGTGGGTGCGGAGGGTAATCCACCCCCGCTCAGCCGCAATTTCCATGCGCATATGAGTGCTATATGCGCAGCGCACTCGCCGCGGCGCCGCGCCTAACGGGGCAGCGCGCGCGACTGGATGTCGAAGGGCACGCCGGTCGGCACCGGTCCGTCGCCCTCCTTGCGCCTGGTGAGCAGCGAGTACTTCGACTCGATGAAGTAGACGCGGTCGCCCCACACCGCGCCGGACGAGGGATCGTTGAGCCCCGCAACCACCGTCCGCAGGCCGAGCCTCGCGCCTTCGACGCGCGCCACAGTGATCTGCCCGCCGTAGGGGCCTTCGCCGAAGGCATTGCTCTCGAACAGCACGAGCCGCCCGGGCTTCCACGCGCGGATCGCGTCCACATTCTTCAACTCGCGCGGCGCCTCGACGCGCGTCACCTCGCCGGCCTTGCCGTCCGCGACTAGACCGATGCGCAGCACGTAAGGCGCCGCCGCCACAAGGCTCACGTAGACGTCGCGCCCGCCGTCGATGGCGATGCCGTTCAGGCCCTTGTAGGGGCCCGAGCCGGCCAGCGCGGGATCCTCCTTCCACGTAACCAGCGAGGCAGCGCCCGGTGCGAGCTTCAGCACGCGCGGGTGGTAGGAGTCGGTCACGTAGAGATTGCCGCGCGCGTCCTGCGCGAGGTCGTTGCAGTAGCCGCCGTCGGGCATGGTGTAGCTCGCGCGCGGCGCGCCGGTGGCAAGGTCATAGCGCTTGAGCGCGCTCGGCGTCGACGGCACGGTGGTGAAGCCGATGTTGCCGGAGCAGACCCACAGCGCGCGGCGCTTCGCGTCGACCAGCACGCCCTGCCCGTTCGCGAGCCCGTTGGTGCCGGGCTTGACCAGCACCTCGGCCTTCGGCGCCGAGCCCGGCTTCAGCCGGGCGACAGCGCCCTGCCGCCAGCTGCCGACATAGAACGCGCCGTCGGGCCCGATGGCCACGCTCTCCGGATACCAGTCCTCGGGCAGCGCCTGCACCACGGGAGGGACGGCGATGGCCGCCGTCGCCGCGAGCGCCAGCAGCGCGCCTGCAAGCCGTGGATGCACGCTCTTCATTGCCACACGCGGAAGACGCGTCCCGTCAGCGGACCTTCGACGCTGCGCACATAGGCCAGCGCCACGCGCGCGGCTGATACGGTTTCGACGCCCGGAAAGAGCGCGCCATACGCCTCCATCGATTCAGTCAGCAGCGTCGGGCTCACCGCGTTGATGCGCAGCCCGCGCGCCAGTTCGACCGCCGCGCCCTTCACGAAGCCCTCGACCCCGGCATTGACGGCAGCCGCATTGCCTCCGCCGCGAACCGGATCGTCGGCCGCGACGCCCGTGGTCAGCGTGATCGAGCCGCCGTCGCGCAGCACATGCTGGCCGAGCAGCGCGAGCCGCACCTGCCCCAGCAGCTTGTCCTGCAGGCCTACATTGAAGTCCGCCGGCGTCATCTCGAACAGCGGCCCGAAGAAGAGCCCGCCCGCCGTCGAGACGATCGCATCGACACGGCCGACCGCTGCATACAGCGCCTCGACGCTCGCGTCGCTGGTGATGTCGACCTGGTGATCGCCGCGCGTGCGCCCCGCGCGTATCACCTCGTGGCCACGCCCAGCCAGCGCCTGCGCCACCGCACTGCCAATCGCGCCCGTCGCGCCCACAACAAGAACCTTCATGGAAAACCTCGCAAAGTGAATCAAACAAGCGGTGATTGTTTTGCGAACCATTCATTTGATAAATTTCCTCGCAGTTAGCTCATTCGGAATCAGGAGTTCGCAATATGGACAAGCTGCGCGCAATGGAAGTCTTCGTCGCAACGGTGGACGCGGGCAGCTTCGCCGCCGCGGCCGAGGCGCTCGATCTCTCGGCCGTGATGGTCGGCAAGCACATCCGCGCGCTCGAGGAGCAGCTGGGCGCCCGCCTGCTCGAGCGCACCACGCGCCGCCATTCGCTCACCGAGATCGGCGCCGCGTATCTGGAGCGCTGCCGCGACGTGCTGGCCAGCGTGCACACGGCCGACGGCGTGGCCGAGTCGATGCGCGCCATGCCGCAGGGCGTGCTGCGCGTCACCGCGCCCGTGGCCTACGGCGCGCACCGCCTCACGCCGGTCATCGGCGAGTACATCGCCGCCTATCCGCAGGTGAAGGTGGAGCTGAGCCTCAACGACCGCGTGGTCGACCTCGCCGAGGAAGGCTTCGACTGCGGCATCCGCTCGGGCACGGAGGTAGACGACCGGCTCATCGCAAGGCCGCTCGCGCTGGCGCGTATGTACGCGGTGGCCAGCCCCGCGTGGGTCGCGCGCCACGGGCAGCCGAAGCACCCGTCCGAGCTCGAAGCCTTCCCGCTGCTGGGCTTCGCGGCCTGGGGGCCGAACCATTCCTGGCGCTTCACGCGCGAGGGCAGGACAGTGCACGTGCCGGTGCGCGGGCCGCTCACCACCAACAACGGCCAGGCGCTGCTAGCCGCCGCCATCGCCGGCGTGGGCGTGATCGTGCAGGCCGACGCCCTGCTCGCTCCCGCCCTCGAGTCAGGCCGGGTGGTGCAACTGCTGCCCGACTGGGAACTGCCCACGCGGCCGGTTCACATCATCCGGCTGCCGGAAGCGCGGCCCAGCGCGAAGCTGCGGACCTTCGTGGATTTCGTGGTGGAGCGGCTAGGCTGAAGCGAAACGCTTCGGATGCATCTCATTCTGGACAAATTATCGAATTTGCCTAATATGAGATACACATGCCATCCACTTCCCCACCCACCACCGCCACGGCCGACCGTCGCCTTGCCACGCTAGGCCGCCGCATCCATGCACGCCGCAAGGCGTTGAAAGTCAGCGCAACCACCGCCGCAGAGGCGGCGGGCCTGTCCCGCATGACCTTGCACAGGATCGAGCGCGGAGAGCCCTCCGTCACGATGGGCGCCTACATGAACGCGCTGGGCGCCCTGGGTCTCGATGTCGACGTGGTGACATCCACCGAGCCCCCCACCCTTG
Source organism: Variovorax sp. 160MFSha2.1 (assembly GCF_048305075.1). NCBI lineage: Bacteria > Pseudomonadati > Pseudomonadota > Betaproteobacteria > Burkholderiales > Comamonadaceae > Variovorax > Variovorax sp. 160MFSha2.1. The sequence goes on from NZ_CP157624.1 coordinate 4,882,469, forward strand.
CGCCGCTCCCTGGCGGCATCCGAGTTGCCGACTACCCTCAACTGCGCCGGCTTGCCTGGCAACTGGACCCGGCCACCGAACTCACACCCAAGGAGGCATGGGGCACCTACGAGCGCAACTGGCGCCATGTCGACATCGCCGCGCTGGATGCGAGGGAGCGACAGCTGCTGGCAGACCTGGCGCGCAGCCTCGGCAGAAAGCCGCTGCATGTTTGAGCGGCCACACCATCAGCGTGTCGCATTCGTGCTGGGCGCACTCGACGCGGATCTGCTCGCCCGAAGCCACTGCCTTTTCGGAGGCGGTACGGCCATCGCGCTTCGCTACGGCGAGTACCGGGAATCCGTGGACATCGACTTTCTCGTATCCGACATCGGAGGCTATCGGCATCTGCGCCAGTTGCTGACGGGAAGCCAAGGCCTCGGTGCTCTCGCGCATCGAGGCTTGCAGATACAGCAATCGGCCGAGCTCCGCGCCGATCAGTACGGCATCCGGTCGTCGGTTCGCGTGGACGACACCGAGATCAAATTCGAAATCGTGCTCGAAGCACGTATCGAGCTCGAATCGCCGGGAGCGGAAGACAGGATCGGTGACATCGCGACGCTGACGCCCCTCGACATGGCAGCGAGCAAGCTGCTCGCAAACTCGGACCGCTGGGCCGACGACAGCGTATTCAGCCGCGACGTCATCGACCTCGCGATGATGAACCCCGGCGCCAGGCTGTTGCGTCAGGCAAGGGCCAAGGCCAGCCGCGCCTATGGCGACAGCATCGAGACCGACCTGGCCAAGGCCGCCGAGGCACTGCTTTCGCGGCAGGGTCGAATGGACCGCTGCATGGCCGTTCTGCAGATGACTCCGACCGTCACGCCCGCGCTGCTTCGCCAGCGCATCAAGGCTCTGCTGCCTCGCGTTTCTCGCGACGGGCGCCAGCCGGGCTAGCGCCCGATCCGCCCCTGCACGCCCTCGGCCAGCCAGTTCATCGTCAGGATCTGCTCGTCGTTCAGTTGCGCGCCCTTGGCGATCACGACGCGGCCCTCGTTGTCGCGCACGTCCGCCAAAACAGCACGGAACGGCTGCAGCTTGCCCGCCGCGATGTCCTTCTGCCGCGCCAGCACCTCGTCCTGCACGGCCTTCGGTACCTTGGTGCCGAAATCGCCCACGCGGATCATCCCTTCCTTCACGCCGCCCCAGAGGTTGGCGCTTTTCCAGCTGCCGTCGAGCACCGCCTTCGCGCGCTGCGTGTAGTAGCCGCCCCACTGGTGCGTGACCGCGACGACCTGCGCGTCGGGCGCGATCCTGCGCATGTCGGAGTGGTAGGCGATGGCCAGCTTGCCGCGCTCCTGCGCCGCCGCCATCACGGCGGTGGAGCCGGTGTGGAAGGCGACGACGTCGGCGTTCTGGTTGAACAGCGCCATGGCGGCGTCACGCTCCTTGGGCGGATCGAACCATTCGTTGAGCCACACCACGCGCACCTGCGCCGAGGGGTTCACCGAGCGCATGCCCAGCGTGAAGGCGTTGATGCCCTGCAGCACTTCCGGGATCGGAAAGCCCGCGACGTAGCCCGCGATGTTGGTCTTCGTCATGCGTCCGGCAGCGATGCCCGCGAGATAGCGGCCTTCGTAATAGCGCGCGTTGGCCGTCGCCACGTTGGGCGCGGTCTTGTAGCCGGTGATCGACTCGAACTTCGCGTCGGGGAAGTCCTTAGCGACCTTCATCGTCGGCTCCATGTAGCCGAAGCTCGGCGTGAAGATGAGCTTGTTGCCCTGCTGCGCGAGGTCGCGGATCACGCGCTCCGCATCGGCGCCCTCGGCCACGTTCTCGACGTAGGTGGTCTTGACCCTGGCGCCCAGCGCGGCCTCGACGGCCTTGCGGCCTTCCTCGTGCTGGCGCACCCAGCCGGCGTCGGTGACGGGCGTGACGTAGACGAAACCGATCTTCAGCGGCGCCTGGGCCTGCTGCTGTGAAAAAGCGGGGGATAAAAAGCCGGCGGCCGCCAGCGCCAGAACGGCGCGGCCCGCGAGGTTTTTGTACATGGTGTTCCTCTACATGGCCCCGGAGATGCAAAACCCCGCAACCGGCCGGGACGCCCGATTGCGAGGGGCGGGATTTTAAACGGCGCCGCAGTCCGCGATGCGGCCGGGGCGTTGGCCTACTTCAATGTCGGCGCTTCGCCTCAGGCCCGATGCGCCGGGATGCAGGAGGCTTGCAGCACCGATCGATTCACTATCCAGAAAGAGAGAAAGGAAGGCCAGCCACCATGACCGCATCCACCGTCAACGATTCGCTGACCCCGCTCGACATCTCTCAAGCCGTGCTTGAAGGCGAAGAAAACCCGAACGCGGCACGGCCGCTCACGCCCAAGGAACGTGCCGCACGCGGCCTGCATGCCGAACCGGGCCGCCGCGCGCGCATTCGAGGCATGCTGCGCAGCCCTGCCCTCGCCTGGTGCGGCGCGGCGGCCACGGGGCTGGCGCTGGCGCTGCTCTACGCGCGCCGGTCCCACCGCATCTGAACCGGAAGACCCGGTTCGAGCTCACGCCGGGCCGGCGCCGACGCGGTAGCGCGCCGCGGGAGCGGTGCTGGACAACCGCCCCGACATCGCACGCCGCGCCGCATCGAAGGCCTCCCACTCGGCCAGGTCGGGCAGCGCGGGGACCGTGACCTGCTCGCCCTGGTCGAGCCCGGCCAGGGCGGCGTCGACCATGTCTTGCGCTGTCATGACGATCTCCTTGGGCAGGTGTTCCATCGGCACGCCTGCGATGCCCCAGAACTCGGTAGCCGTCGCGCCTGGCAGCACGGCCTGCACACGCACGCCCTTGTCCTTGAGCTCGTGCTGCAGCGACTGGCTCAACGCGAGGACGAAGGCCTTGCTGCCGCCGTACACGCCGTTGAGCGTCTCCGGCGAGATCGCGACGATGGAGGCAATGTTCACCAGCGTGCCTTCGCCGCGTTCCACGAAGCCGGGCACGGCCGCATAGGTGAGCCGCGTGAGCACGCTCACGTTGAGCGCGATCATCTCTTCCATCTTGTCGACGTCGGAGGCCAGCAGCGGGGCGGCGGCGCCGACGCCGGCGTTGTTCACCAGCATGGTGATGTCGCTGCGGGTGCGCAGCGCGGCCTCGACTGGCGCGAGGTCCTTGCGGCTCATCAGGTCGGCGGGAAGAACCTCGATCTTGCGGCCGGTTTCGCGCACCAGCTTCGCGGCCAGCGCCTCGAGGCGTTCGCGGTTGCGCGCCACGAGGATCAGGTCGAAGCCGCGCCGCGCGAGACGGTCCGCGTACACGGCGCCGATGCCGGACGACGCGCCGGTGACGAGGGCCGTGCCCTTGGGGGAATTTGCCGAAGCAGCAGCAGTAGTAGTAGTAGTAGTAGTAGTTGCGGTCATGGAGCTTTCCTTTTTCGCCGCATCGATGTGTGCGGCGGTGGGGAAAGTCTCCTCCTGCAAGGCTATGGCGTAAATGTCATATAAGCCACCTTTCAGGACATCCTGCCGCTCAGGCCACGGCCGCCTCCCGGCGCGCCACGCGTCGCACGCTCTGTGGCGGCTGCCCCAGCGTGCGCAGGAAGGCGCGACGCATGCGCTCGGGGTCGCCGAAGCCCGTTTCGCGCGCGACCACGCCGAGCGCGAGGCTGCCTTCGTCGATCAGCGCACGCGCCGCCTCCACGCGCAGGTTCTCCACCGCATGCGCGGGCGACTGGCCTGTCTCCGCCTTGAAGGCACGGCTGAACTGGCGCGGGCTCAGGTGCGCGACCTCGGCCAGTTCCTCCACCGACAGCGTATCGCGCAGGTTGGCCCGCGCATGCACCAGCGCCTTCTGGATGCGGTCGGACTTGGGCTCCAGCTCCAGCAGCGCGGAGTACTGCGACTGCCCGCCCGCGCGCCGGTGGTAGACGACCAGCTTGCGCGCCGCGAAGCGCGCCGCTTCCACGCCGAGGTCTTCCTCCACCAATGCCAGCACGAGGTCGATGCCCGCGGTCATGCCGGCCGACGTCCACACCGGCCCGTCGTTGATGAAGATGCGGTCGGGCTGCACCTTCACCGCGGGATGGCGCTTCTGCAGTTCGCCCGCGAAGGACCAGTGCGTGGTCGCCTTGCGGCCGTCGAGCAGCCCCGCGTCGGCCAGCCCGAAGGCGCCGGTGCAGATGCTGGCCACGCGGCGCGCATTGCGCAGCCCGGCGCGCAGGAAGCGGCACATCTTGTCGGAGGTGGGCGCGATGAAGAGCGCGCCGCTCAGCACGAGCGTGTCGTACCTCGCCGTGCCGAAGCGCCTGCTGTCCGTGCTCACGCCCGACGAACTGGCCACGAGGCCTCCCTCCTCCGACAGGAGCTCGACCTGGTAGACCGGCTTGCCGGCGTGAATGTTCGCAAGCTCGAACGCGGCGATGGCGGCGAGGTCGAGGATCTGGAAGCCGGGGAAGACGAGCACGCCGATGCGTTTCATGGCGATGTCCTGAAAGGAGGTTTACGAACGATGCAGGACGCGAGACTAAGCGACCTGGTCCAACCGCGCAGGCATCAGGGACTCGCGGCATGCCTTGCCGCGCTACGATGGCCGCCGCCGCCAATCGGCAAGCGCCATCGCGCATGCGTCGTCCCACAATGGGTGTTCCCCATGACGCAACCGACGACAACCGCAACAACGACCGCCCCTTCAGCCGAGCAGGGCGCCAATCTCCACTGGCAGCGCAACCTCGCCGTCTGCATGTTCGGCTCCTTCACGACCATCATCGCGATGACGCTGCTGCTGCCCTTCCTGCCGCTGTACGTCGAGCAGCTTGGCGTAAAGGACCACGCGGCCATCGTCCAGTGGTCGGGCGCGGCGTACGGCGCCACCTTCCTGAGCGCCGCGCTGGTGGCGCCGCTGTGGGGCCGGCTGGCCGACCGCTACGGGCGCAAGCCGATGCTGATCCGCGCGAGCCTGGGCATGGCGGTGGCAATGGCGCTGATCGGCGTCGCGGGCAATGTGTGGCAGCTGGTGGGGCTGCGGCTGCTGGCGGGGCTGCTGGGCGGCTACGCCTCGGGCTCGATGGTGCTGGTGGCCACCCAGACGCCCAAGGACCGCACCGGCTGGGCGCTGGGCACGATGTCATCGGCGATCATGGCGGGTAACCTGGTGGGGCCGCTGGTCGGTGGCGCGCTGCCGCCGCTCATCGGCATCCGCGCCACCTTTTTCGCGGCGGGCGCGATCATCTTCGTGGCCTTTCTCGCGACAGCCTTCCTCATTCGCGAGGAGCGCAAGGCACCTGCCGCACGCAAGCAGGATGGCGGCAGTGCTGCCGAGCAGACCGGCTGGGCCGCCGTGCCCGACAAGCGCCCCCTGGTCGCGATGCTCTTCACCGGCATGCTGCTGATGCTGGCGAACATGTCGATCGAGCCGATCATCACCGTCTACGTCGCCACGCTGGTGGAAGACCCGAACCGCGTGACGATGATGGCCGGCCTCGTGATGTCGGCGGCTGCGCTGGGCAGCATCCTCTCGGCCTCGCGGCTGGGCAAGCTGGCCGATCGCGTGGGTCACTGGAACGTGATCGTCGGCTGCCTCGCGGTGTCGGCGCTGCTGCTGGTGCCGCAGGCTTTCGTCAGCTCGGGCTGGCAGCTGGTGGTGCTGCGCTTCCTGATGGGGCTTTCGCTCGGCGGGCTGCTGCCGTGCATCGCGAGCGTGATCCGCCACAACGTGCCCGAGCGCGTGGCCGGCAACATGCTGGGCTACTCGACTTCGGCGCAGTACACGGGCCAGGTGGCGGGGCCGCTGCTCGGCGGCTTCGTGGGCGGGCACATCGGCATGCGCGCCGTGTTCCTCGGCACCTGCGTGCTGATGGCTGCGGGTGCCGCGTGGAACTGGCTGGTGAAGCGGCGCTGAAGCGCTACTTCGCCCCTCTGCCTCACTCGCGGATGGTCACGCTGCTGTAGGCAGCATCGGCCTTGATCTCCGATTCGGAGAACGGCAGGCGCAGCCACTGTCCGGCGCTGTAGGCCCGCGTGTAGTCGGCATTGTGCGCCGAGGCCGGGTCGTCCGACAGCGAGAAGCTCAGCAAGGTGTGGGCCTCGACGCCGCCGGCGGGGAACCGCACGATCTGCATGTAGCTGTTGCCGTTGGGGTCGCCGTCCATGGTGTAGCCGCCCTTGTCGAGCGGGTTCTCCGAGCACATGACGGTGAAATAGCCCTGGGTATCGCAACCGCCGGACAGCGGCACCTTGCGGCCGTTGCGCGTCACGAAAAGAGCTTCGCCGCGCGGCGCGTCGAGCGCGTAGCCGCTGGCCTGCACGCGCAGCACGGCCGCGCCGAAGGCCTGGCGCAGGTCGTCGGCTGCCGAGGCCTTGAGGCCGCGTGGCGTGCCGATGGGGTCGTTCGCGCTGAAGGGCACGGCATAGAGCTTGTCGGCAGGCAGGCGCACGGCGCGCGCCCAGAACTCGTCCCATACGTGAGCACCGCGCGCCGAGGCCACGCCGGTGTTGTTCCATGCCTTCAGCACCTCGCAGGCGGGACCGGTGTCGACGCCCCGCGGCGGCGAGAACGACTCGCCGGTCTGCGCGTCACCCTTCACCTCGATGCGGGGCACGCCGCACACCATCTCCAGCGCGGGGGCCTTGAACAGCTCGGCGGTGTAGGCGCGGCTGTCGAGCGTCGCACGCTCGACTGCTTGGACCGTCGCGCCCTTGGCCGTGCCCTGCGCGATGAGGTGACCGAGCCGCGTGCGGAAGCTCTGCGCGTCGCTGCCGGTCGGTCCGAAGATGGCCGGGTAGCCCGTGAGCGGTGCCTTCGGGTTGGCGAGCCAGTAGCTGTCGTTCATGTTCGCCACATAGTCGTCGCGCAACAGGTTCGGCATGCGCGAGGCGCCAATGGCACCCTTCTGCACCGAATCGGCATCGGTCTGCCAGTCGCAGGCACTGCGCGAGCCGTCGAACACGGGCACGCGCGGCAGCACGGCCGCCATCGCCTTGCCGGCCGGCGTGGTGCAGTTGGCCACCTGCTCGGGCGAAACGTTGGGCACTGCGCCGATGTCGCCGTACCAGACCTGGGCGCTGCCCCGGCCCACGGCCACGGTGTTGACCCAGGGGATCGAAGCTTCTTCGCGCTGGATGGCCATGAGCTCGTCGAGCGACTTCGCCTGCGCCCAGCGCAGCCAGGTGCGGAAGGTGCGGAAGTTGTCGGCGTTGATGTCGCGGATGGCGAAGGCAGCGGACCGGTTCCAGGCCAGCGCCGGATTGATTGCGCCCAGGTTCACGAGCGGGCCGTATTCCGAGGCGTAGAGCGTGCGCGTCACCGGCTCGACACGGCCCGAGGCCCGCTTCACCTTCACGGTGATGGCACGGGCCTGCATCCTCACGGGCTTGCCGTCGCGCAGATAGCTGGTGGCGTCGCCGGGCACGAGCGCGAGCTGGTAGAGGCCGAAGCGCCGCGCCGCCGACACGGTGTGGCTCCACGCGATGTCGTTGTTGAAGCCGATCAGCAGCACCGGCACGCCGAGGAAGGAGGTGCCGCTCGCGTCGAGCTGCCCCGGAATGGTGAGCTGCGCCTGATAGAAGCGGTCAGGCCCGCGCCAGTACCAGTGCGGGTTGCCGAAGAGCAGCGGGCTCGAATCGCCGGTGGCGGCCGTGCCGAAGCCGATCATGTTGCTGCCCACGCCCGCCGCGCCGCCGACCTGGAGCGCCATAGGCTGCGCGTCGCTCGTCCCGGGCGACGACACCCCGGCGCCGGGCGGTGCCGCGTTCGCGATGTTCGAGAGAAAGTTGCTGTAGCCCGCCGCGAGGTTGGTGGCGTACATGCGGCGGAAGATGTCTGTGGCGCTCACCGGCCGCACCCACGCTTCGTTGCGGCAGGCCGCGTGGGCATTGCCCTTGTCCACGGCGCCGCTCTTCAGGTCGCGCACGTATCGGTTGTAGCCGGCGGCGAAGCCTTCGACCATGCCCCGGATGGCCGCGGGCTGCGCGCGGTCCATGGCGTCGATCACTTCGTCCGTGATCACGTGGCGATGGAAGAAGTCCGAATCGATGTTCGCGGGCTTGCCGGTGGTGCTGCTGGCTGGCGGCTTCGCCTGCGCCCCGAAGAACTCGGAGCGCTCGCCGCGGTAGGTGAGAAAGCCGTCGGCCATGGTGCAAAGGTTGTCCTGGGCCTGTGCGTAGCCGTAGCCATAGCCCGCGCCGGCCCAGTCGCCGGCCTTGATGTGCGGCACGCCCATGGCGGTGCGGCGGATCTCGGCCTGGTAGCCCGCAGAGCGTGCCGAGGCATCGAAATGAGAAGTCGAAGACCGGCTCGAAATGCCTGAACAGGCCGCAAGGGCCATGGCAACCGGCAAGAGAAAAAGCGGCCTGAGGCCGCCTCTGAGTTTTGGGCGCATGCAGTGTGTTCCTGTTGGATGAGGAGCGCAGCTGCGTAAGCCCTGAGCGTGCGTGGCGCGTTCGCCGCCGATCTTACGGCCAGCGGCAGACGGCGCGCCCCGCACGCGCTTTTTTCATTTTTTCACTGCCCGACAGGATTGCCGGGCGCCGATCACTCGGCGACCGACTTGCTGGTGTAGTTCGCGTCGGCCTTGATCTCCGGTTCGGAGAAAGGCACCTTGAGCCACTTGCCCTCGCTGTAGGCGCGCGTGTAGTCGCCGTTGTGCGCCGAGGCCGGGTCGTCCGAGAGCGAGAAGGTCAGGAAGGTGTGGGCTTCCACGCCGCCGTCGGGGAATCGCACGACCTGCATGTAGCTGTTGCCGTTCGGGTTGCCGTCCATGGCGTAGCCGCCCTTGTCGAGCCGGTTCTCCGAGCAGGCGATGGTGAAGTAGCCCGGCCCGCCGCAGCCGCCGTACAGCGGGATCTTCTTGCCGCCGCGCGTGGCGAACAGGTAGTCACCACGGGGTGCGTCCACCGCGTAGCCGCTGGCCTGCACGCGTGCCACCGCGGCTCCGAAGGCCTCGCGAAGCTGGGTACTGGCGGCACTGTTGAGGCCGCGCGGCGTATGGATCGGGTCTGCCGGATCGAAGGGCACGGTGTAGAGCGAAGCTGCGGGAATCTGCGAAGCGCGATTCCAGAACTCGTCCCACAGGTGCGCCCCCTTCGCGCCGGTCACGCCCGTGCCGTCCCATGCCGTGAGCGCGGTACATGCAGCGCCCACATCCACGCTCGGGCCGATGGCCTCGGTGGTCAGCGGGTCCTTGGTCACCGCGATGGGCGTGCCGTCGCACACGATCGGCAGCACGTCGGCCTTGAACAGCTCCGCCGTGAGCACGCGGCTATTGAGCACCATGCGCTTGACGGTGTCGGGCGTCGCGCCCTTCGCGCCGTAGCTGTCGGAGCCGTCGATGCGTCCCTGCGCCAGCACGTTGCCCATGCGGGTGCGGAAGCTCACGGGGTCGGAGCCGGCCGGGCCCATGATGGGCGGGAAGCCGGTCATCGGCGCCTTCGGGTTGGCGAGCCAGTAGCTGTCGTTCATGTTCGCCACGTAGTCGTCGCGCAGCAGGCTGGGCATGCGCGATGCGCCGATGGCGCCCTTCTGCGCCGAGTCGGCATCGGTCTGCCAGTCGCAGGCGCTGCGCGAGCCGTCGAAGATCGGCACGCGCGGCAGCGCGGCCTGCATCGACGCGCCCGCCGGGGTGGTGCAGTCGGTGACCTGCGCGGGCGACACGTTGGGCACCGCGCCGATGTCGGCGTACCAGGCCTTGGCGCTGCCACGGCCCACGGCGACGGTATTGACCCACGGAATCGCGGTTTCTTCGCGCTGGATAGCGATGAACTCGTCGAGCGACTTCGCCTGGTTCCAGCGCAGCCAGTTGCGGAAGGTGCGGAAGTTCTCGCCGTTGATGTCGCGCATCGCGAACGCGGTGGTCTGGCTCCAGGCCAGTGCCGAGTTCATCGGGGCCAAGTTGACCATCGGGCCGTATTCGCTCTTGTAGAGCGTGCGCGTGACCTGCGTCATCGCGCCGTCGGTGCCCTTCACCTTCACGGTGATCGTGGAAGGCTGCATCTTCACGGCGATGCCGTCGCGCATGTAGCTGGTGGTGTCGCCCGCTGCGAGCTTCAGCTGGAAGAAGCCGAAACGACGCGCAGTCGACACGGTGTGGCTCCACGCGATGTTGTCGTTGAAGCCGATGAGGATCACCGGAATGCCGAGGAACGAGGTGCCGCTGATGTTCAGCTCGCCCGGAATGGTGAGCTGCGCCTGGTAGAAGCGGTCGGGCCCGCGCCAGTACCAGTGCGGGTTGCCGAAGAGCAGCGGGCTCGAATCGCCGGTGGCCGCGGTGCCGAAGCCGATCATGTTGCTGCCGACGCCCTCATGGCCGCCGACCTGCAGTTCGGGCCCGTCGATCTTCAGCGCCGCCATCTGCACCGCCGCCTTCTTCTGGGCGGGGCGGTGCGCCGACACCTTAGTGGGCGCCACCACGGCAGGCGCCGTCGCGTTGGCGATGTTCGCGAGGAAGTTGCTGTAGCCGCCCGCAAGGTTGGCCGCGTACATGCGGCGATAGATGTCGTCGGTGGTGATGGGCTGCACCCATGCCTCGTTGCGGCAGGCCGCATGGGCCGTGCCGCCGGCCTTCACCTCGCGCACGTAGCGGTTGTAGCCGGCGGCGAAGCCGACGACGAGCTTCTTCAGGTTGTCGGGCTGGGCGTCGATCATCTTCTGCAGCACGTCGGCCGAGATGACATGCCGGTGGAAGAAGTCGGAGTCGATGTTCTTCGGCAAGCCGATGGTGCTGCTGGCCACCAGCTTCGCGTCGGCGCCGAAATACTGCGAGCGCTCGCCGCGGTAGGTGAGGAACGAGTCGGCCATGGTGCAAAGGTCGTCCTCGGCCTGCGCGTAGCCGTAGCCATAGCCCACCCCGGGCCAGCTGTCGGCCTTGATGTGCGGCACGCCCATCGACGTGCGGCGGATCTCGGCCTTGTAGGTGGCCTCGGCTGGCGGATTCGTCGGCGTGGATGGCGAGGACGGGAAGAACACGAAGCCGTTGCCTCCTCCACCACCGCCTCCACAGGCGGTGAGCGCAGCGGCGGCGGCGAGCGCGAGCAACGACGGCGGCACGACGCCGCGACGGATCGAAAGTCTCATGAGGTCTCCAGTTGATGCTGATGCTCTCTTGGCGGAGCGTCCCGGAGCTTAGGCAGCCTCACGGCTCGCGGCTTGTACGCAGCCGCTGCATTGCATGCGATGGCCCCTGCGGCCGATCGCGTCAGTGCAGCGGCGCGTTCTGGCCCCACGCGTGCGAGGCATGCTCATCGGCCGTCACGCGCACCTGGCTGGCCAGGAACGAAGGCGGCAGGCCGAAGTAGCGCTGGAAGGTGCGGCTCATGTGCGCCGCATCGGTGAAGCCGCTGACCAGCGCCACGTCGGTGAGCGAACGCTGCCCGGTGAACTGCTGCACCGTGCGGCGCACCTTGGTCCACAGCGCATAGCGCTTGACCGACACGCCCACCTGCTCGGCGAACAGGTGCGTGAGCCGGTCGGGCGACAGGCAGGCCACGGCCGCGAGATCGCGCAGCGCGATCTGCCCTGCATGCGCGCGGATGGCCTGCAGCACGCGGTCGATGCGTGGATCGAGCGGCGCCTGCAGCTCGGGGCTCTCGGTGATGGCCTCGACCATCTTCGCGCTGAGCGACTGCAGCCGCTCGTTGGACAAGGCGCCGCATTGCGCCGGCCCGAAGTCGTCGCGCAGCGCGCCGAAGCGCCGAGCGTCGACGGGCTGGATGCCATGGCCGCCCATGCGGCGCGCGAGCATGCGGTAGGCGCTGGAAGCGGGGTCGAGGTTGAGCGAGAGCAGCCCGCAGCCGTCGACGTCGAGCCGCCGCGACACGTGCGGTGCGACCAGCGCGGCGGTGCAGTGCACGCGGGTGCCGTCGACCGCCTCCAGCGTGAAGGGATGCCCGCTGACCGACGCCAGCAGCGTGGCCGACGAGCGGGCCGTCAGGCCCGACTGGATGGCCGGTGTGATGTAGAGGAACCTGTCATCCCACAGGTGCAGGAAGTTTTGCGTTGCCATGCCGTATCACTTTTGTTCTTGTCTCCAGCGGCGGATTCTCACGCATCGGCAACCCGGCCGGCTGCACGTGCTGGCGAACGGCCTCCAGCAGCAGCCCGGCAAGGCGGCTCGCCGGCGCCTCGGGCAGGGCCTGCGCACGATAGAGCACGAGCGATATCTGCGGCAGCGCGGGCAGCGCAAGCGTGGAGCGGTCGATGGCCCGCACGTGCGACGGCAGGCCGAATGGCGTGCGCACCGTCAGGCCCAGCCCGGCCGATGCCGCCGCCCACAGCGCGGCGAGGCTGGCGCTGCCGAAGGCACGGCGCCACGGCACGCCGGCCTTGTCGAGCGCGGTGATGACGATCTCGCGCAGCGGACAGGGTGCGTCGAGCATGATGAGCGGCAGCGGCTCCTTGCTCTTCGGCTGGCGTGCGCCTCCGACACGCGGCTCACGCTGCTCGCGCTGCGTCCACCACGGCGCCTCGACGCGCTCCGGCGTGCGCGGGCCGATCCACAGCAGCGGCAGCCGCGCGACGCGCTCGGCATACGGCGACAGCGGCTGGTCGCCGACGTCCCACGCTAGCGCGAGATCGAGCTGGCCCAATTCGAGCCGCTCGCGCAGTTCACCGCTGCGCGCCACGCAGGCCTCGATGCGCACCTTGGGATGCGCGCGTGCGAAGCGGCCCAGCACGGCCGGCAGCAGCGTCTCGCCGAAGTCTTCCTGAAGACCCAGCCGCACCGAGCCCTGCAAGTCGACGCCGCGCATCGCGGCGCTGGCTTCGTCGTTGAGTTCGAGCATGCGGTGGGCATACGCCAGCAAGGTCTCGCCGGCATCGGTGAGCTCCAGCCCCCTGCCCGCCTTGCGGAACAACGCAGTGCCGGCCTGAGATTCGAGCTTCTTCAGCTGCGCGCTCACGGCGGAGGTAGAGCGCCCCAGCTTGTCGGCCGCACGGGCGAAGCTGCCGAGCGCGATGCCGGTGGAGAAAGTGCGCAGCACGTCTAGATCGAACATCACCTGGCTCATTGCGGTTCCTTCGGGTTTCGTGGCGATCGTCCTGTTTTTCAGGACGATTCGCCAATTATTTTCTGATTTTCAAAACCTTCGCCGAGGCGGAAACTGCCCGGCAAGATGACCCATTCACCCTCTTCCCCCATCCCCTCTTCATTCACGCCGCGCCATCGCTGGAAGGTGCTGGCGGCAGGCGTGGCTGCCAACGCCGCCTTCTCGGTGGCCTTCAGCGGCATCCCGATGACCGCCGTGCTGATGCGCACTGGCTACCAGCTCGACAACGCCACCCTCGGGCTGGTGCTCGGCCTCATGGGGCTGGGCATCGCGGTGAGCGAGCTGCCCTGGGGCCTGCTGACCGACCGCTGGGGCGACCGCCCGGTTCTGCTGGCGGGCCTGGGCAGCACGGCGCTCGCGCTGGTCGCGATGGCGCTGTGGGCCGCGCCGGCCGCGGGGCACATCCCCGGGCTGGGCTGGCTGGGCAGCGGGCTGCTGCTGGTGGGGCTGCTCGGCGGCAGTGTCAACGGCGCCAGCGGCCGCGCGGTGATGACCTGGTTCGACGCCAGCGAGCGCGGCCTCGCGATGAGCATCCGCCAGACGGCCGTGCCGATGGGCGGCGGCATCGGCGCGCTGGTGCTGCCTTACGTCGCGCTGCACTTCGGCTTCGCGGCGCTCTATGGCCTGCTCGCGCTGCTGTGCGCGCTGAGCGCTGCCATGAGTTGGGCGTGGGTGCATGAACCGCCCATCGCGGTGGCCGGCGACACGGCTTTGCCGGCTTCAGCCGCCGCGCCGAAGAGCGGACCGCTGCGCGACGAGCGCGTGTGGCGCATCGTGGCCGGCATCGGCATTCTTTGCGCGCCGCAGTTCGCGGTGCTCTCCTTCGGCACGGTGTTCCTGCACGACTTCGGCCATGCGGGCCTGGCGACCATCACCGCGACGATGGTGTTCGTGCAGGTCGGCGCGATGGCCATGCGCGTATGGAGCGGCCGCTGGACCGACCGCAACAGGAACCGGCCGGCCTACCTGCGCGCCTGCAGCGGGCTCACGGTTCTCCTGTTCGCGGGCCTCGCCGTGCTGGCGCTGGCATCGGGCGCGCATGCGGCCGACTCGGCGGCGCTGCGCATCGCGCTGGTCGTGCTGCTTGGCGTGAGCGGCGTGTGCGTATCGGCATGGCACGGCGTGGCCTACACCGAGCTCGCCACGCTGGCCGGCGCATCGCGTGCCGGCACCGCGCTGGGCATGGCGAACACCAGCGTGTTCCTGGTGTGCTTCGTCACGCCCTTCTCCATTCCGCACCTGCTGGCGCTGCAGGGCTGGCCGATGGTGTGGCTGGCGGCCAGCGCCTGTGCGCTGGTGGCGATGCCGCTGCTGGTGGCGCGGCCCGCCGCCGCCGATCAGAAGCTCGCGAAGACGGCGTTGAGCCGCTCGACGTAGGCGCGCCTGGCGGCCGCGTCGATGAAGCTGCCCTCGAAACTGTTCGCCGCGAGCTGCCAGGCCTGCTGCACGCTCAGGCCGGTGGCGGCGAAGGTCTCGGTGAAGTTCTGGTTCATGTAGCCGCCGAAGTAGGCCGGATCGTCCGAGTTGACGGTGGCCACCAGCCCCGCGTCGAGCAGCGCGCCGAGGTTGTGCTTCGACAGGTCGGGGAACACGCAGAGCTTGAGGTTCGACAGTGGGCAGACGGTCAGCGGAATGCGGTTCTTCGCGAGGCGCTTCATCAATTCCGGGTCCCTGGTGCTCTGCACGCCGTGGTCGACGCGCTCGACCTTCAGCACGTCGAGCGCGCTCCAGACGTATTCGGGCGGGCCCTCTTCTCCCGCGTGGGCGACGAGGTGGAAGCCCAGCTCGCGGCAGCGCGCGAACACGCGGGCGAACTTCTCGGGCGGATGGCCCACTTCGCTCGAATCGAGCCCCACGCCGATGAACTTGTCGCGGTAGGGCAGCGCCTGCTCCAGCGTCTCGAAGGCATCTTCCTCGCTCAGGTGCCGCAGGAAGCACAGGATGAGCGCGGCGCTCACGCCCAGCTTCGAGCGTGCATCGGTGCACGCGCGGTGCAGGCCGTTGACCACCGTCTCCATCGGCACGCCGCGCGCGGTGTGCGTCTGCGGGTCGAAGAACATTTCGGTGTGCACCACGTTGTCGGCCGCGGCGCGCTCCAGGTAGGCCCAGGCCATGTCGTAGAAGTCCTGCTCCTTGAGCAGCACGCTGGCGCCGGCGTAGTAGATGTCCAGGAAGCTCTGCAGGTTGGTGAAGGCGTAGGCCTTGCGCAGTTCCTCGACGCTGGCGTAGGGAATGGACACGCCGTTGCGCTGCGCGAGCGCGAAGATGAGCTCGGGTTCGAGCGAGCCCTCGATGTGCATGTGCAGCTCAGCCTTGGGCATGGCGCGCAGCAGCGCGGGCAGGCGGTCGGCGGCGATGCGGTCGAAGCTCTTGTCGTAGGTGGGGCGGAAATCGGTCATGGTGGGTGCGAACTGCTGCTGCGTTGTGATCCCGCACAGCATAAGGGCAGCCACCTGCCGGCGCGATGTCTGAAACCGTATAGGTCTCAGTCGATGCTGCGTGCCGAACTGGTGAGCGAGCGTGCGCACAGCAGCAGCGTGGGCGCCAGCTTGCGCACCGCCTCCTCCAGCGTCCAGCGGCTGGTGGGCGCCACCACGTGCACCGAGGCCACCGGCCGCCCCTGCGCGCCCAGCACGGGCGCGGCGACGGTCATGTCACCGAGGAAGAGCTCCTCGGCATTGGTGGCGAAGCCCTGCTGGCGCGCCTGGCGAAGCTCTTCCAGGATCTCGTCCACGCCGGTGCGGGTGTGCATGGTGTGCGCCACGCGGTCGGAGGCTTCGATGAGCGCGCGCGCCTCGTCCTCGGGCAGCGCGCTGAGAAAGGCACGCCCCGAAGCGGTGCAATACATGGGAATGCGGCTGCCGATGGGCATGTGCACCGGTACGAACTGCGCGCTGACGAAGCGCGCCACATAGACCATGTCCAGCCCGTCGGGTTCGGTGAGGCAGGAGGTCTCTGTCGTCACCTTGGTGAGCTCCGACAGGAACGGGTTGGCCACGTCGATCAGCGAATGGGCCGCGAGGTAGTTGAAGCCGATCTCCATGACCCTGGGCGTGAGCTGGTAACGCCGCGTCTTCGGGTGCTTGCGCACATAGCCCAGCTTCTCGAGCGTGAAGACCATGCGCTGGGCCGAACTCTTGGTGATGTCGGTGGCCTCGGCCACGTCGGCCAGCGTCATGGTGCGGCGCCGGGCGCTGAAGGCGCGCAGCACGGCCAGGCCCTTCTCCAGCGACTGGTTGAAAAGCAGGCTCTGGCTGTCTTCGGGGGCTGTGTCGGGGGTGGCGTCCATGGCGGTGGAGTATAGCCACATCCCTTCGAAATATCGAATATCGATATTTATGATTCGACTAGTGGTTTGTATTTATTGTCTAGAGATTCAAAAGAATCGATTATTGGCATGCATGTTGCATCGCGCTGCCCCGCATCACTTTCCTTCGCTGCCTCTTTTTTCTTGTCTCTTTCTTCAACATCCCTTGCTTCGAGGAGTGCTTCCATGAATCGCATCGTTCGCCGCCTTCATCGCCTGGCCCTGGGTCTTTGCATCGCCGGCGCCGCCTCCCTGGCCGCCGCGCAGGGCGCCGCGCCCACCTACAACGTGGGCGCCACCGCCACCGGCGTGCCCTTCACCTTCCTCGACGTGAAGACCAACAGCATCCAGGGAATGATGGTCGACACCGTCACCGCCGTGGGCAAGGCCGGAGGCTTCGGCGTGAACGTGCAGCAGACGGTGTTCTCGGCGCTGATCCCCTCGCTCACCGCGCGCAAGATCGACATCGTCTCCGCCGCCATGCTGAAGACGCCGGCGCGCCAGGAGGTAGTCGACTTCAGCGACCCGGTGTACTCCTACGGCGAGGGCCTGATCGTCAAGGCCGACGACACCCGCGCATACGTCTCGCTCGACGAGCTCAAGGGCGAGGTGGTGGGCGCGCAGGTCGGCACGGTGTTCCTCGACATGCTCAACAAGAAGGGCATCTTCAAGGAAGTGCGCAGCTACGACTCGGTGGCCGACATGACGCGCGACCTCTCGCTCGGGCGCATCAAGGCGGGCCTCGGCGACCAGCCCATCATGGCCTACCAGATCCGCCAGAACACCTTCCCCGGCGTGAAGCTGGTTGACAGCTACAAGCCAGTGAACGTGGGCGATGTGTGCCTGGTGGTGCGCAAGGGGGACGCGGAGACGCTGGCGCGCATCAACAAGGCGATCGCGGCGATCAAGGCCGACGGCACGCTCGCCAAGATCGTCCAGAAATGGGGCATCTGAGGGCGCTCTGACTCATGGCTGCTCCCTCCTTCCTCCAGCACGCGCAGGACTTCCTGCCGATCCTCCTGCAGGGTGCCGTGGTCACCGTGCAGGTGACCGTGCTCTCCTTCCTGCTGAGCAGCGTGCTCGGCCTCGGACTCGCGCTGATGAAGCTCTCGCCGGTGCGCCCGTTGTCGATGGCGGCTACTGCGGTGATCAACGTGATCCGCGGTCTGCCGATCATCGTGCAGCTCTTCTACATCTACTTCGTGCTGCCGGATTTCGGCGTGCAGCTCACGGCCTTCCAGGCCGGCGTGATCGGGCTGGGCATCGCCTATTCGGCCTACCAGGCGGAGAACTTCCGCGCGGGCATCGAGGCGGTAGACCCGGGCCAGCGCGAGGCGGCGCAGGCCATGGGCATGCGCTCGGCGCTGATCATGCGGCGGGTGATATTGCCGCAGGCCTTCCGCATCGCGCTGCCGCCCTACGGCAACACGCTGGTGATGATGCTGAAGGACTCCTCGCTGGTCTCGACCATCACCGTGGCCGAGATGACGCGCGCCGGCCAGCTCATTGCCTCGTCGACCTTCCAGAACATGACCGTCTACACGCTGGTCGCCCTGCTCTACCTGCTGATGAGCCTGCCGCTGGTGTACGGCCTGCGCCGGCTCGAGAAGCGCTTCGCCGCCGGGAGGAAGCAGCCATGATCCACGTCGAGGGACTCGAAAAGCGCTTCGGCGCGCACCGCGTGCTGCAGGGCGTGAGCCTGCATGTGGACAAGGGCGAGGTGGTGTGCCTGATCGGCCCGTCGGGCTCGGGCAAGTCGACGGTGCTTCGCTGCATCAACGCGCTGGAGTCTTACGAGGGCGGCGAGATCCGCGCCTTCGGCGAGCGCGTGGACCGCGACGCGCCGAACATCCACCGGCTGCGCAGCCGCATGGGCATGGTGTTCCAGCGCTTCAACCTGTTCCCGCACCGCACGGTGCTGGAGAACGTGATGGAAGGCCCCGTCTACGTGCTGCGCCAGAGCGCCGCGCAGGCACGCGAGGAAGCGATGGCGCTGCTGGCCAAGGTCGGGCTGGCCGAGAAGGCGCAGGCCTGGCCGGCGCAGCTCTCGGGCGGGCAGCAGCAGCGCGTGGCGATCGCCCGCGCGCTCGCGATGAAGCCCGAGGCCATGCTGTTCGACGAGCCCACGTCGGCGCTCGACCCCGAGCTGGTCGGCGACGTGCTCGGCGTGATGCGCGCGCTGGCCGACGAGGGCATGACGATGATCGTGGTCACGCACGAGATGGGTTTTGCCCGCGAGGTGGCCGACCGCGTGTGCTTCCTGCACAGCGGCAGCATCGTGGAGGAAGGCCCGTCCGCGCAGGTGCTGGGCGCGCCGCGCCATGCGCGCACGCAGGACTTCCTGCGCCGCGTGCTGCATCCTTCCGGCGCCGCGGCGTCCGCGGAGGTGCGCGCATGAGCGCTGGCGCACTGCCACCCTCCCTTTGGGCCGCCACTGCGCCGCCGGCATCGCCGACGCCGCCTCTGGCCGAGTCGCGCAGGGCCGACGTGCTGATCATTGGTGGCGGCTTCACGGGCCTCTCGGCCGCGTTGCACCTGGCCGAGGCCGGCGCACAGGTCTGCGTACTGGAAGCGCACGAGCCCGGCTGGGGCGCCTCTGGGCGCAACGGCGGACAGGTGAACCCGACGCTGAAGCACGACCCCGACGAACTCGTGCGGATCTTCGGCGCCGAGCGTGCGGAGCCGCTGATCGACGCGGTCTCTCGCTCGGCCGACCTGGTGTTCGAACTGATCGCGCGCCACGGCATCGACTGCCAGCCGGTGCGCAACGGCTGGCTGCAGCTTTCCTATTCGGAGAAGGACGTGGCCGGCCTGCACGCGCGCGCCGCGCAATGGGCCAGGCGCGGCGCGAAGACGGAGACGCTGGATCGAGCGGCCGTCGCGGCGCGGCTGGGCACCGACACCTTCGCCGGCGGATGGCTCGACGGCCGCGCCGGCGGCATCCAGCCGCTGGCCTACACGCGCGGGCTGGTGCGCGCCGCGCAAAGCCTGGGCGCGGCGGTGCACGGCGGCACCGAGGTCACGGCGCTGGAGCGTCGCGGTTCGCACTGGCATGCGAGCACGGCTACGGGCGCGAGCGTCACCGCCGGGCAGGTGCTCATCGCGACCAACGGCTACACCGGCGCGCTGTGGCCGGGGCTGAAGCGCACGGTGCTGGCGGCCAACAGCTTCATCGTGGCCACCGAGCCGCTGAAGGGCGCGGCGGCCGACGCCATCCTGCCGCGCGGCGAAACCGCTTCGACCTCGCAGCGCCTGCTGCTCTATTTCCGCAAGGACGCGCAGGGCCGCCTGCTGATGGGCGGGCGCGGCCATTTCGCCGATCCGGCCGGTCCGGCCGATTTCGCGCACCTGGAGCGCTCGCTGGAGCTGCTGTTCCCGCAGCTCGGGCGGCTGCGCTACGAGTACCGCTGGGCCGGCCGCATCGCCGTCACGCGCGACTTCATGCCGCACGTGCACACGCCGGCGCCGGGCATGACGATCGCGCTGGGCTACAACGGCCGGGGCATCGCGCTGGCCACGAGCATGGGCCGGCACGTGGCGGCGCGGATGCTGGACGCGGGGGCGGATTTTCCGTACCCGGTGTCGCCGATACGGCCAATACCGCTGCATGGTCTGCAGCGCTTCTATATCGCGGGCGGCGTGGCGTGGTACAGCCTGCTGGACCGGCTGGCCTGAAGCACGGGTCGCGGCAGAGTCGCCTAGGCGCGCGCGGCGCCTTGCCATGGCTGCCGCGCATGCGTCAAATGGCGGGCATCGACCACAACAGCCCCAGGAGACTCATGCCGATCGACACCCTCGCCACCTGGCACCGGCTCGTCAAGGAACGCAATGTCGCAGGGCTCGACGCCCTGCTCGACGACGCGGCGGTATTCCATTCACCGGTGGTGCACACGCCCCAGGTGGGCAAGCGCATCACGCAGAAATACCTGGCGGCGGCATTCCAGGTCTTCTTCAACGAGAGCTTCCGCTACGTGCGGG
Organism: Variovorax sp. 160MFSha2.1; assembly: GCF_048305075.1. Lineage (NCBI taxonomy): Bacteria > Pseudomonadati > Pseudomonadota > Betaproteobacteria > Burkholderiales > Comamonadaceae > Variovorax > Variovorax sp. 160MFSha2.1. The sequence goes on from NZ_CP157624.1 coordinate 4,902,751, forward strand.
AGCTGAAATCGGAGCGCGACGCCGTGCTCGAATTCGCGCTGGAACTCGACGGCATCCAGATCAACGGCGTCGACATGATGAAGTGGAACGACGAAGGGAAGATCACCGAGTTCAAGGTGATGCTGCGCCCGCTGAAGGCCGTGAACCTGATCCACCAGAAGATGGGCGCCCAGCTGCAGGCGCCAAATTCCTAACCCCCTCGCGCGCCCCTCCCCATTCGCAGGACACCGCGGAACCGGCTCCGCCGGGCCGCAGGTGTCGCCCCGGAAGGGGGTTGGCGAAGCGACACGAAGTGCGCGCAGCCTGGGGGAGAACTTTATTCCGCCACTACCTGCAGCGTGCCCTGCTGGCTGTAGGCACGCACGCACATGCGGGTCAGCTGCACCAGGAACTGGAACACGGCCGGCTCGCCCAGGCAGTCGGGCGTGATCGCCATGATGTCCTTGCGTAGTTCCATCAGCCGGTTGCCCGACATCGCCATCTCGGCGGAGGCGCCGTAGTAGTTCCTCCAGAAGTCCTGCAGGAGACCTCGCTTGACCTCGTCGATCACCAGCGTGTAGCCGCGCTCCCAGACCTCCTCCTCCATCGGCAGGCAGTCGACCTGCGGATCCTCCAGGTGGCCGCCCCGGGGCACCAGGCACACGCGCCGCATGGCCACTCTCTCAACTGTTGCTTGCCGCATGTGCATGGCCGGACTCCTGGAATTCGATGGCCGCCGCCGGCACCGTGCCGGGGGTGGCTGGGTGGACAGGGTGGCGGGTGCTTCTTTTCTTCATGGTCGTCGTCCTCAACGAAGCCACAAGGCGTGTGACAGGCTTGGAGTTCTTCATGCCGCCGCGAGCATGCGCAGGCGGCTTGCGTTCGAAAGCGCCAGGCTCTCCGGCTGGTCCCAGCTTCCGTCCGCGTTCAGCGTGGTGGTCAGTGCATAGACGCCGGGCGGGTACGCCAGCTCCAGCGGGTTGCCGATCGCGCCGACGTCGATCACGTCGCCTTCCTCGAAGTCGCCGTAGGCGATGAAGTACTTCGGATGCGGCGAGAAGGTCAGGTTCTGGCCGGTGCGCGCCTGCACCGCGTACACGGTGCTGCCGCCCATGGTCACGCCCACGGCGGCGGCCGACCTGGCCGGAATGGCCGTCGACTGGGCCAGATAGAGGCGCGACTGCTCGGGCCCCTGCGAGGGATTCACGAACCGGTAGGTGCGATTGCAGTCGAGCGTGATCTTGTTGTTGGCACCGCTCGGCTCGTAGGTTTCGGTGGGGGTGAACTGCACGCCGGGCTGCAGCTCGCCGGTCTCGGCCCAGGCGAAGCCCACATCGACGCTCCACTGGAACTTGACGCGGGAGGTCGGCCCCGGGTTGGAGAACCTGGCGAACCAGGCCAGCGACAGCGCATTCGGCGCCAGTTGCGTCGGGTCGTTCTGGAACACCATGAAGTAGGCCGAGTGGCTTGCATGGTTGTTGACCGTGACGGAATAGATCATTCCCATGACGACTTCCCGAATGAAACAGAGTGGTGGGCGGCAGTACGGGCCACGATGGCACCGTGCTGGACCTCACTCTAGGGAGCGCAGGGGGTGATTTGAATTACAGACGATTACAGAGGTTGCGCTCCGCCACGAATTTCGAAGGGGTAGTTGCCCAGGCGCACGGTACCGCGCCGGCGCTCGACCAAGGGCGGCTCGGCCAGGTGCGCCGGCAGCGCGTTCAGGATCTGGTGCTTGGCGCGGAAGATCTGGATGTTCACGTAGGAAGGCTCCACGCCCAGCATGCGCGACAGCTCGTCGAGCCCGACCCAGCCCTGGCTCTGCGGCGCGATGCCGCGCTGCGCGTCCTTCTGGCGCAGGCGCGCCAGCGTGACCAGCGTGTAGTGGTGAATGCGCTCGCCCAGCGGCACCGACCTGCCCTGCGCCACCAGGTTCAGGCTGGTGTGCTCCTCGTTCTGGCTGACCTCGAAGTGCAGGGCCACGCCGGCCGACATCGGCACCGGCATGGGCGTCGATATGGGCGTCTCGGAGGTGAGGTCCAGGTCGTCGCACAGCACGAACTCCCAGGTGCCGGACGAGGTGCGCACCGTGGCGCCGTCGCTCAGCAGCTCGATGCCGTCGATGTGCTCCAGCATCCACTTGCCGTCCTGGAAATACACGTTCGCCTCGGGCTCGTGCTCGTCCGGCAGCAGGTTCTCGCGCAGGTTCAGCTCCACGATGCCGCCGGCTTCGTCGACGCCGGACGGAAAGAGGCAGGTGGCCGGCGGCGAGAGGTCTTCCACGGTCCAGACCGACTCGTCGCCGATGCCCATGCGGACCTCAGCGCCGGCCGGCAGCGCGGTCCAGCGGCCGCTGGGCAGGCGCTGGCCGTTCAGCGTGGTGCCGTTGCGGCTCTGGTCGGCGATTTCCCACGCCTGCCGGCTCCAGCGCACCATCGCGTGGACCTGGGACACGTCGGGCGCCTGCAGCACCGTCTGGCAGACCGAGGCGCGCCGGCCGAATGCATGTACCGGCCGCAGCACGGTGGCACGCCGGTCGAGCTTGTTCCTGAAGATGGCCATCGCCGCATTCTCCTACGCGATCTCACACGTACAGCGCCTGCGGATTCAGGTCGCCTTCGCGCAGGGAAGTGTCGCGCCATCCGAGGGCGACCGGCACGCCGTACAGGCGCGGATTGCCAAGTTCCGGCCAGATGTGGCACAGGCCCGGCACCACCACCTTCACCGTGCACAGGGGGAGATCGGGGCGGGTGTGGTCCAGGACGATGGTTTCCAGCCCGAGCGAGGCGGCGATGCCGACGCAGCGGCGGATCTCCCCGGCGATGTCGGACCGGGCGGCGGGGGCCGCCGCAACCGGCGCGGCGCCTGCGGGCAGGAGAAAGGCCGGCGCCCCCTCCTCCCCGGATTCGGCGGCCGGCACCGCGAAGCTCTTGCCGGCCGCGATCAGCTGGCTCATCTCGGTGAGCGCCCGCTCGCATGCCAGCGCCCGGTCGGGGCTGCACCCGAAGCCGACGGCCCAGGCGCCCGTGTCCAGATGACGACCGACGGCGACGACGACCGGAATGCCGAAATCGTGCGTGATGTCGAGCACCCAGCGCTCCCAGCGCGGGCCGCAGGTGCGCTCGATGCGCTGGAGGATCTCCGCAGACAGGCTGTCGAGCCCGACCGCCGGCCTGCGGTGCCGGCCGTACCACCAAATGGCGGCGGCGTCGCGCTCCACCAGTTCGAGAAAGCCCTGGAGGATGGCTTCCTCGCGCGTATTCCCCGCCGCGCAGCCGTTGGAGGTCCAGCCCACGTGGAACTGGCTCTGCGCCGGTGCATTGGCGAAGCAGAAGGCCAGCGGCAGGTAGCGGGGCTCGTCGGCGGTCAGCGACCAGGCGGGCGTCCACCATGACGCTGCTTCCTGCGGCGCGGCGGACGTGGTCGCCGCGTGCGGCGGCTTGTGCGTGTGGAAGCGTTCGCGCTGCCGGTCGCTGAAGAGCGCCAGCGCCTGCGGCTCGATGCAGGGCGCGTCCAGGTCGGCCGCGGGCGCGATCACCCAGGCCTCGTCGCCCTGGAAGAAGGCCGAATGCCGCTCGACCGCCTCGCAAAGCGCGCTGGCGAGGGACTGCTCCATCGACATGCCCTTGCCCAGGCACACCTGGGTCAGCACGCCGGGCAGTTCGTCGTCGCCGGCCGGCGGCGTCCTGAAGATCTCGCTGCGGTAGACCGTCAGCGCGCCCTCGGTCTCGGCGTTCAGCGGCACGATGCGCGCGACCGCGCCGGTGAGCGGGCTGACATGGCGCATCAGCCGCTCCCCGGTGACCGAGGCCGGCACGGTGCGCCAGCCGCCGTCGTGGCTCGCGGTGGGCAGGCCGGGCGCCAGCACGACGCGCTCGCGCTGCCGGCGCGCCACGAGATTCGGCGTTCCGCAATGCGGGCATTGCGGGCGGACGGCGACGAAATGAGGCTGCGGCGAATCCAGCGTCCGCACCTGGGCGCCATCCGCCTGCGCCACGATGTCGAGCGCGATCGGGAGCAGCTGGCCGAGGCGCTCGGCGACGAGCCCTTCGCCGGCACGCACCGGCGAGCCGCTTTCTTCGTTTCCGTGGCGCGATTGCCACCAGGCACGTGCCGGGCGGTTCCGGAGCCAGCGATGCGCAAGGCAGTGCCAGCACGGGCCGGAAGACCTGAAGACCGGGCCGGCCATGGCCTGCTCGCCGGTCGGCTTGACCAGCAGCCAGGGGCGGCCCGCGGCACGCTGCTGCGCGTCGATGACGGCAAGCCGGGGGTCGAGATAGTCGTCGCAGAAAACCAGGGTGAGGCCGGTGCCGGCGGGCAGCGACCGTGCCCAGTGGCCGGGCACATCGCCGCCGACGGCCTTCGACAGCGCGACCGCGTCCACATCGCCGGACAGGGCGGTGCGCACGGGCACCGCCGAATAATCGGGAACCAGCCAGGAATCGGTGTCGCCCTTCGCGACAGGCCGAACCAGCCCCTGGCGCGCCAGCGTCTCCAGCGCATGGAGCATCTGCGCGAGCTGCGCGGCGGCTTCCCCGGTACGGCAATAGGCGGCGAGGCTGACGCCTTCGCGAAGCACCCGCTCCAGGGCCATGACGCCGGGCGAGCCCAGCACCAGCAGGTCGTTCTCGCTGGCCAGCAGCAGGCGGTCTTGAAGCACCACTGGCGGCAGGAACCTGTCGTGCCAGCGGAAGACGTCGGAGAAGAAATCGGGAGTCACGGCGCTATTCATCGCCGTGGCGCCCCAGTTCGAGGCGCACCACGCCGTACGGCGATGCGCCGGTCGTGGCCCGGAATGCCGCTTCGAAGAGCCGGTGCTTTTCCGAGAACTGCCCGTAGATGTGGTCTTCCGAGAGCACCCGCATCGACGGATGCAGGCGCGCGATCTGCGCGGCGTTCTCGAAGCCCGAAACCACCGGCAGCCGCATGCCGCCCACGGCCGTCGACTGGGCCGCGAGCACCGGATGCACGTGGTCGAGCACGACGACGCAGGGTGCCGTGCCTTGCGCGAAGCGATCGGCAAGGCTGCGCAGCACGGTCTCCAGCGGAGACTGCGGCAGGTAGGGGCACACGCCCTCCAGCATCACGAGCACCGGCCGGTCGCCCGGCAGGCCGGCGGTGTCGAGCCAGCGCTCGTCGAGCACGGAGCAGGCAATGTCGGCGCCCTCGCCTTCGTCGGCGTGCGGTACGTGTTGCGCCCGCAGCCCGATGGCATCGGGCAGGTCGATGTTGAGCCAGCGCGAGCGCGCCACCAAGGCGCCGAGCCGGCTGCGGCGCGTGCACAGCCCCGCGCCCAGCGTGATGCACAGGGCGCCGGGATGATCCGAAAGAAAACCGGCCGCGAAGCGGTCGAAGAGCGCTGCGCGCAGCACGATGCTGCGCACGAAGGCCGGGTCGGCCGCATAGGCCGAGATGTCGAAAGGCAGCGACGCGGCAATGCGCCTTGCCTCGGGATCGGAGAACACCGACGCATCGGCCACGGCGCCGGAATTGGCGCGCGCGGCCAGCGTCAGCAGGAGCGTGGCCGTGGCACCCTGCAGCGCGGGCGCGCTTTCGGCCGGCTCCTGCCCTGTCGCGGACTCAGCAGGTGAAGGGATAGGGGTCGCCCGTGTTGTTGTACGAGGTCAGCGCGATGGCGCGCATGTTCTCTTCCACCGGTGCCGTCGGGTAGTTCAGGCGGATGGCGTTCTTGATCGCGGTGCCGTCGGCGTTCTTCTGGTTCCATTCGCACTTCGTCGCGTCCCAGGTGAAGGCCGAGTTGGTGGTGAACAGGATCTTGAAGTTGAACGGGTTGTTGTAGCCCAGCCATTGGCTCAGCACGTTCGCCTTGTCGGTCTCGGGGTCGCGGGTCAGCTCGTACTGCAGCTCGGGCGACTGCCATGCGATGGCGATCGCGCGCAGCACCACGCCGCCGAAGGCCAGCAGCGAGCCCTCGTTGCCGCCGGGAATGCCCAGGCCGGTGGGCAGCGCGCCGCCCACGATGCCCGGAGGAATCTCGAAGGCAGCGGAAGAACCCATGAAGTTCGGGAACAGCTGGTAGTAGGCGGCCAGGGCTTCGGTGGCGTTCGAGGCCGGAGCCTGCGGCAGCACGATGACGAAGGAGTCGTCGGGGCCGACCCAGCCGGAAGTCAGCATCGGCTTCCATTCGGCGCGCTGGGCCGGATCGGGGCTCTGGAACAGCGACACGTCCAGCTGCGGCCAGGCCGTCGGCAGGCCGAAGTCGCGGTGCAGCATCGGCTGGATGTCCTGCTGGTCGAGCAGTTCGCGGCGGTAGGCGTCGTCCTGCCACGAACGGGCGATGGCGCGCAGGTAGGCCAGGCGGAACTCGAGCAGCGGATCACCGCTTTGGACTTGGAAAGTCATGATTACTTCATCCTTGGTTCAAGAGGAAATCGGCGCGTGCGTCGGCACGCGCGCGGGCAACTCCGGCCGCAGTGCGGCCAGATTCTTCAGGCGCTCGGCGATGTCGGGCGAGGCGGAGTCCGCCAAAGCCTGCATCGCCGACAGCGCCTCGTATTCGGTCCTGTACTTGGCGCCTTCGCGCGCCACCTCGGCGGCTTTCGCGAAGCACGCGGCCACTGCGCCGCGGTCGCCGCCCGAGGCCTGCAGGTAGCGGGCCTTCTGCAGGTGCAGCTCCGAGCGGTAGAGCCCTTCCTTGAGCTCGTCGGTCATGCGCAGGCATTCGTCGATGCGCTGCAGCGCCTCGTCCCAGCGCCCGTTGGCGGCCAGCGTGTCGGCAGCGAAGGCGCGGTAGTAAGTCTGGCAGTAGCGGCAGCCCATGGCCCACAGCGCCTGGATCCAGGCATCGGCCTGCGCAATGTTGGCGACGTCGCCGGTGGCCCAGCAGCGGATGATCTCGGCGTAGCCCTGGAACGCCGGCAGGCCGTAGCGCTGCGTGATGCCCAGCAGCTCGCCGGTGCTCACCAGTGCGCGCGCTTTGTCGTTGCGGCCCTGGTGGCCCAGGCTCTGGTAGAGCAGCGCCATGCTCAGCGACGGGATGTGCGACATCTCGCGTGCCCAGCGCACGGCATTGGTGGCGTCGGCGCGCGCGGCGGCGTCGTGGCCCGCGAACCAGCGCACCAGCGCGCGGCCGGTGGTCGCCCACACGCGGGTGTCGAAGCCGAAGTCGGCCGCATGGTGCGCGTGGGCCTCGGGGTTGTAGCGCTCGACGGCGTCGGTCAGCGACTGCTCGGCGCGCTCGAAGTCGCCGTCGGAGTAGTGCGCGAGGCCGAGGTAGGTCTGCGCCGCGACGAACACGCCCTGGTCCTGCTGCTGCACGGCCTGGTCGAGCAGGCGGTTGCTCAGCTGCTGCACCTCGGCGCGATTGCTCGCCACGTGGTGGAAGGTGATCAGCGTCCAGAGATGCTGCACCTGCTTCTCGCGCGGCACCTCGTCGGACAGCAGTTCCTGCGACAGCGCGATGCGGTCGACCACCTGCGCATGCGCCCAGCCGTACTTGTTCATCATGGCCTGCGTGACGTAGCTGTTCACGTCCAGCCGCGCCTCGCGCTGCGCCTCGCCTTCCAGGTGCGCCATCCAGCCGTCGATGTGTTGCGCGTAGGAAATCGTTTCGTCGTTGAGCGAGCGGTGCTGCGTGATGCGCAGCTGGCGCACCGCCAGCGCCACCGCCTGCGCGTACTCGCCCGCATCGGCCCAGTGCTGGGCCACGTTGCCGGGTTCGTTCGCCACGTATTGCGGCTGGCTGTCCATCAGCGTCTGCGCGACGTTGCGGTGCAGCTGCCGGCGCTGCGCGACCAGCATGCTCTCGTAGGCGGTATCGCGGATCAGCGCGTGGCGGAAGATGAAGCTGCCCGGCTGGCCCGCAGGCGCGACCAGGCCCGCATCGAGCAGCACGGACATGTCCTTGTCCATCGCCTCGGCGCTCTTGCCCGAGCAGGCGCACAGCAGTTCGGCCTCGAACTGGCGTCCGATGGTGGCGGCGAGCTGCAGCAGGCCCTTGACGGCGCCGAGCCGGTCGAAGCGGCTCACCAGAGAGTCCCGCAGCGTGACCGGAATCGCCGCCGGCTGCGCCGTGTCCTTGAAGACCCAGACGTGGTCCTTCTCGACCAGGTAGGCGTCGAGCATCATGCGCGCCATTTCCTGGATGAACAGCGGCACGCCGTCGGTGCGCTGCACCACGTTGTCGATCACCTGCGGCGCGACGGCGCGCGGCGCCAGCGCCTGCCGCGCCAGCTCGGCGGCCTGCACATCTTCGAGCCGGCGCACCTCGATGCACTCGGCCTGCATGGCCTCGGGCTTCACCCATTCGGGGCGCGCAGTGAGCACCAGCAGCACGCGCCGCTGCGGCAGCTGGGCGATGAGCTGCTCGACGAACTCGATGGTCGTGGGGTCGGCCCAGTGGACGTCCTCCAGAAGCAGCAGTAACGGCGAGGCCTCGGCCATGTGCAGCAGCCACTGCGCGATCGACTGCAGCAGCAGCGCCTTCTGCATCGGCGGCGACATCTGGCTCGGCGTGCGGTCGCCCAGCGGCAGCGACAGCCACGCGCAGAAGATCGGCAGCACGGCCTCGCCATCGCAGCCTGCGGCCTGCAGGGCCTCGCGCAGGCGCTCGCGGCGCGCCTCGGGCGAGGCGGCGTCGGGCATGGCGTCGAGCCGCTGGCGCAGCAGCGCGAGGAACGGCGTCAGCGCGTTGTTCTGGTTCTCGGGCTGGCACTGCGCGACGACGGTCTGCAGCCCCTCCTTGGCGACCTGCTCGCGCAGCACGTCGGCCAGGCACGACTTGCCGATACCGGGCTCGCCGCGAATCCACACCGCGCCACCCTGCCCTTCGCGGGCCCGGGTCCATGCCGAGCGCAGCTGCTGCAGCTCGGCCTCGCGGCCGATGCAGGCCTTGTGCAGCGCCTGCTCGGCGAAGCCGTCGGAGGCCAGCGCCTGCTGCTCGCCGCCGAGGCGGTAGGTCTGGATGCCGCCTGACTGGCCCGGCAGCGTGACGGTGCCGGCCTTGTCGAAGCTCGCGTGGCGGCTCAGCAGGCGGTAGCTGCTCTCGCTCGCCAGCAGCGTGCCGGTGTCGGCCACGCCTTCGAGCCGCACCGCGACGTTGACGGCATGGCCCGAGGGAATCTCGCCGGCGGCGACGATCGCCATGCCGGTGTGCATGCCCATGCGAATACCGAGGTGCACGCCGTGCTCCTGCTCGATGGCGGCGGAGCGCTGGCGGCTCAGGGCGATGAGTTCCATGGCCGTGCGGCCGGCCTGCCGCGCGTCGGTGTCGCTGGCGTGCGGATAGCCGAAGAGCACGATCATCCGGTCGCCCAGCGTGCCCGCCAGCAGGCCGCCGCGGCGCGTGGCGGTCTCGGAGAACAGCGCGAGCTCGTTGCGCTGCAGCAGCTCCAGGTTCTCGATGTCGGAAGGCAGGGCCTCGTCGGCGCTCTCGTCGTCGGCCGCGTCGGGCCACACCGAGACGCTGCAGCACAGCACGGTGAGCTGGCGCTTCTCGGAGAAACCGCGCGTGGTGATCACGGTCTGCGCGAGCGCTTCGTCCTGCGCCTGCTTGGCTGAACGCAGCACGCCGACGAGGTCGTCCAGCCGCAGGCGTCCGAGTTCGGCCAGCAAGGTGGCGGCGGAATCGCTGCGGTCGGCCGCCTTCTTGCGCAGCGCCTGGCGCAGCACGGAGGCGACCGGGTGGCTGGCGATCTCTGCGGGCAGCGGCACCTCCTGCGGGCTGAGCTGCTGGTGAAGGATCTCCGCCGCCGAGGCGCCGCGGATGGCGGGCGCACCGGTGAGGCACTCGATGAACATCAGGCCCCACGCGTACAGGTCGGACTTCACGCCCGGCGGCTCGCCGCGCAGCTGCTCGGGCGCGCTGTAGGCCGGCGTGCCCAGGGCCTCGTCGGTCATCGTGAGCGTGGGGAACTCGTCGCCGCGGTTCGAGGGAATGACGGTGCCGATGCCGAAGTCCAGCACCTTCGCGTGCGGAACGGCGCCGGTGAACGTGACCATCACGTTGTCGGGCTTCAGGTCGCGGTGCACGATGCCCGCGCTGTGCGCGCAGTCGAGTGCGTCGAGCACCTCGGCCATCAGGTGGCCGGTCTCGGTGGCCGTGAGCGCGCCCTTGCGCCGGATCAGGCTGGTGAGCGTTTCTCCGGGCACGTACTCGAAGACGCCGTAGACGCAGGGCCCCTGCTCGCCCTTGTCGAGCAGCTGCACGATGTGCGGATGGTGCAGCGAGGCGCACAGCTTCGTCTCGCGATGGAAGCGCGCCACGCGCTGGCTGCCCACCTGCAGCTTCACGACCTTGATCGCGACCACGGTTCCCGTGCTTCGCTGCAATGCGCGATAGACGATGCCGTAGCCGCCGGCGCCCAGCTCCTCCAGCAACTCGTAACCCGGAATCTCCAGCGGCTCGGGCAAATTCGGCTGCGACGCCGCGTGCGTGGGATTGGTGACTGCGTCCTGCATTTCAGTCTCGTCGTGATGGAGCGTGGATGGTCCTCCGGGACTTGCCTCGGACTGCGTTCCGCCCTGCGACGGCACGCAATAGTGACACTAATTGTTACTTTAGCGGAGGCCGAGAGGTTTCAGGTAGGTAACCCCTTAAAAAAAGAAAACCCGCAACATGTGCGGGTCGTTAGAACTTTTCGGTGTATATGAAGCGCCCGGCGCAGCCCGGGCTCCTTCGCGAACACCGCGGAACCGGCTTTGCCGGGCCGCAGGTGTTGCCCCCGGTAGGGGGTTGGCGCAGCGGGCACGCAGTGTCCGCGCAGCCTGGGGGCGAGCTTTACTTCTTGTCGCCGCCGGGCACCTTGCCTTCCACGCCCTTGACGTAGAAGTTCACGCCCGACAGGAACTTGTCGTCGGCCACCGCGTCCTTGGCGACCACTTCCTTGCCGTCCTGGCCGAGGATCGGGCCCTTCCAGATCACGAAGCTGCCGTCCTTCAGGCCCTTCTTCACTTCCTCGACCTTGGCCTTGGTTTCGGCCGGCACGTCTTCGGCGATGGAGACGAGGTCGATCGCGCCTTCCTTCACGCCCCACCAGGCCTGGCCGGTGGTCCACTTGCCGTCCAGGGCTTCCTGGGTGGCCTTGATGTAGTACGGGGCCCAGTTGATGGTGGCCGAGGCCAGGTGGGCCTTGGGACCGTAGGCGGTCATGTCGGAGTCCCAGCCGAAGGCGCGCTTGCCCTTTTCCTGCGCGGTCTTGAGCACGGCCGGCGAGTCGGTGTTCTGGAACAGCACGTCGGCGCCGCCGTTGATGAGGGCGGTGGCGGCTTCGGTTTCCTTCGGCGGGCTGAACCACTCGTTCACCCACACGACCTTGGTCGTGATCTTCGGGTTCACCGACTGGGCGCCCAGCGTGAAGCTGTTGATGTTGCGCAGCACTTCGGGAATAGGCACCGAGCCGACCACGCCCAGCGTGTTGCTCTTGGTCATGGCGCCGGCGATCACGCCGGCCATGTACGCGCCTTCGTACGTGCGGCTGTCGTAGGTGCGCATGTTGTCGGAGGTCTTGTAGCCGGTGGCGTGCTCGAACTTCACGTCCTTGCTGTCGGCCGCGACCTTCAGCATGGGCTCCATGTAGCCGAAGGTGGTGCCGAAGATCAGCTTGTTGCCCTGGCCGACCATGTCGCGGAACACGCGCTCGGCGTCGGCGCCTTCCGGCACGCTCTCGACGAAGGTGGTCTTGATCTTGTCGCCGAATTCCTTCTCGAGCGCCTTGCGGGCGTTGTCGTGCGCGAAGGTCCAGCCGCCGTCGCCAACCGGGCCGACGTATGCGAATGCGATGTTCAGCGGCGCTGCCGGGGCCGGAGCCGCCGCGGCGGGTGCCGGGGCCGGCGCGGGTGCAGCCGCAGGAGCCGCCGCTTCTTCTTTCTTGCCGCAGCCGATCAGGGCCGCCGAAGCGACCGCCGTGAGGGCGGCCAGCTTGAGCAGGGAGCGCTTGTTCAGATCATTCATTGTCGGAAATCCTCAAAAGGACAGGTTGGCGGGAAAACGAAAAACGCGATTATGAGCCGGGGTAGAACGGTTTCCCGATGGAAGCCGGCATGTTGGCGCGGATGAAAGCCGGGTTGCGCGAGATCAGCGCCAGCACCACGATCGGCGCGATGTACTGCAGCATGCTGAGGAACTGCGCCGGCACGTCCACGCCGCTGCTTTGCAGGTGGAAGCCCAGCATCGACACCCCGCCGAACAGGTAGGCGCCCAGCAGCACGCGCACCGGCCGCCAGGTGGCGAAGGTGGTGAGCGCCAGCGCGATCCAGCCTCGGCCGGCCACCATGCCCTCGACCCACAGCGGCGTGTACACCGTCGAGAGATACGCGCCCGCCAGCCCGCACAGCGAGCCGCCCGCGATCACCGCCATGAAGCGGATGCGCCGCACCGGGTAGCCCAGCGCATGCGCCGACTCCGGCGACTCGCCCACCGAGCGCAGCACCAGGCCCGCGCGCGTGCGGTAGAGGAACCAGATCAGCCCGAAGGTCAGCACCACCGCGAAATACACCATCGGGTGATGGCGGAACAGCGCCGGCCCGACCAGCGGGATGTCGCCCAGCACCGGAATGGCGTACGAGGCGCTTTCCGGCAGCTTGGCCTGCACGAAGCTGATGCCAGCGAAGGCCGAGAAGCCCACGCCGAACAGGCTCAGCGCGAGGCCGGTCGCGTACTGGTTGGTGTTGAGCCAGATCACCAGCACGCCGAAGAAGGCCGCGAGCAAGGCGCCCGCCGCCATGCCGGCCAGGAAGCCGAGCCAGGGGTTGTGCGTGGTGACGACCGTCGCGAAGCCCGCGATGGCGGCGCAGAGCATCATGCCCTCGGCGCCGAGGTTGACGATGCCGGCCTTCTCGTTGATGAGCAGGCCCAGTGCAGCGATGGCGAGCACGGTGCCAGCGCTCAGCGTGGAACCCAAGAGGAGTGCGTAGCTTTCCATGGTCAGTTGCTCCCTTCGGTGGCACGCGCGACGGGTGCGGTAATGGGCGTGCTCGCCTGCAGCGAGGCAGTGGTCATGGAGGATGCCGCCTTCGCAGCCGCCTTGCGCCGGATGCGGTAGGCAATGAGCGTGTCGCAGGCCAGCAGCGTGAACAGCAGCAGCCCCTGGAACACGCCGGTGAGCGACTTGGGCAGCCCCAGTCGCGACTGCGCCAGCTCGCCGCCGATGTAGAACATGCTCATCAGGATGGCCGAGAAGATCATGCCCACCGGATGCAGACGCCCGACGAAGGCCACGATGATGGCCGCGAAGCCGTAGCCCGCCGGCACGTAGGGCGTGAGCTGGCCCAGCGGCCCTGCCACTTCGAGCGCGCCGGCAAGGCCGGCTGCGGCGCCCGAGGTCAGCAGCGCGACCCACACAGCGCGCCGCGCCGAGAAGCCCGCATAGCGCGAAGCCGCCGGCGCCAGCCCGCCGACCTGCTGCGCGAAGCCCGCGCGCGTGCGGAACAGGAACACCCACAGCGCCCCCGCCCCCACGAGGGCGATGACGAGGCCGATGGTCACGCGCGAGCCCTTGAACAGTCGCGGGATCTGCGTGACCGCCTCGAAGGTCTTGGTCTGCGGGAAGTTGTAGCCGTGCGGGTCCTTCCAGGGTCCGTAGACCATGTAGCCCAGCAGCAGCGTAGCCACGTAGACCAGCATCAGGCTCACCAGGATCTCGTTGGCGTTGCACCTGTCGCGCAGGAAGGCGACGATGCCCGCCCACACCATGCCGCCGACGATGCCCGCCAGCAGGATGGCCACGACGATCCACTGCCCCGTGTTCTTGTCGGCCAAAAGCGCCACGCCGCCCGCCGCGATCGCGCCGAACACGAACTGCCCCTCGGCGCCGATGTTCCACACGTTGGAGCGGAAGCACACCGCCAGCCCCAGCGCAATGATGAGCAGCGGCGTGGCCTTCACCATCAGCTCGCCGATGGCGTAGCCGCTCTTGATGGGCTCGTAGAAGAACACCAGCAGGCCCTTGACCGGGTCCTTGCCCAGCGCGGCGAAGAGCGCGACGCCGATGAGCACGGTGATCAGCAGCGCCAGGATCGGCGAGGCATAGCTCCAGAAGCGGGACAGCTCCGGACGCGGTTCAAGCTTGAGCATGGGCCGCCTCCGAGGTTTTATTGCCTTCGCCCTGCCACAGGCCACTCATCCACTCGCCGATCTGCTGCAGCGTGGCGGCCGCGCGGTCGATGGAAGGCGACAGCCGCCCCTTGGCGATCACATGCAGCCGGTCGCTGATATTGAACAGTTCGTCGAGCTCCTCGCTGATGACCAGCACGGCGCAGCCCGCGTCGCGCAACGCGAGGATCTCGGCGTGGATCAGCGCGGCCGCGCCCACGTCCACCCCCCAGGTCGGCTGCGAGACGATGAAGAGCTTCGGGTTCGCGTCGATCTCGCGCCCGACGATGAATTTCTGCAGGTTGCCGCCCGAGAGCGAGCGCGCTGCCGCCTTCGGACCTCCTGCCTTGACCTTGAAACGCTCGATGATGGCCTTGGCCTGGCGCTCCAGCGCGCCGGTGCTGATCCACCCGCCCCGGCCCACGGCCTCGCTGCGCGTGAGCAGCAGGTTGTGCGCGAGCCCCAGCGTGGGCACGGCGCCGCGGCCCAGCCGCTCCTCGGGCACGAAATGCAAGCCCAGCGCGCGTCGCGCCCGGGGGCGCAGCCGCCCTGCCGGCTTGTCGAATACGCGCACCATCGGCGCCTCGGCGCGCACGTCCTCGCCCGAGAGCGCGTAGAGCAGCTCCTTCTGGCCGTTGCCCGAGACGCCCGCGATGCCGACGACCTCGCCCGCGCGCACCTCGAAGGAAATGCCGTCGAGATCGACGCCGAACTGGTCCTCGCGCGCCAGCGACAGCCCGTCGACGCGCAGCGCCACCGCGCCCGCGTGCACCGGCCGGTGCTGCAGCGGCGGCGGCTCGCTGCCGATCATCAGCCGCGACAGCGACTGCGTGCTCTCGTTCTGCGGATTGCACACCCCCGTCACCTTGCCGCCGCGCAGCACGGTGCAGGCGCTGCACAGCTCCTGGATCTCGTGCAGCTTGTGGCTGATGTAGAGGATGCTGCAGCCCTCGGAAGACAGTTTCTTCAGCACCGTGAAGAGCTTGATCACCGCCTGCGGCGTCAGCACAGAGGTCGGCTCGTCGAGGATCAGCAGCCTGGGGTTGGTGAGCAGCGCGCGGATGATCTCCACCCGCTGCATCTCGCCCACCGACAGCGTGTGCACCGGGCGCGAGGGGTCGATGTCCAGGCCGTACTCGCTGGCCTTGGCGGTGATGCTGCGCGTGACCTCGGCCAGCTGCAGCGATTTGTCGAGTCCCAGCCAGACGTTCTCGGCCACGGTGAGCGTGTCGAACAGGCTGAAGTGCTGGAACACCATGCTGATGCCCAGCGCCCTCGCCTGCTGCGGGTTGCGCAGGCTGACGGCCTGGCCGTCGAACATCACCGTGCCCTCGTCGGGCTTCACCGAGCCGTAGATGATCTTCATCAGGGTCGACTTGCCGGCGCCGTTCTCGCCGAGCACGGCGTGGATTTCGCCGGGCGCGACGCTCAGGGAGATGTCGCTGTTGGCCACCACCGCGGGATACCGCTTGGTGATGTGAGCGAGCTGGAGTCTGGGGGTTGTCATGCCGGGTTTCGTGGATTTGTCTCGTTCAACAGCAACAAAGCGGGAACGGCCATGAGTCTAATGGCGTCCCCGCGACCATCGGCGCCCGACGGCGCTTCGCTCAGCTCACTGCTTCAGTGCCCGCCGATGTAGGCGAACTTGAAGAGGAACACGGCTGCGATGACCCAGACCATCGCATGCACTTCCCGTGCCCGCCCGGTGCACAGCTTCAGCACGGCGTAGGTGATGAAGCCGAAGGCCAGGCCGTTGGCGATCGAGTAGGTGAAGGGCATGGCCAGCGCGGTCACCGCCGCCGGGATCACTTCGGTGGTGTCCTCCCAGTCGAGCTCGACCAGGTCGCGCAGCATCAGGCAGCCCACGAAGAGCAGCGCCGGCGCGGTGGCGTAGGCCGGCACCGAGCCCGCCAGCGGCGAGATCATCAGGCAGGCCAGGAAGAGCAGCGCAACCACCACGGCCGTGAGGCCGGTGCGCCCGCCCGCCTGCACGCCGGCCGCGCTTTCCACGTAGGCCGTGGTGCTCGAGGTGCCGAGCAGCGAGCCCGCGAAGATCGCGCCGCTGTCGGCCAGCAGCGCCTTGTTCATGCGCTCCATCTTGCCCGGTACCAGCAGGCCTGCGCGCTTGGCCACGCCCATCAGCGTGCCGGTGGCGTCGAACATCTCGACCAGGAAGAACACCAGCACCACGTTCAGGATGCCGCCCTTGAGCGCGCCCAGGATGTCCAGCTGCATGAAGGTCGGCGCGATGGACGGCGGCGCGTCGAACACGCCGTGGAACTTGTTGCCGCCGAAGAAGAAGGACAGCACCGTCACCGTGATGATCCCGATCAGGATCGCGCCGCGCACCTTGAGCTTGTCCAGCGCCACGATGATGAGGAAGCCCAGCGTCGCCAGGATCACCGGCGCCGAGTGCAGGTCGCCCAGCGTGACGAAGGTGGCGGGCGATGCGGCCACCACGCCGGCGCTCTTCAGTGCGATGAGCGCCAGGAACATGCCGATGCCCACCGTGATCGCCGTTCGCAGCGACTGCGGTATGCCCTGTATGAAGAGCTCCCGCAGCCCGGTGACCGTGACGATCAGGAACAGGCAGCCCGAGATGAAGACCGCGCCCAGCGCCACCTGCCACGTGTAGCCCATGCCCAGCACCACCACGTAGGAGAAGTAGGCGTTCAGGCCCATGCCCGGCGCCATGGCGATCGGGTAGTTGGCGTACAGGCCCATGATGAGCGTGCCCAGCGCCGCGATCAGGCAGGTGGCCACGAAGACCGCGCCCTTGGGCATGCCCGCGTCGCCGAGGATCGACGGGTTCACGAAGATGATGTAGGCCATCGTCAGGAAGGTGGTCAGCCCCGCGATGACTTCGGTGCGCACCGTGGTGTTGTGCGCATCGAGCTTGAACAGGCGTTCAAGCAGACCCGAGCCGCTTGCGCTGCCCACAGCCGCGCGCGAGCGCGCGGACTCGACATGCCCCGGCGCGCGGGGCTCGGCGCCCTTGGGCGCCTGTTCAAACGTACTCATTTCGCTTGTCTCCAGCTGTTGTAGTGGCGGTTTCATCGTTCCCCCGCTCACGACGCCGGCGCGAACGGGGTTTTCTCAGGGGTCCGAGGTTTCAGGTGCGGCGGGCGGGCGCGCCGTGGCGCCTGATATGGCGGAAGCCGGAGGCCGCAGCGACGCCGCCACCTCCTTGATGCATTCGCGCAGCCAGCGCGCCGAGCTCGACGAATGGGTGCGTTCGTGCCAGAGCTGGTAGTACATGAGGCGCGGCAGCGCCACCGGGCAGTCGAGGATCTTCAGCGGCAGCCGCGCAGCGAAGCGCTCGCAGTACTGTCGGCCGGTGGTCAGCACCAGCAGGCTGGAGGCGACCATGTCCGGAATGAGCCCGAAGTGCGCGCAGCGCGCCGTGATGTTGCGCTGCCGGCCCAGCTCGTCGAGCATCTGGTCGATGATGCCGCGCCCCCCCGGGTGCATGGGCGTGGGCGCGATGTGCTCGGCCGCCAGCCAGGTCTCCAGGTCCCAGCCGCGGCGCACCGCCGGATGGTCCTTGTTGACCAGCGAGACCACGTCGTCCCCGAAGAGCCGCGCCATGTGCAGGTCTTCCGGCGGCTTGAGCCAGTTGCCGATCACCAGGTCGACCTGGCCGAGCGCCAGGTGTCCGTGGTAGTCCGAGTCGGGCGTGAGCGCGTGGATCTCGATCTGGCACAGCGGCGCGTCGCGCTTGACCTGCGCCACCAGCATGGGCAGGAACAGCGGGTCCATGTAGTCGCTGGCCGCGATGCGGAAGGTGGTGGCCGCCGACTGCGGATCGAAGCCGCGCGCATCCGAGAACAGCATCTCCGCCGCGCGCAGGATGCTGGCCGCAGGCTCGATCATGCGCAGCCCCGCGTCGGTGGGCACCATGCCAGAGCCCGATCGCACCAGCAGCGGATCGCCCGAGAGCTCGCGCAGCCGCTTCAGTGCAGCCGACACCGCCGGCTGGTACATGCCCAGCCGGATGGCCGCCCGCGAGACGCTGCGGTCGGTCAGCACGGTGTGAAGCACCCGGATGAGGTGCAGATCGATCTTGTCGAAAAGAGCCTGGTCTCTCATGGCCGCGTGCCTGGTAGTGAGCAATGCGGATGGTTATACGCCGGAAGAAATCGGGCAGCCGAACGCAGAAGGCAGACAGAAGTTGCGCAGAAGTCGCGAAAGGGACCGAAGACATTTTTTCGGTTTTCCTTCTGCGACCTTCGCGAAACCTTCGCGTCCTCTGCGTCCGGCTGTCCGCTTTCACGGCAGCCATCACCCCTGCACGGCAGTGATCGCACGCAGGATCGACTCGCTCGTGGCCGGCGCCTTCAGCGGCGGATCGACCCTGTGGCCGCCCGCGGCCGAGACCGCGTCGCGGATCGCGAAGAACACCGAGAACGGCAGCAGCAGCGGCGGCTCGCCCACGGCCTTGCTGCGGTGGATCGAGTCCTCGAAGTTCTGACCCTCGAACAGGCGCACGTTGAACACCGGCGGGCAGTCGTTGGCCGTCGGGATCTTGTAGGTGCTGGGCGCGTGCGTGGTGAGCTTGCCGCTCTGCGGATGCCACACCAGCTCCTCGGTGGTGAGCCAGCCCATGCCCTGGATGAACGCGCCCTCGACCTGGCCGATGTCCACCGCCGGGTTCAGCGACTTGCCCGCGTCGTGCAGGATGTCGGCGCGCAGCAGCTTCCATTCGCCGGTGAGCGTGTCCACGATCACCTCGCTCACCGCCGCGCCGTAGGCGTAGTAGTAGAACGGGCGGCCCTGCATCTTGTCCTTGTCCCAGCTCAGGCCGGGCGTGGCGTAGAAGCCGTCGGACCACAGCTGCCTGCGGTCGAGGTACGCCTCGCCCACCACGGTGCTGAAGGCCAGCGAGCGGCCGTTGACCTCGACCGTGTCGTTGGCGAAGCGCACCTCGGAGGCCTTGCCGCCGTGGCGCTCGGCCGCGCATTCGGCCAGGCGCTCGCGGATCTGGCGCGCCGCGTCCTGCGCGGCCTTGCCGTTCAGGTCGGCGCCGGTCGATGCGGCCGTGGCCGAGGTGTTGGCCACCTTGGTCGTGTCGGTGGCCGTGACGCGCACGCGCTCGAAGCTCACGCCCAGCTCGTGCGCCACCACCTGGGCCACCTTGGTGTTCAGGCCCTGCCCCATCTCGGTGCCGCCATGGTTCACCAGGATCGAGCCGTCGGTGTACACGTGCACCAGCGCGCCGGCCTGGTTGAAGTGCTTCACGTTGAACGAGATGCCGAACTTCAGCGGCGCCAGCGCCAGCCCGCGCTTGAGCACCGGGCTCTTCGCGTTGAAGGCAGCGATGTCCTCGCGCCGCGCGCGGTAGTCGCTGCTGGCCTCCAGGTCGGCCACGAGTTCGTGGACGATGTTGTCGGTCACGGTCTGGCGGTAAGGCGTGACGTTGTTCTCCGTCTTGCCGTAGAAGTTGACGCGCCGCACGTCCAGCGGATCGAGCCCCAGCGCACGGCCCACCGAGTCCATGATGTTCTCGATGGCGATGGCGCCCTGCGGGCCGCCGAAGCCGCGGAAGGCCGTGTTGCTCTGCGTGTTGGTCTTGCCCGAGAAGCCGTGCATGGCCACGTTGGGCAGCCAGTAGGCGTTGTCGAAGTGGCACAGCGCGCGGGTCATCACCGGACCCGAGAGGTCGGCCGAGTGGCCGGCGCGCGAGACCATGGTGATCTCCGCGCCCAGGATGCGGCCCTCGCCGTCGTAGCCCACTTCGTACTCGTACCAGAAGCAGTGGCGGCGGCCCGTGACCATGAAGTCGTCGTCGCGGTCCAGCCGCAGCTTCACCGGGCGCTGCAGCTGGCGCGCCGCGATGGCGGCCACGCAGGCGAAGAGCGCCGACTGCGATTCCTTGCCGCCGAAGCCGCCGCCCATGCGCCGGCATTCGACGTGCACCTCGTTCGACTGCAGGTGCAGCGCATGCGCCACCAGGTGCTGCATCTCGCTCGGATGCTGCGTGGAGCAGTGGATGTGCAGCGCGCCGCCTTCCTTCGGAATGGCGTAGCTGATCTGGCCTTCCAGGTAGAACTGCTCCTGCCCGCCCACGTCGAAGGTGGCCTTGTGGCGGTGCGGCGCCGCGGCGATGGCAGCCCGCACGGCCGCCTCGTCGCCCTCGTTGGCGGCACCGCCGCTGCGCACGATGTGCATCGGCGGCACCACGTACTGGCCGCGCTCGTGCGCGGCCTGCGGCGTGAGCACCGGCGGCTGCGCCTCGATGGTCAGCGCGTCCTTGGCCTTCGCGGCGGCGCGGCGCGCGGCGTCGCGGGTCTCGGCGATCACCGCGAACACCGGCTGGCCGAGGTAGCGGATCTCCCCGCCGTCGCTCACCGGCAGCAGGATCGGGTCGTCATGGATGATCGAGCCGCAGTCGTTGGTGCCCGGAATGTCGTCGGCCGTGATGACCGCGACCACGCCCGGCATCGCGCGAATGGCGTCCAGCGAGATCGCCGTGACGCGCCCGTTGGCCGCCGGTGAAAGCCCCAGCGCGCAGTGCAGCGTGCCGGCGAGCTCGGGAATGTCGTCGATGTAGGTGGCCTCGCCGGCCACGTGCAGGTGGGCCGACTCGTGCGGGCGGCTGATGCCCACGCGCATGCCGCGCTCGTGCGCCAGCGCTTCTGCGCCCACGTCGATGCGCGCGGCGGTGTTGGCCAGGTAGTCGGCGAAGGCCTCGGCGGGCTGCAGCAGGCGGGCGTCGATGGGTTTGTTCATGTTCAGATTCCTTCCGCCGCCGCGTTGACGGCATGGGGCATCACGCTCCAGACGCTGGTTTCCTCGATCGGCAGCGCGTCCTCGGCGCGCGTTTCGAGCCAGAGGCGCTGGATGAGGTTCTGCGCCACCAGCAGCCGGTAGTCGGCCGATGCGCGCATATCCGACAGCGGCTTGAAGTCCTGCGCCAGCGCGAGCTTGGCGGTGGCGACGCTGGCCTGCGTCCACGGCTTGCCGACCAATGCGGCCTCGGCGTTCGCCGCGCGCTTGACCACGGCGGCCATGCCGCCGAAGGCCAGGCGCACGGCCTTCACCGTGTCGCTGCCAGCCTCGAGCTCGATGGCGAAGCCCGCGCACAGCGCCGAGATGTCGCAGTCGAAGCGCTTGCTGATCTTGTAGGCGCGCACCTGGCGACGCATCGCGGCGTGCGGAACGGCCAGGCCCTGGACGAACTCGCCCGGCTGCAGCTGGTTCTTCATGTAGTCCAGGTAGAACTCGGGCAGCGGCATGCGGCGCACCACATCGCCTCGGCGCAGTTCGATCTGCGCATCGAGCGACATCAGCACCGGCGGCGAATCGCCGATGGGCGAGCCGTTGGCCACGTTGCCGCCCATGGTGCCGGCATGCCGGATCGGCGGCGAGGCGAAGCGCAGCCACACCTCGGCCAGGCTGGGCACGCGGTCCACCAGCGCCGCGAAGGCGGACTCGAGCGAGGCGCCGGCGCCGATGTAGAGCTCGCCGCCGTTGTCCTTGCGGTCCTCGATGGTCTTCAGCTCGGCCACGTCGCCCAGGTAGATGATGTCGCCCAGGTCGCGGAACTGCTTGTTGACCCAAAGCCCCACGTCGGTGGAGCCGGCCAGCAGCTGCGCGCGCGGCTTCTGCTCGCGCAGGGCGGCGAGCTGGGCCAGGGTCTTCGGGGCGTGGAAGTGGTCGATGCGCGCGCCCAGCGGGGCGGCGTAGTCGAAGCCCTCGTTCTTCAGCGCGGTGAGCGCGGCGATCACGGGTTGGGTGTCGAGGCGCACGGCGGGCAGGTCGAACATGCGCTGGCCTGCGTCGAGGATGGGGCGGTAGCCGGTGCAGCGGCACAGGTTGCCCGAGAGCTCGTCGGCCAGCTGCTGGCGCGTGGGCTGGGTGCCGCCGGCCTGGTGGTGCTCGTAGCTGGCCCACAGCGACATCACGAAGCCGGGCGTGCAGAAGCCGCACTGGGAGCCGTGGCAGTCGACCATCGCCTGCTGCACGGGGTGCAGCGTGTGCACCGGGTGCTTGCCGTTGCTGCCGGTCTGCGTCTTCGGCAGGCACTGCGCCTGCGCCTTGAGGTCTTCGACAGTGAACAGGGCCTTGCCGTGCAGCGTGGGCAGGAACTGGATGCAGGCGTTGACGGTCTGCAGGCTCAGGCCGTCGACGGTGCCGGGAGCCTGAGGGTCGGCGGCCAGCTCGCCGATGACGACGGTGCAGGCGCCGCAGTCGCCTTCGTTGCAGCCTTCCTTGGTGCCGGTGCAGCGGGCGTCCTCGCGCAGCCAGTCGAGCACGGAACGGGTCGGGTGGACGCCGGTGACGTCGACGATCTTTCCGCGATGGAAGAAGCGGATCGGTTGAATCTTGCTGCTGTCGGTGCTCATGCTTTTAGGGCTCGTGGGCGACCCTTCGTGGGTCAGTCATGGACGTTAGCGGCTTGTCCGGCGTCTTGCATACACAGGTGCCCATAACGCGTATGTGGGGGCCGGTATGCCACGTACGGGGAAACCCTTGCGTGGGGGTTGCAATTCCCGGGCCACCGGGGGATTTTCGGATGGCCCCGGGCGAGGTTCAGCGCTGCGCGATGGCCACCCAGGCAGTGGCCACCAGCGTCGAACCCGCCACCGCGAGCAGCCCGCCGACCAGCCACTTGAGCGTGCGCGGCTGCAGCTTGTTGGGCAGGCGGTGATGCAGCCGCGTCACGCCGTAGACCACCGGCATCGCGCAGCCGGCCAGCAGCGCCGAATGCCATGAGAAGTGCCCCGTGGGCACCACGATCACCAGCCGCACCAGCGAGTTGAAGGCGAACATCAGCAAGAGCGCGCGGCGCACCAGCTCGCGGTCCAGCGGCTGGCGGTACATGTGGAACACGATGGGCGGCCCCGAACTGGAGAAGAGCCCGCCCAGCACGCCCGACAGCCCGCCGATGACGGCGAAGCTCGCGCGCCCCGACACCACCGGCAGCGGCTTCGCCTGCAGCACCAGCAATATCGCGCAGCCCAGGATCGACACGCCCAGCAGCCCGCGCAGCCAGTCGACCGCGCCGCCGCTGAGCCATGTCAGCAGCATCAGGCCGACGATCACGCCCACGGTGCTGCCGTTGAGCGCCGGCTTCATCAGCTGCCAGGGCACCACGCCGGGCCGGGCGCGGAAATACGTCCAGGCGTTGATCAGGCTCAGCACGGTGGCTGCGTTGGCCGTGTCGCTCACGCTGGCGACGTGCAGCACCGACACCAGCCCGAGCAGGATCAGGCTGAACGCGAAGCCGGTGAGGTTCTGCGCGTAGGTGGCAAGGGCCACGCAGGCCATGAAGACCAGCACGGGGCCGGCCTGGGAAAGAATCGCTTGCACGGGCTGCTCGCTCAGAGTGCGGCGGCAGGCGCGGAACGGAAACGGGAGGCGTGGGGGAAGAAAGCGGGAGACGGAACGGACATTCGGAGGCAATCGGGGGCAACTGAAGGCGCGGGCAGCAAGGAAGGGCGCCTGCCCAAGAATAACCGCGCCCCCGATCCGGGGCCCGCTCACGGTTTCTCGGAGAAGAGCTCCGTGATGACCTGCCTGAGCCAGCGGTTGCCCGGATCGGCCTCGAAGCGCTTGCTCCAGTGCAGCGACACCGTGAAGTCGCGCAGCGGAAACGGCGGTTCCACGATGGCGTAGCCGCCCTCCTGCGCGAAGCCGCGCGCGATGTTGCGCGGCATCACCACCGCGAGGTCGGTCGCGCGCACGATGGCTGGCAGCACCATGAAATGCTCCGTTGTCAGGCGCAGCCGGTCTTCCAGGTTCAGCAGCTGCAGGATGCGCAGCGTCTCGGCGTGCGTGCGCACCGCCACGTAGTCGAGCTCCTGCAGGGCCTCCAGCAGCGCCTGCCCGCTGCGCCTGCGCTTCACGAAGGGATGGTCCTTGCGCAGCAGCACGATGTAGCGGTCCTTCAGCAGCTGGGCGCGCTGGGTGTCCTTCACGCCGGGCAGGAAGCCGAAGGCGAAGTCGACCTTGCCGCTGTCGAGGCCGGCCGCCACGTCGCCCGGCGCCAGCGGCATGGTCTCCAGCCGCACCCCCGGCGACAGCTCGCGCAGCCGCGCCATCAGCGCCGGCAGGAAGCGGCCCTCGCCGATGTCGCTCATGTGGATGCGGAAGGTCTTGCGCGACACCTGGGGCTCGAAGCGGTCAGGCTCGTGCAGCGCCTCTTCCAGCGTGCTCAGCGCCGCCTGCACCGCCACCGCGAGCCGGTCGGCGCGCGGCGTGGGGGCCACGCCGCCGGGGGCGCGGGTGAAGAGCGCGTCCGCCAGCAGCAGCCGCAGCCGCCCCAGCCCGTGGCTGGCCGCCGGCTGCGTGAGGCCCAGGGACTCGGCCGCGCGGCTCACGTTGCGCTCGCGGTAGACCGCGTCGAAGAGCCGCAGCAGGTTGAGATCGAGCGCTTCCATATGCATGCCATTCATATTACTTAGCTCGATCATTTTATTGAGCATGGCGGCGGCGCCACGCACACTGGCGGGCGCTGTCCGGATCGCCCCTCGAAAGGCGCCGGCCGGCGCCCCACGACAAGAAGGAGACGAGACATGGCCCCGATTCGTGCACTCCGCGCGTTCCGCGCGCACGCGGCGCTCGCCGCCCTGCTCTGCACCGCCGTTACCGCCGCCGCGCAACAGCCGCCGGCCGAAGAACCTGGCTGGGCCAAGGGCCGGCCCAAGACCGAGGCGGCCACGCGCATGGCACCGGTGCCCTCCTTCCCCATTCCGACAGCGCCCGACCAGCTGCCCACGGCCAAGTTCAAGCTGCCGCCGGGCTTCAAGGTCGAGACCTGGGCCTCGGGCGTGCTCGACGCGCGCGAGCTGCGCCAGGGCGCGAAGGGCACGGTGTTCGTGAGCACGCTCTTCGTGGGCAACAAGGTCTACGCCATCGCCGAGAAGGGCGACCGCAAGCCGAAGACCATCATCGACAAGACCGAGTTCGCCACCGGCATCGAGTTCGACAAGGGCGCGCTCTACCTCGCCACGCACAAGCAGATCCTTCGCTACGACGGCATCGAGGACAAGCTCGACAACCCCGGCGCGCCGGTGGTGCTCAACGACAAGCTGCCCGGCGGGCAGGACCACAGCTGGCGCTACCTGCGCATGCACGAAGGCAAGCTCTACTACGCCGTGGGCGCGCCCTGCAACCTGTGCGAACCCGACGACGCGCATGCGCGCATCTTCCGCATGAACCCCGACGGCAGCGGCATCGAGACCGTGGCGCGCGGCGTGCGCAACACGGTGGGCTTCGACTTCGACCCCAAGACCGGCAACCTCTGGTTCACCGACAACGGCCGCGACTGGCTCAGCGAAGACCTGCCCAACGACGAGCTGAACGTGGTCACCAGGCCCGACCAGCACTTCGGCTACCCGTACTGCCACCAGGGCAACATCCTCGACTCGGAATTCGGCTGGGGCAAGAGCTGCAGCGACTACCAGAAGCCCGCCGCACTGCTCGGCCCGCACGCCGCCGCGCTGGGCCTGACCTTCTACAACGGGAAGATGTTCCCGGCCAGGTACCGCGGCGCCATGTTCATCGCGCGCCACGGCCCGTGGAACCGCACCGTCAAGTACGCCGACATCGCCGTCGCCTGGCCCGACGGCAAGGGCGGCGCGAAGGTGGAGCCCTTCATGACCGGCTTCGTCGAGAACAACAACTACCTCGGCCGCCCGGTCGACTTCCTGGTGCTGAAGGACGGCTCGATGCTCGTGAGCGACGACCACGCCGGCGCCATCTACCGCATCAGCTACGGTGGCCGATGACACCTGCGAGCCTTCTCTTCCGATGCGCGGTGGCGGCAATGACCGTGGCAGCGGCGGCATCGCCGGCCGGTGCGCAGGGCACCAAGGGCAGCGTCTACGCCCAGCGCTACGCCGAACTGTGCGCCTCGTGCCACGGCGCCAACGGCCGCAGCGACATGGCGGGCACGCCGGTGCTCGCCGGGCAGCATTCGTTCTACGCCATCACGCAGCTCTACCTGTTCCGCGAAGGACGGCGCGACAACCCCGCGATGAGCGCGGTGGCCAAGACCATGAAGGACGAGGACCTGCGCGGCTTCTCGGACTTCATCGCCACCCTGCCCGCCGTGCCCGCGCCGCCGCCGGCCACGCCGCCCGACGCGGCGCGCATGGCACGCGGCCAGGCACTGGCGCAGGAGAACCGCTGCCTGCTGTGCCATGGCGCCGACCTGGCCGGCGGGCAGCAGGTGCCGCGCATCGCGCAGCAGCACGAGGACTACCTGCAGCTCACCCTGCAGGGCTTCCGCACGGGCAAGCGCCCGGGCTACACGCAGGCCATGAGCGAGGCGGTGGGCCGCATGTCGCCTGAAGACCTGGACACCCTTGCCTACTACGTGGCGCGCTTCCCCGGCGCCGCAGCAAAGCCGACTTCTTCGCCCACCAGATAGACGCCATCACCCGACGTGCGGCACCCGCAGGACAAGCGCGGTGCGGGCACGGCTCACCCCGAATCCCGAACAACCCCCTCAACATCGGAGCCGAATCTCTTGGAAGTTTCATTCAGCAAGGAAGTGGAAATGCTGCGCCTCGGCGCGGGCGACACCTTTCACGGCGAGGGCATCCTCGCGATCACCAAGGGCCTGCTGCAGTCGGGCGTGGCGTATGTGGGCGGCTACCAGGGCGCGCCGGTGTCGCACCTGCTCGACGTGATGGTCCAGGGCAAGGCCTACATGGACGAACTGGGCGTGCACGTCGAGGCCTGCTCCAACGAAGCCTCGGCCGCCGCCATGCTCGGCGCCTCCATCCACTACCCGCTGCGCGGCGCGGTGACGTGGAAGTCGATCGTCGGCACCAACGTGGCGGCGGATGCGCTGTCGAACCTGTCGTCGCCGGGCGTGACCGGCGGCGTGCTCGTCGTGGTGGGCGAGGACTACGGCGAAGGCGCCAGCGTGATCCAGGAGCGCACGCATGCCTACGCGCTCAAGTCGAGCATGTGCCTGCTCGACCCGAGGCCCGATCTCGGCGTGATGGTGCGCATGGTCGAGGAAGGCTTCCGCCTCTCGGAAAGCTCGAACATGCCCTGCCTGATGGAGCTGCGCATCCGCACCTGCCACGTGCGCGGCAGCTTCGAGTGCAAGGACAACGTCGCGCCCGCCGTCTCCACGCGCTCGCTGATGGAGGAGCCCGCCGGCTTCGACTACATGCGCCTCGCGCATCCGCCCGTCACCTTCAGGCACGAGAAGCTCAAGGGCGATGCGCGCATCCCGGCCGCGCGCAGCTACATCGCCGAGCACGGCCTCAACGAGCTGATGCCCGGGCGGCGCCATGCCGACCTCGGCATCGTGGTGCAGGGCGGGCTCTACAACGCGCTGATCCGCAGCCTGCAGCAACAGGGCCTGGCCGACGCCTTCGGCGAGACGGACATCCCGATCCTGGTGCTCAACGTGACCTACCCGCTGGTGCCCGAGCAGGTCGCCGACTTCTGCGTAGGCAAGCGCGCGGTGGTGGTAGTGGAAGAAGGCCAGCCCGAGTACATCGAGCAGGACATCGCCACGCTGCTGCGCCGGCGCGACATCCAGACGCCGCTGCACGGCAAGGACATGCTGCCCCCGGCGGGCGAGTACGGCGTGGAGGTGCTCTCGGCGGGCATCGGCGCGTTCGCCGCGAAGTACATCGAGCCGGACGAGGCCTCGCACTCGGCGCAGGCCTGGCTGGCTGGCAACCGCGAACGCCGCGAGGCCGTGGCGCGAAGTCTGAGTTCTCCGCTGCCCAACCGGCCGCCGAGCTTCTGCGTCGGCTGCCCGGAGCGGCCGGTGTTCTCCGCGCTCAAGCTGGCGCAGCAGGAGACCGGACCGGTGCACGTGGCCGCCGACATCGGCTGCCACGCCTTCGGCACTTTCGAGCCTTTCTCGATGGGCCATTCCATCCTCGGCTATGGCATGAGCCTCGCGAGCCGCGCGGGCGTGGCGCCGATGATGAACCGGCGCACCCTGTCGATCATGGGCGACGGCGGCTTCTGGCACAACGGCCTGCTCACCGGCGTGCAGAGCGCGCTCTTCAACGGCGACGACGCGGTGCTGCTGATCTTCAAGAACGGCTACACCTCGGCCACCGGCACGCAGGACATCATCTCCACGCCGGACGACGAGATCAAGGAACGCGCCGAGGACAAGCAGCAGAGCCTGGTCGACAAGAACCAGACCATCGAGGCCACGCTCAAGGGCCTGGGCGTGCAGTGGATGCGCACCGTGACCACCTACGACGTGGAGCGCATGCGCCGCACGCTCACCGAGGCGCTCACCAGCGACTTCGACGGCCTGAAGGTGGTGATCGCCGAGGGCGAATGCCAGCTGGAGCGGCAGCGCCGCATCAAGCCGTGGATCTCCAGCCTGCTGAAGAAGGGCGAGCGCGTGGTGCGCGTGAAGTACGGCGTGGACGAGGACGTGTGCAACGGCGACCACGCCTGCATCCGCCTGTCGGGCTGCCCCACGCTCACGCTGCGCGACAACCCCGATCCGCTGAAGGTGGACCCCGTGGCCACCGTCATCGACGGCTGCGTCGGCTGCGGGCTGTGCGGCGCGAACGCCCATGCGGCCACGCTGTGCCCGAGCTTCTACCGGGCCGAGGTGGTGCAGAACCCGAAGTGGCATGAGCGGCTTCTTCACGGCCTGCGCGGTGCCTTCGTTCGCGCACTGCAACCGGCATGAGGGGCGAGGAAACCATGGAACAGAACCGCCCCATCACATTGCTCGTCTGCGCCCTCGGCGGCGAAGGCGGCGGCGTGCTTACCGAATGGCTGGTCGACACCGCGCGCCATGCCGGCTACGCGGCGCAGAGCACGTCCATTCCCGGCGTGGCGCAGCGCACCGGCGCCACCACCTACTACATCGAAGTGTTCCCCGTGCCGCTCGCGCAGCTCGGCGGGCGCCGCCCGGTGTTCAGCCTGAGCCCCGTGCCGGGCGCGCTGGATGCCATCGTCTCCTCGGAGCTGCTGGAAACCGCGCGCCAGATCGGCAACGGCATGAGCGCGCCGCAGCGCACGCTGGTCATCAGTTCGTCGGCGCGCATCCTCACCACCGCCGAGCGCATGGTGCCCGGCGACGGCCGCGCCGACGCGCAGCGGCTGCTCGACGTGGTGAAGGCCTTCAGCCGCGAGCACCATGTGTTCGACATGAACGCCATCGCGCGCGACAGCGGCACGGTGGTCAGCGCGGTGATGCTCGGCGCCATCGCGGGCAGCGGGCTGTTTCCGTTCCCGCGCGAGGCCTACGAGCACGTCGTGCGCGGCGGTGACACCAGCGCGCCCGAGAAGCTGGGCAAGATGGCCGCCGCCAGCCTGCGCGGCTTCGCCTCGGCCTTCGACGCGGTGAACGCGCCGCGCGCGCAGGCCGCCTTCGTCAGCAGCGTGATGGCCGGCGACACCAACGACGCGCCGCCGCCCGCCGCAGCCCTGCCCGCCGACCTGGCACGGCGCTTTCCGCCGGCCGTGCACGACATGCTCGCGCTGGGCCATGCCCGCGTGCTCGACTACCAGGACGCCGCCTACGCATCGCTCTACGCCGAGCGGCTGGGCCGCCTGCTCGATGCGGAGCGCGCCGCCGACCCGGCCGGCGCGCGGGGCTTCGCCATCACCCGCGAGGCCGCGCGCTGGCTCGCGCTGTGGATGGCCTTCGACGACATCGTGCGGGTGGCCGCGCTCAAGGGCCGCGCCAGCCGCGCGCAGCGCGTGCGGCGCGAGGTGCGCGCCGGCGAGGAAGACATCGTGAAGGTCTACGACCACTTCAAGCCCGGCGCGGCCGAATTCGCGGCGCTGCTGCCGCCCTCGCTCTCGCGCCGCGTCACGGCCTGGGACCGGGGCCGCCAGTCGCGCGGCCTCGCGCCCTGGGCGCTGCCGCTGAAGGTGGGCAGCCACTCGGTGCTGGGCATGGCCTCGCTGCGGCTGCTGGCCTCGCTGCGCTGGCTGCGCCGCCTGGGCAGCCGCTTCGCGCAGGAGCAGGCACTCATCGAACGCTGGCTCAAGGCCGTGGAAGCAGGCACGCGCGAGACCTGGGCGCTGGGCCACGAGCTGGCGCTGTGCGGACGGCTCATCAAGGGCTACGGCAGCACCAACGAGCGCGGCAAGCACAACCTGCTGCATGTGATCGACGAACTCGCCGGCCGCAGCACCCTGCCCGCCTCGGCTCGTGCCACGGCCATCGCGGCGGCGCGCGAAGCGGCACTGGCCGACGAGGGCGGCAAGGCGCTCGACGCCACGCTGGCCGCGCACGGCGCCGCGCCACGTCCGGTGCAGGCGCAGCCGATCCGCTGGATGAAGCGCCCCCCGTCGGTCAAGGCCTGACCGGACGCTGCGAAATACAAGAAAAGGAGACAAGACCAATGACCCGCCCCGCCCTTCCCTGGCGACGATGCCTGCTGGCACTGGCCGCCGCTGCCATGCTCGCCCCGGCGCATGCCAACACCCCATGGCCCGCCAAGCCGATCAAGGTGATCGTCAACTTCCCCGCAGGCGGCGCCGCCGACCAGATCGCGCGCGCCATCTCGCAGCCGCTGCAGGAGTCGCTGAAGCAGCCGGTGGTGATCGAGAACCGCGCCGGCGCCAACGGCAACCTCGGCGGAGAAGCCGTGGCCCGCGCGCCGGCCGACGGCTACACGCTGCTGATGAGCTCTGGCGGCATGGTGTCGGTGAACCCGCACCTGTACTCGCGCATGAGCTTCGACCCCGCGAAGGACCTGGTGCCGGTGGCGGCCGCCGCGCGCGTGCTGGTGTTCCTGGTCACGCGGCCCTCGCTGCCGCCGGCGAACGTGAAGGAGTTCATCTCGTACGTGAAGGCCAACCCGGGCAAGCTGTCGTACGGCTCGCCGGGCAACGGCAGCTCGCCGCACCTCGCGGGCGAGATGTTCAAGACGCAGGCCAACCTGTTCGCGCTGCATGTGCCCTACCGCGGCGCCGCGCCCGCGCTGCAGGACCTGCTGGCCGGCCAGATCGACTACGCCTTCGACCCCGGCATCGCGCTCACGCAGGTGCGCGCGGGCAAGCTGCGGCTGCTGGCCGTGGGCAGCCCGAAGCGCTCGCCGCTCTTCCCCGACGTGCCCACGCTCGACGAGGCCGGCCTGCGCGGCTTCGACGCCGACACCGTGTTCGGCTTCTACGCTCCGGCCGGAACGCCGCCCGAAGTGGTGGCGCAACTCAACGCGCAGATCAACCGCACGCTCGCGCTGCCGGCCGTGCAAGAGCGCATCGCGTCGATCGGCGGCGAGCCGCAGCCCGGCTCGCCGGCTGCGTTCCAGCAGCGCGCGGCGACGGACTTCCAGCGCTTCGGCGCGCTGATCCGCGAGCGCCGGATCGCGGCGGACTGAGCAAGGATGGCCCAACTGCTCAACGTGGAAGACTACCGGCGCCGCGCCCGAAGCGCGCTGCCGCGGCTGGTGTTCGACTACATCGACGGCGGCGCGGAAGACGAGCGCTGCATGCAGCGCAACCGCGACGCGCTCGAAGCGCTGCCGCTGATTCCCGAATGCCTGCGCGACACCAGCAAGGTGGACATCGGCATCGAACTCTTCGGCCGCCGCTGGCGCGCGCCCTTCGGCATCGCGCCCATCGGGCTGGCCGGCCTGGTGCGCCCGCGCGCCGATGCGCAGCTGGCCGCTGCAGCGCAGGCCGCCGGCGTGCCCTTCGTTCTTTCCACCGCCTCCAACACACGCATCGAGGAGGTGCGCAACGCCGCGCCCGATGCCGCGCTGTGGATGCAGCTGTACGTGATGGGCGAGCGCGCCATCGCCGAGCGCATCGTGCGCCGCGCGCGCAATGCAGGCTTCGAGGCGCTGGTGCTCACGGTAGATGTTCCCGTGAGCGGCCTGCGCGAGCGCGACCTGCGCCACGGCTTCCGTGTGCCCATGCGGCTCACGCCCGGCACGGTGCTCGACATGGCGCGGCATCCCGCGTGGCTGCTGCGGCTGGCCGGCGGCGGTATGCCGCAGTTCGCGAACCTGCTGCCCGATGAAGACGACGGCGCACCGGTCTCCGCGCAGACGCAGGCCGCGCTGCTCTCGCGCGCCATGGACCGCACGCTGACCTGGGACAGCCTGGGCTGGCTGCGCAGGCTCTGGGACGGGCCGCTGCTGATCAAGGGCCTGCTGGGTGCCGAGGACGCGCGCTGCGCACTGCGGCATGGGGCGGACGGCATCGTGGTCTCCAACCACGGAGGCCGCCAGCTCGATGCCGCGCCGGCCACCATCGCCGCGCTGCCGGCCATGCTCGATGCGGTAGGCGGCCGCATTCCGGTGCTGGTGGACAGCGGCATGCGGCGCGGCAGCGACATCGTCAAGGCGCTCGCGCTCGGCGCCAGCGCGGCGCTCGTGGGCCGCGCGCCGATCTACGGCCTGGCCTGCGGCGGCGAACAGGGCGCGCTCTCGGTGCTGCAGCTGCTCGCGCAGGAAACCGAACGCACGATGACCCTGCTCGGTGCCTCGCGCGTGGGCGAACTCGGGCGCAGGCACGTCGAAATACATGCGCCGCGTTCGCACGCCGAACAGGCTGGGCCCGCACCCGTGCAGGCGCACGGGAAAGCCTCCATTTACCCCGCGCACGCGGCTGCCTAGATTGCGGATTCACTCGTAGAGACACACAACACAACGAAGGAGACCATGAAAGCCAATCGCCAATCCCGTCCGTCCCGTCGCATGGCCACGAGCCTCGCGGCGGCCACCGCAGCCCTCGCGCTGATCGCCCCGGCCGTGCAGGCGCAGGACAAGCCGGTGCAGCTCAAGCTGTCGAGCTGGGTACCCGCGCAGCACCCGCTCAACCCCGCGCTGCAGGCGTGGGCCGACGACATCAAGAAGGAATCGGGCGGCACCATCACCGCGATCCTCTTCCCGTCGGAGCAGCTGGGCAAGGCATTCGACCACTACGACATGGCGCGCGACGGCATCGCCGACTTCTCGTACGTGAACCCGGGCTACCAGCCGGGCCGCTTCCCGGTGATGGCAGGCGCGTCGCTGCCCTTCCTGTTCGCCAACGGCAAGGAAGGCTCCGCCGCCATCGATGCCTGGTACCGCAACTACGCGGCCAAGGAAATGAAGGACGTGAAGTACTGCTTCGCCTTCGTGCACGACCCCGGCACCTTCCACTCGCGCAAGAAGATCACCGTGCCCGGCGACGTCAAGGGCATGAAGGTGCGCCCGGCCACCAGCACCGTGGGGCAGCTCATCACCTCGCTGGGCGGCACCAACGTGCAGGCCTCGGCCCCCGAATCGCGCGACATGCTCGAGCGCGGCGTGGCCGACGCCATCACGTTCCCGTGGGGCTCCATCGGCCTCTTCGGCATCGACAAGGTGGTGAAGTACCACATGGACGTGCCGCTTTACGTCACGCCCTTCGTGTGGGTGATGAACAAGGGCAAGTACGACGCCATGTCCGCCGCGCAGAAGAAGGTGATCGACGACCACTGCACCAGCGAATGGGCGCAGAAGGTGGCCGGACCGTGGGCCGACTTCGAGTTCGCGGGCCACGCCAAGATGGCGGCACTGTCGGGCCACGAGATCTACAAGCTCACGCCCGATCAGCTGGATGCATGGCGCAAGGCGGCGGCACCCGCCGAGGCGCAGTGGGCGGAGGGCGTGAAGAAGGCCGGTGAAGATCCGAAGGCCGTCATGGACGCGCTGAAGGCCAGCCTCGCCAAGTACAAATCGGCGCTCTGAGCGATGGCTACACGGTCCGCCAGCTATATGGACCGCGCGATCAACACCATTGAATGGCTCGCCGCCATCTTCGTGGGGATCGTCGCGCTCAACATCTTCGTGGCCGTGGTGCTGCGCAAGTTCTTCGACACCTCGATCCCGGACGCCTACGACTTCGGCCGAATGCTGCTGGGCATCCTGATCTTCTGGGGCATCGCGGCCACCAGCTACCGGGGCGGCCACATCACGGTGGACCTGGTGTGGACGGCGGCGGGCCCGCGCATGAAGCGCGCCATCGACGTGTTCGCCACGCTGGTGCTGCTCTTCGTGGTGGCGGTGCAGACCATCATGCTGTTCGACAAGGTGCGCGGCACCTATGTCGACAACGTGCAGACCTACGACCTCAACATCCCGACCTGGCCGTTCTACGCCGTGGCCTGGGCCGGCGACGTGTGCGCCGTGCTGCTGATCGCCATCCGCACCTACAGGCTGATCTTCCATCCCGAACAACTCGAAGAAGTTCACGCAGAACAGAAGGCCGACGAATGAGCCCCGATGCAGTCGCAGTGTTGGGCTTCGTCGCCCTTTTCGTATTGATGCTGTTGCGCGTGCCGGTCGGCATGGCGATGGGCCTGGTGGGCGTGGTGGGCTACAGCTACCTCGTCGGGCCGGGCCCCGCGCTCAAGCTGGTGGGCCAGACCTCCATGCGCACCGTGACCGACTACACCTTCGGCGTGATCCCGATGTTCATGCTGATGGGAGCGCTGGTGTCGGTCTCGGGTGTGAGCCGCGAGCTCTTCAAGGCCGCCAACTCGATGATCGGCCACCTGCGTGGCGGCCTGGGCGTGGCCACCGTGGTGGCATGCGGCGGCTTCGCGGCGATCTGCGGCTCGTCGGTGGCCACGGCCGCCACGTTCTCGGCGGTGGCCTACCCGGAGATGCGCCGCTTCAACTACCCGCAGTCTTTCTCCACCGGCGTGATCGCCGCGGGCGGCACGCTGGGCGCGATCCTGCCTCCATCGACCGTGCTTGCGGTGTACGCCATCCTCACGCAGCAGGACATCGGCAAGCTCTTCATGGCGGGCATCGTGCCGGGCATCCTCGCGATGGCCATGTACGTACTGACCATCGCGGTCATCGTGAAGACGCGGCCGGGCTGGCTGCCTGGCGGCGAGGTGAAGCCCTGGTCGGAGCGCCTGAAGGACCTGAAGAACGTGTGGGCGCCGCTGGTGCTGTTCGTGTTCGTCATCGGCGGCCTGTACGGCGGCTTCTTCACGCCGACCGAGGCGGGCGGCGTGGGCGCGAGCGGCGCCTTCATCCTCGGGCTGGTACGGCGCAAGCTCGACGGGCCGAAGATCCGCGAAGCGCTGCTGTCGGCCACGCGCACGGCGGCGGCGGTGTTCACGGTGCTGATCGGCGCGCTGCTGTTCGGCTACTTCCTCACCATCACGCAGAGCCCGCAGAAGCTCACCGAGTTTCTTACCGGCCTGGGCATCGGCCGCTACGGCGTGCTCGCGCTCATCATGCTCATGTACCTGGTGCTGGGCTGCCTGATGGACGCGATGGCGATGATCATCCTCACGGTGCCGATCATCTACCCGGTGATCGTGCACCTGGGCTTCGACCCGATCTGGTTCGGCGTGATCATCGTGATGACCGTCGAGCTCGGCCTGATCCACCCGCCGGTGGGCATGAACGTGTTCGTCATCAAGAGCGTGGTGAAGGACGTGAGCTTCACCACCATCTTCAAGGGCGTGCTGCCGTTCATCGTGACCGACATCGTGCGGCTGGTGATCCTGATCGCGTTCCCCATCATCGCCCTGTGGCTGCCGACGAGAATGGGCTGATGAGCAATACAAGCACCAACACAACCAAGGAAGTCGTCTATACCGTGCGCGTGGAGTTCGGCGACTGCGACCCCGCCGGCATCGTCTGGTTTCCGAACTTCTTCCGCTGGATCGACGCGGCCTCGCGCCACTTCTTCGCCGAATGCGGCGTGCCGCGCTGGGAGGAAACGACCGAGACGCTGGGCGTGATCGGCACGCCGCTGGTCGACACGCACACGCGCTTCGTGAAGTCCGCGAGCTACGGCGACACGCTGCAGATTGCGGTGCGCATCACCGAGTGGCGCGAGAAGAGCTTCGTGCAGACCTACCGCGTGACGCGCGGGAGCGAGCTGATCCTGGAGTGCGAGGAAGTGCGCATCTTCGGGGCGAAGCGCGAAGGCGGCGGGATCCGGGCCGTGGCGATTCCGCCTTCCATACGGGTGCTCTGCGAGTAGCCGCGAAGCCGGCGCCACCTGCCCGACGCTGGTTTTCACCTACGCCATATTTCTTCTTTCTCTTGCCGCATCACGCGTCCTGAGTCCTTTCGGCAGATATTCACCTCGCCCATGCCTCACAAATAATCACACGCATTACAAAGGCTTGGAGGCGAGCCGTGAACCATGTCTACCGTGTGATCTTCGACCGCCGGCAGAGCCGGTATCGCGTGGTTTCCGAACTGGCGAAGAGCGCCAGCGGTTCCGGAGGGACAGCAGTCAGGGGACGAAGGCGCACCGCGCGCAGGGGCGCAGCTCCTGCGCTCGGGGCCCTCGCGGCCCTGGCCGCACTGGCACTGCATGGCGGCACGGCGCTCGCGGCCTGCACGCCCGCCTCGCCTGTCGACAACGACGTGGTCACCTGCACCGGCGTTCCGATCCTGCTGCCCCCCAACCCGAACAGCTTCCTGAGCAACGCCAACGGTCTTGCCGTCACGGTGCAGTCGGGCGGCATCATGAGCACCCTGCCCGGCGGCACGGCGATGACGCTGGGCGGCAACGGCATCACGCTCAACAACCTGGGCGCCATCGACGCCAACGCAGCGGGCTCCCTCGTGCTCTCGCGCGCCCTCACGATCGGCAACCTGGTCGTGCCCGGCAGCGGCAACGTCACGGTGAACAACCAGGGCACGATCGAAGGCACCTTCGACGGTACCTTCGGCCTGCTGGGCGCGGCGGCCGTCATCGCCACCACCGGGACCACGACTTTCAACAACAGCGGCACGATTGGCATGAGCGCGCTCGGGCTCTTCGATCCGATCAACTCGATCGCCGTCGCCGTGTACGGCGGTGGCAACGTCAACTTCACCAACACCGGAACGATCACCGGCCGCGTGGCCTTCCAGAGCCCCGACAGCGGCGGCAACGCCTTCGTCAACGCTGGCACGATCAACGGCAGCGTCTCGCTGGGCACGACGCTGAGCAACGACACTTTCGTGGCGGTCACGGGCTCGTCGATCAACGGCGGGCTGGTGCCGCTGCCCGGCGTGACCATTCCGACGCCCGCGGTGCCGCCGAGCTTCCTCACCTTCGCCGCCGGAGGTACGGTCGACGCGGGCATAGGGGGCAACGACACGCTGGTGCTGCAGAACACCGTGGCGGGGCCTGGTTCCGGCAGCGGCGGCGCGGGCACGGTCTCGAGCCTGCAGTACCTGAACTTCGAGAACCTCGTCGTCAACAGCGGCACCTGGACGCTCGAGGGCCCCGCGGTGAGCGGCGCGGCCGCGCTCAACGGCGGCACCGCGATCTTCGACAATGCGCTGTCCTTCGGCACCGGAACGCTCACGGCGAACGGTGGTTCCATGCAGGCCTCGGTGGCAGGCCTGACGCTGACGCAGAACATCAGCCTCACGGGCGGCCTGATCGTTCAGGGCGCAAACTCCCTGACGCTCGGCGGCACCGTCACCGGCGCCGGGGGGCTGATCAAGAACGGCAGCGGCACGCTCACGCTGTCGGGGAACAACGACTTCAGCGGCGGGCTGGCCCTCAATGGCGGCGGCCTGACGCTGGGCAACGCGAGTTCTCTCGGCACGGGCCTGTTCCTGGTCGGCGGCCCCGCCACGCTCAACACCGCCTTCACCGGTACGCTGACCAATCAGGTGCAGCTCAACGGCGCGCTGACGCTCAACGGCGCGGGCACGCTGAGCTTGAACGGCAACATCAACGGCGGCGGCAGCCTGACGCTCGCCAGCGGCGACCTGGTGCTGAACGGCGCCAACAACTACAGCGGCGGCACCGTGCTGCAGGCCGGCTCGATAGACCTCGGCTCCGCAACCGCGCTCGGCTCCGGCGCATTGACGGTCGATGGCGCCGCCACGCTGACCGGCAAGAACGGCCTCGCGTTGAGCAACGACATCGTGCTCAACAACACGCTGAACCTGGGCGGCGGCGGAAGCGGCGGTGCGCTGACGCTCAACGGCAAGATCAGCGGCGCGGGCGGGATGAGCCTGGCCGGCGCGCCAGGGCTCACGCTCAACGGTGCCAACGACTTCAGCGGTGGCTTCAACCTGGGGGGCGGCCAGCTCACCGTGGGCAACAACCTCGCGCTGGGCACGGGCGCGGTGACGGTGAGTGGCGCCAGTTCGCTGGCAGCGAATACGCCCGTGGGCCTGACCAACAACTTCAACCTGAATGCGGGGCTGAACGTTGCGAGCAGCAGCGCTCTCTCGCTCAACGGCACCATCGGCGGCCTCGGCGGACTGACGCAGTCGGGGCCAGCCAAGCTCACCTTGGGCGGCGCCAACGGTTTCGCCGGCGGAGTGAACCTGCTGGGCGGCGGACTGGGCGTTGGCACCAACACCTCGCTGGGACTCGGCGCGCTCACGGTCAACGGCGCGGCCACGCTCGATGCCAGCGCGGGTGTGAACCTGGGCAACGCGGTAGTGCTCAACGCGGGCCTGGATGTGGGCGGCAGCAACGACATCGCGCTGGGCGGGGTGGTGTCGGGCGCGGGTGCGCTGTCGTTCAACGGCACCGGCAAGCTGAGCCTGAACGCCGCGAACGCCGGCTTCAGCGGCGGCGTCACGCTGGGCAGCGGCACGCTCGGCGTGGGCAACAACCTCGCGCTGGGCACCGGCGGGCTCGCCGTGACAGGCAACGCGAGCCTCACGGCGAACGTGCCGGGCATCGTGCTCGGCAACGGCGTAACCCTGGGCAGCGGGACCACGCTGAGCCTGACCGGTGCCAACGCGCTCGCGCTGGGCGGCACCATCACCGGCGCCGGCGCGCTCGCGGTGAACGGTCCCGGCGGCGTCACGCTGGACGGCGCGAGCGACTTCTCGGGCGGCGTTTCACTGGCGGGCGGCACTCTCTCGCTGGGCACCAGCACCTCGCTGGGCAGCGGCACCCTCGGCGTGACGGGCAATGCCGGCCTGCAAAGCGCGGGCGGCGCCCTGACGCTGGTCAACGCCGTATCGCTCGGCGCAGGCGCGGGCCTGACGGTGGGCGGCGCCAACGATCTCACGCTGAACGGGCCCATCGGCGGCGGAGGCTCCCTCATCAAGACTGGCGCCGGCACGCTGGTGCTCGGCGGCGCCAACAACTTCGGCGGCGGTGTGACGCTGCAGGCCGGCACGCTCGGCGTGGGCACCGGCACCTCGCTGGGCACGGGCACGCTGACTGTGAGCGGCGCCGCCACGCTGACATCGAGCGCCGACGTCGCGCTGGCGAACGACGTCACGCTCGATGGCGCGCTGAGCGTCACGGGCGCGAAGAACATCGCACTGGGCGGCGTGATCGGTGGCGGCTCCGGCCTCAGCTACAGCGGCACCGGCATCCTGAGCCTTGGCGGCGCGAACGCCTATGCAGGCACCACCACCGTCGCTTCGGGCACGCTGCTGGCCACCAATGCGAGCGGCAGCGCCACGGGCACCGGCGCGGTCACGGTGCTGACCGGCGCCACGCTGGGCGGAACCGGCCGCATCGGCGGCGACGTCACCCTGAACACGGGCGCGAAGCTGGCTCCGGGCGCCGGCACCGCCGGAAGCTTTGGCGTGCTGGCCGTGGGCGGCAATCTTTCGCTCGCCGCCGGCAGCACGCTCGATTTCGATTTCGGCGCGCCTGGCCCCAACTTCAGCACGCCGGGCGCGAGCGACAGCGTGAGCGTGGGCGGCGACCTGTCGCTCGGCGGCGCGGTGACGCTGAACGTCGCCAACGCCGGCAGCTTCGGCCCCGGCGTGTACCGGCTCGTCGACTACGGGGGCTCGCTGACGGGCGCCGGCAGCCTTTCGCTCGGCGGCTTGCCGGGCGGCAGCACGGTGCTGCTGCAGAACCTCAGCGCCGACAAGCGCTTCAACCTGCTCAACACCACCGGCCTGACGCTGAATTTCTGGAACGCCGACGGCCTGGCCAGCCCGGTGCAATCCGGCGGCGGCACGGGCACGTGGTCGACCACCAGCCCGGTTTGGACCGACGCGGCCGGCACCGTGACCGTGCCCATGCAGCCGCAGCCGGGCTTCGCCATCTTCGGCGGCGCGCCGGGCACCGTGACCATCGACAAGACCGGTGGCGCGGTGCAGGCGCTGGGCATGCAGTTCACCAGCGGCGGCTATACGCTGGCCGGCGATGCGCTCACGCTGCTGGGCAACGGCGGCGGCAAGGCCGAGATCCGCGTGGGCGACGGCAGCGCGGCCTCTACGGGCTTCGTCGCGACGGTGAACAGCGCCATCGACGGCAGCGCGGGCATCGCCAAGACAGGCGCGGGCACGCTGGTGCTGGGCGGCACCAACACCTACACAGGCGGCACGGCCGTGCAGGGTGGCGTGCTGTCGGTTTCCGCCGATGCCAACCTCGGCGCGGCCGGCGGCGGGCTCGCGCTCGACGGCGGGCGCCTGCAGGTCACCGGCACGGGCTTCGCCGGTACGGCACGCGACATCGACATCGGCGCGGCGGGCGGCGGCATCGAGGTCGTCGACGCGGCCCACGACTTCACCGCGAGCGGCACACTGGGCGGCAGCGGCACCTTCGTCAAATCGGGCCAGGGCACGCTGACCCTGGCCGGCACCAACAACCACACGGGTGCCACGGTGGTCGACTCCGGCACGCTGCGGCTCGGCGCGGCCGATCTGCTGAACCCGGCGGCGACGATCGCGCTGGCCGACAAGGCCGGCGCCACACTGGACCTGAACGGCTTCGACCAGACCATCGGCTCGCTCTCGGGCGGGGGCAGCGCGGGCGGCGAACTGAAGCTGGGCAGCGCGACGCTCACCACCGGCGGCGACAACACCAGCACCACGTTCGGCGGCAGCCTGAGCGGCAGCGGCAGCGTCGTGAAGCAGGGCACCGGCACCTTCACCCTCGCCGGCTCGAACAGCTACGGCGGCGCGACGCAGGTGAATGCGGGCACGCTGCAGGCCGGTGCCGCCAACGCCTTCAGCGCGACTTCGGCCCACGGCGTGGCCGCGGGCGCGACGCTCGACCTCGCGGGCTTCAACCAGACCGTCGCGTCGCTGAACAACAGCGGCACGGTTTCGCTGCCGGGCGCGACGGCCGGCACCAGCCTCACCGTGACCGGGCCTTACGTGGGCAACAACGGCGTACTGCGGCTGGGCGCGGTGCTGAACGCGAGCGGCCCGTCCGACCGGCTGGTGCTCGACGGCGCCGGCGCCACGGCCAGCGGCCGCACCACCGTGCAGATCGTCAATCTCGCAGGCCTGGGCGCGCTGACCACGGGCAACGGCATCGAGGTGATCAGCGCCCTCAACGGCGCGACCACCACCGCGCAGACCACCAGGGACGCCTTCACGCTCGCCGGCGGGCACGTGGATGCCGGTGCCTACGAATACCGCCTCTATCCCGCCGATGCGAACGGTGCGGGCGAGAACTGGTACCTGCGCTCGACCACGGGCGCGGTCGGCCCCGGCGTGCCAGGTGCACCGGGCGGGCCGGGCCTGCCGACCTATCGCGCCGAAGTTCCGCTCTATGCCGCCCTGCCCCAGCAGTTGCGCCAGGCCAATGTCGCGATGCTCGGCAACCTGCACCTGCGCGGCGGCGACGAGATGCGGCAGCCCAACGACGCCGGCGACACGACGACTTACGCCGGACGCCGCGCATGGGGCCGCGTGCTGAGCACCGACATCGACGTGCGCCAGCGCGGCACCGTGAGCCCCGAGAGCAAGGGCCGCCTCACCGGCTTCCAGGCCGGCACCGACCTGTGGGCCGATGCGAACTGGCGTACCGGCATCTACGTCGGCCAGCTCGAGGGCGACGTCGACGTGCGCGGCTTCGCAAGCGGCATCCAGGGCCTGCGCGTGGGCCGCAGCGATCTGCGCAGCCGCTACCTCGGGGTGTACGCCAGTTGGCACAACGATGCCGGCTGGTACACCGACATCGTGCTGCAAGGCGGCCAGCACCGCTACACCGCGCGGCCGCTTGCGAGCATGGGCAGCTCGGGCAAGGGCGACAGCTTCCTGGCTTCGTTGGAAGTGGGCAAGGCCTTCGACATCGGAGGCGGCTGGCGCGTGGAGCCGCAGTTGCAGCTCATCCACCAGCGCCTGAGCATGGACGGCGCGAGCATCTCCGGCGCGTGGATCACGCAGGACACGCACGACGGCCTGATCGCGCGCGCCGGCGTGCGCATCAAGGGCTCCATCGCCACCGGTGCCGGCTTGCTGCAGCCCTACGCGCGCATCAACGTGAACCGCGCATCGAGCGGCACCGACATCGCGCGCCTGACGGGGCCGGCCGGCAGCACCGGCATCGCCAGCGAAACAGGCGGCACCAGCACCGAACTGGCCGGCGGCTTCACCCTCGCACTCGGCGAGCGCACGGCGATCTACGGCGAGCTGGGCAAGCTGTGGGCCACCGGCGGAGACACGCGCATGAAGAGCTCGCTCAACGCCTCGGTGGGCGTGCGGGTGCGCTGGTAGCCCCGGCGTCGGCTTGCAGTCGCGCGAGCAGGCCATCCACGCCCAGGTCGATCAGGTCGAAGACCTCGACAAAATCCTTCTGCCCGCCGTACCACGGATCGGGCACGTCGCCCTCGATGCCGTCGGCGTATTCGGTG
Organism: Variovorax sp. 160MFSha2.1; assembly: GCF_048305075.1. Lineage (NCBI taxonomy): Bacteria > Pseudomonadati > Pseudomonadota > Betaproteobacteria > Burkholderiales > Comamonadaceae > Variovorax > Variovorax sp. 160MFSha2.1. The sequence continues at coordinate 4,945,209 of NZ_CP157624.1, forward strand.
AACAGATGGATCTTGCCGGCCGTGCTGGCGGGCGCGAGCCTGCGCAGCGCCGCGCAGTGCTGCGCGGTCATGCCGATGATCAGTTCGAAGCGATCGAAGTCGGACTTGCGAACCTGCCGCGCGCAGTGCGCGTGCATCTCGATGCCGCGCCGCCTGGCCTCGGCCACGGAGCGCGGATCCGGCGGGTTGCCGCACTCTTCATTGGAGATGGCGGCGCTGTCGACTTCGACATCGAAGCCGGCTGCGCGAGCCTTGTGCATCAGGAGAACGTGGGCTGTCGGGGAGCGGCAGATATTCCCCGTGCAGATGAACAAGACTGACGGTGTCTTCATCGAATTGAATGCAGATTGAAAGGTTAGCGTCGAATGCTGCAGGCCAATCGCAACATGGAGGCAATAAGCCCGCGAATCGCATCGTAAAACACCGTCCCGCGGGTTGACGCACCCTGTGATGCGGTGCAACAATCCGGAAATCTTCATTTCGGAGCCCCGTGCGTGGACAGTGCCAGTTGGATCAGTGACAAGACGCGTGCCTCGGCAGGCGTGACACATCCGGCCCTCTAGCGCAGGCTTCCCCCGCGCTGCGTGCCGGTCGTTGCACACAGCGTGACCCGTTTGCCATTCCGGCAAGCGGCTCCCCTCCTCCCGATTCCCGTCGTTCTCGTCACTGACTTTTTCAGTCAGCTTGCGTGCGTCCGTGCGCGAGGCCCTTCTGTGCGAAGGAGTCTTGTCATGCGTCACTTCCATCTTCGTCGTCAGCCGCACGAACAACCGCGTGTTCGTCCGTCGGCGCACGTGCCTGCGCACGCTGCGGCGGCGGAAGCAGCGCCTGCCGTGGATGCCAGGCTCGACCAGGCCGCCGCGCTCTGGACCACGCGCCGCATCCGCAGCTATCTGCTGCTGCAGCCGATCTGCGTGCCCCGCCGCTGAAGCGCGCGCCGCCACTCTTCTCTTCGAGCAACCCGCAAGCAACCCGCAAGCAACCCAGGAGCACACCATGGACCCCGCCTCTTGTTGGCGCCATAGCGCGCCCCCTTCGCCAAGACCTATTCCAACAACGACGCGGCCCGCTGTCGCGCCTCGCAGAGGGTTGAGCCCGGCCGGCTGATCGATGCCGGGGTTCTCCTTCCGCGGGCGCCGGTGGCGGCCGCTCCGAAGGAGAACATCATGAAGAACGTACTCAAGTCCTTTTTCGAAAGCTTCCTGCGCAGCCGCCACATGCTGCACCACTTCGAGCGCTGGCAGACGCTGCTGGGTTCGAAGCCCGTCGGAACCGGCTCCATCAGCATGCCGCCCGACATCGCGAAGGCCCTGAACGCGGCCTCGCGCACCGATGCCGGCGAGATGCTGGTCAAGCTCGGCAGTTCGCCGCGCGGCCTCGGCGAAGGACACGCGCAGGTGCTGCGCAAGCGCCTGGGCAGCAACGAGGTGCGCCACGAGCAGCCGCTGCGCTGGTGGCAGCACCTGTGGCAGTGCTACCGCAACCCGTTCAACCTGCTGCTGACAGTGCTGGCGCTGGTCTCCTACGTCACCGAGGACATGAAGGCCACGCTCGTCATCGGCAGCATGGTGGTGCTGTCGACGGTGCTGCGCTTCCTGCAGGAGTCGCGCTCCAACAAAGCAGCCGACCGGCTCAAGGCGATGGTGAGCAACACCTCCACCGTGCTGCGCCCCGCCCCGGGCCACAAGGCGGGCGCGGCCGGCGACGAGGGCTTCGACACCACGCACGCCGGCACGGTGCGCGTCGAGGTGCCGATGCGCGACCTCGTGCCGGGCGAGGTGATCGCGCTTTCGGCCGGCGACATGATTCCGGCCGATTGCCGGCTGATCACGGCCAAGGACCTCTTCATCAGCCAGTCGGCGCTGACGGGCGAGGCGATGCCGGTCGAGAAGTTCGTGGTCGACCGTGGCGACCATGCGGCAGGCGTGCTGGAACGCGAGAACCTGCTCTTCATGGGCACCAACGTGATCAGCGGCACTGCCACCGCGGTGATCGTGCACACCGGCGACCGCACCTTCTTCGGCGCGCTGGCCCAGCGCGTGACGGCCGCCGACCGCGGCACCAGCGCCTTCCAGGCCGGCATCAACCGCGTGAGCTGGGTGCTGATCCGCTTCATGCTGGTGATGGCGCCGCTGGTGCTGGTGATCAACGGCGTGGCCAAGGGCGACTGGTGGGAGGCCGCGCTGTTCGCGCTGTCGATCGCGGTCGGCCTCACGCCCGAGATGCTGCCGATGATCGTGACCGCCACGCTGGCCAAGGGCGCGGTGGTGATGTCGCGCCAGAAGGTGATCGTCAAAAGGCTCGAAGCCATCCACAACTTTGGTGCGATGGACGTGCTGTGCACCGACAAGACCGGCACGCTGACGCAGGACCGCATCGTGCTCGAGCGCCACACCAACGCATGGGGCGAGCAGTCCGACCACGTGCTGCAGCTGGCCTACCTCAACAGCTTCCACCAGACGGGACTGAAGAACCTGCTCGACAAGGCCGTGCTGAGCCACGCCGAGATGCAGCTCGAAACCCGCCTGCAGACCGCCTACCGCAAGATCGACGAAGTGCCGTTTGACTTCTCGCGCCGCCGCATGTCGGTGGTGGTGGCCAACGGCGGCAGCGAGCACCTGCTGATCTGCAAGGGCGCGCTGGAAGAGATCCTCTCGGTGTGCACCTCGGTCGAACGCGGCGCGGAAGTACTGTCGCTCGACGCCGACGTGCTCGCGCGCATCCACAGCGTGGCCTCGGAGCTCAATGCCCAGGGCCTGCGCGTGGTGGCCGTGGCCAGCCGCTCGCTGAAGGTCGATGAGCAGAAGCCGGCCTACGGCGTGACTGACGAATCGGGGCTCACGCTGCTGGGCTACGTGGCTTTCCTCGATCCACCGAAGGAATCGACCGCGCCCGCGCTGCGCGCGCTGGCCGAGCACGGCGTGGCGGTGAAGGTGCTGACGGGCGACAACGAGCTGGTCACGCGCAAGGTCTGCGCCGACGTGGGCCTCGAAGTGGGCCGCATCGTTCTCGGCGCGGAGATCGAGGAGATGGTCGATGCCGACCTGAAGCTGGTCGTCGAAGCGCACCAGGTCTTCGCCAAGCTCACGCCCGCGCACAAGGAACGCATCGTGCACGCGCTGCATGCCAACGGGCACGTGGTGGGCTTCATGGGCGACGGCATCAACGACGCGCCCGCGCTGCGCGCCGCGGACATCGGCATCTCGGTGGACAGCGCGGTGGACGTGGCCAAGGAGTCGGCCGACATCATCCTGCTCGAGAAGAGCCTGATGGTGCTGGAGCAAGGCGTCATCCAGGGCCGCCGCACGTTCGCGAACATGCTCAAGTACATCAAGCTCACCGCGAGCTCGAACTTCGGCAACGTGTTCTCAGTGCTGGTGGCAAGCGCGTTCCTGCCCTTCCTACCGATGCTGCCCCTGCACCTGCTGGTGCAGAACCTGCTGTACGACGTGTCGCAGATCGCGATCCCGTTCGACAACGTGGACGACGAGTTCCTCAGGAGCCCGCAGCGCTGGAACCCGGCCGACCTGGGCCGATTCATGGTGTTCTTCGGCCCGCTGAGCTCGGTGTTCGACATCCTCACCTTCACGGTGATGTGGTTCGTCTTCGCAGCCAACTCGGTGGATCACCAGACGCTCTTCCAGTCGGGCTGGTTCGTCGAGGGCCTGCTGTCGCAGACGCTGATCGTGCACCTGATCCGCACCCGCAAGATCCCGTTCCTGCAAAGCCGCGCCGCATGGCCGCTGCTGATCATGGGCGCCGCCATCGCCGCCGTGGGCATCTGGCTGCCGATGGGGCCGCTGTCGCACTACTTCAAGCTGCAGGCCCTGCCGCTGGCGTACTTCCCGTGGCTGGCGGCGATGCTGCTGGGCTACGCGCTGCTGACGCAGGCGGTGAAGGGGTGGTATGCGCGCAGGTACGGGTGGCAGTGACTTCCCGTGGTCGTCCGGGCTGCATGACATGTTCATGACACCGGGCGGCTTCAAACTGCCGCACCAACATCAACAACAACAAGAGGGAATCCATCGATGCAAGCCATTCACAACATCAACCTGGCTTCGCTGCTCGACACCTTCATCAGCGTGGCCGCTGCGTTCATCCTCGGCTCGGTGATCGGCCTGGAGCGCCAGATACGGCAGCGCACGGCGGGCCTTCGCACCAACACGCTGGTGGCCGTGGGCGCGGCGGTGTTCGTCGACATGGCCTACCGGCTCGACGGCAGCGGCGGCGCCGTGCGCGTGGTGGCCTATGTGGTGTCGGGCATCGGCTTCCTGGGCGCGGGCGCGATCATGAAGGAAGGCGCCAACGTCACGGGGCTGAACACGGCGGCGACGCTGTGGGGATCGGCGGCAGTGGGCGCCTGCGCGGGCGCGGACCTGCTCGGCGAAGCACTCATTGCGGCGCTGTTCGTGCTGGCCAGCAACACGTTGCTGCGGCCGGTTGTGAACCGCATCAACCGCCAGCCGATCAGCGAGGAGAGCAGCGAAGCGACGTACGTGGTGCGCGTGATCTGCTCGCGCGCGGCGCGGCCCGACGTGCTCGACCATCTGCTGGTGCTGCTGGAGGCCGCGAACTACCCGGTGCGCGACGTCGACCAGCACCCCTTCGGGCCGGCCGACACCGAGATCGGTGCGACGCTCTACGCGACGGCGGTCGAGCCCGAGGAGCTCGACCGCGTCATCGAGGAACTGGAGGCACTCGACGGCGTGCAGCAGGCCTTCTGGAATGCCACCGCCGAAGAGTAAGGGGCGTCAGACGCCCAGGATCGAGACCGCCTTGGTGTTGAGGTAAGCCTCCAGCGCCTCTGGGCCGCCTTCCGAGCCGTAGCCCGAATCCTTCACGCCGCCGAAAGGCATTTCCGGCGAGGGCGTCGCGGGCTGGTTGATCCAGAGCATGCCCAGTTCGAGCTTCTGGCTCAGCAGGTGGGCGTTCTTGATCGACTTGGTGAAGGCGTAGCCGGCCAGGCCGAAAGGCAGGCGGTTCGCTTCGGCGATCGCTTCTTCCAGCGTGTCGAAGCCGCGGATGGCGGCGATGGGGCCGAAGGGTTCGTTGTTGAACACGTCGGCATCCAGCGGCACGTCGGTCAGCACGGTGGGCGCGAAGAAGTTGCCGGCATCGCCGACGCGCTCGCCGCCCGTCGCGACGGTGGCGCCCTTCTTGCGAGCATCTTCCAGCACGTAGGCCATGGCCGTGAGGCGGCGCGCATTGGCCAGCGGGCCGAGGTTGGTGCCTTCGGCAAGGCCGTCGCCGAGCTTCAGGCCTTCGGCGTGCTTGACCAGCAGGCTGGCGAACTCGTTGCGCAGGCTGTTGTGCACCAGGAAGCGGGTCGGCGAGATGCAGACCTGGCCCGCGTTGCGGAACTTGGCGGCACCGGCGGCCTTGACGGCCAGCGCCACGTCGGCGTCTTCGGCGACGATGACCGGGGCATGGCCGCCGAGCTCCATCGTCACGCGCTTCATGTGCTGGCCGGCCAGCGCGGCCAGTTGCTTGCCGACCGGGGTCGAGCCGGTGAAGGTAACCTTGCGGATGATCGGGTGGGCGATCAGGTAGTTCGAGATCTCGGCGGGGTTGCCGAACACCAGGCCGACCACGCCGGGCGGGATGCCCGCGTCGACGAAGGCGCGCAGCAGCGCGGCGGGCGACGCCGGGGTTTCCTCGGGCGCCTTCACCAGGAACGAGCAGCCGGTGGCCAGCGCCGCGCCAAGCTTGCGCACGATCTGGTTGATCGGGAAGTTCCAGGGCGTGAAGGCGGCGACGGGGCCCAGCGGCTCCTTCAGCACCAGTTGCTGCGCGGCCAGGTTGCGCGAGGGCACGATACGGCCGTAGACGCGGCGGCCTTCGTCGGCGAACCACTCGATGATGTCGGCGGCGGCCATCGTCTCGACCTTGGCCTCGCCCAGCGGCTTGCCCTGCTCCTGCGTGAGCAGCTTGGCGATTTCGAGGGAGCGTTCGCGGATCAGGCCCGCGGCGCGGCGCATGACGGCGGCGCGCTCGTTGGCGGGGGTGTTGCGCCAGGTTTCGAAGCCGCGCTGCGCCGCGGCGAGGGCGCGGTCCAGGTCGGCGATGCTGGCATGCGCCACCTTGCCGATGGCCTTGCCGGTGGCGGGATTCACGACGTCCAGCGTCTTGCCGCCGGTGGCGTCGACCCACTCGTTGTCGATCAGCAGGCGGGTGTCGGTGTAGGTGGCGGTCATGGCGAGCTATTCCTTCAGGACTGGATGATGAAAAGAAGAATGGGGAATTCTGGGTGTGCGGCGCGGCACCGGGGGTGGCGACGGCGGCGGCGGCCACGGGCCGCAGGGGGCATAGATTAACCCGAGTTCACAAACCTCGCCGGCTGGGCGGCCACCGGCGAGGGCCGGACCAGCCATGCGCGCCGAACATAATCGCCGCCCAACCAACACCAAGAGGGATCAGAGGAACCATGCACTCGGCACTGCGCAACAACCTGTTTTTCATCAAGGAGCACGTCGGCATCTTCAAGGCGGCCAACAACTACGACATCTTCGACCCGCACTCGCAGCAGAAGATTCTGGAATGCCGCGAGCCCGACCTGGGCTTCTTCAGCAAGCTGCTGCGCTTCACCGACTACAAGCGCTTCACGCCCTTCAACGTGGTGGTGTCGACGCCCGAGGGACAGAAGGTGCTGTCGGTCAGGCGAGGCGTTTCCATCTTCCTGTCGAAAGTGGAGGTGCTGGATGAGAACGACCGGCTGGTCGGCTCGTTCAAGCAGAAGCTCTTCTCCATCGGCGGCAAGTTCGATGTGCTCGACGCGCAGGAGCAGGTCGTCTGCACGCTCAGGGGCAAGTGGGCCAGCTGGGACTTCCGCTTCGTGCAGGGCAGCAGCGAGCTTGCCGCCGTGTCCAAGAAGTGGGCGGGGCTGGGCAAGGAGCTCTTCACCACCGCCGACAACTACATGCTTTCGATCGACCCGGGCGTGCCGGCCAGCGACGCCCGCCGCCTGCTGATCATGGCGGCCGTGATGTGCATCGACATGGTGCTGAAGGAGTAACGGGGAGCCGCTCCTTCAGCCGCCCGACTACAACACCAGCAGCGCGCGGAAGTCGTTGACGTTGGTGTTCGTGGGCCCGGTCACGAACAGGTCGCCGATGGCGTCGAAGTAGCCGTAGGCGTCGTTGCGGTCGAGGTGGTCGGACAGCTTCTTTCCGGCGGCCGTGGCGCGCGCCAGCGTATCCGGGGTGACGAAGGCGCCGGCGTTGTCTTCCACGCCGTCGATGCCATCGGTGTCGGCCGCCAACGCCCACACCTGCGGCTGGCCCATGAGTGCCCCGGCCAGTCCCATGCAGAACTCGCCGGCCCGCCCGCCCCTGCCCTTGGCCTGGCCCGGCTGGCGGGGACGGATCGTCACGGTGGTCTCGCCGCCCGAAAGAATGACGCAGGGCCGCGCGAAAGGCTCGCCGCGGTGCGCCACGGCGCGCGCGAGCGCGGCATGCACCTTACCGACTTCGCGCGACTCGCCTTCCATCTCGTCGCTGAGGATGTGCGCCTCCATGCCGGCCTCGCGCGCCGCCCGCGCCGCCGCTTCGAGCGACTGCTGGGGCGTGGCGATCATGTGCGTCTCGTGGCCCTTGAACACGGCGTCGTCCGGCTTGGGCGTCTCGAGTTCGCCGCTCTCGAGGCGCGCACGCACCGGCGCGGGCACCTCGATGCCGTAGCGGTCGAGGATGGCCAGCGCGTCGGCGCAGGTGGTGGCGTCCGGCACGGTCGGGCCGCTGGCGATGACGGCCGGATCGTCGCCGGGCACGTCGCTGATGGTCAGCGTCACCACGCGGGCCGGCGCGCATGCCGCCGCCAGCCGGCCGCCCTTGATGCGCGACAGGTGCTTGCGCACGCAGTTCATCTCGCCGATGCCGGCACCGCTTTCGAGCAGCTGCTTGTTGATGCGCTGCTTGTCGGCCAGCGTCAGCCCTTCGGCGGGCAGCACCAGCAGCGACGAGCCGCCGCCGGAAATCAGGCACAGCACGAGGTCGTCTGCCGTGAGGCCCTTCGTCAGCGCGAGGATGCGCTCGGCCGCCTGCTGGCCCGCCGCGTCGGGCACGGGGTGCGCGGCCTCGACGATCTCGATGCGCTGCGGCAGCCCTTCCGGGCGCGGCGGAATGTGGTCGTAGCGCGTGACGACCAGCCCCGACAGCGGCGCGTCGGCCGGCCACAGGGCCTCCAGCGCGTGCACCATCGAGCCGCCGGCCTTGCCGGCGCCCAGCACCAGCGTCCGGCCCTTGGGTGGCGGCGGCAGGTGGGCGCCCAGCGTGGACAGCGGCAGCGCGCGGTCCACCGCCACGCGGTAGAGATGTTCGAGGAAGGCGCGCGGGGCTTCGCGCGGATCGGGGGCGGGGCCGAAGGCCGGGGTCGATGCGGTCGTCATTGCTGCTTTGTCTCCAATCCGGCGATTGTGCTGCGGACCGCGACCGGCCCCGCTTGCCGCCGGTCAACTTCTGTCTGACTAGTTGGTCTTTGCGCCTGCCTGGAACCAGCGGCCGACCAGGGCCCGCTCTTCGTCGGTGATGCCCGTGGCGTTGTTCATCGGCATGATCTTGGTGACCACCACCTGCTGGTAGATGGCCTGGGCGTGGGCCGCCACCTGCTCGGGCGAATCGACGCGCACGTTCTTCATCTGCACGGCAGGGCCGTGGCACATGAAGCAGCGCTGCTCGAGCACCTTCTGCACGTCCTTGAACTGCACGGCCGGAGCGGCGGCAGCCACCGCGGGCGCGGCGACCTGCTCTGGCTTCATCCACACGATCGTCAGGCCCAGCACCACGATGCCGACCAGCGCATAGGGCAGCGGATTGCCCGCGTTGCCCAGCTTGAAGCGGTGCCGCACCACGAAGAACTGGCGGATGGCCGCGCCGCCGAGCATGATCAGCAGCAGCACGATCCAGTTGTACTTGTGCGTGTAGGCGAAGCTGTAGTGGTTGCTCAGCATCGCGAACAGCACCGGCAGCGTGAAGTAGGTGTTGTGCACGCTGCGCTGCTTGCCGCGCTGGCCGTGCACCGGGTCCACCGGCCTGCCTTCGCGCAGCGCCGCCACGTTCTTGCGCTGGCCGGGGATGATCCAGAAGAACACGTTGCCGCTCATGGTCGTGGCCATCATGGCGCCCACCAGCAGGAAGGCCGCGCGACCCGCGAACCACTGGCAGGCCAGCCAGGTCGCGAAGGCGATGAAGACGGCGATCAGCACGCCGACGATGGTGTCGCCGTGCTTGCGGCGTCCGAAGATCTGGCAGATGCCGTCGTAGACCATCCAGAACACGACGAAGAATGCCAGCGCCACGGCGATGGCGGCGCCGGGCTGCCAGTCCATCTTCGACTTGTCGATGAGGTAGGTGCTCGCGTTCCACAGGTACGACATGGTGAACAGCGAGAAACCCGTGATCCAGGTGGAATAGCTCTCCCAGTAAGACCAGTGCAGGTGGTCCGGCAGCTTCTTGGGCGCCAGCGCGTACTTCTGCATGTTGTAGAAGCCGCCGCCGTGCACGGCCCATTGCTCGCCGCCCACGCCCTTGTCGAGCGATTCCTGGTCCTGCGGCTTCTCGAGGCTGTTGTCCAGCATCACGAAGTAGAAGGAGGCGCCGATCCAGGCGATGGCGGTGATGACGTGGACCCAGCGCAGCAGCAGGTTGGCCCAGTCGAGGTAGTAGCTTTCCATATGCTTCTCTCTCAACCCGATTGGCGCGTGAGGACGCCAGGAAAGGGTTTCAGCCTGCTCACCACCGCGGGCGCTGTAAGCAGAGAAAGTGCCGCGAACGCAGGCTCCATGGGCAGATGGGCCTCGCTCCGCTGCGGCTTGTTGTGGACCGAAAGTGTATACAGTTTTGGCAAGGGAGGGTGCGGTTTTTTTGGGATGCGACCGCCGGGAAAACCCTGTTCAGCCCAGCGATTGCAACAACTGTGCCGCCACCGCCACCGCGATGACCTCGGGCTCCTTGCCCGTGATGCCGGGCACGCCGATCGGGCAGGTGACGCGGGCCAGTTCGTCGGCCGTGAAGCCGCGCGCCTCCAGCCGGTGGCTGAAGGTGGCCCATTTGGTCTTGCTGCCGATCAGGCCGATGTAGGGCAAGTCGTCACGCTCGCGCAGGCGCTTGAGGCAGGCGATGACGATGTCCAGGTCTTCGGCATGGCTGAAGCTCATGATGAGCACGCGGCTGCCCGGCGCGAGCGCGGCCACGGCGTCCTGCACCGGCTCGGAATGCTCGGTGTCGATCTGCGCGGGCAACTCTTCGGGGAAGACGCCGTCGCGGCTGTCGATCCAGCGCACCGAGAACGGCAGCGTCGACAGCAGTCGGGCCAGCGCCGCGCCCACGTGCCCGCCGCCGAAAAGGGCCACCGGCTCGAGCTGAGCGAGCAGGTCCTGCTGCAGCCTCGGCGCATCGGCGGAGGTGATGCGTTCGTAGGAGAGGAACATCACCCCGCCGCAGCACTGCCCCAGGCTGGGTCCTAGCGGATAGCGCTGGATGCCGTCGAAGGGCTTGCGCGTGCCTGCCAGCAGCTCGCGCGCTTCCTTGGTCGCCTGGAACTCCAGCTGCCCGCCGCCGATGGTGGCGGTCAGGCCGTCGGCCCACACGGCCATCCAGGTCCCGGCCTCGCGCGGCGCCGAGCCCTGTGTGGACTCGACGCGCACCAGCACCGCGTCTTCATGGCGCAGGCGCGCCAGCAATTGATCGACCGCACCGCTCATCGTCATCGATACCTTCGGTTGCCGGGCGCGCGACGACTCACGGTATAAACCCGGCCATGAATCGCCAGCTTACGCCTCGCCGCCTCGCACTTGCAGCTTCTGTTGTTTCGGCCCTCTGGCTTGCCGGCTGCGGCTCCACCGGGTCGGTGCCCGGCCAGCTGAGCGGGGCCAGCGGCGATGTCGGGGCCGGGCCGGTGCCGTCCGCATCCAGTGCTTCTTCCGCACGCGCCTATCGCCGCGATGCCGCGCGCCATGTCTATGAAGCCAACCGCTCGCGCATCTACAAGGGCCAGCTGCCGCCGGTGCTGTACGCGGTCGGCACGCTCGAGGTGAACATCGACGCTGGCGGCAAGGTGCGTTCGATGCACTGGCTGCGCGCGCCCAAGCATGCGCCCGAAGTGATTGCCGAGATCGAGCGCACGGTGCTGAAGGCGTCGCCCTTCCCTTCGGCAACGCGCCTGGGCTCCGTCACCTGGACGGACACCTGGCTGTGGGACGAGAGCGGACGCTTCCAACTCGACACCCTGACCGAAGGCCAGCAACAAGGCGACTGAAGCCCCGGCTCAGGAGCCGCGGTAGGTGGAGTAGCTCCACGGGCTCACGAGCAGCGGCACGTGGTAGTGCTGGTCGGTGTGGGCCACGCCGAAGTCCAGCGAGACCTTGTTCAGGAAGTTCGGCTCCGGCAGCTTGACGCCGAGGGCCTTGAAGTAGCCGGCCACGTCGAACACCAGGCGATAGGTGCCGACCTTCAGCGAATTGTTGTCGTAGAGAGGCCCGTCGCTGCGGCCGTCCGAATTCAGCGTGAAGCGCTTCACCAAGGTGGCGACGTCGCCGTCGGTGGTGTACAGCGCAACCTCCATGCCGGCCGCGGGGCCGCCGTGCATCGTGTCCAGTACGTGAGTGCTCAGGCCCATGGGGCGCTCCTTGAAAATCCGAAAAGCTCGGATCGGTGGGTGCGGGAAATTCCGGTGGACAAAAGTGTATACAGTTACCGGCTTTGGGTCTATCATGAAAAACATGGAGTCCTCCACCACCCGTTCGATCGTCGATGCCCTCACAAAGGCCATCGTCGAGCACCGGCTTCAGCCCGGCACCAAGCTGGCTGAGCAGAAGCTGGCCGATCACTTCGGCGTCTCGCGCACGCTGGTGCGCCAAGCGCTGTTCCAGCTGTCGCAGAACAAGCTCATCCGGCTGGAGCCCGCGCGCGGCGCCTTCGTGGCCGCGCCCGCAGTCGACGAGGCCAAGCAGGTGTTCGCGGTGCGCCGCATGCTCGAGGCCGAGATGACGCGCGAGTTCGTGCGCACCGTCACCCCGGCCAAGATCAAGGCGCTGAAGGAGCACGTGGCGCTCGAGAAGTCCGCCGTGTCGGGCGAAGACGTCTCCGGCCGCACCGAGCTGCTGGGCGACTTCCACGTGCGCATGGCCGAGCTCATGGGCAACCAGGTGCTGGCGCAGATCCTGGGCGAGCTCATCTCGCGCTGCGCCCTCATCACGCTGATGTACCAGAGCGCCAGCGCGGCCGAGCACTCCAACGACGAGCACGCCGACATCGTGAAGGCGCTGGCCGCGCGCGACGAGGAGCGCGCCGTGCGCCTCATGACCGAACACCTCGAGCACGTCGAGGCCAACCTCACCTTCGACCGCAAGGTGCCGACCAACGACATCTCGCTGGCGTTGTCCTGATCCACACAATGACTGTCTACGACTCCACCCTGCCCTATCCGCGCGACCTGATCGGCTACGGCCGCAACCCGCCCCATGCGCAATGGCCGAACGGCGCGCGCGTCGCCGTGCAGTTCGTGCTGAACTACGAGGAAGGCGGCGAGAACGCCACGCTGCACGGCGACGCGGGCTCCGAGCAGTTCCTCTCGGAGATGTTCAACCCGGCGAGCTTTCCCGACCGGCACATCAGCATGGAAGGCATCTACGAGTACGGCTCGCGTGCCGGCGTATGGCGCATCCTGCGCGAGTTCGAGAAGCGCGGGTTGCCGCTCACCGTGTTCGGCGTGGGCATGGCGCTGCAGCGCTATCCGGAGCTGACCGCCGCTTTCAAGGAACTGGGCCACGAGATCGCCTGCCACGGCTGGCGCTGGATCCATTACCAGAACATCGACGAGGCCACCGAGCGCGAACACATGCGCCTGGGCATGGAAGCCATCGAGAAGCTCACCGGCGAGCGCGCCGTGGGCTGGTACACCGGCCGCGACAGCCCCCGCACGCGCCGCCTCGTGGCCGACTACGGCGGCTTCGAATACGACAGCGACTACTACGGCGACGACCTGCCCTTCTGGATGAAGGTGCAGAAGACCGACGGCACCGTCGTGCCGCAGCTCATCGTGCCCTACACGCTCGACTGCAACGACATGCGCTTCGCGCTGCCGCAGGGCTACTCGCACGCCGACCCGTTCTTCCAGTACATGAAGGACAGCTTCGACGCGCTCTATGCCGAAGGCGACCCGAACGGCGACGACAGCCCGAAGATGATGAGCATCGGCATGCATTGCCGCCTGCTCGGCCGGCCCGGGCGCATCACCGCGCTGCAGCGCTTCCTCGACCACATCGCCAAGCACGACAAGGTGTGGGTCTGCCGCCGCGTGGACATCGCGCGCCACTGGAAGCAGGCGCATCCCTTTGAAGCCGGAGCCGCATCATGAGCCTCACCATCGCCCAACTCAACGCCGCGGCGCCGGCCGAAGCCGTCGCGCTGCTCGACGGCATCTACGAGCACTCGCCGTGGATCGCCGAGCGCGCCCTCGCCGCGCGCCCCTTCCGCTCGCTCGCGCACCTCAAGCATGCGCTGGTGCAGGCGCTGGCCGCTTCGTCGGCCGATGAGCAGATCGGCCTGATCCGCGCCCACCCCGAGCTCGCCGGCAAGGCCATGGTCAGCAAGACGCTGACAGCCGAATCGACCAACGAGCAGAGCAAGGCCGGCCTGACCGACTGCACGCCCGAGGAGTTCGCGAAGATCCAGCAGCTCAACGCCGACTACAACGCCAAGTTCGGATTTCCCTTCATCCTAGCGGTGCGCGGCCCGCGCGGCACCGGGCTGGCCAAGCGCGAGATCATCGAGACCTTCGCTCGCCGGCTGCACAACCACCCCGGCTTCGAACTCGGCGAGGCGCTGCGCAACATCCATCGCATCGCCGAGATCCGCCTCGACGACAAGTTCGCCGCCGACATCACGCTCGGCAACGACGTGTGGGACTGGCAGGAGCAGCTCTCGGTGCACACCGACCCCGGCTATGCCGAGAAGGGCCAGCTCACCGTCACCTACCTGACCGACGCGCACCGCGCCTGCGCCGCGCAGATCAGTGCGCTGATGCGCGACGTGGGCTTCGACTCGGTGCACATCGACGCCGTGGGCAACGTGGTCGGCCGCTATGAAGCCGCAGGCTTCGTCGAAGGTTCTGGCGCCACGCCCGACGCAAAGACCCTGCTGACCGGCTCGCACTACGACACCGTGCGCAACGGAGGCAAGTACGACGGCCGCCTCGGCATCTTCGTGCCGATGGCCTGCGTGCGCGAGCTCAAGCGCCAGAACAGGCGCCTGCCCTTCGCCTTCGAGGTGGTGGGCTTCGCCGAGGAGGAAGGCCAGCGCTACAAGGCGACCTTCCTTGGCTCGGGCGCGCTCATCGGCCACTTCGACCAGCGCTGGCTCGACCAGAAGGACGTCGACGGCATCACCATGCGCGAGGCCATGCAGCACGCGGGACTGAAGCAGGAAGACATTCCGAAGATCCAGCGCGACCCGGCCCGCTACCTCGGCTTCGTCGAAGTGCATATCGAGCAGGGCCCGGTGCTCACCGAGCTCGACCTGCCGCTGGGCATCGTCACCTCCATCAACGGCAGCGTTCGCTACGTGGGCGAGGTGATCGGCATGGCCAGCCACGCCGGCACCACGCCCATGGACCGCCGCCGCGACGCGGCCGCGGCCGTGGCCGAGCTGATCCTCTACACCGAGCAGCGCGCCGCGAAGGACGGCGACTCGGTCGGCACCGTCGGCATGCTCGAAGTGCCCAGCGGTTCCATCAACGTGGTGCCGGGGCGCTGCAAGTTCAGCCTCGACCTGCGCGCGCCCAACAACGCGCAGCGCGACGCGCTGGCCAACGACGTGGTCGCGGCGCTGAAGGACATCTGCGAGCGCCGCGGCGTTCGCTACGAGCTTGAGGAAACCATGCGCGCGGCCGCCGCGCCCAGCGCGCCCGCCTGGCAGCAACGCTGGGAAAAGGCCGTCGACGCGCTGGGTATTCCGCTCTTTCGCATGCCCAGCGGCGCCGGCCACGACGCCATGAAGCTGCACGAGGTGATGCCGCAGGCGATGCTGTTCGTGCGCGGCATCAACTCGGGCATCAGCCACAACCCGCTCGAATCGAGCACCAACGACGACATCCAGCTCGCCGTGGAGGCCTTCCAGCTCCTGCTGGACAACCTGGCGACCGAACAAGCCCACTGAAACACAGAAAAAACGCCATGACCGACTACGCCAAGCTCGACGCCTGGATCGACGCCCACTTCGACGAGGAAGTGAAGTTCCTGCAGCAACTGGTGCAGGTGCCCACCGACACGCCGCCGGGCAACAACGCGCCGCACGCCGAGCGCACCGCCGAGCTGCTGAACGACTTCGGCCTCACGGCCGAGAAGCACGCCGTGCCCGCGCAGGAAGTGAAGGACTACGGCCTCGAATCGATCACCAACCTGATCGTGCGCCGCAAGTACGGCGACGGCGGCCGCACGGTGGCGCTGAACGCGCACGGCGACGTGGTGCCGCCCGGCGAAGGCTGGACGCACGACCCGTACGGCGGCGAGATCGTCGACGGCAGCCTCTACGGCCGCGCCGCCGCCGTGAGCAAGAGCGACTTCGCCAGCTTCACCTTCGCGCTGCGCGCCCTCGAGGCGGTGGCCAAGCCGGCCAAGGGCAGCATCGAGCTGCACTTCACCTACGACGAGGAGTTCGGCGGCATCCTGGGCCCGGGCTGGCTGCTCGAAAAGGGGCTGACCAAGCCCGACCTGATGATCGCGGCCGGCTTCAGCTACGAAGTGGTCACGGCGCACAACGGCTGCCTGCAGATGGAGGTGACGGTGCACGGCAAGATGGCGCACGCCGCCGTGCCGGCCACCGGCATCGACGCGCTGCAGGGCGCCACGAAGATCCTGAACGCGCTCTATGCACAGAACACCCTCTACAAGCAGGTCACGTCGAAGGTCGAGGGCATCACGCACCCGTATCTGAACGTCGGCCGCATCGAGGGCGGCACCAACACCAACGTGGTTCCGGGCAAGGTGGTGTTCAAGCTCGACCGCCGCATGATCCCCGAGGAGAACCCGGTCGAGGTCGAAGCCACCATCCGCAAGGTGATCGCCGACGCGGCCGCCGAGAGTGAAGGCATCACCGTCGAGATCAAGCGCCTGCTGCTGGCCAACTCGATGAAGCCCCTGGCGGGCAACAAGCCGCTGGTCGACGCGATCCAGAAGCATGGCGGCGAGCTGTTCGGCGAGCCGATCAAGGCCATGGGCACCCCGCTCTATACCGACGTGCGCCTGTACGTGGAAGCCGGTATTCCCGGCGTGATCTACGGCGCCGGCCCGCGCACCGTGCTCGAATCGCACGCCAAGCGCAGCGACGAGCGCGTGGTGCTGGAGGACCTGCGCCGCGCGACCAAGGTGATCGCGCGCACGCTCAGCGACCTGCTGGCGTAATCAAACGGGTCGGGCGGGGGCAGCTCAGCCTGCCCTGGCGGGCGCAGGCGCCGAGCGCGCGGCGGCCCACGCCATCACCTCGGGCAGCGGCGCGGGCCGCGCGAGGTGATAGCCCTGCACCAGTCCACACCCCAGGTTGCGCAGCACGTCGAGCTCGGCCTGCGTCTCCACACCCTCGGCCACCACCTGCACGCCCAGCGAGTGGCCGAGCTGCACGATGGCATCCACCAGCACCTCGTTGCTCGGCGAGGACGACAGGTCGAGGATGAAGCTGCGGTCGATCTTCACCTGCCGCACATATTCGCTGCGCAGCGAGGCCAGCGACGAGTAACCCACCCCGAAGTCGTCGACCACGATCGCCACGCCCGCGGCCGAGAGCGCGTTCAGCCGGCCGCGCGTGGCGTGGGTGTCGAGCGCCACCTCCTCCGTGATCTCGATCTGCAGCCGCCGCGGCGCGATGCCGCGCAGCTTCAGCATGCCGAGCACGATGTCGTCCACCGCCAGCTGTGCCATTTCGCGCGGCGAGACGTTGACGGCCACCGGCACGGCCGCGAGGCTCGAGCCGGCGGCCTCCATCTGGCGCATGCCCCGGCAGACCTCGTCGACCAGGTGCCGCAGCAGCGGCTCGGCCACGCCGGTGCTCGCGGCCGCGTAGATCACGTCCTCCGGGGCGATGTGGCCGTGGCGGGGGTGGTTCCAGCGCATCAGCGCCTCCAGGCTGTGGACCTCGCTGCCGTCGCTGCTCATGATCGGCTGGTACCACACGCCGATGCCGCGCGATTCGATGGCCTGCAGCAGGTCGCGCTCCACGTCGCGGCGCGTGGCCAGGCGCTGGTTGAGCGCGCTGTCGAAGACCTGGTAGCGGTTACGTCCGGTGCGCTTGGCCTCGTGCAGGGCCTCGTCGGCGAAGCTGATCATGTCGGCCACCTCGGCTTCGCCCGAGAGCGAAATGCCGATGCTCACGCCCAGGTGGCCACCGTAGTGCGCCGTGGCGAAGGAAATGGAGCGGATCAGCGCCTGCGCGATCTCGGGCGGCGCCTGGCGTTCATTGCGCAGGCAGTAGAGCAAGGCGAACTCGTCACCGCCCCAACGGCCGAGCACGGCCTGCATCTCGGCAGTTTCGCGCTGCAGCCAGTGGGCCACGTCCTGCAGGACGCGGTCGCCCACCTTGTGGCCGAAGGCGTCGTTCACCGCCTTGAAGCCGTCGAGGTCCAGCAGCAGCAGGGCATGCTGGCGGCCATCGTGCGCGGCGAGGTGCAGCGTGGCCGCGTCGGTGAAGCCTTCGCGGTTGAGCAGGCCGGTGAGCGAGTCGTGCGAGGCGCGGAAGGCCAGTTGCTGCGTCGCGTCGAGCGACTGCGCGTGCGCCTTGCGCAGCTGCACCGCCATCGCGGTGGCCTCGTTGCGGATGCGGCTGCTTGCGCGGAAATTCCTGTCGCTGTGCACCGCGCCACGCACGAGCGCCGCCAGGTACAGCAGCACCATCGCCGCCAGGCTCAGGTTGTCGAAGCCGCCCGCATAGGCCAGGCAGCCGGCCACCGACAGCAGCGCCGGCACGATGAAGCTGATAGGCACGAATGCATAAGCGATGCCGTAGGTAACCGCCCCTGCGCAGATACCGCACACCACCGTCAGGTAGAACACCGCCTGCGGCGAGGAGTACCCGTCGCACAACAGCGGGATGAGCGCCCACACGCAGCCCGACACCGCCGCCATGGCCGCCGCGACCCGCAGATGCCACTCGACCGGGCGGGCATCCGGCGAGGTCGCGATGCCGTTCTCGGGCACGATGCCCGGCCAGGGCGCGAAGGGCCAGCGGCAGATGTAGCTGCGGATGCCGTTCACCATGAGCGACAGCAGCAGCCAGCAAAGACCTTCGAAGGCGCGGCCGGCGTTCAGGGCGACCAGCGCCGCGACGCAGCTCAGCACCACGTTGATGGGGATGGCCGAGAGCACGCTGCGGCGCACCGCCACCATCTGGTCGGTGCGCACCATGCGCGACAGCACCTCTTCGTCGACGGACGCGGTGAGCGGTGAGGAAGGCGCGCTGGAATTCATGAGCCGCACAGTTTATAGAGCGCAGGGCACATAAGCGCCCCAGTGGTGCGTGGCGACAACGAACTTTCGTTCAACTTTCATCGGGACGTCATCGCGACCTCCGAGACTCGCGGCTTTTCTCGAAGACGCGCACTTCAGGTGCGCGTCTCCTTTTCCAGCCTGCCATGTTCAATCTTCCGATCTCCCTCCCGACCGCCCTGCCCGCCCTGCCGTTCCGCCGCACCCTGTTCTCCACGCTCGCCGTCGGCACCCTGATGCTCACCGGCTGCGGTGGCGGAGGCGGCTCCAGCGGCCCGGCCTTCCTCCCCGCCGCCCCCGGCACTCCGACCGCCGTTGCGCCGGCACCCGCACCCGCCCCGGCACAGCCGCCGGCTCCCGGCCCGGCGGGCCGATGGACTGTCGGCGACCTGCACATCCACACGATGCAGTCGGACGACACCCAGCAGATCTCCACGCTCGACCAGGTGCTGGCCAAGGCCTTCGACCAGTTCGGGCTCGACTGGGCGGCAATCTCCGATCACCTGCGCCTGTCTTCCTACGACAACAACGGCAACAAGCTGGCCGCGCAGATTCCGTTCTCCGAAGGCATGGCCAAGTACCAGGTGCCGCGCATCAAGGCGCTGCAGGCCGGCGGCAAGTACGCCGACAAGACCATCTTCGCGGCCTTCGAATGGGACATGCCCTCGCACGACCACGGCAACGTGGGCATCCTGACCGACAACCCGATGTCGGACGCCGCGCTCAAGGCCGTGAGCCAGTTCGAGTATCTCTTCACCAACCGCGATCCGGCGCTCTTCCCGGCCGCCGACGTGGCCGCCTGGGGCCCCAAGGCCGGCACCGGCTACAACACGCACGCCGAGACCATGGCGGCGATCGCCTGGCTCAAGAAGAACTACCCCGAAACCAGCTACCTGCAGATCAACCACCCGTCGCGCAACCCCGGCAAGTACACGATCGCGCAGCTGCGCGAGATGAACGACCTGGCGCCGAACATCGTCTTCTCGCTCGAAGGCATGGTCGGCAACCAGATGGAGCCCGACCGCGGCGGCTACAACAGCGCCTACATCGATGCCAACCTGCCTTCGCGCACCTATGGCGGCGTCGACTACCTCGTCGCCAAGCTCGGCGGCACCTGGGACGCGCTGCTCTCCGAAGGCCGCCGCATCTGGAACGTGGCCGACTCCGACTACCACTTCACCATCTCGCAGGGCCAGTACAGCAGCGGCTACGCGCCTGGCGAGTACGCGAAGAACCATCTGTTCGGCAACATCAAGGATCCGAAGTCGCTGCTCACGGCCATGCGCTCGGGCAAGCTCTTCGCGGTGAACGGCGGCCTGATCGATGCGCTCGACTTCAAGGTCCAGAGCGCCAAGACGGCCGGCGAGATGGGCTCCGAAGTGGCGGCAAAGGCCGGTGAAGACCTGACGATCACCATCCGCTTCAAGAGCCCCGAGCGCAACAACTTCGAGTACCAGCTCGGCAGCGGCCGTTTCGCCAACGTGAAGCCGGTGGTCGACCACATCGACCTGATCGCGGGCGACGTGACCGGCCCCGAACTGCCGGGCACACCGGGCTACTCGCGCGACACCAACCCGTCGACGCGCGTGCTCAAGCGCTTCACGCGCGCCGACTGGAAGCTCGATGCCGACGGCTACTTCGCCGTGAGCTACACGGTGAAGGCCGGCAACAACCAGTACTTCCGCCTGCGCGGCACCAACCTGGGTACCGACGTGCCCAACGAAACGGCCGGCGGCGAGCCGCTCTTCGACGCGCAGACCACGGGCACCGACAACGTGGCCCGCTTCAACGCGATCAACGTGCGCAACTACAGCGACCTCTGGTTCTATTCGAACCCGGTGTTCGTGAAGGTCGCCGCGCAATAGCCGGGCGGCCGAACGCCGCGCAGCCCCCCCGGCTCAATCGCCGGGCATGCGCGGCGGGTTCAGTTCGACGCGCCGGGCGGCCTTGGTGCGCATGCGGATGTTGAGCATCTCCACGATCAGCGAGAACGCCATCGCGAAGTACACATAGCCCTTGGGCACGTGATGGTCGAAGCCCTCGGCCACGAGCACCACGCCCACGACCACCAGGAAGGACAGCGCCAGCATCTTGATGGTCGGATGGGCCGAGACGAAGCGGCCGATGGGGCCGGCGAACAGCATCATCAGCAGCACTGAGGCGATCACTGCGGCGATCATCACGCGCACGTCGTCCACCATGCCGACGGCGGTGATGATGGAATCGAGCGAGAACACCAGGTCGATGATCATGATCTGCAGGATCACCGAGGCGAAGGTCGCCTTGACGGCACTCTGCTTGTGCTCATGCTCGCCTTCGAGCGACTGGTGGACCTCGCTCGTGCTCTTCCAGATCAGGAAAAGCCCGCCCAGGATGAGGATCAGGTCGCGCCCCGAGATCTCCTGGTTGAACACGGTGAACAGCGGCGCCACCAGGCCGACGATCCAGGCGAGCACCAGCAGCAGCCCGATGCGCATGAACATGGCCATGAAAAGGCCGATGCGCCGCGCGAACTCCCGCTGGGCCAGGGGCAGCTTGTCGACCAGGATCGAGATGAAGATGATGTTGTCGATCCCCAGGACCAGCTCCAGGGCGGTCAGAGTGGCGAAGGCGATCCAGACCTGAGGGTCGGTAAGAAGTTCGAGCATGGAACGACGCGGTTGCAGCACGCGCGGCCGGCGGCCGCTGCGGGCGAGCGCATCTTACGGGTCCCCGCGCGCCAGGCGCCAGCGTCCCCTCGCCTCATGGGCCATTACATTGCCGGCCATCCCGGCCCGGGCGCTGGCCGATTGCTTGCAAAAATGAGGTTCTCAATCTCATTTCGACGGCTAGTGGAATGAAGGCAGATCGGCGAGCATCCGTGCCCGGAAGTACCGGACAGCGCATCCGTCTTCCGGCATAGCCCCAAGCAGCAACGATGTGGATCGGTGCGGAAACTCAAACCATCGTTGTCGGCCCTGATGCCGTTTTGCCTCGCGATTCGAACATGCACGAAGAACCCGCCCGCGTCATACCAGGGCGGACGAGCCTTGCAGCTGCGAAGTACCTCTGCGACCCCAGGTTGCGCGGGCACTGACGCATGAGGGCGTCACCCAACGGCCCGCGCGGCGTTCGCGCCGCATGGTTCGGCTTGCTGATTTGCGGCGCACTGGGCGCGGCCCATGCGCAGAACACCGTCAAGGCGGTATCGGGCTACGTGCAGCATGGAACCGCGGTCGTCCAGATCGACCTGGCGCAGCCGCTCGATGAGCTGCCCGGCGGATTCGCCATACAGAACCCACCGCGCATCGCGCTCGACTTTCCCGGGGTTGCCAGCGAAGTCGGCCGCGCGGCCGTCGAAGTGAACCAGGCCAACCTGCGTTCGATCAATGTCGTGCAGGCAGGAGAGCGCAGCCGGGTCGTGCTGAACCTGTGGCAGCCCGCTTCATACAAGACCGAGATACAGGGCAGTTCGCTCAAGGTCACACTGCTGTCCGCCGGCGCTGCCGCCTCCCCGACGCAGGCTCGCACGCCCGCAGGCGCCAAGGCGGCGCCCGCCGGCGGCGAGCCCATCACCCTGAACTTCTTCAACGCAGACATCGAGGCGGTGGCCCGCACCATGGCGGTGGTCACCGGCCGCGACGTGGTGATCGACCCGAGGGTGAAGGGCACGATGAACCTCGCCACCGAACGCGCGATCCCTCCGGCCGCGGCCTTCGACCAGTTCGCCCTTGCGCTGCGGCTGCGAGGCTTCGCCCTGGTGGAAGCCGAGGGGCTCTACAAGGTGGTGCCCGAGGCCAGCGCCAAGCTGCAAAGCGGTAGCGTCAACACCTCGATCGGCGCCATCCCGCCGAACGCCGGCAACCAGGTCGTCACGCAGATATTCAGGCTCAACTACGAGTCGCCGAACAACCTGCTGCCGGTGCTGCGTCCGCTGATCGCGCCGAACAACAGCATCAACGTGAACCCGGGCACCAACTCGCTCGTGATCACGGACTACGCGGACAACATGCGCCGGCTCGCGCGCGTCATCGCGTCGCTGGATGTTCCAAACGCATCCGACGTCGAGATCATCCAGCTGCGGTACGCACTCGCCGCCGACATCGTGCCGATGCTGCAGCGGCTGATCGACGGCGGCAGCTCGGGTGCATCGGGCGGGCCGGCCATTTCCGGCATGTCGAGCATGCCAGGGTCACCGGATGCGATGCCTGTCGTGAACGCAGCGGACACATCGTTCCGCACCACCCTGATGGCCGATCCGCGCAGCAACTCGGTGCTCGTGCGGGCGGCCAACCCGGCGCGCATGCAGCTCGTGCGCGCGCTGATCGACAAACTCGACCGCGCGCCGGCGGACACCGGCAACGGCGCCGCCGGCAACATCTACGTGGTCTACCTGAAGAATGCGGATGCGGTGCGGCTCGCCGCTACGCTGCGTGCCGCGATGGCGGCGGGCCAGCAGAACGCGTCCCAGGCTGCAGGCGGCGGCTCGCCCCAGCAAGGACAGCAAGCCTCGCCGGTGGGCCTGAACGGCGGCGGCCAGGGCAGCGCTTCGAGCGCCGCCGACGCGCCCCTGAACAACGCGAACCAGCCCTCCACCGGCGGCCAGATCCAGGCCGACCCGTCCACCAACTCGCTCATCATCACCGCCCCCGAGCCGCAATACAGGCAGATGCGCGCGGTGATCGACAGGCTCGACGGCCGGCGCGCGCAGGTGATGATCGAAGCGCTGATCGTCGAGGTGAACGCCAGCAAGGCCGCGAGCTTCGGCGTGCAGTGGCAGAGCGCGCTGGGCCGCAACGCGGTCATCGGCACCAACTCCAGCCTCAACAGGAACAACATCCTCGCGCTCACCCAGGCACTGGCCACACGCAATGCCGCCGGCGTGGCGGGCCAGATCGCGCCGGGGCTGAACATCGGCGTGGGCGGCAGGATCGGCGGCCAGTACGTGCTGGGCGCCATCGCCAACTTCTTCAGCAGCGACGGCGATGCCAACATCCTCTCCACGCCCAACCTGCTGACGCTGGACAACGAGGAGGCCCGTATCGTCATCGGCCAGAACGTGCCCTTCGTCACGGGACAGTACGCGAGCGCGGCCGGCTCGGCCGGCGTCAATCCGTTCACCACCGTGGAGCGCAAGGACGTGGGCCTCACGCTGCGCGTGCGCCCGACCATCAACGAGAACGGCACGGTGAAGCTCACCATCTTCCAGGAAGCCTCGACGGTCGACCAGAACACGGTCAACAACCAGAACGGGCCGACCACCAACAAGCGCTCCATCGAGTCGAACGTGCTGGTGGAAGACGGGGGCCTGGTCATGCTCGGGGGCCTGCTTTCCGACACCTACAACAACACCATCGAGAAGGTACCGCTGGCCGCAGACGTGCCGGTGGTGGGAAACCTGTTCAAGAACGAGAACCGGACGCGCACCAAGAGCAACCTGATGATGTTCCTGCGTCCCGCCGTGATGCGCGATGCGGACGCCATCGAGTCCTTCTCCTATGGCCGCTACGACGAGATCCGCGGCATGCAGCAGCGCACGCAGCCGGACACCGGCAACCTCATGCTGCGCGCCGTGGATGCGGCGCCGCTGCTGCCGGCAACACCGCCGTTACCTGCGCAGGGACGAAACGGCAGCACCCGCATGGAAGGCACCGAACTCATCCCTCCACCGCGCGCCGCCACGGACGACCGCAAGCTCGCGCCGAGCCCGTTGCGCGGCGCGCTGCCGCCGACGGCAGACCCTGTGAGTGCGCGCGAGCTGCCGTAGGACGGACGGCAGGGCTGCTGCCTGCCGATCGTCGGCTCAGGAGCCGGATCTGAGTTCGAGCACGTAGCCCTTGCCTCGCACCGTGTGCAGCAGCTTCACGTCGAAGGGCGCATCGACCTTGTTGCGCAGGCGCAGTATGGCCACGTTGATCGCATTGGTGGCGGGATCGAACTCCGTGCCCCAGACTTCGCGGGCGAGCGTTTCGCGCGACATCACGCGCCCCTGATTGCGAAGCAGCGCAAGCAACAGCACGAACTCCATCCTGGTCAGCCCGAGGTCCTTGCCGTCGCGGGAGCACGTCGCATCTCGCTCGTTGATTTCCAGATCATCCAGCCAAAGTATCGGCTGAGGACGTGCAACGCTGTTGCGCGCCAATGCCCTGATGCGCGCCAGCAGCTGGGGCATCGTGAAAGGCTTGACCAGGTAGTCGCTCGCGCCAAGTTCCAGCCCTGCCAGGCGCAAGGCGACGCTGTCGCGCTCGGTAAGAACAAGCAGCGGCGCATTCGTCTTTCGCCGGATTGATCGCACGGCACTGAGTCCTGCGGCGCCGAGTTGCATGGAGTTCAGCAGAACCAGTGAATAGTCCCGTGCGAGCGCGGGAGTCTCCATCGCATTGGTGCCGCGTGCCTTATCGATCAGCAGCCCCCGCTGCTGCAACGCTTCATTCATCGAATCGCAAAAGCTGGAGCGATGATCGACGAGCAATATCCGGGTGGCATCGATATCTTCGGCAGGCCCCTTAACTCGACCTTTCGAAGCCCCGGGGAATGAACCACCCGATTCGTTCTCGAGCGAAAGTTGGGAATCCAGCAGCCGCACAGTTTCTCCTTCCAAGGCGCCAAGATGGAACTACCGTGCCGTTATATGTTTGCTGCAAATCATTGATCTAATTCATTACTTAGGAAGATGACTGGTCTTTTCATCTTCCTGCTTGTGGAGCGTTCGATTTCTTCCTCGTCGAGGGGATCCAGGCTGAGCGCAGCCTGACACGGATCGACTTGACAGTGGAAATATCGTTACCGCATGAAATTCATTCCGGCGCTGTCATCGGCGGTTCTCGAGAGCCCGTTGGGTCGTTCCCTGTGCCACGTGCACATCACCGGGAATATCGAATGAGAAAAGCATCTTCTCTGCCCGCCTTTCAACTCGCCGGAATTCTGATGGTGAGCCTGATCGCAGGCTGTGTCGTTCAACCACCGGCCACGGCAGTCCGCACCGTCGTTCAGCCCGCACAGGTCGCCGTCGCCGCGCCACCGGTCGTGAGCGTGTACGTCGATCCGCCGCTGTATCAGCCTCCTGCCATCGCGGTGGCATGGGCTCCGCCGCCGATGCTCGTGGAAGTGCCACCGCCCTCGCCATTCGTGGGCGCCGTGTGGACCGGCGGCTACTGGACATGGCACGGCAACTGGGTGTGGGCCGCGGGCCGCTGGTCCGCGCCTCCACAGCCGGGCTATGCATGGGTGCAACCCTATTACGAGCATCGCGACAACGTGGTGGTCTTCGTCGCCGGCCATTGGTCGCCGCCGGGCGTTGCATTCGTGCCGCCGCCGTTGGGCCTGAGCCTCGCGGTGTCGATCGCGGCGGCCGGCGTGGTGGCGGGGATCGCTCCGATCGGGCCGCCTGGCGTGTTCGTTCCCGCGCCTCCCGGTTCGCGGCTCGGCCTGATCGTGCCCGCGCCGATCGGTACGCCGCCGGCGGTGGTCGTCAGTGCGCCGCCCGTCACCAACGTCGGCATGCGCGTGCAGAACACCACGATCAACAACGTGACGAACAACACGACCGTCAACAACATCACCAACGTCACGAACATCGCCAACAACAACCAGACAGTGAAAGTGGTGGCGCCAGCCAGCGCGACTGCGAGTGGGCGGCCGTTCGAAGCTGCGATACCGGCAAGCGCCCACCTTGCCGCCGCGCTCCCGCCCGTCGTGCATTCGATGGCGCCCGTTCCGGCGAACCCGAAGCCGATCGCCGCGCTGCCGGCGGACCGCCAGCCGCCACCCGTGGCGCGGCCGGCGGAGGCTGTGCGCCCTACGGCTCCCGGCACTCCTGCCGCACAGCAGACTGCCGCGGTTCGCCCGCCTTCGCAGCCGCCCTCCGCGCCTCGGGCACGCCCCGAGCCGCTCGTGTCCGAAGCGCCCGCCAGGAGGCCCGAGGCAGCGATGGCCTCGCCGACACCGGCGCAGGCTCACGCGGAGATGTCCCAGCAACCGAAGCCGGCCGCCGTGGAGCCGCAGGCCCGTATGGCGCCCGGGGAAGATCCTCGAATGGCGCATGAAGGGCGTCCGGCAATCGCCGCGCGCGAGGGAGCCGAGCAGAAGATCCAGCGTCCGCCAAGACCCGCGCCGGCTCCTGTACCGAGGCCGCGCCCGCCCGCGCCGCCACATGGGCACCCCGAGCATCCCCCGGCTCCCCACGAACGCAGCGCTCCCCCGCACAAGAAAGAGCACGGCCAGTAAGGTCGTCGCCCGCCTCACGCCGCCGCATCGGGCGATACCGGCCGCGTAGCGGTGCACCTCACGGGTGCACCGCTACGCGGCCGCGCCCCGTTCCGAGGCATCCGGCCCGGTCCGCACCCGACGCCAACGCAAGACCTCAGGGATTACACCGATATATGAGTTCTCCAATGAGCTTGATTGCGCCCATTTTTTGTATACAAATAACGCATCCGAAAAACCGGCGCGAAATTTGCGTCAAAAACAGGTCCTGATCCACCCACTCGCACGAGGAAGAAGACCATGAGCACAGTCGTCAGCCAGGCCCCCGCGGGGGCGAGCGAAGCCGGCATTGCGCCGCACGCGGAATCCAACGCCATCATCAAGCCCGGCTACCACCCGCGCCTGACCAACGAAGACCTCGCTCCGCTGAAGAAGCAGACCTGGGGCCAGTACAACATCTTTGCCTTCTGGATGTCCGACGTGCACAGCGTGGGCGGCTACATCACCGCGGGCAGCCTGTTCGCGCTGGGCCTGTCGAGCTGGCAGGTGCTGGTGTCCCTGCTGGTGGGCATCGTGATCGTGCAGATCTTCTGCAACCTCGTGGCCAAGCCCAGCCAGGTGACGGGCGTGCCTTACCCCGTGGTGTGCCGCGCGCCCTTCGGCGTGCTGGGCGCGAACATCCCGGCCATCATCCGCGGGCTGATCGCGGTGGCCTGGTACGGCGTGCAGACCTATCTCGCCTCGGCGGCCTTCATGGTGCTCGCATTGCACATGGCGCCGGGCCTGGCGCCTTACGCCGAGGTCACCAGGTACGGCTTCGCGGGCCTGTCCGCCCTGGGCTGGGTCGCCTTCATGGTCATGTGGGTCCTGCAGGCCTTCGTGTTCTGGCACGGCATGGACGCGATCCGCAAGTTCATCGACTGGGCCGGTCCCGCCGTGTACGTGGTCATGGCCATCCTGTGCGGCTGGCTGGTGTGGAAGGCCGGCTGGAGCAAGATCGACCTGAACCTGGGCGGCATCAAGTTCCAGGGCTGGGACGCGCTGCCCGTGATGCTCTCGGCCATTGCACTCGTGGTGAGCTACTTCAGCGGCCCGATGCTCAACTTCGGCGACTTCTCGCGCTACGGCAAGAGCTTCGAGGCGGTGAAGAAGGGCAACTTCTGGGGCCTGCCGGTGAACTTCGTGTTCTTCTCGCTGCTGACGGTCATCACCACCGCGGCCACGCTGCCGGTGTTCGGCGAGCTCATCACCGACCCCGTGCACACCGTGGGCAAGATCGACAGCACCACCGCCGTGGTGCTGGGCGCGCTGACCTTCATGATCGCCACCATCGGCATCAACATCGTCGCCAACTTCGTCTCGCCGGCCTTCGACTTCTCCAACGTGGCGCCGCAGCACATCAGCTGGCGCACGGGCGGCATGATCGCCGCGGTGGGCTCGGTGTTCCTCACGCCGTGGAACCTCTACAACAGCCCCGAAGTCATCCACTACACGCTCGACGTCCTCGGCTCTTTCATCGGCCCGCTGTTCGGCATCCTCATTGCCGATTACTACATCGTGCGCAGGCAGCGCATCGACGTGGACGCGCTCTACAGCATGAGCCCCAAGGGCGAGTACTGGTACAGCGGCGGCTACAACCCGAAGGCGATCCAGGCGCTGGTGCCCGCGGCCATCGTGCCCATTCTTTGCGTGATGGTGCCGACGCTGCGCGGCGCCGCCAACTATGCGTGGTTCATCGGCATGGGCCTGGGCTTCATCATCTATGCCGTGCTGAACCGCAGCGACAAGACTTGAATCATCGGTTAGTCAGATAGACAGAAAGAAAGGGACCGCGCCGTGCGCATCAAGATCATCAATCCGAACACCACCTGGAGCATGACCGAGAAGATCGGTGCCTGCGCCCGGGCCGTGGCGCAGGCCGGCACCGAGATCGTCGCAGTGAGCCCGGCCATGGGGCCGGTGTCCATCGAAAGCCACTACGACGAGGCTCTGGCCGTTCCGGGCCTGTTGCAGGAAATCGCCGCGGGTGAACGCGACGGCATCGACGGCTACGTGATCGCCTGCTTCGGCGACCCCGGCCTGAAGGCCGCGCGCGAGCTGGCGCGCGGCCCCGTGGTGGGCATCGCCGAGGCGGCGATGCACCTGGCCAGCATGATCGGCAGCCGCTTCAGCGTGGTGACCACGCTGGGCCGCACCATCGGGCAGGCCTGGCACCTGGCCGAGATCTACGGCATGGAGCGCTTCTGCGCCAACGTGCGCGCCTGCGAGCTGCCGGTGCTCGAACTGGAGGAGCCCGGCTCGCGCGCCCGCGAGCGCATCGTCGACGAGTGCCGCCGCGCATTGGAAGAAGACGGCACCGACTGCATCGTGCTCGGCTGCGCCGGAATGACCGACCTGTGCGAGCACATCGAGGGCGTGCTGGGCGTGCCGGTGATCGACGGCGTGGCCGCCGGCACCAAGCTCATCGAGTCGCTGATCGCGCTGAAGCTGCGCACCAGCAAGCGCGGAGAGCTCGCAAAGCCCCTGCCGAAGCCCATCATCGGTGCGCTCGAAAGCTTCACACTCTCGCGCTAGGCCACAATCCGCGCATGCCCCGCGCCAGTTCCAAACCTTCCGTTCCCCCCGCTGCCGCCGTTCCGGACGAGAACGGCTCAGCCGTGACCGACAAGAACAGCTCCATCGAGAGCATCGCCAACGACATCGCCACCGCGATCGTCGAGAAGCGGCTGCCGCCCGGCACCTGGCTGCGCGAGGAAGCGCTGGGCCGCGTGTATTCGGTGAGCCGCACCAAGGTGCGCGCCGCCCTGCTGATGCTGTCGAAGGACAAGCTCATCGAGATGATTCCTGACAAGGGCGCCTTCGTGAGCCAGCCCTCGGTGGAGGAGGCTCGCGAGGTCTTCGCCGTGCGGCGCATCCTCGAGAGCGAGGTGGTGCGCCTCTTCATCGCATGTGCCAAGGCGCGTGACTATCAGGCGCTGGAGCAGCACATCAAGTTCGAGCGCACCGCCCTGCGCCAGACAACCACCATGGGCACCGTGCGCGAGAAACTGCTGGGCGATTTCCACGTGGCGCTGGCCGAAGCCACCGGCAACCGCACGCTGGCCGAGCTGGTGCGCGAACTGGTGGCGCGCAGCTCGCTGATCGCGATGCTGTACCACTCGTCGAACGACCCGCATTGCTCGTCGGACGAGCACGCCGAGTTCCTGCGCCTGTGCCGCAAGGGCGACGTGGAAGCCGCCGTGAAGAGCATGACCGAGCACCTGGAGCGCATCGAGGCCAGCCTCGAGCTCGGCACCGAAAAGCCCGACCGGCAGCTCGACCTGGTCAAGGCCCTGCTGGCCTGACCCGGCATGCGGAAGAACCTCGGCCTCGCGCTGCGACAGATGCGGCTGCTGCGTGGCATCAAGCAGACGCACTTCGCGCAGTTGATGGGCGTGAACCAGGCGACGGTGTCGCGCTGGGAGCGTGGGCAGCTCGCGCTCTCGCCGGCACAGCAAGCCATGGCGCACAGGCTGCTCGCGGCGGCCTGCGACTCGGCGCAGGACGCGGCGCTGAAGCGGCTGGTCGAATCGTCCACGCACAAGGTGCACCTGGTCTGCGACCGCACGCACCGGCTGCTGGCCGCATCGCCTTCGCGGCAGGCCGAATGGCGCGCCGACGCCAGCGAGTTCATGGGCCGTTCGCTGATCGGCTTTGCCTCCAAAGAGATACTGGAAGCCGAAGCCACGCTCGAAGAGCTGGGCTGGCATGCGGGCGAGCTGTCGTCGCTCGAAGTCGCGACCGGGGCGAACACCGACCGGATCGTTCCGATCCTGCCTGGGCGCGTGCTGTGGGAGCGCATCGCGCTTTCCGACGGACGCGCGGGGCGCATCGTCACCACCATCGCCTGACCACGTCGCCGGCAGGGCGGCCCGTGCTCCTGTCATATAAATGCGGCATGCTGTAGCCCAAAAGGGCTACTCGCTGTTCTTCTGCGCGAGGGCCGCCGACGAACAATCTCCTCAGCATGCTCCGGCCCTCCTTGTCCAGCGCCAAGCCGCATCCTGCGATCACTGCGTTCTTCCAGCCGATCGTGGATCTGCGCCAGGGAACGATCTTCGGCCACGAGGCCCTGATACGCGGCGGTGCCGGCATCGCGCTACCCAGCCCCGAGGCAATGCTCGCGCTGGCCGCGGCGGAGTCGAGGCTGACCGGCTTCGAGCTTCACTGCGTGGAAGCGGTGCTCGCGCAATGGGGCCGCCTGAGCAAGCCGGGTCGGCTCTTCGTGAACATGAGCGCCGATACGCTGATCGAGGCCATGAGCGCCGCCGGCGGCACATGCTGGCTAGAGCGCATGCTGGCGAACTACAACATCGCGGTGCGCGACGTGACGGTGGAGCTAACCGAGCAATGCGCCGCGGGCGATGCCGAGGCGCTGCGCCAGGCAGTCAAGGCGCTGCATGCGCTGGGCGCGCGCATCGCGCTCGACGACTTCGGCGAGGGCCATTCCAACCTGCGGCGCTGGAAAGAACTACAGCCCGACTTCGTCAAGATCGACAAGCTGCTTACCCAGGGCATCGCCAACTGCCCGCAAAACGTGGCGCTGGTGCGCGCCATCGCCGGCCTGGGCAATGCGATGGGAAGCGAACTCATCGCCGAGGGCGTGGAGAACGCCAAGGACCTGCGCGTACTGCGCGACCTGGGCATCGCGCTCGGCCAGGGCTACCTGTTGGGCCCGCCCGCGCCGGAGCTGCTGCCGGCGCTGCCCGAGGCCGTGGCGGCCGCCATCGGCGATTCCCGCATCGCGGTGATGCCGCATGCGGCGCAAGCCTCGCAACCCAGCGTGCTGCGCGGCCTCTCGGTGATCCAGGCGCCCGCGCTGAGCCCGCAGACGCCGGTCGACGAGGTCGCGGCGGCCTTCCAGAAGCATCCGGCGCTGCATGCACTGGCCGTGGTCGACGATGGAACGCCCGTGGCGCTGATCAACCGCCAGTCGTTCATGAACGACTACGCGCGGCTGTACTTCCGCGAGGTGCACGGCCGCCGCCCCTGCCTGGCCTATGGCAGCAGCACGCCGCTGGTCGTGGAACGCGAGGAGAACGTCGAGAGCCTGCTCGGCATCCTGATGTCGGAAGACCAGCGCTACCTGAGCGAAGGCTTCATCGTGACGGAGCAGAAGCGCTATGCGGGGCTGGGCACGGGCGACCAGCTGGTGCGCGCGGTCACCGAGGCGCGCATCGAGGCGGCGCGGCACGCCAACCCGCTGACCTCGCTGCCGGGCAACATCCCCATCAACATCCACATCGCGCGGCTGCTCGACAGCGGCGCCGACTTCGCGGCCTGCTATGCGGACCTGAACAGCTTCAAGGTGTTCAACGACCACTACGGCTACTGGCGCGGCGACGAGATGATCCTGCTGCTCGCGCGGCTGGCGACGCAGCATGCGGATGCGCATCGCGACTTCGTCGGCCACATCGGCGGCGACGATTTCCTGGTGCTGTTCCAGAGCCCCGACTGGTACCGGCGCTGCGCCGGGCTGATCGCCGAGTTCAACCGGCAGGCACCCGGCCTCTACGACGAAGCCGATCGGCAGTCCGGCGGCATCGAGGGCGAGGACCGGCATGGCGTGGTCCGCTTCACGCCCTTCGCCACGCTGGCGATAGGCGCGGTGCGCATTCCGCCGGGCATGTTCCGGCATGCTGAAGACGTGGCGAGCGAAGCGGCCATCGCGAAGCACGACGCCAAGCAGGCAGCCTCCGGGCTCACGGTGCGGGAAGCAAGGCCACGCGCCTGAATCGCGCATAACTTATGCGTGGACGGTCCATGCGGCCGCGGCTAGTCTTGCGGCCATGACCATCCTCATCACCGGCAGCGCCGGCCACCTCGGCGAGGCCCTGATGCGCACGCTGCGCGCAAGCTCGCAGGCGGTGCGCGGCATCGACATCGCTTCCTCCGGGTTCACCGACCGCACCGGCTCCATCGTCGACCGCGCCTTCGTGCGCGGCTGCATGAAGGGCGTGCGCACCGTCATCCACGCGGCCA
This sequence comes from Variovorax sp. 160MFSha2.1, assembly GCF_048305075.1. NCBI lineage: Bacteria > Pseudomonadati > Pseudomonadota > Betaproteobacteria > Burkholderiales > Comamonadaceae > Variovorax > Variovorax sp. 160MFSha2.1. The sequence continues at coordinate 4,977,880 of NZ_CP157624.1, forward strand.
CGCTGCACAAGCCGCATGTGGCAACGCACAGCCTGCAGGAGTTCGTCGACACCAACATCACGGGCACGCTGGTGCTGCTCGAGGAGGCTATGGCGGCGGGCGTCGGATCCTTCGTGTTCACGAGCACGACCAGCACCTTCGGCTACGCGCTCACGCCTGCAGAGGGCATGCCGGCTGCGTGGATCACCGAGGACGTGACGCCTGTTCCGAAGAACATCTACGGCGTGACCAAGACATCGGCCGAGAGCCTGTGCGAGCTGTTTCATCGCAAGCAACAGCTGCCAGTGGTGGTGCTCAAGACTTCGCGCTTCTTCCCCGAGGAAGACGACGATGCCGCGGCGCGCAGCCTGCACTCGCTGGACAACGCGCAGGCCAACGAGTTGCTGCATCGCCGCGCCGATATCGAGGACGTGGTGCAGGCGCATCTTCTTGCGGCCCGGCACGCACCGCGCATCGGCTTCGGCCGCTACATCATCTCGGCCACCACGCCCTTCGCGCGCGACGACCTGCAGATGCTGCGGGAGAACGCGGCCGCCGTACTGCGCCGACTCTTCCCCGAGGCGGAGGCGCTCTACGCGAAGCAGGGATGGACGCTGCCAAGGCAGCTCGATCGCGTCTACGTGAACGAACTCGCGCGGCGCGACCTCGGATGGCAGCCGCGTCATGACTTCGCTCATGTGCTGCGCAGCCTGCGCGAGGGCCGCGATTTCCGCAGCCAGCTCGCGCGCAAAGTGGGCAGCAAGGGCTATCACGCCGAGGCTTTCGACGACGGCCCCTACCCCGTCGCATAGAGAAAAACGACCGGGGCAAGGCCCCGGACCGGATACGGGTTTTCCTGAATCCGGATTGTTGCATAAGTTGTATACAGTTTGGCGTACACAAACAGGTGTGCGCATGCCGAGCCGTGTCGCCCGCCTCTCCTCGATCAATCCCTCTCTCGCCGCAGCAGGAGAAACACGATGACGGCCGACAGCCCCCCCTCAACAGTCCATCCCGTGGATCAGCGGCTGCCCACCGGCAAGCTCGCCGCCCTCGGCCTTCAGCACGTGCTGGTGATGTATGCGGGCGCCGTCGCGGTGCCGCTGATCGTCGGCCGCGCGCTCAAGCTCAGCCCCGACGAGGTTGCACTGCTGATCTCCGCCGACCTGTTCTGCTGCGGCATCGCCACGCTGATCCAGGCGCTGGGCGCCACGCAGTTCTTCGGCATCAAGCTGCCGGTGATGATGGGCGTGACCTTCGCCTCCGTCGCGCCCATGGTGGCCATCGCCAACGCCAACCCCGGCCAGAACGGCGCGCAGCTGCTGTTCGGCGCCATCATCGGCGCGGGCGTGGTGTCGATACTGATCGCGCCGCTGGTCAGCCGCATGCTGCGCTTCTTTCCGCCGGTGGTCACCGGCACCATCATCGCGGTCATCGGCATCAGCCTGATGCGCGTGGGCATCAACTGGATCTTCGGCAACCCCGTGGGCCCGACCGCGCCCGCGCTGGTCGACCCGGTCTATGCGAAGTGGCTCGCCGAGGTGACCTCGCCCGGCAGTTCCATTCCCGCCGTGCCCAAGGGCTTCGCGATCCTGCCGACGGTGCCCAATCCCAAGTACGCGGACCTCTCGGGCTTCGGCGTGGCCGCGCTGGTGCTGGTGTCGATCCTGCTGATCGTGAAGTACGCCAAGGGTTTCGTCGCCAACATCTCGGTGCTGCTGGGCATCGTGATCGGCGCCGTCGTGGCCTCGCTCACCGGCCTCATGACCTACGAGAAGGTGGGCAAGGCCGCGTGGGTCGACATCGTGCTGCCCTTCCACTTCGGCATGCCGCAGTTCGATCCGATCCTGATCCTCACCATGACACTGATCATGATCGTCGTGATGATCGAATCGACAGGCATGTTCCTCGCACTCGGCGAAATGACCGAGCGCAAGATCAGCCAGAAGGATCTGGCGCGCGGCCTGCGCACCGACGGCCTGGGCACGCTGATCGGCGGCGTCTTCAACACCTTCCCCTACACCAGCTTCTCGCAGAACGTGGGCCTGGTTGCCGTCACCGGCATCAAGAGCCGTTATGTGTGCGTGGCCGGCGGCATCATCCTGATCGTGCTGGGCCTGCTGCCGAAGATGGCGGCGCTGGTCGAATCGCTGCCCACCGTGGTACTCGGCGGCGCGGGCCTCGTGATGTTCGGCATGGTGGCCGCCACCGGCATCCGCATCCTCTCGGGCGTGGACTTCAGGAACAACCGCCACAACGCGATGATCGTCGCGGTCTCGCTGGGCATCGGCATGATTCCGCTGATCGCGCCCAACTTCAAGCAATGGATGCCGCACGCCATCCACTCGCTGATCGAGTCGGGCATTTTGCTGGCGTCGATCGCGGCGGTGCTGCTGAACCTGTTCCTCAACGGCGCGAAGCACGATGAGAGCGCCGTGATCGCCGCGGCGAAGCAGGCCGAAGCCCACTGATCGCCGCCAGCGCTCAGATCATCGCCAGGGGCATCTTGCGCTTCGGCGGCGGATGCAGGCGATCCAGTTCGGCCAGGGTCGCCGCATCGAGCTTCAATTCGGCAGCGGCCAGGTTCTCCTTCAGGTGGGTGCTGCGTACCGCCTTCGGAATCGCAGCCACACCGGGCCGAGCGATCACGGCGGCCAATGCGAGTTGCGCTGCCGTCACGCCCAGTCGCTCGGCCAGTTCCACCAGCCCATCGTCCTCGGCCAGCGCGCCCTGGTCGATGGGGCTGTAGGCCATCAAGGGCATGCCGCGCTCGCGCTGCCAAGGCAGCAGGCCGAACTCGGGCCCTCGTTCGCCCAGCGACAGGTAGACCTGGTTGGCCGCACAAGCCGGGCCGTCGCCACCGGCTGCCTCCTCCAGTTCCTCCATGTCGTCGATGTCGAAATTGCTCACGCCCCAGTGCGCGATGCGGCCATCGTCGACCAGCGAATGCATCGCCGCCACCGTCTCGCGCAGCGGATGGTTGCCTCGCCAGTGCAGCAGGTAGAGATCGAGGGCGTCGAGCCCGAGCCGCTTCAGGCTGCGTTCGCAGGCATCTCGCGTGCCGCGTCGGCTGGCGTTGTGCGGATAGACCTTGCTGACGATGAAGAGCTCTTCGCGCCGCACGTCGTTCGCACGCAGGGCCTCGGCGATGGCCTGACCCAGCACGGTCTCGGCGCCGCCCTCGCCGTACATCTCGGCGGTGTCGATCAGGCGATAGCCGAGCACGATGGCTTCGCGCACGGCCTTGACCTCGTCGGCACGGCGTTTCGCGTCTTCGCCCATGCGCCATGTGCCCAGGCCCAGGACCGGCATCTCGCCGCCGGTGGGGAGTTGAAGTGTTCGCATCGGCCCATCCTAAGAGGGATGCGCCCGCTTGTCAGCCAGCCGACAGCGGCAGCCACACGGTCGCGCGCAGGCCACGACCGCCCTCCCCGTCGGACAGCTCGATGCGCCCGCCATGCTTCTCAAGCACCGACCTGACGATGGCCAGCCCCAGTCCGCTGCCCGACTGCGTCTGGTCCGGATTGCGGAAGAAGCGGTCGAACACGCGCTCGCGCAGCGCGGGCGGAATGCCCGGGCCCTGGTCCGTCACGCGCAGCACCGCATCCGATGACTCGCGCCCGACGCGCACCGTGACAGCGCCGCCATCGGGGCTGTACTTGATGGCGTTCTCCACCAGGTTGCTCACCATCGAGATCAGGCTCTCCCTCTCGCCGTGCACCGGCACCGGTTCGGGTACTTCAGAGGCGAACTCCAGCGCGATGCCGCGCGCCCGCGCCAGTGCCTCGACGAGCGGAATGCGGTCGCGCACCAGCGCATCGAAGGCCAGCGTCGCGGGCAAGGCGTCCAGCGGCATCTCGTCGCTTCGCATCAGTTGCCGCAGCTGGCCCACCAGCCGTGCCGCGCGGTCGTTGCTTCGCAGCAGGTTGGCCATGAGCTCGCGTTGCCCGGGGTCGGAGGTCCGGGCCTTCAGCGCCTCGACGTTCACGCGCATCGCATCGAGCGGGGTGCGCAGCTCGTTGGCCGCGTCGGCGATCAGGCCGCGCTCGCGCGATGCGCGGTCGCGCACGCTGCGCAGCAGGCCGTTGATGCCGTTCACCAAGGGCTGCAGTTCCTTGTGCGGCGGCTCGAAGGTCAGCGGCGAAAGATCGGCCGGGCCGCGCTCGGCCGTCTCCTTCGTCACCTGCCGCCACGGCCGCAGCGCAAGCATCACCGAGAGCCAGGCCGGGAAGACGACGAACGGCAGGCTGATGGCCAGCGGCAGCAGGTAGTAGCTGCGGTGTTCGATGGTGAAGTTCAGGCGCAGCACGTCGGGCTCCGCCAGCAGTACGCGCGTGTCCAGCAGCGGCGAAGTCATCGAGCGGGCGCGCCACACGCGATCGCCGGCGCGCACCTGCTCCACCCGCCCGGGCATCTGCGTGTGCATGAGCGGCGCACTCGGCGCGGAGTTGTAGATGAGCCGGCCCTGCTGCCACACCTGCAGCACGGGCGCCCGATCCTGATCGGATTTGAAGTCGCTCGAAGTCTCCTGCAGCGCCATGTCGAAGGCCTTGAGCGTCTGCTGCTGACGCGCGGGATCGAAGGCCAGGTTCTGCGCGCAGGCCATGATGCTTTCGAAGACCTTGTCGTAGCGCACCAGCTCGGGCAGGCGGTTCGAGTCATACAGGAAGAGCGCCAGCGTGGCGCACCACAGCAGCCCCGCCACCGCGATCTGCGCGAACAGCAGGCGCCGCACCAGCGAGGGCTGGAGCCACCGTCGGATGCGGCGTGCGACCGCCTTCGCGGCAACGGACAAGAAATTCATGGGTCTCCTGGCGAGCGGTCTCTGCGGAGCGCCTCGCGAGCGCGCGGAGTATCCGGCACGGCCGCGCGGGCTGCTTCAGAAAGCCTTCATGTAGGAGGCTCAAGGGCTTTCATGCGAGAGTCATCGGGAGCTTTCGCCTTCTAATTATTCGAATTCGAAGTCGGTTCCGTGACACACGATTTCTTCATTGCCATAGGGAAACGCATCGACACAGCCTTCTTATTTTGTCAAGGCGAACTGGGTGCGAACCCCCTGCGCAGGCCCGTTTCTCGCTTCTAGAATTTTTTCGAAAGCCCGCGTCACGAGCGCCGGTGCCCCCGAACGAAACGAACTTTGAACAGGTTGAGTCAATGCAGAAAAAGCACAGGATTGCAGTCATTCCCGGAGACGGCATCGGCGTCGAGGTCATGCCCGAAGGGCTGCGCGTTCTCGACGCGGTCGGTCGCCGCTTCGGCATCGATTTCTCCTACGACCATTTCGACTGGGGTTCCGACCACTACGTGCGCACCGGCCTGATGATGCCGGCCGACTGGGCAGAAAAGATCCAGGGCCACGACGCCATCTACTTCGGCGCCGTGGGCGCGCCCGACAAGGTGCCCGACCACATCGCCGTGTGGGGCCTGCTCATCAAGATCCGCCGCGACTTCGACCAGTACGTCAACCTGCGTCCGGTGCGCCTGATGCCCGGCGTGCCCGGCCCGCTGGCGCACCGCAAGCCCGGCGACATCGACTTCCTGGTGGTGCGCGAGAACACCGAGGGCGAATACACCTCCGTGGGCGGCCGCCTGTTCGAGGGCACGCCGCGCGAAATGGCGATCCAGGAAGCGGTGTTCACCCGTACCGGCGTGGACCGCATCATCGACTACGCGTTCACGCTCGCCAACCGCCGCAAGCGCAAGAGCCTGACGGCCGCCACCAAGTCGAACGGCATCTCCATCACCATGCCCTACTGGGACGAGCGCCTGGCCGAGATCGCCAAGCGCTACCCCGACGTGGCGACGAACAAGTTCCACATCGACATCCTGTGCGCGCACTTCGTGCAGCACCCCGACTGGTTCGACGTGGTCGTGGCCTCCAACCTCTTCGGCGACATCCTGTCCGACCTGGGCCCGGCCTGCACCGGCACCATCGGCATCGCGCCGTCGGCCAACCTCAACCCCGAACGCAAGTTCCCGTCGCTCTTCGAACCGGTGCACGGCTCCGCACCCGACATCGCGGGCAAGGGCATCGCCAACCCGATCGGCCAGATCTGGTCGGCCGCGCTGATGCTCGATCACCTCGGCGGCGACGATCCCGTCTATGCACAGGCTTCGGCCGCCGTGCTCTCCGCCATCGAGACCGTGCTCAGCGAAGGCCCCCGCACCCGCGACATGGGCGGCACCGCGAACACCGTGGACGTGGGCCGCGCCATCGCCGAATGCATCTCGGCAGCATGACGCCCTGCCTCCCCAGTAGCGACCTGAGAGGCTGAGATGGGCCTGTTCCTGCTGAAGCGCACGCTGACGCTGATCGGCACCCTGATCGGCGCCTCGGTCATCGTCTTCCTCGTGCTCGAGATCCTGCCCGGCAACGCCGCGCAGATGCTCATGGGCCCCGACGCCTCCCCCGAGGCCGTGGCCGCCCTGGCCACCAAGCTCGGCCTCGATCAGCCCGCGTGGACGCGCTACTGGCACTGGATCGGCGGCCTGCTCACCGGCAACCTCGGCGACAGCTACGCCTACAGTTCGCCCGTGCTCGACCTCATCCTCGAACGCCTCGCGTTGACGGTGCCCCTGGCCGTGCTCGCCATGGCGCTCACCGTCGTGATCGCCCTGCTCGTGGGCGTGACCGCCGCGGCCCGCCACAACAAGCTCGGCGACGTCGGCCTCATGGGCATGGCCCAGGTCGGCATCGCCATTCCGAACTTCTGGTTCGCCATCCTGCTGATCCTGGTGTTCTCGGTGCAGCTGCAGTGGTTCTCCGCCGGCGGCTTCGAGGGATGGGGCGAAGGCATCTTCGCGGGGATCAAGTCGCTGCTGCTGCCAGCCCTTTCCCTGGCCGTGGTGCAAGCGGCGATCCTGGCGCGCATCACGCGCTCGGCCGTGCTCGAAGTGATGCGCGAGGACTTCGTTCGCACCGCGCGCGCCAAGGGCGTGTCGCAGCGCATGGTGCTTTGGACTCATGTGCTGCGCAACGCGATGATCCCCGTCATCACGGTCATGGGCATGCAGTTCTCGGAGCTCTTGGCCGGCACCATCGTGGTGGAGAACGTGTTCTATCTTCCCGGGCTGGGCCGGCTGATCTTCCAGGCCATCAGCAACCGCGACCTGATCGTGGTGCGCAACTGCGTGATGCTGCTGGCGGCCATGGTGGTCATCGTGAACTTCGTGGTCGACGTGCTCTATGCCGTCATCGACCCGCGCATCAAGGCCAGCGACATATGAGCGCCGTCAATCCAACCTCCGCCGCGCTGCCCGCCGCCCCCTCCGGCGTGGCACTGAAGGCCCCCGGCTTCTGGCGCCGCGCACTGCGGCATCGCAGCTTCTGCATCGGGGGTGTGCTGGCCGCACTGCTGGTGCTCGCCGCGTTGATCTCCTATGTGTGGACGCCCTACTCGCCCTACGGCATGGACATGGCGAACAAGCTGCAGGCGCCGTCCGGTTCGCACTGGCTCGGCACCGATGCGTTCGGCCGCGACGTGGCCTCGCTGCTGCTCGTCGGCGCGCGCGCATCCATCCTGGTCGGTGTGATCGCGGTGGGCATCGGCCTCGTAGTCGGCACGGCACTCGGCCTGCTCGCGGCCGCCAAGCGCGGTTGGGTCGAAGAGGCGGTGATGCGGCTGTCCGACTTCACGCTGGCGTTTCCCGCCATTCTCTCGGCCATCATGATGACGGCCGTATTCGGCGCAGGCATCGTGAATGCCATCGTGGCCATCGGCATCTACAACATCCCGACCTTCGCGCGCATCACGCGTGCATCGGCCAACGCGATCTGGTCGCGCGAGTACGTCGCCGCCGCGCGCGCCTGCGGCAAGGGCAGTTTCGCGATCACGATGCAGCACGTGCTGCCGAACATCTCGGCCGTGCTGATTGTCCAGATCACCATTCGCTTCGCCATCGCCATCCTCGCGGAAGCCGCCCTCTCCTACCTGGGCCTGGGCACGCAGCCGCCGCAACCCTCGTGGGGCCGCATGCTCAGCGAAGCCCAGACCCTCATGTTTCAGCAGCCGCTGCTGGCCGTCTTCCCCGGCATGGCGATCGCGCTCGCGGTGCTCGGCCTGAACATGCTCGGCGACGGCCTGCGCGACCTGCTCGATCCTCGTCTTGCGCGTGCACGGTGAAGAGGTGGTCGATGAACGAGCACTTCAAATGCGGGTACCAGTACGCAGAGGGCGCGAAGGTTTCGCGAAGGTCGCGAAAGAAATCCATAAACAATTTTCCTGATTCCCTTCTGCGACTTCTGCGACTTCTGCGTAGCTTTTGTCTTCCTTCTGCGTTCGGCCGCCCGATCCCGATCCACTGACCATGCCACTCCTCGAAGTCAACAACCTCCAGATCGGCCTGCAGACCCAACGCGGGCCGGCGCAGGCCGTGCGCGGCATTTCCTTCTCGCTGGAGCGCGGCGAAACGCTGGGCATCGTCGGCGAGTCGGGCTGCGGCAAGTCGATCACGGTGATGTCGCTGATGGGCCTGCTGCCCTCCACCGCCAAGGTTTCGGGCAGCATCAAGCTCGACGGGCAGGAGCTCGTCGGGCTGCCCGAAAAGAAGATGTGCGAGATCCGCGGCAACCGCATCGGCATGATCTTCCAGGAGCCGATGACGGCGCTGAACCCGGTGCACACCATCGCACGCCAGGTCGGCGAGCCGCTGCGGCTGCATCGCGGCCTGACCAAGGAGCAGGCCCGCAAGGAAGCGCTGAACCTGCTCGACCGCGTGGGCATTCCCGACGCGGCCTCGCGGCTCGATGCGTACCCGCACCAGTTCTCCGGCGGCCAGCGCCAGCGCATCGGCATCGCGATGGCGCTCGCCTGCGGCCCCGACCTGCTGATTGCCGACGAGCCGACGACCGCGCTCGACGTGACCATCCAGAAGCAGGTGCTCGACCTGATCCAGGGCCTGGTCAAGGAAATGGGCATGGCGCTGATCCTGATCTCGCACGACCTCGGCGTGATCTCCAACAGCGTGAAGCGCATGCTCGTGATGTACGGCGGCAGCGCGGTGGAAAGCGGCCCGACCGACGCGGTGTTCGCCGGACGCGCCCATCCCTACACCCGCGGCCTGTTCGCGGCGCGCCCCGCCCTCGGCGCGGTGCGCGCGGGCCGGCTGCCGACCATCCGCGGCAGCGTGCCGGAGCTGGTCGACATGCCGCGCGGCTGCGCCTTCGCCGGCCGCTGCGCCCACACCATCGACCTGTGCCAGAGCACGCGGCCGCGCGAGACGCTGCTGCCCAACGATCACGTGGTGCGCTGCCTGCGGCTCGGAGAAATCGCCGCATCCACCGCCAGGACCGCCACCGCATGAGCCAGCCCGCTGCTAACGCCCGCCAGCCCCTGCTGGCAGTGAACAACCTCTATCGCCACTACGCGCTGCCGCGCGAAAAGCTCTTCGGCCCGCCGCCGACCGTGAAGGCGCTCAACGGCGTGAGCTTCGAAGTGCAGGCCGGCCAGAGCGTAGGCATCGTCGGTGAATCAGGCTCGGGCAAGTCGACCATCGCGCGCTTGGTGATGGCCCTCGATACGCCGACCTCGGGCACAGTGTCGCTCGAAGGTCGCAACCTGCACGCGCTTTCCAAGGAAGAGCTGCGCGTGGCACGCCGCGACTTCCAGATGGTGTTCCAGGACCCGTACGGCTCGCTCGATCCGCGCCAGACGGTCGCGCGCATCGTCGCAGAGCCGCTCGAAGCGCTCGCGGCCACCACTCGCGCCGAGCAGCGCGAACGCGCCGCCGAAACACTCGCCGCCGTGGGCCTGCGCACCACCGACCTCGACAAGTACCCGCACGAGTTCTCGGGTGGGCAGCGCCAGCGCATCGCCATCGCACGCGCCCTCATCACGCGCCCCAAGCTCATCGTGGCCGACGAACCGGTGAGCGCGCTCGACGTGTCGGTGCAGGCTCAAGTACTCAACCTCATGCAGGATCTGCAGCAGCAGTTCGGCATCAGCTACCTGCTCATCAGCCACGACCTCGCGGTGGTCAACCACCTCTGCGACAACGTGTGCGTGGTCTTCAAGGGCCGCATCGTCGAACGCGGCCGGCCGGCCGACCTGTTCGAGCACGCGCAGCACGAGTACACGCGCACCCTGCTTTCCGCAGTCCTGCACACGCCTTCGCGCTAGCCGGGGCGCGCCCTCTTTCCCTCCCTTTCACCCTCACCTCCAGGAACTATCGAATGTTGAAGCGACGCACACTCATGACTTCCGCCATGGCCGCGGCGATCCCGGGTGTCTTCCTGCCCCAGGCCCGCGCGCAGGCCGGCAAGAACACGCTGACGATCGGCATGCCGCTCGAACCGCCGGGCCTGGACCCGACCAGCGGCGCGGCATCGGCCATCGCGGAGATCACGCAATACAACATCTTCGAGACGCTCACCAAGGTGAACGCCGACGGCAGCGTCACGCCGATGCTGTCGGAGAGCTGGTCCTCCTCGCCCGACATGAAGACCTTCGTCTTCAAGCTGCGCAAGGGCGTGCGCTTCGAGAACGGGCAGCCGTTCAACGCGAACACGGTGAAGTTCTCCTTCGACCGCGCGGGCAGCGCCAAGAGCACCAACAAGGACAAGCGCTTCTTCAGCGAGATCGGCACCGTCGTGCTCGACGAGTACACGGTGGGCGTCAACAGCACGCTGTCGAACCCCGACCTGCCCTTCATGCTCGGCCAGTCGACCGCCTGCATCGTGGAGCCCAAGAGCGCCGAGACCAACGCCACCGCCCCCGTGGGCACCGGCCCCTACAAGCTGAGCGCCTGGCAGCGCGGCGCCTCGTGCACGCTGGTGAAGTCGCCCACCTATCGCGACCCGAACCTCGCGAAGACCGAGAAGTTCGTCTTCCGCTTCATGTCGGACACGGCCGCGCAGACCGCCGCGCTGCTGTCGAACGACATCGACATCTTCCCGCGCGCGGGCACGCGCTCGGTGAGCCAGTTCAAGGGTAACTCGCGCTTCCAGGTGATCGAGGTGGGCACGCGCGGCAAGGTGATCCTGACCATCAACAACCGCAAGAAGCCGTTGGACGACGTGCGCGTGCGCCGTGCGATCCTGGCGGCCATCGACCGCAACGCGATCATCCAGGGCGCGGCCGACGGATTCGGCAAGCCCATCGGCAGCCACTATGCGCTGGGCGCGCCAGGCTTCATCGACACCACCGCGATGAACCCCTTCGACGTGGAGAAGGCCAAGAAGCTACTGGCCGAGGCCGGCGTGAAGACGCCGCTGGAGCTGCGCCTGCAGCTGCCGCCGCCCTCCTACGCCCGCCAGGGCGGCGAGGTGATCGCCGCGCAGCTCGCGCAGATCGGCATCAACGTGAAGATCCAGAACGTCGAATGGGCGCAGTGGCTCAGCGGCACCTTCGGCGGCGCGCACGACTTCGACCTGACCATGGTCGCGCACGTGGAGCCCTTCGACCTGGTGAAGTACACCGAGCCCGACTACTACTGGGGCTACGACTCGAAGAAGTTCCGCGACCTGTTCGTCACCATCCAGAACGAAGAGAACAAGAAGCGCCGCGCCGACCTGCTGGCCGACGCCCAGCGCATGCTTGCGACCGATGCGGTCAACGGCTTCCTCTACCAGGCGGTGTTTCCGACCATCGCGCGCAAGGAAGTGAAGGGCCTGTGGCCGAGCATGCCGATCGTGGTGAACGACCTGGCCGCAATCTCGTGGGGCTGATGCGATGAGCACCTCGACATCGAAGCCGCTTTATGCCCTGGGCGTGCAGGAGCTGCATGCCGCCTACGCGGCCAAGGAACTCTCACCGGTGGAAGTGGCGCGCTCGGTGAACGAGCGCATCGCGGCCTACGAGCCCGAGCTGCACGCCACCTGGCTCTTCCGCCCCGAGCTGGCGCTGGAGCAGGCCCGCGCCTCCGAAGCCCGCTGGCTGGCCGGCAAGCCGCTGGGCACGCTCGACGGCGTGCCCGTGACCATCAAGGACAACCTCGCGACCAAGGGCGATGCGATGCCGCTGGGCACCGCCGCCTACGAGCTGGTGCCGATGACGTACGACTCGCCGCCCGCCGCGCGCCTGAAGGAAGATGGCGCTGTGCTGGTCGCCAAGACCACCATGCCCGACCTGGGCATGCTGTCGTCGGGACTGTCGAGCTTTCATGAACTCTCGCGCAACCCGTGGGACCTGTCGCGCACGCCCGGCGGCTCGAGCGCGGGCGCCGGCGCCGCAGCCGCTGCAGGTTATGGCCCGCTGCACGTGGGCACCGACATCGGTGGCTCGCTGCGCCTGCCGGCGAGCTGGTGCGGTATCTACACGCTCAAGCCCAGCTTCGGCCGCATTCCGCTGAGCTCGCCCTACATGGGCCGCTGCGCCGGCCCGATGACGCGCACCGTGGCCGACTCGGCGCTGATGATGGCCTCGGTCGCGCAGCCCGACGACCGCGACTATTCGGAACTGCCGCCGCCCGCCATCGACTGGACGGCCTTCGAGGTCGACCCGTCGTTCATCAAGGGCAAGCGCGTGGCGCTGCACATGGACGCGGGCTGCGGCCTGCCGCTCGATCCGCAGATCGCCGAGGCCGTGCGCCGCGCGGCCGAGCGCATCGAGGCCGCCGGCGCCGTGATCGAAGAGATCCCGCCCTTCATGACGCCGAAGATGCTGCAGGGCATGGACCACTTCTGGCGCATGCGCTCGTGCATCGACATCCAGGCGATGGCGCCCGAAGTGCGCGCGAAAATCCTGCCGTACATCCGCGAATGGGCCGAGAGCGCGGCCGGCTTCTCGGGCGCGCACATCTTCGACGCCTACAGCCAGTTCATCGCGGCGCGGGCGGCGGCCATTGCGGCCACCAAGGCCTACGACTTCGTGATCTCGCCGGTGTCGCCCAACATGCCCGCGCCGGCCGACCACGCATCGCCCACCAACGACCCGATGCTGCCGCTGGAGCACATCGGCTTCACGGTGCCCTACAACATGTCGGAGCAGCCCGCTGCCTCGATCAACTGCGGCTACTCGGCCGAGGGCCTGCCGATTGGCCTGCAGATTGCCGGCCGCCGCTTCGACGACCTGGGCGTGCTGCAGTTCAGCCGCGCCTTCGAGCAGATCCGCGAACCGCAGAAACCCTGGCCGGAACCCAACACGTCCCGCTGACCGGCCTTCAGGAGACAAGACATCATGAACGCAGCAGCCCACTACATCGACGGACGCCACGTGCAGTCCGAAGGCAACGCCACCATCGACGTGATCGACCCGAGCGATGGCAGCAAGTTCGGCGAGATCGCGCGCGGCACCGCCGCCGACGTGGACACCGCCGTGCGCGCCGCACGCCAGGCCATGGGCGAGAACTTCGACGGCCCCTGGGGCGGCATGACCGCGCTGCAGCGCGGCCGCCTGCTCGCCAAGCTCGGCGCCGCCCTCATGGAGCACCACGAGGAGCTGGCCCAGCTGGAGGCGCGCGACACCGGCAAGGCGCTGCGCGTGGCGCGCAACGACGCCACCGCGCTGGCCCGCTACATGGAGTACTACGCCGGCGCCTGCGACAAGCTGCACGGCGACACCCTGCCCTACGAGCGCGGCTACACCGTGCTGACGGTGCGCGTGCCGCACGGCGTGACGGGCCACATCATTCCCTGGAACTACCCGATGCAGATCGCGGGCCGCAGCGTGGGCGCCTCGCTCGCGGCGGGCAACGCCTGCGTGGTGAAGCCGGCGGAGGACGCGAGCCTGTCGCTGCTGCGCCTGGCCGAGATCGCGACCGAGGTCGGCTTTCCGGCAGGCGCACTCAACGTGGTGACCGGCTACGGCAAGGAAGCCGGCGCTGCGCTGTGCGCACACCCCGGCATCGACCACATCTCGTTCACCGGCTCGACCATGACCGGCCGCAGCGTGGGCCTGGCCGCGGCCGAGCGCCATTGCCCGGTGACGCTGGAGCTGGGTGGCAAGTCGCCGCAGATCGTGTTCGCGGATGCCGACCTCGACGCGGCGGAGCCGGTGCTGCTCAACGCCATCATCCAGAACGCCGGCCAGACCTGCTCGGCGGGCAGCCGCGTGCTGGTGGAGCAGTCGGTCTATGAAGAAGTGGTGCAGCGGCTCGCGAAGCGCTTCACGGCCGTACGCGCCGGCACGCCCGCCGAAGACCTGGACATGGGCCCGCTCATCAACGAAAAGCAGTTCCGCCAGGTGCGAGACATGGTCGCGACCGCCGAGGCCGCCGGCCTGAAGGTGGCGGCGCGCGGCACCGTGTCGCCCAACGCATCTTCCACCGGCTACTACCAGGAAGCTGTGCTCTTCCGCGACGTGCCGCACGAGAGCGACATCGCGCAGCGCGAGATCTTCGGCCCGGTGCTGGCCCTGACGCCTTTCGCCGACGAGGCCGAGGCGGTGCGCCTGGCCAACGGCACGGACTTCGGGCTGGTGGCCGGCGTGTGGACCCGCGACGGCGCGCGCCAGCTGCGCATGGCGCACAAGCTGCACTGCGGCCAGGTCTTCGTCAACAATTACGGTGCGGCGGGTGGTGTAGAACTGCCATTCGGCGGCGTGAAATCCAGCGGCTTCGGCCGCGAGAAGGGCTTCGAGGCCCTGCTCGGCTTCACGACCCTCAAGACCATCGCCATCAAGCACGGATGAAGACAACACATGACAAGCACTGAACAGCAGCAAGCGCCGCGCAAGGTCGGCCTAGTCGGCGTGGGCCTGATGGGCCACGGCATCGCCAGCAACATCGTCAAGCACGGCCACCAGCTCACCGTGCTGGAGCACGCGGGCAACCAGCCCATCGACGGCCTGCTGAAGGCCGGCGCCACTTCGGTGAAGGACGTGGCCACGCTGGCCGCGCAGGTCGACGTGCTGATCCTGTGCGTGACCGGCACGCCGCAGGTCGAGGCCGTGATGCTGGGCGACAACGGCGCGCTCACCACGCTGCGCCCCGGCACCGTGGTCATCGACTGCTCCACCGCAGTGCCCGCCTCCACCGCCAAGGTGGCTGAAGCCGTGAGCGCCAAGGGCGGCAAGTTCATCGACGCGCCCATGACCCGCACCGCGAAGGAAGCCGCCGAAGGCCGGCTGAACCTGCTGGTGGGCGGCGACGAGCAAGTGCTTGCCTCGTGCCTGCCGCTCCTGCGCTGCTTCGCCGAGAACGTCACGCACGTGGGCGGCATCGGCGCCGGCCACGCGATGAAGCTGCTGCATAACTTCGTGTCGCTGGGCACAGTGGCACTGCTGTGCGAAGCCGCCGCCTGCGCCGAACGCGCCGGCGTGAGGCCCGACGTGTTCGTCGACGTGCTCGCCAAGGGTGGCGGCAACGGCGTGGCGCTGGAACGCGTCAAGCCCAAGCTGCTGACCGGCAGCACCGATTCGCTGAAGTTCTCGATGGCGAATGCGAAGAAGGACCTGGGGTACTACAACGACATGGCCCAGCAGTCGTCTTCGAGCCATGGCATTGCGCAGGCTGTGGATGCGCTGCTGACGCATGGGGTCGAGAAGTTCGGTGGGGACCGGATGGTGCTTGATCTGGTCGAGGCGCTGCGCTGAATATTTGATCGTTCCTGCCCTGTGCGATGCCGATTCATTCGGGGTTCATGCACAGGGCACCGGACAGGCATTGCTCCGAAGGATCGATCTCGGCCACGGTCGACATGGGCATGACTGCGTTCAATGCCCGCTCCAGACTGGTTTCAGCCAGTCGACACGGCCCGCTGAATGACTGCCATGCGCCGCGATCGAGCCATCCGGCGGCGCGTCGAGCCGCTTCACTGCCGTAGCGTGGAAGACGGATCTGCGCCTCTCAATCGGCACTCGCTCAGATTTCCGTCTGCTCCGAGATCTCCAGGGCGTCATCCACATCGATGCCCAGATATCTGACGGTCGACTCGAGCTTGGAGTGGCCGAGCAGCAGCTGCACCGCGCGGAGGTTCCTCGTTCGCCGGTAGATCAGCGTCGCCTTCGTCCGTCGCATCGAGTGCGTTCCGTAGTCGGCAGGATCTAACCCAAGTTCTCTGACCCAGCCACCAAGAATCCGGGCGTACTGCCGGGTGCCGAGGTGCGGCGAGTCGTGCATTCGGCTCGGGAACAGGAAGTCGTCCGATCGCAGTCCGGTGCGCCGGATCCAGGCCTGCACAGCCTCGCGGGTTCCGGGCGTCAGCTCGAACTGCACCGGACGCTGCGTCTTGTGCTGCATCACTGTTGCCCGTGGGGCAACTTGCTCTCCGTGGCAGACGTCCCTGACTTTCAGGCTGACAAGGTCGCAGCCTCGCAGCTTACTGTCCAAGCCCAAATTGAAGAGAGCGAGTTCGCGCACTCGACCCTGCAGTTGCAGCCGCACCCGCAGCGCCCAAATGTCCTTGAGCTTGAAAGGCGCCTTCTGGCAGACGATCTTGCCCTTTTTCCAGGGCCCACGACAGGTTCCAGTGTCTGCATGATGGTCTCCCATCGAGTTGAGGGAATGTGAGCATGCGCGCGCCGTGTGCAGTTGTCCTTGATGCAGCACTTGCGTTCCATGGGTTAGGCATCCGCTTTCGCGGCTATGCCTGAACTGCGGCAAGGGGCACAATTGGCGACAACCAGTCATCTGACCCTTGCTAGTTACTTTGGAGCTATCCCGATCTCTGACATACATGTCAGAGAGGCGTTGAGATTGAACCACCATGTCACAACTCAGCCAACCCCCGCTTCGGGTGCGACTGGATGCGATTCCTTGGAGCAACTTCAGGACCTGCCTCGGCCCGGCGGACAAGATGGGGGAAGTACTGGAACGCCTCGCAAGCACCGACTCGGCCGCTGCACTCGCGGCAAGCCGCGAACTCTGGTGCGATTTGGTTTCGGGTGGTATCGGCCCTCCGCCAGTAGCGATTCATGCGCTCCCGTTTGTTCTCGACGTCTTGCCTCAAGCTGGTGAACAACTAACGACTGAACTCCTTGAGCTTGTCTGGCGCTGCGTTCACTTCGACCGACCAGATGAGATGGGAACTCTTCAAGAACTGCGGCACATGGTTATCGCGCAGCGCACGCGTCTGTTCGGGTATGTCACCGACCCCAATCAGGAAATAGCAGAGTTGGCGAAGGACATACTTGCCGATATAGGTGAGAAGACCGTCATCAGTAAGCCCGCTTAAGAGAGGGACTGTCTGTTGTAGGCCCCCACTGACGGCGGCGCGCCTACGGCAGAATGCGGCCACAACCGGACCTTCGACATGAGAAACTGACGCCCCCATGAAAGCTATTGCCGTTGAGATATCCCAAGTTGTTGATGACAGCGGATATCCAACCTTCGTGGAATGCCTCTTGATCGATGCGATGGGGCAGACACACCGTTTCGTGGAAAAAGAGCCCGTCGTGAGCGCGACTGGAATTGACATCGATTCGCTTCCAGCTCCTGGCGTTATTGCTTGTGAAGTTGAGTCGGAGTGGCTGGATTCGGGCGGTCGCTCGGTCGTCCGTGTTGCGACGACGCGGCCCTGGGGAGTCGAGTCCACCGCGGGTAGCAGTAGTTTTGTTGTGCTTGCTGAGCAGCTACGAGAGATTTGAGCGTCGAACAGAATTCGGCCAACACCGGACCTTCGACGCCGACGTCCAGTTTCTAGTCGGTGAACTGCACCGAGTACTTCCAGTCGCCGTCTTGCTCCTGGCTAACAGAGTACGACGCGGATCGCCAGATGGAACCGCGCTCGCGGAAAAGGTCAGCGAGCGCGTAGAGGCTCGCATAGATTTCCTCGGTTGGGCTAACAGGCCCCGGCTGACCGTCAGGCGACGTGATGACGATGGTCATCCGCTCTTGCGAGCCTTCCTGTTCCCGGTCGGCGACGAGGCTTGCTGCCTTCCACCATTCCGGGGTCGCAGCAATGAGGGCATTCGCTACCGCTGCGTCGAGCGGCGCTTGTCTTTCAAGCCATTCGTCCATCTATGATTCCCGTGGGCCGTGTCGGCCCGGAAGGTAGCATGCCGCCGACTCAAGTCGGCCAGGAGCAGACGGTCAGCGCCCATCTCCAATCCTTGAGGATCTGTCCATGTACGCTTTGAAAGTCTCAATCAATGGGCGGGAGCCTGTCACAGGCGGCGCGACCGACCTGTGTGTGCTCTCTGCCATCCTTTCCCTGACAGGAAAGCTGGGGCCTGAGGCAGCGCCGCGGCGTGATGATGGAAGCGTCGATATTGACCTGCGTCTGGGAGGCCTGACGGCACGGGCGAATGGCGCTGCGGACGAACACTTAGAGTGGTTGCGCGCCAATTTGCAGGCAGGGGATGTGGTGAGCATTCGCGTCGTCGAGACAGACCTTGCTGACCCAGTGATTTCTGGACATGAGGCCGAACGCATAGCGGACGACGAAAGGGCGTACTTCGAGCATTGCAAGAAGGCATATCTTGAGATGCGTGAGAAGTACGAGCCGACCTCTGGAGCTTAGTGAGTATGAGCTTCCACTCTGCCAACTGCCGTCTCCGGCCAGAAGCGGAAATTCATAGATGAGAAGTTTTCTTGGCACTGCGCTGCTTGTAATCTCATGCGCGGCTTCGGCTATGCCTCCGGTGGAGATGTGGAGCACTGCAACTGCGACGAGACCCTCAGACGGCTGGGTCGTGGTCCACAGATTCGCCGACCACTTGTCCTCGGACTTCAAGAAATCAAGCCAGCCCGAACGCGTCTCAATAGTCTGGCGGTATACCGGAAGCAAGGGGCTTCCTGCGACTCCAGAACGAGAGGCGATGGATACGTTGGAAGACGCCATCGAGCGCTTGGCGCCGAACAGGGCAACTTTAGCCATCGTATCGACGGGCAACAACCGGCGCACGTGGGTCTATTACACCGAGTCTGCCAGCAACTTCATCGAAGCTGTCCGAAGCGCGCAGTCTCACGCTTCGAATGTTTCGCTCGAATTTGAGACTGCCGCCGACCCAGGATGGGCCTTTCACGATTCATTCGTGCGTTCCATCCGCCGATAGCCGGTGTGCAGGATGAGTCCGCTATTGGAAAGGTGAGACGTCTGATATGGGCCCAAAGCAGAAGTAGCTCGCGCTCAATAGCAGTCACTTGCGACGCTCGGCCTGGTCCGTTGAATTTCCGAATGGACATATGCTAAGTCGTCCTCCAAACCAGCAGCGTAGCGGTTCGCCGTCACCAAGCAGGTTGGGCATGCGCGTTGGAGGTCGGATAACATTGCTGCGCTTCGTGGATGGGTGGAGCGCTGAATTTGATCAGAACTGCAGGTAACTTTCACACCGTCAGACTTCCTGCTAACAATAATGTCTCAACTAAAAAAATGAAGATGGGAAAAATGCTCAAGCGACCTGACTTGCGCACCCTCTTGGGTCGCCTTGCAGTGATCGTAGCCTTGCCTCCGATGCTTGGTGCTTGTGGAGCCTACGGGCCGGCGTTCACCGAACCTTCGGCTCCGAATCCAAACCAGGGCGCGATCTATGTTTATCGGATGACCGCATTTGCGGCTGGCGCATCAAGGCAGCCGGTACTTGTCGATGGCGTCCAGGTTGCGGTGCTGAAGAACGGCGGGTACTTCAGGCGCGACCTTGCACCTGGTAATCACACGCTGGAGGTTAAAGGCTACGGGCCAGCAGCAATTAACTTCAGTGTTGAACCTGGGAAGACACTTTTCTACAGATACACCATCGAACATAAAAGTGCTGAGCATATATACGGGTCACTCGCCTTCAACCACAAATTTGCTAGTTCTCTTGACAGCATTCCTCCAAATATCGCCCTCATAGAGCTGAAACAAACCCAAGGGCTGGACTGAACGCGGTCACTGGTATCTATTTCCGAATGGAATCCCTTCGGAATCAAGCATGCACTTGAAGACACTCGCTACCGTTGTTCCGTTGGCCGCCCTGGTATCAGGTTGCGCTACGGCAGTGCCCCCAAAGTTGATTGGCAAAGGTCGTGTTCTTGAGGTTGTCGCCTTGAATGAGGCGACACTCCAACGTCATCGAGTCGATGTGGCGATCGCATTCGTGATCCCACTACCATCGTCTACACCAATAGCTACACCGTGGCGCTTGTACACGGTGCGACTGCTTGACGGCACCGAGGTAAAGAAGGTGGCTGAGGGGCAACTGCTTATCGGAACATGCGTGACGCTTCGCGAGCAAGCCGCGCCCACCCGTGATGTGATCACGGCTGACCACGAGATCGCAACGATTTCCCCCAGCGAAGGCTGCTAATAGGCTTGGGCAGGTCGCTCCCCAATTGTGAATGACAGGTTCTGGTCGACATTGGCCGGTCGCCTGGCAGTCTAGATGCAAGCATCTCAGCTGTTGCCTTCAGCGGTAATCAGAAAGACGGGTTGGATTGCCGACCTTGATAACTCTGCCCCTGAATCTGACATGCCAATCCGGGTCGCACTCTTTGTGTGCGTGTATGTGGAGCCCGCTCTCCACGGGTACTACGTCGAGAGGCAGCAGGTTGTCAGTAGGTTGCGCAAGCAGTTCCACCTCATCGCCAGGCTCAAGGATTACCTCTTCAGGGACCATCTCAAGATACAGCGTCATAGCGAAAGCGGTTTCGTTCTTGAAGCTGCCAACTATTGGGTAATTTTCTGGCGTCATGGCGAAGGTCTGATTCTGGCCGTGCTTTGCCTAATCGTCAGCGAGATTGTTCTGCACCGATACTTCTTCAACCTCGAAGCTCACCTTGTCGTCGAAATGAACATAAGCGATGACGGTGTCCCAGAACTCGTCAAGCAGCGCCTGTCCATTGCTGTCGAAGTCATTCAGCGCAGATAGGCGCAGCACACCATCCTTTGCTTCGCACCTTACATCTTTCTGCCAAGGGCGCTCGGCGAACTCCGAAAGCATGTCAGACACCGCATCAACGAGCTGAGCTTCCGTTAATCCCATGCAGATTACGGTGACACGATATAAGGGCATCTTCAAAGTCCGCTTCTGGCCGAGAGCAGCTACTACTCTGCAGGCTCAAAGGGACCAAATTCCCGATGGACTTCGCCAGCGCGAATGTCACGAGCCCATGTGTCAAACATTTCTTCGCCAACACCGCGTGCAAAGAACGTGACCGATGGGAATGCCAGCGAAATTTCTCGAAGCATCGCTATTAAGAGTTCGGCATGGATGGAGTTGTAGCCCGGGCGATCAAGCCCTTTTCCCTCGGCGGACGCCAGCAGGTCTTTGAGGACATCCAGCGACCAACCATTACCGACAACAAAGCTCTTGGCTGCTTCAGCGATCAGTTGAGGCGTGAGGCTTCCATGCGCGTAGTCGGCATCGTCCCATTGCAGTTCTAAGCGGGTGTAGTAGCTCATATCTTTCTCCCTCATCGATAAAAGATCCTAGAAAGCGCTCCCAGATTTCCGCTCTTGGCCGATGGGGCACTCGCAGGGGCACGTGCGAAGTCAATCTTCCAGCGGGGCGGTGCCGGTCGGCTTACCCGTATCGTCGAATGCGAACTTCCAGACATTGACCAGTTCGACCGGCTCCTCTCCGCAGACTGTGAACTCGAAGGTGCCTGCCGGAAAGTCGTAAAACATCCCGGCCTGGAGCTCGGTCGCGAGGTCGCCCTGCTGAAGCCGACACGCTCCTGACAGGACGTACATGCGACCTGCTTGATGGCTGCTTGGAAATCTCGCACCTGCCTTGTACCCGTTCCGACTCACGCGGAACTTCGAGACATCAGGAAACAATCGCCCTGTAGCTTCAAGAGTGAGAGGCTCAGTTGAAACGTCGCCCCAGATACGCGCGAGACTGTTCATTGCTATGTCCGGTTTTGGCTGACTGTAGCCGAGGCGAGGCTGACGCCCCGGGCCCCTTGCAGCAATCAGTTCCAGCCACCGTAAATGACCACTACATCGGATAGCAGTCGTTTGTCTGGTTGTAGTGGGATGTCCGTCGAAGTTCAGCACCATGCAGGCGACAGCGCTAGCTCTCGCGCCTAGGGAACGTCTGAACAAGTCCACCGATCATGCCGCTGCGCGTTGACTGACGCAAAGGAACTTGCGCGATGAGCCAATTGAGTTTTTCGGACGCGGAGTACGCCGGCAAGAGGAAGAAGACGCGGCGCGAGGTGTTCCTCGAAGAGATGGAGCAGGTGGTTCCGTGGAAGGCGCTGCTGAAGCTCATCGAGCCGCACTACCCGGTGGCCGGGCGCGGACGCAGGCCGTACCCGCTGGAGGCGATGCTGCGGGTGCACCTGATGCAGAACTGGTTTGCGCTGTCGGACCCGGCGATGGAGGAAGCGCTGTATGAGATCGCCTCGCTGCGCAACTTCGCGGGGCTGAACCTGAGCGAGCCGATTCCGGACGAGACGACGATCCTGAACTTCCGGCACATGCTGGAGGAATCCGATCTGGCCGAGGACATCTTCAAGCAGGTCAACGCGCACCTGTCGCGCAAGGGGTTGCTGCTCAAGCGAGGCAGCATCGTCGATGCGACCATCATTGCGGCGCCCAGCTCGACGAAGAACGCCGAGGGCGAACGCGACCCCGAGATGCATCAGACGAAGAAGGGCAATCAGTGGCACTTCGGGATGAAGGCGCACATCGGCGTGGACGCCGACAGCGGCCTGGTGCACACGGTCACAACGACGCCGGCCAATGAAGCGGATGTGGAGCAAGTGGCCGATCTGCTGCATGGCAAGGAGACTCAGGTGTGGGCCGACTCGGGCTATCGCGGCGCGCAAGGCCGCGTCGAGCGTGACGTGAAGTGGCACATCGCCGCGCGGCCCAGCGACATCGCCAAACTGCCCGAGGGCAAAGCCAAGGCGCGAGTACAGCAGCGCGAACACGCAAAGGCCAGCATACGCGCGAAGGTCGAGCATCCCTTCCGAGTGATCAAGCGCCAGTTCGGGCTGGTGAAGGTGCGCTTCCGTGGGCTGCAGAAGAACACCGCGCATCTGCTCACCCTGTTCGCGCTGTCGAATCTGTGGATGGCGCGAAGGCAATTGATGGGAGTCGTGCGTCTGAAGCTGGCGTGAGGGCCATGAACGACGCCGAAATCTCATTCAAGGTCGATTCGAGCATGCATTTGTTCAACCCTTGTAGCCCGCACGCGCTCAAATCGCGCTCGTTCGCCTGTTGTTCAGACCTTCCCTAGCACTATGGGGTGCAGATGATTTCTTGCGCCCGCACCGCTGGCCTCTCTCAAATTCCGTCATAAAGCGTTCAGGGGAAAAGCTGCAACCATGTGATCGATGAAGGCCTGGGCGGCAAGCGGAAGCCGCCAAGCGCACGAAATCGCAGTCCTCAGGATGATCCGTGCGAGGGCCGACCCCATGACTTGGCTGGCGGTGGAAAGAGCAGCGCCCCAGGGCTAGCCGGTTCGCCCTGCATGCCGTGCACGCGGCCTCGCGTAGGAAGTTGCTGTCTTCGTTGGAGACTTGCCTTCATTGAGTCGCCCAGGGAAGACCTCGACCACCCAGTCGATGAAGACCCGCAGTCGATGGGTGACATGCCGGGTCTGCGGGTAGACGACGTGGAAAGGATACGGCGCCGGTCGCCAGGGCTTCAGGATCTCCACCAGCGAGCCGTCGCGCAGCGACGAGTCGGCCGCATAGGTGAATGTCTGCACGATCCCCAGGCCTGCGACGCACGCGGCCAGATGTGCGTTGCTTTCGTTGACGCCCATGCGATGCTCGACCTTGATCTCGATCTTCTCGCCGTCGCGCTCGAATCGAAACGGCATGGCCCGGCCCGTCTGGCTGGACACGTAGCTCACCAGCCGGTGGCCGTTTTTCAGTTCGTCGGGGTATGCCGGCGTGCCGAACTGCTTGAGATAGTTTCGCGTGGCGCAGGTGATGAGCGCCGCGTTGCCCAGGTGCCGGGCCACGAGCGATGAACTGTCCAGCGGACCGCCGCGTATCACGCAGTCGACGTTGTCGCCGATCAGGTCCACCGGGCGGTCGGACACGCCCAGGTCAATGCGGATGTCCGGGTAGCGCGCCATGAAGTCCGGCAGCAGCGGAATGAGCACGTCACGCGCAGTGGAGCCGCCGACGTCGATGCGCAGATGTCCGCGCGGCCTGCCGCGTGCGAGATTGAACGAGGCATCGATGTCTTCAAGATCGCGCAGGATGCGCGTGCACTTGGCGTGGTAGTCCTGGCCTTCCGGCGTCACCGTCACGCGCCGGGTCGTGCGCTGCAGGAGCGACACCCCGAGATGGGCTTCCAGCTCTCGCACCAGCTTGCTCACCGTGGCGATGGGCATGTCGAGCGAATCGGCCGCGCGGGTGAACCCGCCGGCTTCCACCACGCGGGCGAAGGCGCGCATCGCCAGCAGTTGGTCCATGGGCACTCCTTGCTGCAGAACAAGCCCTTGATTATCCATATGCGTGGATAGTCATTCCATTCATCTCTCTTTTTCATTCAATGAGCGAGGCCTACATTTGCTCCATGCCTCCAACAAGGCGTCGCTGCAGAAGTGCAGCGGACTGCCGCGAGGCATCGATCCATCCTCATCCATTCACGAAACGGAGCACACCATGAACAAGCAACTCGAAGGCAAGATCGCCCTGGTCACCGGCGGCAGCAGCGGCATCGGCCTCGGTGCCGCGAAGGAACTCGCGGCGCAGGGCGCGCGCGTCTTCATCACAGGCCGTCGCCAGCAGGAGCTGGACGCGGCGGTCGCTCAGATCGGCTCTTCCGCCACGGCGCTGCGCGCCGACGCATCGGTGCTGTCGGACCTCGATGCCGTCTACGCTCACATCGCGAAGACGGCCGGCCGGCTGGACATCCTGTTCGCCAACGCAGGCGGCGGCGACATGATGCCGCTGGGCGCCATCACCGAAGAGCACTTCGACCGCATCTTCGGCACCAACGTGCGCGGCGTGCTGTTCACGGTGCAGAAGGCGCTGCCCCTGCTGAGCAACGGGGCCTCGGTGATCCTCACCTCGTCCACCACCTCCATCCAGGGCACGGCCAGTTTCAGCGTCTACAGCGCGAGCAAGGCGGCGGTGCGCAACTTCGCGCGCTCCTGGGCCCTGGACCTCAAGGACCGCGGCATCCGCGTGAACGCCGTGAGCCCCGGCCCGATCCGCACGCCCGGCCTGGGCGACCTCGTGCCCGAGGAAGCGCGCCAGGGGCTCTTCGACCACCTGGCATCGCAGGTACCTCTGGGCCGGCTGGGCGAGCCCGGCGAGATCGGCAAGGCCGTGGCCTTCCTCGCGTCCGACGCCGCCAGCTTCGTCAACGGCATCGAGCTCTTCGTCGACGGCGGCATGGCCCAAGTCTGAGCTGCCCACGCATCCAGAGGAAATTGCAAATGACCAAACTGACCACCGCGACCGATCTGCTCAACGCCTATCTGGACAGCGTCTCGAATCCCACGGCAGCCGGTGCACTCTTTGCGGAAGATGGCATCCTGGAACTTCCAACCATCAATGCACGAGCCCAGGGGCCGGCCGCTGTTGCCAATTTGCTGACGGGGTTGCTGAAGAAAGTTCCAGACTTCGCTTTTCAAGAGCCTACGTTCTGGATCCAGACGCCCGATCGAGTGTTTGCCGAGTACAGGGTCGAGGCACTGGTTCCGGACACCGGCAAGATCTACCGGCAAGTCTACGCGGGAGTTCTGATCGCAGAGGACGGTCGAATCAAGCTGTTGCGGGAGGCTCTTGATACGGCCGAGGCGACTCGCGCGTTCAAGAAGGACTGAGTTCGACCTGCCCCTTCCGACGTACCAATGTTGAGGTGGCGAGTCCAAGGTTGTGGAGACTACTTGATCTCCGGTGATTGCCTTGCATCGCCAGCGCGCTGGCGATGCAAGGCGGCGAACCTGCAGCCCGCAGACCAGTTCCTACCCGCCAGCCTCAGGCGCCCCACGCCGCGCCTTCTCGCTCATCTGAAACAGCTCCCCAGCCTTGCGAGCCATTTCAGCCGCAAGCCAAAGCAGGTTGTCCAGTCGTCGAGGCCCATCACCGCTGCACCAGTCGATCTCTTCACCGTGGCAGACCCACAGGAGAGCTTCAAGCTGAGTGAGGGTGTTTTCAAGAAGATCCGCCGGGTCTTGGGCGGTTTCTGCGGAAGCTACCGGCGTGCGAGGCCGGGCTATAGTCTTGGTAGCCATTTTTTGTGCGGTTCCTTCCAAGGTTGGTGCACGAACTTGGTTAGACGGCTGGGGTGCTGGTAACACCCTGGCCGTCGCCTTTTGATACCTCGCATCTGCATCGTTGCTTTCGCACCGACGACCTGCCGCGAGGCAAGCAGCCTTCGAACATCTGGTGGTAGCTTGGTGTGTTGCGCCTTTCTTCTCCCCTTGGCGGGGTATCGAGTGACAGGGGCATTCACTCTAGAGAAGAACACGGCAAGCGGCCGTTCCGCACAGCACGAAGTCGCAGAGACTGCCAACAAATGCAGCTTCCGCAATACGCTGTGCGCAGACCCCGCGGGCCTCTCAGCGAGTCAGCCCCGTCGGCGTGAGCGTCGCCCTGAACAAGCAGCGCATCGATTGGTTCGAGCTTGCTTGAATCGTTTTCGGCCGGATCGAGGCGTTGCGCTGAACGCCCCTTCCCGATCTCTTTGCTGCATGCGGAGCGCCCTTGTACGGGCGCCCCGCAGCGTTCAGTTCACCGTATGCGAGCCCAGGCCCGCGGAGGTGTCGATGGGAAAACTGTCCCATTGCGTCGCCGTATCGAAAGCAATGCCCGGGTTGGGATCGCCCGATTTGACGGTGGGCTTGCGGCGCAACGTCTGGTTCAGCGTGCTGGCGCCGTTGGCGCTCTTCCACTCGGTTCCGGGGTCGAACCCGACCTGGCCGATGCGGTCGATGACCGTGCCCGATTTCTCCAGCGTCAGGGCATCGTCGCCGTTGAAGTTGGCGACGCCGCTGTCGAACGTGCCGACAGGCTTGAAGGCGGCGGTGGCACCGGAGTTCGCCAGCACGACCGTGCCGCCAGGCGGCAGGGAGCCGCTCAGCGCCTGCGTGCTCGTAGCCGCGGTCGCGCCGTTCGAATACAGCTTGACGGCATAGAGGCTCAGGTCGATCGCCGAAGCGGTCGGGTTGTAGAGCTCGATCGCCTTGTTGTTCGACGAACCTTCCACGTACTCGCTGAAGAACAGATCGGGCGGGCCGGGCGGCAGCACCACGACCGTGGTGGTGACATTCACATTGCCCGTCTTCGTCGCGGTCTGGCCGGCGGAGTTGGTGAGCGTGACCACCACGCTGAAGGTGCCGGGGGCCGCGTAGGTGTGCGTGACGGCGCCGGTGCCCGCTGCCGTGGTGGCGGCGGTGCCGTCACCCCAGTCCACCGTCAGCGACGTCAGGGTGGTCGCACCACCAGGCGTGGCTTCGGTGATATCCATGCTGTAGGTCTCGCCGGTCTTCGCCGAAGCCGGAATCGACGCGCTGACGATGGGCTCGACCACGGCGGCATCGGCCGCGAGGTTCAAGCCCACCAGCACCGGGTCATGGTCCGACGCGCGGAACGGCGTGGGCGCGTAGCGGTCGTCGGTGGTGAAGTCGGTGTTGTAGTCGAGCGCGGTCGGTTCGTCGGAGTTGATGTGCCACACGTTCACGCCGTTGACCTGCGTCGCCAGCGAGGCCGATACGTAGGCATGGTCGAGCGCGCCGGTCTCGCCGCCGAACACGTAGGTGTAGCGGTCGGCCGCGGGCATGCGCTTGAGCAGGCTCTCGTTGCCCGCGGCCTCGAGTTGCTTGGTCGGGTCTTCGAGCAGGTAGCTGTTGAAGTCGCCCATCATCAGCACATCGGTCTCGCCGGTCGTGCCCATGGCCTTGAGCTTGCCGACGAAGCTGTTCAGTGCCTGCGCCTGTTTGACGCGCGCGAGGTTCCAGCAGCCCTGGCCCTGGTCGACGTCGCCCGTGGTCGGGCAGCTGCCCTTGCTCTTCAGGTGATTGACCACGAACCAGAAGCCGCCGTTGTTGCCGACCACGCTGAAGCGCTGGGCCAGCGGCGGGCGGCCGCTGGCGGCGGTGTAGTCGGCCAGGTCGGCGCCGGTCGGCAGCACGGCGTTGCCGACGCGCTGCACCTTCGCGGGCTTGTAGAGGATGTCGACCTTGATGGCGTCGGTGCCGAACACACCGCTGTTGACCGCCGCATAGGTGTTCGCGCCGACCTTGGCGTTGAGGGCGGCCAGCAGGTCGTTCGTCGCGACGTCGGTGTTCTGGATCTCCATCAGGCCGATCACGTCGGCGTCGAGCCCCGCGATGGCCGCCACGATCTTGGCCTGCTGCCGCTTGAACTCGTTCAGGTTGTTCGCGCCGCGGCAGTCCGTCGCTACGCCTGTGCCGAGCAGGCAGACCTGGCCGGTCTGGCCTGCAGAGTTCGTGCCGTCCTGGAAGGTGGTGAAGTAGTTGAGCACGTTGAGGCTGGCCACCTTCAGCGAACCGCCGACCACCGGCGCCGTGGGCTGGCGCGGGTTGGCCTGCGCGAACACCGGCGCGACCGTCGGCTGGATGCGGTAGGCGCCGAAGTTGTGGCTCAGGATGCCGGTGATCTTCTGCGTGGTGTCACCCATGCGGCGGGTGCCGTCGGTGCCGGCCGCGCTCAGGTACGGAATGGGGTTCGGGTTGGACACCGACGAGCCGTCGTCCAGCATGATGCGCGAGAGCAGGTTCTGCGCATGCGTCGCCGTCGCGTTGCCGTTGGTCGGGTTGAACTGGCGCCCGTTCAGCGACAGCACCATCTGGCCGTAGCGGCCCAGCTCGAAGAGCTCTGTCACCGCCAGGGGCTGCGCGATCTCGACCAACATGCCCTCGTAGCGCTCCAGCGTGGATTCGTCCGCCACCGGCAGCGTGATCTGCGTGGGCTTGACGACCACGCCGCTGCCGCAGACGCTGATGGCCAGCGCAGTGGCGCCAGTTCCGGCGATCTCGGTGATGCTGTCAGGCTTCGCGCCGGCACCGGCTGTCTGGCCGAACTCGGTCACCTCGCCGGTGACCTGCACGAAGTCGCCGACGGCCACGCGGGTGCTGCCGCTCGGCGCGTAGACGAAGACGCCTTCGGAGGTCAGCGGATCGGCATCGGGCACGAGCTGCTGTACGAAGAATCCATTCAGCTTCACCGAGGCGGAGCCGGAGTTCTGGAAATCGCCCACCACCACGCCGCGCACGGTCACGGCCTGGTTCGCCATGGGGCTGATGTGGCCCGTGCCTTGCACGGACGAGATGGCCGTCAGAGGTGCGCCGGCCGGAACGGCTGCCGCGCACGTGGGCGGCGTCGCCTCGGGTGTGGCGTTGTCAGGCTGCGTGGCCGGTGGCTGCGTCGCCGGAGGCGGCGTGTTGCCGGAGGGCGAGCCGCCGGACGATGGGGGAATCAGTGGAAAGGAAGCGCCGCCACCACCGCCGCCGCAGGCGGTCAGCGCGATGGCAAGAGCAGTCAGCGCCAGTGTCCTGAATGGCCACGCGGGCCTCGATCCTCGTCCTCGATGCGTCATTTGGGGTCTCTCTTGTTGTTGGGGCCGGCAAGCGAACCGCGGCCGTTTTTATGGTTCTTGTGTGTAACCCCCGAGACACCCCCAGGCAGCCCTGGGTGATGGGGCGCCGGGCTGGCCGCCAGCGCCAAGCCGAATCCCGCCTGTGTCCTGTCCTGCTTGTGTCGAGCATGAATATCGCAAGCCTCGCGGCATGTTTCCCAGGAGGAGATGGCGCGAGGTCCCGCCGGAACATGCACCAAGGTCGAGCGCCTCTGCGCGTCTCTTGTGAAGTCGCCTGTGCGGATATCAGCCGGCGGCAATGGCTTTTGCCAATGGCGCCCATTGCGCCGCAAAGGCCTCCGCGCGCAGCGCCGGCTCGAAACTTTGCACCGAGACGGTGACCACGCGCTCGATCACGAAGGCGTCCTGCTCCATCATGGCTTCGAGTTCATTGGAGTCGGCGCAATGGACCAGCATCACCCCACCCGTGCCGTCCGCGAGTGGTCCTGCGGCGAGGATGTGTCCCGACTTGGTGAACCTGCCCAGCCATTGTTTGTGGGCGTCCAGATGCCCGTTGACTTCCTCGATGGGGCGCGCGTAGTTCAGCGTTACGACGTAAAGCATGGTTTTCCTCGGATGTTGAATGAAACGTGTGTTTGGGGCGATGCGCCTTCAGTCGCGCAGAGCCGCGTCGACCACCCGCAGCACGCCGGCCCGTGCGTCTTCCATGGCACGCGCCCGGATATCCGGGCCCCTGGACATGCTCTCGGCCCGCAGGTAATGCACGTCGGTGATGCCGATGAATCCGAAGGCCGCCTTGAGATAGGTCTCCTGGAAGTCGAGCGCGGCCATGGGCCCCGCGGTGTAGACGCCGCCGCGCGTGGAAGCGACGATCACGCGCTTGCCGCCGGCCAGGCCGACGGGACCGGCGGGCGTGTACTTGAAGGTCTTGCCGGGTTGCATGACGCGATCGATCCAGGCCTTCAACTGGGTCGCGACGGAGAAGTTGTACATGGGCGCGCCGACGACGATGACGTCGCTGCCCTGGAGTTCGTGAACCAGCGCGTCGGACCGGGCATGTTCACGCGCCACGTGGGGGTCGTCCGAAGCGATGGACAGGTCGCGGAATCCGGAAGCGATGGGGCCGTCGAGATGAGGAATGGCGTCCAGCACGAGGTCGCGGTAGACGACGTTGGCGTCCGGGTTGTGCGTGCGGATCGCCGACACGATGGAAGCACTGAGGGCGCGTGAACCGGAGGCATCGCCGAGGATGCTGGAATCGAGATGAAGGACTTGCATGATGTGGGAGTGTCGAGAGGAGCCATGAAGATAGGCGCAGCCTCCTCGCGGCACCAGACGGCACAATCGCAACTCTTCGTTCTGGCCCGCAGGACAATCAATGCAGCAGCCCGCACCCGCACAGTCCCCAGACCTCGCCATGCGCGGGAACTCGCCCGTGGACCTGAATGATTTCGCCCTCTTCGTGGCGGTCGTGTCGCACGGCAGCTTCTCGGCTGCCGGGCGCGCAATGAGCATGCCGAAGTCGCGCATCAGCCGACGCATCGCCGATCTCGAGAAGCGGCTCGGCGTGCGGCTTCTGCAGCGCTCCACGCGTGCGATGCATGTGACCGAGGTCGGCGCTGCGTTCCTTCAGCACTGCGAGGCCATGACCCATGCCGCCCGTGCCGCCATGGAAGTGGCCGAGCATGCGAACGCCCGGCCGGCCGGGCGGTTGCGCGTTAGCTGCCCAGTGGGGATCGCGCATCTTTTTCTCGCGCCGGTGCTCCCGGTGTTCCTGACGCGGTACCCCGACGTCCGCCTCGACCTGGAATTGACCAACCGAAGGGTCGACGTCGTCGCTGAAGGATTCGATGTGGCGGTGCGAGTGCGGACCGTCGTCGACGATTCCCAACTGATCGTGCGCAACTTCGGCCTGAGTCAGCAGGTGCTGGTGGCCAGCCCAGGCTTCGTCGCGGCGCACGGCCCGTTCGGAACCGTGGCCTCGCTACAGGGCCAGGTCGGCATCGGGCTCGGCGTGACCCTGGGCGAGCGTCCGGCTTGGCGGGTCACCGGTCCGCAAGGCGTCGATGAGGCCATCGAGTACGTGCCGATGCTCGCGACCGACGATGTCCACCTGATCTGGCAGACCGTGCTCGCGGGCGTAGGCATCGCGAAGCTTCCCTTCAACCTGTGTGCGGAGTCGATCGAGAAGGGGGAACTGAAAATCCTGCTGCCCGACCACACGCTCGCGCCGCACCAACTGCATGCCGTGTTTCCATCACGGCGCGGCCTGGTGCCTGCGGTTCGGGCACTGATCGACGTGTTGAGCCTGGAGCTCACTCAGGCGATGACGGAGGCCAACCGCCGCTTTTCAGTGCTGCTCGAAGCCGCCCAGCGCGATTGACGCTGCGCAATCGGCGCGCGGCTGCTAGGGTGTCGTGGCCGCCGCTTCGGCTGCGCGTTCGATGAACGCGGCAACTTCCTTCGGGTGAGAAACGAGCGACATGTGGCTCGAGCGAAGCGCGATGCTCTTCGCGCCGATGTTCTGCACGGTCCAGCGCTGCACGCGCGGTGCCAGTGCGTTGTCGTTCTCGGTGACGAGGTACCAGCTGGGCTTGTCGTGCCAGGCTGCGTGGGTCACTTTTTCTTCGAACGCGCGCGCCGCCATCGGCTGTTGCGCCGCGGCCAGCAGTTGCACCTTCGCCAGCGGCACGTCGCCGGCCATCACCTTGCCGAAGGCACCCGCATCGTCGAGCCACACGAGGCCGTTGGCGTCGGGCTGCATGCCGTCCATAGGCGCCTTCTGTCGGGTCAAAAGCTCGGCCACGGACTCGTTGGAGTCGGGCACGAGCGCGGAGAGGTAGACCAAGCCCTTCACATTGGGTGCATTGCCGGCTTCGGTGATGACGGCGCCCGCCCAGGAGTGCCCCACCAGCAGCACCGAATCTCCCTTGCGTTCCAGCACGCGGCGAGTGGCAGCCACATCGTCGGCCAGGCCCGTCAGCGGGTTCTGCACGGCTGTGGCGTTGTAGCCCTTGCGCTGCAGGAGCGCGGTGACCTCGGACCACGAGGAGCCATCGGCGAAGGCGCCGTGGACCAGCACGATGTCTTTCACGACGCGCGGCCCGGCTGGGCCGGCCGTGGCGAGGGCTGCGAACAGCGACAACGCAGCAAAGGCGACAGACAGTTTCATCAAGCGCTTCATACCTTGAATCCTCGAAGAGGAACGGGAAGTCGAAGAGGCTCCTTGCGGAAGCGGACGGTGCCATCGGGTTACCCCTATCCAGGGGCACGCCGGATGCAAATACATTTTACTGAAAATCCGTAATGTAAATACATGCACAGACCTTCCGCACCCCGTCGCACGCATGCCGAACGCAGCGCCGCCACAAGAAAACACCTGATCGCCACGGCCATCGATGTGATCCAGACCCGAAGCCTGGAGGACATGTCGATCCACGAACTGGCCAGGACCGCCGGCATGACTTCCGGCGCGGTCCAGCATCACTTCGAATCGAAGGCGGTGCTGATGATGCAGGTGCTCGGCGAGCTCATCCAGTCGGGTGTGGATGCGGGCGAACTCTGGCCTGCGGAAACCTTGCCGCTGCACGAACGCGCGTCGGCTTTCGTCAACGCGGCCTGGCAGTTGATCTACGCGCAGCCTCGCTTCGTCGCAGCCTGGAACATCTACCTCGGCACGCGCAATCAACCCGAAGTCCTCGCGCAAATTGCCAGTCTTCGGATCGAACTCGGCGAACAAATGGAAGCGGGATTCTTCGGCGCCTTCCCGGAACTCGAGAACGCCGCCGATCGGCACGCAGTCGTAGGGCTTGTCTTCTCCGCGCTGCGGGGCCTGGGCCTCCTGCAGCTCTTTCCCTCTACCGCCGAGGAAGTGCGCTCGGAGCGATCGCAAGCGCAACTCGCGTGCCTTGCGGATCTGATCGTCGCGCACTGCGAAGCGGCCGCGGCGCCTCGCAAGCCCAGGAAGCCTTCGCGCGCCCCGGCGGCACGCAGCTAGGCCCGGGCGAACACCTATTTTCCAGGAGACAAGATGAACCCTATCCACACGCCCAGGCTGCTGCTCGCGATCCTCATCTCTTCATGCGCCGCAGCCAGTTGGGCAGACGCTGCGGTGTACCCAGCCAAGCCAATTCAACTGATCGCGCAACAACCGCCGGGCAGCGCATCGGACTCGATGACGCGCGTCTGGGCCGACTGCATCGCACGCGAACTCGCGCACCCGGTGATCGTGCAGAACAAGCCAGGTGCCAATGGCTTGCTGGCCATCAACAACCTCAAGGGGCAGTCGCCCGACGGCTACACGCTGATGAGCATCGGCATGTCCCAGATGAGCATCACGCCCTACACCTACAAGCAGCGCCCCTACGATCCGGCGACCGACTTCGAGGGCATCGCGATCCTGGGCACCTCGCCGCTCGTGCTCACGGTGCCCGCGGGCGAAGGCATCGCGCGGCTGGCTGACCTGGAGAAGCTGGCGAAGACCACGCCCGGCGGCATCAACTTCGGGTCTCCCGGCAAGGGAAGCCCGGCACACTTGCTGACCACGGCGCTGCTGGACAAGGTTGGCGTGCCAGGCACGCACGTGCCCTTCGTCGGCGAGGGCGCGGGCCTCACCGGGCTGATCGGCAAGCAGATCCAGGCCATGACGCTCGTGATCGGCACGGCGGCGCAGCAGGTGAAGGCCGGCAAGCTCGTGGCACTGGCGGTCTTCGACAGCCAGCGATCGAAGCTGCTGCCTGACGTGCCTACGATTGCCGAATTGGTTCCGGCCGCGGCAGATCTTGCGAGGCCTTCCTGGATTGCGGTGGTGGGCAAGGCGGGGCTGCCACAGCCGATCGCGGCCAAGCTCAACGTAGCAACGGAGCAATGCCGCACCAACGAACAGTACAAGGCACGCATGGAGGCAATGAACGTCACGCTCATTGCTTCCGCGCCTGCGGATGTGCGCAGCTGGGCAGCTCGCGATGCCGCGGTGTGGCGCCCATTGATCGACAGGCTGGGCCTGGCCACCGAATGAACGCGAAGCACGCACCCGAGGTGCGCCTGGCCCATGGCGGCGGGCTCAGGGGTGCATGGCTCGACGGCGTGCGTGTCTTCAAAGGCGTGCGCTATGCGCAGCCGCCCTTCGGCGCGCTGCGATTCGAGGCCCCGGTGCCCGTGCCCGGATGGACAGGCGTGCGCGATGCCTCCTCGTTCGGCCCGGTCGCCTTCCAATGGCCGCGCGACCCGCAGGCGCAGGACGACCCGCGCGGCGGCGAAGACGCGCTGCGGCTGAACATCTGGGCGCCGGATGCGCCGCCCGGCGCCCATCTGCCGGTGATGGTCTGGGTCCATGGCGGTGGGTTCTTCCGCGGCGGCGCGAGCGATCCACTGTACGACGGCGCCTCGTTCGCAAGGCAGGGCGTGGTGTTCGTCTCCATCCAGTACCGGCTTGGCGTGGACGGCTTCGCACACCTTCCTTCGGCGCCGGACAACCGCGGGTTGCTCGACCAGCTCGCGGCGCTGCAGTGGGTCCAGGCCTTCATCTCCGCTTGGGGCGGCGACCCCGAAAGGGTCACCGTGTTCGGCCAATCCGCGGGGGCCGGTGCCCTGGCTTGCCTGATGGGCATGCCCGCTTCGCGCGGCCTCTTTCACCGCGCAATCCTTCAGAGCCCGAGCATCGCTTGTCAGAGCGTGGACGAAGCCACCGTGGCTTTCCGGGCGATCGCGTCGGTGGCCGGCATCGAGCCGACGCGATTGGCCATGGCCGCGGCGCCCATCACCGTTCTTCTGCAAGCGGTGCATGCACTGGCGAGCGACCCGCGCCTGCGAAAAGCGCACGGCATGAGCGCCCGCAACCTCTTCCCGTTGCGCCCTGTCGTCGACGGGCGGATCCTGCGGGCAGAGCCCCTGCAGGCGATGGCGGATGAATGGACGGCCGCACCGAGGCGCTTGCAGATCCTGGTGGGCAGCAATGCGCAAGAGATGCGCCTGTACTACGTGCCGACGGACGCGCTCTCCCGCCTGACCGCCACGGACCTCGAGGACTTCGTTCGCGAAGCCGGCCTGCCGATGCCCGCCGGCCAGGAAAGCCCCGGCGCCGCGCTGTGCGCGTTGCAGTCCGAGTACTTCTACAGCACCCCTGCCCGGCGGATCGCCGAGCTGGCCGACGCGCACCTCGGGCCGACGTACCGGTATCTCTTTTCCTGGCGCTCGCCGCAATGCGGCGGCCGGTTGGGCGCCGCGCATGGTGTCGAATTGCCATTCGTCTTCGCAAACCTGCATACCCCCATGGGCCGCGAGTTTGCGGGAGCCGCGGCGCCCGGTGAGCTGGCGCGCGAGATGCACGAAGCCTGGGCGCGGTTCGCAAAAGAAGGTGATCCGGGCTGGCCCGCGCACACATCCGCGCGCCCCTGGACCAGGACCTTCGACGGGCCTTCGAGAAAGGTCGCCTCGGCGCATTCGCAGCCAATGTCTCCCATCGAAAGTCGAGAAGCAGTTTTCATGTCCAGGCAAAACACAGCACTGTCAGTTGAAGAAGTCCGCGAGGCGCTGGTCGGGGTTCTGGGCGAATCCCGGGTCCTGCAGGACCCGGGTCGCCTGGAGGCGCATTCAGGCGATTGGAGCGAGGCCAAGCGCGTGCGCCCATCGCTCGTCATCTGTCCACGGACGCCGCAGGAAGTGGCCAGTGCGCTCGCTGTCTGCTCGCGCCTGGGGCAGCAGGTGGTGGTGCAGGGTGGCCTCACCGGCCTGGCCGGAGGCGCGACGCCGTGCAACGGCGAGATAGCGCTCTCGCTGGCCAGGCTCAACGCCGTGGAGGACCTCGACGAGGTCGCGGGGACCGTGCGGGTGCAGGCCGGCGTGGTGCTCGAAGAACTCCAGCAGTGGGTCGAAAAGCGGGACTGGACTTTTCCGCTGGACCTCGGTGCCCGTGGCTCCTGCCATGTCGGCGGCAACGCAGCCACGAACGCGGGCGGCAACCGCGTCATCCGCTTCGGCACGATGCGTGAACGGGTCCTCGGCCTGGAGGTCGCGCTGCCCGACGGCCGGCTTCTGTCGATGCTCAACCGGGTGACGAAGAACACGACTGGCATCGACCTGAAGCATCTTTTCATCGGGTCTGAAGGCACGCTGGGGGTCATCACCCGGTTGGACCTGAAGCTGTCGCCCAAGCCGACATCGTCGAGCACCGCCCTTTGCGCGCTGCCGTCATTCGAGGCAGCAACGCAGCTCGTGAGAGACCTGCAGCGGGCCTTGCCGGGGCTGTCGGCGTTCGAGGTGATGTGGAGCGACTATCTGGCTGCCGCGACGCAGATCACTTCGCTGCGGCGTCCGTTCGAGGAAGACCATCCGGTGTACGTGCTGATCGAGACGCTCGGGGCCGACGACCTTGCCGATCGGGAGGCGCTTGAGCGAGCCTTGGGGCAGGCACTCGATTCAGGCCTGGTCGCCGACGTGATCGTGGCCCAGTCCGTGGAGGATTCAAGGCGCCTCTGGACGTACCGTGAAGCCGTTGGTGAACTCCTCGGTGCATTGAAACCCTTTGCCGCCTTCGACGTGGGCATTCCGATGTCTCGCATGCAGGAGTTCGTCGAGCAGGTCGGACGGGATCTCAGGCAGCTCTTTCCGGACCAGAAGCATCTCTTCTTCGGTCACATCGGCGATGGCAACCTGCACGTGCTGTCCGGTCCGCACAGTGCCAACGGCAGCCTGCACGAGATCGAGAAGATGGTGTATCTCGCCACGGAACGGGCGGGCGGCTGCATCTCCGCGGAACACGGCATCGGCGTGGTCAAGAAGGAATTCCTGCCCCACAGCCGTACCGGCGAGGAGCTCGACACGATGCGCAGCCTCAAGCTGCTTTTTGACCCGGCGAACATACTCAACGCAGGGCGCGTCTTCGATGCCGCCTGAGGCCCCATGAAACCCGACCCGAGACACATATGACGAGAGAAAATCATCCAAACCGCTGGCTCGGCGTAGCTGGCCTTGTTGCCTGCTCTGCGCTGCTTGCTGCGTGCGGCGCAGGCCGCTGGAGCGGCAAGGCCGTCAACCTGGCCGTACCGGACAAGACCTCGCTCGCTCAGGCTTGCGCCGGCATGGCCGGCAAAACGGTGTCGCCGGGGCAGATCGCGCTGACGAGCGGCAAGGCAACGGTGTCTTCGGCCATGCTCGTACCCGCCGTCACTACCGCGCCAGCTTTCGCCGAATATTGCAGGGTGCAGGGCACGATCGCTCCCCTTACGGCGGGTGCAGATCCGATACGCTTCCAGCTCAACCTGCCGACCACATGGAACGAAAAGGCCGTCATGGTGGGAGGTGGCGGTTTCAACGGCACGGTCATCGATGGCGTCGCCGCGCTTCGCGACGCGGCACCGGGTCAAGCGCAGCCGATCACCCAGGGTTTCGCGACCTTCGGCACCGACTCTGGCCACGACGGAACGACTTACAACGCTACCGATCCAGCCAGGTTTGCGTTGAACGACGAGATGTTCCTGAACTTCGCGCATCAGTCATACAAGAAGGTCAAGGACGTCGCGCACGTGTTGATGCAGCAGTACTACCTGCGCACGCCGTCCAAACAGTACTTCTACGGCGGCTCCGAGGGCGGGCGCGAGGGCCTCACCATGGCGCAGCGCTACCCGCAAGATTTCGACGGCATCGTTTCCGTCGTGCCCGTGATCAGCTGGACGGGACTCTTCAACGGGTTCATCAGCTACCAGTTGCCGCAGTTCTCCGGCGGGGCAATCAACGCCAGCAAGGTGCGCCTGCTCGCCAAATATGTGAACACCACATGCGACGCGCTGGACAACAGCGCAGATGGCGTGGTGAGCAACTATCTCGCCTGTCCGTCTCGCATCGACCTGCAGCGCCTGCGCTGCCCTGGCGGCGGCGACACGGGCGACACCTGCCTGTCCGACGCGCAACTCGCTGTACTCAAGGCGTCGTACGGACCGACAGTCCTGCCTTTCCCGCTCGCCAACGGTCTCACTACCTACCCGGGCCGCCTGTACGGCGGCGAGATCCAACTCGGCGGGGAAGGCGTGGGTCGATGGGTGACGACAGGCCTCGTTCCCAATCTGCCGCCGACTTCGGCAGACGCTCGCGGTGTGATCTACGGCAGCAGCTACGCTCGCCATGTGATCGCGAAGAACGCCGCCTTCGACATCCGCACATGGAACGCCTCGAACTTCCAGGCGCGCATCCAGAAGGTGTCGGCGCTGATGGACTCGACCGATCCCGATCTTTCGGCCTTCCGCGCGCGGGGCGGCAAGCTCATCATCCGCGAGAACGCGGGCGACTGGGCGCAGAGCCCGATGGCCGGCATCCAGTACTACCAGAGCGTCGTCGACAAGCTCACGCAGCCGGTCGTCGACGAGTTCGTGCGCCTCTACGTTTCACCCGCATCGAATCATGGCGGTACGGCGGCAAGCCTCACGACAGGCGCCGAAATTCCCACCAATCACGATTTGCTCACGACGCTGGATAAATGGGTGACGAGTGGCAACACGCCGGCCGATGCACTCGTGCAGGTGCGCAACTCGCCCTCCGCTCCCTTCAGCACTCTCGCGACGCGCCCCATGTGCCGCTATCCGAACTACCCGGCGTACGTGTCGGGCGACGTGACGAAGGCTGAAAGCTATCGTTGTGTTGCGTCGTTGCCCTGACTTGTCGGGCGTCTGCGCAATCACATCTATCGCAGGCTGCCGAAGAGTGCGATTCAACCGAACCGCCCTCCATCACAAAGGCCGAAGACCGGGGGACATTCGCGCAGCAAGGCACCCCGTCGGCGTGAGCCTCGCCCTGAACGAACCCGGACCCGAGCCTCAGGACATCCCGCGCGCCAGCAGATGGTCGACAAGCCTGCGCTGCGGAAAGCTCAACGCCTCCTGCCGCGTGCACAGATACATCCGCCGCGAAGCCCACGCGTCCGTGAGATTGATGAAGCGCAGCTTCATCTCCTTGCGATAGGCCACCGCAGCGCCTTCGGGCAGGATGCCCACGCCCATGCCCGCTTCGATCATCCGGCACACGGCCTCGAAGCTCTTCACGCGCACACGCAGGCGCAGCACCTTGCGCGCGCTCATTGCGGCGTCTTCCATGGTGCGGGAGATGGCGGAGTCGTCTTCCAGGCCGACGAAGTCGTAGTCGAGCAGCTCCTCGAACGACACCTCGCGCCCGCGCCACGGGTGCTTCTGCCGCACGATGGCCACGAGCCTGTCCGTGCGGTACGGAATGAAGTGCAGCGCCGGGTCGGCCGCCTCGCTGGTGATGACGCCGACGTCGGCCTGCCGGTCGCGAATCGCCTGCACGATGTAGACGCTGCGGTGCTCTTCCACGCTCACGCGGATCTCGGGGTAGCGCTGGCGGAAGCTCGCCACGTCGTCGGGCAGGAACTGGCCCATGGCCGATGCGTTGGCATGCAGCCGCACGCGGCCGGTGGCGCCCTGCGCGTAGTCCGACAGGTCGGCGCGCATGCGGTCGACGTCGCGCAGTATCTGCCGCGCATGCATGGCGAGCGACTCGCCGGCGCCGGTGGGCGTCACGCCCTTCGAGGTGCGGTTGAGCAGCACCACGCCAAGTTGCTCTTCGAGGATGGCAAGGCGGCGGCTGGCGGCCGACAGCACCATGTGGCTCTCGGCGGCGGCCTTCGACAGGCTGCCGTGCTCAATGGCGCGAAGGAAGAGCGCCAGCGAATCGAGGTCGGGTCTCATGGTGTGTGGGTCGGGTCTGCGAGGCAGACATTGTCGGGCCGGCGGGGTCCGGGGCTCCGGCCGAAATACTTTCGGCGGATCGCGCCCGCAAAAGACAGATCTTCCGGAATTGGCTGCTCTTTGCCAAAACGAAGAAGCACTTTCCGCGGACAAGCCGGAAGAATCGTTGCTGCCCCGGCGTCTACCCCGCCGGGGCATTCCGCGAGCCGGCCCTCTACCGGGGCAAAGCCCGCATTCCGACGAGTCCTACCCGGAGTCTTTTTCAGTCATGGCATCCCACGAACTGGCCAGCGTTGCGCTGGACGACAAATACACGGCCACCGAAGGCCGGATCTACCTCAGCGGCATCCAGGCACTGGTGCGCCTCATGCTCGTGCAGAAATGGCGCGACCAGAAGGCCGGGCTGAACACCGCGGGCTTTGTCTCGGGCTACCGCGGCTCGCCGCTCGGCGGCCTGGACGAGGCGCTGTGGAAGGCGCAGCCCCAACTCGAAGCCAGCGCGGTGAAGTTCCTGCCCGGCGTGAACGAGGAACTCGCCGCCACCGCCGTGTGGGGCACCCAGCAGGTGCACCTGACGGGCGAGTCCGCCGTCGATGGCGTCTTCGCGATGTGGTACGGCAAGGCCCCGGGCGTGGACCGCTGCGGCGACGTGTTCAAGCACATGAGCCACGCGGGCACCTCGCCCCATGGCGGCGTGCTGCTGGTGGCGGGCGACGACCATGGCGCGTCTTCGTCCACGCTGCCCAACCAGAGCGACCACCTGTTCGCCGCGTCGATGATCCCGATGCTCTACCCGCAGAGCGTGGAGGAGTACATCGAGCTCGGCCTGCATGGCTTCGCGATGTCGCGCTTCGCGGGGCTGCCGGTGGGCTTCAAGGCGCTGGCCGACACGGTGGAGTCTTCAGGTTCCATTCCGGCCGGCGTGCTCGACGTGCACACCCAGCTGCCTTCGGACTTCGTCTTCCCGCCCGGCGGCGTGCATGCGCGCCTGTCGACCGACACGCTCGGCGTGCAGGCGCGCAAGCAGGAAGCGCTGATGCAGGACTACAAGATCTACGCCGCCATCGCCTATGCGCGCGCCAACCGGCTCAACCGCGTGACCATCGATTCGCCGAAGGCACGCCTGGGCATCGTGGCCTCGGGCAAGTCGTACCGCGACGTGCTCGAGGCGCTGGAAGAACTGGGCATCGACGCCGACGAGGCTGCGCGTATCGGCATCCGGCTCTTCAAG
Source organism: Variovorax sp. 160MFSha2.1 (assembly GCF_048305075.1). Taxonomy (NCBI): domain Bacteria; kingdom Pseudomonadati; phylum Pseudomonadota; class Betaproteobacteria; order Burkholderiales; family Comamonadaceae; genus Variovorax; species Variovorax sp. 160MFSha2.1. The sequence goes on from NZ_CP157624.1 coordinate 5,019,059, forward strand.
GTGTCGATGCCGTGGCCGCTGGAGCCCGATTCGATCCGCGAGTTCGCCGATGGCCTCGAAGAAATTCTTGTGGTCGAGGAGAAGCGCCAGATCGTCGAATACCAGCTCAAGGAGCATCTCTACAACTGGCGCGAGGACGTGCGCCCGCGCGTCATCGGCAAGTTCGACGAGCAGGGCGAATGGGGCGCGCATCCGCGCGGCAAGTGGCTGCTGCCGGCCACGGCCGATTTCTCGGTGGCGCAGATCGCGCGCGTCGTAGCGGGGCGCGTGGCGCGCTTTCACACCAGCGACCTCATCCGCATGCGGCTCGCCATCCTCGACGCGAAGGACGTGGTGCTGGGCAAGGCGGTGACCACGCCCTCGCGGCCGGCCTGGTACTGCTCGGGCTGCCCGCACAACACCTCGACCAAGGTGCCCGAAGGCAGCCTCGCGCTCGCGGGCATCGGCTGCCACGTGATGGCCACCGCCATCTACCCCGAGCACAACCGCACGACCACGCACATGGGCGGCGAAGGCGCGCCGTGGCTGGGGCAGGCGTGGTTCTCCAGGCGCAGGCACGTGTTCGCGAACCTGGGCGACGGCACCTACTACCACTCGGGCTCGCTCGCCATCCGCGCGGCCGTGGCCGCGGGCGTGAACATCACCTACAAGATCCTCTACAACGACGCGGTGGCGATGACCGGCGGCCAGCCGGTGGACGGGCCCATCACCGTGCCGCGCATCGCGCACCAGATGGCGGCCGAGGGCGTGAAGCGCCTTGCGCTCGTGGCCGAAGACCCGTCGCGCTGGTCCGACCGCAGCGTGCTGCCGCCGGAACGCGAGGGCTTCGCGCTCACCGTGCACCACCGCGACCAGATGGACGCGGTGCAGCGCGAGCTGCGCGAGTTCGAGGGCGTCTCGGTGCTGATCTACGACCAGGTATGCGCCGCCGAGAAGCGCCGCCGCCGCAAGAAGGGCGAGTTCCCGCAGGCCGCGCGCCGGGTGTTCATCAACGACGCGGTCTGCGAGGGCTGCGGCGACTGCGGCGAGCAGTCGAACTGCACCGCCCTGCTGCCGAAGCAGACCGAGCTGGGCCTGAAGCGCGCGGTCGACCAGAGCGCCTGCAACGCCGACGAGTCGTGCATCAAGGGCTTCTGCCCCAGCTTCGTGACGGTCGAAGGCGTGAAGCCGCGCAAGCAGGCGCCGGTCGCCGCGAAGGCTGCAGCCGAAGAGGCGCCTCTGCCCGAGCCGAAGCAGCCAGCGCTCGAAGGCATGCACAACATCCTGATCACCGGCATCGGCGGCACGGGCGTCATCACCATCGGCGCGCTGATCGGCATGGCCGCGCACCTCGAAGGCAAGGGCGTGAGCGTGCTCGACATGACGGGCATGTCGCAGAAGAACGGCTCGGTCACGTCACATGTGCGCATCGCACGCGACGCGGCCCAGCTGAAGGCGCAGCGCATTCCCACCGGCGAGGCCGACCTGATCCTGGGATGCGACATGCTGACGGCCGGCGCGCCCGACGCCATCGCGCGCATGCGGCCGGGCCGCACCTATGCGCTGGTCAACACCTTCGAGCAGCCCACGGGCCATTTCGCGCAGCAGCCCGACTGGCAGTTCCCGGCGGCGCAGGTGCGCGCGCTCATCGAGGAATCGGTGGAAGGCCGTGCCGACTTCGTCGATGCGACGCAGCTGGCCACGCGGCTCATGGGCGACGCGATCGCGGCCAACCTGTTCCTGCTGGGCTTCGCCTTCCAGAAGGGCCATGTGCCGCTGTCGGCCGAGGCGCTGGACAAGGCCATCGAGATCAACGGTGTGGCGGTGAAGGCGAACCAGGCCGCATTCCGGTGGGGCCGCAAGGCGGCGCTCGACCTCGCGGCGGTGACGCGAGAAGCTTCGCCGCAGAAGGTCGTCGCGCTGCAGCGGCCGCAGAGCCTGGAGGCGCTGGTCAGGAGCCGCACCGAGTTCCTCGCGTCGTACCAGAACGCCGCGTACGCGCAGCGCTACGCGGAGCTGGTGGAGCGCGTGCGTGCGCTCGAAGAGCGCGAGCGCGGCAGCAACCAGCTGGCGAAGGCTGTCGCATCGGGCCTCTTCAAGCTCATGGCCTACAAGGACGAGTACGAGGTCGCGCGCCTCTACACCGACCGGCGCTTCATGGAAAAGCTGGGCGAGCAGTTCGAGGGCAAGCCGGTGCTGCGCTTCCATCTCGCGCCGCCGGTGCTCGGCCGCCGCGATGCCGAGGGCCGCGCGGTGAAGACCAGCTTCGGGCCTTGGGTGATGGGTGCCTTCCGCGTCCTCGCGAGCCTTCGCGGCCTGCGCGGCACGGCCTTCGACCTGTTCGGCCGCACCGCCGAGCGGCGCATGGAGCGGCAGCTCATCGAGGACTACCGTGCAATGGTCGAGGACGTGCTCGCGCGCTTCGATGCCATCGACTTCGATACTGCCCTGTCGCTCGCACGGCTGCCCGAGCAGATCCGCGGTTTCGGGCATGTGAAGGAGGAAAGCGTGGTGTCGGCGCGAGTGCGGTGGGAGGCGCTCGCAAGGCAGCTCGACGCGCGCCCGGCCGGGCGGGCCATGCAGCGGGCCGGCACGCAGGAGCAGCCGGTGGCGGCCTGAACGGAAGGTGGGCGGAAGGTCGGCGGAAGGCGGGCGGCAGAGCCTGCCCGGGAGGATCAGGGCAAAATCCTCCCGCCGCCGGTCGGCCCTGCCCCCATGCCGCCCACCATGTCCACCCCCGCCCCCGATCCGACGCATACGGCGTCGGCGACCGCCCAGGCCCGCCCTCGCCGGCGGCATCGCAGCACGATCGCCTGGATGGCCGCGTGCACGCTGGCCCTGCTGCTGATCGGCCTCGCGGGCCAATGGGCGGCGAACCGCGAAGCGAGCTTCCAGGCCGACTCGATCCGCCGCGCCATGGAAGTGCACGTGCTCGGCCTGCGCGACGCCGCCGGCAAGTACAGCTACCTGCCCTTCACCGCGGGCCTGCATCCCGACGTGCTGGCCGCGCTGGCCCGCCCCAACGACATTGCCGCCAAGCAGCGCGCCAATCTCTACATCGAGCGGGTGAACCGGCAGGCCGGTTCCGACGTGCTCTACCTGATCGACATGCAGGGCCTCACGCTGGCAGCCAGCAACTGGAACACGCCGCAGAGCTTCGTCGGCCAGTCGTATGCCAACCGGCCCTACTTCATCGACGCCCGCGCGGGGCGCAACGGCCTTTTCTATGGCGTGGGCCAGACCACCGGCGAGCCGGGGCTCTTCATCTCCTCGCCGGTGCGCGGCGAAGGCGGAGAGATCCGGGGCGTGGTGACGGTCAAGGTCAGCCTGCGCCAGGTGCAGGAAACCTGGACCTTCGTGCGCGACCCCATCCTGCTGACCGACGCTCGCGGCGTCGTGTTCCTGAGCTCGGTACCGTCGTGGATGTACCGGTCATCGCGTCCGCTGCAGGCCACCGAGCTCGAAGGCATGCGTCGCGACCAGCAGTACGGCACGCGCACCAGCTTCACGGCACTGCCGTGGAGGGTGGAACGCGAGGAAGGCCAGCTCGGCTACCTGGTGCGCACCGACATCGGCGGCCGCCCGCGCGAGTACCTCGCGGTGGACGAGCGCCTGCCCGACCTCGGCTGGACGCTGACAGTGATGACCGACCACGCGGAAGTCTCCAATGCCCGCGAGCGCGCCTGGATGCTGGGCCTGCTGTGCGCCGTCGTGCTGCTGCTGGCCGGCCTCTACTGGCAGCTGCGCGAACGCCGCTTCGCCGAGCAGCGCGACGCGCGCCGCGTGCTGGAGCTGCGCGTGCGCGAGCGCACCCACGACCTCGACGAGGCCCATGCCTTCCGCAAGGCGATGGAAGACTCTCTGCTGGTGGGCATGCGCGCCCGCGACCTCGAAGGCCGCATCATCTACGTGAACCCGGCCTTCTGCGAAATGACCGGCTATGGCGCCGACGAGCTGCTGGGCAAGCTGCCGCCCTACCCCTACTGGCACCCGAACGACGTGACGCAGCACTGGCGCCACTACGACGCGATGATGAGCGGCCAGCCCGTGCGCTCCGGCTTCGAGTCGCGCCTGCGGCACCGCGACGGGCACGAGGTCATCACCATGGTCTACACCGCCGCGCTGATCGATGCCGACGGCAAGCACGCCGGCTGGATGAGTTCGGTGGTGGACATCACCGAACAGAAGCGCGCCGAGCTGCGCCAGCGCCAGAACGACGAGCAGTTGCAGCACGCCCAGCGCCTGGCGAGCCTGGGCGAGATGGCCTCCACGCTGGCCCACGAACTCAACCAGCCGCTGATGGCGCTGAGCAACTTCGCCAGCGCCGCCAAGGCCTTCGCCGAGCAGGGCAACCAGCAATTGCTGGTGAGCAGCCTGGACGAGGCCGTGATGCAGGCGCAGCGCAGCGCCGAGATCGTGCGGCGCATCCGCGGCTTCGTGCGCCAGCGCACCGTGGGCACGGAAGACTGCTCGGTGGCAGCGCTGGCCGGCAACGCCATCGCGCTACTGCAGGGCGAGATCCGCATGCGCCAGGCGCGCGCCGAGCTTCGCATTCCGCCCGGACTGCCCGAGGTGCGCGGCGACCGCGTGCTGCTCGAGCAGGTGCTGCTCAACCTGCTGTCGAACAGCCTGCACGCCATGCAGGCCGTACCGCCCGAGCAGCGGCTGGTAGAGATCGAGGCGGGGCTCAAGGAAGGACGCATGCACATCCACGTGGCCGACCGCGGCCCGGGCATCGACGCCGCCGTGGCCGAGCAGGTGTTCTCGCCCTTCTTCACCACCAAGACCGGCGGGCTGGGGCTGGGCCTGAACATCTGCCGCACCATCGTCGAGGCGCACAGGGGTCGCCTCACCTTTGCCGACCGTCCGGGCGGTGGCACAGTCTTCACCCTCGAGCTGGAAATATCGCCACCGACATGACCCACAACAGCGCCGCTCCCGCCAACAACCTGTGCATCGTGGACGACGACGAGGCCGTGCGCCGCTCGCTCGGCCTGCTGCTGCTGTCGCGCGGCTACGCGGTGCAGACCTTCGCCTCGGGCGAAGCCTTCCTCGAAGGCACCGACCTGCAGCGCGCCGGCTGCGTGATCATGGACCTGCGCATGGAAGGCATGAGCGGCCTGCAGGTGTTCGACACGCTGCGCACGCAGGACAGCCCGCTCGTGGTCATCTTCCTCTCGGGCCACGGCGACATTCCCATGGCCGTGGAGGCCGTTCAGAACGGCGCCTTCGGCTGGCTCGAGAAACCCTGCAACGACGAGCGCCTGCTCGACACCATCGCCCGCGCCCTGCAACAGGCCGGCGAGATCGCCACCCGCCGCCAGGCCCGCCAGGCCGCACAGGCGCTGTGGGACAAGCTCACCCCGCGCGAGATGCAGGTCGCCCGGCTGGTCGCCGAGGGCAAGCCCAACAAGCAGATCGCGCAGGAACTCGCCCCGCTGGAGCAGCGCACGGTGGAAACGCACCGGGCGCACGTGTTCGCGAAGCTGGGGCTGGCGAACAGCCATCAGCTGGATCGGTTCCTGCGGGAACACTCGCTGTAGCTCGCCGGGCACCGGCCACCGCCGACGGCGCACGCCCGTCGCGGCCCCAATCTAGGTATTTACCCTTGCGTATCGATACGTAGACGGCCAACGGCCGGTTACGGACGACAGCGCTGCCGCGGCCGGACAGACTCGCCGCAACGGTCCCCGCGTGCCTTTTCTTCTTAACGCCGCGGGCCGCAGCCAGAGACAAGGACCCCTTTCATGACCGCCATCGCAAGCGCGGCCGCCGGCGCTTCCAGCCCCGACGCGGCACCCGCCACCGCCAACAACAACACGCCCTACACCTTCGAGGAAAAGCGCAAGCGCATCTTCGCCATCTTCGCCGCCTCGTCCGGCAACCTGGTGGAGTGGTTCGACTTCTACGTCTACGCCTTCTGCGCCATCTATTTCGCGCCAGCCTTCTTCCCCAAGTCCGACCCCACGGTGCAGCTGCTGAACACCGCCGGCGTGTTCGCCGCCGGCTTCCTGATGCGCCCGATCGGCGGCTGGCTGTTCGGCCGCATCGCCGACCGCAAGGGCCGCAAGACTTCGATGGTGACCTCGGTGGTCATGATGTGCGTGGGTTCGCTGGTCATCGCCTGCCTGCCCACCTATGCGCAGATCGGCGCGGCCGCTCCGGCGCTGCTGCTGCTCGCGCGGCTGCTGCAGGGCCTGTCGGTGGGTGGCGAATACGGCACCACCGCCACCTACATGAGCGAAGTGGCGATGCGCGGCCAGCGCGGTTTCTTCTCCTCGTTCCAGTACGTCACGCTGATCGGCGGCCAGCTGCTCGCGGTGGTGGTCGTGGTGGTGCTGCAGCAGGTGCTCGACGAAGCCGAGCTCAAGGCCTGGGGCTGGCGGATTCCCTTCGTGCTCGGCGCCGTTGCGGCCGTGGTGGCGCTGATGCTGCGCCGCACGCTGACCGAGACGGCCAGCAACAAGACCCGTGCCGCCAAGGGCGCGGGCACGATGCGCGAGCTCTTCACCCATCACAAGCGCGCCTTCTTCGTGGTGCTCGGCTACACGGCCGGCGGTTCGCTGATCTTCTACACCTTCACCACGTACATGCAGAAGTACCTGGTGAACTCCGCCGGCATGTCGATCAAGACCGCCAGCAACGTGATGACGGCCTGCCTGTTCATCTACATGTGCATGCAGCCGCTGTTCGGCGCACTGTCGGACCGCATCGGCCGCCGCAGCAACATGCTGCTGTTCGGCGCCCTGGGCGCGCTGATGACGGTGCCGGTGCTGAGCAACCTGCAGAACGTCGGCAGCCCGCTGGTGGCAGGTGCGCTCATCACCCTCGCGCTGGCGGTGGTGAGCTTCTACACCTCGATCAGCGGCATCGTGAAGGCGGAGATGTTCCCGCCCGAGATCCGCGCACTGGGCGTGGGCCTGTCGTACGCGGTGGGCAACGCGATCTTCGGCGGCAGCGCCGAGTACGTGGCGCTGGGCCTGAAGTCGATCGGGCACGAGTCCTACTTCTACTGGTACGTGACGGCCATGATGGTCGTGGCCTTCACCGTGAGCCTTCTGCTGCCGAAGCAGGCGAGCTACCTGCATCACGACAAGTAGGCAGGCGCTACCGCAATGAAGTTCCGGGAGGCCCGCGCCTCCCTCAAAAAAACGCGGGCCCCTGGGAAAGCTTTTCGAGTCAGCGAGCCGCAAGAAAGCATGAGGGTACGAACATGGCGAGACGGATGGTCCACAACGCAAGCATCACCTTGAAGCTGCCGCGCGACATGGAAACCGGCGCAAGGGTCACGGCCCTTCGGGCCGCCGGTGTCCCGGTCGACGCGGAAGGCAACGCACAGCAGGGATTTCTCTTCGTGCGCTCGGGTGATGGCTACAAGAGTCAGGTCAGCATCTTCAGATGGTTTCCCGACGAGGTGAGCCCCATCACCCGCGGAGCCTCCGGCGCCGCGGAGCCCTCGGCCCGCGAGCATCGCCCCACAGCACCGCCGGACGACACGCTCGACCACTGGCTGGCCCAGATCCTCACCGCGCCCATCCCCGGCACCGACAGCGCGCTGCAGTGCGAGCCCGAGGCCTTGCCGGCCACCGCGGCTGCGATTGCATCTGCGCCTGCACCTGCACCTGCGACCGCAACTGCGGCAACGGCAGGCTGAAGCTCGCGGCCGGCGCCGGCCGGCAGCCTCAACCCGCGCCCCGCTGCGCCAGCGCGACCGCGTCGGCGCCCGCCGGAAATCGCAGTTGCCCCGTCGCATCGTTCGCCGCGCGCCAGACCGCCTCGGCGACATCCAACTCCTTCGTCAATTGCGTGGCCTGCGCCAGCGTACCGAAGATCGACCGAGCAAGGGGCGCATACGGCTCGGTGATCAGGCCCTGCATCCGCTCGCCACCGTTCTCGGTGAATCGCGTCGTGGGCGCGTAGCCGGGTTCGACGAGCTTCACGGCGACATCGAATGCCCTCAGCTCGTGAGCGAGCGAGGCCGTGAAGCCCTCGATCGCCGTCTTGCTGGCGGTGTAGGCCGCAACCAGGGGCATGGGCGCAAGGGTCGCGCTCGACGTGACGTTGACGACCACGCCCCCGCGGCGCTCGCGGAACGCGGGCAGCACGGCCTGCGTCATGGCCATCACGCCGAAGGTGTTGGTCTCGAAGAGCTCGCGCGTCGTCGCCATCGGCGTGGCCTCGAAGGCACCGAACAGGCCGATGCCGGCGTTGTTGACGAGCACGTCGACAGGGCCTGCCGCGTCCAGCGCGGCGACGATGCTTTCGGGCCGCGTCACGTCGAGCGCAAGCACGCGCATGCGCGGGGAGTCTTCGAAAAGTCCGTCTTGCGGCTTGCGCATGGTCGCGACGACGTTCCAGCCTTGAGCATGGAAATGGCGCGCAGTGGCAAGGCCGTAGCCGGACGAGCAGCCGGTGATCAGAACAGTCTTCATGGTGGTCCTCTGAGTGGGTAAGTGAACGAGCGGTTGGAAGGAACTCGTACGATAGGCTCGACCTACCGGACTATCTACAATCATCAATCCACGATTTGTTTGCGAAAGTCCATCCATGGCCATCGACCCGCTGTCGCAGGTGATCGCGCTGCTCAAGCCCCGGGCGGTGTTCTCGAAGGTGATCAGCGGCGCCGGACGCTGGGGCGTGCGCTACACGCAGTTCGGCCTGCCGAGCTTCTGCGCACTGCTCGAAGGCAGTTGCCTGCTGTCGGTCGATGGAGCGGAAACGCTGACGCTCACCGCGGGAGACTTCGTGCTGCTGCCCACCACGCCCGGCTTCACGATGACGAGCCTGGAGCCCGGCACGCCGGTGCCCATCGACGCGCGCAAGGCGGCCATGGACACGAGCGGCAGCGAAATACGCCACGGCACGCGCGGCGGCCGGCCCGAGGTGCGGATGCTGGGCGGCTACTTCGAGTTCGACTCGCCCGATTCGGCGATGCTGGTGTCGCTGCTTCCCGCCGTGCTGCATGTGCGGGGCTCGCAGAAGCTGCCGCTGCTGACCCAGATGGTGCGCGAGGAATCGCTGGACCGTCGGCCGGGCCGCGAGCTGGTGCTCACCCGGCTCGTGGAAGTGCTGCTGGTGGAATCCCTGCGCACCACCTCCGGCGAAGAGGCACCGCCCGGCCTGCTGCGAGGCCTGGCGGACAAGCGGCTCGCGGCCGCGTTCCGCCACATGCATGGCGACCCCGCGCGCGGCTGGACGGTGGAACAGCTGGCGCGCAAGAGCGCGCTATCGCGCTCCGCCTTCTTCGACCGCTTCAGCCGCGCGGTCGGCATGCCGCCGATGGAATACCTGCTCTCATGGCGCATGGCCCTCGCCAAGCAGCTGCTGCGCCGCGAAGAGCTGGCGATCGCGGAAGTGGCCGAGCGGGTGGGCTACGGTTCGGCCAGCACCTTCAGCACGGCGTTCAGCCGGCATGTGGGGCAGCCGCCGGGGAAGTTCGCGCGCATGCACTGACGGTGCGCGCGAACGGGGCCGCCTCAAAGCAGTTCGCCGCGTTACCCAGGCGGGCAACGCGGCGAACAGGTCTCTCATTGCTTGCCGCCGAAGCGGCCGGCAGGCGTGGTTATTCCTCCATCGCCGGCACGGGTTGCGGCGGCAGGGCCGCGCCCTTGTTCTTGCGCACCTTGATCAGGAACGAAGCCACCTGCCACACGATGAACACGCCGACCAGGCTCAGCAGCGTGGCGCTGATCGGGCGCGTGGCGAAGATGCCGAAGCTGCCGCGGCTCAGCAGCATGGCGCGGCGGAAGTTCTCCTCCAGCATCGGCCCGAGGATGAAGCCCAGCATCAGCGGCGCGGCGTCGAGCTCAAGACGCATGAACATGTAGCCCATGAAGCCGAAGGCGGCGGTGATGAAGATGTCCTCCAGGCTGTTGTTCACGCTGTAGGTGCCGATGCAGCAGAAGAACAGGATCGACGGGAACAGGACCGCATACGGAATCTTGAACACCGACAGCCAGTAGCGCACCAGCGGCACGTTCAGCACCAGCAGGAACACGTTGCCGATCCACATGCTGGCCACCAGGCCCCAGAAGAGTTCGGGGTGGCTGCCGATCATGTTCGGGCCGGGCTGGATGCCCTTGATGATGAAGGCGGCCAGCATCAGCGCCATGACCGCGTTCTCGGGGATGCCGATGCTCATCAGCGGAATGAAGCTGGTGCGCGCGGCGGCTTCGTCGGCAGCGGCCTGGCCGGCCACGCCTTCGATGCAGCCGGTGCCGATCTCGTGCTTGTACTTGCTGACCTTCTTGTCGATCGCGTAGGCGGCGAACTGGGCGATGGTGGGGCCGCCGCCGGGCAGGATGCCCAGGAAGGAGCCGACCGCGCTGCCGCGCAGGGCGCTCGGAATGATCCGCTTGAACTCGGCCCAGGTCGGGATCAGGTTGATCTTGCCGTTGAAGGGCGAGCGTTCCTCGCGCGAGTCGAGGTTCTTGGTGATCTCGGCGATGCCGAAGCAGCCCAGCGCGATGCTCACGATGCCAACGCCGTCGACCAGGAACGGCAGGTCGAGCGTGAAGCGCTGCATGCCGCTGTTCACGTCGGTGCCGATGGTGCCGAGCAGCACGCCGATCATGCACATCGCCAGGCCGTTGAGCAGGCTGCCGGTGGTCACGAAGCTCACGCACACGAAGCCCACGAGCATCATCGCGACGTAGTCGGCGGGCCCGAACAGGAAGGCCACTTCACCGAGCACGGGCGCGAGGAACGACAGCACCAGGATGGCGACCGTGCCGCCGATGAAGCTGGAGAAGCCCGCGGTGAAGAGCGCGAGCCCCGTCTGGCCCTTGAGCGTCATCGCATAGCCGTCGATGCAGGCCACGATGCTGCTCGCATGCGGGATCTTCATCGTGATGGCGCTGACGCTGTCGCCGTACTGCGCGCCGTAGTAGATGCCGGCCAGCATGATGAGCGCGCCGGTGGTGGGAATGGAATACGTCAGCGGCAGCAGCAGGCTGATGGTAGCCAGCGGGCCGAGGCCCGGCAGCAGGCCGACGAGCGTGCCCACCGTGCAGCCGATGGCACAGAACAACAGGTTCTGCATGGTCAGAGCATGCGAGAACCCGAACGCGAGGTTGTTGAGGACTTCCATGATGCTCGTTCCTTCCTCAGTACAGCGGAAGGTTCAGGCCGAGCAGCTTCTGCAGGGCCAGCGCCATGACGACCAGCCCGGCGGAGATCTTCACGTTGCGCACGACCGAGTAGGACGACGCGGCGAAGCCCGAGCAGAAGACCATGAAGATGATCCCGGCGATCATGTTCACGTACATGGAGATCACCGCCAGGCCGCAGAGGCTGCCGAGGATCAGCGAGATGTTCTTGAAGTTGAACTCCAGCGCCACGCGCTCCACGAAGAACGACCGGATCACGGTGGAAACCGCGATCACCAGCAGCATCGCGCTGATCATGGCGGGGAACAAACCGGGGCCGGCACGGCTCAAGTCTCCGATGGGGTAGCGAAGCGAGGTCAGGCCGAAGGCCAGCGCTATCGCCATGAGGAACAAGCCTCTGACAAGGGTTCTGTTTTTCATCTCTTCTTGTGCGATGGGTTTCGAAATCACCGGCACCGGCAAACCGGGGCTGATCGTCTCCATCCGGGCGGAAGTCCGGACCCCTGCATGCTCTGGCGCCAAACTGATTGCAATCTGACCGGACCGTAAGGGGAATTACGTACGGGCCATGCGGCCAGTACTGCCCAGATGCCGCCCGGAGACCGCCGACCTATACTCGCCGCGCCCCAAACAGCACGGCTGGCGCCCTGCCCCGCCCCGCCGCACAGACCATGCAGACAGCTCCTTCCCTGACCGACCGCCTCCCCCGCTTCACCGCCGCCCTCGACCGCCACGAAGCCAGGGTCGAGGAACTCGCCCGGCAGGTCGCCCGGATCGAGGACGAAGACGCGGCCGAGGATTTCGGATACGCCTTCTCGGCGGTCCGCCAGGCCCCCGAGACCCCTGACGCCATCGAGCGCCTGGAGGCCCGCATCGGGATGCGCCTGCCCGAGCCGCTGAGGGCGCTCTATGAATCGCTGGGCGCCTTCTCGCTGCTGCCCGAGAACCGCATGCGCCATCTCGACCTGCTCTCCATCGACAGATTGCTCTCCTGGGCCGAGAGCCCGGACGTCGACGACGCCTGGCCCAGCCTCATGGGAGCGCTGTGCACCTTCGGCAGCCGGCGGGAGTTCGGCGGGCTGAAGCCGGCCTCGCAGGAAGCGCTGACGGAGCACTACGTGGTCTTCGGCTGGGCGCACCACCGCTATGAAGACCGCACGCTGCTGGCCTTCGACCGGAACGGCGCCTTCCACAACGTCGTCTACGAGCACGACGCGGGCGAAGAGGACTGGGTGGCGCGCTACCAGCCGCTGTGCCGGAAGGCGCTGGCCGGCATCGACCTGGACGAGATGCTCGCCGCCCATGTCGCGCTGGCGACGCGGCGCATGGAGCACCAGTTCGACGAGGGCGAGTTCTTGGGCTGAAGCGGCCCGCCCGGCGGCCTCAGGTCGGCTCGGTCGCCGTTTCGCCGGCGGCCGCCACCGCAGGCCGCGTGCGTCGCCATGCGACCCGCATGCCCACGCACAGGAACAGTGCGGCAATGAAGAACGGCGCGCCCGGCAGCTGCACCGGTGCGTCCACGCCGATGAAATAGCCGAAGCTGCCGGCGAAGGCCGCGGGCCCGACGATGCCCGCCACCGACACCAGGCTCGTCAGCGCGCCCTGGATGCGCCCCTGCTGCGCCGCGTCGACCTGCCGCGTGACCAGCGCCTGCGCTGCCGGCCCCGCGAAGGCCAGCAAGGTGCACAACGGCAGCGCGAGCATGAAGACCGCCACGGCATCGGCCACGCCGCAGATCGCGAAGCCCAGCACGCCGCAACCCAGCCCGAACAGCAGCGCCGCGCGCTCGCCGAAACGCTTCACGCCCGGCCCGATCAGCAGCGCGTTGACCACCACGCTCAGCACGCCCACCAGGCCGAGCACCCAGCCCACGGTGTCTTCCTTCCACTGGAAGCGGTAGTCGGCGAAGAGCACGAACACGCTCGGGTACACGTACTGCGCGAGGTTGACCAGGAAGATCACCGCCGCCAGGCCGAACACCTGCGGATAGCGCTTCAGCAGCATCAGCGAGCCGACCGGGTTGGCATGCGACCAGTCGAACTTCAGGCTGCGCCGCTCTGGCGGCAGCGATTCGGGCAGCACGAACCACCCGTAGCAGAAGTTGAGCATCGTGAGGCCGGCCGCGAACCAGAACGGCAGGCGGGCATCGATGTGGCTCAACTGGCCGCCGAGCACCGGACCGAGCACCAGCCCCACGCCGAAGGCCGCGCCCACGATGCCGTAGCTCCTGGCTCTTTCTTCCGGCGCCGTCACGTCGGCGATGTAGGCATTGGCGGTGGTGAGGCTGGCCGAGAACACGCCCGACACCACGCGGCCGATGAAGAGCCACGGCAGGCTGTCGGCAAGGGCCATGAACACGAAGTCGACGGCAAGGCCCAGGCATGACAGCAGGATCACAGGCCGCCGCCCGAAGCGATCGGACAGCGCGCCCAGCACCGGTGAGCACACGAACTGGATCGCCGCGAACGCCGTGCCGAACACCGCGATCCAGTACGCCGCGGTCGCGGCGCTGCCGCCGGCCAGCCGCTCCACCAGATGCGGCAGGCCTGGAAGGATCAGGCCGAACGCGAGGAAGTCGATCAGCACCGTGACGAAGATGAAGGCGAGCGCGGCGCGGCGCACGCGCGGTGCCTGGAGGGTCGGACTCATCGCTGCAACCTCAACCGCTGCGGCTCAGGTACCTGCCCACGCGCGGGCGAACCTCGCGGATGCCACCGAGCCTGCCGAGCAGGCCGTCGATGCAGCCGACCAGCAGCGCGATGCTCTTCCTGAGCCGGTCGCGCTCGAAGATCAGCATGGGCAGGATCTGCTTGAGCGTGTAGACGTTGATGAACAGGATCGCCGGAAAGGCACGCATGTGCGCCAGCGAGAGGTCGAGTGCATTGCGCGAGATGTAGTAGCGCCGCACGGCCGGATAGTTGATGACGTAGATCTTCCAGCCGAACAGCGACTTCGCCTCGAGGTCGCCGATCTGGTGCCGCAGCACCACCTGCGTATTGAGATAGAGCGGCACCTCGCTGCGCAGGGCGCGCATGCAGTAGTCGGTGTCGACGTGGTCGATCACGTAGCGCTCGTCGAAGCGCCCGACCTTGGCCCAGGCCCCGCGCGAGATCAGCGAGCCCGAGGAGATCAGGAAGGCGCAGCGCGCCAGCGGCTCGGTGAAGGGCTTGCGCAGGTCGAGCTGGTAGACGCGCCTGCCCTGCAGGCCGAATTGCGGGATCAGCGCGTCGAGGTTGGTGTCGTGGACGAGCGGGCCGATCAGGAAGGCAGCGGCTTGCTTGCCTTCACCGGAAGCCTTTCCCTGTGCCGTCTCCGCCGCCTGGCACATTGCGTCGAAGTAGCCAGCGGGCAGCACCGAATCCTGGTCGAGCAGGAAGAAGAGTTCGACGCGTTGCGCTTCGAGCTCGGTGATACCGCAGTTGAATGCGCCCGCGATGCCGCCACGGTTGCCGTTGTGCAGCACGGTGATTCCCGCATCGGCGAGTGCGCCATGCCAGTCGCCCGGCTCCGGCGTGTTGTCGACCACGCACAGACGCGGACACGAGCGCGAAAGCTTATGGAGATTCGTCAGTTGCCCGTCGGTGGGGAAGTACGTGACGACGACGGCACCGAACGAAAAGGACATCGCGGCTTCTCCGGTTGATGGAGCCGGGCGGACGCCCGGACCGGCGCGATTCTAGGTATGGGAATGCGTGCCGACGCCTCATCCGGCACGGCGGAATGCGGGTATTGCGAAAGAACAACGCGAGCGGGACTGCGAAAGTTCTAGTCCGCGCCAACGACGCGGACTCAGCTGCTTTCCAGGCTCCAGTGCACGCGCGAGAAGTCGCCCAGGGCCAGGTCCTTCTCGTGGATGCTGAAGGTGAAGGTGCCGGCATCCCAGAAGCAGAAGCCGGGCTTGTTGTCCGAATCGAGCGTGAGCAGGTTGATCCACTCCTGCGGCAGGCCGCCCCTTTCGCGCGAGGCCTGCTCCTGCGGGTTCTCGTGCTGTGTGAAGACGTGTGCGTTCATCAGGTGTGCGCCGTTCCTGCGCTCGCCATCGCCGGCGAGTTCGGCTTCGAGCGCCCAATACGCTTCCTGCAGCTTGTCGTCCCTGTCGATCTCGAGCAGCGAGGCGTCTTCACCGCTCAGGCGACCTCCTCCGGCGTTGTAGAGGTTCGGCAGCGACACGGTGGCGTCGATGCGGACCTTGTAGCCTTCATGAGCGTCGCTCACGTCGGAACCATCGGCAAACTCCGCGCCCTCCGGCCATGCATAGGGCTGCAGCTCGGCGGCAGAAGCATTCGAATGCAACACGCGCACACCGTCGCCCTCCTCCTGGCCCTCGCCGAAGAAGTAGAGGCGGCCGGTGCGCGGTAGCCACGACTGAAGCCCGGCGATTTCTGCAAGATCGATCTGCGCGTAGAAGCGCCAGAGCTTTCCGTCGGTGGCCGGGTAGTCGATGCCGGGCGGCAGGTCCGGCCTGCCGCCGATGCGCGTGCCGCCCGGGATCGCATAGTTCTCACGCTCCGTGGTGCACAGGCGCAGCGCCTGGCGCGCGTGGCGCCGAAGCGGCCCTTCGTAGGCCTTGAGATCGTGACGTGCCAGCGCATCGCTCAATAGCGCCACATGCCGCGGGCTGTTGCGTGCCATGAAAGCCTCGCGGTCGATCTTCACCTCCACGTCGGGGCGATAGCGGATGTCACGGAAGAGCGCTTCGGTCTTCCTCTCGATATTGACCTTCGCGATGTTCCGCAGCGAAGCCGGCAGCGACTCGAAGGGATTGCGGTTGATGCTCAGCAGCTGGAGGGCCGGCAGGTGGCCTACTGATTCAGGTAATGTCTTGAGCTGGTTCCCGTCCAGCAGCAGTCGTTGCAGATGCACGAGCTCGCCGATGCTGTCGGGCAATGTCTCGATCTGGCAGTACTGGAGCGAAAGCACTTCCAGCGATTCGAGCGCCCCGAGGTTCTCGGGAAGACGGGCGATATGGCGGCTGCGCAGATGCAGTTCGCGCAGGCGCGTCAGCGTGCAAAGGGATTCGGGCAAGGCCGTGACGGCCTTCTCGGGGTTGCCCGTCCACTGGTCTTCCATCGACAGGAACTCGAGCTGCGTGAAGCGCAGCAGTTCCTCGCGCCACACGGCATCCCAATGGCTGATGATCAACCGCCGCACGCGCTCTGGCGGAGCAGCCATCGCCTCATCGAAGCTGCCGTAGGTGTGCGCGCGCAGTTCCACCTCTCCCGGCGTGCAGTGCCACACCACGTCGACCGCAACGCCCTCCTCGTCCGTCTCGTAGTCGTGCCGCAGCAGGCCGTGCATTTCGATGCGGTCGGGCCGCAGGTCGATCTCGCCGAAGAAGCGCGTGCCGAAGTCGAAGCCCTTCTCCCAGAGATAGAAGCCGTGCGTCGGCTGATCCTTCAGGTAGCGCACGCACCGGTGCGGCGTGTCGTGGTTGTCATGGAAGTGAAAGGTCGAGGAGCGGAACGAAGGAGCAACCTGCCCCGGCGCCGGGTTGTCGAAGCCCTCGGGGTCGAAGGGCGGCGCGTGCAGCGCCTTGTCGAAGGCGACGGGCCGCGCCTTCAGTTCGAAGGACATGCCGCCGTCCTCGAAGACGACCTGGGTATCCGGCGCGAACTCGAATGCGCACTTGCCGATCTGGAACTTGTTGCTGGACATTGTTGAGAGACTTCTTCCGGGGGATGAGCAAGCGAGCCTGGCAGCCGATGGATGGCCGGGCTCAGGGTTCGCCGTCGAACAGCGCCGTCCAATGCTCGCCGTCGAACTCCAGCGCCCCGTGCCAACCGGCAACCAGCATCCTGCGGCCATCCGGCGACACATCGAGCCGCCGCGATGCCAGCGAGCAGCCCTTGGGCATCGGTTGCCGGCGTGCATCCATGGCCAGCACCATCCTGCTGCCCTGGAGCACGTAGCAGCCGCCCGTGCTGCCGGTGCACCAGAGCCGGCCGGCGAACCAGGCGCTGTCGAGAAAGCTTTCGCTGTGCGGCTTCGGAGTCAGGCAACGCCAGCTGTCGTCGCGCCCTTGCCATACGTGGCCGCGCTCGTCGGTGACGTAGGCCGTGCCGTCGGGCGCAACGGCTACAGTCTTCAGATCCAGCGTCGAGGGAAAGGGCAGCTGCCTCCAGAGCCCCTCATGCCGTCGCCAGGCGGCGCCGCGCGAGCCGACCACGTACAGGTCCTGCGCGGACAGGCCGGCAAGATCGTTGAAATCCGAGTTCGACAAGGTGTCGTCCGCTACGTCCGGCTCCGTGCTGCCAAGCCCCTCGGGCAGCGGGATTTCCATGTGCTCGCGCCATTGCCCGGGGCCCAGTCGCTCGAACACCCGGAACGGCGCACCGACCGAGAACACCGTGGTGCCGGCGCGCGCGGTACGCAGCACGATGCTGTCGTACATGAGTCCAGAAACGGGATGCGGCTCGCCCGCGCCATGAAACGGAATGCGCGCCTCCTGCCCCTTGTGGACTTTCGGCTTGTAGGCCAGCGTCTCCCGCCCGATGCCCACCGAGACGAACTCCGAATGGTCCGGCGCCCAGGCGCTGGACAGATCGCAGCCCAGCCCCAGCGCATGGGTGGTCAGCGTGAAGAACCGCGTCTCGACCGGATTCGCCAGCTTGACGGCGAGCAGCCGGACCTTGAACGGCTCGTCATGGTCCTTGTCCTCCTGCTCCTCGAACAGCAGGAAGCCAAGGCGGCCATCCTCGAAGCCGATGGTGCAGTCGCGGATGAAGTAGCCGTCGAAGAAGCGGCGGTAGGTGTCGCGGTCGAAGATCATCGGGCGGAAAAGACCTGGCCTTGCAATACCTTCAACCGCGCCCGCCGCTGCGCACGCGCAGCAGGTTGTCGTGTTCGTGCAGTTCGATGAATTCGCCGCTTGCCGCGGCTTCGAGGTAGATGGGCGCTTCGCCCGGCATGAGTGCGGTCATGCGGGCAATGTAGTTGAAGAAGATTGCTTCACGCCGAGAGCCGGCCGGGCTCCTTCATTTTCGGTGGCGGGCTTTCTCTTGCGGCTCGAAGCCCGTCGGAAGCCCCAGCCGCATCGCCAGGTGCGCCGCGTCGTAGGGCGCGCGCACCTTGGTGTCGTTGTCGAAGTAGCAGTACACATCGTGCCGGCCCCGCCGTGCACCGACATCCGAAGCAAGCCTGGCGTCGCCGACCTGGCGGCCCTGGCTCCACGCTTCGATGCGCTCGGCCCAGCGGTCGAGTGCGGCGTCGCCATAGCCGCTGGCGTAGAGCTCCTTGTCTTCGTGCAGCCGGATGTAGACGAAGTCCGCCGTCATGTCTTCGAGCATCGGCCAGCGGCCCGCGGTGTCGGCCACCACCAGGGCAACGCCGTGCCGGCGCAGCGTGGCGATGAAATCGGGGTCGGCAAAGCTGCGGTTGCGCACTTCGATGGCATGGCGGATGCGAAGGCCGCGCGCGGCCTTCATCGAGGACCGCCCGTTCATGCGCTCGTCGTGCTCGCGCGCCAGCGCCGACGCGGCCTTGGCATCGTGCGGCAGCAGCGAGAGAAAGCCTTCGACGCGCTCGGCGTCGTAGCGCATGCGCGGAGGAAGCTGCCAGAGGATGGGGCCGAGCTTGCGGCCCAATGTGAGCACGCCCGAGGCGAAGAAGTTGGCGAGCGCCGGGCGCACGTCCTTGAGCTGCAGCATGTGCGTGATGTAGCGCGAGCCCTTGACCGCGAACACGAAGCCGTCGGGCGTCTGGTCGCGCCATGTCTCGTACGACTCGGGGCGCTGCAGCGAATAGAACGATCCGTTGAGTTCGATGCTGGGCAGCATGCGCGAGGCGAAGGCAAGCTCGTTGCGCTGTGCCAGCCCGGCCGGATAGAAGCGGCCCCGCCACGGCGCGTACCGCCAGCCGGAGATTCCGATGCGGATGTCTCCATGCGGCTTTTTCGCCGCTCGCGTGCGCGTTCTTCGGGTGGACGGGGTTGCCAAGTCTGTGCTCCGGTGCCGGTACTCGATCCGGAGTCGATGCTTTTGCGCCGCGATGCGGGCGAATGTGGGAACGGCCGGGCAACCCGTGTAGGTGCGCAGGCATCGCCTGCCTGAATCCGCCCCGCCCTGCCCCGCCGGCCTGGCTTCAGTGCGCGGCGCCAGGCTTCATCTGCATCAGCGGCAGTTGACGTCGTAACCGACGACGTTCGGGAGGCTCTTCTCGCCCGCCGTGGTCACGGTCAGCCGGCCGGCCGGGCCGGAATAGCCGAAGTCGCAATAGGCAAGGCCGGTGCCCGCGCAGGACTCGGCTTCGGCGATGCCGCGCTTGACAAACCCGGCCTGCCGGGACTCGCTGCTGGCCCCGCCGCGCACCGGATTCCATCCGCTGGCAGCCAGGACCTTGCGCGCCTTGTCGATCGGCATGCCGTAGACGTTCGGCACCTTGGCGCGGCCCTTGCAGACCGACTCCTCGTCGGCCAGCTTGCCCAGGCGCAGGGTGCCGTCGGCCTCGACGCGCAGGTCGCCCACCGGCGAGCCGATGAGGTCGCCGTCCCACACGCGCACGGAGCCGCCTTCCAGCGCGGTCAGGTTGCCGATGGCGGGGTCTTCGGGCGACTTGCCGTAGGCCAGCGCGACCAGCCTGTCGCCATCGAACACCGCCACGTTGCCCTGGGTGATCGTGCAGGTGCCGCTGGTTCCGGCTTCCATCTGGCCAGCGAAGCTGACGGCGCGATAGGAACCCATCGGCACATCGGCGGTCACCGCCCAGCCCTGCGCGGCCACCAATTTGGCCGCTGGCGACTTCGGCTGGATCACGCGCCATGAGCAGCTATTGCGGTCGTCGGCGCTGCCGCCCGCCTTGGGCAGGCTGGTGATCGCCCGCATGCGGATGTCCTTCAGGTCGGACTGCACGCGCGGCGCCGGTGCGCCCGTTTGGGCCACGGCCGGCAAGCTCGGCGCAAAGCCGAGTGCGAGGGCGGCGGATGCAGCAATGGCGGGGAAGCAGAAGCGGGAAGACATGACGGGGATGGAGAGAAGTGGTGGGAAGGCTCCGAAGCGGCGTTGCCACTCGGGACCGGCCGGGATTATCACGACGAGTCGCGGCATGCGCGCTTCCCCGGACACCGCGTCCGGCATGGAAATATCAAATTCAATAAAAAATCAAATAGATTTTCGAGCGCAATCCATGTCAAAAATGTGATTACAACCTATACCTTAATAGCTGATTTTTAAAACTACAGCAAAATAATTCAAAGAGTATCTTTATATTACTATTTGGACATTCGGCCTGATTTAAAATTCAAATAAATTCAACCGATTGACTCCAAAATGAGACATTAAAAGGCACCCCCTTCAATTCATTTCATAAGATTTGTTTGCAGAAAATAATTTAGAAATTGCACAGGGAGCCCGAATGGCCTTGGCTATTCAACGATCTTTTAATGGATGGGACGGGGCTCATGAACAAGACTTATCGTTCGTTGTGGAACGAATCCCTCGGCGCCTGGGTAGCGGCGTCTGAAATCACTTCCGCTGGAGGAAAACGCAGCGGGAGCCGGGCGGCGGCTGCAGGGAGCGCGCTCATCCCTCCTCCGTCGGGGCATCTGCGCAACGGGATCGTGACCGCGCTGTTGGCGATGAGTGGACTCGGGTGGTCTTCGCTGGCGCAAGCACAGTCAGTGACTTGTGCTCCGGCGCCCTACAACGCTTACGACAGCACAGCCTCCTGCATGGGCCTTGGCTCCGCAGCGTCAGGCATCGGGGCCACCGCGCTCGGGGCTAGCGCACAAGCCCAATTGCTCGGCGGACTCTCAGTGGGATATGCCTCCCTGAGCGCCGGACAGAATTCCATCTCCCTGGGCTTCCAAGCCTACTCCTCGGCCATCAACTCTATCTATCTGGGCGCTCGTACCGCCCCCACGACAGGCGCTACGGCAGGCGGTGCCATCGGGATCGGTACGGACGTCACCGCCAGCGGCGCCAATGCCATTGCAACGGGCTCGGTTGCCATTGCCAGCGGCGCCAATGCCGTTGCAACGGGCTTGCTCGCCATTGCCAGCGGGGACAACGCCATCTCTTTGGGCGCCAGCTCAAAAGCGACCGGACTGCGCAGCGTCGCCCAGGGATACCAAGCGAATGCGGCCGCATTGGATGCCGTCGCTCAAGGTACCACTGCCACCGCGACGGCCCAGAATGCCGTCGCCGTTGGCTTCCAGTCGGTCGCGACCCAATTGAATTCGGTTTACATCGGCTCGCGCACCGCTGCGGGAACAGGGGCCACAGCGGTGGGGGCCGTTGCCATCGGCACGGACGTGACGGCCTCCAAGGACAACGCGACCGCGATCGGCTTCCAGAGCAAGGCGGATGCGGCAACCTCGGTGGCGCTCGGCCCCAATGCAGCGACCTCGGGCGCCGGCGGCGCGATGGCACTGGGATCCGGCACGATCGCAAGCAATGTCAATGCAGTTGCACTTGGCGCTGCCTCCCAGGCCACCGCAGCCGGAGCCACCGCACTCGGTACTTTCGCCACGGTTACGGGAGGGAATGCCACCGCGGTCGGTGTCGGCGCCAACTCCAGCGCGAACTTCGCGTTCGCCGGCGGCTATCAGGCCCACGCGGCAGCCGAGAATGCCGTCGCCGTAGGCACGCTGGCCAACGCAACAGGAATCAGCTCGGCGGCGCTCGGCAATCTCGCCAACGCTTCGGCGGACTTCTCGCTGGCCATGGGCAATCAGGCCGTGTCGGCCGGAATCGGCTCGGTCGCGGCGGGGTCGGGAGCCAGCGCCGCCGCCGATGGTGCCGTGGCGATGGGCAACAACGCCGCCGCAACCCTGACCCGCGCAACTTCCATCGGATTTGGCTCGGCGGCAAGCGGTCAGAACGCCACCGCCCTGGGCGCACTCGCCGCTGCGTCCGCCGACCAAGCAGTCGCAATCGGTAACAGCGCCAAGGCCTCGGCAATCAACGCAATCGCGATGGGCAACAGCACCGTCGCCGATTCGGCCGATGCAGTCGCGATCGGCAACAGTTCCAGGGCCACCGGCGGCAAGGCGGTGGCCATCGGCTCCGGCAATGTTGCCAGCGGCAATGGCGCCGTTGCAATCGGCGACCCGAACACCGCCACCGGCAACGGCGCGATTGCGAACGGCCTGGACAACACCGCCACCGGCAACGGCTCCGTGGCGATGGGTAATACCAACAAGGTCGGCGGCGGCGGCCAGGATGTGAGCGTACCTGGCACGCCGGCACAGGGCGCGGTCGGCATCGGCTACCAGAACACCGTAGTCGGCCAGGGCAGCGTGGCCATCGGCAGCACCAGCAAGGCGCTGGCTGCGGGCGCGGTCGCGTTCGGCGACACGGCGGTGGCGAACAATGCCGGCGACGTGGCACTGGGCTCAGGCTCGGTAACGGCGACTGCGGTGGGAACGCCAGGCATAACGATCAACGGCACGCCGTATATCTTCCAGGGCACTACGCCAACGAGCACGGTCAGCGTCGGCGCGGTGGGCTCCGAACGCACGATCACCAACGTGGCGGCCGGCAGGATTTCCGGCACGTCGACCGATGCGATCAACGGCTCGCAGCTGGCCGCCACCAACTCAGCGATCGCCGACGTGGCAACGACGGCGGGCAAGGGCTGGAACCTGAGCGCCAACGGCGGCGCGCCGCAGAACATCGCGCCGGGCGGGACCGCGGATTTCGCCAACGGCAGCAATACGACTGTCACACGCACGGGCAACCAGATCAGGGTCGACGTGGTGCCGGATCCGACCTTCAATTCGGTGACCACCGGCAACACGAAGATCGACAACAACGGCCTGACCATCGTGGGCGGTCCGAGCGTGACGCTGACTGGCATCAACGCGGGCGGCAAGGTGATCACCAATGTGGCGCCCGGCGTGGCAGGCACCGATGCCGTGAACATCGACCAGCTGACCTCCACGGTGGCTGGTAGCAAGACCAGGTACTACCACGTCAACTCCACCGGTGGGGGCAACGAAGCCAACGACGGTGCGACAGGTGCCGACGCCATCGCATCAGGCAAGAACGCGACAGCCGCTGGTGCCTCGAGCGTGGCCATGGGCCTGGGCGCCACGGCCGGCACCGCCAACAGCGTGGCGCTGGGCGCGGGCTCTGTCACTGCGACGGCGGTGGCAACACCGGGCACGACGATCGACGGCAAGGCCTACAACTTCCAGGGCATCGCGCCGGTGGGCACGGTCAGCGTCGGCACGTTCGGCGGCGAACGCACGATCACCAATGTGGCGGCCGGCAGGATCTCCGGCACCTCGACCGACGCGATCAACGGCTCGCAGCTCTTCGCCACCAACCAGTCGATCGAGAACCTGAGCAGCACGGTCACGGCCAACAAGATCAGGTACTTCAGCGTCCAGTCCACCGGGGGTGGCAACGAAAACAACAACGGCGCCACGGGTGCCGACGCTGTCGCCGTGGGCAAGGATGCGAGCGCCACCGTCGACAACGGGGTCGCACTAGGCTCGGGCTCCGTTTCCGACCGCACGGTCGCGGGCAGCACCGGCAACATCCCGGCGGGCAGTTCCCTGATCCCGTTCAACACGACCGACCGCACGCTGCTGGGCGCCCTCTCCGTCGGCAGCGCGACCACCTACCGCCAGATCACCAACGTCGCCGACGGCACGCAGGCGCAAGATGCTGTGACGGTGCGCCAGCTCAGCGGCGCGCTGCAGTCCTTCGCGGTCACGCCGATCCAGTACTTCCACGCCAACTCCACGGCGGCCGACTCGCTGGCCATCGGCGCGGAATCCGTCGCGGTCGGCCCGCAGACGGTGGTCAACGGCAACAACGGAGTGGGCATCGGCAACGGTGCCGTGGTGCAGCAGAGCGCGCCCGGCGGCATCGCGATCGGCCAGGGCTCGACCTCGCACCTGGCCGACTCGATCGCGCTGGGCACGCAGTCTTCGGCCGCCGCGGTGCAGGGCGTGGCGCTGGGCGCCGGCACCAGCGTGACGCAGGCAGGCGGCGTGGCGCTGGGCGCGGGCTCGGTGGCTTCGACGGCGGCGGGCGTGGCCGGCTACGTGCCGCCCACCGCGACCGACGCGCAGCGCATCGCCATCGGTGCGACCACGAGCACGCTGGCGGCCGTGTCGGTGGGCAATGCCGCCAGCGGCCAGTTCCGCCAGATCACCGGCGTGGCCGCGGGCACGGCCGACAGCGATGCGGTCAACGTGTCGCAGCTGCGGGGCGTGCAGGGCCAGGTGGCGGTGATCGATCAGTCGACGGTCAAGTACGACACCAACGCCGACGGCACGACCAACTACAACAGCGTGACCATGGGCGGCAGCAACGCCACCGGCCCGGTCACGGTGCACAACGTGGCACCGGGCGTGGCGGGCACCGACGCGGTCAACGTCAACCAGCTCAACGCGACCAGCGCCGGCCTGAACAACCGCATCAACGCCCTGGGCGACCGCCTCGACGGTGTCGAGAAGAACGCCTATGCCGGCGTCGCCGCCGCCATGGCGCTGCAGATGCCCGGCAGCTACGTGCCGGGCAAGACGGTCATGCGCATCGGCGCGGGCTCCTTCAAGGGCCAGAGCGCGGTGGGCGTGAGCTTCCGCCGCACCGCGGAGAACAACGCCTGGAGCATCACCGGCGGCGTGGCCACCAGCCGCGCCGGCGTGGGCGCCACCGTCGGCGCGGAATGGGTCTTCAACTGAAGGGAAAGCGATACAGATGAACCGGACGAACCCCATCATGAACAAGCTCTCCCGCTTCAGGACCCCCTGCGCTGTTTCCGCGCTCTGCATGGCGGCATTGCTGGCCGGCGGCTGCGCCAGCCCGAGCTACACCGTCACGCCCGAGATGCAGGCCCGCGCCGCTTCGGAAAACCCGGCGCCGCCGAAGGACGACGAGTTCCCCTCCCCGGACTCGGCCAAGTGGAAGCAGGGTGCGTTCCCCAGCCTCGATGCCGTGCGCACCATGCGCACCGGCATGGGCAAGGACCAGGTCCGCGAACTGCTGGGCTTCCCGCACTTCAGCGAAGGGCTGGGCGGCGTGCGCGAGTGGAACTACATCTTCCACTTCCGCACCGGTGCGGGGCCGGAGTACATCAGCTGCCAGTACATGGTGCGCTTCAACGCGGACGTGCTGACCAACGGCATGTACTGGAAAGGCCCGGGCTGCGCCGACCTGCTGCGCCCGACGCGCGCGGCGGCCACGCCCGTAGCCGCCCGGCCGGCCGCTGCCGCCACGAGGACCACGCTCGGCGCCGACGGCCTGTTCCGCTTCGACGGCCGCTCGCTGTCCGACCTGCTGCCCGAAGGACGGCGCAGGCTCGACGAACTGGCGGGCGACATCAGGGGCAGCGCCGGCCCCGTGGAGTCGATCAGGATCACCGGTCACACCGACCGGCTCGGCACCACCGCATACAACCAGGCACTCTCGCTGGCCCGCGCCGAGACCGTGCGCGACTACCTGGTGCGCTCGGGCGTGCCGGCGCAGGCCATCCAGGTGCAGGGCAAGGGCGAGTCGGAGCCGAAGGTGCAATGCGCGCAGACGGCGAAGCGGGCCGAGCTGATCGACTGCCTCGCGCCGAACCGGCGCGTGGAGATCGAGGTGTTCGTGCGGTGATGACGAGAGCCGGGAACGGCTGGCGCCTCCTCAGGCGCTCCCCCAGCCACCCCCGAGCGCCTTGTAGAGGTTCACGAGGTTCACCGCATCCTTGAGCTGCAGCTCGATCAGCTGCTGCTGCTCGGCGTACAGCTCGCGCTGCGCATCCTGGCTGGAGAAATAGTCCTCCAGGCCGCTGCGGAAGCGGGTGCGCGAGATGCTGGCGACTTTCTCGAGCGACTGCACGCGCAACTGCTGCGCTTCCAGCTGCGGGCGCAGGTGGTCGCCGGCGATCAGGGCGTTGGCGGTCTCGCGGAAGGCCACCTGCGCGGCCGATTCGTACGAGGCCATCGCGGCCGCGAGCTTCTCTTCGTTGCTCGTGACGTTGGCCGAGCGGCGCCCCCAGTCGAACAGCGGCAGCGACACGCCGAGCACGCCGGCCCAGCTCCTGTTGCCGCTGCTCAGCAGCGTCGAGAACTCGTTGCTGACGCCGCCCGCCAGCGCGGTCAGCGAGATGGTCGGCAGCATGGCCGCCTTGGCGGCGCCGATGCCCGAGTTGGCGGCTTCGACGCGGGCGCGGGCGGCCAGCAGGTCGGGCCGGCGCTGCAGCAGGCTGGAGGGCAGCCCCGCCGCCACCGACTGGGTGGAGCGCTCGGGCCAGGGCCGCGCGGAGCCGGTGTCCGGCGGCACGGGCTGGCCCACCAGCACGTTCAGCCCCTGCAGGTCCTGCGCGACGCGCATGCGGTATTCCTCCTGCCGCACGCGGGCGTTCTGCAGCAGCGACTGCGCGCGGTACACGTCGAGCTGCGCGGCGCCGCCCACGGCCTTGGCGCGGCCGATCATGTCCGCGTTGGCCGAGAGCGAAGCCGCGTTGGTGTCGGCCAGCGCGAGCAGCGCACGATCGGCGCGCAGCGTGAGGTACGCGTTGGCCACCTCGCCCACCAGGTTCATGCGGGCCGCCGCGTAGTCCTTGTCGCCGGCCTCGGCCAGGGAGCCGCTTTGCTGCGCCGTGCTCTGCTGGCGGCCGAAGAAGTCGAGCTCGTAAGACATCACGCCGGCCTGGACATCGAAGCTGTTCGACACCCGCCCGTCCGACGGAATGTTGCCCACCGGGCTGAGCGAGCCCTGCGGCGTGGTCTTCGCGCGCTGCGCGTTGCCGGACAGCCCCAGCTCCGGGAACAGCGAGGCGCGGCTTCCCGCGTAGACCGCTCGCGCTTCGCGCGCACGCGCCGCATACACGCGCAGGTCGCGGTTCTGGCGCAGGGCGGTGTCGATCAGGCCTCGCAGCTCGTCGTCCTGCACGAAGCCGCGCCAGTCGGCAGGCTCCGCCGAGGGCACGGTGGCGCCGGCGGGCCAGCTCGACGGCACCGTCAGGTCGGGCTGCTTGAGCGGCGGCGTGAGGTTGCAGCCGCTCGTCACCAGCAGCACGCACACCGCCAGCACGAGGAGCGAAAGCCGCAGGAACATGCGCACGACGCCGGCTCCCGGCGAGCCGAAGCCCGCGCTCGCGAGCAGCGCCGAGGCCGCGCCCCAGGGCCGCACCTGCACCGCGACGTGGCTCGGCGGCACGTTGAAGACATGGCTCACCAGCTGCTCGCGCTGCGCCTCGGTGGCGGCGAAGCGCAGCTCCGCGCTGGCGCGCTTGCGGCGGTCGATGAAGGCCGGCAGCCAGCCCACCGGGTCGACAAAGACCTCCAGCGGCTGGCCCACGCGCAGGCGCTTGAGCAGCGCGCCGCCTTCGATCAGGGCGCCGTCCGCGGCGATGTTGACGAAGCGCGACTCGCCCTCGCCCGCCGCCGTTCGCACCCGCGTCGCGACGCGCCACGGGAATCGCTCCTCGCCATCGGGCCTCGGCAGGTCCACGCAGGCGATGAGCGCGCCGAGGCACAGGACGAGCGCGATGCCGGTCCACACCAGGTTGAGCTGGTCGCCCGGCGCGAGCGACGGCCCGGTCATGATGGCCGTCGCACCGCCCAGCTGCAGCGCGACGAGCAGCCCGCCGAACACGGCAACCAGTTTCCAGTGCACCACCGTCTTCGATCGGTCCAGCCCCTTGGCAGTCACCTTGAACGGATGGCCGAAGGGCTTGAGCATCGCGGCGAGCAGCGTGCCCGTGACGGCCATGGCCGCGACGAGCTGGCTCACCTCGCTGAACACCGGTAGGCAGCGCCGCTGGCTGATCCAGTAGCTGTACGCCCAGAACATCATGAGCGGCGGCAGCCCGTAGGCGGCGAAGGCCTGCGGCGTCGCATGGAAGGCCGACACGTCGGCATACCAGTACAGCGCGGGCGCCAGCATGATCAGCGCCATGAACGGCTTGCCCAGCCAGTGCAGCAGCCCGTGCAGGAAGTGCAGCCGCGCCGAGAGGCTGTATCCCTTGCCGCGCAGCGGCCCGTTCGGCAGCAGCGCGAGCTGCACCGTGCCCAGGCACCAGCGGCTGCGCTGGTTGATGTAGTCGACGATGCTCTCGGCGGACAGCCCGTTCGACAGCCGCTCGCCCAGCCAGCGCGTGACGTGGCCGCGGCGCAGCAGCAGGTAGGTGGTGTGGATGTCCTCGCACACGCTGCCCACCGGGAAGCCGCCCGCGGCCGTGATCAGGTCGCGGCGCACGATGAACGAAGTACCCACGCAGAAGGCGGAGTCGACCGCATCCTTCGCGGGCTGCAGCACGTCGAAGAAGACGCGCTGCTCGTCGACCCAGCTGTCGGTGGCGCGCAGGTTGTGCTGGATGGGGTCGGCGTTGTAGTAGAACTGCGGCGTCTGCACGAGCCCTACCTTCGGGTCGTCGAAGAGCCCGAGCATGCGCCAGGCGATCTGCCGGCGCGGCGCGAAGTCGGCGTCGAGCACCAGGATGAAGGGCGCGTTGGTCGTCTGCGCAGACAGCCGCAGGCCGTTGTTGAGGTTGCCCGCCTTGGCGTGGCTGTTGTCGGGCCGGCGCGCGTAGTTCACGCCCCTGCGCGCGCAGTAGTCGCACAGCCAGTCGCGCCGGGTGTCGTCGAGCACCCAGACCTGCAGGCGCGGGTAGTCGATGGCCTGCGCGGCGATGATGGTCTTCTCGAGCACGGCCAGTTCCTCGTTGTACGTGCAGATGAACACGTCCAGCGCCGGCACATCCGCGCCGCGCGCGCGCAGCGCGGCCTCGCCCAGATCGGCGAGCCGCCGGTTGTCGCGGCGCCGCACCAGCATGTGGATGGACATCAGCGTGTAGACCACGGCCGTCATCTCGAAGAACAGGAACACCCAGGCGAACAGGGTCTCGAAGCCGAGGTCCGAGGGCGGCATGGTGGCCGTCACGCGCCATACGGCATAGCGCATGAGCAGCAGCGCGGTCAGCGCCCCGAACACGGCGCGGTGGCCCGTGCGCTCGACACGGCCCCACGTCATCAGGAGCAGCGCGAGCCCCGCCACGAGGGCGTTGAGCTGGAACTCCGGCGTGGCGATCAGGTGGGACATGATGGAATGGCTCCTGCTGCGGCGGTCTTGCCGGTGAATGGGTTGAAGCCGTTGGCGGCCAGCGCGATCCACGCGGTGGCGCCCAGGTGCGGCCAGTGGTAGTAGAAGAAGTCGGCGCCGGGCGAATCGGGCCCGATGGCCAGCCCCGTGGAAATGCGCGCGCTGGGCGTGGCGTAGTACAGGCCGTTGTCCGCCCGCTGCGATGCGAGCAGCCGCCACAGCGCCTCGGGCGCCGAGCCCTTGCGGGCCACCAGCGTCGCGGCGAACTGCGCGCTGCCTTCGGTCCAGATGCCGTCGGGATCGCGCGAGAAACCGTAGCCCTCGCCGGAGCGGTGGTGCTTCTGCGCCCAGTCGAGCGCGCCCGTCCAGGCGCAGGAGCGGTCGGTCGCCGCCAGCAGCGGCCAGAGCTGCGCGTCCAGGCCCGAGCTTTCGGTGGAGATGGTCGCGCCGTCTTCCTTGGTCCCGATGTTGAAGCGCTGCTCCGACGGGTTCCACATGCGGCCGACGAAGTCGAGTGCGGTGCGCGCCTGGCGGCGCATGGCCTCGCCCTGCCCACCCGCCTCACCCGATCGGGCGGCCCACGCGGCGGCCACCGCGATGTCGATGTTGTGCTCGGTCGACTTCCAGGTCTGCGCACGCTGCGCGTTGTCCCAGCCGTACCAGCCGCCGTTGTAGCCGTCGGGGTCGTTCTTCGCGCGCGTGCGCTGCTCGATCCAGCCGAGCAGCCTGCGCGCGCCCGCCGAATAGGCCGGCGTCGGCTCGGCCTGCGACAGGTTCAGCAGCAGCAGCGCGGCCCAGGCCACGTTGCCGGTGGCGGTGCTCACCTGGTAGGCGTCGGCGATCCACTGCTTGCGGCCCTCGTCCCAGCGGCCGGGCAGCGCGGCCTTGTCCTCGGTCATCGGGCCTGCGCGGTAGGCGTTGCGCACGCGGCCGTCGGCGGCGTTGGGGTCGCGTTCGATGGCGCGCACGACGGCATCGCCGATGCGCCTGGCGGAAGCCGCGTCGCCGCATGCGAGCAGCGCGATGCCGGCCAGTGCGTTGTCGTAGGTGTAGGCCGCGTTCGCCAGCGCCGGCTCCAGCGGCGCAGAGCCGCGGTCGTTGCCGGCAACGCGGTAGCTCGCAAGGAAGAGCGGGCCGCTGGTGGTGCTCTTCTGTGCGTCCTTGACCGCCTGGCGCAGGCCCTCGCAGCTTTGCTGCGCGAGGCGCTGCTGAGTCGATGTCGCCGCGGGCTGCTGGGCAAAGGCCGCCGCGGGCAAGGCAACCATGCAAAGCGCCAGGGCACGCAGCATCGGGATCGCTCGCATGGCTCGTCCCCTCGATCCCGGCTCAGGAGCGCAGGCTCGCCGCGACCACCTTGCCAGGAGCGCACAGGCTGCTTCCCTCGGTGGCCTTCTGCGCCGCGTTGCCCTCGAAGTCCGCGACGGCGTAGATGGAGCCTTGTTCGGCAAAGGGGAAGGGCACGCTGTAGGTGCTCTGCAGCGCATCGGACGCCACCGGCAGCAGCTGCTGCACGCGCGCCGGCATCGCGGGACCGTTCTGGTCGAGCTTCACGTCGAGCATCGAGCCGATGCTCAGCCGCTTCGCCACCCGCGCGGGAAACACCGCCACCACGCCCAGACGCCGGCAGTCGGTGACGCGCACCAGCGAAGCCCCGGCGGTGACGTAGGCGCCTTCGGGCGCCAGCACGGTATGGACCTGGCCCGGCTGGCTCGCCTTGACTTCATACGCCGAGAGCTTCTCCACCCGCTGGCGCTCCTCGTTCTCCAATGCCGTCACCTGCTTGAGCTGCGCGAGGATGGCCGTGCCGTCCTGCTTTGCGCGATTCACGCTGTTGCGCAGCACCTCGCGCCGGCTCTCCAGCGTCTGGAAGATGCTGTTGCCGCCGGTGCCCACGAAGGCGCCCTGCCCCGCGCTGGCCACCGTCTGCGCCTGGCCGGCGAAGGCCTGCTCGGCCACCGACGCATTGGCGCGCGCCGTGTTCAGCTGCGCCTCGGCCGCGTTCATCACCTGCTCGCTGATCGCGCCCTGTTCGAGCAGCGCCTTGTTGACCCGGACCTTGTTCTCCTGCTCCTCGACCACGCTGTGCGCGACGTCGCGCTGGCGCTGCGCGATCTGCCATGAGTCCCAGGCCTGCGCCAGCGAAGCCTCGCGGTGCACGTTGGCCTCGTGCCCGACGAACTTCAGCTCCTGGCTGTCGGCCTTGAAGTGGTTGCCCAGTTGGGCGAGCTGGCTCTGCAGCGCGAGGCGCTGCGAACTCAGCGTGGTGAGGATCTCCTGGTTGATGGTCGGGTTGCGCACCGTTGCCACCACGGTGCCCGGCTCGACCGTGTCGCGCGCATGCACCACCATCTGCGTGACCACGCCGTTGATCGGCGAGGTGATGAGCCCCACGGGCGCCTGCAGCACCGCCCGGGTGGCCTGAGAGGACAGCAACGGCTGCACCAGCGTCGAGACCATCAGCCAGAGCACGAACGCCAGCAGGCCATAAGCCGCGAGCTTGGGCACGAAGGCGCCGCGCTGCCGAAACCGGCCGCGCGGACCGGAAGGCGGACGCACCGCCGCACGGGCCGCGCCCCTCGGGCGCCGGGAAGGAAGAACTGAACGGAGTTTCGAAACACGCATGACCACCCCTTGGCGACGAACGTGCGCAAGGGTCGGAACTCCGGCGCACGTCCACTGGTTGAAGAGACTCAGGCACCGCGTTCGCGAACATCTCGGGTATTTCCGCCGTCCGCGTGCTTGCTGCAGTGCAATATCAAGGTAAGGCGGAACCCCCGTTTTTGGCTGCATCGGAGCGAAACAGAGTGTGCAAAGTTCACATTTGGGCCACAGCACGGTCGGGCGAAAGTCCTACATCGCCACGGCATGAGGGTCACGCGGCGACGAGGTGGCGCAGCCGTTAGGCAAGGCCGAAGCCGGCACCGCGCGTCAGAGGGAAGCGCGGAAATCGCGACGCCGATGCACCGCGATGCGGGCGCGAAGGGCGAGGTCGCGGCGGCCGGATATTCGGTAACGTTACTGACGGATCCGTCCAATCATGAACGGCTCCTGACTCACTCCCTGCTCCCGAATCGCTCGGCGCGAAGTGAATTCGTCCGACATGAGTGCACACGCCAGAGGCACAGATTGGTTTTCTTTCTGGAGGCCGCCATGTCCGGACCAGACCTGAAGAAACTCATCGTCCTCGCCGCAGCCTGCCTGGCTGCGATTCACGCAACGGCGCAGCAGGCGCCGCTTCCAGTGCCGGCGGAAATCGATGCGACCAAGCCCAAGGGCGACGGCAACGCGAACAAGCCTGCCGAGGCAGCAAGGCAGGAGGCCATCCGCCGGGCGGCCATCAAGAAGTGCGACGACCTCAGGAGCGCGGCGGAGCGATCCGCCTGCGCGGCGCAGGCCGACGCTGACAAGGCCAGGGGCGGCGCGAACAGCGATGCGTCCCTTCCCGACAAACCCGCCGCGCCGGTCGTCGCGCCGAACGGCCAGGCACCAGACAGGAACAGCAAATGAGCAAATCCCCCGGTCACCGGAAACATCCCGGCCACCAGGTCCGTGAAACGCGGCTGCAGCAATCCGTGGAGGTCGAGGCCGAAGGCGTTGTCATCGCCACGTCCAACAATGTCGTGAGGGTCGACGAAGACCACGCCCCCGCGCGCTACTACTTCCCGCGCTCCGACGTGCGGATGGAGAAGCTGGCGCGTTCGCAGACCACCACCGAGTGCCCGTTCAAGGGAACGGCGCACTACTACAGCCTGAATCTCGGCGAGAGACGGCTGGAGGACGCGGTATGGAGCTACGAAGACCCGTACGACGAGCACCAGGGCCTGAAGGCGAGGCTCGCGTTCTACGACGACAAGTTCCCCGAGATCCACGTGCGGGTCGGGTCCGGCGCATGAGCGCCCCCTGCACGTCCAGAACTAGAACTTCGTCGCCGCTCTCGGCCGCTGTTCCTCGTCGGCGCTGCTTTCGTCGTCGGCTGTCGCGATCCGCAGCCTCGCCTGCTCGTGCCGCAGCGAGAGTTCGCTGCGCCGCTCCTGCGACGGCTCGTCGTCCGCTGCCCCATCGTCGTCGTCGAAGTCGATCAGGAACTGCGATTCCTCGAAGGTGAGGCCGTGCACTTCCTGGCTCCTGGCGTTGATGGCCAGGAGGCCATCCGCCAGCAGGCGGGCGCGCCGCTCGCTCGAAATCCGGAGCATCTGCATGGGGGTCCTTTCCTGATCCAGGGTTTTACCCCTGTCCGGATGTTGAACGGCGCACGAGCGCAGCCGGTCGGAAGGCGCAGCGCATCGGCGTGAGAACAGTCCGTCACCGCATCGCGCGTCAGCATGCACTGACGGGCGCATCGCCCAGCGTCCTATCGACGCATCCTCGGTGCTTTCTAGTCTGGATTTCATGCGCCGGACAACCCGAACCGGGTGAACCAGCTATCCGATCCTTTTCCGATCCTTTTCCCGGTTCCATCCTGTGTGCAACGAGCGCCGGCGTTCCAAGGAGATGGACATGAACAAACTCATCTACAGCTGCATTGCCGCATCCTGCCTCACGGTGCTTTCGGCCCATGCGCAGATGAACGCACCCACGGCACCCGCGGCCGATCCGGCGGTCGCCGAACTCAAGGCCGGCCGCGACAAGATCGCAGCCGACTACAAGGCCGACCGCGCAGCCTGCGATGCCATGAAGGACAACGCAAAGGACGTCTGCGTGGAAGAAGCCAAGGGCAAGGAAAAGATCGCCAAGGCCGAACTCGACCAGAAGGTCAGGCCCAGCGACAGCGGCGCCCGCAAGGTGGCCGAGGCCAAGGTCGAGGTGGCCTACAGCATCGCCAAGGAAAAGTGCGACGACCAGAAGGGCGACGCCAAGTCCGCGTGCATGAAGCAGGCCAAGGCCGACGAGGACAAGGGCAAGGCCGAAGTCAAGGCCATGAAGAAGTAGGCCCGCAGCGCAGCGACAGCAGTTCCGCCGGGCATGAAGGAAGAACAGCGGCCGCAGGGTGCCGAACGCGAAGAGCGCCGCGTCTTCGCGTGGGGCATCGTGGCGGCGGTGATCGCGCTGTTGGGCGCGCTCGCCTACTTCCACGTGCTCCAGAAGCGCTTCGAGGTTCCGGTGGAACTGCCGGCCACGCCCACTGCGCCGACCGCGCCGGGCGAACCGGCTCCCGGAACTCCCCGGGGCAGTTAGCCCGGTTTCTCCAGCAGCCAGCTTGCCGGCGGCGAGCCATGGCTGCCCATTTCAGAAAAGGATTTCCAGATGCGAAAGATCAACGATGTGATGACCCGCGACGTCGAGGTCATCAGCCCCGATGCGACCATCGCCGAAGCAGCGAAGCGCATGCGCGACGGCGACTTCGGGATGATGCCGGTGGGCGAGAACGACCGCATGGTCGGCGCGATCTCCGACCGCGACATCGCCATCCGCGGCGTGGCCGAGGGCCATGACGGCAACACCAAGGTGCGCGACGTGATGTCCGACGGCATCCGCTGGGCCTACGAGGACGACGCGGCGCAGATCATGGCCGAGCACCAGATCAGGCGCCTTCCGATCGTCGACCGGGACAAGCGGCTCGTCGGCATCCTCGCGCTCGCCGACGTGGCGGTGAAGGAGCGCAAGACCAAGCCGGCCACCGAAGCGCTCTGCGGCATTTCGCAGCCGGTGCCGGCCTGAGTGCCGCGGTCCGGTTCCAGGCCGGCTTCGATGACTTCCCTGACAACGAAGTCCATGCTGGTGGCCGGCGCCCTGATGCTGTGCGCCGGACCGGCCGCCGCGCAGCCCGCGGCAGGGCAGCGGCCGCCGGCCGGCACCGGCGAAGCTCAGCCCGGCGCAGACCCGGCAATCATCGTGAAGCCGCCCGGCAACGGCGATCCGCGGCTGGTGAAGCCCGCTCCGCCGCACAGAGACCAGGGCCTGATCGAGAAGCCGCCCGCGGATGCCGTGCCGGGCGAGCGCGATCGCGCCAAGCCCCGCGCCGGCCCTCCCCCGCGGTCACGCGCGGACCGCCCATGCAAGGGGTCCACCGAGGATTGCAGGCGGTGAAGCAAGTCACGTCCACAGGAGCTCCCGCAGATGAAGTTCAAGATTCTCAACAAGCAGCCCGAGCGGACCATCGCCCTCGTGTTCGAAAAAGGCGACGACGTCATCCCCATCCTCGAGAGATTCGCGAAAGAGCACGCACTGACCGCCAGCCGCTTCAGCGCCATCGGCGCGCTGCGGTCCGCCGAACTCGGGTATTTCGACTGGGAGCGCAAGGACTACGAGCGCATTCCGGTCGATGAACAGGTCGAGGTGCTTTCGCTCAACGGCGACATCGCACTGGATGGCGACCGGCCCAAGGTGCACGCGCATGCGGTGCTGGGGCGGCGCGGCGGCAGCACCATCGGCGGCCACGTGCTGCAGGCCACGGTGCAGCCCACGCTGGAGGTACTGCTTGTCGAATCGCCAGGCTACCTGCGCAAGACCTGCGACCGCGAAACGGGGCTGGCGCTGATCGACGTCGACGCCTGAGCGGCGTCATTCGCCCTCGTCCTTCGCCTCGTCCTTCGCCTCGTCCTTCGCCTCGTCTTTCGGTTTCTTCGCCTGGATGTCCTCGGTCCACGCCGCCACGTCCTCCTGCGTCATGCCGCTGGCCGGGGTGAGGCGCATGTCCACGTAGCCCATCTGGCGCACGTCGGGCAGGTACTGCTCACGCGAGAGCAAGGTGCCGGCGCAGACGTGGTCTTCCGGATGCGGCGCCTCGCGCATCTCGTCGGCGAGGCGGTCGATCAGGCGGGCGACCAGCCATGCGGGAATGCGGTGGCGCTCGCCGGGATAGATGTAGCCGAACAGCGTCACGTGGGCCATCAGCACCCGCCAGTGCACGCCGAAGCGCTCCAGCAGGCCGGCCCAGTCGAGCCGCTCCGCGCACGCGAGCATCAGGTGGGCGATGTCGCCTCCGTCGAAGCGCTCGCGCTCCATGATGAAAGCCTTGGACAGCACGCAGTCCTCGGCATTGGCCACGAGCACCGGCACGCCCAGGACCTCGGCACTGCAGTTGCCCCTGAACCAGCGCTCGTCCACCGGGAACAGGCCGTTGC
This sequence comes from Variovorax sp. 160MFSha2.1, assembly GCF_048305075.1. Classification (NCBI taxonomy): domain Bacteria; kingdom Pseudomonadati; phylum Pseudomonadota; class Betaproteobacteria; order Burkholderiales; family Comamonadaceae; genus Variovorax; species Variovorax sp. 160MFSha2.1. The sequence goes on from NZ_CP157624.1 coordinate 5,055,188, forward strand.
CCGAATTGAAGATCAGGTCGATGAACTCGCGGCCGTCGTGCACCTTGGCCAGCCAGTGCGGGTGGCGCATCTCGGCGCGCCAGCCGTACTTCTGCAGCAATAGCTGCGCGATGCGCTCATAGTCCTCGCGCCGGATGAAGAGGTCCAGATCCTTGGTCGGGCGGCGGATGCCCGTGTAGCAGGCCTGGGCGAAAGTGCCGCCCACCAGAAAGGGAATTCCGGCGCTGGCCAGCGCGCGCAAGGTCCGGCGGTAGAAGTCGGCCACGCGGGGATCGACCTCGTCCTCGAGCGAAGGCGCGAGAGCGGGAGCAGCAACTGCTGCCGCGGCAACTGCAACGGCCGGATGATCCATGTCGGGCAGCGTAGGTACCGCGAGCGAACCCGGGCCCGGCGCGAAAGGCCCCATCGAACGTCGGCGGGCACATACAGGCGCAGCGGGATGGGGCCGATGAGCATCCATCGCGTGCTGGCGCAGGCTGGCATCGCCATGGCTCATCCCAAGTCTTCTTCTCACGTCCGCTTTGCCGCGGTGGGCGATCTCCATGTTCATCGCGACTCTGCAGGCTCGCTGCACGGCTTCTTCGCGCAGGCCGCCGACGAGGCCGACGCGCTGCTTCTGTGCGGCGACCTCACCGACTATGGCACCGCGGAGGAAGGCAGGATCCTCGCCGCGGAACTGAGCGGCGTGTCCGTTCCCATCGTCGCCGTGCTGGGCAACCACGATTTCGAATCCGGCACACCCGGGCAGGTGGTCGAGGTGCTGACCCAGGCCGGCGTGCGCGTGCTCGACGGTTCCATCTGCGAGATCGAGGGAGTGGGCATCGCCGGAGTCAAGGGCTTCGGCGGCGGCTTCGGGCGCGGCTCGCTCGGCGCCTGGGGCGAGCCGGCGATCAAGCTCTTCGTGCAGGAAGCACTGAACGAAGCGATGAAGCTCGAGTCGGCGCTCGCCAAGTTGCGCACCCGGCGCCGCATCGCGCTGCTGCATTACTCGCCCATCGTCGGCACGGTGCAGGGCGAGCCGGTGGAGATCTTTCCCTTTCTCGGCAGCAGCCGGCTCGAGGAGCCGCTGCTGCGCTATCCGATGGATGCCGTGTTCCACGGCCACGCGCACCGCGGCACGCTGCAGGCGCGCACCATCAACGACGTGCCGGTCTACAACGTGGCGAGGCCGCTGCTGCTGCGCAGCCGGCCGGGCGAGCCGCCATACTTTCTGTACGAGCTGCCGCGCGAGGCAGCCGAAGAAGCGGCACCGCCACCCGCCGCCTGACCTGGCGTTCAACAACGGGCGCGGCTGCCGGCCATTTCCCCGCCGGCCAGCCTGCCCCGTGCCCGGGAATACCCTCTGACGCCCTCCTTGCCATCTTGCCTACATTTCTTGCATGCAAGAAATGGCATTGCTTGCATGCAAAACCAGGCAAGACAAACAGCAGGTAGACAGACAGGAGACACCCCATGCCCCGCTTCGCCAAGTCGCTTTTCGGTCAGGTGGTCATCGCGCTGGTGCTCGGCGTGCTCGCGGGGCTGCTGGCTCCCGAGTACGCCATCAAGCTCAAGCCGCTCGGTGACGGTTTCATCAAGCTGATCAAGATGATCATCCCGGTGCTGGTGTTCTGCGTGGTGGTGCATGGCATCGCCGGCGCGGGAGACCTCAAGCGCGTGGGCCGGGTGGGCGTGAAGTCGCTCATCTACTTCGAGGTGCTGACGACCATCGCGCTGGCCATGGGCCTGGTGCTGGCCTTCGTGTTCCAGCCGGGCACGGGCATGAACGTCGACCCGTCGAAGCTCGACCCGGCCGCGATGAGCGCCTATGCCTCGAACGCCGACAAGCTCACGAGCGGCGGCACGGTCGAGTTCCTGATGAAGCTCATCCCGACGACGGTGGTGAACGCCTTCGCCACCGGCGACGTGCTGCAGGTTCTGCTGTTCGCGGTGCTCTTCGGCTGCGCGCTCACGCTGCTGGGCGATCGCGGCAAGCCGGTGGCGGCGGTGATCGACGCAACGTCGCTGGTGCTCTTCAAGATCATGGGCATCATCATCAAGCTGGCACCGCTGGGCGTGCTGGGCGCCATCGCGTTCACGGTGGGCCAATACGGCATCGGCTCGCTCAAGCAGCTGGGCATGCTGGTGGCGCTCTTCTACGGCGCGGTGCTGGTCTTCGTGTTCGTGGTGCTCGGGCTGGTGATGCGCATGTCGGGCTTCAGCCTGATCAAGCTGCTGCGCTACCTGCGCGAGGAACTCACCATCGTCTTCGCCACCACCTCTTCCGACAGCGTGCTGCCGCAGGTCATGGCCAAGCTGCGCCGCATGGGCATCCGCGATTCGACGGTGGGCCTGGTGATTCCCACGGGATACTCGTTCAACCTCGACGCCTTCTCGATCTACATCACGCTGGCGGCCGTGTTCATCGCACAGGCCACCAACACGCCGATCTCGATGGCCGACCTGCTGACCATTCTGGCAATCGCGCTGGTCACCTCCAAGGGCGCCCACGGCGTGCCCGGCTCGGCCATCGTGGTGCTGGCGGCCACGCTGCACGCGATTCCGGCGATTCCCGCCATCGGGCTGGTGCTGGTGCTGTCGGTCGACTGGTTCATGGGCATCGCCCGCGCGCTGGGCAACCTGATCGGCAACTGCGTGGCGACCGTCGCCATCGCCGCCTGGGAAGGCGACATCGACCGCGAACGCGCCCATGCGGTGCTCGACGGCAACTATTCGCCCGACGACGAGCCGCTGGCCGAAGCCGAATCCGGGGCCAGGCCCGTGGTAAACACCGCAGCACACTAATTGATAGAGAAAGAAGCCGGACCATCAACATGCCCGCCCCCGACGTCAGCCCCACCGTCATCGCCGAACGCGTCGTCGAGGCCATCCTCGCGCAGAAGCTCGCGCCAGGCGAACGGCTGGGCGAGCAGGCGCTGGCGGAGAACTTCTCGGTAAGCCGCACCATGGTGCGCGAGGCGCTGATGCAGCTGCAGGCACGCGGTTTCGTCGAAGTGCAGTCGCGCCGCGGCTGGTATGTGGTGGAGCCCTCGGCCGAGGAAGCGCGCGACGCCTTCTCGGCCCGGCGCATCGTCGAGGCCGGCATCCTCGAGGCCAGCGAAGGCCGGCCGCTCGCGAAGGTGATCCGCAAGCTGCGCGACCACATCGCCGACGAACAGCGCGCCATCGAGGGCGCCGACGCCGCCACCCGCGCTTTCCTGCTGGCCGACTTCCACGTCTGCCTGGCCGAGCAGATGGGGCATCAGTTGCTGGTGGATGTGCTGCGCGACCTGACGGCACGCACCACGCTGGCGGCCACGCTTTACCAGTCCAAGCATGAAGCCGGGCAGTCTTGTGCGGAGCATGGCGCGATCGTCGCGGCGCTGGAGGCCGGCGACACGGCCGGGGCGCGGCGGCTGATGCTGGAGCACATCGGCAATGTCGAGCGGGCGCTGGAGGTGGATGCGGCGGCGGAGCCGGATGCGACGAGCAGGTTGAGGGCTACGCTGGCGCCGGTGGCGTTGCCGCGGGCGCGGCGGTGAGTGCTGCACGGCCACTCGCTTCGCAACGCGCGGTGTAGCCGGCAATGACCCCGGATTTCCATTGGTCCGTCGCAGTCGGGGCAATGCGCTCCTCATGGTCCGTGAATTCATGCGGCGTGCTCAGGTGGTCACACTGGCAAAACGCAATTAATCCCTTCATCTGACCTGATTGAGCTGCTCGATGGCGATTTGAAGATCCGCATTCACTGAGTCAGAGGGTTTCAATTCATTTCCTGATGCAAAAAAAATCCTTTAGGCCCGCATAAAGAGCATTAAAAAAATCAATCTTGCCACAAACAATTTTCGCCTCTTCTTTCCGAGAGATCTCAAACTGCTTTCCCCTGGATTTAAAGCTCATCCAAAAAGAAGAATCTGCCCCCACAAAATCAAAGGTACCGCGCGCATCATTCAATCTCAAAACGCCGAATATCAAATCAGAAATTGCTATATAGATCATCATCAAATCTCGAGAACTTCCTTGAGATGATATTTTTTCACATCCCAGCTCAATCGAGATATTTCCCATATCGAAGCCTCGAGGCTCGGAGTTTGGATCTACCCTAGAAAACGAAATCTTCATCCTCGCTCGCTCCTCACCACTCAAATAACTTGCCTTAGGCGCGAAAGAACTTTGAAAATCAATTCATCTCGCCGCACACTCAATTCCTTTTCAAGAGAAAACTCCTCGCCAACGAAATTAAAAATCTCCTCACCCTCTTTGCCTTCCTGGTTCATTATTTCCGCGACAACCAGACAATTTCCGTCCTCGAGATTATTAAGCTGAATTATTAAATCGAGCTCCTGCGGATAAAAACTTGCATAAGCATAAAAAACCCGTCCGTTGTCATTCACTCCAGAATTAGCTTTCATCACGTTACCCACAGTTAGGAAGTGCGCTCCGATTTCTTTAATATAGTTTTCCAAAAAATACTTCATTTGCGATTACTTCCTGCCTTTTGATCGAATTCTGCCAAGCAAGCCTTCTGTATATAAATGTGGTCTTCCGATGCCGCGAGTAGCCGACCAGGATTTGAGCCTTTCATCATTTGGATCATTTCTTGGCCGTATGGTGACATGCCCATCAGATTTATCATGGATTACGTCCAATCCGAAGGAGCATGCATGTGCGACGTCTAGTTCGACATATTTCCCCGAGTCCAATCCGTCAACACTTGTAGCAGCAGAAAGCCCGGGCAGTCGACTTCCTTTTCTAACATCATCAACCCCTGGACGAGGAGTCATGCTATCGGCGGTTCCAGAGGCATTTCGATAAATGCTTCCGGCTTTAAGCGGTTTGGGTAGAAATACGCTTAAACCACGTGGATCGATCCACATTATTGAGTTGGGGGCATACGCATGCAAATTGATGCCACCCAAGATGCCAATTGGATCTTTCGAGACGAACCGTCCACTCACCGGGTCGTAATACCGATACCGGTTGTAGTGCAGCCCCGTCTCGTAGTCAAAGTCCTGCCCTTGGAAGCGGATAGGGTTGCGGAAGCCAGCCCTCCTGCCCACCTCACTGATCGCCTGCTTCGCTTCCCCCAAGCCTTGTAGCTCGCCGACCACGCCACACGTCCCTCGTGATCCGTCAGCTCCTGCGGCGTGCCCAGATGGTCGCACTGGTAGAAGGCGATTTCTTCCTCGCTGAACGGCGCAGGTGCTCGGTTCTGTTCTCCGTTCCATAACAGGTCCAGCTCGATGTCGAAGCGTTCGCCTTTGTCGGCCCTCAACGCTCTCGCATCTGTCGTCCGGCTCAACCCAACTGCTTGGGCCTTGCCGGATCAGCGCCAGCGGCACGAATAAGTCAGGTTCTTGGATGCAATGGACGCCGATTATTGATATCAGCCTTCAAACCTAAATCCGAAGATGCCATTCGAAAGGAAATATTGCCCCCCATGATTTGGAGATCAAAAATCTCACAAGCAGCACTTTCATGACTCTTAGAAATCACGAAAAAACCCATGCTTGCAAATTTCAAATCCATCTCATCAACTGCTGAAAATTGCTGAGACTCAACGAGTATCTCATACTCCAAAAATATGGCTTTATATTTTTCAAAAGAATCATTTGGAGAAAATTTTCCAATATAGATTCCATTCTCCAAAGAATTAATCGATATGACTCCCAAGTCAACAAAAGCAAAATCCAAAAGATCAAAATTCATTTCTTCAGAGGACATGATGTTTGAACTCCAAGTGCGCTGGAAAGACTTCGAAGATTCTCATCGTTGAACCCTTCAGTACCATGTGGGTGCACTATTCGCGCATGATTTGGAAATTTGCCTGTTGGGTCAGAGATAACATCGAAGCCGGAATTTCTTATTTGATCTGAAGTTCCAGAGGCTATAGTACCTGCAGCTTGCTGCAGTCCTGTCGCCCGAGGAAAAGCATCTCTCATCTGAGTTGATGCCGTGCAGGGGCAGCAGCTGTGAAGCACCGAAATTCCTGGCGGATTCAGATTTTTCTCGCCAGGTTTTAGCCGCAAATTCTCTATCGAATTACCACCAATACGATTGACAGACGTTCCATTCGGGAGGGATTTCCCAACCAGACCCAACGGATCAATCCATTCGAGCGGGTTCGGCGCGTAATGTTGGAGATTGATTCCACCCGCCAATTTGATCGGATCGCTGCTTACGAACCTCCCTACCAGCGGATCGTAATAGCGATACCGGTTGTAATGCAGCCCCGTCTCTTCATCCCAGTACTGACCTTGAAAGCGGATGGAGTTTCGAAAGCCAGCCCGCCGTCCAGCCTCACTGATCGCCTGCTTCGCCTCCCCCCAAGCCTTGTAGCTCGCCGACCACGCCACACGCCCCTCATGATCCGTCAACTCCTGCGGAGTGCCCAGATGGTCGCACTGGTAGAAGGCGATTTCCTCTTTGCTGAACGGCGCAGGTGTTCGGCTCTGTTCCCCGTTCCATAGCGGGTCCAGCTCGATGTCGTAGCGCCCGCCGTTGTCGGCCATCAGTGCCTTCACATCCGTAGTCCGGCTCAACACGACGGCCTGGGCCTGCCGGATCTGCACCAGCGGCACGAACGAGCCGGGTTCATGTATGTAGTGAACGCTGTCGCCAAGCCAGCCACCCTCCTGCCAGCCCTCGATGCTCTGCGTGCTCTCGAACGCCAGCGTGTCCCCGTCCCAGCCGAACAAGGTGCAGGCATGCCGCGTGCGCTTGGCGATGCGCCGGCCCAGGGGGTCGTAGCTGAAGCTCGTGGTTTCGCCGAAGGTCTCGGCGCTGCGCAAGCGGTTGTAGCCGTCCCAGGTGAACACCGTTTTTTCGCCGTTGCGGCTGCGCTCGATGAGGTTGCCGCGCTCGTCCCACTTGTAGCGGGTGCCGGCGTAGTCCTTGAGCAGGTTGTCCATCAGCTTGCCGGCCAAGCTGAGGCCGTCCCCGCCCGCGCGAACGGCGGCTCGATTGGTGATGCGGCCTGTCGGCTGCACCGTGCCTTCCGCTTCTGAAGAAGGGTTGCCGATGTTCCCCGCCGGATCGAACGCGAAGGTCTCCCGTCCCAGTCGGCTGTTGGCTTCGAGCAGGCGGCCTACCGGGTCATAGCGGTAGCTCAGGTTGCCGCGGCGGCTGTCGCCAATGGCGATCAACTGGCCCGCCTTGTCGTACTGGTAGCTGCGGCGGATGCCGGTGGGCTGAAGAGCGTCTCGCCTGGTCTGGGATATCTGCTGCTCCAGCAGTCGGCCGGCCGGGTCGTAGCTCTGTTTCTGCAGGAGCCCATTGGCCTGTTCGCGCCCGATCTCGCGGTGCAGGTCGTCGCGCTCGAAGCCGACGATGTCCTGCCCGTCGACGAGCAATCCGTGCACGTGGCCGGAGCCATAGGTGAGCCACTGCGTCACGTGGCCGTCGGGGCGGATGGTCGCAACGCGCTGGTTGAGTTCGTCGTAGCCGTGCTGCCAGACTGCGGTGAGAGCGCCCTCCACATAGTGCTGATGCTCGCGCGTCAGGTTACCCGCGGGGTCATAGAACCATTGCAGCTTGGCGTCGCTGTTGCCGGCTTCGACCAACCGGCCGTTCCGGTCGTAGGCGAAGCTCTCGGCAACACCGCCGGCCCTGCGCTCGGTCAGGCGGCCGATAGCGTCGAATTGCAGCATCGTGGTGTGATCGCCCTCGGCCACTTCCGCCAAAACTCCCGTGGAGTCTTCATAACGGTACCGTGTGGTCTTGCGGTCGAAGCCCACTTCTTCCAGCAGACGGCCCACGGGGTCATAACGGAAGTCGTAGCGGCTGCCGTTCTCGTTGTGCAGTTCGCTCAAGCGTCCGAGCAGGTCCCAGCGGTACTTGAGCGTGTGCCCCGCCGCATCGGTGCGCCTGGACACGAGGCCGGAGCGCGTGTAGTCATAACTCGTCCTGCGCCCCAGCGCATCGGTGTGCGCAAGCAGGCGTCCCTCGGCGTCATGCACGAAATGCTCGCTGCTGTTGTCCGGCAGGGTGATTTCCTCGAGCTGACCTGGACGGTTGGCGTTCGCCGCAGCGGCAGCGTTCCCGTGCCCGTTCGCCCCGGTGTAGCGATATCGCGTGCCCTGGCCCATGGCATCGATCGCCTTGATAAGGCGCCCCTGCGCGTCGTATTCCCACCGCGTGGTCTTGCCCGAGCAATCGGTGTGGCTGGCAAGTTGCCCAGCGCAGGTGTAGGTCAGCGTCTTGGCGCCGCCCTTCGCATCGGTGATTCGCACGGGCCGGCCGGCCTTGTCGTAGGCGTATGCGGTCTTGTGCCCCAGCGGGTCGATCTCTTCGACGAGGTTGCCGTCGGCGTCGTAGTCGCGCTTCCAGACACCGCCCTCGGCGTCGCGCAGGCCCGTCACGCGTCCGCGCTTGTCGTGCGCGAAGTGCACCTGACTGCCGTCGGCCCGCGTGTGGGTCCGCAGGTTGCCGTCGGCGTCGTAGCTGAAGTCGTCGGTGCTGCCGTCGGTGTGGACATGGCGCGTGATGTTCTTCGCCTTATCGCGAAAGAACCACTCCTGGCGCTTGTCGGGATGGATGATCCGGTAGGTGTAGCCGAGGATGTCGTAGTAGTACCAGGTCTCACCGCCGAGCGCATCGGTCGCATAGGTCAGGCGGATGTTCCTGTCCCACTCGAGCCTGAGGGCGAAGCTCCCGTCATCGCTCCACTCGCGAACCGCCCTGGCATCGACGCCGGTGCCGTCGTACTCGAGGTTGATGCCCCGGCCCGTGCGGTCGGTGTACCGGGTCACGAGATGGCGGCTGTAGCTGTAGTTCCAGGTTTCGCCGTTTTCGTCCTGGGCCGCGACGAGGTCGCCTTCGGCGCCGTGCACATAGCCCGCGAGTTGTCGCACGACCTGGCCGCCCTTGATCTCCCACAGGCTGGCGATCAATCCGCTTCTCGCATCGGGGCGAGTGCCCACGTGGGCCACGGTGACATCACCCTGCTTGCTGACGATGTCGCTCAAGACCTGTTCGCCGGTGGCTGCGATCACATGGTCGTAGCGCAGGCCGATGCTGGCCTCCTTGCCGGCGTGCAGCGCGACAAGCCGGAAGTGCTGTCTGCCTTGCGTAGCGACCTTGCGGGCGGAGGTATCCACCAGCTCGTAGACCTCGCGCCAGTCGCCGGATTCGCCGCTCGATACGGGCTTGCCGAAATCCAGAGCCAACAGCCTCTCGCTCAGCCGCGTGAGCGTCACTTCTTCGATGGCATCGCGGTAGCTCCGGCCCACGGCCAGCAGCGGATAGGCATGGCTGCGGCCGTCCGCGCCGTGATAGACCAGGCTGGGCTCGCCGGCCCGCGGGCCCTGCGTCGGTGTGGCGATGTCCACGCGCGTGCTGTAGGGAGTGAGCCATCTCGCGCCAAGGGTGCCCTCGTCGAAAGCGCCAAGATTGCTGCGATAGGTGCGCGCCCAGGTGATGGGCAACGGCGCAACCAGTGTGAAGTCGACGTGGGTGAAGCTTTCGCAGCCGGTCGCCAGGCTGATGGCGAACCTGCTTGCCGAAGGGACCGTTGTGCCCGAAAGCGGGCAGTTCTTGCAGCCGGGGTCGCCGTGGGCCGGCGCCTGTACACGCACGTGCTCGACCCGGGTGCCGGGCCTGCTCTTGGTTGCTTCGGCACCTGCACCTGGCGACATGATGGCCGCGCGCAGGCTCTTCTTCTGCGCCATGGCCGACAGCAGCTGGCGCAGCAGCCACATGATGCTGCCCTGCAGTTCCTGGTTGGCGAGGTCGGTCAGTTGCCTGCGGAAGTCCGCCTTCAAGGCAACCAAGCTCTCGATCACCTCGCTGACCCTGGCCCTGACGCTTTCGGGCAGGTAGGCTGCGGCCTTCCTTGCGGCGTAGTTGGCGGCGCGCCTGGCCGTGCCCTCGGAGTACTTCACCGCGCGGCGCCACATACCGCTCCATGTGCTTTGGGTCCTGGGGTCGTAGTCGTTGGTTTCGGGGGCACCCGGCCTGGCGACGGTGAAGAGGTCCTGCCCGCCGAGCACGCGCTGAAGAATGCCGATCAGGTTGTCCAGGATGCTGTCGGAGAGCCTCGCGCAATCTTCCAGAATGCCCGAGAGCCTTGCGATGGCGCCGTCGATGAAGGTCTCCAGCTCACCGACGATGGATGCATTCAGGTGCCCCACCAGCATGGTGACGATGGTCTGGCCGAGATTCCTGGCCCCGTGCAGGAGTTCCTGCCTGACGAGGTGCAGCGTGGGCCGCAGGCTCATGCGCGCCGCGGCCATGGTGGGCGGCGCTGGAATCAGGCCGATGAGATTGATGCCGAGGCTCGCCCAGTTCAGGAACCTCGTGACGGCATCGGTGGACTTCTTGTCGAGGATAGTGACGATGTCGAGAAACACATCCACCAGCGCCATGATGTTGCCCACGATGGGGATGCCGCCCAGCACAGTGGTCAGCCGGTCGAGCGTGACATAGCCGCCGGTGAAGGACCGCAGCCACTCGTCCACCGCCTTGCTCGCGGCGGCGATGTCTTCCTTGGCGATGGTGTTCAGCGGGGCGACGGCCGTCTGGGGCTCGCGCTCGGCGATAGATGTCGGCGCGGGCTGGCCTTGACGTGTGCCCGATGGTGGCCGCTGCGGCGTGCCTGGTCCCATAGTCCAGTCTCCCTGACTGCGTCTGTTTGTTTCGTGAAGATCAATTGGGAAAGAAAAGAGGCTCGGCCGCGCAATCGGGCTGCCGGCTTGCAGAGTTACGGCGCCTCTGCCGACGGGTTCTGAATCCGGACGTGCAGGACCATTGCCGAATCAATGCCTGCAGGCACGACAGGAATCCCGGAGCAATTCGTGCTGCACGAATTGCAATTGCAAATTGAGCTCACGCTCACCTCCCTCTTTTATTTCTTGCAGAAAATCCTAGGACGCAAGCCGACGCGAATGCGGGCATCTGAAATAAACGAGCGGGCTTTGGTGCGATTTGTCTCGATATTCCCAACGCAGGAGAGCAGATCCTCGATCGCTCGAGCGAGCCGAAGCCGGCAAATGGGTTCTGCTGTCGCTGCGCTCGGCTACAGTCCGAGACACTTATGAACTCACCCCAACTCCAGCGCGGCGTGTTCCTCGCCCTTCTCGCCGCCGTGACCGTCGCCTTCCTCTGGGTGCTGATGCCGTTCTTCGGCGCGGTGCTGTGGGGCGTGGCGCTGGCGATCCTGTTCACGCCGCTCTACAAGCGGCTGCTGAAGACGATGCGCGGCAAACCCAATGCGGCGGCGCTGTCGACGCTGGCGATCTGCCTGTTCATCGTGATCCTGCCGCTGGCCATGGTGGGGGTGTCGCTGGTGCAGGAGATCGCGCTGGTCACACAGAGCATCCGCTCGGGCCAGATCAACTTCGCGGCCTACTTCCAGCAGATCCTCGACGCCTCGCCGCAGTGGCTGCTGAACCTGGTGGAGCGCTTCAACCTGGGCGACATGGCGGCATGGCAGGCACGCATCTCGGCGGCCGCCGGGCAGGCCAGCCAGATCATCGCGAGCCAGGCACTGGCCATCGGCCAGAACACTTTCGACTTCATCGTCAGCTTCTTCGTGATGCTGTACCTGCTGTACTTCCTGGTGCGCGACGGCTCCGACCTTTCCAAGCGGATGCGCGACGCGCTGCCGCTGGCCAAGCCCCACACGCACTACCTGCTGAACAAGTTCACCACCGTGATCCGCGCCACGGTCAAGGGCAACGTGGCCGTGGCGGTCGCGCAGGGCGCGCTGGGCGGGCTGGCCTTCTGGTTCCTCGGCGTGCAGGGCGCACTGCTGTGGGCGGTGCTGATGGCATTTCTCTCGCTGCTGCCGGCCGTGGGCGCGGCGCTGATCTGGGGGCCGGTGGCCATCTACTTCCTGGCCACGGGGCATTTCTGGCAGGGCGGCGTGCTGATCTTCGTGGGCGTATTCGTCATCGGCCTGGTCGACAACATCCTGCGCCCCGTGCTGGTGGGCAAGGACACGCAGATGCCCGACTACATCGTGCTGATGTCGACCATCGGCGGCATGGCGATCTTCGGCATCAACGGCTTCGTGATCGGGCCGGTGATCGCGGCGCTGTTCATGGCGGCATGGAGCCTCTTTGCCGACTCCGGCCATGTGGGCCCAGGGCACGAGCAGGCCGAGGACGCACAGCCCAGACAAGTCGCCAAGGACGAAAAAGCCGGCTGAAGCCGGCGCCGTCCGCTCCCCGCCGCGCGCATTTCGCGCGCGCAATCCCGCATTCCGTCGCATGAGGCTGGGCGCCGCGCCCGGCCTGCGGGATCGTCGGGCCTCCAACAACCAACGAGGCCCGTCATGCAACTCCGCCTTCCCCCGTTCCGCCCCGCCGTGCGCGCCCTGTGCGCGGCCGCGATCCTCGCGCCCCTGGGCGCCCTCGCCGCCGACCTGAGCCTGAGCGTCGCCGACGGCCCGGCCGCGGACGCCACGCTCTACGTCGCGGTGTACGGCGACGCCGCCAGCTACACCGACGGCAAGCCCGTGGCCTCGCAGACCGCACCGATGCGCGAGGGCAAGGCCCGCCTGCTGTTCACCGGCCTGGCGCCCGGGCGCTACGCGCTGCGCGTGTTCGCCGACGAGAACGGCAACGGCAAGCTCGACACCAACCTCATGGGCATGCCCATCGAGCGCTACGGCTTCTCGAACGACGCCAAGGGCAACCGCGCGGCGCCCGGCTTCGACGCGGCGGCGATCAGTGTCGAGGCCGACATGCAGACGGTCATCCACCTGCACTGACGACGAAGGGAGACAGCCATGGAACGACGCGAACTCCTGCGCCTGCTGGCTTCGGCCGGTGCCCTCCCCCTTCTGGCGCCGCTGGCGCGGGCAGCCGGCACGGCGGACGACTGGCAGGTCCAGTTCGAAGCCTCCGGCGCCCCCTGGAAGACCGGCTTCGCCACGCCCCGGGACGACTTCCCTCCGACCCGCGCCACCGTGCGCGGCCGCTTCCCCGATGCCGTCGCTGGAACGCTGTTCCGCATCGGCCCGGCCGGCCATGACCTGGGCGGCGAGCGCTACCACCACTGGTTCGACGGCGACGGCATGGTGCACCGCTTCGTGATCGAGGGCACCGACGTGCGGCACCAGGGCCGCTACGTCGCCACGCCCAAGCGCGTGGCCGAGACGAAAGCGGGCCGCCGCCTGTGCGAGGCCTTCGGCACCACGCCGCCGGGCGTCGAGCCGCCGACCTCGGCCGACAGCATCAACGTCGCCAACACCAGCGTGCTGCCGATGGGCGGCGAGGTGCTGGCGCTGTGGGAAGGCGGCTCGGCCACGCGCATCGACGCGAGCACGCTCGACACGCTGGGCGTGAAGACCTGGCGCGCCGATCTCGCGGGCATGCCGTTCTCGGCCCATCCCAAGATCGATCCGGACGGCACGGTGTGGAATTTCGGCGTGAGCTCCGGCCAGGGCCTGCTGGCGCTGTACGAGATCGCGCCCGAAGGCACGCTGCGTCGCGCTGCTGTGGTGCCGGTGGCCGACATGCCAATGGTCCACGACTTCGCCGTGACCGAGCGGCACCTGGTGTTCCTGCTGCCGCCGCTGGTCTACGACGGCAAGCGCAAGACGGACGGCACGAGTTTTCTCGATGCGCACGTCTGGCGGCCCGAGCTCGGCATGCGCGCGCTGGTGGTCGACAAGCAGAACTGGGAGCGCCGCCAGATGCTCGCGCTGCCGGCGGGCTTCCTGTTCCATGTCGGCAACGCCTGGGAGGAAGACACGCCGCGCGGCACGCAGATCCACATCGACTACGTGCGCTCTGACAACGCCGACTCGGTGTTCATCAGCAACCGCGAGGTGATGCGCGCGCGCCGCGTGAAGACCACCGAGCCGCACCTGACTGTCGCCACGCTGAATCTGTCCACCGGCCGGGCCACGCAGACGGCGCTGGCGCAGGAGGCCGAGTTCCCGCGCATCGATCCGCGCCGCGTCGGCCTGCGGCATCGCCAGGTGGTGCACGCCACGCAGATCCGGCGCGACCTGCCCGGCTTCGGCGCCGTCGCGCGCACCGACGTGGAAACCGGCCGCAGCCAGCGCTTCAGCTACGGCGCGCAGACCATGGTGGAAGAGCACGTCTTCGTGCCCGACGGCTCGAAGCCGGGCTGGGTGCTGGGCACGGCCTTCGACTTCGGGCGGCAGAAGACGGTGCTCTCGTGCTTCGCGGCCGACAATCTGGCGGCGGGACCGGTGGCACAGGCTACGCTGCCCTACGCCCTGCCGCTGGGGCTGCACGGCGCCTTCGTGGCGGCCTGAGGCCATGGCGAGGAGGCGCTCAGGCCTCCCACCAGCCCTCGTCGAAGCGCCCCTGCAGGAAGGCCACGAAGCCCGACACCTTGCCCGGCACCAGCTTGGGCGAGGGGAAGACGGCGTGGATCTCCTGCTCGGGCAGCGCATGGTCGCCCAGCACCTCGCGCACCTTGCCGGCTGCCAGCGAATCGCTGGCCACGTAGCGCGGCATGAGCGCGATGCCCAGGCCGTCGCGCGCCGCTGCCAGCACGGCCGAGAGGTTGTTCGAGCGGAACCGGCCCGACACTGGCACCGTGACCGGCTCGCCGCGCGGCGTGTGCATGCGCCAGAACTCGTCGCCCACCACGCTGCTGTAGATCAGCGCCACGTGCGCGCTGAGGTCCTGCGCGCGTTTCGGCGTGCCGTGCTTCTTCAGGTAGGCGGGCGAGGCGACCATGACCCACGGATTGGCGCCCAGGTAGCGCGCGCCCAGCGACGAGTCGGCGAGCTTGCCCATGCGGATGGCCACGTCGATGCCTTGCGCGATCAGGTCCACGTAGCGGTCCTCGAAGCTCAGGTCGAGCTGCACCTGCGGATGCCGGTTCATGTATTCGAGCGCCAGCGGCACCACCACGCGACGCCCGAAGGCCACCGAGGTGCCCACCCGCAGCAGCCCCTGCGCCTGGGTCTGCCGCAGCTGCACGATGCTGTCGGCCTCCTCGGCCTCGCGCACGATGGTCTTGCACTTCTCGTAGTAGAGCGCGCCCGGCTCGGTGAGGCTCACGCCGCGCGTGTTGCGGTTGAGAAGGCGCACCTTCAGCCGCTCCTCGGTGGCGGCGATCTGCTTGGTCACCGTGGGCTGCGTGGTGTTGAACTCGCGCGCGGCCTTCGAGAAGCTGCCCGTCTCGACCACGCGCACGAACATTTCCATTGCAAGCAATCTGTCCATGGGCCGGATGGTAGTCACTTATTCCAGCCTGGAATAGGTTTTATGGTCCGCAGCCGTCTTCTTGGAATCCGCCCGGATTTCTACAGTGAGCCCATCCCAAAGGAGACTTCACAATGGCAAAGATGACAGCGGTCCAGGCCGCGGTTCTGGTGATGGAAAAGGAAGGCGTGACGCAGGCCTTCGGCGTGCCGGGCGCGGCGATCAACCCGATGTATTCGGCGCTGCGCCAGCGCGGCAGCATCGCGCACATCCTGGCGCGCCACGTCGAGGGCGCATCGCACATGGCCGAGGGCTACACCCGCGCCGTGGCCGGCAACATCGGCGTGTGCATCGGCACCTCGGGCCCGGCGGGCACGGACATGATCACCGGCCTGTACTCGGCCTGGGCCGATTCGATCCCGATCCTCTGCATCACCGGCCAGGCGCCGCGCGCGCGGCTCTACAAGGAAGACTTCCAGGCGGTTGATATCGAGTCGATCTCCAAGCCCGTCACCAAGTGGTCGGTCACGGTGCGCGAGCCGGGCCAGGTGCCGCAGGTGTTCCAGCAGGCCTTCCACCTGATGCGCTCGGGCCGCCCGGGCCCGGTGCTGATCGACCTGCCCTTCGACGTGCAGATGGCGCAGATCGAGTTCGACATCGACAGCTACGAGCCGCTCAAGCCCTACAAGCCGGCCGCCACGCGCGCCCAGATCGAGAAGGCCATCAGCATGCTCAACGCGGCCGAGCGCCCGCTGATCGTGGCCGGCGGCGGCGTCATCAACGCCGATGCCTCCGACCTGCTGGTGCGCTTTGCCGAAGCCACCGGCGTGCCGGTGATCCCCACGCTCATGGGCTGGGGCTCCATTCCGGACAACCACCCGCTCATGGCCGGCATGTGCGGCCTGCAGACCAGCCACCGCTACGGCAACGCCACGATGCTGGCCAGCGACTTCGTGCTGGGCATCGGCAACCGCTGGGCCAACCGCCACACCGGCTCCATCGACGTCTACACCAAGGGCCGCACCTTCGTGCACGTGGACATCGAGCCCACGCAGATCGGCCGCGTGTTCACGCCCGACTTCGGCATCGTGTCCGACGCCAAGGCCGCGCTGGAGCTCTTCGTCGAGGTGGCCGAGGAAATGAAGGCTGCGGGCCGCCTCACCGATCGCCGCGACTGGGCCAAGGCGTGCATCGAGCGCAAGAAGACGATGCTGCGCAAGACCAACTTCGACGAAGTGCCGATGAAGCCGCAGCGCGTGTACCAGTGCATGAACAACAACTTCGGCAACGACACCTGCTACGTGAGCACCATCGGCCTCTCGCAGATCGCTGCGGCGCAGTTCCTGCACGTGTACAACCCGCGCCACTGGATCAACTGCGGCCAGGCCGGCCCGCTGGGCTGGACCATTCCCGCCGCGCTGGGCGTGCGGGCCGCCGACCCCACGCGCAAGATCGTCGCGCTCTCGGGCGACTACGACTTCCAGTTCATGATCGAGGAGCTGGCCGTGGGCGCGCAGTTCAAGCTGCCGTACATCCACATCGTGGTCAACAACTCCTACCTCGGCCTGATCCGCCAGGCGCAGCGCGGCTTCGAGATGGACTACTGCGTGCAGCTCGCGTTCGACAACATCAACGCGGCGCCCGACGCGGGCATCGAGAGCAGCTACGGCGTCGACCACATGAAGGTGGTCGAGGGCCTGGGCTGCAAGGCGATCCGCGTGAACCGGCAGGAAGAGATCGCGCCGGCCATCCGCCGCGCCGAGGCCCTGATGGCCGAGTTCAGCGTGCCGGTGGTGATCGAGGTGATGCTGGAGCGCGTGACCAACATCGCGATGGGCACCGAGATCGACAACATCACCGAGTTCGAGCCGCTGGCCGAGACGCCGGCCGACGCGCCGACGGCTGTTGCGGCGCTGCTGGACTGATCAAGGACCGCTGAATACGGGCAGCCGAACGCAGAAGGAATACAAAAACTACGCAGAAGTCGCAGAAGAAAACTTCTTTGGTTTTTCCTTCTGCGACCTCTGCGAAACCTTCGCGACTTCTGCGCTCGGTTCCCGATCCCTCATGAACGACTGAAAGACCCGACATGCCCAAGTTCGCAGCCAACCTCACGATGCTCTTCACCGAGCTGCCCTTCATGCAGCGCTTCGAGGCCGCCGCCAAGGCCGGCTTCAAGGGGGTGGAGTACCTCTTCCCCTATCCCTTCGAGAAGAAGGAACTCGCCGCCGCCCTGCGCGCCAACGGCCTGGAGCAGGTGCTGCACAACCTGCCGGCCGGCGACTGGGACAAGGGCGAGCGCGGCATCGCCTGCCATCCCGACCGCACGGGCGAGTTCGCCGAAGGCATCGGCGTGGCGATCGACTACGCCACCGCCCTGGGTTGCCCGCAGGTCAACTGCCTCGTGGGCAAGGTGCCTGCCGGCGTCGACAGGGACGCGGCGCACAAGACCGTGGTCGCCAACCTGCGCCTCGCCGCGCGCGAGCTCGAAGCGGCGGGCCTGCGCCTGCTGATCGAGCCCATCAACACCTTCGACATCCCGGGCTTCTTCCTCACGCGCACCGACCAGGCGCTGGCGCTGATCGACGAGGTCGGCTCGGCCAACCTGCGGGTGCAGTACGACATCTACCACGCGCAGCGCATGGAAGGCGAGCTGGGCAACACGCTCTCGAAGAACCTGGCGCGCATCGGCCACATCCAGCTGGCCGACAACCCGGGCCGCGGCGAGCCGGGCACGGGCGAGATCAACTACCCGTGGCTGTTCGGGCACATCGACGCGCTGGGCTACGACGGGTGGATCGGCTGCGAATACAAGCCCCGCGCCACCACGGTCGAGGGCCTCGGATGGCGCCACGCGCTCACGCAGCAGCAATGAAATGAATGACTGACATCGGACAAGGAACAAGAGACATGACGACCCAGCAACAGAAGATCGGATTCATCGGCCTCGGCATCATGGGCGCGCCCATGGCGGGCCACCTGCTCGAGGCGGGCTACCAGCTCTTCGTGAACACGCACGGCAACACGCCCGAGCCCTTCGTGTCGAAGGCCACCATCTGCGCCTCGGCGGCCGAGGTGACGCGCCAGTCCGACGTGGTCTTCATCATGGTGCCGGACACGCCCGACGTGGAGAAGGTGCTCTTCGGCGCACCCGGCGCCGAGGGCGTGGCCGACGGCCTGAAGGGCTCCAGCGGCAAGATCGTGGTGGACTGCAGCTCCATCGACCCGATCGCCACCAAGGACTTCGCGCGCCGCATCACCGCGCTGGGCGCCGGCTACATCGACGCACCGGTCTCCGGCGGCGAGGTGGGCGCCAAGGCCGCGAGCCTCACGATCATGTGCGGCGGCGACGAAGGCACCTTCGGGCGCGTGAAGCCGCTGCTCGACAAGATGGGCAAGAACGTCACGCTCGTGGGCGGCGCCGGCGACGGCCAGGTCTGCAAGGTGGCCAACCAGATCATCGTGGCGCTGAACATCGCCGCCGTGGGCGAGGCGCTGGTGTTCGCATCGAAGGCGGGCGCCGATCCGGCCAAGGTGCGCCAGGCGCTGATGGGCGGCTTCGCGAGCTCGCGCATCCTCGAAGTGCACGGCGAGCGCATGATCAAGCGCACCTTCGCACCGGGCTTTCGCATCGGGCTGCACCAGAAGGACCTGAACCTCGCGATGCAG
This sequence comes from Variovorax sp. 160MFSha2.1, assembly GCF_048305075.1. Taxonomy (NCBI): domain Bacteria; kingdom Pseudomonadati; phylum Pseudomonadota; class Betaproteobacteria; order Burkholderiales; family Comamonadaceae; genus Variovorax; species Variovorax sp. 160MFSha2.1. The sequence continues at coordinate 5,073,967 of NZ_CP157624.1, forward strand.
AGCGCCCGTTCATTGGGCGTCTCGCTGCCGCAGACGGCCGGCGCGGCGCAGCTCATGAATGCCTGCGCAGCACTGGGCTACGGCCAGCTCGACCACTCGGCGCTGGTGCGCGCGCTGGAGGCGCTGGCGCAGCACACAGTCACGCCTGATTGAGGTTCTTCGAAAGCGGACTTCCGAACGCAGAAGAAATACAAAAGCTACGCAGAAGTCGCAGAAGAAACCATGAAATCCTTTTTTGGTTTTCCTTCTGCGACTTTCGCGAAACCTTCGCGACCTCTGCGTTCGGCTGTCCGCTTTACTTCAACGCTTCCAGCGATTCCTTCAGGTTGCGGCGGCGCCAGGCCCAGGTCTTCACGGCCTGCGGAAGGATGCCCAGGCAGGAGGCGTAATAAGTCACCTTGAAGCCCCAGAAGCGCGGGCCGATGGGCGTGTTGCGGAACAGGTCGCCCGCCAGGATGGACAGCAGCGCCTCCTGCATGCGCCAGATGTTGCGTGGGGCCATGAACAGGCGCCGGATGGCCGGCGAGGTGATGCGGTAGATAAACCACGAGAACATCTTCGGTCCGTGCTTCATCACCTTCTCGTAGTGCCTGAAGGCCTTCTCGGCTTCCTTCGCCTCGCCCTTGAGCCAGAGGTCGGCGCAGGTGGCGGCCTCGAAGCCGCTGTTCATCGCCAGGTACACGCCCGAGGAGAACATCGGGTCGACGAAGGCATAGGCGTCGCCCACCATCATGAAGCGGTCGCCGCGACAGAACTTGGAGTCGTAGGCGTAGTTGCCGGTGGAGGTGGCGCCTTCCATCAACGTGGCGTTCTTCAGCCGCGCGGCCAGCTTGGGCGCGAGCGCGATGGTTTCCATCAGGAACTCCTCGAGCGAGCCCTTGCGGCGCTTGAAGTAGGCGGGAGAAGCCACCGCGCCGACGCTCACCGTGCCGTCCTTCAGCGGAATGTACCAGAACCAGCCGTGATCGAACCAGAACAGCGTGATGTTGCCCTCGAAGCGGCCAGGCCGCCGCTCGGCGTTGGCGAAGTGGCCGAACAGCGCCGCGCTGGCGTGCTTGCGGTTGCGCCGCTTGGCGTCGAACTGGTTCGACAGCAGGGTGTCGCGCCCGCTGGCGTCGATCACGAAGCGCGGGCGCCAGGTGGTCTCGGTGCCGTCGTCGGCCTTGACCTTCACCAGCGGCCTGTTGTCGGGCGTTCCCTTGCCGGCATCCATGTCCACGCCGGTGACGCGCTGTCCCTCGAAAGTCCGCGCGCCGCGGTTGCCGGCGTGGCGGAACAGCAGTTCGTCGAACTCGGAGCGGCGCACATGCACCGCGTAGGGAAAGCTCTTGTCCATCGCCTCGGCGAAGTGGAACTGGCTGGAGTGGTCGTGCCAGGGCGAGACGAACTCGGCACCGTGCTTGCGGATGCCGATGGCCTCGACCTCGGTGCGCACGCCGAGGCGGTCGAACAGCGGCATGTTCATCGGCAGCAGCGATTCGCCGATGTGGAAGCGCGGATGCTGCGCCTTCTCGATCAGCACCACGTCGTGCCCTTTGTCCGCGAGCAGCGCGGCCACCGTGGAGCCCGATGGGCCGCCTCCGATGACGACGACGTCGGGATCGTTGCTGTTGAAAGGTCCGGATGCCATGCGAGTTGCCCCTCTTTTCGCGGTGTTTTCGTTGTCGGCGATACCCCCGGCTCGATGTCCGGCTGGACGGCCGGTCTGTTAACCAGTTGGTAACGATCGGCAGTTTAGCGAACCCCAGAGCCCCCTCCCATCCGCCGGAACCCCGCCTTATCGAGCGGAAGCTATGGGTCCAGGCGTTTTCGGCATTTCCCCAGTAATAGGAGGCCCTGCTTTTGCGGTAGCCTCATTGCCCGTCAGAAACAAGGAGACTTTCATGGCTGCACCCCTTTCCCCCGCAGAAGAAGCACTTCGCGAGGCAGCGCGCGAATACCACCGCTCGCCCGTCAAGGGCAAGATCTCGATCACCCCGACCAAGCCCCTGCTGAACCAGCGCGACCTGTCGCTGGCCTATTCGCCCGGCGTGGCCTATCCCTGTCTCGACATCGCCGCCGACCCGGCAACCGCCTCCGAATACACCGCCCGCGGCAACCTCGTGGGCGTCGTCACCAACGGCACCGCCGTGCTGGGCCTGGGCGACATCGGCCCGCTGGCCGCCAAGCCGGTGATGGAAGGCAAGGGCTGCCTGTTCAAGAAATTCGCCGGCATCGACGTGTTCGACATCGAGCTGGCAGAGCGCGACCCCGACAAGCTGGTCGACATCATCGCGGCGCTGGAGCCGACGCTGGGCGGCATCAACCTGGAAGACATCAAGGCGCCCGAGTGCTTCTACATCGAGAAGAAGCTGCGCGAGCGCATGAACATCCCGGTGTTCCACGACGACCAGCACGGCACGGCCATCATCTCGGCCGCCGCCCTGCTCAACGGCCTGGAGCTGGTGGGCAAGAAGATCGAGGAAGTGAAGATCGCCGTCTCGGGGGCGGGCGCAGCCGCCATCGCCTGCCTGGACGTGATGGTCGGCCTGGGCGCCAAGCCCGCCAACATCCACGCCTGCGACTCCAAGGGCCTGATCTACATGGGCCGCGCGGGCGGTTTCGACGAATCCAAGGCACGCTACGCCCAGAAAGACACCGGCGCCCGCACCCTGGCCGACGTGGTGAAGGACGCCGATGTGTTCCTGGGCTGCTCGGCCCCGGGCGTGATGACCGCCGAGATGGTCAAGACCATGGCGAGCCAGCCCATCATCCTGGCGCTGGCCAACCCCGAGCCCGAGATCCGCCCCGAGCTCGCCAAGGCCGTGCGGCCGGACTGCATCATCGCCACCGGCCGTTCGGACTACCCGAACCAGGTCAACAACGTGCTGTGCTTCCCGTACATCTTCCGCGGCGCGCTCGACTGCGGCGCCAGCAAGATCACCGAAGAGATGAAGCTGGCCTGCGTGCGCGAGATCGCCGAGCTCACCAAGGCCGACATCAGCGAAGAGGTGGCCACCGCCTACGCCGGCCAGGAACTCTCCTTCGGCCCCGACTACATCATTCCCAAGCCCTTCGACTCGCGCCTGATCCTGCGCATCGCGCCGGCCGTGGCCAAGGCAGCGGCCGCCTCGGGCGTGGCCACGCGCCCGATCGAGGACATGGACGCCTACCGCCAGCACCTGACGCGCTTCGTCTACCAGACGGGCATGTTCATGCGCCCGGTGTTCAGCGCCGCCAAGATCGCCACCGCCAAGCGCGTGGCGTACGCCGAGGGCGAGGACGAGCGCGTGCTGCGCGCCGCGCAGTGGGCCGTCGACGAAGGCCTGGCCAAGCCGATCCTGGTGGGCCGCCCCGCCGTGATCGACGCGCGCATCAAGAAGGCCGGCCTGCACATCCGCGCGGGCGTCGACTTCGAGATCGTCAATCCCGAGGACGATCCGCGCTTCCGCACCTACTGGGAGAGCTTCCACAAGATCATGGGCCGCCGCGGCGTGACGCCGGAGGCCGCCAAGACCATGGTGCGCCGCTCGAACACCACCATTGCCGCGCTCATGATGCACCTGGGCGACGCAGACGCCATGATCTGCGGCCTGGTCGGGCGCTTCGACGTGCACCTGGAGCACATCCGCAACCTGATCGGCCTGAAGCGCGGCGCGCCGGGCTTCGCGACGCTGAACGCGCTCACGCTCGACAAGCGCACGGTGTTCATCACCGACACCAACGTGAACGAAGACCCCAGCGCCGAGCTGCTCGCCAGCATCGCGGTGATGGCCGCCGAGGAAGTGCGCCGCTTCGGCCTGCCGCCGAAGGTGGCCTTCCTGTCGCACTCGAACTACGGCACCTCCAGCCGCTCGTCGGCCCGCAAGATGCGGCTGGCGCGCGACCTGTTCGCGCAGATGGCGCCCGACATCGAATGCGACGGCGAGATGCACGGCGACGCGGCGCTGTCGGAGGAAATCCGCCGCACCGCACTGCCCGAGACCACGCTCAGCGGCGAGGCCAACCTGCTCGTGTGCCCGAACCTCGACTCGGCCCACATCCTCTACAACGTGCTGAAGATGACCGGCGCCAACGGCATCACCGTGGGCCCGGTGCTGCTGGGCGCCGCGAGTTCGGCGCACGTGCTCACGCCTTCGTCGACGGTGCGCCGCATCATCAACATGACTGCGCTGGCGGTGGCGAAGGTCACGGTCGACAAGTAAGAAGCGGGAAAGAAGCGGGCCTGGCGCCCGCTTTGAGTGCTCGAAACGCGGCCTCGGCCGCGTTTTTGCATTGACGGGGTGCAGATCGCGCCCTTGGCGCACTACTTCGATTCGCGAGGAAGGGTTCGCACCAATCACGTGCGGGCACCGTTTTTGCTTGAATGCAGAAGCATTCAATCCCCTTTCATCCAACGGATCGATCTCCGCATGAACAAGCGCCAACTGCTCCAGTCCTTCCTCGCCGCCTCGGCCATCAGCTTCGGCCTCGCACCGGCCTTTGCGCAGAGCCCGACGCCGATCAAGTTCCAGCTCGACTGGCGCTTCGAGGGACCGGCGGCGCTGTTCCTCCACCCGGCCGCCAAGGGCTACTTCAAGGCCGCGGGCCTCGACGTGACCATCGACGCGGGCAACGGCTCCGGCGGCACGGTCACGCGCGTGGCCTCGGGCGCCTACGACATGGGCTTCGCCGACCTTGCGGCGCTGATGGAGTTCCACGCCAACAACCCCGACAGCCCCAACAAGCCTGTCGCGGTGATGATGGTCTACAACAACACGCCGGCCTCGGTCATGACGCTCAAGAAGAGCGGCATCACCAAGCCTTCGGACCTCACGGGCAAGAAGCTCGGCGCGCCGGTGTTCGACGCGGGCCGCCGCGCCTTCCCGATCTTCGCCAAGGCCAACAACATCGGCACGGTCAACTGGACCGCCATGGACCCGACGCTGCGCGAGACCATGCTGATGCGCGGCGACATCGACGCCATCACCGGCTTCACCTTCACCTCGCTGCTCAACCTGGAAGCGCGCGGCGCCAAGACGGCCGACGTGGTGATCCTTCCCTACCCCGACTACGGCGTGAAGCTGTACGGCAACGTCATCATCGCCTCGCCCAAGCTCATCAAGGAGAACCCGGCGGCGGTGAAGAAATTCCTCTCGGCCTTCGCCAAGGGCGCGAAGGAGGTCATCGCCAATCCAGCCGTGGCCATCGAGTCGGTGAAGGCGCGCGACGGCATCATCGACAGCAAGCTCGAGACGCGCCGCCTGCAGCTGGCCATCGACACCGTCATCAACAGCGCCGATGCGCGCGCCGAGGGCTTCGGCGCGGTCAACGCGGGCCGCATGTCGCTGATGGCCTCGCAGGTTTCGGACGCCTTCAACACCAAGACGCGCGTGAGCCCCGACGCGGTGTGGACCGCAGCACTGCTGCCGCCCGCGGCCGAACTGAACATCCTGAAGAAGTGATGGCAGCCGCATCACAGGACGCGGCCCCCTTCGTCGACTTCCAGGACGTCTGGCTCGCCTACAACGAGGAGCTGCTGCGCGCCAACCACTTTGCGGTCGAGGCCATCGACCTGAAGGTGAAACGCGGCGAGTTCATCGCCATCGTCGGGCCCTCGGGCTGCGGCAAGTCGACCTTCATGAAGCTCACCACCGGGCTGAAGATGCCGTCGATGGGCAAGATCCGCATCGACGGCCAGCCGGTGACCGGGCCGCTGAAGATCTCGGGCATGGCCTTCCAGGCGCCCTCGCTGCTGCCCTGGCGCACCACGGTCGACAACGTGCTGCTGCCGCTGGAGATCGTCGAACCCTACCGCTCCAGCTTCAAGGCGAAGCGCAAGGAGTACGAGGAGCGCGCCCGCCGCCTGCTGCAGAAGGTGGGCCTGGGCGGCTATGAAGACAAGTTCCCGTGGCAGCTCTCGGGCGGCATGCAGCAGCGCGCGAGCATCTGCCGCGCGCTCATCCACGAGCCCAAGATGCTGCTGCTCGACGAGCCCTTCGGCGCGCTCGACGCGTTCACGCGCGAGGAGCTGTGGTGCATCCTGCGCGACCTCTGGACCGAGCAGCAGTTCAACGTGATCCTGGTCACGCACGACCTCCGCGAATCGGTGTTCCTGGCCGACACGGTCTACGTGATGAGCAAGAGCCCGGGCCGCTTCGTCGTGAAGCGCGAGATCGACCTGCCGCGTCCGCGCGAGCTCGAGCTCACCTACACCAAGGAGTTCACCGACATCGTGCTGGAGCTGCGCGGCCACATCGGCGCCATCCGCAACACCGGCGCGAGCGCCGCACAGTCCGCCGCGGCTGTTTCCCACTGAGGCGAGAGATCTCATGAGAAACACCAGGCAAATCGAACGCTGGTCGCCCTGGCTGCTGCTCGTGGCGGTGATCCTGCTGTGGCAGGTGATCTGCTCGGCCTTCGAGGTTTCGGACTTCATCTTCCCGAGCCCGTGGCGCATCTGGAACCAGTTCTGGGAATTCAAGGAAGTCATCGCGGGCCACGCGTGGCGCACCTTCTGGGTCACGATGGCGGGCTTCGGCCTCGCGATCGTGGTGGGCGTGCTGCTGGGCTTCGTCATCGGCAGTTCGCGCATCGCGTACGCGGCGATCTACCCGCTCATGACGGCCTTCAACGCGCTGCCCAAGGCAGCCTTCGTGCCGATTTTGGTGGTGTGGTTCGGCATCGGCATCGGGCCGGCGATCCTCACGGCATTCCTGATCAGCTTCTTCCCTATCATGGTCAACATCGCGACCGGCCTCGCCACGCTCGAGCCCGAGCTCGAGGACGTGCTGCGCGTGCTCGGCGCCAGGCGCTGGGACGTGCTCATGAAGATCGGCCTGCCGCGCTCCATGCCCTACTTCTTCGGCTCGCTCAAGGTGGCGATCACGCTGGCGTTCGTGGGCACCACGGTCAGCGAGATGACGGCTGCCAACGAAGGCATCGGCTACCTGCTGATCTCTGCAGGCTCGGCCATGCAGATGGGGCTGGCGTTCGCGGGGCTGATGGTGGTGGGGGCGATGGCGATGCTGATGTACGAACTCTTCAGCGTGGTCGAGAAGCACACGACGGGGTGGGCGCATCGGGGGTCGCAGAACCAGTAGATCCCGAAGCCGATGCGGCCGGCAGCTACGCCCCCGAACGCTGCAGCCGCATCGACACCGAGAACCGGTCCGCCGGATGGACCGACACCGAAACCTCGAAGGCCAGCCCCTCCGCATCGAGGTAGCGGCGTACGATCTTCAGCACCGCCGCACCCTGCTCCACCTGCAACGCCTTCGCCAGCACTGCGTCCTTGACGGTGTCGGCGCGCACGTCCTGGTGGATCTCGGCGATCTGCCGGCCGTAGCGCTCGGCGATCAATGAACTGACCAGGGTGTCGGGCGACTCGCGCACGAGCGCCCCAACTTCCGAGTACGCCGGGTCCACGTACACATCGGTCCACCCGATGGGGCCGACTTTTCCGCTGCTGTCGAGCCGCAGGCTGGAGATCCGCAGCCAGCGCGCACCGGGCGCGCAGCCCAGGTCCTTCGCCACCGAAGCGGAAACCGCCACCTCCTCTATCGATTGCACCTGCCGCAGGTGCTCGGTGCCGAACTGCACCAGATCGTCCACCGACGCGAGAGAAGGACGGAAGGTGTCGCGCGGCTTCGTCGCCTCCACACGGGTTCCGGCGTTCTTGCGGCGCGACACCAGCCCCACGCGCTGGAGCTCGGCCAACGCCGCCCTCACGGTGTGCCGGCTGGTCTTGTAGTGCTCGCAGAGCTCCAGTTCCGTCGGGAGCACCGAGCCGACGGCGAAATGGCCGCTGGTGATGGCTTCGGTCAGGTGGCGCGAGATGTCGCTGTGATGAGGCTTGGATGGGGAAGACATGTTGCCCCCGAGGATCGCATTCATGGCGTCAAGGGTAAACCCTGATTTTCCATATATGTCCGAACATATTTAATCCAATATGTCCGGACATACAAACCCTACTCTCGCCAGGCCATCCATGAACAACACCCGCCTCTCCCTCCCGATGGCCAGCACCGTCGTCGATTCCATCCTTTTCCGCAACGCGTTCGGCACGCAGAAGATGCGGCAGCTCTTCTGCGACAGCGCACTGGTCCAGCGCTACATCGATACCGAGGTTGCTCTTGCCAAGGCACAGGCGCGCGTGGGCGTGATCCCGTCCGAGGCGGCGGAGACGATTGCGCGCGAGTCTAGGATCGAGCGCATCGACTTCGACCACATGCGCGAGGAGACCGACATCGTCGGCTACCCCATCCTTCCACTGGTGCACCAGTTGGTCGGGATGTGCGGTGAGGCCGGCCGCTACGTGCACTGGGGCGCGACCACGCAGGACATCATGGACACCGCCGTCGCCCTGCAGGTGCGCGACGCGCTCGACAGCATCGCAGCGGACATCCGCGAGCTGCGCGGCATCCTCGCTTCGCTCGCGAAGAAGCACCGCGACACACCGATGGCCGGCCGCACGCACCTTCAGCAGGCGCTGCCCGTGACCTTCGGCTACAAGGCCGCGATCTGGCTCGCCATGTTCGACCGGCACCAGAAGCGTATCGCCGAGCTGCGTCCGCGCGTGGCGGTGGTCGAGTTCGCCGGCGCCGCAGGCACGCTGGCTTCGCTCGGCGACAAGGGCTTCGAAGTGCAGAAGGCCCTGGCCGAGGAACTGGGGCTGGGCGTGCCCGCCACCACCTGGCACGTGGCACGCGACGGTTTCGCGGAGGCAGTGAATCTGCTCGCACTTGTCACGGGCTCGCTCGGCAAGATCGCGCTCGACATCATGATCATGGCCTCCACGGAGTTCGCCGAGGTCTACGAGCCCTTCGTCAAGGGCCGTGGCGCGTCGAGCACGATGCCGCAGAAGCGCAACCCGATCTCCAGCGAGCTGATGCTGGCCGCCTCCAAGGCCGTTCGGCAGCACGCCGGGCTGATGGTCGACGCCATGGTGCAGGACTTCGAACGCGCCACCGGCCCCTGGCATGCCGAGTGGATCGCCATCCCCGAGAGCTTCATCCTCACATCGGGCGCCCTGCACCAGGCCAAGTTCGCGCTCGGCGGGCTGATCGTCGACGAAGCGCGCATGAAGCACAACCTCGGCATCAGCCGCGGCCTGATCGTGGCCGAGGCCGTGATGATGGGCATGGCGCCCCACATCGGCCGCCAGCAGGCGCACGACGTGGTCTACGACGCCTGCCGCACCGTCAACGAGAAGGGCGGCACGCTGGCCGAGGCGCTGGCGGCGCTGCCCGAGGTCACGAAGCACTTCGACCGCGCGGCCATCGACCGCCTGACCGATCCGGCGAACTACCTGGGCCTCGCGCCGCAGATGGTGGACCGCGCACTCGCACTTTCCGCCGAAGTGGCGGCCTGAACCACCAACCCGAGGAGACAAGACAGATGATCGACATCAGGAAGCTGGCCGCCCGCGCGCTGCTGGCCATGAGCTTCGCAGCCGCGGCGCACGGCGTGAGCGCGCAGACCTACCCGTCACGGCCCGTGACCTGGATCGTTCCCTTCGCGGCGGGAGGCCCCACCGACGCACTCGCGCGAGCCATCGCTGAAAGGGTGGCACGCGAACTGGGCCAGCCCATCGTGATCGATAACGCACCCGGTGCCGGCGGCACCGTGGGCGCCGCGAAGGCATCGCGCGCGGTGCCCGACGGCTACACCATGCTGGTCGGACACATGGGCTACATGGGCGCCGCGCCGGCGCTGTACAAGAAGCTCGCCTACGACCCGGTCAAGGACTTCGCTCCGGTCTTCCGCTTTCCGGACACGCCGCTGGTGCTGATGGTGCGCAAGGAGCACCCGGCGAAGGACATCAAGGCGCTAGTCGACTTCGGCAAGGCCAATCCCGACAAGCTCTTCATCAGCAATGCCGGCGTGGGCTCCAGCTCGCACCTGATCGCGGCGCTGTTCGCCGCCTCGGCCGGCATCAGGATCTCGCAGGTTCCGTACAAGGGGGCCGGCCCGGCGCTGATCGACGTGATCGGCGGACAGGTCGACGGCATCTTCGACCAGACCAACACCGCCCTGCCGCAGATCAAGGAAGCGAAGGTGCGCGCGCTGGCCGTGACCTCGAAGGTGCGGCTGCCGCAGCTGAAGGACGTGCCGACGCTGGGCGAGACGGTGCTGCCCGGCTTCGAGGCATCGACCTGGTACGGCATCTACTCGCCCAAGGGAACGCCGCAGGCGGTGCTCGACAAGGTGCAGCGTACCTGAAGGTGATGAGCGACAAGACCTTCACCGACCGCCTCGCCGAGCAGGCGATCCAGATGCTGCCGGCCGAGCAGTACACCGGCGCTGCACTCGGCAAGCACACCGAGGCAGAAGTGGCGCGCTGGAGGGCGGTAGCGGCCAAGGCCAACATCGCCCTGGACTGACCCGCATGACAGCCGTCACCCGCATCGAGCACGACGCGTTCGGTCCGGTCGAAATTCCCGCGGGCAGATATTGGGGCGCTCAGACGCAGCGCGCGGCCGGCGTGTTCGAAGTGGGAACGGAGCGCTTTGCCGCCTGCCTGCTGCACGCGTTCGGTCTGCAGAAGATCGCGGCCGCGAGAGCCAACGCGCGCTGCGGCGCACTCGAAGCGGCGCTGGCCGGGACCATCGCCGCCGCGGCCGGGGAAGTGTCTCGCGGCCTGTTCGACGATCACTTCCCGCTCACGATCTGGCAGACCGGCTCGGGCACGCAGACGAACATGAATGCCAACGAGGTGATCGCGAACCGGGCCAACGAACTGCTCGGCCAGCCGCTGGGCACGAAGTCGCCGGTGCATCCGAACGACCATGTGAACGCATCGCAGTCATCGAACGACAGCTTTCCGACGGTGATGCACATCGCCGCCGCGACAGAGCTGACGAAGCGGTTGATTCCCGCCCTCATCATCCTGAAGGAGGCCCTGGAGGACCGGGCTCGTGCGTTTGCCGGTGTCGCGAAGGTAGCCCGCACGCACCTGATGGACGCCGTGCCGATGACGATGGGCCAGGCATTCGAGGCATTCGCATGGCAGGTGTCCAGCGGAATTTCGCGGCTGCAGGATGCCTTGCCACGGCTGCTGCTGCTCGCCCAGGGTGGCACGGCGGCGGGAACGGGGCTCAATGCGCCGGAGAACTTCGACACGTTTTTCTGCGAGGAAATCGGCAGGCTCACCGGCCTGCCGTTCGCGCCCCATCCGTGCAAGTTCGAGGGCATATCGGGCCACGACGCGCTGGTGGAACTGTCGGGCGCATTGAACGTGATCGCCACGTCGCTGATGAAGATCGCCAACGACATCCGCTGGATGGGGTCGGGCCCGCGCTGCGGCATCGGCGAGCTGGTGATACCGGACGACGGGCTGACCTCCTCGATCATGCCCGGCAAGCGCAACCCGACCATCGCGGAGGTGGTCGCCCAGGCCGCCATGCAGGTCGCCGGAAACCACGTGACGGTGACGATGGCCGGCGCATCGGGCAGCTTCGAACTCAACGTGGCCAAGCCGGTGCTGATCCACAACGTGCTGCAGTCGATCCGCATACTGTCGGACAGCTCGCTCGTCTTCGCCAACAAGCTGGTGGCAGGCCTCGACGTCGATCGCGAGCGGCTCGAATCGAACCTGGGCAACGCGCTGCTTTCCGTGACCGCGCTAAACCCGGTGCTCGGCTACGACAAGGTGGCACGCATCACGCGCACTGCGGTGGAGCGGCGCATCCCACCGCGGGAGGCTGCCATTGCGCTCGGCTACCTGGATGCCGAGGCCTACGACCGGCTGGTCGACCCGATCCGCATGGCGAAGGGCGGAAGCTGACTGCGCCTCAGGCCAGCAACAGCGAAGCCTCGTCCCGCCAATAGTTCACCGCAGCCAGCCACCCCTCCCACACGCAGCCGTTGCAGCCGCGGCCGCAGCAGGTGGTGGGCTCGGGCGGCGGTGGGCGCAGCATGATGCCTTGGGCGTCGAGCAGCGCCTGCACGCGCACGATCAGCGCCTGTGCGCCGGCGAGGTTGGTGGGTTCGGGAAGCTGGTCGATGGGGTTCATGATGCAGGAATCTTCAGGCCAGCAGGTCCAGTTCGAGCCGCATCTTCGCTCCACCCGATTCGCTGGACCCGATCGTGAGCTGCCCGCCGTGCAGGCGCGCGACCTCGGCCACCAGATGCAGGCCCAGCCCCGCGCCACGCCCGCGCGGCACCAGCCGGTGGAATGGCGCCACCACGCGCTCGCGATCGGCCTCGGGAATGCCGGGGCCGGAGTCGAGCACCTCGAAGCCCGAGGGCTCCCACAGCCGCACCTGGATGTCGCAGCCCTGCCCGCCGTGCTCGATGGCGTTCTGGATCAGGTTGCTCAGCGCCCGCTCCAGCGAGGGCGCGTCGCCGCGCACCCACAGTGGCTTCGGCGCTTCCACCGACAGCGTGCAGCGGTTCATGATGGCCAGCGGCGCGATGTCGCCCGCCACGCGTTCGCACAGCGCCTTCAGGTCGACCTGCTGGCGGTCTTGCACCGCGACGTGGTCCAGTCGCTGCAGGTCGAGCAACTGCTCGGCCAGCGTCGCGAGCCGCGCCGAGGCCTGCAAAAGCTTCACTTTGAGCGGGCCGTCCTGCAGGCCTTCGAGATGGATCTGCAGCGTGGTAATGGGCGTGCGCAGCTCGTGCGCGGCGTCGGCCAGGAAGCGCTCCTGCCGGTCGTAGCCTTCGTTGAGGCGGTCGAAGGCGCGGTTCACGGCGTTGACCAGCGGGCGAATCTCGCTGGCCACGTTGGCCAGCGGCAGCCGCGTGGTGCGTTCGTGCACGTCGATGCTCTCGGCATGCTCGGCCGTGGCCACCACGCCCTTGAGGCCGCGCTTCACGACGAAGGGCGTGGCCAGGATCACGCCGAGGCAGGTCACCAGCGCCATCGGCGCCACCAGGAAAAGGAAGGCGATGGCGGTGCCCTTGAGCGTGTTCTTCACGGTCAGGGGGCTGCCCGTCTGCGTCATCACAGCCACCAGGCCCGCGCGCGTTTCCACGCGATCGAAACGAGCCTTGGGCCGGGTGTTGTCGCTCTCGGGGTTGATGGCCATGCGCTCCATGCCGTCGAGCGAATCGAAGAGCCTGGCGTAGCTGGGCGGCACGTCGCCGTTGCGCAACTCCGCGCCATGGCTGTCGCGCGCGATGAACCAGAAAGGAGGATCGGCCTCCCGCAGGCGCTGAACCTCCGGCGTGGGCTCGATCGCCAGTTTTCCGTCGGGGCCGCGCACCAGCGCGCGCTGGATGGCCGTGATGGTCTCCTGCCCGGTCTCGTCGACCACGCGGCCCAGCACCCAGGCCAGGCCGAGAAAGCCGCCCATCACCAGCGTGCCGACCACCACCTGCAGCAGGATCAGGCTCCAGATGAGCTGCCAGCGCAGCGAGAGCAGGCCTTGTCTCATGCAACCGTCATGCCGCCGGGCGGGCCGCGCAGATCAGGTAGCCCACGCCGCGGATGGCATGGATCTCGACCTGCGCGCCGGCCTTGTCGAGCTTGGAGCGCAGGCGAGACACGTGCGTGTCGAGCGCGTTCGACTGGATGTCGTCCGCATGGCCGTACACGCGGTCCTGCATGGCCTCGCGCAGCACGGTGCGTCCACGATGCTCCAGCAGCGCTTCCAGCACCAGCAGCTCACGGCGCGGCAGGGTGAGGCACTCTTCGCCGACATGGGCCTGCCGCGTGTGATGGTCGAAGCGCAGCTGCCCCAGCGTCATGACGAGGTTCGCACGCACCGCAGGGCGCCGCGCCAACGCACGCACGCGCGCCATGAGCTCGTCCATGGAGAAGGGCTTGGCGAGATAGTCGTCCGCGCCGCCGTCGAGGCTCAGCACGCGCTCCGCCACGTCGGTCATGGCTGTGAGTACCAGCACGGCGGCGGGAATGTCGTTCTGGCGCAGGAAGGCCACCAGCGAGAGGCCGTCGCCGTCGGGCAGGCCACGGTCGAGCACGATCACGTCGTGCTGCGCCGACAGCGCCGCGTCTTCGGCTTCGCGCAGCGAGCCCGCCACGTCGACCACCGCCTGGTTCTGCCGCAGCGCCGAGGCCAGGGCTTGAGCCAGATCGACTTCGTCTTCGACGAGCAGGATTCGCATGGGAGTACGTAGAAAAGGGAGACCAGTGAAAGGCCTGGCAGAGGCCAGGGCCGGCCATTCTAGGAGAGGCCTTTTCTGCAACCGGCGCAATGTTCACGCAATGCAGTTGCATAAGCTGCAACGCCGATGACCCGTCGCGCCGCGCCCTCCTCACCCTTCCCCTCCTCGTGTCCTACACCCTGGTACGGGGCAGTGGGCCGTCGCATCGCCACGCACTGGGTGGCGAAGATGATCGGCACCACGGCGGGCATCACGGGCTTCTTCGCCCTCTACTTCTGGGTGATGCACAACCCGCCGACGCCGCCCACCGTGATGCCGCTCACCGCGCTCGACCACTGGGTGGACGTGAGCGACGAGGCGATGCTCCTGTACGGCTCGCTGTGGTTCTACATCTCGCTGCCGTCCGCCTTCGCCAAGGACTGGGCCGAGTTGCGCGCCTGTGCGCGCGATGCCGCACTGATGGCGGGCATGGGCCTGGTGGTCTTCTGGTTCTTTCCGACGACGGTGCCGGCATTCGCGGTCGACTGGGCGCAATACCCGTCGCTGATGTTCCTCAAGAACGCCGACGCGGGCGGCAATGCCTTCCCGTCGTTGCACGTGGCCTTCGCTGTGTTCACCGCGGTCCTGCTGCAGCGTCAGCTTCGCGAGGTGCGCGCGCCGGCCTGGGTGCGCGTGCTCAATGTGCTGTGGGCCCTGGGAATCGTCTATTCGACTCTGGCGACGCGCCAGCATGTGCTGCTCGACGTGCTCGGCGGCACGCTGCTGGCGGCCGTCGTGAGCCGGGCAGGCACCGCGCGCGCCCGGCTGGCATGGAACGAGGCCTGAGCCCTTACCAGAAGATCCAGAGCGCCAGGCCGCCGAAGATGGCCCACTTCACGAGGTAGTACACCCGCTTGTCCCAGGCCTTCAGGCGCTTGCCGACCACGCGGATCTGGTAGATGTACTTGAACGCGCGGTTGATGCCGCCGGTCTTGTCGCCGGCATCGTTGGGCGATGCGGCCGCGGCCAGCAGGTTCTTCGCGAACCAGCGGTTCACCGCGCTGGCCCATCGGTACTTCAGGGGGCGCTCGATGTCGCAGAACAGGATCACGCGGTCGTGGTCGGTCGTGTTCTCGGCGTAGTGGATGTAGGTCTCGTCGAACACCACCGCCTCGCCGTCGCGCCAGTGGTAGCGCTGGCCGTCCACGTCGATGTAGCAGCCCTCGACGCCCGGCGTCCACAGGCCCAGGTGGTAGCGCAGCGAACCGGCGAAGGGATCGCGGTGGCGCACGAGGCGGCTGCCTGGTGGCAGCTCGGCGAACATGGCGGCCTTGATGGTGCCGATGCCCTTCAGCAACTCGGTGGTGCGCGGGCACAGCACGGCGGCCGAGGGGTGCGCATCGTCGTACCACTTCAGGTAGAAGCGCTTCCAGCCGCTCTTGAAGAAGGAGTTGAAGCCCACGTCGTTGAACTGGCTCGACGCCTTGATGCTGCCGCCGTTGCGCATGGCCAGCGCTTCCTCGCGGATCACTTCCCAGTTTTCCTCGAGCACGCGCATCTCGGGGAACTCGGCAGGCGACAGGTAGGGCGTACCCGGCACCTTCGAGAAAAGGTACATGAAGACGTTCAGCGGCGCCAGGAAGGTCGAGTGATCAGAGAGCTGCCTGAAGAAACGATGCCGTACCTGGCCGCGGAAATGAACGTAGAGCGCGCTGAGCGCGAAGATGGCAAGAATGACCCACTTCATGGGAAAGTGTCCTGTAAACAGCGCCGGGTAGTGTAATTCCTCGCCCCAATTCGGGGCTGACCACGCCCTTTATGCCCTTCGGCCCCTTTCGGCCATGCACCGGGGAAGGTTTCAGCTGCACAGCATGGGTTGCGGCGCGTCGGCCATGGCCAGCGGCAGCCGCACGGTGGCCAGCAGGCCGCCGCTCGCGGTTTCGCCCAGCGTCACTTCGCCGCCGTGGCGGTCGACCACCGACTTGACGATGGCCAGCCCCAGCCCGCTGCCGCTCTGGCTCTGGTCGGGGTTGCGGAAGAAACGGTCGAACACCCGCTCGCGCAGCGCGGCCGGCACGCCGGGGCCCTGGTCCGCCACCGTCAGCAGGGCCTGCGCGCCGTCGCGCGACACATGCACGACCACCGTGCCGTCGGGCGGGCTGTACTTGATGGCGTTGTTGATGAGGTTGTCGATCATCGAAACCAGGCTCTCGCGCTCGCCGAGCACCGGCACGCGGTCTTCGCACACCAGCTCCAGCTCGATGTTGCGCGAGCTGGCCAGGCTCTCGATCATGGCCAGCCGGTCCTGCACCAGCGCGTCGAGCGAAAGCATCACCGGCAGGGTGTTGTCCGAGACCGCGTCGCTGCGCATCAGCTGCAGCAGCTGCCCCACCAGGCGCGCCGCGCGGTCGTTGCTGCGCAGCAGGTTGCCCATGAGCTCGCGCTGGTGCTCGTCGGTGCTCTGCTCCTTCAGTGCCTCCACGTTCACGCGCATCGCGGCCAGCGGCGTCCGCAGCTCGTGCGCGGCGTCTGCGATCAGGCTGCGCTCGCGCGATGTGCTGTCGCGCACCCGCTGCAGCAGGCTGTTGATGCTCTGCACCAGCGGCTGCAGCTCCTTGTGCGGCGGGGTGTACGACAGCGGCGTGAGGTCGGCCGGCCCGCGCTCGGCGGTCTCCTGGCTCACGCGGCGCCAGGGCCGCAGCGCGAGGCGCACCGAAAGCCACGCGGGAAACACCAGGAAAGGCAGGCTGATGACCAGCGGCAGCAGGTAGTAGCCCCGATACATCACGGTGACGGTGAGCCGCCAGACGCTGGGCTCCGCCAGCATCACGCGGATGTCGGAGTCGGGCGAGGCGATCGTGCGCGCGCGCCATTCGCGGTTGCCCGCCTTCACGGTCTCGATGAGGTTCGGCGCGGTGTTGAGGATGACGGGCACGGCCGCCGTCGAGCGGTAGACCAGTCTGTCGCCCTGCCACACCTGCATGACGGGCGAGGTGTCGGAGGCCGCGTCGCCGTCGCCGATGGTTTCGAGCAGCGCGGCGTCGAAGGCGGCGAGCGTCTCCTGCTGCTTGTCGGGCCGGTCGGCGGTGTTCTTGGCGATGGAAATCACCGTCTGGAAGATCTTCTCGAACTTCAGCAGCTCGGGGTCTTCGTAGGAGTCGTACAGCAGAAGCGCGATGGCCATGGTCCACAGCAGGGCGACCACGCCCATCTGCGCAAGCAGCAGGCGCCGCATCAGGGAAGGTTGTTTCCAGTTCTTCCAGCGCTGCGCCAGCGCCTGAATCATTTCTGCGTGCTCCGCGCCAGCGATTGCACGTCGATCACGTAGCCGATGCCACGCACCGTGCGGATATAGCCCTGGCCGATCTTCTTGCGCAGGTTGGAGATGTGCACCTCGAGCGAATTGCTGCCGTTGGCCTGGCCACCGGGCAGTACCTGCTCTTCCATCACGCGGCGCGTGACCACGCGGCCGGTGCGCTTGAGCAGGAGCGCCAGCAGGTCGAACTCGCAGCGCGAGAGCTCGACCGGCTCGCCGTCGACGATCACGCCGCGCGTGGGCTCGTGCAGCGCCAGGCCGCGCATGCGGATGGTCTCGTCGTTGAAGCCGTAGCTGCGGCGCGCGAGCGCACGAACGCGCGACAGCAACTCGGCCAGCGCGAAGGGCTTGACCAGGTAATCGTCGGCGCCGTCGTCCAGGCTGCGCAGCCGGTCGTTGAGCGCGTCGCGCGCGCTGAGCACCAGCACCGGCAATATCTGGCGGTCGCGGCGCAGGCGGAACAGCAGGTCGAGCCCGTCGCCGTCGGGCAGGCCGAGGTCGAGCAGCACCATGTCGAAAGTGCCGCCCTCGAGCGTGCGCAGGGCGTCGTCGAGTCTGCGGACCCACACCACATCCATGCCTTGATTGGCCAGCGCGATGCGCACGCCATTGCCGAGGTCAAGGTCGTCCTCAACAAGCAAGAGATTCATGAGCCTCCACGTGAACTGAACACTCCGCTTCCGGAATGTGGCGGAAGTATCTGCCAGGCGCCAAGGCGGTACTTCAGGAAATCTTCATGAATGCCGAAGCAGCTCTTCAGGTGCGGCCGGGACACTGGAGCCATCCCCTGCACACGGAAACGGAACACCCAAGTGAATCGATTGCCCTCCCTGCCGGCACATACTGCCCGAGCGGACCGCTACTGCCCACGGCGCCGGGACGTGCTCCATGCCATTGGCCTGGCCGGCCTTGCGAGCCTCGCGGCCTGCGGTGGCGGCGGGCATGGTCATGGCGGCGTAGAGGTTGGCGGCGTCGGCACCGGCGGTGGCGGCAAGCCCACGGTCATCGACCGCCGGGTAAAGGTGTCGGCCACACCCGAAGTCTCGCTGCAGGTGCGCGACTGGCAGCCGCCCGGCAGCAGCACAGGGCCTGTCATCGTGCTGCTGGCAGGACTCGGCGGCAATGCGCGCTACTTCGACAGTCTCGCTCCCGCGCTGGCCGCCAGGTCGCGCGTGATCGCGATCAGCCGGCGCGGCTACGGTCTTTCGGACAAGCCGATGCCGGTGAAGACCGTCACGCAGTTCTATGAGGTGGATACGCTGGTTGCCGACCTGAAGGCGGTGCTCGATGCGCTGGGCGTGCAACGCGTGGTGCTGGGAGGCCACTCGATTGCGGGCAACGAACTCACCCGCTTCGCGGGCCTTTACCCCGGCCGGACGCAGGGCCTGATCTATCTCGACACAACCTTCGACTACACCGTCGAAGGCGACAGCGGCGGAGAGAAGATTCCAGAGAACCCGCTGCTCGACGAGCCCAGGCCGACGCTGAATGACGGCCGCTCGCTGCAGGCTGCCATTGCTTTCTTCCGGCGCAACTCGAAGAACTGGTGGCCTCCGCTGGAGGCGAACCTGCGCGATGCGGTAGACATCCATGGCGATGGCAGCGTGAGCCTCAACACCCCTGATGAAGTGGAGACCGCCATGCACGCTGCTTCCCGTTCCTATTCGCCCGACTACAAGGCCATACGCGCGCCGTCGCTTGTCGTGACTGCGCTGCCTTCCGACAACCGCGACATGTTCCCATGGCTGGAATTGCCGCTGGATGCGAAGACGCAGAAAGACGCTGCCGACTACCTGCGCATCTTTCGCCGCGCGTCCATCACGAATTCGAACCAGCTCGTGGCAGCGCTCGACACGTCCAATCGCCTGACCCTGGACCACGCCAACCACGGCGACTTCATCATGGAGCGCGAAGCCGAAGTGCTGCGTGCGATCCAGTTCATGACATGGGCCTGAGCTATGCCTGCACGCCCTTCACGCGCAGCAGCTTGATCAGCGCCGCGAGTTCCTCGCCACCCAGGCCGGCCTCGTCCGCTCGCCGGAAGATGCCCGCCGCGAAGGCCGGAAACTCGGTATCGATGCCCGAGGTTTGCGCCGTCTCCAATATGCGTTTCGTCGCCTCGACCGAGATGCGCATCGGGCTCTGCGAAATGGCGAAGTCGCCCGACTGGATGACGGAGCCTTCGTGCTGAAGAAAGCCGGCGAAGGTCGGCATGATGCCCGCGACGATGCGGCCGTATTCGGCCACGTCGAAGCCTTCGTGCTCGGCAATGCGCGCGCCGTGGATGAAGCCGAGCATCGTGCCGTAGATGGTGGAGAGCGTGGCGAGGTCCATGGCGGCCGCCGCGCTCGCGGCCTCGCCGAGGTAGACGATGCCGCCGGCCAGCGCCTCCAGCCACGGCCGCGCCTCGTCGTACGCAGGGCGCGCGCCCGATACCAGCAGCGGCGTGTCGGGCCGGCCCATCTGGTCGGGCGCGGCCTGGATGGCGCCTTCGACGTACGCGGCGCCGTGCTTGTGCGCCCATGCATGGGCATCTCGCGCGTCCTGCGGGCTGCCGGTGGTCAGCTGCACAAGCAGGCGGCCGTCCATGGCGGCGGCCACGCCGTCCATCGCGAGGATGGCCTCGGCGGCGCGGTAGTCGTAGACGCACATCACGACCACACGCGCAGCGCGCACGGCCTCGCTCGCGCTGCGCGCCAGCACCGCGCCCTTGGCGACCAGCGCGCCGGCCTTGTCGGCGCTTCGGTTCCACACCGTGACCTTGTAGCCCTGGTCCAGGTAGATCTGCGCGATGGCTGCGCCCATGGCGCCCAGGCCCAGGACGCTGACTTCCTTGATGCCGCAGCTCTTGCTGCTCATGACGATTCGCTTGATGGTTGTGAAGACGGACGTATCGTAGAAATTGAGCTCCGATATGGTCAAGTACCTACAATTAAGTGAGGTACTTACCAAAATGTATGTATTACCTACTGATGGGGATGAAGATGAAATCCAGGAAACCCTACAACTGCGGCATCGGCCCGGCCTTCGACGTCATCGGCGGCAAGTGGAAGGCGGTGATCCTGTGGGAGCTGCATGTGCAGCCCCTGCGCTTCGGCGAGCTGAAGCGGGCGCTGCCGGACATCAGCGAGAAGATGCTGATCCAGCAGCTGCGCGAGATGGAAACCGACGGCATCGTCCACCGCGAGGTATTTCACGAAGTGCCGCCGCGCGTGGAGTACTCGGAAACGAAGCTTGGCGCCACGCTCAATGCCGCGCTCGCGCCGCTGGCCGACTGGGGCGACCGCTATGCCAGGCGCGTGGAAGCCGCGCGCACGCGGGCCGAGGCCGCGAAGTGACGACGACACGGGCGAAGACCGCGGCCGCGCTGCTCTTGCTGTGCGCCGCCCTGCATGCTTCGCCGGGCATGGCGCAGACGGCGTGCACACCCTCGCCCTCCTGGGCCGGCCCACCGATGCGCTCCGCGCCCGAGGCGGTCTGGCAGAAGGACTTCAAGCGCTCCATCGACGGCGAACTGCCCGCCCCGCTTCGGAAGGCGCTCGGCGACGCGCTCGACAAGATGCTGCAGCACGTGCCCGCCGCCAGCGTTGCTGTCGCGATTCCCGGTGAAGGCACCTGGTCCGCCACGCGCGGGCTCGCTCGCAAGGAGCCGCCGCAGCCCGTGGTGCCCGACCAGCCCTTCCAGGTCGCGAGCACCGCCAAGACGCTGACGGCCGCTGTCGTGCTGCAACTGGTCGAAGAAGGAAAGCTGAAGCTCGACGACACCATCGACAAATGGTTTCCCGACGCGCCGAACGCCAAGCTCACCACCATCGAGCAGCTGCTGCGCCACACCAGTGGCCTCGTGAGCTTCAACGCGTTGCCCTCGCTGGGCACAGCCTACCGCACGCCCGCCGAAGTCATCGCGCTCGGCACTGCGCAGAAGCCGCAGTTCTGCCCCGGCGCGAACTGGAGCTATACCAACACCGGCTACGCGATGCTCGGCGTGATCGTCGAGAAGGTAGACGGCGCCCCGTTCTCGGAGGTTCTTTCGAAGCGCCTCATCAAGCCGCTGGCGCTGAGCCACACGGTCATGCGCAAGCCGGGCGTCGAGTTGCCGGTCGCCACAGGTCACGCGTCCGGGCGGCCAGTCGATGCACCCGACCAGTACGCCACGCCCTACGCCGCCGGCGCGCTGGCATCGACGGCCGGCGACCTCGCGGTGTTCTGGCACGCCCTGCTCGCGGGCAAGGTGCTGCCCGGCCAGTCGGTGCATCGCATGTTCACCGGCATGCCCGCGATGATCGGGCCCTACGCGGGCAGCAACTCGTTCTACGGCATGGGCGTGCAGTTCTACGACGTGCCCGACGGCCCCGGCCTGATGCTCGGCCACAGCGGCGGCATCGAAGGCTTCACGAGCATCGTGGCCTATGTGCCGGCCGACGACGTGTACATCGCCGTCGCGTTCAACGAGAAGAAGGTGCCGGCGGAGGCCGGCCTGTGGGCGCTGCTGCGCGCGGTGCGCACTTATCGCACGCTGCAGTGACCGGAAGGAGCGGGATCAGTCCGCCCAGCCGGTCTCGATCTCGGTCTTCACCTCGGTCATGAGCTTGTGCACCGGGCACTTGCCGGCCACGCGCAGCAGCTCGTCGCGCTGCGCCTCGCTGAGGTTGCCGCTCAGGCGCAGGCCCGACTTGAGGCGGTAGACGCCCTTGCGCTCCTCGCTGTCGTCGCGATCGACCACCACTTCGATGTCTTCCACCGGAATGCCCTTGCGGCGCGCGTAGATCAGCACGGTGAGCGCCTTGCAGGCCGCAAGCGATGCGTCGTACAGGTCGTGCGGCTCCGGGCCGGCGTCGCTGCCGCCGCCTGTAGGAGAAGCATCGACCGGGATCTCGTGGTTGCGGATCTTCAGGATGTGGCGGGTGCCGGTGATGCCGTCGCGGCGGATCGTGATGCTCATGCGTGTTTCCTTGGGGAAGTGGTTGCGGTGAGGGGAGAAAGCGTCTTCACGTAAAGGATGGTGGTGAAGCCGCTGTGCCATTCGAGGTCGGGGTAGCGGTCTGCCTCGCGGTAGCCGAGCGCGAGGTAGAAGCCCTGGCTCTGCGTGTTGAAGGTGTCGGTCTCCAGCCGCGCGAGCTCCACGCCGTCGACGCGCATGCCGTCTTCCGCGAAGGCCATCAGCGCCCTCGCGATCCCCTTGCGCTGGTGCCTGGCCGGTACGTGCAGGGCATGCACGAAATCGTGCTCCCAATGCACCATGCCGACCACCTCGCCGTCGATTTCGGCCACGAAGAATTCGGGGCCCTTCTCGTCGATGTAGCCCAGGGGCGCGCCGCTGTCGCGGTAGGCCTTCGCGGCCTCGGGTGTGAGCTGCGGCAGCCAGGTACCGGCGAAGGTGTCGTCGAGGATGGCCTTCACCGCGTCGAAGTCTTCAAGGCGCCAGGGGCGGATCATGACGTCGGGAACGTCGTTGTCGGTGCTCATCGATTCAGCGGTCTACAGCCAGCATCAGCGTTTCCTTGATTTCTTCCATCACCACGTAGCTGTGCGACTCGGCCGCCACCGGCAGCTTCTTGAGGATGTCGCCCAGCAGGTGCCGGTATTCGCTCATGCCGCTCAGCCGTGCCTTCACGAGGTAGTCGAAACTGCCCGACACCAGGTGGCATTCGAGCACCTCGGGCATGTGCAGCAGCTCCTTGCGGACCTTGTCGAACACGTCGCCCGACTTGGCCGAGAGCTTGATTTCCACGAACACAAGCAGCGTGCGGCCCAGCGCCTCGGGCGACACGTGGGCGTGATAGCCGGTGATGACGCCGTCGCGCTCCATGCGCTTCACGCGCTCGGCGCAGGGCGAGGCCGACAGGCCGATGCGCTCGGCCAGTTCGGTCATCGACATGCGCCCCTGGCGCTGCAGGACGTCGAGGATCTTGCGGTCTATGCGGTCGAGTTCGGGCATTTCACTCCGGGGGCGGCCTTGGAAGGTTTGCGGCAGTGTATTCCACTGCCGAATCGAGTAAATCAGTGGAATCCACTGCCTTGAGGACTTTAGATTCCATTCATTCCATTTGAATCGGCGAATACACCATGAAAGTCATCGTTCTCGGCGGCGGCGTGATCGGCACCACCACGGCCTACTACCTCGCCCGCTCGGGCGCCGAAGTCACCCTGCTCGACCGGCAGGCCGGCCCCGCCGAGGAAACCAGCTTCGGCAACGCCGGCCAGGTGTCTCCCGGCTACTCCACGCCGTGGGCCGCGCCGGGCATTCCGCTGAAGGCGATCAAGTGGATGTTCAAGAAGCACGCGCCGCTGTCGATCCGCCCCGACGGCACGCTGTTTCAGCTGCGCTGGATGGCCGCCATGCTGCGCAACTGCTCGCCCGAGGCCTATGCGGTGAACAAGGAACGCATGATGCGCGTGGCCGAATACAGCCGCGGCTGCCTGCAGCAGCTGCGCGCCGACACCGGCCTGCAGTACGAGCAGCGCACCGGCGGCACGCTGCAACTCTTCCGCACGCAGGCCCAGCTCGACGCGGTGCAGCGCGACATCGCGGTGCTCGAGGAATGCGGCGTTCCCTATGAACTGCTCGACCGCGATGCGCTCGCCCGCATCGAGCCCGCGCTGGCCGGTGCGCGCGACCGGCTGACCGGCGGCCTGCGGCTGCCCAACGACGAAACCGGCGACTGCCATCTCTTCACCCGCGGCCTCGCCGAGATCGCGCGCGGCCTGGGCGTGGACTTCCGCTTCGGCCAGACCATCGCCGCGCTCGAGACCGACGGCGGCCGCATCACCGGCGTGCGCACCACCGCCGGCAAGATCCTCACGGCCGACCGCTACGTGATGGCCTTCGGCAGCTACTCGCGCGCCGCCATCGCCTCGCTGGGCCTGGACATTCCGGTGTACCCGGTCAAGGGCTACTCGCTCACGGTGCCGCTGCTCGACGAATCGCTCGCGCCACAGTCGACGGTGCTCGACGAGACCTACAAGGTGGCCGTCACGCGCTTCGACAACCGCATCCGCGTGGGCGGCATGGCCGAGCTCGGCGGCTTCGACCTGCGCCTGAACCCTGCCCGCCGCGCCACGCTCGAAAAGGTCGTTACCGACCTGTTCCCCGGCGGCGACGTGCCGAACGCCACCTTCTGGACCGGCCTGCGCCCGATGACGCCCGACAGCACCCCCATCATCGGCGGCACGCGCTACGCGAACCTGTTCCTCAACACCGGCCACGGCACCCTGGGCTGGACCATGGCCTGCGGCTCGGGCAAGCTCATCTCCGACATGGTGATGGGCCAGCGCCCCGAGATCCGCACCGACGGCCTGGCGATGGACCGCTACGAATCGGGCTCGTCGCGCGTCCAGCAACCGCGCCCTGCTTCAGTCACTGCCTGAGGAGGCGGGGCCAGAACGCAGAAGTCGCGAAAACCACGCAGAAATCGCAGAAGGAAAAACAATAATTCTTTTGATCCCTTCTGCGACTTCTGCGTAACTTTTGTCTTTCTTCTGCGTTCGGATCCCGAATTCAAGCAGCCTTCGCAATGGGAATCACGGCGTTCTCGTCCATCCCGCGATAGACCTCCGCTTCCCCATGCTTCGCAAGCAGCTGCATCAGGTGCTTGCGGATCAGCATCCCGGGCCGGTCCGACTCCATCGAATACTCCACGCCGCGCCGGCGCGTGTCGACCAGCGCGTCGGGATCGGTCGATTCGAGGATGTCCTTGTCCTCGCGCGTGATCACCTCGTCGAAGTCGATCAGCATCTGCGCGGTGCAATCGGCCTCCGTGTCGTTGCGGAACAGCCACTGGCACAGCTGCATGCGGCCGTCGTCGATGGGCGTGAAACAGTTGATGATGATGTGGCGCACGCCGCTGGGGTACTCGATGTCGAGCCGGCGCGAGAACGGCAGGAAGTAGGCGTTGCGCATGTGGCGCGTGGTAATGGGGTCGGTCACGCCGCTGATCGCATGGAACTTCACCGGGTTGGTCGCGTCGATGATCGTCTCGGCGTAGAAGCCCGAGTCGTTCTCAACCAGTTCGTACTTGCTCGGCTTCGGGCTCGCGGCCACGCCGAAGGTGGCGCGGTGCACGAAGCTGAAGTGCGAATTGTCGAAGGAGTTCTCCAGCGCGCGCATCGGGCTGGTCTGCCACTCTTCGTAGAACTGGAAGATGGTGCGGTAGCCCAGGTCGTCGAACTCCGGAATCGAGGGGATGTCGGCGATGGGCTCCTCCAGTGCCACCCATGCGTAGCCGTAGCGCGCGGTGCAGCGGTAGGCCGTGGTGCGGTACTCGGGCGAGATCCTGCGGTCGGCCTCGTACTGCGGAATGCGGATGACCTGGCCGCTGCGGTCGTAAGTCCAGCCGTGGTAGCCGCACTGGATCGCGCCGGTGCCGCAGGCCTGGCCTTCGCCGTCCACGC
The DNA here is from genome assembly GCF_048305075.1 of Variovorax sp. 160MFSha2.1. Taxonomy (NCBI): domain Bacteria; kingdom Pseudomonadati; phylum Pseudomonadota; class Betaproteobacteria; order Burkholderiales; family Comamonadaceae; genus Variovorax; species Variovorax sp. 160MFSha2.1. Next base: position 5,099,685 of record NZ_CP157624.1, read on the forward strand.
ACCAGCCCTTGGAGAGCCTCGCGGTGCGGTGACAGCAGCGGTCGCGCAAGGCGGCGGGCTGGCCGTCGGCATCGATGAAGAGGACGATGTCTTCGCCCAGCAGCCTGAAGGGCTTCGGGCCGTTGGCCAGTTCGGTGAGCGGCATGACGGCATGCCAGAACTTGCGGAAGACGGGTTGACGGGTGACGAGCATGCGCGGACTCCTTCTGTGGTCGTGTGGGGACGAACTGAAAGAGCAATTTCCTGCCTGGACCCGGCGATGCCGGCGGCTGAACGCTTCTACTCTGCGCAGGCTGCCTTGCAAGTTGCGCGCCCGGATTGTGCGCGCGGCCGGCCACGCCTCCAAGCCCCAGGCCCAATCCCGAGCAAAAGCCCTTGGCATGCCTCGTGCATCACCGCCCGCAAGAGTAGAAGCGTTCAGCAGCGCACGCACCACGACTGTGCGCCCGCCCGGAAATTGCTCTTGAAACGCCCGCCGCCTTTCTTCCTTCACCGGGAAAGGGCGACCGGATTCAAGACACGAAGCTTCCGAGGCCTCACATGCAACGTCGATCCTTCCTCGCGGCCACTACCGCAACCATCGCAACCATCGCCGCCCCCGCCGTGCTTGCGCAGAACGGCAAGCTCACCCCGCTCAAGTTCACGCTCGACTTCCGCATCAACGGGCAGACCGCGCCCTTCTTCCTCGCGCTGGCCAAGGGCTACTACAAGGACGAAGGGCTCGACGTGAGCATCGACACCGGCGCCGGTTCGGTCGCCTCCATCACGCGAATCGCGAGCGGCGTCTACCAGTTGGGGCTGGGCGACATCAGCTCGCTGGTCGAGTTCAACGCGCAGAACCCCGGCACGCCGATGGTGCAGGCCGTCTACCAGTACTACAACCGCGCACCGTTCGCGATCATCGGCCGCAAGGACCGCGGCGTGACCGGCGACTTCAGGAGCCTCGCGGGCAAGAAGGTCGCGGCCGCCGCCGTCGAATCGACACGCCGCGCATGGCCGCTGGTGGCACGCAAGCAGGGCATGCGCGCCGACGCCTTCCAGTGGCAGACCACGGACTTCAGCGCGCGCGACAACGTGATGGTGCGCGGCGACGTCGATGCCGCCACCTACTTCCACGACTCGGCCGTCTCGCTCTTCGCGCGCATGAAGCCCGAGGAACTCTCGGTGCTCAAGTACGCCGACGCGGGCGTGAACCTGTATGGCAACGCCATCCTCGCGGGCAGCAACCTCATCGCGCAGAACCCGAAGGTGGTGGCCGCCTTCCTGCGCGCGAGCAATCGCGCCATCGTCGAGACCTTCGCCAACCCGGCGCCCAGCATCGCCGCGATGCGGCAGCGCGAGCCCATCCTCGATGAGAAAATCGAACTCGAGCGCTGGGGCATCACCGCGCAGTACGTCGGCGCGGCCGACACGCAGGGCCATGGCCTCGGCGACATCAGGAAGCTCACGCTGGAGCAGCAGGTCGACGAGGTGGCCGAAGTCTTCGGCCTGAAGGTCAAGCCCGCGTCCGACGCCATCTTCAACACTTCGATGCTCCCATCGCGCAGCGAACGCACTCTTCCGAAATCCTCCAAGGCATGAACGATTCCATCGACAGCAACAGCATCGGCACCTTCTATCCGCCAGAGACCGCCCTCGACGAACGCGACGGCCGCTACCTGCGCAAGGCCATCGTGTGGTCGCACGCGGCGCGGCGCAGGGGCAACCGGCCCTTCGGCTGCGTGATCGTCTCGGCCGCCGGCGAAGTGCTCTCCGAGGCCGGCAACAGCAACACCGAGACCGGCGACTGCACCGCCCACGCCGAGGTCAACGCGCTGCGCGCGCTGGCCGGGCGCGGACTCTCTCGCGAGGAACTGGCCGGCGCCACGCTCTACGCCTCGGGCGAGCCCTGCGTGATGTGCGCGGGCGCGATCTTCTGGTCGAACATCGGCCGCGTGGTGTTCGGCATCGACGCCGAGCGGCTGCGCGTGTTCCGTGGCGAGCGGCAGGACCAGCGCGACGCGGAGCTGTCGTGCCGCGACGTGTTCCGCGCCTCGCCGCATCCCATCGAGTGCATAGGCCCGGCTCTCATCGATGAAGCCAGCGCCGCGCACGACGGCGCCTGGAAGGTCTGAGTCCCGAAGCAGCCGAACTAGACTCGCCGGATGCCCTGGCACGCCCGTCTCCATCTCTCCTACCAGCAGGAATCCGCCCGCACCCTCGCCCGCTTCCGCCATGACGGCCCGCTGCGCATCCTGCAGAGCCTTTATCCCGAGGGCGATGCCGTCTGCCACAACGTGCTGGTGCATCCGCCCGGCGGGCTGGTGGGCGGCGACACGCTCGACATCGACATCGAGGGCGCCGACGGCAGCCACGGGCTCATCACCACGCCCGGCGCCTCGCGCTTCTACCGCTCCGAGGGCGAGCTCGCGCTGCAGCGCACCCGCATCCGCCTTGCGGCAGGCGCGCGGCTCGAATGGCTGCCGCTCGAAGCCATCTGCTACAGCGGCTGCCAGGCCGAGAACCGGCTCGGCATAGAGGTCGAGCCCGGCGCCGAACTGATCGGCTGGGACGTGACCGCGCTGGGCCTGCCCAACGCCGGCCAGCCCTTCGAGCGAGGCACCTATCTGCAGCACATCGAGGTGCCCGGCATCTGGCTGGAGCGCGGACGCATCGACGCGGCCGACCACCGGCTGCTGCAGAGCCCCATCGGCCTGGGCGGCCACCGCTGCATGGCGTCGCTCTTCTTCGTGGCGGGCTCGCCGGTGGCGCGCGCCCGGCGCGATGCCCTGCTCGCGCATGCGCGCACGCTGCTCGAGGGGAGCCCCCTGGCCGAGAGCGCCGGGGCCACCAGCCCGCATGCCGAGGTGGTGGTGCTGCGCGTGCTGGCGCCCGTGGTCGAGCCTGCGATGCAGCTGCTGCGGCAGGTCTGGCAGGCCTGGCGTGGCGAGCTGTGGCAGTTGCCTGCGGCCACGCCGCGCATCTGGTCGACCTGAAGCGGTTTCTCTACGCGCACCGGCCACCAGGGCCGAATCTGTAGGCGCCGTCTGACGGACAGCCGCCGCGCAAAGGCGCACTCTGCCCCTTTGCCCAGCGGATGACGAGGATCGGCCATGTCCACTGACGACACCCCGGACGCCAGCGCAGACACCAGCACGCAGCTTCACCGCCGCCTGGCGCGGTTCAACGCCGTGCGGCTGAGGCCCGGCATTCCTTCGCCGTGGTGGAAGGACGAACTCGCCGACGAGCACGCCTGCCGCCTGCTGGAAGGCGAGCATCTCGAAGCCCTGCGCGCCACCGTGCAGGCGGCGGCATCGGCTTCCACCGGCAACGCGGCCCACTTCGTCGCCTGGTTCGAGTCGCTGGAGCAGAACGGGCCGGGCCAGCACCATCCGCTCTTCGACTGGCTGGCCGGCGAAGCCACGCTGGCGCAGATGCGATGGTTCCTCACGCAGGAGGCCGCGGGCGAAGCGGGCTTCGAGGACCTGCTGGCCTGCACGCAGGTCAAGCTGCCGCCGCAGCCCAAGCTGGAGTGCGCGCGCAATTTCTGGGACGAGATGGGGCACGGCAAGCAAAGCGCCATGCACGGCCAGATGCTGGAGCAGATGGTGCGCGAACTCGACCTGCATCCGGCCATCGACACCACCGTGTGGGAGTCGCTGGCGCTCGCCAACACCATGGTCGCGCTGGCGACCACGCGGCGCTACGCCTACCACTCGATCGGTGCGCTCGGCGTCATCGAGCTCACGGCCCCGGGGCGCGTGAAGCTGGTGGCCGCCGGCATGCGCCGCCTGGGGCTGAGCGGCCGCGCGCGCGCCTATTTCGACCTGCACGCGGCGCTCGACGTGTCGCACTCGCGCGCATGGCTGCGCGAGGTGATCCGGCCGCTGGTCGAGGCCGATCCGTCCTGCGGGCAGTTCATCGCCGAAGGCGCGCTGATGCGGCTGGCCTGCGGAGAGCGCTGCTTCGAGCGCTACAGCGCCGAACTGCGCGAGGCCGAGGAGCTGGCCGCATGATGAACGCGGCCGATGTGCTGCGGCAGGTGGCTGGCACAGGCTATCGCTTCACCACCGTCACGCCGCTCACCCACCAGCGCGTGCTCGCCCGGCGCGGGCGCGAGCCAGGCGCCACGCTGCGCGACATCTTCGGCTGGAACCTGTCGTTCGAGCCCCGCACGGTGCCGCCGGAACTGCTGGCCGCCATGGAGCATGCCGGCATCGTGCGTCGCACCGGTTCGCTGCTGCGCAGCACGGTGCGCATCGCCAGCCTGGGGGACGACCTGTTCCTTCACTCGGCCTACCCCACGGTCGAGGAAAACGCCGTGTTCTTCGGCCCCGACACCAGCCGCTTCGCGCGCTTCATCCGGCATGCGCTGGACCGGCATCAGGCGCAACGCAAGCCGCTGCGCGTGCTCGACGTGGGCTGCGGCAGCGGCGCGGGCGGCATCGCGGTGGCGCGCGCGCTGGCCGCCACGGGCACGCCCGCGACGATCGTGATGAACGACATCAACCCGCTCGCGCTGCAGTACGCGGCCGTCAACGCGGAGGCGGCGGGCGTCGAGGTCGCGCTCGCGCAGGGCGATGCACTCTCGGCCGTCGAGGGCGACTTCGACCTCATCGTGTCGAACCCGCCCTACCTCGACGACGCCGCCCAGCGCGCCTACCGCCACGGCGGCGCGCGGCTCGGGCGGGCATTGAGCGCGCGCATCGCGGCCGAGTCGCTGAAGCGGCTGGCACCGGGCGGGCAGCTGCTGCTCTACACCGGCGTGGCGATGGTCGACGGCGAAGACCCCTTCCTCGCCGAGATACAGCCGCTGCTGGCGGCGCCCGCCTTCGAGTGGTCGTACGCCGAGATCGACCCCGACGTGTTCGGGGAGGAGCTGGAACGGCCGGTGTACGCGCACATCGACCGCATCGCCGCCGTGGGCCTCGTCGCCACGCGCAGGCCGGAGGCCGGGTGATGGCCGCGGAACTGGAGCTTGGCGGCGCCGACACCTCTCGGCTGGCCGTGGTGCGCGAATGCAGCGTGCTGGAGCGCATGCCCAAGTGGCTCATCTGCGTGCCGCTGGTGGTGCAGTGGCTGTGGCTCTCGCTGCGCCATGGGGGCGCCACCGTGCCCTGCGCCGCCAATCCGCACATCACTTCGGGCGGCATGGCGGGCGAAGGCAAGCTCGAATACTTCCGGGGCATGGGGCCGCTGGCGCGCTCGGTCACGGCCGACTACTGCGCGGTGTTCAACGACGGCACGGCGACGGAGGATTCGCTGCGGCAAACCATCGCCGCGGAGGCCCTTTGCTTCCCGCTGGTCGCCAAGCCCGACCTCGGCCTGTGCGGCTACGGCGTGCGCCTGCTGCCGGACATGGCTGCACTGCTGGCGTACCTGGCGGTCTTTCCTCATGGCGAGACGGTGGTGCTGCAGCGCTACCTGCCGCAGGATGGCGAGGCCGGCATCTTCTACGCGCGCGATCCGGTCACCGGCGAAGGCCGCATCGTCGGGCTGGCGCTGCGCTACTTTCCTCGCGTGACGGGCGACGGCCGCAGCACGGTGGCCCAGCTCGTGGCGGCCGACGTGCGGGCGCGCCGCATCGCGCGCTCGCCGCGCCACGAATGCAGCGTACCGTTCGGCAGCGTGCCGGCGGCCGGGCAGCAGGTGCGGCTCGCCACCATCGGCTCCACCCGCGTCGGGGGGCTCTACCGCGACGCCGCGGCGCTCATCACCGCCGAACTGGTGCGCGCCGTCGACGCCGTCGCGCGCGACATGCCCGACTTCCGCTTCGGCCGCTTCGACGTGCGCTACGAGAGCCTGCGCGAACTCGCCGCCGGGCGCGGCTTCACGATCATGGAAGTCAACGGCGCGGGCTCCGAGGCCATCGAGGCCTGGGACCCGGACATCGGCGTGATACAGGGCTTGCGCATGGTCTTCGCCAAGCAGCGGCTGCTGTTCGCCATTGGCGCGGCGCAGCGCAAGGCCGGCGTGCGGCCCATCGGCCTGCTCGCGCTCGCACGGCTCAACCGGCGGCAGAACCGCCTGGTCGGCCGCTATCCACCCTCCAACTGAGTGGCCACACGCACATGGACATCGCCTCTTCGCAAGCCCGGCCCGACCGTTCGTTCACTTCGCCCGCCGCCATGCCCGCGCTGGAAACCCGCTGGGCCGACTGCGAGGACGATGTGCGCGACGCCCAGCGCCTGCGCTTCCGGGTGTTCGCACTGGAGATGGGCGCGCACCTCACGCCGCCTGAAGGCACCCCGCCCGGCCTCGACGCCGACCGCTTCGACAGCTACTGCGACCACCTGCTGGTGCGCTCGGTCGACCCTGTGAACGGGCCCGGCCCGCTCATCGGCACCTACCGCGTGCTCACGCCGGGCGCGGCACGCAGGGCCGGCGGCTTCTACACCGACACCGAGTTCGACCTCTCCCCGCTCGCCCCGCTGCGCGGCAACGCGCTGGAGCTGGGCCGCTCCTGCGTGGACGCCGACTGGCGCTCGGGCAGCGTCATCATGGCGCTGTGGGCCGCGCTGGGGCAGTACATGGTCGACCACGCGCTCGACACCATGATCGGCTGCGCCAGCATCGGCCTGGACGACCAGGGCGCGAGCGCCGCGCGGCTGTGGCACCGGCTGTGCCGCACCCACCTGGTGGAAGAGCGCTGGCGCGTGGAGCCGCGCATCGCGCTGCCGCTGGACGCCGAGCCCGACAGCGATGCCGACAGCGACACGCCGCCGCCGGCCGCTCCGCCGCTCATCAAGGGCTACCTGCGCTGCGGCGCGCGCCTGCTCGGGCCACCCGCGCTCGACGTCGCCTTCAACACGGCCGACTTGCCGCTGATGCTGCGGGTGGACGACGTGGCACCGCGCTACCGGCAGCATTTCTTCGGCATGGCGAGCTGAATCCGGCCGACGGACAAAGGCGGAAGGAGGCCCAAAGAAGGGCCTGGGCAGCGCTTCGGATACAGTCCCGCACCTACCCGCCTCCAGACCCGACGCCAGAGTGAATCTCCGAAAATCCGCAAACAGCCTGGTTTTCCGTCTGCTCGTCATGGGTCTGGTGATGGCGGTCGTGGGCACCGCTGCCAGCTACATCCAGCTCACCCGCTTCCTGCGCGAGGACCTCACCAGGTCGGTGGCGACGCAGCAGACGGCGCTGGCCACCTACGTGGCCCGCGACGTCGACAACTACCTGGGCGAGCGGCTGTCGTTCCTGGAGCGGCTGGCGGGCGCCGTGCCGCCCGAACTCCTGGCGCAGCCCGGGCAGCTGCGGGCATGGCTCGCCGAACGCAGCACGCTGAGCGCCCTCGTCCCCCTCGGACTGACGGTCGCCGACACCGGCGGCAAGCGGCTCGACGATGCCGGACAGCTGGTCACGGACAGTCCGGAATTCACCGCCGCGCTCGCCGGGCAGCGCGCGGTGGGCCGTCCTCACGCCACGCCGTCGGGGCACTCGGCGCTGCCCATGGCCGTGCCCATGCGCAACGGCGCCGGCCAGGTTGTCGCGGTGCTGCTGGGCACCGCCGACCTCACGGCCGACGGCCTGCTCGACCATCTGCAGGATGGGCGTGTAGGCCAGTCCGGCGGCATTCTCGTGATCTCGCCGCGCGACCGGCTCTTCGTCGCTTCCACGGACGTATCGATGTCCCTCAAGCCCACGCCGCCGGATGGCGTGAACCTGCTGCACGATCGCGCCATGGCGGGCTTTCGCGGCAGCGGGACGACGCGCAACGCCAAGGGCATCGACGAAATCTCCGCCATCGCCTCGGTGCCGACGAGCGGCTGGTTCGTGGTGGCGCGGCTGCCCGTCGCGGAGGCGCTGGCGCCGGTGGGGCGGATGCAGTCCTTCATCCTGGCGCAGCGCGGGCCCGCGGTGTCGGCGGTGCTCATCGTGCTGGGCCTGGTCATGGCCTGGCTGCTGCGACCGCTGTTCCGCGCCGCCGACCAGGCCGACCGCATGACCCGCGGCGAACTCCCGCTCGCGCCGCTGAAGGTGGTGTGCGACGACGAGATCGGCCATCTCACGCAGGCCTTCAACCGCCTGCTGGCCAAGCTGCTCGACAACCAGGAGGCGCTGGAGCGCTTGGCCCACCACGACACGCTCACCGGCCTGCCCAACCGCAAGCTGCTGGACGACCGGCTGCAGCAGGCGCTGGCCCACGCCGGGCGGCAGGGGCACATGGTGGCGGTGCTGTATCTCGACCTCGACGGCTTCAAGAGCCTCAACGACACCTTCGGCCACGAGGCCGGCGACAGGGCCTTGCAGGAAATCGCGCGCCGGCTGCAGGAGCTGGTGCGGCAGACGGACACGGTGGCCCGCATCGGCGGCGACGAATTCGTGCTGCTCGCCACCGGCCTCAAGGAGCCCGCCGAACAGGGCGCGCTGGCGCTGGCGCAGCGGTGCATCGACGCGATCACCGAGCCGCTGCCGCAGGAGCAGGCCGGCATGGCGATCGGCGTGTCGGTCGGCATCGCGCTGGGCAACGGGAGCGAGGCGCCGCGCGACCTGCTCGCCGCGGCCGACAAGGCCATGTACCGGGCCAAGCAGGGCGGGCGCGGCAGCTATGCGATGACGAGCGCGGCCACCGAGGGTTGATCGAGCTACGCCGGCATGTCCGTGCGCGGCAGCCGCAGCTGCTTCTTGAGCGTCTCGAACACCTGGCGCGTGACCGGGTTCACCACGTGGCTGCGCACGTAGAGGTAGTAGGCCAGGTCGGGCAGCCTCGGCATGCCGTCGCCGGCGCCGAGAACGCGCAGGCCGGCGTCGAGCTGCTCCACGCCGCGCGCCGTCACGCCCAGCCCGGCGCGCAGCGCGGCCTTGATGCCGATCAGGCTCGACGATGTGTAGCGCGGCGTCCAGGCCACGCCCGCGGTGTCGAGCGCCTCGTGGCCGATGCGGCGGAAGATGCTGGGCCCGTCGGCCATGATGAGCGGCACCGGCTTGGCCGGGTCGTGCACGTAGCTTGCGGCGCACAGCCACACGGTGGGCGAGTTGCGCAGCACCACGCCTTCGAACTGCGACTGCGCGTCGGCGCGGTTGGAGATGATCATGTCGACCTCGCCGCTCTTGAGCGAAGTCATCAGGTAGGGGCTGCGGCCGATGTGGATGTCTAGCTGCAGCAGCGGCGATGTGCGCGCCACCTCGGCCAGCAGCAGCGGCAGCATGGTCTCGGCAACGTCGTGCGGCGCGCCGATGCGCAGGTTGCCTTCGAGCTGCCCCTGCCGCAGGCTGCGCAGCGCCTCGTCGTTCAGCGCCAGCATGTGGTGCGCGTAGGTCAGCAGCTTCTCGCCGTGCTCCGTCAGCCGCTTCTGCCGCCCCTGCTTGGCGAAGAGCGGGTGGCCGATCTGCTCCTCCAGCCGCTGCATCTGCTGCGTGATCGCCGACTGCGTGCGCCCCAGGTGCACCGCCGCCGCCGCGAAGCTGTGATGGCTGACGACGGCCGCGAAGGAGCGCAGCAGTTCGAGATCGAGCGTGGGCATGTATTAATTTTATTGAAGTGTTTCCTGCGCCAGCTGGATTGTTGCGTCACGCCCCCGTCACTACAGTGGACGCACATCGAACAGGTAACCCCACTGGAGAAAGACCGAATGAGCAGCACCCCGTCCGAGCAACGCAGCCAGGCCGTCGAGGCGTCCATCGCCACCATGAAGAAGGCCATCGGCGGCGGCGAGCCCACCCGCGAGAAGCTCGCCGTGGTGCTCGACGCGCTGCAGGGCCTGGCCGCGCGCACCGCGTACTGGGGCGCCGCCGACTTTCCGCCGCCCGAGGCCGGCGAGCACCAGGCCCGCTACCTGATCGCCGAAGACGCCGACCAGAGCTACGCGCTCTACCTGAACGTGATGCGCCCGGGCAAGAAGATCGTGCCGCACAACCACACCACCTGGGCCTGCATCGCGGCGGTGGAAGGCACCGAGCACAACCGCGTCTACGAGCGCACCGACGACGGCAGCGTGCCGGGCGTGGGCAAACTCGAGCAGACGGAGCTGGTCGTCGTCGCGCCCGGCAAGGGCATCGCGCTGATGCCCGAGGACATCCACTCGGTGGAGATCCAGGGCGAGCAGGTGATCCGCCACCTGCACATGTACGGCCGCGCACTCGAAACGCTGAACAGCCGCACCGCCTACGACCTGGAAGCGGGCACGTACCAGACCATGGGCATCGGCGTGCAGACGCGCCGCTAGCCGCTTCTTCTTTCACCTTTTCTCGTTGTTCATGCGGGCCGCGCGCAGCGGCCTCGCAGGACCTCATTCGTCCCGACGCCCCGCCTCCATGACCCACACCATCGACCCGAAGACCCTCAAATCCTGGCTGCACGACGGCGGCGAGATCGCGCTGCTCGACGTGCGCGAGCACGGCCAGTACGGCGAAGCCCACCTGTTCTACGGCATTCCCCTGCCCTTCAGCCGGCTGGAGATCGACGCGCCGCGCCTCGTGCCGCGACGCGGCGTGCGCACGGTGGTCTACGACGAGGGCGACGGCGGCGAGGTCGCCGAGCGCGCCGCGGCACGGCTCGCCGCGCTGGGCTACACCGACGTGCACGTGCTGCAGGGCGGCGCCCGCGCATGGAAGGCCGCGGGCTACGTGCTCTTCGCGGGCGTCAACCTGCCTTCGAAGACCTTCGGCGAACTGGCCGAGGAGGTCTATCACACGCCGCGCGTCAGCGCCGACCAGCTGGCCGACATGCTGGCGCGCAAGGACAAGGTGGTGGTGCTCGACGGCCGCCCCACCAGCGAGTTCCGCAAGATGAACATCCCCGGCGCCACCTGCTGCCCCAACGGCGAGCTCGCCTACCGCGTGCGCCGGCTGGTGCCCGACACCACCACGCCCATCGTCATCAACTGCGCGGGCCGCACGCGCAGCATCATCGGCGCGCAGACGCTCATCAACCTCGGGCTGCCCAACCCGGTGTATGCACTGGAGAACGGCACGCAGGGCTGGTACCTCAACGACCACAAGCTGGAGCACGGCGGCACGCAGCGCTATGCCGACGACAGCGGCAACACCGACCTGCGCCCCGCCGCCAAGGCGCTCGCAGCGCGCTTCGACGTTCCCAGCGTGAACGCGCAGACCGTGCGCCAATGGGCCGACGACGCCAGCCGCAGCCTCTTCCTCTGCGACGTGCGCACGCCGGAGGAATTCGCCGCCGGCACCCTGCCCGGCGCGCAGCACACGCCTGGCGGCCAGCTGATGCAGGCCGGCGACCAGTATTTCGGCGTGCGCGGCGCGCGGCTGGTGCTGTTCGACAACGACGGCGTTCGCGCGCCCACCATCGCGAGCTGGCTGCGGCAGATGGGGCACGACGCGAGCGTGCTCGAAGGCGGGCTGGCGAGCGGGCTGGCTCTCACGCCGGCTGAGGCGCCTGCCGCACCCGCGCTCGACACCATCGACGCGAAGACGCTCGCAGCGCGCATCGAGCGCAACGACGTGGCCGTGATCGACCTGCGCGGCAGCATGCAGTTTCGCGCCGGCCACATCGCGCAGGCGCGCTGGTCGATCCGCCCGCGCCTCGCCGCCGACCTCAAAGGCGAGCCCCGCCAGCTCGTGCTGGTTGCCGACGACGCGGCGCTCGCCGCATGGGCAGCCTCCTGCGAACTCGCCGGCGTCTCGCCCGCCCCGCTGCTGCTGTCCGGCGGCATGGCCGCCTGGAGCGCCGCAGGCCTGCCCGTGAAGGCCACGCCCGCGCTGCCCGCCGACGCGGACTGCATCGACTACCTGTTCTTCGTGCACGACCGCCACGACGGCAACAAGGAGGCCGCGCGCCGCTATCTCGCATGGGAGACCGGTCTCGTCGCGCAGCTCGATGCGCAGGAGCGCGCGGCCTTCCGGCTGCCGGGCACCGCATCGCACGCCTGAGCCCTCATCGGTCCCGCTTTCTGTTCGTCCTTGTCAGTTCCTATTCCAGGAGTTCCGTCATGTCGTTCGCCAGCCGCATCCCGCACATCGCCCATATCGCCAGACTTGCCGCCGCAGCCGCCTGGCTCGCGGCGCTCGCACTCCAGCCAGCCACCGCCGAGCCAATGGCGCCGCGCAACGGCTTCCCGTCGCAGCCGGTGAAGTTCATCTCGCCCTTCCCTCCGGGCGGCGGCAACGACGCGACGGCGCGCCTGGTCACCACCAAGCTGCCGGAGATCATGGGACAGGCCGCCCTGGTCGACAACCGCGGCGGCGCGGGCGGCAACATCGGCGCCAAGGCGGTGGCCGACGCCAAGCCCGACGGCTACACCGTGCTCACTTCGCAGGTGTCGATCATGGCCGTGAACCCCTCGCTGTATGCCTCGCCGGGCTTCGACCCGATCAAGAACTTCGTGCCCATCACGCAGATCAACGCCGCGCCGCTCGCGCTGGTGGTGGAGGCCAACTCGCCCCTCAAGAGCTTCGCCGACCTCGCCGCCAAGGCCAAGGCAAGCCCCGGCAAAGTGACTTACGCGACGCCGGGCAACGGCACGCTGTCGCACCTGGTGGGCGTGGTGCTCGCCAAGGACAACGGCGTGGAGATGACGCACGTGCCCTACAAGGGCGCCGGGCCGGCACTGACCGACCTGATCGGCGGACAGGTCGACGTGATGGTGACCTCCACCGCGTCGGTGGCGGGCATGGTGCAAGGCGGCAAGCTGCGCGTGCTGGCCGTGACCAGCCCGCGCCGCATCGGCGTGTTCGCGAAGGTGCCCACGCTGGAAGAGCTGGGCTATGCCGGCGCGCGCTTCGAGGACTGGTATGGCTTCTTCGCCCCCGCCGGCACGCCGCCGGAGCGCGTGGCCTTCCTCAACGAAGCCATCGTGCGCACCCTGCGCCTGCCCGAGGTGACAAAGCTCGTCACCGACGGCGGCAGCGAAGTGGTGGCCAGCACGCCCGATGCTTTTGCTGCGCAGCTGAAGCAGGACATCGAGCGCTGGTCGCGCATCGTCAAGCTTTCGGGTGCGCGCGCCGACTGATTGAAGCAACATAGCGGCCCAGATTCGCCTTTCCAGCAGAACACGATGCCCGACTCGCACCACGCTTCCTCCGGCCTGACGCTGGACACCCGCCTCACCCGCACCGGCAAGGCCCCGTCCCATGCCGGAGGCGTGCCCGTCAACACGCCGCTGGTGCGCGCCAGCACCGTGCTCTTCGACAGCGTGGGCGCCATGCGCGACGCTCGCGCTCGGCGCGACGAGGAGCGCATCTTCAGCTACGGCGCGCGCGGCACGCCCACCACCTTCGCGCTGGAAGACGCGGTGAGCGAGCTCGAAGGCGCCTGGCGCACGCGGCTTTTCCCGACCGGCCTCGCGGCCATCGGCATGGTGCTGCTGTCGTACCTGAAGCCGGGCGACCACGTGCTGATGTCCGACAGCGTGTACGAGCCCACGCGCAACCTCGTGCATTCCTTCCTGGAGCCCTACGGCATCCGCAGCACCTTCTTCGCGGCGGACGGCAGCGGCATCGAGGAACTGTTCGAGCCGAACACGCGGCTGGTGTACGCCGAATGCCCCGGCTCGCTGGTCTACGAGATGTGCGACCTGCCGAAGCTGGCCGAGCTGGCGCATGCACGCGGTGCGCTGCTCGCGGCCGACAACACCTGGGGCTCCGGCGTCCAGTACCGCCCGCTCGCGCTGGGCGCAGACATCTCGACCATGGCCGCAACCAAGTACCTCTCGGGCCACTCCGACGTGATGATGGGCACCGTCGCCACCACCGAGGCCGCATGGCGCCCGCTCAACGAACGCTGCGACGCCTTCGGCATGACCGTGAGCCCCGACGATGCATGGCTGGTGCTGCGCGGCATGCGCACGCTCTCGGCACGGCTGCAGATGCACGAGCGGCATGCGCTGGAAGTGGCGCACTGGCTGCAGGAGCGGCCCGAAGTGGCGACCGTGTTCTGCCCCGCGCTGCCGCAGCATCCGGGGCACGAGATATGGAAGCGCGATTGCAGCGGCACGAACGGGCTGCTGTCGATCGAGCTGCAGCCGGGCGTCGGGAACGCGGCGGTCGAGCGCTTCGTCGATGCGCTCAGGCTCTTCGGCCGCGGCTCCTCATGGGGCGGCTACGAGAGCCTCGTCGCCTGGACCAACATGCGTGCCGCGCGCAGCGTGACCGACTGGAGCGGGCGCGGCGCGGTGGTGCGGCTGCACGTCGGGCTGGAGTCACCGCGGGACCTGACGGCGGACCTGGCGAGCGGCTTCGAGGCGATGGCCTCTGCCAGCGGCGCCTGAATGGCTACTGCTTCGCGGCGCCGGCCTGTTCCTCGGGCCAGCGCTGCGGCACGCGGCGCAGGTTCTCGACCGAATACCCCAGCGCCTTGAGGCGCGTGACCGCCGCCTCGTAGGCCGGCTCGGGAATGCTCGGCGTGCGCGCCATGATCCACGCGTAGTCGCGCTTGCTGCGGCCGATGATCGTCAGGCCGTAGTCCTTGTCGACGTCGACGATCACGTACTCCGCCTTCACCGGCCACACGAACTGCATGCCCCACACCGCGTTGCCGGTGCCGGGCACCACGCGGCCCACCGGGTTCATGGTCTTGAGCGGGCCGTCGAAGCCGCCTTCGCGGTAGCGGAAGCGGGTGTCGATGCGGCCGTCGGGCTGCAACGTGTACGACTCCACCGCGTTGAAGGCATCGCGTTCCGGCCGTGTCGGGATGTTGCCGATCACGTACCAGTCGCCCATGAAGCGCTGCAGGTCGACCTGCTTCGCCGTCGGGATGGTGGGCGGCGACACCGCGCACCCGGTAACCAGGAGCATCGCCGCCACGCCTGCCGCGATGAGAAGAGCCGGGCCGGCCAATGGGTGTTTCGGGTGTCGCTTCATCTTGCTCGTGCCTCCGATGGAAGAGCCCCAGCCTAGCGACCTCCCCGGCAGGCCTGCGTCGGACGGCGCCTTCGCCCATGATCGGGCGCCCGGCCCTTCAGCCGCAGGCGCGGCGCCCGTCGGGCGAACTGCGCAGGCGGTTCAGGAAGGTCAGCTGCACCTTCGCCGTCTCGCTGCCCTGCACCGCCGCGCGGCGCATCCATTCGCCGGCCTCGCAGCGGTCGGCCTTCACGGCGGTGCCGTAGAGCGCGGGGCCGGTCATCAGCACCATCCCGAGCATCTCCTGCGCCTCGGCGTGGCCGTGCGTGGCGGCATCGCGCAGGTGCTGGAGCATGGCGCGGTAGTCGCGAGCGGCCTGGGCCTCCAGCGCAAGCTGGAAGCGCTGCTCGGCCTGCAGGTCGATGTCCGCGCCCGAAGGACGCGCCGCGCTGATCGCGGCCGCCAGCATCAGCACGCCCGAGAGCACCACACGCAGGCGCAGCGAGAGGCCGGTCATCCGGCCGAGGTCGAGTTGTTCGGTTGGCATCGATAGGCTCCACGGACGTTGTTGTCGTGGAGGCATCGTCGCGCCGCGGCGCCGAACGGAAAAGCTGGAATTCGCGCAGGCGGGCTCAGCCGCAGACTGAGCCCGCAACCGCATCCGGGATCAGAACTTCGCGGTCAGCATCACCTGCAGTTCGCGCCCCGGGCCCGGCATGATCAGGTTGTCCACGCTGCCGTGCGCCGACACGTAGTACTTGCGGTTGGTGATGTTCTTCAGGTTCGCCGAGATCTCGTAGCGCCCGGTCTTGTAGCTCGCGGCCAGGTCGGCCGTGACGTACGAGGGCAGCGTGACGAGGTTGCTCAGCGACGCGTAGCGCGAGGCCACGTAGTTGACGCCGCCGCCGGCGCTCAGGCCGTTGCCCAGGTCTTTCATGAGCCACACGAAGGCCGAGTGCCGCGGCGTGAGCGGCGCGATCTTGCCCTGCACCGGCATCGCCGGGCCGATCGGCAACTGCAGCGAGCTCACCGTGGCCAGCGACTTGGTCATGCGCCCGTCGAGATACGCGTAGCCCGCGCTGACGTCCCAGCGGCCCGGCAGCTTGCCGGCCAGCGCCAGCTCCATGCCGTTGGTGCGCTGCGTGCCGACGTTGATCTGCCGCGCGGGGTTGGCCGGGTCGGTGTTCTTGATGCCCGAGCGCTCCAGGTTGAACAGCGCCGCGGTGACATTGAGCGCGCCGTCGAGGAAGTCGAGCTTGGCGCCGATCTCCTTGTTCACCGTGATCTCGGGGTCGTTGGCGGTGTTGCTGGCCGACAGCGCGAAGGTCTCGGCCGAAGGCTGGAACGAGCGGCTGTACGACACGTAGTACGACTGGGTTTCGCTCGGCTGCCAGACCAGGCCCGCGCGCGGGCTGAACTTGCGGTCTGTGCGCGACAGCGGCGCGAGCGTGCGCTCGAAGGAGGTGTCCTGCCCGAACACGTCGTAGCGGCCACCCACCAGCGCCTTCCACTGCGGTGCCAGCGTGATCTGGTTCTGCGCATAGAGCGCAGCCGTCTTGAACGTGGAGTTGCTCGGAATCGCGCTGGCGGCGGTGTAGCTCGAAAGCGGCAGCGGCGCCGGCACGGCCACCGGGTTCAGGATGCTCACGCGCTCGTATCCGGTGGCCGAACTCACCGAGTACAGGCGCTTGTCCTGCTGGCCGAACTCCGCGCCGACCAGCCATTCCTGCCTGAAGCCGCCGAGCTCGTTGCGCCACGTCAGGTCGGTCTGATTGAACCAGCCGCTCTCGTCGCGGTCGACGAAGCCGCGCGTGCGGCCGACCGTGAGGCGCACCGGGTCGGTGGTGCCGCTGGGCAGGGTGTTGAAGCGGTCCAGCTTGTAGCTGTAGTAGCGCGTGGTGTTGCGCAGGGTCAGCGCATCGCTGAAGCGGTGGTTGAGCGTGGCGGTGAACGACTGCACCTTGGTCGTGGTGGTGTCGTCGCGCTTCGCGAACGCCGAGCCGTAGTAGGTGCCGATGGGCACGTTCACGGGGCGGCCGTTGAGCGCCGGGATGCCGAAGTCGGTGAGGCGCTGGTCGTGGGCGTTGGTGTACTGCAGCAGCAGGTCCGTCTGCGGGCTGAACTTGATGGCCAGCGAAGGCGCGATGTTGTAGCGGTCGATGAACTGCTGGTCGCGGTAGCTGCCCGACTTCTCTCGCGCCACGTTGAGGCGGAAGGCCATGTTCTCGCCGATGGGCGTGTTGAGGTCTGCGGTGGCGCGCTTGAAGTCGTGCGAGCCCAGGCCGAGCGACACCTCGCCGAAGGGCCGCTCGAAGATCGGCTTCTTGGTCACGCGGTTGACGAGGCCGCCCGACGAGCCGCGGCCGTACAGCACGGCCGCCGGCCCCTTGAGCACTTCGATGCGCTCGGTGTCCGACAGGTCGCGGAAGTACAGCGCGTCGTCGCGCACGCCGTCGACGAACCAGTCGGCAATGGCGGTGAAGCCGCGGATCACCACCTGGTCGCGCTGGCCGTCGCCCGCGTTGAACGACACGCCGGGCGCGTTGCGCAGCGCGTCCTGCATCGAGGTCGCGCCCTGGTCGCGCAGCAGCTGCGCCGGCAGCACGTTGACGGCCTGCGGAATGTCGCGCAGCGGCGCGCTGCCCTTGGTGGCCGTGCTGCCGACGGAAGGCGCGTAGCCGACATCCTGTTCGGAAGTGACGGTCACCTCCTTGAGCGTGGTGTCGGTGCCCTGGGCCTGGGCCGCGCAGTGGGCAGCGGCCAGGGCGGCGACGATCAGGGACGGATTGCGCAGGCGAAGCTGAAGGCGCGGCGCGCGAGAACGGACGGACATGGCAGGAATTCCCTCAAGGCGATTTGTTTTTGAAATCGCGAAGCGCCACGCCGGCGCCTCCATCGCTTCGACGGAGAAACCGTGTGTGCCCTGCCTTGAACGAATCTGGGTTGGGTGCCTTCGCCGGCCCGCACCGGCGCGGTGGCCGGGGCTTCGGACGAGGGATCGCGTCGCGCGACCCGCGAATTCTAAATAAATGCAACCGCGTTCCGGGCCGGCTCTCCGGCCGCCGCTGCGGCGCTCAGCGCGCGCGGGCCCGCGTCAGCAGGTAGCTCTGGTGCACCACGTTGTCGACGTAGTAAGGCTCGGCGAGCGCATCGAACTCGGCCCGCAGCGCCGCCAGCTTCCGCGGGTCTTCGGCAAGGCCTTCGACCAGCTTGCGCATCGGGCCGACCGAACGCTCCAGGAACAGGCGGAAGTGCCCCAGGCTCAGGGCCGGAAAGTGCATGGTGCCGCGGCCGAAGAACGGCGCGTCGAAGTGCTGGCCCAGGCGCTCCGTGACGATGGCCGGGTTGCCCCATTGAGGTGGCGGCGACGCGCCGGCCGGTGGCGGCGGCGAGTTGCGCCCGATGAAGGCGAACATGCGCCCCACGAAGTGCTCGGGCGGCCAGGTGGCGAAGGCGATGCGCCCGCCGGGCTTCAGCACGCGGCGCATCTCGGCCACGGCCACTTCGGGGCGCGGCGCGAACATGTGGCCGAACTGGCTGAGCACGACGTCGAAGGAGGCGTCGGCATACGGCAGGTTCTCGGCGTCGCCTTCGGTCCAGGCGATGTCGCCGTGTCCCGCAATGGCGGCGTTCTCGCGCGCGGCTTCGAGCAACTCGGGCGTCAGGTCGAGCCCCGTGACGCGTGCGCCGCGGCGCGCCGCCGTGACGGCCACCACGCCGGTGCCGGTGCCCACGTCCAGCACGGTCTCGCCTTGCGCAACCTGCGCGAACCTGACGAGATGACCGGCCACCGGCGTCGTGAACATGGCGGTCGGCGCGAAGGTCGACCACATCTCGCGCTGCCGGCTCTTGAACTCTGCAAAGGGATCCTGCGACATATCACCCTCCATTCCAGCCACGGGGCTGCGGACATGGAGGGGACTCTAGGCCCGGGGAATGGGCCCGTCCATCCCGCGGGACAGGGCTTCGATCGGAAAGAGCTGTAACGCAATCCCGCGCCAGGCTCAGCAGCAGCGCCCCTTGCCCGCCCCGTAGCGCGCCTCCAGCCGCTCGCGGAAGAAGGCCTCGTAGCTCATCGGCGGCTGGTCGGGATGGGTGGCCGCCATGTGGGTGAGGTAGGCGTCGTAGTCGGGCAGCCCGACCATGAGCCGCAGCGACTGCTTGAGCGAGCGCGCGAAGTAGCGCCCGGCTTCCGGCAATGCGAGGCCCATGGCTTCAGTGGGCCGCCGTCGCGGCGGCGGTACCCATCGGCTCGAACGGGGTCTCCTGCGCGGTCGGCCGGTTGGCCGCGCGCGCAGCGATGCAGGCCTTGATGCTGTAGACCAGCACGCTCAGCACCACGAAGATGAAGAGCGCGCACAGCGCGGCGTCGAGGCGGTCGTTGAAGACGATGCGCGACATGGCCTCCGGCGTCTTGGCCGGCGCCACCAGCACGCCGTTGGCGATGCCTTCGGTGTACTTGGCCGCGTGCGAGAGGAATCCGATCTTCGGGTCGGCCGAGAAGATCTTCTGCCAGCCCGCGGTGAGCGTGCACGCCAGCAGCCACGCGGCCGGCGCGATGGCCACCCACGCATAGCGCTCGCGCTTCATGCGGAAGAGCACCACCACGCCCAGCATCAGCGCGACGGCGGCGAGCATCTGGTTGGAGATGCCGAACAGCGGCCACAGCGTGTTGATGCCGCCCAGCGGATCGACCACGCCCTGGTACAGGAAGTAGCCCCAGGCCGCCACGCACAGCGCGGTGGCGACGAGGTTGGCCGGCAGCGAGTCTGTGCGCTTGAGCGCGGGCACGAAGCTGCCCAGCAGGTCCTGCAGCATGAAGCGGCCGGCGCGGGTGCCGGCGTCCACGGCCGTGAGGATGAAGAGCGCCTCGAACAGGATCGCGAAGTGGTACCAGAAGGCCATCATGGCCTGCCCGCCGATCGCCTGGTGGAGGATGTGGGCCATGCCCACGGCCAGCGTCGGCGCGCCGCCGGTGCGCCCGAGGATGGTGGTCTCGCCCACGTCCCTGGCAGTCTGCAGCAGCATCTCGGGCGTGATCACGAAGCCCCAGCCCGACACCGTGGCCGCAACCTGCTGCGCGGTGGTGCCGACCAGCGCGCCGGGGCTGTTCATCGCAAAGTAGATGCCGGGCTCGATGCACGAGGCCGCCACCAGCGCCATCACCGCGACGAAGGACTCGGCCAGCATGCCGCCGTAGCCGATGAAGCGCGCATGGCGTTCGTTGTCGAGCATCTTGGGCGTGGTGCCCGAGGAGATGAGCGCGTGGAAGCCCGAGACGGCGCCGCAGGCGATGGTGATGAACAGGAACGGGAACAGGCTGCCCGACCACACCGGGCCGTTGCCCTGCGCGAACTGCGTGACGGCAGGCATCTGCAGCGTGGGCATCACGAACACGATGCCGATGGCCAGCGCGATGATGGTGCCGATCTTCAGGAAGGTCGACAGGTAGTCGCGCGGCGCGAGCAGCAGCCACACCGGCAGGCTGGCGGCGACGAAGCCGTAGCCGACCAGCATCCAGGTCAGCGCCTTGCCGTCGAAGGTGAAGAGCGGCGCCCACTCGGGGTTCTGGCTCACGGCCTGGCCGCCGAAGATGGCCAGCATCAGCAGCACGAAGCCGATCACCGACACCTCGCCGATGCGCCCCGGGCGGATGTAGCGCAGGTACACGCCCATGAAGAGCGCCACCGGAATCGTCGCGGCCACCGTGAAGGTGCCCCAGGGCGATTCGGCCAGCGCCTTCACCACGATCAGCGCCAGCACCGCGAGGATGATGATCATGATCATGAAGGTGCCGAACAGCGCGATCATGCCGGGCACCGGCCCCATCTCCTGCTTGACGAGGTCGCCCAGCGAGCGGCCGTCGCGCCGCGTTGAGATGAACAGCACGATGAAGTCCTGCACCGCGCCGGCGAACACCACGCCGGCCAGCACCCACAGCAGGCCGGGCAGGTAGCCCATCTGCGCCGCCAGCACCGGCCCCACCAGCGGGCCCGCACCCGCGATGGCCGCGAAGTGGTGGCCGAACAGCACGTTCTTGTCGGTCGGCACGTAATCCAGGCCGTCGTTGTGGCGGTGCGCCGGCGTCTTGCGGTTGCCGTCCAGGCCCAGGACCTTGTCGGCGATGAAGAGGCTGTAGTAGCGATAGGCGATGAGATAGGTGCAGATCGCGGCGGCCACCACCCAGAGGGCGTTGACGCTTTCGCCGCGGGTCAGGGCCACGGTGGCGAGCGCGAACGCGCCGACCACGGCCACGACCAGCCACACCAGATGGCGGCGGATGCTGTGCATGCGGATGTCTCCTTGGGATTGAACCCGGGGAGTTTTGCCGGGCCCAGGCGCCGACGCATCCGTCGCACCGCGCGGAGCATGCGCGTGGCTTTGCGTAATGGAAAACCCTGGATTCCGCCGTGGCGGACACCGCACACCGGAGCTTCCAAGCCCTTGCATTTCCCTCAGATGTGATAAATTCACATAATTAACAATGTGAAACATTCCTTCCGAGCCACGATGAACCAGCATTCGCAGGCACGCAGACGCAGCAGCGGCTTCACATTGATCGAGGTCATGATCACGGTCGCGATCGTGGCCATCCTGGCTTCGATCGCCCTGCCGAGCTATCAGCAGTACATCATTCGCTCGAAGCGCTCGGCGGCCCAGGCGCAGATGATGGACATCGCCAACCGGCAGCAGCAGTACCTCATCGCCAACCGCGTCTACGCCGACAAGGCGGCGCTCACCGCCAGCGGCTACAGCCTGCCGTCGGAGGTTTCGGCGAACTACAGCTACGACGTCACCCTCTCGACCTCCGGCGCGCCGGGCTACACGCTCACCTTCAGGCCGACCGGCGCGCAACAGGGCGACGGCGATCTCACCCTCACCAGCGAAGGCGTGAAGTCGCCGTCCGGCAAATGGTGAAAAACCGTCCCCTGCGCCGCCAGCGCGGCACGACTCTGATCGAAGTGCTGGTCACGCTGCTCGTCGTGGCTTTCGGGCTGTTCGGCCTCGTCGGCCTCCAGGCCCGCATGCAGGCCTCCGAGATGGAGTCGTACCAGCGCTCGCAGGCGCTGATCCTGCTGAACGACATGGCCAGCCGCATCGCCATCAACCGCCGCACCGCGGCCAGCTACGTCACCAGCGCACCGCTGGGCGCCGACGCCGCCTGCCCCACCGCCACCGGCACGCGGCAGCAGGTGGACGCCAAGGAGTGGTGCGACGCACTGCAGGGCGCCGCCGAGGTCTCCGGCGGCAGCAAGCTCGGCACCGTGATCGGCGGGCGCGGCTGCGTGGAGGACATGGGCAACAACGAGTACCTGGTCACCGTCGCCTGGCAGGGGCTGGGGCCGATCTCGGCGCCGCCGGCAGGCGTGGCCTGCGGCAAGGGCCAGTACGACAGCGGCACCACGTGTACCGACGACAAGTGCCGCCGCGCCGTGACCACGCTGGTGCGCATCGGATCGCTCTCATGAGCCGCCCGCGCGCCTTGCAGCACGTCCGGCACGCCCAGCGCGGCCTGACGCTGATCGAGCTGATGGTGGCCATCACCATCACGCTCATCGTGGTGGCCGCGCTGCTCGCGCTCTTCCTCAACGTGAACAACTCCCAGCGCGAGCTGGAGCGGGTCAACCGGCAGATAGAAAGCGGCCGCCTCAGCGTCTTCGTGCTCGAGAACGAGCTCTCCCATGCCGGCTTCTGGGAGAACTACATGCCCGAGTTCGACGACCTCACCGTCACCGGCGCTCCCACGCACGTGCCCACCGGCGCCCTGCCCGACCCGTGCCTGCCCTACTCCGTCGCGAACTGGACCGACGACTACAAGCGCCAGCTGCTCGACCTGCCGGTGCAGACCTACGACAGCGTCCCCGCCAGCTGCACCGACCTGCTGAAGAACAAGAAGGCCGGCACCGACATCGTCGTGGTGCGCCACGCCGAGACCTGCCTGCCCGGCACGCCCAACTGCGAGGCGGACACCAGCGGCGCGATGTATTTCCAGTCGTCGCTGTGCGGCACGCAGAAGCCCTCCTCGTTCGACCTGTCGACCGCCGGCTTCGGCAACATGTTCCAGAAGGACTGCACCACTCCCTCGCCCAAGCGCAAGCTCGTCGCCGACATCTACTACGTGCGCGACTACGCCGACACCGTGGGCGACGGCATTCCCACGCTGGCGCGCTCGCGCTTCGACTTCGTGGGCGGCACGCTGGCGCAGCAGCCGCCCACGCCGCTGATCGAAGGCGTCGAGGGCTTCCGCGTCGAACTCGGCCTCGACACGCTGAGCAAGACCGGCGCCGCCGTCGACTACACCACGGCTATCGCCTGGGCCGACCCGGCGAACAAGTCCACGCCGGCCAACCGGGGCGACGGCAGCCCCGACGGCAACTTCGTGCACTGCAC
Organism: Variovorax sp. 160MFSha2.1; assembly: GCF_048305075.1. NCBI lineage: Bacteria > Pseudomonadati > Pseudomonadota > Betaproteobacteria > Burkholderiales > Comamonadaceae > Variovorax > Variovorax sp. 160MFSha2.1. Next base: position 5,122,803 of record NZ_CP157624.1, read on the forward strand.
CACCAGCCCCGCCTGCACCGCCGACCAGCTCGTCAACGTAGTGGCCGTCAAGCTCTTCGTGCTGGCGCGCAGCTCCGAGGCCTCGCCCGGCCACACCGACACGCGCACCTACCAGCTCGGCGGCGCCACGCTCGGGCCTTTCAACGACCACTACAAGCGCCACGCGTTCTCCACTTCCGTGCGCCTGAGCAACGTCACCGGCCGAAGGGAGACGCCATGAACACCAGCGTGCCGTTCGCCCGCGGCGCCGGCCAGCGCGGCGCCGCCCTGCTCATCGGAATGATCATGCTGCTGCTGATCACCCTGGTGGTCACCGCGGCCTTCAACCTGAGCAACGCCAACCTCAAGGCAGTGGGCAACCTCCAGACGCGCAACGAGGCGGTGGCCGCCGCCAACCGCGCGATCGAGGAAGTCGCCACCAGCCTGCTCGTGCCCGGCAGCGACGGCAGCCCCACGCTCGCGCCGCCGCAGCGGACGGTGAGCATGGTCGACATCGACAACGACGGCATCACCGACTACAGGGTGGACGTCGCTCCCCCCGTTTGCGTGCGCGCCACCAAGGCACTCGACACCGGCAGCGGCGGCAGCACCGGCCCGGGCGGCGTCACCGGCGGCGCATCGAGCAGCGGCTCGGGGCTCTCGACGCTGCCCGACCAATACAACTCCGTGTGGGACATCAGCACCACGGTCACCGACGCCCGCAACGGCAACGGCGCCACCACCTCCGTGCGCCAGGGCGTGCGCGCCCTGCTCAACAAGGCGCAGTTCGAAGCGTTCTGCGCCTCCTAGGCATGCCAATTCAAGACAACCCGACGACGAACAGGCCCGCACCATGATCCGGAAACTTCTCGCTTCGCTGTGGACGGCCGCCGCGCTCACCGCGTTGACGGCGCTGCCGGCGGGCCCGGCCCACGCCGAGGACATCGATCTCTTCGTGGGCTACAACCCCAGCGCGGCGCAGGCGCCGAACGTGCTCTTCGTGCTGGACAACACGGCCAACTGGAACCAGCCCTTCACCGCCGAGATGACCGCGCTCGCCTCGGCCTTCGAAAGCCTGAAGGCCAACAAGTTCAAGGTCGGCCTGATGATGTTCACCGAGACCGGCCAGGGCAACTCCAACTCCGACGGCGGCTACGTGCGCGCAGCGGTGCGCACGCTGGACGACGGCACCAAGATCAAATACGGCGCGCTCATCCGCAGCCTCGACAAGCTCGGCGACAAGTCCAACGGCGGCAAGGCCGGCAAGACCATGGCCGAGGTCTACCGCTACCTGGCCAGCGGCACGCCGATCGCGGGCAACGGCAAGGTCAAGGCCGACTACAGCGGCAACACGAGCGGCACGACGGCCTCGAAAGCCGTCTACGCGCTCACGCGCAACGCGCTCAGCGGCTTCTCCGCCACCACCTACGTCGGCCCGAGCACCGAGAACTGCACCGGCACCTACGTCATCTACATCAGCAACGGCGCGGCGCAGGACAACACCAGCGACAGCCAGACCTCCAACGCCGCCCTGCGCGCCGCGGGCGGCGACACCACGCAGATCGCCCTGAGCCCCAGCGGCTCGCAGGACAACACGGCCGACGAATGGTCGCGCTTCCTGCAGACCAGCATGGGCGTGAAGGTCTACACCATCGAGGCCGCCAAGGCGACCGGCGGCCAGGGCCCGGGCTGGACCTCGCTGCTCAAGAGCATGGCCACCCAGAGCAAGGGCGAGTACTACGACATCTCGGCCAAGCCCGACCTGGGCAGCGCGCTCGGCGCGGCGCTGGACGACATCTTCAGCAAGATCCAGTCGGTCAACAGCGTGTTCTCCTCGGTGAGCCTGCCGGTGAGCGTGAACACCCAGGGCACCTACCTGAACCAGGTGTTCGTGGGCATGTTCCGCCCCGACCAGGACGCCTTCCCGCGCTGGAACGGCAACCTCAAGCAATACAAGCTCGGGCTGGACAGCAGCAACCAGCTGATCCTGCAGGACGCGGCGGACAACAACGCGGTGAACAACCAGACCGGCTTCGTGGCGCCCTGCGCGCGCAGCTTCTGGACGCCCGCGCCCAGCGACACCGACCTGTACTGGAGCTTCAGGCCCTCCGGCGACTGTCTGGGCAAGGAAGCCGCCGACAGCCCCGACGGCAACGTGGTGGAAAAAGGCGCGCAGGGCTACATGCTGCGGCGCATGGTCGTCGCCAACCGGAACATGAAGACCTGCACGCCGGGCAGCTGCACGGCCCTCACCGCCTTCGCCGACGGCAACTCCGCCATCACCAAGGCCGCGCTGGGCGTCACCGCCGACACCGACCGCACCACGCTCATCAACTGGGCGCGCGGCCTCGACAACAAGGGCGACGAGCGGCCCGACGCGCAGGGCAATCCCGTCACCTCCAACTCGATGCGCCCCTCGGTGCACGGCGACGTGGTGCACTCGCGGCCGGTGGCCATCAACTACGGCACCGACGCCGCGCCGCAGGTGGTGGTGTTCTACGGCGGCAACGACGGCGTGCTGCGCGCCGTCAACGGCAATCGCACCGACGCCATCGGCTCGGCCGCCGCGGGCGACGAGCTCTGGTCCTTCATGCCGCCGGAGTTCTACGGCAGCATCAAGCGGCTGTACGACGACACCACGCGCATCAACTTCCCCGGCCTGCCGGTCACCATCGGCGCGGTGGCGCCCAAGCCCTACGGCATGGACGGCCCCGTCTCGGCCTATCGCCAGGGCAGCACCGCCTGGCTCTACGCGAGCATGCGTCGCGGCGGCCGGCTGATCTACGCCTTCGACGTCTCCTCCGCCACCGCGCCCACGCTGAAGTGGCGCAAGGGCTGCCCCAACCAGGGCGACGACACCGGCTGCGACAGCGGCTTCGAGGGCATCGGCCAGACCTGGTCGGCTCCCAAGGTGATGCGCGCCAGCGGCTACGGCGGCGGCAACAGCCCGCTGCTGATCTTCGGCGGCGGCTACGACAAGTGCGAGGACGTCGACACCAACAGCGCAGTCCAGGCCTGCGGCACCGCCGCCAAGGGCAGCGGCATCTACGTGCTCGACGCCGACACCGGCGCGCGCCTGCAGATGTTCCCTACCGCGCGGCCGGTGGCCGGCGAGGTCACCGTGGTCACCGATTCGCTCGGCATCGCGCGCATCGCCTACGCGGCCGACCTGGGCGGCAACGTCTATCGCATCGCGCTCGGCAGCGGCGCACCTTCGGCCTGGACGATGACGCAGGTCGCCTCTCTGGGCTGCGACACGGTGACCACCTGCACGCCCAACCGCAAGTTCATGTTCGCGCCCGACGTGGTGGAGGACAACGGCGCCTTCGTCATCCTGCTCGGTTCGGGCGACCGCGAGAAGCCGCTGCGCTACTACAACGTCGCGCTCGGCGTGGCCAACCGCTTCTACATGCTGGTCGACAAGCCCACCGACAGCACCTGGCTGAGCAGCGAAACCAGCAACTGCGGCGCCGGCAACGGGCTGCTGTGCCAGGCTTCGCTGCTGCCGATCACCGACACCTCCACGCCGACCTCCTCCGACCTTGCCACCAAGAAGGGCTGGTATCTCGCCCTTGCCGCCGGCGAGCAGGTGGTGACCAGCTCGGTCACCGCCTACGGCGTCACCACCTTCAACACCCACACGCCGAGCAACCCGAACACGCAGACCTGCCGCGCCGACCTCGGCACCGCGCGCGTCTACAACGTGTCGTACGTCAATGCCGCGCCCCAGGGGCCCGGCGGCCGCTTCCAGAACGTGGTGGGCGGCGGCCTCGCGCCCTCGCCCGTGGTGGGCCGCGTCCAGCTCGACAACGGCACCATGCGCGACGTGGTGATCGGCGCCAACCCCGACTCCTTCCTGAGCCCCAAGGGCACCTCGCCCAAGGCCGCGTTCAAGCAGCCCAAGGGCCGGGTCTACTGGTTCATCCAGAAGTGAGCCCCTGGAGCACCGGCAGCATGCGCAAACGCCCCCGCACCGCCCGCGCGCGTGGCTTCACGCTGATCGAGCTGATGGTCACCGTGGCCGTGCTGGTGGTGCTCGTCGCCATCGCCGTGCCTTCGTTCGATGGCATCCGGCTTTCCATGCGCCTGAGCAACTACGCCACCTCGCTGGTGGCGGGCAGCCAGCTCGCCCGCAGCGAGGCCATCAAGCGCAACGCGCCGGTCACCCTCTGTGCCTCGGCCAACGGCAGCAGCTGCAGCACCAACGGCCAGTGGGAAGCCGGCTGGATCGTGCTCAGCGGCACGCAGGTGCTGCGCGCGGAAAGCGCCGCGGCCACGGGCTACCTGCTGCGGGAAGCGGGCGGCGCGAGCGCCATCGTGTTCCAGGCCACCGGCGTGGGCGCCAGCCAGAGCCGGATCACCATCTGCCGCAGCACCCCGAGCGCCAACCAGTCGCGCGCCGTGAGCATCAGCGCCACCGGGCGCACCAACATCACGAGGTCGAACGACGGTACCTGCACCGCGACCTAGCCGCCCTCCGCCTACCCCGGAAAGGCCATCTTCGCGGACGAACGACAATAGCCAGCTGCGAAGGAGCCCGGACGGCGGCCCGGCCCCCTTCTCCATCCTTCCTCTTGTCCCGCACGCACAGAACCAGGAGCAACGACCGCATTCATGGAACACCGGCTGGATTGGGCCCTTGCCGCCTGCGCTCGCATCCTTCGTCCGGTGGTCCGGCTGGCGCTCGCCATGGGCGTCAAGCACCCCCACCTCGAAGAGCTGCTGCGCGACCTGCTCATCGAGGAGGCGCAGCGCTCCTGGCGCCAGCAGGGCGTGAAGCGGCCCAACCTCAGCCAGATCTCGGTCACCACCGGCCTGAACCGCAAGGCCGTCACCGCCAAGGTCCGAGCCACCGTCGATCCCCTGCCCCACACCGAACTCTCGGCCGCCGCCAAGACCTTCACGCTCTGGCTGCAGATGACGGTCGACAACGAGGACCTGCGCCGCATTCCGGTCACCACCGAGGACGAGGCGCCCTCCTTCGAGCGCGTGGCCCGGCTGGCCAGCCGCGGCAACATCCACCATCGCACCATCCTGGATGAGCTGGTGCGCCTGAACATGGTCGCGGAAGGCAACGGCACCGCCGAGCTCATGGCCGACGGCTTCGTGCCGGTCGAAGACCTGCAGTCGATGCTCGCCTTCCTGGGCGACAACGGCCGCGACCACCTGCTGGCCGCCGTCTCCAACACCCTGGGCGAAACGCCCCGAATGTTGGAGCGCTCGGTGTACGCGCGCGGCCTCACGCTGGAAGATTGCGAGAAAATCCAGCTTCTCGCGCGCGAGCGCTGGACCGCCCTGCACCACGAACTGGCCCGCGAGATGACCGAGGCCGTCGATCGCGCGCCCGCCGACAGCAAGGCCCGCATCCGCGTCGGCATCTATACCTATTACGAAGACGACGAAGCCGCGCAGAAGAAGAGCGGGCCGCCCTCACGATGAACACGATCCTTACCCTCCCGCGTTCCTTCCGGCTCGCGCAGCGCCTCCTTCGCGGCCTGCTGCTTGCGGGCGGCATGGCCATGCTTCTTTCTTGCGGAGGCGGAGGCGGCGGCGGTGGCGCAGGCAGCGCGTCCGGCCTGGGCGTTGCAGGCGTATCCGGCTCCGGCACCACCACGGAAACGGGCGGCGGCGGCGGTGGCGGCGACAGCGGCGCCTCCGGCGGGTCCAGCGGCAATGCAGGCAGCGGCGGCGACGGCACCAGCACCGCGGGCAACACCAACGGCGACGGCTCCGGCGTGGGTTCCGGCGGCACCGGCGTGAGCGCGGACGCGGCCGGCATCGGCGCGGCGGACGGCCTGGGCAGCATCATCCTCAACGGCCTGCGCTACAACACCGACAGCGCCGCCTTCAGCCTCGAAGACACCAGCGAATTGCAGATCGGCATGAGCGCGCGCGTGGCCGGCAAGGTCGACGCCGACTTCACCAGCGGCGTCGCCACGCAGGTCGTCTCGGCCGCCGAACTGCGCGGCGCCGTCTCCGCCATCAACCTCGCGGACGGCAGCTTCACCGTCATGGGCAGCCGCGTGACCACCGACACCGCCACCGTCTGGGGCGACGCCAGCGGCCCGGCCGACCTGCGCGACGGCGCGGTGATCCAGGTCTGGGGCCTGCCCGCCTCGCCGGGCACGCTGCGAGCCACGCGCGTGCACATCGCGCCCGCCTCCGCCGAGCCGCTGGCGACCGGCACCGTGCAGAACCTCGACCTTGTCGGCCGGCAGTTCACGCTCGGCCTGCTCACTGTCGACTTCGGCCCCGGCGTCGACACCGCCAGCCTGGCCGAAGGCGCCATCGTCCGCGTGCGCGGCACCGTGGCGCCGGTGGCAGGCCGCTTCACCGCCACCACGGTGAAGGGCTGGTACGCCATCCCCACCGCCGACGGCATCGCGCTGCAGCTCGCGGGCGTCGCCACCGACTTCGCCTCGCTCGGCGACTTCCGCGTGCTCGGCAACAAGGTCGACGCGCGCAACGCGCAGATCACCGGCGGCCCGGCCGGCTCCATCGGCAACGGCGTCAAGGTCGAGGTCGACGGTTTCCTCTCGGGGCAGGTACTCGTGGCGAAGAAGCTGCGCATCCGCTACGTGCCCGGCACGGGCGGGCCGGCCTCGTTCACGGTGATCGGCCCGGTCTCCGGCTACCAGTCGCGTTCCGACTTCATCGTGCGCGGCCAGCACGTGAACGCCGGTGACTCCGCTACCATCTTCGAAAACGGCACCCCCGCGGACCTGGGCAACGGCAAGCGCGTGACAGTCGTCGGAGACCGCGTGGTCGACGGCGTGCTCATCGCCCAGCGCGTCACCTTCGCGCAGCCCTGAGCCGGGCTGGGCCCGGTACACCGGGCGGCGCCGCGCAACACAGGCCACGTCGTCCGCGGCGCGACCGGATCGATCGATCGGAGCCATGGAAACGCCAACCGCCCAAGCGAGCGAATCCCCGACGCCACGCTGCTGCATCGCAGGTGGTGGCCCTGCCGGCATGGTTCTGGGCCTGCTGCTGGCCCGTGCCGGCGTGCCGGTGGTCGTGCTGGAGAAGCATCTCGACTTCCTGCGCGACTTCCGCGGCGACACGGTGCACCCGTCCACGCTCGAAATCCTGCACGAGCTGGGACTGCTCGACGCCTTCCTGCAGCGCCCCCACGACCGCGTGGACGAGCTGCGCGCCAGCTATGAGGGCCGCGCCGTGCCGGTGGCCGACTTCACCCACCTGCCCTCGCACAGCAAGTTTCTCGTGCTGATGCCGCAGTGGGAGTTCCTGGACTTCATGTACGACGAGGCCCGGCGCTACCCGGGCTTCGAGCTGTGGACCGACGCCGAGGCCATCGGCCTGCTGCAGGAAAAAGGCCGCGTCAACGGCGTGAAGGTGCGTCGCGACCGCCGCGCCGGCCAGCCGCGCGAGGTCGAGCTGCATGCTTCGCTCGTGGTGGCCGCCGACGGCCGGCATTCCGCGCTGCGCGACGCGGCGGCGCTGCCGCACATCAGCTACGGCGCGCCCATCGACGTGCTGTGGATGGCCGTTCCGAGGCTGGCCAGCGACCCCGACGCCACCGCGGGCCACATCGCAGGCGGCCACATCCTGGTGACGCTGAACCGTGGCGACTACTGGCAATGCGCCTTCGTCATACCCAAGGGCGGCCACGATGCGCTGCAGGCGCGGGGCATGGTCGCCTTCCACGAAGAAATCGGCCGAATCGCGCCCTTCCTCGCCGAAAGGCTGCCTTCGGCGCTGCCCGACTGGGATTCGGTGAAGCTGCTCGAAGTGACGGTCGACCGGCTCGAAAGCTGGTCGTGCCGTGGCCTGCTGTGCATCGGCGACGCCGCGCATGCGATGTCGCCCGTGGGCGGCGTCGGCATCAACCTCGCGGTGCAGGACGCGGTGGCTGCCGCCAACCTGCTGGCCCCCGCCCTGGCCGGCGAAGCGACCGACAAGGAAATCGACGCCCTGCTGCCCCAGCTGCAGCGCCGCAGGGAATGGCCGGTGCAAGTCACCCAGGCCGTGCAGCGCTTCATACAGGACCGCGTGCTCATGGCCGTGCTCGACGGCGCTGCTACAGCCAGGCCGGGGCGTCGCCTGCCCTTGCCGCTGCGGCTGCTGGCGCGCTGGCCGCTCTTGCGCCGGCTGCCTGCAAGGGCCGTGGGGCTGGGCGTGCGGCCGGAGCATGTCCGGTCGCCGAACGCGCCGCGCACGCCCCAATGAAAACGGCGCTGAAAAACTGGCATTTCGTTACACAGCCGGCGTCCTGACCCACCGCCCGGAGGGGCCCGGACAGAGGGCGCTGTTGTAGACTGCCGGGTTTTTCGAAGAGGCGCGTTCAGGCGGATCCAGGAGGTTATGGGGCAAGTTTTCAAGCGCTCAGGTTTCAACGGCTCGGCGCTCATTCGCTTGCTTTCCCGACTGGCCGAGGCTGACGTCCGCGAACCCGCAAACCCCACCGCCGACCGGCTGAGCCAGTGGTTCGGCTGGACCGACGCCATCTCGCTTTCAGCCGCGCTCGACGGCACGCCCGCAACGGCGCAAACCAGCATTCGCGCTCCCCGCAACACCGAAGAAAGCGAATGCAACCGCGTGAAAAGCGCGCTGGCCAACGCCATCGTCGAAGACAACACCTTCGGCGCCGGCAAGGACGCCACTTCGGACTTCGCCCCCTACCGCCGCCGCTACCTCGCCCGGCAGCAGGCCATGGAAGCCGGCGTGGGCTCGCTGCGCAGCAGGCTGCGCTCGGCCATGGCTGCCAGGTCGCCTGCCATGGCGCGGCTGGCCTCGGTCGACGTGGTGATGGCGCAAGTGCTGGAAGCGCGCGAGCACAGCCTGCTTTCGGCCGTGCCGGGGCTGCTGGAGCGGCATTTCGAGCGCCTGCGCAAAGCGGGCGAAGCGCCGGCAGCGGAAGAAGCGCAAACGCCGGACGCCGCCGCCCCGCCCCCCGACGCATGGCTGGACGTGTTCCGCAAGGACGCGCAGGACGTGCTGCTCGCCGAACTTGATTTTCGATTCCAACCGGTCGAAGGGCTGCTCGATGCCCTTCGCACCCAGGCCACCAGGACCCCATGACCCGATTCCTTCAATACGCTGTGTTTGCCGCCGGCCTGGCCGTCGTCGGCTGGGTGGGCGCCGGATACATCGGCACCAACACGCTGGCGCTGGCCGTCACCTTGATCGTCGGCGCCTTCTACATCATGGGCGCGCTGGAGCTGCACCGCTTCCAGCAGGCGACCGCCACGCTGACCGGGGCCGTCTCCGGCCTGTCCGCCCCGCCCGACAACCTGGGCGCATGGCTCGACCGCCTGCATCCCTCGCTGCGCAACGCCGTGCGCCTGCGCATCGAGGGCGAGCGCGTGGGCCTGCCCGGCCCGGCGCTGACGCCGTATCTCGCCGGCTTCCTGGTGCTGCTGGGCATGCTGGGCACCTTCGTCGGCATGGTGGTCACGCTCCGAGGCACCGGCATCGCGCTCGAAAGCTCGACCGACCTGCAGACCATCCGCGATTCGCTCTCGGCCCCCGTCAAGGGCCTCGGCCTGGCCTTCGGCACCTCGGTGGCCGGCGTGGCCGCATCGGCCATGCTGGGCCTGGCCTCGGCCCTGAGCCGCCGCGAAAGGCTGCAGGCCGCGCAACTGCTCGACACGAAGATCGCCACCGTACTGCGCGTCTTCTCGCAGACGCACCAGCGCGACGAATCCTTCAAGCTGCTGCAGCAGCAGGCCCACGCCATGCCCGAGCTGGTCGGCCAGCTGCAGGCCATGATGCTGGCGATGGAGCGGCAGAGCCAGGCGCTGAACGAGCGCCTCGTCGCCGGCCAGGACAGCTTCCACAGCAAGGCCGAAGCCGTCTACGGCAACCTCGCCGCTTCCGTCGACCAGTCGCTGAAGCACAGCCTGACCGAGAGCGCGCGCGTCGCGGGCGCGGCGATCCAGCCCGTGGTCGAAGCCACCATGGCCGGCATCGCACGCGAAACCGTCGCGCTGCACGACACCATTTCGAAGACGGTGCAGCAGCAGCTCGACGGCCTCTCCGGCCGCTTCGAGGCCACCACCACCCACGTGGCCGACACCTGGAAGAGCGCGCTCGCCGAGCACCAGCGCACCAGCGAAACACTTGCCGGCGACATGCGCGGCTCGCACGACCAGTTCGCCCAGAGCTTCGAGCAGCGCTCGACCGCGCTGGTGGACGCCGTGTCCGCCCGCCTCGAAAGCGCCGTCGGCAAGGTCTCCAGCACCTGGGACAGCGCCCTGGCCCGGCATCAGCAGGTCAGCGAGAAGCTCTCCGGCGATGCGCACCAGGCCCTGTCGACCGCTGCGGCCGCCTTCGAACGGCACTCCGCATCGCTGCTTCAATCCGTCGATCAATCGCACGCGAAGTTGCAGGCCGAGCTGGCATCGCGCGACGAACAGCGCCTTGCCGCCTGGACCCAATCGCTCACCGCCATGGCCGCATCGCTGCAGCAGGAATGGCAGCAGGCCGGCACGCACAGCGCAGGCCAGCAGCAGCAGCTTCTCGACGCCATGACGCAGACCGCCCGCGAGATGACGGCGCAGACCGAAGCGCACGCGAAGAACACCATCGCCGAAATCGCGAAGCTGCTGCATGCCGCATCGGAAGCGCCGCGCGCCGCGGCCGAGATCGTGTCGCAGATGACGCTGCGCGACGAACAGCGCCTCTCGGCCTGGACGCAGTCGCTCGCGGACATGACCGCGTCGCTGCGCCAGGAGTGGCAACAGACCGGCGAGCACAACGCGAGCCAGCAGCAACAGCTGCTCGACACCATGGCGCAGACCGCTCGCGAGATGTCGGCCCAGCACGAAGCGCACGCGAAGAACACCATCGCCGAGATCGCGCAACTGCTGCAGGCGGCGGCCGAAGCACCGCGCGCCGCTGCCGAGATCGTGTCGCAGATGACGTCGCGCGACGAACAGCGCCTCTCGGCCTGGACGCAGTCGCTCACCGATATGGCCGCATCGCTGCGCCAGGAATGGCAGCAGGCCGGCGAGCACAGCGCGAGCCAGCAGAAGCAGCTGGTCGACACCATGGCGCAGACCGCGCGCGAGATGTCGGCCCAGTCCGAGGCGCATGCGAAGAGCACCGTCGCCGAAATCGCACAGCTGCTGCAGGCTGCAGCGGAAGCGCCGCGCGCCGCGGCCGAAGTGATCACCGAGCTGCGCCAGAAGCTCGCCGACGGCATGGCCCGCGACAACGCGATGCTGGAAGAGCGCAGCCGCATCCTCGAAACGCTCTCCACCCTGCTCGACGCGGTGAACCACGCTTCCACCGAGCAGCGCACCGCCATCGACACGCTGGTGTCGGCGTCGGCCGAGATGCTGGAGCGCGTGGGCAGCCGCTTCACCGAGCGGGCCGATGCCGAGTCCGAGAAGATGGCCTCCGTTGCCGCGCAGATCACCGGCAGCGCCGTCGAGGTGGCCAGCCTGGGCGAAGCCTTCGGCCTTGCGGTGCAGCTCTTCAGCCAGTCGAACGACAAGCTCGCGGGCCACCTGCAGCGCATCGAAGGCGCGCTGGGCAAGTCCATCGCGCGCAGCGACGAGCAGCTGGCCTACTACGTCGCGCAGGCGCGCGAGGTGATCGACCTGAGCATCATGTCGCAGAAGCAGATCGTCGAAGACATGCAGCAGATCGCCAACCGGCAGCAGCAACTGCAGCCTCAGCAAGCGCCCGCGGACAGCGAAGCATGATCCGCGACGACATCGAGGCCGGCTTCGACGAACCGGGCGTGCCCGTGTGGGCCGTGTTCGGCGACCTCATGGCCGGCCTGCTCGGCGCCTTCGTGCTGATACTGGTGTGCGCGATCGGCATGCAGCTCGAACTCGCTTCGAAGCTGGAAACCGAAGTCAGGCAACGGCAGGCCGAAGCCAAGCGCCTGCAGACGCTCGAGCAGGCCCTGGCCGCGCCGCTCGCGGCGGGCCGAGTGACCCTGAACAACGGCCGCATCGGTATCAGCGGCAACGTGCTCTTCGCCTTCAACTCCGCCGAGCTGCAGCCCGAAGGCCGTCAACTGCTCAAGAGCCTTGCGTCCCCGCTGACCAGCTACCTCAAGTCGCGCGACGAGATCCTGATGGTGAGCGGCTTCACCGACGACCGGCAGATGCGCGACAACGCGCGCCAGTTCGCCGACAACTGGGAGCTCTCGGCCCAGCGCGCGCTGACCGTGACGCGCGCGCTGATCGAATCAGGCGTTCCGTCGTCGTCGATCTTCGCGGCTGCGTTCGGCTCCGAGCAGCCCGTCGCATCGAATGCCGACGCCGACGGCCGGTCGAAGAACCGGCGCGTGGAAATGGCGCCCACGCCGCGCCCCTCCAGCAGCGCGAACGCGAAGCCCCGTGACTGAGGCCGAAGGCAGCGAAGCCGCACGCGACATCGGCGCGATGGTCGCTGCCGCCCTCTCACGCGGCGAGCAGCGCTTCGACCCCGTGCGCTTCCGCTTCATCGAGGCGATGGCGAAGCGTGCCAGCGCGCACGGCGGCGAGGCGCGGCGCATGCTGGACGACAAGGTGGCGACGCTTCTTGCGGCCTATGACGAAGATAGGACGAAGGCGCAGCCCACAAGCACCGTGGAGCAGGAAGCCGCTACAGAGCCCAGTCCGTTCGCGAAACTCGCCGAACATATCGCGCGCCATGCACCGATGCCCGGCAATGCCCCGGCTGCACCCGCTACTGCAGCAAAGGCCGGAGCCGCCACCAAGGCCTCTGCTGCGCCTCCCGCGCCCGAACTCAAATCGATTCGCTACTTTCAGAGCACCTGGTCCAAGCTCAGCGCCGACCGGCGCCTGACGCAATCGCTGTCGAAGGTGCCCGAGAACGCGGGCCCGCTCAACTCGCACCACCTCGTGCACCGCTCGCTCACGCTGATGCACAACCTGTCGCCGGAATACCTCAACCGGTTCATGGCGTATGTCGATGCGCTGTCGTGGGTGGATCAGCTGAACGCCGGCAGTGGCGCTGCTGCAGCCGCACCAGCGAGCGCGACAGGCTCACGCGGCGAGCCTGCGAAGAAGAGCAGCAGAAGCAAATCGAGCTAAGGCCTGCGCGCCTGCACCGTCTGGCGCGACCAGTACACACCATCGAGCCGATCCAGCCGCACCACGCCGCCAGTCGAAGGCGCATGCACGAAGCGGCCACCGCCCACATAGATGCCCGCATGCGAGGGCGTGGACGAGCCGAAGAGCACGAGATCGCCGGTGCGAAGCTCCGACACCGGCACCGGGCTGCCGAAGCCCGTCATGCGCGCCACCGTCCTGGGCGGCGATTCGCCCACGCTGTTGAGATACACGTAGCCGATGAGGCCGCTGCAGTCGAAGCCGCCGTCGGGCGTGTTGCCGCCGTAGCGGTACGGCGTGCCCACCAGGCCCAGTGCATGGATCGCGATGCTGTTCGATTGTTCGGGCGTCAGCGAGCTGCTGACCGCGGGCCCTGTCGCACCGCCCTGACGTGGCCCCGATGGCCCGGCGCAGCCCACGATGAGAAGACAGAACCCGATGGAAGAGAGAAGACGCAGCAGCCAGCGCTGCAATGCGGAGGAGGAAGAAGAAAAAGAAGTCGGCGTTGTCGGCACAGCAGGCGCGTGGTCGTGCATGTCGGAGGGCTGGGCTTGTGAACGTGCACAAACTCTAGCGCGGAATGCCGCTGTTTCCTGAAGATGCCGGCCCTCCGCGGCCCGCACTGCTGCGCGGGCGCCACGGAGGGAATGAGGGAAGGAAGACGGAAGGCTTACTCGGCCGCGGGCGCGTTGACCGCGTCTTTCAGCGCCTTGCCGGCGGTGAACTTGGGAGCCTTGCTGGCCTTGATGGTCATCTTCTCGCCCGTCGAGGGGTTGCGCCCTTCACGCTCGGGGCGGCTGGCAACGGCGAAAGTGCCGAAGCCGATCAGTTGCACCGTGTCGCCCTTTGCCAGGGCACGCGACAGGTTGTCGATGGCGGAGTCGAGCGCGCGAGCGGCATCGGCCTTGCTGAGGTTGGTGTCCGTGGCGATGGCGGCGATGAGGTCGGTCTTGTTCAAAACGGATGGTCTTTCTTGCTTGGATCAAACGGTGGAAAAAACGGTGGCGCGAATGCACACCGGGCTTGAATGTAATCGCGCTCGCGGGAAGCGATGGAGCGCCGATGCGTTTCAAAAGTGAAACATCGTGATCGATGCACGGGAGTGCATAGGAATCGGGCACCAGAGCGAGCAACGCGAAGACGTTGCCCGCCGCGCGCATCGCGCCAAATGCCCTTCAGCGCTGCGCACCCTTCTTGGTGCGCGAGCGCCGATATAGCCAGTTGCCGAAGACTCCGCCGGCGACGACACAAAGGGCCTGCACCAGCAAGGCGATCATGAAGGAATCGGAGAGGTCGTACTCGCTGCGCGCCATGTTCATCTCGTACCAATGGCCGATGGCGACCAGGATGAAGTTGGAGACGAGGCCGAGCAGCAATGCGCCTGCAGCGATGAAAAGAATTCGAACGACGAGACTCATGGGATGTACCAGAACCAGATGGCTTCTGCCTTTCTCATGTCAGTTGCCCATCCTTCAATCGACAAATGCCAATGGATACGAAACCAGGAAGAAAACTTGGTCAAGCGCGAGCCATTCCACAGATCGATGTGGTCTCCTTGCCGCCCTTCACCCCAGTAGTTCTGGATGAAGATGATTCCGGTGCGGCCTGCAATCTTCTCGAATCCTTCCTTGCCTGAGTATTTTTCGGTTCGATACAACAGCCCCGCTGCTGGCGAGTCGAGCCAGCTTGCAAGTTCCTGCGCGCGGATCGGGTATCTGGGCTTGTCCTTCTGCCATGAATAGACTCCCTTGAAAGACCGCATATCCATGGCAGACCGAATGAAGGCTGCTCCCACATCGATCGCGCACTGATCCGTATAGACCTTTTCATCCAGCAACGTATCGTCGCCCCTGATTTTTGGATGATTGGCCCAAAGCGTTGCAAACGTCGGCATTGATTCCCCCTGTTAGTTCTTCTTGGTCTCACCCTCCGATATTGAAGAGTGAGCGGGGCAGGGTACCTGATCTCAAAGAACATCCAGTGAAATCAGGGACATCAGAAAACCTAAATCCAGCTTGCAAGCATCGGCTACATGCAGTGAAGAATCAGGGCGAGCCAAAGACCAGCAATAGATTGTTCGCAGGCATCACATGCCTCTCCCGCAACACAAGCCCCACCCGCTGCGCCTCCGCGGCCACATCCTCGATACGCCGTATCCCCCACGCAGCATCCCGCCCACGCAAGTCCTCATCGAACGCTAGGTTGCTCGGCGCCGTCGCCACTTCATCCTCGAAGTAAGGCCCATACGTGACCAGCACCCCACCAGGACGCAGATGCCGCGCAGCCCCTTGCATCAGGCCGACGCACGCGGCCCAGGGCGCGATGTGGATCATGTTCGCGCAGTAGATCGCATCGAACTTCTCCCCTCCTTCAGCGAAGGCGAAACCCTGCGATGGCCATCGGGATGCCGTCACGTCGAGCAGAAGCGGCGCGCGAAGGTTGGGCAACGCGGCCTGCTCGACTCGGGCGGCAATCCCAGGCAATGCGCGCGCATCGGCATCAGTAGGCTGCCAGGTCCATCCACTCAACGCCGTGGCGAACGAGACGGCATGCTGGCCCGGGCCGGATGCGATCTCCAGCATGGCGCCCTGTTCGCCGAGGATGCCGGCCAGTGCATCGAGGATGGGCTGCTTGTTGCGTTCGGCGGCGGGGCTGTGGGGAAGGTCTGGCATTTGGGAAGGCACCTGAACGGGGTGAATGGGAGCGAGTACGCCGGAGCGAGCAAGAATATTCGAATGACTGGCGAAGATGCCCGGAAATTCGATGCGGCATATAACAATGCACTCCAGCCGCCCCGCTCCATTGCAGCGACGGGCCCCTGCCCGGCGGGCCATCCATCATCAGCCCGCGCCCATCTTTCACAAGGACCCGACAGACATGACCATCGAAACACAAGACGACGTCATCGCCCTCAAGCGCATCGGCCGCATCGTTTCGCTGACGCTGCAGCGCATGCTCGACGCGGCGGAACCCGGCATGACCACGCGCGAGCTCGACCTGATCGGCCAGCGGCTGTTGGAGGAGCACGGTGCGCGGTCTGCGCCGAAGCTCACATACAACTTTCCGGGCTCGACCTGCATCAGCATCAACGAAGAGGCCGCGCACGGCATTCCCGGTGACCGCATCATCCGGGCCGGCGACGTGCTGAACGTCGACGTGTCGGCCGAGCTCGGCGGCTACTTCGCCGACACCGGCGGAACCACCGTGGTGCCGCCCACCACTCCGCAGAAAACCCGCCTGTGCCACGCCACCCGCACTGCGCTGGCCGAAGCGATGAAGACCGCCAGGGCCGGGCAGCCGATCAACCGTATCGGCGCCGCCATCGAGCGCACTGCGAAGGCGTACGGTTTCAAGATCATCGAGAACCTCGCGAGCCACGGCGTCGGCCGGGCGCTGCACGAGGAGCCCGAGCACATTCCCGGCTACTTCGACCCTTCGGACACGCGCACGCTGCACGAAGGCATGGTCATCACCATCGAGCCCTTCCTGTCGACCAAGAGCCGCATCGTCACCGAGGCTTCCGACGGCTGGACGCTTGCGGGCGCGAACGGCAACCTGTCGGCGCAGTACGAGCACACGATGATCATCACCAAGGGTGCGCCCATCGTCGTGACCCAGCACTGACGAAAGACGAAACAAGCAGGCGCCACGGACGGCGCCGCTGCTCACCTACCCCGCCGCCACGATCACATGCGCCTGGATCTTGCCGGCCACCGGGCCTTCGCCATGGCGGCTGGCAATGACCTGCGCCGCCCGGTCCGTCGCCGCCTGGAGCGCGCCGGCATCGCGCGCCTCGATCTCGTTGCGCAGCGGCGTTCCCTGGCAATAGGCGGTGGCAACGTCGCGCGCCGAGGGTGAGCGGCTCGTCTTCTCGCGCGTCTCGATCTCGATGCTGGTGAAGCCCGCGCGGCTCACGTCGCTGCGGATCAGCGCGATGTCGTGATAGCCGTGCGGCGTGCGAGCCAGGAAGCGCGGAGGGTCTTGCGGAAAGATTTCCGCGACGGCGCTGGTTACCTCGTCGGCAAAGGCGTTGTCCTCGATGCGGTCCCACACGGTGAACACAAAGCGCCCACCCGGCCTCAGCACGCGGCGCGCCTCGGCATAGCCGGCGGTGCGGTCGGGGAAGAACATCGCGCCGAACTGGCAGAAGACGACATCGAACGAGGCGTCTTCGAACGGCAGCTTGAGCGCGTCGGCCTGCTGCCATTCGATGTCGATGCCGCTGCTGTCGCCCTGACGAGTGGCGGCGTAGTCGAGCATGGGCTGGTTGAGGTCGGTCACCACGTAGCGCGTGCCGGTGCGCAGCCTGGGCGCCAGCGCTCGCGTGACCACGCCGCTGCCGGCGGCTGTTTCGAGGACCGCGCCGGGGGAGAAGCCGGCGACCAGCTCGGCCGTGTCTGCGGCGTAGGCCTCGAAGATCAAGGGGACCATGAGCGTGTCGTAGAGCTTGGGGATCGAGCCTGCGAAGAGCTTGTCGCTTTCGGTCATGGGTGGCTCCTTGGAAGTGGGACTGCGGGCGCCCTGTTCGAGTTACCCAGCTCCAGTTCGGGGCAGGCGGCCTCGACTGGTGCGCTGCCTGATCGAGCATCGGCTGCGTTGTGCGATGGTGGCCCTCTCTGAAGGCCTCGTCAACGGCGCGGCAAATGGGCCTACCGCCACCCGCGCTCGCCCGAAGAGACCACGGTGGCCGTGCTCGGCCTGGGCCACCTCGGCGCCATGGCCGCGACCGAAGTGCAGCGCCAGGGCTTCAGAACGCTGGGCTGGTCGCGCAGCCATCGGCTGATCGAAGGCGTGGAATGCTTCTCGGGCATGGAGACGCTGGACACCGTGCTCTGCCAGGCCGACATCGTCGTGCTGATGCTGCCGCTCACGCCGCACACCAAAAGCCTTTTCGACCGAGCACGGCTGGAGCGCCTGCGGCCCGGCGCCGCCTTCGTGAACGTGGCCCGCGGGGCGCTGGTCGATCAGGCGGCGCTCACTGCGCTGCTACAGAGCGGGCATATCGGCAGTGCGACGCTCGATGTGTTCGAGCGGGAGCCGCTGCCTTCCGATGATCCGCTGTGGGGCATGCCGCAGGTGCTGATCACGCCGCATCTGGCTTCGGTTGCGATTCCCTCCTCTTCTGCGCGGCAGGTTGCGGCGAACATCTTGCGTGTGGCGGAGGGGGAAGAGTCAATGGATGTGGTTGATCCGGGGCGGGGGTATTGAGGGTTTGCGTCGAGAGGGCCAGCAGAGTGGGCGTGCCCTGTTCAACGTCGCGATGCGGAAGGGCTTAGCGCGAAGGCCCGTCGAAGAAGAAGCGCGTCGTGGCCATCATCCGCACGTTCTTCGTCGAGTTGACCGATGGCGTGTGCAGCACGCGCAAGTCCATCAGGAACACGTCGCCTGCGCGGCCGGACATTTCGATGATCTCGATACCTAGCCGATGCAGGTTGCCCCTCAGGTCGCCGGGGGTCTTCAGCACTTCGCGCAGTCGTGAGGACGTGGGCATGCCCTGTGTGTCGACGCGATGCGAGCCGGCCAGTGCCAGCGTTGCGCCGCCTCCTGGGGCTACGTCGTCGATGAGGAAGAAGGCCTGGATTCCGGGTAACGGGCCTTTGGGGTTTGCGGCGATGTCGACGTGCCAGTTCAGGTTTTCGAGGGTCGAAGCGCCTTGGTTGGGTGGGGACAGGAGCAGTTGGGTTTCTTGAATCGCTGACGGAGGGCGCCCGCCTAGACGAGTGATGCAGTCGATCAGCTCGGGCGTGGACAGCGCTTCGTGCAAGCCTGGAACTTTGACGAGCGCCGACAGCTTTCCGATCTGTTGGAAGACAGGGAGCTTTTGCAAAGAGCTCGCCGAACCTTGTCCTCCTCGCCGCGAACTCAGTCGATTCACCTCATCGTGCAACTGCCCCCTGATAGCCGTAATCTGCTTCTTTAGATGGAAGCCTTCCAACGGCAGATACCCGTTCCCGAAGAGGAAGTTGGCTTGAACTAGGTTCATTGCTTTTCCACTGGAGAAGCCATCAGTGAACTCGATCCGGAGAAGACCAAGATCCGGCGCGGCTGGGGTCTTTGCCAAGGTGAATGATGTTCTCGATTGCAGTCAGATAGCAGTAGCAACTCCTCGCTAGCTAATGGATAGATCCCATAGAGAGCAGCCTTTTCTGCCGGAAGGCAAATGCCCAACATCGAAGCCAGAACTCACAGGCCCACGACCCTATTCCAGTCCGCTATGTACATGTAAATGCGATGAAACTCACTCGGAAGGAGCATCCGATTATGAGCAATGAAGTGCCGACACTTTTCTAACTCATCCATTCGCTGCTTCAACCAATGCTGACTCGGGAAAATGCCTTCGAAACAAGTCCACTTCTCCACGATGATTGTGGAAAGATGACCAAAGTCCATGTATCCAAGGATGTCGCCCTTTTCCCCTTCCAACCAAGAATCTCCTTGAGAGTCCCTTTGCCGGTCTTCGGAGTACTTCTTGGCTCGCTGAGGGAGCTTACTGGCCCACTCGGGCCCTTCCTTTTCTTCTAACGTTTCACGAATTAAGGCTCGAACCGAGTTCTCAAAGCAGTGCAGGACCACATAAAGTCGCCCCATCTCAATAGCTCGGTTTCGGATCGCCAACCCAAAAGGTGCGATCGCTTCCGAGAGTAGGCGCTCCTCCGCCTGCCCGATCTCTGCTCCGATCTGAATACCCGCTGCCTGAAACTGTGTGGCTTCAGACTCAAGCATTAGCCCGCGAAACAAGAAATCCCTGAGGTCTTTCAGATCCTTACTCAAGGAGATGCTCCTTCAAAGATCGAAAGATAGCGTTGTACACCTCTATGTCTTTGGTAGCTGGAAGGTGAATCTGAATGTTGTAGTGCAGGCTCGTGCCTGTGCGACGTGCTGACTCCTTCCTAGCCTCGGTCTGAACCTCGAGCTTTTCCTCCTCAAGCGGGGACGATCGCTCATTTCTTGGGGGAGGAGCTGGGGTCGCAACGTCATCGAGGTCAGCCAGCGGCAAGAGCGAGAAGAATGTGCTCGCCATCAGTTTGGCCATTCTGTCCGTCGTGTTGTGCGCACTCTTGAATTTGCCCTCAAACAGTACCTTATCGTTCTCTGTTGGCTTCGCCCGAAGCACAAAGAGATCGCGATACGCTTCTTTCATTCCTTGGCCTAGAACGCGCCGAGCGGTCTGATCGTCACTCCTGTAATCGTGATACCTTGGAGTAGGCTTCCCATCCGCCGTTAAAAATCCCAGTGCTTTCAACAATGGCAGGAACAGCCGGTGATTAGAAGAAGTAAACCCTAGGTCTTTCAGGTGTTGAGTCGTAAATTGACTTGGTGCCTGACCCTGTTTGATTTCTCTGAACAGATCCTTAATCTGCCCTAGGGTTTGTACATATACGTCCGTCAGTGCCATGAATCCTCACCTCCGAGAAGTTTTTTAGCTAATAGGCCGATTGTTCAAACGGGAAGCGTACAGGTATAGCAGATCTGTAAACCTTGACCAAGCTCGAAACCCGCTATTGGAGATAGCTCGCAGACCGGCAAACAGCTTATCAGTCCTATCCCAGCACACGCCTTTGAGACGGAAGACGGCCATCCGAGCGACGACGGACCAGAAACGCTGCAAAGCGAAGACTCGCAGGGGGCACCAAGGACCGCAGTGAGGGCCAAGCGAGCTTGAGGAACGTGACGGCCTCAACCCTCAACTAACCAGACTTTTCCCGAAAGGTCTTGTAGCCTCCTGCATCAATCAGGAGCACTCCAACGCAGTTCCTCCCGACCCGTCTCCCACTACTTCCTGGAACCATCCGTCCCCAGCTCCGTAGAAGCACCAGAGCAGCGAGTTCAACTTCTCCAGCTTGTTCTCTAGAAGGCCGAACGGGACCAAGTCATGGTCCCGTCCGCAACTGCTTTGAGGCCCCTCAGAGCCGTTGATCGCTCGCAATAGTCAGAAGACAAGTCCTCGCCCAGTCTGCGTGATCGGGGTCTGGTGTCATCTCGGGATTGAAGTACCACTCATAGAAGTCAGCGGCTATGGCCGGAAATCGGTCGTAGTCCCATGCCGAGTCGTCCGAATAGATGATTCCGTCAGTCAATTCAGCCAGCGAGGCGGCGATGATTCCGTAGGCGAGATTGATGATTGCAGGCTGGCCAACGCTGCGTCGAAAGGACCAGTAGTGCCCTTTGGCCAAGCAAGATTCGATGCGAGATCGTTCGGTCCTTGCTCGCTCATTCGTTTCGAGCAATTCGCGCCACATCGTCCAGTCAATCTCTTCGACTTTCCTGTAGCTGACGTCGGTCCCACCCAGCACCCCTGGAACATGAAACCAGCCGTACTGGCCTCTTTGCCAGATCATCTCGTCGTCGGGCGTGATTGGTACCTCCTCGTGGCTTCTGTGATGTCTCACCTCGACTCTCAGTTCAGGACGTACATCAATGCCATGACGGCGGAGTCGCTCCGCAAGTCGCGTCGAAGCCAGTTCGATCAGCTCGCCAAATTTCGGAGTTTCCGCAGTTCCGGAATAGACATCAAACGTGGTCGACATAGATGCCCTCGCGCAGTTGTCTTCCTATCTTCCCCAAGTCCAATTTCATCTCGCTCCTCCGTTCTCCTGAAACAACTCCACAGCCTCCCGCGCCAAATCCGAAGCAATCCAAAGCAGATTCTCCCGATGCGCCTCCCCCGCATCCTGGAACCATCCGTCCCCGGCGCCGTAGAAGCACCAGAGCAGCGAGTTCAGCTGCTCCAGCTTGTTCTCCAGTAGACCGGCCGGGTCCCGTGTCGTGGTGGTCGCGTCCGCAGATGCCGGCTTTCCTGCGCCGGCCATAATTCGTTTAGCCATTTGGTGTGCTCGCTTTCCAAAGTTTGTGCACGTCATGTGGTTAGACGGTCAAGGTGTTCGCGCACCTTGGCCGTCGCCTTTTGCGCCTCACGTTCGCGTCGATGCAAGTCGCACCGACAGCCCGCCGCAAGGCAATGCGGTTTCACTCAAGAGAGGTCTTCGTGTGCTCTGCCCTCCATGCCCACTTGGTGGGTCGTTCAACCACAGGGGCATTCACTGTATAGAAGACCAGGCTGCGCAGAAGTGACTTTCTGCCCAGAACCTGTCGATTCCTTCGCTTGATCGCGAGGCGGCGGCGCCAGTCCACAAAGCGCTGACAGTCGCGGCGTCGATCAGCGAAAAAGAGGCTGCAGAAGCGGCTGCGTCAGCTCAGGAATCGCGCCCGAATTCGCGCGCATGTTCCACCGCGTACTTGATGAGCTCGGCCTGCCCCTCGATGCCCAGGCGGCGCTTGATGCTCTGCCGGTGCGCCTCCACGGTGCGCACGCTCAGGCCCAGATCGCGGGCGATCTGCTTGCTCGATTCGCCTCGGCCCAGCGCCGAAAGAATCTCGCTCTCGCGCGGGGTGAGCAAGGGCCTGGGCTCCTGCGTGCGGAAGAGTTTTTTCGACACGGCCGGGCTCAGGAATGTGCCGCCGGCCGACACGGCCTCGATGGCCGCGACGATCTCGGCCGCGGGCGCGTCTTTCAGCACGTAGCCGCGTGCGCCCACCTGCAGGGCCTTCTGCACGTACTCGGGGTTGTCGTACATGCTGAGCATCACGATGTGCGGCGCGCCCTGGCGTTGCAGCAGCAGCGCCGCGAGCTCGATGCCGTTCATGTCCTTCATGCCGACGTCCATCAGCATGAGGTCGGGCCGCACGCTTTCCACCAGCTCCAGCGCTTCGGCGGCGCTGCCGGCTTCGCCGACGATCTCCAGGTTGGGCATGGAGCCGAGCCTTGCGCGCAGGCCGTCGCGCACCAGCGGGTGGTCGTCCACCAGGAAGAGGCGGACCGTTGTCGTTGCGGGTGTCGAAGGGGGCGTCGTGGGCTTGGGTGCGGTCGTCATGCTGCTGCTGTCTGCGCCTTCGCGCTGCGGGCCGGCACTTCGGCTTCGATGGATGTGCGCCCGGCGTTGCTGCACATGGTGAGCCGCCCGCCGATAGCCTCCATGCGCTCGCGCATGTTGCGCAGGCCGATGCCGCGCCGGGGGTCGAGCTGCACGGCCTGAATGTCGAAGCCGGTGCCGTCGTCGCTCACTTCGAGGCGCACGCCTTCCTCTTCGTCGAAGCTCAGCGCAATGTGCACGTGCTGTGCCCTGGCGTGCTTGCGCACGTTGGTCAGCGCCTCTTGCGTGAGGCGGAAGAGCGCGGTCTTCACCTCGGGCTGCAGCTCGAAGGATTCGCCGCCCACCATCATCGATGCATCGACGCCGCCGCCCTCTTCCCTGAACTCGTCGACCAGCCGTTCCAGCGCGGCGGGCAGGCCCAGGGTGTCGAGCAGTGCGGGGCGCAGGCGGTGCGATATGCGGCGCACTTCTATCAGCGAATCGTTGAGCCGCTGCAGCGCCTTCACCAGCGCGGGCGGCGTGGGCTGCTGCTTGCGTTCGAGCGACTCGACGGCCGATTCGATCAGCAGTTTGGCCGACACCAGCGTCTGGCTGGTGCCGTCGTGCAGCTCGCGCGCGAGATGGCCGCGCTCTTCTTCCTGCGACTGCACCACGCGGCGCGCGAGCAGCCGCAGCTTGGCCTCTGCCGTGCGGTGCTCGCTCAGGTTCAGCAGCAGGCCGGCAGCACTGACCACGCCGAGGCACAGCGCGGCAATACCGGCAATCCACAGCAGCGTGGCCGTGACGTTGGCGTTCATCTGCCGGTCGAGGGTGTCCATGGTCGACTGGATGTCGTCGAGGTACAGGCCGGTGCCGACCATCCAGTTCCATCGCGGCAGCGCGGTCACGTAGCCGAGCTTGGGCGCCATCTGCGCGCTCGAAGGCTTGCGCCATTCGTATTCGACGTAGCCGCCGCCTTTTTCTTTCGCGCCCTTGATCAGCTCCTGGATGGTGTAGCGCCCGTGCGAATCGCGCAGCTCCCAGAGGTTCTGCCCCACCAGCTCGGGCTGGCGCGAATGCATGAGGGAGTTGCCCTCCAGGTCGTAGACGAAGAAGTAGCCGTCGTCGCCGTAGTTGAGCGCGGCCAGCCGGCGCAGCGCCTCGTTGCGGGTGGCCTCGTCGTCCTGGCCTGACTCGTACAGCGGCAGCAGGTTGCTCACCGCCAGGTCGACGTAGCTGCGCAGCTCGCTGCGGCGCTGGGCCATGTAGCTGCGCTCGATGAGAGCACGCTCGCGCGCGGCCAAGTCGTGCTCCTGGTGGCGCACCGCCAGCGCCACCAGCACCAGTGCGATGAGCAAGGGTGCGACGGCCAGGGCGACGATCTTGGTGCGGAGGTTCATCGGGTGGCAAGGCTACCACCGCGCCTCCGGGGTCGGATCAGCTGCCTACGGCTGCCGGAGCGGCTACCCGCTTGAACCCCGTTGCGTAGTAAAGCAGCGCCAGCACCACATACCCGCCACCCAGCAGGCACAGCCCGCTCCACCCGTGAAAGGCATACACCGCCGCCGCGATGCCCGATGCCACCGCCGCGCAGATGAAGATGAAGGTCATGAACAGGCCGTTGAGCCGGCCGCGCAGTTCGGGCGCGAGCATGAAGAGGCTGCGGAAGTTGAGCACCTGGCACAGCTGCACCGCGCCATCGAGCAGGATGCCGGCCGCGACCAGGCCGGCCAGCGAGCGGTAGTGCATGGAGACGGCGCCCAGCACGAAGGAGAAGAGCGCGACCGCGATGGCTCCGCCGGTGGCGGGGCGCGTCCATCCCCGGTCGGCCAGCCGGCCTGCCACCGGTGCCAGCAGCGCGCCCGCCGCGCCGGCCAGCGCGAAGAGCGCGATGCCGCGCTGGCCCATACCGAACTCGTGCACCAGCGCGAGCGGCACGGCCGTCCAGAAGGCCTGGAAGGCGGAGAACATCATTCCCTGGTAGAAGCCGCGGCGGCGCAGCAGCGGCGTGTTCATCACGATGCCGGGCAGCGAGGCCATGGTGCGCGCATAGCCCACCGAAGCATGCGGGTGGCGCTGCGGCAGCGCGCGCCACAGCACGGCGATAAGGGTGGCCATCAGCACTGCCGACACCCAGAACACCGCGCGCCAGCCCAGCGCGGAAGCCACCACGCTGGCGAAAGGCCGCGCCAGCATGATCCCGCCCAGCAGGCCGGCCATGATGTTGCCGACCACCTTGCCGCGCGTGGCCTCGGGCGCGAGGTGCGAGGCGAAGGGCAGCAGCACCTGGGCCGCGACCGCGCAGGTGCCCACCACGAAGGAAGCCGCCAGGAAGGTGACGGCCGAGTTCGACAGCGCAATGCCCACCAGCCCGATCACCGCGCCGAAGAGCGCACCCACGATGAGCCGGCGGTTCTCGACCACGTCGGCCAGCGGCACCAGCAGCAGCAGGCCGGCGCCGTAGCCGAGCTGGGTGAGCGTCATGATGAGCCCGGCCAGGCCGGCGTGAAGCTGCAGCGTGTCGGAGATGGGGCCGATGAGCGGCTGGGCGTAGTAGATGTTGGCCACGCACAGGCCGCAGGCGACGGCGAAGACCAGCGTGAGGGCCGGGCTGAGGCCGGGTGCGGCGGGGTGGGCGGAATGAGCGGAGTCAGCGGCTTGCGCCGTCGAGGATGGAGAAGACACGGAGGGATCCCGGTTTGCGAGAGGGCTTGCTTCAGGGTTAACCCGAAGGCCGGGCACCATAGCACGCGGGGCGGGTTTCTGCAGGCGCGGGCCTTGTGCGGTAGGCGCGCGGTGATCCCGTCTTGAGCCGGCCCCAGAGTCCATGACGGTGGTGTCCGCCAAGAGTCAGGATTGCATGGAACTCAACGACCCGCGGCCACTGTGCAGCCGCAGTCCCTTGTGCGTTCAGCGCGGGTGGTCCATGGAGCCCGATGAATCCTCGTGGGTGGAGGGCTCGAGCGCAGGCAGCAGGGGCGTCACTATCTCAGCAACCCGCCGGGCGTTGCCGATGCCGATCTCGCGCATCGGGCCGGACAGCCGCGTGTCTGCGGCGGCTGACAACCAGAAGGCGTGCGAGGCACGGAACGCCTGCTCCCACACGTCGGACCTGGCTCCCAGGGATTGGAACGACGGGGTGACCAGCCTCAACTCCGGCTCGATGCCGCCGCCTACGGGCGCATACATCATCGGGAGCATGTCATAGGCCGGAGACACGTCACGGGGCTGGCCGTGCGCATCGGTCATGAGGGAGAGATTTTCGAAATGGCGATCGCCGTTGCCAATCAACTCCGAGAAGGCTGTCAGGACGAGGACCTTGCGTACGGAATCCGCCCCGAGAATCGCCGCCTCTTCGCATCGCTGAGCGAATGCCGGCCAGTTGTCCCTCATGCCGAACAGTTCGTCGTCGATCGCGCCGGCGGAAATCATGCCCCGTCGTCCAAAGCGGCCCACTCGATCAAAACGCTCGACTTCGAGAAACCCATACCCGTCGCTTTCAAAATAGTGCGCTGACGCGGCCTCGATGCCGGCCTCTTGCAGCGCACGCAACGCCAGCTCCTCCAGGACAAGCATCTCCGATGATCTGGTCCCGACGCGGGCGAACTTCACAATGAGATGGCCGCGCGTTTCGGTTTCGCATGTGAACTTGGGTTGCTCGCCGCCTGCGCTGCTGCCAGCGCCTGTTTGGGTCGTGGAAGTCGCAAGTTGTGGATAGACCCGGGCAATGTCTGCGCTCGCGATCGGCGCGACCTGTCGGGATGCCATGTGCGTGGCGAACGAATTGGCTCCCCACATGAGAGATCCCGGTACGTCCGAGCCCATGGAGCAAAGAAACTTCACGCGGTGATCGTCGGACCAGTCCCGCAAGGATGCAGGCACCCCCAGCTCCGCGGCAACCACCTTTGCGATCCGCGCGCCCAGGTAGCCCGATGGCGCCGCGAACGCCATGGCAGGCGGCAGCCCTTCGTGGAGGCGACTGTCCGGACCATCCAGGTCAACCCAGGCACCGCCTCCACAAAGAAAATTGACCTTTCCCAATTCCGTCACCCGGCCCTCTTCGTCCACCCGAAATACCGGTTGGGGCGAAGGAACCGGGTCACTGCGGACAAGCGCGTAGCGTGGGGTTCGCACACCCGGTTCTCTGAAACGGATGACTTCGCGTCCCAGTTCCTGAATAGTTCGAGACAGGGTCGGCTGGCTTGTACCGAGAAGCGCCAAAAGATCGTTAGTTGGCCTCGCCCCCTGAGCCAACGCCTGTCGAACAATGGAGGTACGGTTCATCTCATTGCCTGCTTCCAGGTTGGTATGGCGTTGAATGAATTATTGGCTGAATAGTTCAAAGAATTGATGAAATTATGCCTGGATGCGCGTCTTTTAGCTAGGAAACGATGTGTCGTGCGCGTCATCGTCGGCGGGCGCCGAGGAGGAAGGCGCGCGGTGATCCCGTCTTGAAGACGGTCCTTCGATCAGCGCACTGCGGTTGGCTGGCAGCGATGCGGCAGTAACTCTCCGACGCGACCGGCCGACCGCAGGGCCTGGCGCCAACGTGAGCGAGACGAACTCGGCTTGCGGGTGGCCGGCCTTCGAGGTGATGCCTCTCGCGTCGACCATGCGGCGCCACCTGAGAACGACGTCGGCGTTGAGGCCATGGGCCAGCGCCACTTGGAGACGTTCAGTCGACCGTGGTCGGCCGGCCCGAGGCCACCCAGGCGTCGAGCCCGCCCGTCAGCGGCAGCGCCCGCCGCGCACCGCGCGCCAGCAGCACGCGCGCGGCCTGCGCGGCCGACACCTCGTTGGGGCAGTTGCAGTACAGAACCACGTCGCGCCCCGCCGCGTGCGACAGGTCGAGGCTGCGCTGCTGCAGCGCCTTGAGGGTGTACGACTGCGCGCCCGGAATGCGGCGCGGATCGACCTGCACGCCGGCCTTGCCGCGCACGTCGATCACCAGCGGAGGCTCCTCGCCGCTGAGCAGTTCGTGCAGCTCTTCCACCGAGATGCGCGGCATGCCCGTGAGCCGCATGAAGGCGCGGCGGCGCCAGTAGCGCACCGCGAGAATCACCGCCAGCAGCACGGCCACCGCCGCCGTGGCGATGCCGCCGGCCTGCGCGAGGATGGCCAGCACTTCCTGGATCTGGTTGCGGAACACCCAGCCCAGCCCGAGGAAGAGCCCTGTCCAGACCAGTGCGGCCCCGACGTCGAAGCCGATGAAGCGCCGCACCGACATGCCCAGCGCCCCGGCCATCGGCGGCGCCACCACCGACACGCCCGGCACGAACTTGGCGGCGACCAGCGAAAGGCCGCCCCAGTCGGAGATGAGGGATTCGCCGCGCCGCACGCACGAATCCGGCGACAGCGAGATGCGACACAGCATGCGCATGAAGCGGTAGCCGAAGCGTCGCCCCGCATAGAACCACGCCCCGTCGCCCAGCAGGTTGGCGATGACTGCAGCCACCACCACGCCGGCCACCGAGACGTCGCCCGCGGCCAGCAGCGCGCCCGTGAGCACCAGCACCGCCGCAGCCGGCACGGGCAGCCCGAGGCGCGCGGCAAAACTGGCGGCGAACACCACCAGGATCGCGTTCTGCACGAGCAGGGACATCAGCTGCGCCATGGCTGCCCTTGTCCGGATGCCGGAAGAATTTGCGGAGGTTGCGTGCTGTTCATGCCGGCAGCGATTCTCCGGCATGGCCCAAGAACGTACTGCCCTGCGGACATTCGCGGGATGCCGCGGAACCGGCTTTGCCGGGCCGCAGGCATCGCCCCCGGTGAGGGGGTTGGCGGCCACACGAAGTGGGCAAGCCTGGGGGAGAGCTAATTCCCTACGCTGAAGCCGAAGGTATTCCAGCCTTCGTCGCTTGATGCAGAGACCTGCCCGCCATGCATGCTCGCCACCGCTTTCACGATGGCCAGGCCCAGCCCATGGCCGTGGTGCTCGCCGCCGTCGTTGCGGGCCTCGTCGACGCGGTAGAACCGGTCGAACAGGTGCTGCAGGTGCTGCGCGTCGATGGGCTCGCCGGGGTTCGACACGGTGATCCAGGTGGCTGCAGCCTCTTCGCGCAGCCTCACGGCGATCTGTGCGCCGGGCTTCGAATGCTCGATGGCGTTCTGCAGCAGGTTCGACATCGCGCGGCGGAAAAGCGCGCTCTCCAGCCGCGCCTCGGCCTGCACATCGCCCTCGATGACGACCTGCGCACGCGTCTCGTCGAGCACGAACTCGAAGAACTCGATGGTCTTGCGCACCTCCTGCGCCACGGGGGTGAGCACCAGCCCGGTGGCCACCTCGCCGCGGTCGGCGCGCGCGAGAAAAAGCATGTCGTTGACGATGGAGCGCACCCGTTCCAGGTCTTCGAGGTTGGCCTGCAGCACCTCCTGGAACTCGCTGGCGCTGCGCTGGCGCGAGAGAGCCACCTGCGTGCTGCCGATGAGGTTGGCAAGCGGCGTGCGCAGCTCGTGCGCCACGTCGGCATTGAAGGCTTCGAGCTGGCCGTAGGCTTCTTCGAGCCGGCTCAGCGCGCCGTTGAATGCTTCGGCCAGCGCCGAGAGTTCCACGGGCAGCGGCTCCGCGCGCAGCCGCTGCGACAGCGTCTTGGGCCGCAGCGCCTGCGCCTCCTTCGACAGCCGCTCCAGCGGCCGCAACCCCACGCGGGCGATCCAGTAGCCCGAGAAGGCCACCACCAGCACCGCGCCCAGCCCGAGCGCGACCAGCGCACTCAGGAAAGCCTGGCGCGTGCGCGCATAGGGCTCGGTGTTGCGCCCGACGATCAGCCGCACCGCCGGCCGCTGCTCGAAGGGATCGATGTGCACCGACAGGGTACGGAACGGCCGCTCCTGCCCCGGCAGCTCGATCACGCTGGTGTGGCCGTTGGCCTCGCGAGTGAGCCCGTCGATCTCGGCCAGGCCCTTGCCGTACTGGAAGCGCGGGTCGTCGCTGAGCACCCAGAAGCGCACGCTGCCATCTTCGGGGGTAAGCGCGTCCATGCGCGCCTGCACGCGCGACCAGCGCTCGGGGCTGCCGATGGCCTTGATCCAGAACTGCAGGCTCTTGAGTGTGGTGTCGAGCTCCTCGTACTGGTGCCGCTCCAGCTCTCGCGCCAGCACGTTGTGCAGCGCGAAGCCGGCCAGCGCGAAGGTGGCGAGCGCCACGGCCGCGAACATCAGCACCAGCCGCGCGGTGATGGAGCGCTTCACGGGGCGGCGCCCTCTCCTCCAGCATCACGCAGCTCCATCACGTAGCCCATGCCGCGGATGGTGTGCAGCAGCTTCGGGCTGAAGGGCACGTCGATCTTGTCGCGCAGCCGCTTGATGGCCACTTCCACCACGTTGGTGTTGCTGTCGAAGTTCATGTCCCACACCAGCTCGGCGATGGCGGTCTTCGAAAGGATCTCGCCCTGGCGGCGCGCCAGCACGGCCAGCAGCGCGAACTCCTTGGCGGTGAGGTCGATGCGGGTGCTGCCACGGAATGCCTTGCGCGCCAGCAGATCGATCTGCAGGTCGGCAATGCGCAGCTGCATCGGCTCCTGCTTGCGGCCGCGGCGGTTCAGCGCCTGCAGCCGCGCCAGCAGTTCGAGAAAGGAGAAGGGCTTGACAAGGTAATCGTCGGCCCCTTCGTGCAGGCCCTTGATGCGGTCTTCCACGCGGTCGCGCGCGGTGAGCATGATGACCGGCGTCTGCTTCACGGCGCGCAGGGCGCGCAACACCGAGAAGCCGTCCTGGCCCGGCAGCATCACGTCGAGCACGATCACGTCGTACTCGTGGGTGAGCGCGAGGTGCTGGCCGTCGATGCCGTTGTGCGCCATGTCGACCGCGCAGCCCTGCTCGGTCAGCCCCTTGGAGAGGTAGTCCGCGGTTCTCAGTTCGTCTTCGACAATCAGGATCTTCATGGCATGGGCTTGCGCTGCGTCAACCGGTGGCGCTCATCCGTGCTGCACCTCGGCGGCTACCTCGGCCCTGCCGGCCTTCCTGGCCTTGCGCGCTTCCTTGCGGCGCATGTACCAGTAGTGGGCGCGGTCGAGGTACAGGTAGACCACCGGCGTCGTGAACAGCGTGAGCGCCTGCGAGAGTATCAGCCCGCCGACCATCGCGTAGCCCAGCGGCCGCCGCAGCTCCGAACCCGAGCCGTGGCCCAGCATCAGCGGCAGGCCCGAGAGCAGCGCGCACATGGTGGTCATCATGATCGGGCGGAAGCGCAGCAGGCAGGCCTGGTAGATGGCTTCTTGCGGCGTCATGCCCTGCTCGCGCTCGGCCTTGAGTGCGAAGTCGATCATCATGATGCCGTTCTTCTTCACGATGCCGATGAGCAGGATGATGCCGATCAGCGCGATCACGCTCAGGTCGTAGCCGCCCGCCATCAATATCAGCAGCGCGCCCACGCCGGCCGAGGGCAGCGTCGAGAGAATGGTCAGCGGGTGGATGTAGCTCTCGTACAGCAGGCCCAGCACGATGTACACCGCCACCAGCGCCGCGGCGATCAGGTAGGGCTGCGAGGCCAGCGAGTCCTGGAAGGCTTGCGCCGTGCCCTGGAACGAGCCGGTGAGCGACTGCGGCAGCCCCATGTCGGCCTGCGCCTTGTTGATGGCGTTCACCGCGTCGCCCAGCGCATGGCCCGGCGCGAGGTTGAACGAGATGGTCACGGCCGGGAACTGGCCCTGGTGGCTGATCGAGAGGTAGGCCGTCTTGCTGGTGTCCACCTTCACGAAGGTCGACAGCGGCACCTGCTGGCCGGTAATGGGCGAGTTGAGGTACAGCTTGCTGAAGAGCGCCGGGTCCTGCTGCAGCGCAGGCGTCACCTCCAGCACCACGTGGTAGCTGTTGAGCTGGGTGAAGTACTGCGCCACCTGCCGCTGGCCGATGGCGTCGTACAGCGTGGCGTCGATGGTGGCCGGAGAGATGCCGAAGCTCGACGCGCGGTCGCGGTCGATGGTGAGCACGGCCGAGGCGGCGGCGTTCTGCTGGTCGGTGGCCAGGTCGGTGATCTCGGGCAGCTGCTTGAAGCGCTCCAGCAGCTTGGGCGCCCAGGTGTTGAGCTCGTCGAGGTTGGCGTCGGTCACCGTGTACTGGTACTGCGTGCGCGAGGCCCGGCCGCCCACGCGGATGTCCTGGCCGGCCTGCAGGAACAGGTTCACGCCCTGCACCTTGGCAAGCTGCGGACGCAGCCGCGCGATGACCTCGTCGGCGCTGGCGGTGCGGCCCTCGTCCTTGGGCTTCAGGCTGATGTAGAAGTTGCCGGTGTTGTAGGTGGACGAACTGCCGTTCATGCCGAAGCCGGTCACGTCCGGGTCCTTGCGCACCACGTCGGCCAGCTCGACCATGCGGGCGTTCATCGACGCGAAGGAAGCGTCCTGCGCCGACTCTGCAAAGCCCGAGATGAAGCCCGTGTCCTGCTGCGGGAAGAAGCCCTTGGGAATGAACACGAACAGCACGCCCGTGGCCGCCACCGTGGCGATGAAGGTCATGAGCGTGATGAACTGGTGGTCGAGCACCACGTGCAGCCCGCGCTTGTAGGCGCCGAGCATGGCGTCGAAGCCGCGCTCGAAGAGCTGGTAGAGCCGCCCGTGCTGGCTGCCGTGCTCGTTCTTCAGGAAGCGCGAGCACAGCATGGGCGTGAGCGTGAGCGAGATCACCACGCTGACCACGATGGTGAGCGTGACCGTCACCGCGAACTCGCGGAACAGCCGCCCCACGATGCCGCCCATGAGCAGCAGCGGAATGAACACCGCCACCAGCGACACCGAGATCGAGATGATGGTGAAGCCGATCTCGCCCGCGCCCTTGTACGCGGCCTCCACGGCCGACATGCCTTCTTCGACGTAGCGGTAGATGTTTTCCAGCATGACGATGGCGTCGTCCACCACGAAGCCGACCGCGATGGTCAGCGCCATGAGCGAGAGGTTGTCGAGGCTGTAGCCCAGCAGGTACATCACCGCCACCGTGCCCAGCAGTGCCAGCGGCACCGTCACGCTGGGAATGAGCGTGGCCGGCACGTTGCGCAGGAACACGAAGATCACGGCCACCACCAGCGCGATGGTCAGCAGCAGCGTGAACTCCACGTCCTTCACCGAGGCGCGGATGGTCTGCGTGCGGTCGATGATGGCGTTGACTTCCACCGTCGGCGGAATCGACGCCTTCAGCCTCGGCAGCGCGGCGTTGATGCGGTCCACCGTCTCGATGACGTTGGCGCCCGGCTGCTTGGTGATGGCCAGCACGATGGAGCGGCCGTTCTGCACGTTGCTGCCCTCGGGCGCGGCGGCGCCCGCGTAGGCCCAGCCGGCGATCTTGGCGTTCTCGGGCCCGTCCACCGCCACGCCGAGGTCGCTCACGCGGATGGGCGCGCCGTTGCGGTAGGCCAGCACCACGTCGTTCCAAGGCTTGGCCTTCAGCAGCTGGTCGTTCGTGTAGACGGTGAAGCTCTGGTTGGGTCCGTCGATGGTGCCCTTGGGCGCGTTGACGGTGGCCGAGGCGAGCACGGTGCGCACGTCCTCCAGGCTCAGGCCCAGCGCGGCGAGCTTGGCCGGGTCGACCTGCACCCGCACCGCCGGCTTCTGCACGCCGCCGATGTTGACCAGGCCCACGCCGGAGATCTGCGAGATCTGCTGCGCGAGGATGTTGTCGGCGTAGTCGTTCACCTCGGTCAGCGGCAGCGTCTTCGACTGCACAGAGAGGATGAGGATGGGCGCGTCGGCCGGGTTCACCTTGCGGAAGGTGGGCGGGCTCGGCAGGTTGGCGGGCAGCTGGCCGGTGGATGCGTTGATGGCGGCCTGCACGTCGAGCGCGGCGGCGTCGATGCTGCGGTCGAGGTCGAACTGCAGCGTGATCTGGGTGGAGCCCAGGCCGCTGGTCGAGGTCATCTGCGAGAGCCCCGCGATCAGCGAGAACTGCCGCTCCAGCGGCTGCGCCACGTTCGACGCCATGGTCTCGGGGCTGGCGCCCGGCAGGTTGGCCGAGACCTGGATGGTCGGAAAGTCGACCTGCGGCAGCGGCGCCACCGGCAGCAGCGGAAACACCGCCGCGCCGACCAGCAGGATGGCCAGCGCCAGCAGCGTGGTGCCGATGGGGCGCTTGATGAATGCGGCGGAGATGCTCAATTGCTGCTCCCGCTGCTGCTGGCGACCTTGGCCGCGTCCTTCACGGCGTCCTTCACTGCATTCTTTGCGGCGGGCGGCGGCTCGACGATGGTGGCGCCGGGCTTGAGCTTGTACTGGCCGTCGACCACCACGCGCTGGCCGGCCTCCAGGCCCTTGTCGATCACGGCCGTGCCGTCGGCGATCTGCACCACGTGCACCGGTACGTTGGCGACCTTGTTCTCTGCATCGACGGCCCAGACGTAGGTGCTGTCCTGGCCGCGCTGCACCGCGGCGGCGGGCAGCGTGAGCGAGTCGGCCCGGCGGTCGAGCTGCAGCCGCACGTTGACGAACTGGCCCGGCCACAGCGTGTGCTGCGGGTTGGCGAAGCTGCCCTTGAGCTGCACCGTGCCGCTGGTGGTGTCGATCTGGTTGTTCAGCAATATCAGCTTGCCGGTGCCCAGCATCTGCGTGCCGCTGCGGTCATAGGCCACCACCGAGAGAGGCTGGCTGCTCTGCTGCTGCACGCGGTTGATGTCCTGCACGGCCTCTTCCGGCAGCGTGAACTGCACGGCGATCGGGTCGATCTGGTTGATGACGACCAGGCCGTTGGCATCGGCCGCATGGACGATGTTGCCCGGGTCCACCAGCCGCGCGCCCACCCGACCGTTCATGGGCGAGGAAATGCGCGTGAAGCTCAGTTGCACCTCGGCGTACTGCACCTGGGCGGCGTCGTTCTGCACCGCCGCTTCGAGCTGGTTGACGAGGGCCTTCTGCGTGTCGACCTGCTGCTGCGTGGCGGCGTCCTGCGACAGCAGCGTGGTGTAGCGCTTGAGGTCGGCACGGGCATTCGCCAGCGTGGTCTGGTCCTTGGCCTTGGTGGCCTGCGCCTGCGCGAGCTGGGCCTGCAGCGTGCGCGGGTCGAGCTGGGCCAGCAGCTGGCCGGCCTTCACGTCCTGCCCCTCGACGAAGCCGACCTTGTCGAGCTGGCCGTCGATGCGCGCCTTGACCGTCACGGTGGCCATCGAGGCGACGGTGCCGATGCCCGAGCGGTAGACCTGCACGGTCTGGGTCGCGACGCGCGCGGTGGTCACCTGCACGGGCGGGCTCTTCGGCGCATCGGGCTTGGCGGCGTTGGCCGCGTGATGGGTGAGCGCCCAAGCGCCGCCGCCGAGCACGAGCACCAGGGTGGCGGTCGCGAGCCAGGTGGAGCGGCGCTGGAACAGGGGGAGCGTGGTGATTTCTGCGGTCGTCGTCATGGCATCAATTCCCGGAAGTCGTTTCTGCGGCGTTCCAGCCGCCGCCCGTGGCTGCAATCAGCGAGACGCTGGCGGCCAGCTGGCGGCCGAGCACCTGCGCGGCCGTGCGCTGGTTGGTGAGCGAAAGCGTCTGCGCCGTCACCACGCTGAGGTAGGTGGCGGTGCCCGCGCGGTACTGGCTCAGCGCCATGCGCTCGGCGAGCTGGGCGGCGCGCACCGCGTCGGCCTGCAGTGCCGATTCGTTGTCGAGCACGCGCAGGGTGGCGAGGTTGTCTTCCACCTGCTGGAAGCCGGCGAGCACGGTCTGCTTGTATTGCGCGACGGAGGCGTCGTAGGCGGCCACGGCCTGGTCGGTGTGAGCCTTGCGCAGGCCGCCGTCGAACACGGTCTGCGCCAGCGCCGCACCCAGCGACCACACGCGGCTGGGCGTGTTGAACAGCGTGCCCAGCGTGGCGGCGCTGAAGCCGCCGCCGGCGCTGAGCACGATCTGCGGGTAGTAGGCGGCCTTGGCGACGCCAATGTTGGCGTTGGCGGCCTGCACGCGGCGCTCTGCGCCCGCGATGTCGGGGCGGCGCTCCAGCAGTTCCGAGGGCAGGCCGGCAGGCGTCACAGGAAGTTGCAGGCGCAGCGCGGCGGCTGACGAAAGCGATTCGGCGGTCGGCGGGTTCGAAGAGGTCTCGAGCGGCGGCAGCGTGAACGACGCAGGCGCCTGCCCGGTCAGCACCGCGATGGCGTGTTCGAGCTGGCTGCGCTGGGCTTCGAGATCGACCGCCTGCGCCTGCGCGGTCTTCAGCTGGCTTTCGGCCAGCGCCACGTCGGAGCGCAGCACGGTGCCGGCCGCGTACTGGTGCTGCGTGAGCTCGAGCGCCTTGGCATAGGCGGCGGTGGTGCTCGCGTAGAGGTTGCGCTGCAGGTCGATCACGCGCACCTGCAGGTAGTCCTGAGCCAGCGTGGTCTGGATGCTGAGCCGCGCGCCGGCCAGGTCGTCGGCGCTGGCCTGCGCGCCGGCATTGCCGGCCTCGACCGAGCGGCGCACGGCGCCCCAGATGTCGGGCTCCCAGCTCGCGCCGAGGCCCAGGGTGTCGGTGGTGCCGAGCTTGACGGTGCCGGTGCTGTTGGTCTGGGCGCGCGTGGCGCCGGCGTTGAGGCCCACTGTGGGGAAGAAGCCCGCACGCGCCGCGGCGGCCAGCGCCTGCGCCTGGCGGTACTGCGCCTCGGCCACGCGGATGTTCTGGTTGGCCGCGTTGGCCTGCACGATCAGCGCGCTGAGCGTGCTGTCGCCGAAGGCGTCCCACCAGGGATGGTCGGCGTCGATGGTCTGCGGGGCGGCGGTCTTCCAGGGGCCGCCGGTTTCCTTGAAGGCGGCGGGCACGTCCAGCTGCGGGCGGACGTAGTCGGGGCCGACGGCGCAGCCCGCGAGGAGCAAGGCGGCCAGCGCGAGGGCTGCGCGCGGGAGGGATGGGGCGTCGGAGAGAACCATGATGCGGGCACTCTAGGAGCCGGCATCAAACCCCTCGCTGTCGACTAACTGACAGTTTTGACAGTTTTCGGTCTTCCTCCCTCCCCCGCTCGGGGAGGGTCGGGGTGGGGGCACGGCAGCGCTCAAGAAAGCGCGGCGACTGTTCGGAGGCCTGCCCCATCCCGGCCTTCCCCCAGCGGGGGAAGGAGAAAAACCGCTCAGCGCGGGGCGTCGCCCTTGCGGTACTCGGCGGTCAACTCGTCCAGCTTTTGCTTGAGGGCCGGGTCGAGCTTGTATTCCGCCGCCGCGATGGTCGCGTCGAGCTGGTCGGGGCGGCTCGCACCGAGCAGCGGCGCGGTGATGAGCGGGTTGGCCATCACCCAGGCCACGGCCAGGGTGGCCAGCGGCACGCCGGCTTCATCGGCGAGCTTGTGCAGCTGCGTCACGGTGTTGAAGCTGCGTTCGTTCCAGTAGCGGTCCTGGTACATGCCGCCGGCGGTGCCGAGGGTGAAGCGGGTGTTCTCCTCGGGCTTGCTGCGGGGCTTGTACTTGCCGGTGAGAAGGCCGCCGGCCAGCGGGTTGTAGGGGATCACGCCAAGGCCCTCTTCGCTCGCCAGCGGCAGCAGCTCGCGCTCGATCTCGCGGAACAGCAGGCTGTAGCGCGGCTGCACCGACACATAGCGCGTGAGCCGGAGCAGTTCGGCCTTGCCCAGCGCGCGGGCCAGGCGGTAGGCCAGGAAGTTGGACACGCCGATGTAGCGCGCGCGGCCCGACTTCACGATGGTGTCGAGCGCCTCCAGGCTCTCTTCAAGCGGCGTCTCGCGGTCGTCCATGTGCAGCTGGTAGAGGTCGACGTGGTCGGTCTTCAGCCGCTTGAGCGAGGCATCGATGGCGTCGAGCAGGTGCTTGCGCGATGCGCCCTGGTCCCAGCTGTTGGGGCCGACCTTGTTGACCGCCTTGGTCGCCAGCACGAAGCGGCGGCGGCCCGCGGGGCCCTGCTTCTCGAGCCAGTTGCCGATGATTTCCTCGGTGCGGCCGGCCGTCTCGATGGTGCCGCCGAGCGGGTAGACGTCGGCGGTGTCGAGGAAGTTGATGCCGCCTTCGGCCGCCTTGTCGAGGATCTGGTGCGACACGGCCTCGTCGGTCTGCAGGCCGAAGGTCATGGTGCCGAGGGCGAGGCGGGAGACGGTGAGGCCGGTGCGGCCGAGACGGGTGGAGGGAATGCTCATGGTGTTCGGTTCTCGCTCTGGAGGGAAGGAGATGAGATGGAAGGAAGGGAGCGGCGGCCATCATAGGCACGGCCGCGCGACCCTGCAGGCGGGCGGGCGTTTCAGCTGGCCTCGGCGTGCACGCCGGGCGCGCCGGGCTCGACCGAGAAGCGCGCCATGGTGCCGACCGGCGAATCGGCCGTCTTCTCGTCTTCCACCGCGCGGAACTCGACCGTGCAGCCGCGCGTGTCGAGCGTGGCGAGCGCATAGCCGCGCCTGTCGGCCCGGCCGTAGCGCAGTTGCGGGTTCTTCGCGAGCATGTTCGCCACGCTGGCGGCGCTCGGCCCTTCGGAGGTGATGGCGCCGCCGACGAACTCGGTCGCGACCAGCGGGCCCTGCTGCGCATCGCCGCGCCGCAGGTCGGCGGCCCAGAAGGCGTGCACGTCGCCGCTGGCGACCAGCGCATTGCCGCCGCGCGACCTGTGCTCGGCCAGCGCGTCGAGCAGGCGTGCGCGGGCGGCGGCATAGCCGTCCCAGCCGTCCATCCAATAGCCGTGTTCTGCGCCGCGCTTGCGGTCGGCCTCGGCCAGCAGCGTGGGCTGGGCGAGCACGGTCCAGCGCGCGGACGGCGCGGCGAGTTCGCGGGCCAGCCAGGCCTCCTGCTGCGCGCCGAAGAAGCTGCGCCCGGGCGCGAGCCGGTCGGCGCAATCGGCCAGCGGCGAGGCGCTGCGACCCGAAAGGCAGGCGTGGTGCGAGCGGTACTGGCGCCCGTCGGTCAGCAGCAGGTCGAGCATGCGGCCGAAACGGTGGCGGCCGTAGATGAGCGCATCGGGGCCGCGCGGGCGCATGCTGGCGGGCACGGGCATGTGCTCGTACCAGGCCTGGTAGGCGGCCGCGCGGATCTCAAGGAACTGCGCGGGGTCGGCCGTGCGCGGCGATTCGTCGTTCGTGTAGTCGTTGGCCACCTCGTGGTCGTCCCAGGTCACGAGCCACGGGAAGGCGGCGTGTGCGGCCTGCAACTGCGCATCGGCCTTGTAGAGCGCGTAGCGGTCGCGGAACTCGGCGAGCTGCGTGGGGATGCCGCCCTCGTGCCGTCGCACCTGGTGCGACTTGCGGGAGCTCTCGTAGATGTAGTCGCCCAGGTGCACCACGAAGTCGAGCGGCTGCGCGGCCATGTCGCGGTAGGCGGCGTAGTAGCCCTGCTCGTAGTGCTGGCAGGAGGCGAAGGCGAAGCGCAGCTGTTGCAGGGCTTCGTCGTTGTCGGCCGGCGTGGTGCGCGTGCGGCCGGCAGGGCTGCGCGCACCGCCAGCGGTGAAGCGATACCAGTACCAGCGCGCCGGCGGCAGGCCTTGCACCTCGACGTGCACCGAGTGCGCCAGCTCCGCTGTCGCGACGGCCCTGCCCTTGGCGACGATGCGCCTGAAGCCTTCGTCGCCCGCGACCTCCCAGTTCACTTCGACAGGCGCATCGCCCATGCCGCCGCCGGGCAGCGGCTCCGGCGCGAGCCGCGTCCAGAGCACGAAGCCATCGGCGCGCGGCGCGCCAGAGGCGACGCCTAGCGTGAACGGATAGCCTGGTGCAGCGGTTGCCGGCTGTGCATGCAGCCTCGGCAAGGGATGGCCGACGAATGCGGCCGCAAGGCCGGCGCCCAGCAGACGCCGGCGCGAGAACGAGGGCAGGAAAGGCCGCGAGCTCATTCTTCGCATGCCAGGGTGATCGGCGAGGTCATCCACGGCAATGTCGTCCGCTTCGCTCGCCCCTGTCAACCGCGGTCCTGCGAAACGGCCGCGGCCCGAAGATCAGCAGGCGACGGCTGCAGGCCGGCGCGCCGCGGCACGCGCGCTCGCCACCGCCCAGCCGAAGATGCCGAGCCCCGCCAGCGCCAGAAGCGCGCCGACCCAGCCGGTGGAGGTCCAGCCCAGGCCTGCCGCGATCGCGACGCCGCCGAGCCATGCGCCCAGCGCGTTGGCCATGTTGAAGGCCGAGTGGTTGAGCGCTGCGGCGAGCGTCTGGGCGTCGCCCGACACGTCCATCAGGCGGATCTGCAACGCCGGGCCGATGGCCACGGTCGAGCCGATGAGGAACACGTTGACGGCGGCCGCGACGACGTTGTGCGCCGCGAAGGTGAACACCGCGAGCACCAGCGCCGCGTAGACCATCACGCCGCCGATGGTGCGCATCACCGACTTGTCGGCCAGCCGCGAGCCCACGAGGTTGCCCACCACCATGCCGAGGCCGAAGAGCGCGAGCACGATGGGCACGCCGCCCACCGGCATGCCGGCCACCTCGATCAGCGTGGGCTTGATGTAGCTGAACACCGAGAACATGCCGCCGAAGCCGATGGCGGCGATGCCGAGCGTGAACCACACCTGCTTGCGCTTGAGTGCGCCGAGTTCGCGCCAGGGGCTGGCGCCGGCGGCGGGCGCCATGTCGGGGATGTCGCGGCGAAGCAGCGCGATGGCCACCAGCGCGATGACGCCCACGAACACAAAGGCCGCGCGCCAGCCGAAGAACTGGCCCAGCCACGCCGCGATGGGCACGCCCACCAGCGTGGCGCCGGTGAGCCCCAGCATCACGAGCCCCACGGCCCGCGCGCGGCGCCCCGGCGGCGCCAGCGTGGCGGCCACCAGCGCAGCCACGCCGAAGTAGGTGCCGTGCGGCAGCCCCGCCGCGAAGCGCAGCAGGTTCAGCAGCAGGTAGTTGGGAGCGGCGGCGCTGGCGAAGTTGCCCGCCGCGAACACGGCCATGAGCGCGATCAGCAGCGCCCGGCGTCGCCAGCCGGCGGCCAGCACCGCGAGCACCGGCGCGCCGATGACCACGCCGAGCGCATAGGCGCTGATGACGTGGCCGGCCTGCGGGATGCTCACGCCGATGTCGCGTGCGACCTCGGGCAGCAGGCCCATGATGACGAACTCGCCGGTGCCGATGGCGAAGCCGCCGACCCCGAGCGCGAGCACCGCGCGCAGGAAGTTGGCGGGTGCGCCCGAAGGCAGTGTGAATGAAGAAATGTCGGTGGCCGCGCTGTCCTGCGCGGGTGGGGAGGCGTTCAAGGCCAGGCTCCTGGGAGGTGTGCCCGGCGGCAGCGGGCAAGGCGCGATTTTAGGGTAAACCCTGAAACCGCACCGATACGCAGATGCCGAAGACCTTGTACTGGCAGGGCCGCGAGGGCCTCGCTTGTGGACTCAGATGGCCACCAGCTGCCGCACGCCCTGCGCTTCCATGTCCTTGCCGAGGCCGCGCGCAATGACTTCGCCGCGTTCCATCACGAGGTAGTCGTCGGCCAGTTCCTGGGCGAAGTCGTAGTACTGCTCGCACAGCACGATGGCCATGTCGCCCCGGTCGGCCAGCATGCGGATGACGCGGCCGATGTCCTTGATGATGCTGGGCTGGATGCCCTCGGTGGGCTCGTCGAGGATCAGCAGGCGCGGCTTGGGCGCCAGCGCCCGGGCGATGGCCAGCTGCTGCTGCTGGCCGCCGGAGAGGTCGCCGCCCCTTCTGTTCATCATCTGCCTGAGCACGGGGAAAAGCTCGTACAGCTCCGCCGGGATGGGCGTGCCGCCGCTCTTGTAGGCCAGGCCCATGCGCAGGTTCTCCTCGACCGTGAGCCGCGCGAAGATCTCGCGGCCCTGCGGCACGAAGCCGATGCCGGCCCTGGCCCGCTCATAAGGCGTGGCCTTGTGGATCGGCTTGCCTTCGAGCTCGATGCTGCCGCTCTTGATGGGCACCAGGCCCATGAGCGACTTCAGCAGCGTGGTCTTGCCCACGCCATTGCGGCCCAGCAGCACGGTGACCTTGCCGAGCTTCGCCTCGAAGCTTACGTCGCGCAGGATGTGGGAGCCGCCGTAGTACTGGTGGATGTTCTTGACTGTCAGCATGGTTCGTTCCCCCTCAGCGGCCCAGGTAGACCTCGATCACCCGCTCGTCGGCCTGCACTTCGTCCAGCGTGCCCTGCGCGAGCACGGAGCCGTCGCACAGCACGGTGACGATCTCGGAGATGGTGCGGATGAAGCTCATGTCGTGCTCCACCACCATCAGCGAGTGCTTGCCCTTGAGCGAAAGGAAGAGCTCGGCAGTGCGGGCCGTTTCCTCGTCGGTCATGCCGGCCACGGGCTCGTCGAGCAGCAGCAGCTTCGGGTCCTGCATCAGCAGCATGCCGATTTCCAGCCACTGCTTCTGCCCATGGCTCAGGTTGCCGGCCAGGCGCGAGACGCTGTCGGCGAGGTGGATGGTCTCCAGCACCTCGGCGAGCCGGTCGCTCTGCGCAGAGTCGAGCCTGAAGAGCATCGACGAGCGCACGCCCTTGTCGGTCTTCAGCGCCAGTTCCAGGTTCTCGAACACGGTCAGGTGCTCGAACACCGTCGGCTTCTGGAACTTGCGGCCGATGCCCAGCTGAGCGATCTCGGCCTCGCGGTGGCGCAGCAGGTCGATGGTGCTGCCGAAGAACACCGTACCTTCGTCGGGCCGGGTCTTGCCGGTGATGATGTCCATCATCGTCGTCTTGCCGGCGCCGTTCGGTCCGATGATGCAGCGCAGCTCGCCCGGCGCGATGTCCAGCGAGAGCTTGTTGATGGCCTTGAAGCCATCGAAGCTCACGCTCACGTCTTCGAGGTAGAGGATGCGGCCGTGCGTGACGTCGACCTCGCCCGGCGTGACGTGGCGGCCGAAGTCGGCGGCGCGGCCACCCGACTCGGTGCTGCCGCTCACGTAGTGGATGCCGCTGGCGCGCGCGACGCGCTCGGCGCCGGCTTCCATCAGGTCGGGCGTCATGCGCGTGCTCCCTTCGCATCCACCGGCAGCGAGGCCAGCGCATCGGGCTCGACGCCCTGCTCCGCCGCGACTGCGCGACGCGCATCCTGCGCAGGCTCGGGCGGCGGGGTCTTCTTTTTCTCCCTCGACAACCACTTGCGCACCAGCCCTACGATGCCGTTCGGCAGGAACAGCGTGACAGCAATGAACAAGGCGCCCAGGAAGTACAGCCAGTACTCCGGATAGGCCACCGTGAGCCAGCTCTTCGCACCGTTGACGATGAAGGCACCGATGATCGGCCCGATCAGCGTCGCGCGCCCGCCCACCGCTGCCCAGATGGCGATCTCGATGGAGTTGGCGGCGCTCATCTCACCCGGATTGATGATGCCGACCTGCGGCACGTACAGCGCGCCGGCCACGCCGCACATGACGGCCGAGATCACCCAGATCGTGAGCTTGTAGGGCAGCGGGTTGTAGCCCGAGAACATCACGCGCGTCTCGGCGTCGCGGATGGCCTGCAGCACGCGGCCGAACTTGCTGCCGATGAGCCACTTGGCGAACAGGAAGAAGCCCAGCAGCGTGGCGCCGGTGAGCGCGAAGAGCGTCATGCGCATTTCCTGCGTGGCGATCGGGATGCCCAGGATGCGCTTGAAGTCGGTGAAACCGTTGTTGCCGCCGAAGCCCGTCTCGTTGCGGAAGAAGAGCAGCATGGCAGCAAAGGTCATGGCCTGCGTGATGATCGAGAAGTACACGCCCTTGATGCGCGAGCGGAACGCGAAGAAGCCGAACACGAAGGCGATGAGGCCCGGCACCGCGACGATCAGCACCAGCGTGGCGATGAAGCTGTCGCTGAAGGTCCAGTGCCAGGGCAGCGTCTTCCAGTCGAGGAACACCATGAAGTCCGGCAGGTCGCTCTTGTAGTTGCCGTCGCGGCCGATCTGGCGCATGAGGTACATGCCCATCATGTAGCCGCCCAGCGCGAAGAAGAGGCCGTGGCCGAGCGAGAGGATGCCGGTGTAGCCCCAGATCAGGTCCATGGCCAGCGCGCAGATCGCATAGCACATGATCTTGCCGACCAGCGCCACCGCGTAGTCGCTCATGTGCAGCGGACTGTCGACGGGCACCCACATGTTCAGCACGGGCGCCAGCGCGCACACCACGATGAGCGCGACGAAGAAGGCCGTCCAGCCCTTGCCGCTCAAGAGCGGCCCCTTGGTTGGAAGTACGACCTTGCTCATGCCTCTGCGCTCCGGCCCTTCATGGCGAAGATTCCCTGGGGACGTTTCTGAATGAAGATGATGATGAAGACAAGCACCGCGATCTTCGCGAGCACCGCGCCCGCCCAGCCCTCGATGAACTTGTTGAGAATGCCCAGCCCCAGTGCCGCGTACACGGTGCCCGCGAGCTGGCCCACGCCGCCCATCACGACCACCATGAAGCTGTCGACGATGTAGCTCTGGCCCAGGTCGGGGCCGACGTTGCCGATCTGGCTCAAGGCGCAGCCGGCAAGCCCGGCGATGCCGGAGCCGAGCGCGAAGGCGTAGGTGTCGATGCGCGCGGTGTTCACGCCCATGCACGAGGCGATCGGCCGGTTCTGCGTGACGCCGCGCACGAACAGGCCCAGCCGCGTGCGGCCGATGAGCCAGCCCATGGCCAGCAGCACCAACGCGGCGAAGACGATGATGCAGATGCGGTTCCACGGCAGCGTGACGTTGCTCAGCATGGTGAAGCCGCCGCTCATCCAGCCGGGGTTTTCCACGCCGACGTTCTGCGCGCCGAAGATGGAGCGCACCAGCTGCTGCAGCATCAGGCTGATGCCCCAGGTGGCCAGCAGCGTCTCGAGCGGGCGGCCGTAGAGGAAGCGGATCACGCCGCGCTCGAGCACCGCGCCCACCAGCGCCGATGCCATGAAGGAAACGGGAATGGCGGCCACCAGGTACCAGCCGAACGCGGCCTCGGGCATGTACTTCTGGAAGATGCCCTGCATCACGTAGGTGGCGTAGGCGCCGATCATCATCAGCTCGCCATGAGCCATGTTGATGACGCCCATCAGCCCGTAGGTGATGGCCAGGCCCAGCGCGGCCAGCAGCAGCACCGAGCCCAGGCTGACGCCGCTGAACACGGCGTTGATGCGGTCGCCCCAGACCAGCGCGCCGTCGATGCTCGAAATGGATGCGACGATGGCGGCCTTGACGTCGGCCTCGGTCTCGTCCGCCAGGCGCTGGTTGAGCAGCAGCTTGGTGTCTGGGTTGCGGTTGTTGCCAAGCTCCTTCGCCGCGGCAAGGCGCTTGGCCTTGTCGGCGCTGCCGAGCATGCTGGCTGCGCGCACCAGCTCCAGCTGGGACTTGATCTTGGGGTTGGTCTCGGCGGCCAGCGCCT
Source organism: Variovorax sp. 160MFSha2.1 (assembly GCF_048305075.1). Classification (NCBI taxonomy): domain Bacteria; kingdom Pseudomonadati; phylum Pseudomonadota; class Betaproteobacteria; order Burkholderiales; family Comamonadaceae; genus Variovorax; species Variovorax sp. 160MFSha2.1. The sequence continues at coordinate 5,167,778 of NZ_CP157624.1, forward strand.
TCTCGACCATCGGCAGGCGCGACTCGTCGGGCTCCTTGAAGAGCGCCTGCGCGGCCTCGGCGCGCACCGCGTCGTCCTTGCTCGTGAGCTTGAGCGCGGCCTGCGCGGCATCGAGCGCGCCGCGCATGAGGTTGTTGTTGACGACGTCCTCGGCGGTGTCGGGCACCTTCAGCTCGGTGCCGGTGACCGGATCGTAGCCTTTGTCGTCCTTCATCACGAAGACCTTGTCTTCGGTGTACTTGACCGCGTCGTCGGACATGGCCTGGATGAAGGCTGCCGTCTTGTCGTCTGCCGTGAGCACGGCCTTGTTGAGCGCGGCGATGCGGGCTTCGGAATCGCCGGAGGCGATGGCCCGGGCTTCGTCGGCGGTCAGCGCGTGGGCGGCCGATGCCATGAGGAGCATGGCGGCGAAGGCGCAGTGAAGGGATCGTCGAAGCATCATGAAATTCGTGTTGCTCCCTCTCCCCTGGGGGAGAGGGTTGGGGTGAGGGCCGGAGGCCTTCAAACAAACGCGGCGGCCCAATCGACCGCCGTTGCCCCCACCCCCGCCCTCTCCCCGAGGGGAGAGGGAGCAAGGCAAGGGGCTTGTCGATCACTTACATCGACTTGCCAGCGGGGTAATCCGGCTTCTTGTCGTTGCCTTCGATGTACGGGCTCCACGGCTTGGCCTTGACCGGGCCCGGCGTCTTCCACACCACGTTGAACTGTCCGTCGGCCTTGATCTCGCCGATGAACACGCTCTTGTGCAGGTGGTGGTTCTTCTCGTCCATCTTCGAGACGATGCCCGAGGGTGCGGTGAAGGTCTGGCCGGCCATGGCTGCGATCACCTTGTCGGTGTCCGTCGACTTGGCCTTCTCGACCGCCTGCTTCCACATGTGGATGCCGATCCAGGTGGCTTCCATCGGGTCGTTGGTGAGCGGCTTGTCCTTGTGGCCGGCGATGTTCTTGGCCTTGGCGTACTCGCTCCACTGCTTGATGAAGGCGGTGTTGGTCGGGTTCTTGATCGACATGAAGTAGTTCCATGCGGCCAGGTGGCCCACCAGCGGCTTGGTGTCGACGCCGCGCAGTTCTTCCTCGCCCACCGAGAAGGCGACCACCGGCACGTCCTTGGCCTTCAGGCCGGCGTTGCCCAGTTCCTTGTAGAAGGGCACGTTGGAGTCGCCGTTGATGGTCGAGACCACCGCCGTCTTGCCGCCGGCCGAGAACTTCTTGATGTCGGCCACGATGGTCTGGTAGTCGCTGTGGCCGAAGGGGGTGTACTTCTCGTCGATGTCGGATTCCTTCACGCCCTTGCTCTTCAGGTAGGCGCGCAGGATCTTGTTGGTGGTGCGGGGGTACACGTAGTCGGTGCCCAGCAGCACCCAGCGCTTGGCGCCGCCGCCTTCCTTGCTCATCAGGTAGTCGACGGCCGGAATGGCCTGCTGGTTGGGCGCGGCGCCCGTGTAGAACACGTTCTTGGAGAGCTCTTCACCCTCGTACTGCACGGGGTAGAACAGCAGGCCGTTCATTTCCTCGACCACCGGCAGCACCGACTTGCGCGACACCGAGGTCCAGCAGCCGAAGATGACCGACACCTTGTCCTGGCCGAGCAGCTGCTTGGTCTTCTCGGCGAACAGCGGCCAGTTGGAGGCCGGGTCGACCACCACGGGCTCGAGCTGCTTGCCCAGCACGCCGCCCTTCTTGTTGATGTCGTCGATCGCCATCAGCACCGTGTCCTTCAACACGGTTTCCGAGATGGCCATCGTGCCCGACAGCGAGTGCAGCACGCCGACCTTGATGGTGTCGGCGGCGAATGCGGGCGCAGCAGAAATGCTGGCCAGCGCGACGGCGGCGGTGAGCGCCTTGAGGGTGAAACGACGTTGCATGTGGACTCCTGCTCCGGGGTTGGTTGAACCTTTTCGACAGCCTTGGCTGGCGTGGGAGGGAGTCTGCGGAATGCACCACAAAGGGGAAATACGCCGGGTGGCGTACACGGACGTACTCAGGCCGGCGGCGCGGGGTACTTGCGGGCGTTGAGGAGCATCTTGCTGCGCGCGGCCTCGATCACGTCGATGCCGAGCTTGTCGGCGAGCTGCAGCAGGTAGAGGAAGACGTCGGCGATCTCGGTGCCGATCTCTGCGCGCTTGTCGGCCGGCAGGTCGCGGCTCTGGGCCTCGGTGAGCCACTGGAAGTGTTCGAGCAACTCGGCGGCCTCCACCGAAAGTGCGCAGGCAAGGTTCTTGGGGGAATGGAACTGCTCCCAGTCGCGGGCCTGGGCGAAGTCGCGAAGGGCTTGGATGAGCGATTGCAGATCGGATTCCATGGCACACCTGTCGTTGTGCGGCGAGTGTGGCATGGGCTTCGGGAACAAACCCAATCTGGGCATGCGAATGCCCGGATTGGGCAGGCACTCACGATCGGGCCGGCATTGCCCGGCTTCCGCGCCGATGCAGCACAGCCACCAGCAGCGCCGACACCGTCAGATACAGCAACGCCACCCCAAACCCACTCGCATACGCCCCCGCATCCGGCGCATGGCCGAGCCGCCCGTAGAAAAGAATGCCGATCAGCGCCACGCCCAGCGCGTTGCTCGCCTGCTGCACCATCGAGATCACGCCCGAGGCCACGCCCGCATGCTGCGGCGGCAGGCCGGCCAGCACGGTGGACACCAGCGGCGCCATCACCATGCCGAGCCCCGCGCCCTGCACCAGAAGCAACGGCACCATGCACGCCACGAGGTGCGAGTGCCCGGGCCAGACGGCCACGTTGACGAACTGCAGCGCGTGCCCCGCGGCGAGCACAAGGGCACCGAGCGCGATGGGCGGCTTGCCGCCGAAGCGGCGCGCGAGGCGCGCCCCCATCATCGACGTCGCGAAGAAGCCGGCCGCCAGCGCCGTGAAGACGATGCCCGAGCTGAGCGGGTCGAGGCCCAGGCCCTGCTGCAGGTAGAGCGCGAGCACGAAGTAGAGCGAGGCGTTGCCCACGTAGAAGGCCAGCGTCGTGAGCAGGCCCATGCCGAAGCGGCCGTTGGCGAGCAGCACCGGAGCTACGAGCGGCGCACCGCCACGCACTGCGAGCCGGCGCTGCTGGTGCGCAAAGGCTGCGAGCAGCGGCAGCGCCGCAGCAAGGCACAGCCAGCTCCACAGCGGCCAGCCCTGTTCGCGGCCTTCCACCAGCGGCAGCACCACTGCCGCCGAGCCCGCGGCCACGAGCAGCATGCCGGCGAGGTCGAGGCGGCTGTTGCCGCTGTTCGCCAGCGGCGCAATGACGCGCGGTGCAAGCGTCAGCGCCAGCAGGCCGATCGGCACGTTGATGAGAAAGCAACTGCGCCAGCCGAGACCCGCCAGGTCGGCATGGATCAACAGGCCGCCGACCAGTTGCCCGAGCGTGGCGCCCAGCCCCAGCGTGAGTCCATAGGCCGCGAAGGCGCGCGCCCGGTCTTCCCCGGTGTAGACCAGGCCGATCATCGCCAGCACCTGCGGCTGCAGCAGCGCGCCGGCCAGTCCCTGCAGCACGCGTGCCGCCACCAGCAGTTCGGCGTTCGGCGCCAGGCCGCAGGCGGCCGAAGCGAGCGTGAACAGCAGCAGGCCCAGCATGAACATGCGACGGCGCCCGAACAGGTCGCCGAGCCGGCCGCCGGTGATCAGGCCCGCGGCGGTAGCGAGGCCGTAGCCGGCCACCACCAGCTGCAGGGTGCCCGCGCTCGCCTGCAGTTCGCGCTGCATCGAGGGCAGCGCGACGTTGACGATGAAGAAGTCCAGCACCACGAGGAAGGTGCCGCTGAGCATGACCCACAGGCCCAGCCGGCCGGGCTGTGTCGCGTCCGGACTCTGGCTGCCGGTGGAAGAAAGCGATGCTGCCGAAGCGATGTTTGACTGCGTCATGATGGATTCGAGTGTTGGAAGGAAGCGGCGCGAAGGCAATGACCTCGGAGGTCATCGGCCGGGCTCAGGCGGCGGGCGTGGGCAGGATGAACTGGTAGTCCGTGGCGATGCGGCCGTCTGCGGCGAGCACCAGGAACTCCAGCCCGAGCGCGGCCACCGGGCCGCCCGCGGCCGGGACCATGTGCCAATGGAACATCACCGCGTCGTGCAGGAACTGGGCGTCGCCCGCGCGGACGAAGCGAAAGCCGGCGTCGCGCACGTTCTTCTCATGCGAGCCGGTGACGCGCTGCTGCAGCGCCTCGTGGCCCCTGGCCTGCAGCGTGCGCACGTAGTGCTCGCCGTCGGGCACCCAGAGGCCGGCGATGGCGGCGCGCCTCGCCTCGGCGTCGGGTTCGTTCCAGACGGCGACGTAGCGGTCGGCGAGTCGGGTGAAGTCGGTGGGATCGGTCCTGGTGTTCATGGCCCTGCTCCTGCTGGTTCCTGAATGAGTGAGGCCGCAGTTTCCGCCGCTGCCGATGGACAGTGAATGCCCGGAAGTCCGAAAATCTTGTCCATTCGTCCACCACTGGAGGAGCCTTCGATGGACCCGCTCGACGACATCTTTGCGGCCATGAGAGTGCGCAGCGCGCTGTACGCCCGCCTCGAGGCCGGGGCGCCCTGGGGCGTAAGCCTGGCCGGGGGCGAGAGCGCACGCTTCGGGCTCGTGGTGCGCGGCGGCTGCCTGCTGGAGGTCGAGGGCATGGCGCAGCCGGTGGCACTGGCGGCGGGCGACTGCTATGTGCTGGCGCACGGCACGCCTTACATCCTGCGCGACCATCCGAACACGCCGACCGTGAGCTGCGCTTCCGTCGTGCGCGACCGCATCGGCGGGCTGGTGGAGCTCGGCGGCACGGGCACGGCGGCGTCGGTGATCTGCGGCTGGTTCCACTTCGACCAGCGCGCCGCGCGGCCGCTGCTCGATCTGCTGCCGGTGCTGCTCCACGTGAAGATGGAACAGGCCCGCGCCCTTGCGCTGCAAGGCACGCTGCAGCTGCTGGCCATGGAAACCGGCGAGCCGGGCCTGGGGTCGAGCCTGCTCGTGAGCCGGCTGGCCGACATCGTGTTCGTCCAGGCGGTGCGCGCGCACGTCGCGGCCAACGCCGAATCGCAGACGGGCTGGCTGGCCGCGCTGGCCGATGCACGCATCGGCCCCGCGCTGCGCGCGATGCACAAGGAGATCGCGCACGACTGGACGGTGGAGGCGCTCGCCGCCGTCGCGAACCTCTCGCGCTCGGCCTTCGCACAGCGTTTTCGCGAGCGGGTGGGACAGGCGCCTCTGGAGTACCTCACGCAATGGCGCATGTTCAAGGCCGGCAACATGCTGGGACAAGGCAACGCCGCCCTGGGGGCGATCGCCGCGGCGGTGGGCTACGAGTCGGAGGCGGCGTTCAGCAAGGCCTTCAAGCGCAGCAAGGGGATGGCGCCCAGTGCGTGGCGGGCTGCTGCGCGCGAAGGAGCGGTCGCCGCATAGCCGCCCCTTCCGCTAGACCTTCTTCGGGCCTCCAGCGGCCTTGAACTGCGCGGCGGCAAACGCCCAGGCCATGCGCGTGGCATCGGGCCCCTCGGGGTCGCTGAACAGCAGCTTCGGCGCTCCGCCGCTCCACGAATGGCCGAGCCCCGCGATCTCGCACAGCGTGACGAGCGTGCGCCCCTTGCGCCTGAAGTCGGTCACCCGCATCGCACGGCGCCTGCCGCGCTGCACCTCGCGCGTCAACCCTGGCCGCGCGCCCACGGCGGTCGCCCATACAGCAGCGCTGCTGGCGGCATTGCTCGGCGCGACCACCGCGTCGGCATCGCCGTGCAACACGAGCATCGGCGGCAGGGTGGTGAAGACCGCCGCCGCGCCCATCGCCTTGCCGACGGCCGTGGTGGGCATGGGCGGCACGTGCTCGCCGCGCATCGCGCCCAGGGCGGTGGCAGGCGACTTCGCCGCACCGGGCGCCACGCCCGAGTGCATGACGACGGCGCGGAAGCGGTTCGGGTAGCGCGTCGCGAGCAGCGCCGCCATGCTCGCGCCGGCGGAAAGGCCGGCCAGCGCCACGCGGTCGCGGTCGACGGAATAGAGCAGGCAGGCCTGGTCGATGGCGGCCATCAGCGTGGCGGCCTCGGCATCGGCCTTGCCGGAGCGACGCTCGTACCAGTTCCAGCAGCCCTGCGGATGGGCGATCCGGTCCTGTTCGGGGTAGAGCACCAGGAAGCGCTGGCGCACGGCCAGTGCGTTCATGCGGGTACTCGCGGCGAAGTCACGGCCGGTCTGGCCACAGCCGTGCAGCATGACCATGAGCGGCAGGCGCTCGCCCGGCTTCAGTTCGAGACCAGCCGGCCGGAACAGGTGATAGCCGCGCGCGCCGCCCGGCCCGACAGCCACCCCGCTGAGCCAGTCGCCCCTGCCGGGCGGCGGCTTGAGCCGTTTGGCGGTCGCGCGCTGGACCTGTCCCGCAATGCGCTTGCTGTTGCTCAGGGTGGCCTTGGTGAGCGCACGCAGGTTGCGCTCGTAGGCGCGGGCAAAGACTGAAGCTGTGGAACGACGAGCCATGGCGCGCAGTGTGACCGCAAAGCGCCGGCCGGCCTACCCTTGGCCGGCCGCAAGGACCGCGCGTGCCTCAGTAGATTTCAGGAACGATCATGTTCGCCGGCACGGGCTGGCGCAGGTAGTCGGCATGGCGCACGCGCTCGGGCAGCTCGACCGGGGGATGCGGCACTTCCTGGTAAGGCAGCTGGCCCAGCAGATGGGTGATGCAGTTCAGGCGCGCCTTCTTCTTGTCGACCGCCTGCACCACCCACCACGGCGCCTCCGGAATATGCGTGCGCTCCAGCATGATTTCCTTCGCCTTGGTGTATTCCTCCCAGCGGCGGCGGCTCTCGAGGTCCATGGGGCTCAGCTTCCATTGCTTGAGCGGGTCGTGGATGCGGCCGAGGAAGCGCATGTGCTGCTCGTCGTCGGTGATGGAGAACCAGTACTTGATGAGCTTGATGCCCGAGCGCACGAGCATCTTCTCGAACTCGGGCACGGTGCGGAAGAACTCCTCGTACTCGTCGTCGGAGCAGAAGCCCATCACGCGCTCGACGCCGGCGCGGTTGTACCAGCTGCGGTCGAAAAGCACCATCTCGCCGGCCGCCGGCAGGTGCGCCACGTAGCGCTGGAAATACCACTGGGTGCGTTCGCGGTCGTTGGGCGCCGGCAGCGCGGCCACGCGGGCCACGCGCGGGTTCAGCCGCTGGGTGATGCGCTTGATGACGCCGCCCTTGCCCGCCGCGTCGCGGCCTTCGAACAGGATGACGACCTTCTGCTTGCTGTGCTGCACCCAGTCCTGCAGCTTGACCAGCTCGCCCTGCAGGCGAAACAGCTCCTTGAAGTAGGCCTGGCGGGCGGCCTTGTCGGCGGAGGATGCCGCGGTGACCGAAGCGGGGTCGAGGCCGTCGATGTTGCGGTCCTCGATCTCCAGCTCGAGCTCTTCGTCGTAGCTGTCGATCAGGTCGCGGGCGATGCGTTGCATCAGGTCTTCATGGTCGGGAAGTGCGCTCGTCAGCATGGTGGGGCGGCAGGAGAAAGGATTGAAGAGGGAGACGAAAAAGCATGCTGCTCGCCCCAAATGACGACTACGTGACAGTTTTGACGCCGTTGACATGTAGTTGTCATACGCGGCGAACACCATCTGGAGCCATTCCAACACCCCAGAATCCCATGAACACGCTCGCAGCCCCGCATGCCGAGTTGCCGTCGGCGTCCGCCGCGCAACGGCCCAAGCTCGACGCCAAGCCCGGTCCGCTCACGCTGATCACCTTCGTGGGCCTGCTGGCCGCCGGCCTGCTCTTCACGGCCTGGAGCCTGGTCGGCGACGTCACCGCCTCCGGCGCGCCCGTCACCACCTGGGTGCCCTACATACTTCTTGGCGTGGCACTGCTGATCGCACTGGGCTTCGAGTTCGTCAACGGCTTCCACGACACCGCCAACGCGGTCGCGACCGTCATCTACACCCACTCGCTGCCGCCGAACTTCGCGGTGGTCTGGTCGGGCTTCTTCAACTTCCTGGGCGTGATGGTGTCCAGCGGCGCGGTGGCCTTCGGCATCATCGCGCTGCTGCCGGTGGAACTGATCCTGCAGGTGGGCTCGGGCGCCGGCTTCGCGATGGTGTTCGCGCTGCTGATCGCCGCCATCATCTGGAACCTGGGCACCTGGTGGCTGGGCCTGCCGGCATCGTCGTCGCACACGCTGATCGGCTCGATCATCGGCGTGGGCGTGGCCAACGCGCTGATGCACGGGCGCGACGGCACCAGCGGGGTCGACTGGGCGCAGGCCACCAAGGTGGGCTATTCGCTGCTGCTGTCGCCGATGGTCGGCTTCGGCTGCGCCGCCCTGCTGCTGCTGGCGCTGCGCGCCTTCGTGAAGAACCGCGCCCTGTATGAAGAGCCCAAGGGAACCGAGCCGCCGCCGTGGTGGATCCGCGGCCTGCTGATCCTCACCTGCACGGGTGTGTCCTTCGCGCACGGCTCGAACGATGGACAGAAGGGCATGGGCCTGATCATGCTGATCCTGGTGGGCACGGTGCCGATGGCCTATGCGCTGAACCGCGCAATGCCCGCCGACGAGAACGTCAAATTCGTGGCCGTGGCCGAGATGGCGCAGAACGCGCTGAACCGCAGCGTGCCGACTTCGCTGCCGGCCATGGCACCCGCTGCCGCGCGCGACACGCTCTCCACCTACGTGCGCACCCGCGAGTTCACGCCGGCCGTGGTGCCGGCCCTGGCCGCGACGGCCGGCAGCATCGGCACCCAGGTGCGCCAGCACGGCTCGCTGGCCGGTGTTCCGGCGGAGGCCGTTGCCAACGTGCGCAACGACATGTACCTGGCCTCCGAGGCCATCCGCCACCTCGACAAGAGCGGCGCGGCCAGGTTCGACGAGGAGACGAAGCTGCGCGTGAACACCTTCCGCCAGGAGCTCGACAGCGCCACGCGCTTCATTCCGCTGTGGGTCAAGGTGGCGGTGGCCATCGCGCTGGGCCTGGGCACGATGATCGGCTGGAAGCGCATCGTGGTCACGGTGGGCGAGAAGATCGGCAAGACGCACCTGAGCTACGCGCAGGGCGCCTCGGCCGAGGTGGTGGCCATGGTCACCATCGGCGCGGCCGACATGTACGGGCTGCCGGTGTCGACCACGCACGTGCTGTCTTCCGGCGTGGCCGGCACCATGACGGCCAGCGGCTCGGGCCTGCAGTTGTCGACGCTGCGCAACCTCGCGCTGGCCTGGGTGCTGACGCTGCCGGTGGCGATGCTGCTGTCGGGCTCGCTCTACTGGCTGTTCACCCGCATCTTCTGAACTCGCGTACTTACCATCTTGTCGGCATTCCACGATCTCGCGGCCCAGTCGTACGGGGGCGACGAAGCCGGGCTGATCTGCGGCTACCTCTTCGACACCCGCGCGCCCGAGCCCGCGCGGGCCATCGACTCCGCGCAGGCCGCCGCGTGGCTGGCCGGGCAGCGCAATATCGAAGCCAGCGAAGCCCGAGCCGGCTGCGAAGGCGAAGACGGGCAGGAAAACCCCGCCTATGTCTGGCTGCATTTCAACTTGAGCCATGCGCACGCCGAACGCTGGCTGGTGCGGCACGCGAACCTCTCCGACACCTTCTACGAGACGCTGCACGAGGGCCTGCCCTCCACGCGCATCGAGCGAGACGACGATTCGCTGATCGCCGTCATCAACGACGTGCACTTCGAGTTCAGCTTCGAGCCATCGGACATCTCCACGCTGTGGATCAGCGTCGGCCCGCGCCTGGTCGTCACGGCCCGCACCAAGCCGCTGCGCTCGGTCGATGCGCTGCGCACCGCGGTGAAGGCGGGCGACGCGCCGCGCTCGAGCACCGAGCTGCTCGAACACCTGCTGCGCGCGCAGGCCGATGTGCTGGTGAAGATCGTGCGCGGCGTCACCTCGCGCATCGACCGCATCGAGGACGAACTGCTCGCCGGCCGCCTCGACCACAAGCGCGCGCGCCTGGGCGTGCTGCGCCGGCTGCTGGTGCGGTTGCAGCGGCTGCTGGCGCCCGAGCCGGCGGCGCTGTTCCGGCTGCTGCAGGGACCGCCGGGCTGGATGTCCGAGCCTGACGCGCAGGCGCTGCGCGGCTCAACCGAGGAGTTCTCGGTGGTGCTGCGCGACATGCAGGCGCTGCAGGAGCGCATCAAGCTGCTGCAGGAAGAGATCGCCGCCAACGTCAACGAGGACAACAACCGCAGCCTGTTCGTTCTGACGGTGGTCACGGTGCTTGCGCTGCCGATCAACATCCTGGCCGGCCTGTTCGGCATGAACGTGGGCGGCATCCCGCTGGCGGACCACAAGCACGGCTTCTGGATCGTGGTGGCGATCGTGGCCACCTTCACCGCGGTGGCGGCCTGGGCGGCTTTCCGCAAGCAGCGCTGAGGCGCATGCAGCGGCGCATTAATGCTATTTATTTAATAGCATCTTTTGCAGTATCCACGCGCCCGCAACAGGGTTCCAGACCCCATAGAATGCGGGGGTGTCCTCCATTCTCAATGCCGATCTTCATTGCCACTCCGTGGTCTCCGACGGCACGCTGACGCCCGAAGAACTGGCGGCGCGCGCCGCAGCCAACGGGGTGGAACTCTGGGCCCTCACCGACCATGACGAGATCGGCGGGCAGCACCGCGCAGCGGCCGCGGCACGTGCCAACGGCATGCGCTACCTCACCGGCACCGAGATTTCCGTGACCTTCGCGGGCGAGACGGTGCACATCGTCGGCCTGGGCTTCGACCCCGACGACGCGGCCATCTCGCAGGGCCTGTACGACACGCGCGGCGGCCGCGGCAAGCGGGCGCAGGAAATGTCCGAGGGGCTGGCCAAGGTCGGCATCCACGGCGCCTATGAAGGCGCGCTCAAGTTCGTCGGTAATCCCGAACTCATCTCGCGCACGCACTTCGCGCGCTTTCTCGTCGAACAGGGCCACTGCCGCGACACGCCCGAGGTATTCCGCAAGTTCCTCACCGAAGGCAAGCCGGGCTACGTGCCGCACCGCTGGGCCACGCTGAAAGATGCCGTGCACTGGATCACTGCCGCCAAGGGCCTGGCCGTGATCGCCCACCCGGGCCGCTACAAGTTCACGGCCAACGAGGAATACGCGCTGTTCCTCGAATTCAAGGCGCACGGCGGCAAGGCGATCGAGGTCGTCACCGGCAGCCACACGCCGGCCGAGTTCGTCGAGTACGCCGACAAGGCGCTCGAGTTCGATTTCGCCGCCTCGCGCGGCAGCGATTTCCACAGCCCCGACGAGAGCCACTGCGATCTCGGCAAGCTGCCGCCCCTGCCCGGCGCGCTCACTCCCGTGTGGGAACTGCTCGGCGACCGTATCCAGCAGTGAGCCCAAGCCCCGGGACCAGCAACGACAACGCGGCGACCGTTGCGCTGGCGGCCGCTCGCGTGGCGCAGCAGCGAAGCCTCGGCAAGGAATCGGAACGCATCCTCGCCGGCATCGGCCTCGTGATACTGGCCGTGGCCTGCTTCGCCACGCTCGACACCGCCACCAAGTACTCCACGCTGGGCGTGCCCATCCTGATGGGCGTGTGGTTCCGCTATGCCTTCCAGGCGGTGGCGACCACGCTGGTGCTGCTGCCGCTGCGCGGCACGGCGCTGTTGCACACGAAGCATCCCCGCTACCAGGCGCTGCGCGGTGCGCTGCTGCTGGCATCGAGCATCTTCGCCTTCCTGAGCCTGCGCTACATGCCGCTGGCGGAGTTCACCTCGATCGTGCTGATCGCGCCGCTGGTCATCACGCTGTTGGCGGCCACCACGCTCAAGGAGCACGTCTCGCCGCTGCGCTGGACGCTGGTGGCGGGCGGTTTCATCGGCACGCTGGTCATCCTGCGGCCAGGCGGCGGCGCGTTCAGCTGGGCCGTTCTGCTGCCGCTGGGGCTGGTGCTGAGCAACGCCTGGTTCCAGGTGCTCACGAGCAAGCTGGCGCAGACCGAGAACCCGCTGACCATGCACTTCTACACCGGCTGGGTGGGCACGCTGATCGTCTCGCTCGTCGTGCCCTTCGTGTGGACCTCTCTGCCCTCCTGGGAATGGTGGGCGCTGCTGTGCCTCATGGGCTTCATGGGCACGGTGGGGCACTTCATGCTGATCCTGGCCTACCAGCGCGCGCCGGCGTCCACGCTCACGCCTTATCTCTATGCGCAGATCGCGTTCGCCATGCTTGGCGGCTGGATCGTCTTTTCCCACGTGCCGGACCGCTTCTCGCTCATCGGCATGGGGATGATCGCGGTCTGCGGCGCGGCCGGCGCGTGGCTCACGGTGCGTGAGCGCCGCGTGCCCATCGAACCCGCCGAATCCTGACCAGGAACCTTTCTTCATCATGGCCCAGTACTTCGAAGTCCACCCAGAGAACCCGCAGCAGCGGCTGCTGAAGCAGGCCGTCACGCTGCTGGAGCGCGGCGATATCGTGGCCGTGCCCACCGACTCCAGCTACGCGCTGGCCTGCCACCTCGACGACAAGGACGCGGTCGACCAGCTTCGCCGCATCCGCCAGGTCGACGAGAAGCACCACCTCACGCTGCTGTGCCGCGACCTGAGCGAGCTCGCCAACTACGCGCGCGTCGACAACAAGCAGTACCGCCTGCTGAAGGCGGCCACGCCCGGCCCCTACACCTTCCTGCTCGAAGCCACCAAGGAAGTGCCGCGCCGCGTAAGCCATCCGCAGCGCAAGACCATCGGCCTGCGCGTGCCCGACCACAAGGTCTTGCTGGAGCTCCTGTCGCTGCACGGAGCCCCTCTGCTCGCCACCACGCTGATCGCCCCGGGCGAGACCGAGGCGCTGAACGACGCGCAGACCATCCGCGAGCGCTTCGAGAAGCAGATCGCCGCCGTCATCGATGCGGGAGCCTGCCCTTCGCAGCCGACCACGGTGGTCGACCTGACGCCCATGGGCAGCGGCGACGACCCTGTCGTGGTGCGGCAAGGGCGCGGCCAGCTGGCCGTTCTGGGCCTTTGAAATCGGGCAGAGAAACACGCCCCGTCTGACACAATCGCCCAGTGGATATTTCCAACCTCATACAGACAGTACTGATCTATGCGCTGCCCGTGATCTTCGCGATCACAGTGCACGAGGCGGCGCACGGCTACGTCGCTCGCCACTTCGGCGACAACACGGCCGAGGTCATGGGGCGCGTCACGCTCAACCCGGTGAAGCACATCGATCCCATCGGGACCATCCTGATGCCGCTGATGCTGTACTTCGCGACCTCCGGTGCCTTCCTGTTCGGCTATGCCAAGCCGGTGCCGGTCAACTTCGGGCGGCTGCGCCATCCGAAGCGCGACATGGTCTGGGTGGCTCTGGCAGGGCCTCTTTCCAATTTCGTCCAGGCGATCCTGTGGGCTCTGCTGCTGGTGACGCTGGTCGCGGCGGGCGTCACTGAAACCTTTTTCATCAAGATGGCGCAAGGCGGCATCCTGGTCAACCTCGTGATGTGGGCCTTCAACCTGTTCCCGCTGCCGCCGCTCGACGGCGGGCGCGTGCTGGCCGGCCTTCTTCCCAGCGGCCAGGCCCAGATGTTCCTGGCACGCATCGAGCCATACGGCTTTTTCATCGTGATGGGCCTCGTCCTCGCGGGCATCGTCAGCACATACTGGCTGCGGCCGCTGATGGACGTGGGCTACTTCGTCATCAACCTGCTGATCACTCCGCTCAAGGCACTCCTGCTCTAGATTGCTTTAAGTAATTCTTCGTCTCTCCGTCCCATGGCTCCGTCTTCCAAAGCTCCCCTGCGCGTCCTGACCGGCATCACGCCTTCGGGCACGCCGCACCTCGGCAACTATGTCGGCTCGATCCGCCACTCGGTGCGGCAAAGCGTCGCGCCCGGCGTGCAGAGCTTCTTCTTCCTGGCCGACTACCACGCGCTCATCAAGGTGCAGGAGCCGGCGCTCATCCAGCGCTCCACCCTCGAGATCGCCGCCAGCTGGCTGGCCTGCGGGCTCGACCCCGAGCGCGTCACCTTCTACCGCCAGTCGGACATCGTCGAGATTCCCGAGCTGACCTGGTTCCTCACCTGCGTGACCGGCAAGGGCGTGCTCAACCGCGCGCATGCCTACAAGGCGCAGCTCGACAAGAACGTGGCCAAGGGCGAGGACCCCGACGCCGACGTGACGGCCGGCCTCTTCATGTACCCGGTGCTCATGGGCGCCGACATCCTGATGTTCAACGCCCACAAGGTGCCCGTGGGCCGCGACCAGGTGCAGCACATCGAGATGGCGCGCGACATGGCGCAGCGCTTCAACCACCTCTACGGCGAGCATTTCACGCTGCCCGAGGCCGAGATCGACGACGCGGTCGCCACCCTGCCCGGCCTCGACGGCCGCAAGATGAGCAAGAGCTACGGCAACACGATCCCGCTGTTCGCGCCGCGCGCGCAGCTGCAAAAGCAGATCTCCAGCATCGTGACCGACTCGCGCGCCCCCGGCGAGCCCAAGGAAACCGAAGGCTCGGCGCTCTTCCAGATCTACCAGGCCTTCGCCAGCGCCGAGGAAACCGAGACGCTGCGCAAGGCGTACGCCGATGGCATCGGCTGGGGCGACGCCAAGCAGATGCTGTTCGAGCGCATCGACCTAGAGGTGGCGCCGCTGCGCGAGCGCTACGAGGCGCTGATGAACGACCCGGCCCAGATCGAGCGCACCCTGCTGCTGGGCGCCGAGAAGGCGCAGGCGCTGTCGAAGCCTTTCATGGCCAGCCTGCGCCACGCGGTCGGCCTGCGCAACCTGGCGGCCGGCAAGGACAAGGGCGTCGCCAAGGCGGCCAAGGTCGCCAAACCCAGTTTCAAGCAGTACCGCGAGAAGGCGGACGGACTTTTCTATTTCAAGCTGTTGGATGCGCGCGGCGAAACCCTGCTGCAAAGCCGTGGATTCGCCTCGCCGCAGGAAGCGGGCCGTACCATCGCAATCCTGCAGGCGCAGCGCGGCGAAGCATTGCCCGCGCTGGCCAGCCAGATGGAGCCCATCGGTACAGAAGGAATACGCGCCGTCGAAGAGGCGCTGGAGGCACTGACGGAAGCGACACCCGGCACAACCAGCGGGAGTTGATCCGGCAACGCCCATCGGCTTATCGGCCGGTGAGCACGACGAGAGAAGACGGTGCGATCACAAAGGAAGAAAACATGAGCATTTATGTCATCGACGACCACCCCCTGATGCGCGACGCGATCGTGATGGTCCTGCGGCGCTTGCGCCCGGCCGAGAACATCGTCGAGCTCGAACGCCTCGACAAGCTCGCAGGCTCCGTGCAGCAGCGTGGTGCGCCTACGCTTTTCTGCCTGGACCTGAAGCTGCCGGACACCAACGGCGTGTCGGGCGTGATCGCGGTCAAGCAGGTCTATCCGAACGTGCCGATCGCCGTGTACTCGGCCGCGCCGTCCGCCGACATGGAAGACGCCTGCATCGAGGCCGGCGCCGACACCTACATCGAGAAGTCGGCCAGCTCCAACGAGCTGGCGGCCGCCCTTCGCGGCCTCCTGATGGCCGGCTCGGAAGACGAAGCCGACGAGATGCCGGCCGCCAACAGCGGCAAGCTCTCCAAGCGCCAGACGCAGCTGATCGCCATGCTCGACAAGGGCATGAGCAACCGCGACATCGCGACCGACCTGGAGATCAGCGAACACACGGTGAAGGTTCACCTGTGGCGCCTGTTCCGCAGGCTGGGCGTGAAGAGCCGCACCCAGGCGCTGCACTACGCGCGCACCAACGGCTTGTTGTCCGGCTAACCCCCAGGCTTCGCGCACTTCGTGTCGCTGCGCCAACCCCCTTGCAGGGGGCAACACCTGAGGACCGGCAAAGCCGGCTCCTCGGTGTTCCCGAATTGAAAAAACCGCGCTTGGCGCGGTTTTTTCATTGGGATGGACGCAGCGGCAGTTCGTCCTTAACCGCCGGAAGCCGTCACCCGCGCCTGCGCCACCGCCTCGTCTGCGTCGTGCAGCGCCACGCGGAACACGCTGCCGCTGCCCAGGCGCGAACGCACGCTCACGGGGTGCCCCAGCACGTGCGACAGGCGCGCGACGATGGCGAGGCCCAGGCCGAAGCCGTCCGAGGTGCCGGCGTGGTCGGCGACCTTGTAGAACTCCAGGAACACGTCGCGCAGGTGCTCGGGCGCGATGCCGATGCCGGTGTCCCACACCTCCACGCGCAGGCCGTCGCGGGTCTGGCGGGCGGCCAGCAGCACGCCGCCTTCGGTCGTGTACTTGATCGCGTTGGCCAGCAGGTTGCCGATCATGCGGCGCACGCGGATCGGGTCGGTGAGGAAGGAGCCCTCGCACATGTGCACGCGGAAGTCGAGGCCGCGGCTCTCGGCCACGGGGCGGTATTGCAGCTCCAGGTCGTGCAGCAGCTCGGGCACGTCGACCCGCTCGACGTGCAGGCGCACCTGGCCCGAATCGATGCGCGCCAGGTCGAACATCGAATCGAATAGCGCATTCACCGCGTGCGTGGCGCGCACGATCTTCGGCGCGAGTTCCAGAACCAGTTCGGGCTCATTGCGCAACCAGTCGGCGTACAACGAAAGTGCCAGCACGGGTTGACGCATGTCGTGCGCGGCGCTGGCGAGGAAGCGGTTCTTCATGGCCACGGCCGACACCGCCGCCTGCCGTTGCTGGGTCAGCGACTTGATGAGGATGTGGTTGTGGAACAGCAGCTCCAGGCTGTTGCGCGCCGTCTCGTGGATGTGCCGCCCGGCCCGCAGCAGCAGGAACCAGTGGAGGATCGGCAAGATCGGCATCAGGTAGCCGTACTGGAACTGCGGATGCTGCAGCGTGATGGACACCAGCCGTATCAGCACCGCGCCCAGCATCGTGATGAACAGCGTATTGACGTAGCGCTTGAGCAGCGGCGGATGCAGCGCCAGCCCGTTGAGCGGAAAGGTGCCCACGCCGGCCACGATGAGCCAGCTCATGAACTGGTTGACCTGCGGCGTGCGCTCGAAGAAGAGCAGCACCGACAGGCCCCACACCACAGCGCTGGTGCTCCAGACGAAGCCGTAGCGCTCGGTGAACTGCTGCTGGGCGGCCGCGCTGCGCCCGGCATAGCGCAGCGCATAGACACGCGCCCCCCAGGCGCGGCAGGCGGTGGCGATGACGCCGGCCAGGAGCCAGATCAGCAGTTCCCAGCGCGGCACATAGGCCCAGTTCAGGCCGACCATCGCCGGCATCAGCGCGGCAGAGACAAAGTACGAGCCCTTCGCCGAGCGCATCAGGCTGCGGATGAGCTCGCCGCGTACCCACGATTCGGCTTCATCGGCCGAAGCCGGGGCGGGGGTCATGCTGGCGATCGACGCATTGGCCATAAGCCGGCGATCTTAACGGCCCATCCGGCAATGTTTCACCGGGTAACAATCGATCGCCGCCCCAAAATGCGGGCGATAACCCGGAAGAATTAACCGATGCTCGACAACCTGACTCCCTTCCTCGTCCACTGGGCCATCACCGGCATCTCGCTGTGGGTGGCCAGCCATCTTTTCCGCGGGCTCAAGTTCGACAGCACCGGCGCGCTGGTGGTCTCGGCGCTGCTGCTGGGCCTGGCCAATGCCATCGTCAAGCCGCTGCTGATCGTGCTCACGCTGCCGCTGACGCTGGTGACCTTCGGGCTCTTCCTGCTGGTGATCAACGCGCTGATGATCCTGCTGGTGGCCGCGCTGGTGAAGGGCTTCAGGGTGTCCGGCTTCTGGACCGCACTCTTCGCGAGCATCTTCATCTCGCTGCTGAGCGTGGTCATCGGATCGTTCGTGACCGGCAGCGACCCCGCCGAGAAGGTGCAGATGCCGCAGAGCGGCAACTGGCTCTGAACGGCTAGGCGAGCACGGCGCCCTCGCGCAGCAGCGCCTCGCGCAGCGCCGGCACGGCAACCGCCCGCACCTGCGCACCCATGCCCTCGCCGGCCGACCGCGCCGCCATGGCCGCGGCGATGCCGGCCGCATGCCCCACGGCCATCGAGATCGTCATGACCCGGATGGCAGCCAGCGCCTCGTGGCTGGCCGAGATGCCCCGGCCCACGCCCAGCGCGTTGTCGAGCGTGGACGGGATCAGGCTGCGGTACGGGATCTGGTAGGCGTGGTCGTCGCCCATGGGCACGTAGTGCAGCGAGCCGCCCTTCGCGGGGTGGATGTCGATCGGGTACGCGCCCGCTGCGATCGCGTCGGCGAACTGCACCGGCTCCAGCAGCTCGGCGGCTGTGAGCACATGGTCGCCTTCCACCCGGCGCGTCTCGCGCACGCCCACCTGCGTGGCGAAAGCCCTCAGCCGCCCGTCGCCGCAGCCGGGCACGTGGGCCGCAATGAACTCCGCCGCCTTCCATGCCTGGCGCCGGCCTTCGATCTCGGCGCCGCCGAGCGCCATCGGATCGGTGGCATCGATGCCCAGGCGGCTGATGTTGAACCAGGCATCGTCCGAATGCGGCACGCGGCTCGAATGCAGTGCCGCCCGCGCGAGCCCGCCCTGCGCATAGCCCCTGGCGGCCAGTTCGGCAAGCTCGGCTTTCGAAAGCGCGCCGAAGCGCCCGAAATCGATCGGACCGAAGCGGAACATCATCGTGGCCGGCTGCAGCGCCTCGCCGCCGCCCAGTTCGAGGAAGCGCGCGCCCGCCTGCTTCAGCGCATCCATGTCGCCCGAGGCATCGACCAGCACGCCGGGGCGCAACGACAGCACGCCGCCCTTGGTCAGCACGCGCAGGCCCGTGACGCGACGCGCTTCGCACTGCACGTCGAGCAGGCTCGCGTGCAGCAGCGGCCGCACGCCGGCCTCGGCCACCATGTCGTCGAGCACCAGCTTGAGCACCTCGGGCTCGTACTCGACACGGTCCATGTGATGGCCGGTGGACATCACGAAGCGGTCGTGCTCGCGTGCGCCACCGTAGGCGCGCAGCCGCCGGACCACCTCGTCGGCCAGCCCCGCAACCACCGTTCGGCCGTTGCCGGTCTGCCAGCTGTTGAACTGCGCCACCGCCCCGGCCGTGGCGTTGCCGCCCAGGAAGCCATAGCGCTCGACCAGCACGACCGAAGCGCCCTGCCGCGCCGCCGCCACCGCGGCCATGGTGCCCGCGACGCCGCCGCCGCAAACCACCACGTCGGCCTCGACCGCATGGCTCGTTCCGATGTTCTCGTTGCTCATCCTAGTTCTCGACCTGGATGCCGCGGCTCTTCACCACCTGGCCCCAGCGGCTGCCTTCGGCCTTGAGGTACTGCGCGGTGGCCTCGCGGCCACGGATGAAGGTCTCGAGGCTCAGCGCGTCGAAGCGCTTCTTCACCGCATCGGACTGCAGCGCCGAGGCCAGCAGCTTCTCGAGCCGTGCCAGCCCATCGGCCGGAATGCTGCCCTTGGGCGCCACCAGCGTGGCCCAGCCCTCGACCTCCAGGCTCTGCAGCTTCAGGCTGCGCAGCGTGGGCACGTCGGCCAGTTCCGCCACCGGCTGCGCCGACGACACGGCCAGCGCGCGCAGCCGGCCCGAGCGGATGTGCACGATCACGCTCGGCAGGTTCAGGAAGCCCATCGACACCAGCCCCGAGATCAGGTCGGGCATCAGCGCGCTCTCTCCCTTGTAGGGCACGCTGACCAGCGAGGTGCCGGTCTCCTGCGCGAACAGCTCGGCCGTCAGGTGCGCCAGCGTGCCGGTGCCGCTGTTGCCGGCGCTGAGCTTGCCCGGCTGCGCCTTGGCCTGCGCCACCAGCTCGGCCAGCGTCTTCGCCTTCGAGTCGGCCGGCACCACCAGCACCAGCGGCTGCCGCGAGACCATGCCGACGGCGTCGAAGTCGCGCGCCACGTCGTAGCTCAGCTTCGGGTTGAGCGAGGGGTTGATCACCATGCTGTTGCTGCCCATCAGCAGCGTATGGCCGTCGCGGCTCTGCAATGCCGCCATCACACCGATGGCGCTGCCCGCGCCGGGCTTGTTCTCCACGATCACCGGCTGGCCCAGTTGCGGCGCCAGCACCTCGGCCAGCACCCGGGCCGATCCGTCGGCGCCCCCGCCGGGCGCGAAGGGCACGATGATGCGCACCGGCTTCGTGGGCCAGGCGTCGGCGGCATGGGCGCGGCGACCGAGGGCCGGCACGAGCGTCGCCGCCGAGATTGCGGAGATCGCATGCCTGCGCGTGATGCCGCGTGCGGCGGCTGTGGCTGTAGCCATGTCCTGTTTGCCTCTTGATCTGGTTGTTCTTGAAAAGAAGCCCGATGCTAGGAAGCGGCCGTCGGCCCGGCAAATACCAACATGTGGCAACGCCATAACATCGCGTTATCGAATCACGCCGATGGAACGGGCGATGTCATGAACCTCCGACAGATCGAAGTCTTCCGCGCCGTCATGTTGGCAGGCTCCGTCACCGATGCCGCGCGCTCGCTGCACGTCTCGCAGCCGGGCATCAGCCGCATGCTCTCGCACATCGAGCTGCAGCTGGGGCTGCGCCTCTTCGAGCGGCGCAAGGGCAGGCTGCTGGCCACGCCCGAGGCGCAGGCGCTCTTCGCCGAAGTCGAGCAGGTGTACCGGGGCGTGGCCCGCATCGACGACTGCGCTCAGGCGCTGAAGGACGGCAAGATGCTCACGCTGCGCGTGCTGTGCAGCCCCAGCACCGGGCTGGACATGGTGCCGCGTGCGCTCACCGCGCTGGGCGAGGAGTTTCCCTCCGCGCGCATCTACTTCGAGGTGCTGCTCGCGAGGGAGATGGTCAAGCGCCTCGCGGCGCACGAAGCCGACGTGGCGATCTCCACGCTGGCCATCGACGACCCGCTGCTCAGCTCCCGCCCCATCGGCCAGTGGACGCTGGCCGGCGTGTTCCCGCGCGGCCATGCGCTGGAGGCGCGGCGCACGCTGGCGCCTGCCGACATCCTGAAGGAACGCATGATCTCCTTCAGCCCCGACACGCCGCAGGGCCGCATCATTGCCGACTGGTGCGTGCAGCACCGGCTGCCGCCCGACGCCCGCGTCGAGGTGCGCGCCGGCCAGAGCGCCTGCGCCATGGCGGCGGCGGGCGCGGGCGTGGCCATCGTCGACGACCTCACCGCGCGCGGCTGCATGACCGACAGGCTCAGCTTCCGGCCGATCCGCAACGCGCCTTCCTTCGACATCTTCGCCGTGACCAACGAGAACTTCGCGGCCTCGCTGCTGGCGAACCGCTTCGTCGCCCACGCCCAGACCGCGCTGCGCCAGCTGAAGAAAGAGCGGGCCTGAGCCCGGGCGCCATCCCATATTCTGCGGAGGGACAGCGCGCGGCCGCTGCCTATGATCCGCCTCACCCCGGCGCCCAGACCGGCGGAACGAGGAGCCCCCATGAAGATCGCCTTCACGTCGTGCATGAACTTCAAGCCCGGCCCCGACGGCTACCAGCGCGTGTGGAACCGCATCGCGCAGGAGCAGCCCGACTACCTGTTCCTCCTGGGCGACCAGATCTACATGGACTTCTTTCCCAAGCTGGGCGAGCCGTCCGGATGGGACGCGGCGAAGTTCGCCGACGTGATGCAGGGCAAGTACGAAGCGCAGTGGAACGTGCCGAACTTCAAGGCCCTGCGCGACGCGCTGCGCCAGAAGCAGGGCAACGGCGGCGGCGTGTACGGAACCTGGGACGACCACGACTTCGCCTGGAACAACGCGCAGGGCTCGGACGTCAGCGCGCCGGTGAAGCAGCAGACCCGCAGGCTCTTCACCCAGTACATGCAGATCGAGCAACTGAAGAACCCGGCGCATCTCGACCCGGCCGTCGACGGCATCTACTACTCGATTCCGCTGATGCACCAGCAGCAGCGCATCGGCAAGGCCATCTTTCTCGACACCCGCTGGTACAGCACCGCCCCCGGCGACTCCAAGCCCCTGCTCGGCCAGAAGCAGCTCGACTACCTGAAGCAGGAACTGGCCGACGAGCAGGGCTACGTGCTGATCTGCGCAGGCATGCCCATTCGCGCGACCGGCAACGGATGGATGCGCTACCGCGACGACTACGCCAGGTTCCGCGCGATCATCCAGGGGCGCAAGTCGATCTTCCTGACCGGCGACATCCACGAGAACGCATTCCTGCCACCGGCCGGAGAGACGAAGATGTTCGAGGTGGTCTCCTCCGGCGCCTTCGTCACCAAGTACTACCTCACGGGCGAGCGCGAGAACTTCGGCATCCTCGAATACACGCCCGGGAGCACCGACATCAAGCTGTTCGACAAGCGGGGGCTGGAGATGCACAACGTCATCGACAACGCCACCTTCATGCACCAGGAGATCCGCTGAAGGCCTTCCCGCGGGCTGCGGCCTACTTGCCCCAGATCGCCTTGTACTGGTTGCGGTAGCCGTTGTCCGGGTCGAACACGTTCCTCGGCCCGCCGTCCTTGCCCACGTTGCCCACCGTCACCAGGTGCACCTTGGGCACGTAGCCCGACCACTTCTCCTTGGCGAAGGCGCGATTGAGTTCGTCGACGATCTGCCAGCCCTGCATGTTCAATGGCTCCGGTACCGTGCCGGCCTGGAAGCGCTGCGTGCGGATGCGCTGGTACGCGGCCTCCGAGCCGTCACCGGCCGACACCGCCTTGGGCGCGCCGTCACCCTTCTTGCCCGCTGCGGTGAGCGAAGGGCCCATGAAGTCGAAGTACAGGTCGTTGATGGCCAGCGAGTGCGTCCACTTGTCGCCGAAGCGCTGCAGCAGCGCGGTGGTGAGCTGCGGCATGCGGGTGGAGCTCTCGGCGATGGGGCTGTCCTCGAAGCTCAGCACGGTGCAGCCGCCGCATTTCTTGACGACGGCCTCCATCGCGCGCGCCTTGTAGAGCGCGATGGCGTACTGCGAGTCGGTGAAGATCACCACGCCGGCCTTGCCGTTGGAATCGGCCACCACCCACGAGGCGGCGACGTCGGCCACGTCGTCGGTCACCGTGGTCACGTTGGCGAAGAGGCCCGCCTTCTCGTTCGGGCCGGGCTGCTCGCCCGAGTGCCAGCCGACCAGCGGAATGCCCGATTTGGCCGCGCCCGCGAACGCGGCCTTCTGCTCGGTGGTGTCGAAGCCGCCGACCACGATGCCCGCCGGCTTCACCGCCAGCGCCTGGTTGAGCGCGGCCGTGCGCCCGCTCACCGTGCCCTGCCCGTCGATGACGCGCACCGTCCAGCCGATGGCGCGGGCGGCCTCTTCCACGCCCTTGCTGACGCCGACGATG
This sequence comes from Variovorax sp. 160MFSha2.1, assembly GCF_048305075.1. Classification (NCBI taxonomy): domain Bacteria; kingdom Pseudomonadati; phylum Pseudomonadota; class Betaproteobacteria; order Burkholderiales; family Comamonadaceae; genus Variovorax; species Variovorax sp. 160MFSha2.1. The sequence goes on from NZ_CP157624.1 coordinate 5,190,832, forward strand.
CCGCCGTTCTTCATGTCGCCCGCGACGAAGACGATGGTCTTGCCGGCCGCGGCCTTCGGGCCGGCGGTGGGGCCGTCCCACTTCTCCTTGGTCATGGTCGCGACCTCGACCTTCTTCTTCGCGGCATCCAGAAAGTCGTCGGCCATGGCCTTCGGCGCCAGCGCGGCGGCGCACAGCGCCAGCACCGCGGCGGCGACGCTGCGCGCGGGAACACTCTTCTTCATGCTTGTCTCCAGTCGTCGTAGTGGGCCGTCATTCCGACGGCGTTGAGGGAACCGGTTGCGCGTGATCGAGCTGCCGCTCGGCGATGCGCCGCTTGATCGAGCGGTTGCGCCGCTGCTGCGCCCAGCCCGCGATGCCGATCGATACCAGCAGCGTCAGGCCGTTGAAGAGCGGCTCCACGTAGAAGGCGCCGCCGAACTGCTGGATGCCCGAGATGCCGATGGCGAGGATCGCCACACCCACCAGCGTGCCCCACACGTTCACGCGGCCGGGCCGGATGGTGGTGGAGCCGAGAAACGCTCCCACCAGCGCCGGCAGCAGGAACTCGAGCCCCACGCTCGCCTGCCCGATCTGCAGCCGCGAGGCCAGCAGCACGCCCGCGAAGCCCGACAGCAGCCCCGAGGCGACGAAAGCGCCCATCACATGCCTGCGCACCGAAATGCCGTTGAGCTGCGCCGCCTTCGGGTTCGCGCCGATCACGTAGAGCGCCCGGCCCAGCGGGGTGAACTCGGTCACCACCCACAGCGTGAGGCTCACCGCGAGCACGTAGAACGCGCCCACCGGCAGCCCCAGCAGGCTGCCGCCCGCGATGCCCACGAAGCCATCGGGCAACTCGCCCACCACCTGCCGCCCGCCGCTGTGCCACATGGCCACCGCGTAGATCACGGTGCCCGTGCCCAGCGTGGCGATGAACGAGTCGATCTGCGCGAGCTCGACCAGCAACCCGTTGAGCACGCCGAAGAGCGCCGCGCACAGCAGCACCACCAGCACCGCCGCCGGCCACGGCAGGCCCAGCTGCGTCTGCAGGCTGATCGCGAGGATGTGCCACAGCACGATGCCGTAGCCCACGGTGAGGTCGATCTTGCCGGTGATCATCGGGATGGTTGCGGCCAGCGCCAGCAGCGCGATCACCGACTTGTCGGCCAGGATCGCGCGCAGGTTGAACAGCGTCGGAAAGGTCTCGGGCAGCAGCACCGAGAACAGCAGCGCGAGCGCCACCGTGAGCACGACGAGGCCGTACACCGGCATCGCGCGCCCGAGGCTCTGCGCCAGGGAAACGGCCTCGCCGTCCAGGGACTTGTCGGGCTCCAGCGCCGTGGACTTGATAGAGCTGCTCATGCTGAAACTTCCTCGCGCGTCGCCGCGCCTGCTGCCAATGCCAGGAGTCTTTCGACGGTGATCGCCTCGCCCGTGAGCTCGGCCGCGATCAGCCCGTCGCGGAAGACGAGCACGCGGGTGCACACGGTCGCGATCTCCTCGAAGTCGGTGGAGACGACGACCAGCGCGGTGCCGGCCTCGGCGCGCTCGCGCAGCACGCCGTAAATCTGCCGCTTGGCGCCCACGTCGACGCCCGCGGTGGGCTCCTCGAGCACCACCAGCGGCTTGTCGAGGTGGAACCAGCGCGCCAGCACCACCTTCTGCTGGTTGCCGCCCGAGAGCTGCTGCACTTCGGCCGACGGCGCGGGCGGGTTGATGTCGAAGCGGCGGATGAGCGCGAGCGCGCTCTCGTTCTCGCGGCGTGGCCGGTCGAAGGCCAGGCCGCGGTCGCCGTGCAGCGTCGAATTGGGAAACAGGTTCTCCAGCACGCTCATCGAGCCGGCCAGGTTCTCCTCGAGCCGCTCGCCAGCCACGTAGGCCACGCCGGCGCGGATGGCATCGGCCGGGCAGGTGAAGCCGCAGGCCTTGCCCAGCAGCTGCATGCGCCCGGCCGACAGCGGCTCGCGGCCGAAGATCGCGCGGCTGATGGCCTCGTGCCCCGCGCCGCGCAGGCCTACGAGGCCCAGCACCTCGCCGCGATGCACGGCCAGGTCCAGCGGGCCGGCGTTGCCGCTGGCCGCGCCTTCGAGCTTCAGAACGGGCTCGCTTCGCGCGGGCTCCTTTGCCTTCTGCACAGAGGCCGAGAGCGCCTTGCCCACGATCAGCCCCACCAGTTCGCTCTCGCTGGTCTGCGCCGTGGTCTTCACCGCCACCAGCCGGCCGTCGCGCATCACGGCTGCACGGTCGGAAATGGCCATCACCTCGTCGAGCCGGTGCGACACGTACATCATCGCCATGCCCTGGCGGCGCAGTTCGCGCAGCACGCCGAACATGCGCTCCACGTCGCTCATCGGCAGGCTGGCCGAGGGCTCGTCGAGCACCAGCAGCCGCGCCTTCACCTCGAGCGCGCGGCCGATGGCGAGCAGCGACTTCTCGGCGCGCGTGAGCGAGAAGACACGGCGGCCGGGGTCGATGTCGCAGCCCACGCGCGCCATCACGCGGCGCGCCGTGTCGTTCGCCGCCTTCCAGTCGATGAGGCCGAAGCGGCGCGGGTAGCCGGTGCCCAGGCCCACGTTCTCGGCGACGGTCATCCATTCGACGAGGCCAAGGTCCTGGTGGATGAATGCCACCGGCTGCTCGCGCCGGTCGGCGCGCCGCCACTCGGACTGCGGCCGGCCGTCGAAAAGAATCTCGCCGTCGTCCACCGCGTGGATGCCCGCGAGCAGCTTGATGAGCGTGGACTTGCCCGCGCCGTTCTCGCCCAGCAGCGCGAGGATTTCTCCGGCGCGCACGTCCAGCGTGACCTTGTCGACCGCCTGCGTGCCGCCGAAGCGCTTGCTGACCGACTGGAACTGCAGCAGCGGCGTGCTCATGCGCGGACCGCCCCGCTGGTGTTGAGGCGGATGCGGTAGAGCGAGGTCGATGCGCACACGAAGAGCTCGTTGCCGTCGGTGCCGCCGAAGGTCAGGTTGCCCACCTTCTCCGGTACCGCGATGCGCGCCAGGCGAGTGCCATCGGGGTGGTAGACCTGCACGCTGTCGGCGCTGCTGGTGTAGACAAAGCCGTGCACGTCGACGCGGAAGCCGTCGGCCAGCCCAGGGTTCACCACCGCGAACACGCGCGGGCTCGCGAGGTCCTGCCCGCCGATCACGTCGAAGGCGACGATGTGGTGGTTCCCCGAGCCGTCGGTGCGCAGCGCGGCCGAGGTGTCGCTCACATACAGGATGCGCTCGTCGGGCGAGAAGGCCAGTCCGTTGGGCTCCTCCACGAAGTCGCTCACCGAGCGCAGCGCGCCAGTAGCCGGGTCGAAGCGGAACACGTGGTTGCGGCCCAGCTCGCTCTCGGCCTTGTGTCCCTCATGGTCTGAGGCGATGCCGTAGGGCGGGTCGGTGAACCAGATGCTGCCGTCGCGCTTCACGATGATGTCGTTGGGCGAGTTGAGCCGGCGGGCCTGGTAGCGGTCGACCACCACTTCATCGGGCAGCGGCAGCAGTCCTGGCCCGAAGCGCGTGCGCACGATGGCGCGCTGCCCGTGCGAGCAATGCAGCAAGGCGCCGTCGGCCTCGCGCGTGTGGCCGTTGGTGAACTCCACGCCTTCGCGCCACACGCTCATGCCACCTTCGGCGTGCCAGCGCAGCATGCGGTTGTTCGGAATGTCGCTCCACAGCACCGAGCCGTCCTCGCGCATCCACACCGGCCCTTCGCTCCAGATGGCGCCGGTGCACAGGCGTTCGAGCGGGCCGGCCCCTTGGGGGACGGGAGCGAAACGGGAGTCGAAGACTTCGATGGTCATGGCCACGGCGCTGGTTTCCCTGAATTAGGGCTCGCAGTGTGGCACCAAAAAGATACCGGTAACTTAGGCTTTTCCCGTACACACCAAGGCTGTCATTTCATTCTGATTTCATGGGCATTGGCTGTATTCTTTGTGCATCGATTCATGCACCAATACAGTTATCGGTATCTATCGCCGCGCGGCCCTCGTCGCATATCCTCGAACCCGCCTTCCGAGAGAGAAAGAAAGAAGCTCCTTGCCTCCGACCAAAGCCTCCGCCGCCCCTGCTCCCGCCCTCACCCGCCCCGCGACGATGGCCGACGTGGCCGCGCGCGTCGGCGTGTCGAAGATGACGGTGTCGCGCGCTCTCAACCGCGGCGCGAGCAGCGACCGCGTGACCTCCGAGGCGCTGCGCCAGCGCATCCTTCAGGCCTGCGAGGAAATGGGCTACGTCATCGACCAGACGGCACGCACCTTCTCCAGCAAGCGATCGGGCTTCGTCGCGGTGCTAATCCCCTCGCTCAACAACTCCAACTTCTCGGAAACCGCACAGGGCATCACCGCCGCCGTGGAAGCGCGCGGACTGCAGGTGCTGCTGGGCTACACCGACTACCGCGTGGAGACCGAGGAGCGCCTGCTGCGCGCCATGCTCGCGCGCCGGCCCGAGGGCGTGATCCTCACCGGCGGCTCGCACACGCCGGCCGCGCGCGCGATGCTGCAGGCAGCGGGCGTGCCGGTGGTCGAGACCTGGGACCTGCCGGCCACGCCCATCGAGCACACCGTGGGCTTCTCGAACGCCGAGGCCGCCGCCGCGATGGTGCGCCACCTGCACGGCAAGGGCTACCGGCGCATCGCCTTCATCGGTGGCACCTCGAACCGCGACACGCGCGGCGCCGACCGCCAGCGCGGCTATGCAAACGCGATCCGCGAACTGGGCCTGCCCGACGGCCGCGTGATCAGCTTCGGCCAGCCGCCGATCTCGATGGCGCAAGGCGGCGAGGCCGTGGCGCAGCTGATCCGCCAGTGGCCCGACGTCGACGCCGTGATCTGCGTGTCCGACCTCTCTGCCTTCGGCGCACTGATGGAATGCCAGCGCCGCGGCTGGGAAGTGCCCGGCCGCATCGCGATCGCGGGCTTCGGCGACTTCGAGGTCGCACGCGCCTGCCATCCGCGCATCACCACCGTGGCGGTTGATTGCGTGGGCATCGGCAAGGCGGCTGGGGAACTGCTGCTGCGCGTGATCGACGGCACGCGAGAAGGACATCGGCCGCCCGCGGAGACGGTGCTGATTCCGTTCCATATCGAGCAGCGCGAGAGCTCCTAGCCGGGACGCGGAGCTAAGCTGAAACGAAAGGGTCGCGGGAGCGAAGGCAACCGAAGCAGCCTGCACGAGCGCGGCCTTGACGCGGGGTGCCGGGTGCTATTCTGCTGACGTCATTCAGCATCCCCTGTCCTGGCTGCGGACCATCCCCAACACCGCCATATGCCCCGACCGTCGCTCCCCAAGCCCGCGTGCTCCGTCGCGCGCGCCCTCGAGATCCTCGGCGACCGCTGGACGCTCCTGCTGGTGCGCGAGATCCTCTTCGGCACGCGTCGCTTCGACGATTTCGCCGCCCACCTGGGCATTGCCCGCACCGTGCTGACCGAGCGGCTGAACCGCCTGGTGGAGGCGGACATCCTGCTGCAGACACCGCTCAAGCCCGGAGGCCGCCGCTTCGGCTACGACCTGGCGCCCAAGGGGCAGGACCTGGTGCCCGCTTTGCTCGCCGTCATGCAATGGGGCGACCGCTGGCTGCAGTCGCCCGAGACCGTGCCGATCCGGGTGATCGAGCGCACGTCCGGCGAGGAGCTGCCCGCCATCCAGCTGCGCGGACGCAGCGGCCAACTGCTGGCCGTCGACGCGCTGGACTGGGCACCCGGTCCAGGCGCAGGCGCCTCGGAGATCGCGCCGCTGATCGCCGCATACGAGGCGCAGCGGCCCGTGCGTGCGCGCCCGGTGCCATCCCCCCGCCGCGCCGCGGCCAAAACGGGCGCGGTGCGGCAGCGTCGGGTCAAGCCCGCGGCTGCGGCCTGAAGGCCGGCTCGCCGCTGCCGCAGGCGTGGTGCTCGCGGATCAGCGCTCCTGCCGCAGGCGCGCAAGTACGGCGTCCGGCGCCACCACGCCTTCTCGCCCGAGGATCACGCCCTTGGACGTGCCTTCGGCGACGATGCGCTCACCCACGAGGAACTGGTGCGACATGTGGAAGTGGCGCTCGTCCCAGTGGGTCAGCTGCATCACGGCCTCGTAGCGCTGGAAGAGCTTGAGCGACTTCTTGTAGACCATGGTGTGCTCGGTGACGATCGGCGCCCAGCGCTCCTTGCGCATCACGCCGACCAGTCCAGTCCGGATGAACAGGTCCAGGCGCGAGAGGTCCGCGATCGTCAGATAGCGGCCGTTGTTCATGTGCAGGTTGATGTCCAGGTCGGTAGGCAGCGTCATCAGCCGCAGCCGGCTCTCGGCGACACCGACCGGCAGGCGCTCGCGGCGTCGCGAGAGCCACCACACCCACAGCATGCGGAAGATCAGGTTCATGGCGGGCGGTCCTGTTCAGGCGATGGGCCGACCGATGCACTGAATCTCGGCCGAGTCCGCAGCGGCCATCGGCATGATCGCCAACTGCAGGCCAAGTGCCCGCGCTCGCCCATGTGGCCGCGACCTCACGGCCGCGCCCTGCTCTCCTCTCTGATCCATCCTTCATCCCCCCTTTATTGAGTCAACGCTTCGACATGAAGCGCGGCGGGCCCGGACTCATCGATCCGTTGCCGCAGGCGGGGATTCTGCACGAGTAACGATTGAAAGTATTGAATTCGTACTTTTAAAGCACCTTTTCAAAACCAATCCGCTGTCATCCGATTCTCGGCTCCGGCCCGGATCCGGGCTTACGGATGCCAGGTCGACACCACCGCAGGTGTCTGCGCCGTAGGCCTTCCCGCGAGCGCATAGGAGAGCTCGTTCGCGGCTTTCATGATCGTCTTCGCGAGCCCGATCAGCTTGGCCTTGGGCAGCCGGTCCGCAGGGCCCGAGATGCACACCGAGCCCAGCAGCGCCCAGCGCAGCCCGAAGACCGGCGCCGACACCGTCGCCACGTTCTTCTCGCGCTCGCCGATGGAGTAGTGGTAGCCCTTCTTGCGGATGTCCTCGTAGAGCTTTCCGGGCTCGCCCGAGAACGCGAGGATCACGCGGCCCGGTGAGCCCAGGTCCAGGGGCAGCATCGCGCCCATGCGTGCGTGGTGCCGGATGGGCTGCGGTCCTTCCACGCGGGCCAGGCAGGTTCTGGAGTTTCCTTCGCGAACGTAGAACGCGGCGCTCTCGCCCGTTGCCTGCGACAGTGCGAGCAGCATCGGCTCGACCACGCCGTTGGCATCGAAGCTGGCCTGGTAGCGCGCGCCGAGCCAGCCGGCCGCGGGGCCCAGCCGCCAGCCGCCGTCCTCGCGCTGCACAACGTAGCCGGCGAGCGCCAGCGTGCGCAGCAGGCGCAGAGCGGTCGTCTTGTGCATCTGGCTGCGGCGCGTGAGCTCCGCGAGCGAGAGATGCTCGTCCTGCATGCCGAAGGTGTCGAGCAGCTGCAGCGCGCGGGTGACGGCGGTGACACCGCCCGAGGCCTCGGCGTCGGCCTCGCGGGGCGTCTCGATCACTTCCTTGAGCGCGGATCCGGTCTTCGAATTTCGTTTCACACAGTGGTCCAAGGTCCGTTCAGTGGACCACCATTGTATGGAATGGAACGCAAACCTAAAGTCGCTTCACGCCTCGCAGCACAGCCTGCGGGTGGGCAACGAAAGATAAGGAGACAGATCCATGCGTACCTCGAGCCTCGGCTCCATTCCTCGCCGCGCGGCCCTCGGCCTCGCCCTTCTTCTCGCCTCGGGCATTGCGGCGGCGCAGGCCTATCCGGCGCGCCCGATCAAGCTCATCGTGCCGTTTCCGCCGGGTGGCGGCACGGACATCATCGCCCGCGAAGTGGCGAACAAGGTCGCGACCTCCGAAGGCTGGACCATCGTCATCGACAACAAGCCAGGCTCGGGCGGCAACATCGGCGTCGACGCGGCGGCCAAGGCCAGCCCCGACGGCTACACGCTGGTGCTGGGACAGACCAGCAACCTCGCGATCAATCCGTCGCTCTACACCAAGCTGCCCTATGACCCGGTGAAGGATCTCGCGGCAGTGGGCCTGGTCGCTTCGGCGCCGCTGGTGGTGGTCGTGTCTTCCGCATCGCCCTACAAGAAGCTCGCCGACGTGGTCGCCGCCGCGAAGGCCAAGCCCACCGCGCTCAACTACGCGAGCTCGGGCAACGGCACCGTGGCGCACCTCGCGACCGAGCAGTTCCAGAAGGTCGCCGGCATCCAGCTCACGCATGTGCCCTACAAGGGCGCATCGCAGGGCATGACGGACCTGGTCGGCGGGCAGATCCAGCTCTACGTGTCGTCGGTGCCGACGCTCATCGCGCAGATCAAGAGCGGACAGCTGCGCGCGCTGGCCGTGACCTCGCTGCAGCGCAACCGTGACCTCCCCGACGTGCCCACGATGGTCGAGGCCGGCTACAAGGACTTCGAGGCCGTCACCTGGTTCGGCGTGGCGGGCCCCGCGGCCATGCCGAAGGACGCGATCGCAAAGCTCAACGCAGCTTTCAACAAAGCCCTCGCGACGCCCGACGTGCAGAAGAAGCTCGCGGCGCAGGGCGCGGAAGTGCTGTCCGGCCCGCCGGAGAAGTTCGCCTCGCTGATCCGCACCGACGGCGTGCGCTGGGGTGCGATCGTGAAGGCCTCGGGCGTCCGGCTCGACTGATCCTCGGCTGATCGCCATGTCCGGCTCCGTCGCCGCAGGCACAGGTTCAAGCGCTATGCCCACCGCCCCCTTCTCTGCCGGACAAGGACGCGCGCCGGTCGAGGTTCCGTCCGGGGCCTGCGACTGCCACGTGCACCTGTACGACTCGCGCTATCCGCCGGCACCCGGCGCGAAGCTGACGCCGCCGGACGCCACCGCGCACGACTACCGCCAACTGCAGCAGCGCACCGGCACCGAGCGCGTGGTGTTCGTGACGCCCTCCACCTACGGCACCGACAACCGCCCGCTGCGCGATGCGCTCGCCGCCTTCGGCGCACGGGCGCGCGGCGTGGCGGTCATCGACGAGAACGTCGGCGACGACGAACTGCGCTCGCTGCACGACTGCGGCGTGCGCGGCATCCGGCTCAACCTCTCGCTCGGCGTCGCTAACATTGCCGCGCAGATCGCACCGCTGGCAAGGCGCATCGCGCCGTTGGGCTGGCATCTGCAGCTGCTCGCGCCGGCGCATCTGCTGATGCAGCTCGCCGATGTGCTGGAAGACCTGCCCGTGCCCATCGTGTTCGACCACTTCGCAAGGCTCGCACCGTCGATGGCCGGCAGGCACGCGGCGCATGCGCTGGTGCTGCGCCTGCTCGCATCGGGCCGTGCGTGGGTCAAGCTCTCTGGCAGCTACATCGTGAGCGAGGAAGGCCCGCCGCATTTCGCGGACGTGGCACCGCTGGCAGAGAGCTTCCTGCAGGCCGCGCCGCAGCGCGTGCTGTGGGGCAGCGACTGGCCGCACGCCAGCGCCAGTGCCGGCCACCAGGCCATGCCCGACGACGCGCAGCAGATGGCATTGCTCGCCGGCTGGACCGGGACGTCGGACGCCTTGCGCCGCGTGCTGGTCGACAACCCGGCCGCGCTCTACGGCTTCGACAGACAGAACAACGCTTCCACGGAGACAACATGACCCGCATGCACAGGCGCCGCTTCGGCGCATTGGGCCTGGCCGCGCTCGCCGCGGCGTCGATGCCCGCACTCGCTCAGGGCCAGTGGCCCACCGGCAGGCCCATCACCTGGGTCGTGCCCTACCCGCCGGGCGGCACCACCGACATCCTCGGCCGCGCCATCGCGCAGCGGCTGGGCGCATCGCTGGGCACGACGGTGATCGTCGACAACAAGGCCGGCGCCACCGGCACCATCGGCTCGGGGTTCGTCGCGCGGTCGGCGCCCGACGGCTACACGTTGCTGGGCACCTCGATCGGCCCGCAGGCCATCGTGCCGAACCTGCTGCAGAAGATGGCTTACGACCCGGTCGGCGCCTTCGCGCCGGTGACCTTGATCGGAACCATCCCGCACGTGCTGGTCGTCGGTGCCGCGCAGCCGATGCGCACCGTGGCAGACCTCGTCGCGCAGGCGAAGGCGCGGCCCGAGGAGCTGTCGTTCGCGTCCGGCGGCAGCGGCACCATCCTTCAGATGCAGGGCGAGCTGCTGCGCCTGCAGACGGGCACGCGCATGACGCACGTCCCCTACAAGGGCGACACGCCGGCCATCCAGGACGTGCTGGCCGGCCACACCAGCTTCATGTTCGCGCCGGCGGCCGCGGCGCTGCCGCACATCCAGGGCGGCCAGCTGAGGGCGCTGGCCGTCACCTCGGCCGCGCGGCTGAAGGCGCTGCCCGACGTGCCCACCATGGGCCAGGCCGGCTTCAAGGATTTCGTGGTCGAGCAGTGGCAGGCGCTCTACGCGCCGGCGGGCACGCCCGCCGCCGTGGTCCAGAAGCTCAACGCCGAGGTGGTGCGCCAGCTGAAGGACCCCGAGATCGCCGCCATGGCCGACAAGCTCGGCGTCACCCTCGTGGGCAGCACGCCGCAGCAGCTCGCCGACACCCAGAAAGCGGACCTGGCCAAGTGGGCCAAGGTTGTCAAGGACGCGGGCATCAGGCCCGAGTGAGCCTGGCCCTCTTCATTTCCTGCCATCCATCACCATCACTCCAAGAGGTTTCCCCATGTCATCTCCCCTCCCCGACGTCATCCGCGACTTCGAACGCGTGCCCGCGCACATCGTGGCGCAGGCGGCCGAGTTCCAGCCGGCCATTCTGGCCGACGTGGCCGGCCGTCGCGGCGCACTGGACGGTCGCATCAAGGCACTGCGGCCCCGCATGAAGCTGGCGGGCACCGCGATCACCGTGGAAGTGCGCCCCGGCGATAACCTGATGATCCACGCCGCCATCGCCATGGCGAAGCCCGGCGACGTGCTCGTCATCGACGGCAAGGGCGACCTCAGCTCCGCGCTCATGGGCACGATCATGATGACCGCCTGCCGGCAGATCGGCATCGCCGGCGTGGTGATGGACGGCGCCTGCCGCGACAGCCTGGAGATCGACGAGATGGACTTTCCGGTCTTCTGCGTGGGCACCAATCCGAACGGGCCGACCAAGAACATCGGCGGGCGCATCGGCCATCCGGTGTCGATCGGCGGCGTGACCGTGCATGCGGGCGACTTCATCGTGGGCGACGCCGACGGCGTGGTCGTGGTGGAGCGCGACAAGATCGAGTCGCTGCTGCCCCACGCGGCGAAGAAGGTGAAGGACGAGGCCGCGCGCATCGCCGCCATCAAGGAAGGCAACACCGCCGCCAAGTGGCTCGACTCCGCACTGCGCGCAGCGGGCGTGCTGAAGGAAGGCGAGACGCTGTGACAGCCATTCTGGTGACGGGCGCCGACCTGGCGCCGCAGGCGGTGAAGCTGCTCGAAGGCCACGAGATCGTCTATGCGGGCAAGACGCCGACCGAAGACGACCTCGTCGCGCTGTGCCGCGCGCACGACCCTGTGGCCATCATCGTGCGCTACGGCAAGGTGGGTGCGGCCGTCATGGACGCCGCGCCGTCGCTGAAGGTGATCTCCAAGCACGGCAGCGGCACCGACACCATCGACAAGGTGGCGGCGCAGGCGCGCGGCATCGAGGTGGTCGCGGCCGTGGGCGCGAACGCGGCGGCGGTGGCCGAGCAGGCGCTCGCGCTGCTGCTGGCCTGCGCGAAGTCGGTGGTGGCGCTGGATGCACGCATGCACGCCGGCCACTGGGACAAGGCGACGCACAAGAGCCTCGAACTCGGCGGCCGCACCATCGGCCTCGTCGGGCTCGGCGCCATCGGGCTGCGCTTCGCGCGCATGGCCGATGCGCTGGGCATGCGCGTGCTCGGCTTCGACCCTTACGCGAAGAACCTGCCGGCCCATGTGCAGGCCGCCGACCTCGCGACCCTCTGGGCCGAGTCCGACGTCATCTCGCTGCACTGCCCGTTGACCGACGAGAACCGGGGCCTGCTTGATGCGGACACGCTGGCGCGCTGCAAGCGCGGCGTGATCGTCGTCAACACAGCGCGCGGCGGCCTGATCGACGAAGAGGCGCTGCTGGCAGCCTTGCGCTCGGGCCAGGTTTCCATGGCCGGGCTGGACAGCTTCGCCATCGAGCCGATGACCGCCGGCCATCCATTCCAGGGCGAGAAGAACATCGTGCTGAGCCCGCACATCGGCGGCGTGACCAGCGATGCCTACGTGAACATGGGCGTCGGCGCCGTAAAGAACCTGCTGCAGGTGCTCGCGCGCCAAACCGCGGCGAGCTGCTGAGGCAGCATCGTCGCCATTCCGTCGGAACCAAGGAGACAGAAAAATGAAGAGCGGCAAGAAGGCCCGCTGGGCCGCGCTCGCGCTCGGCCTGCCGGTCGCCCTGGCAGTCCACATGCAGGCGCAGGCACAGGCCTGGCCTGCCAAGCCCGTGCGCGTGCTCGTCGGCTTCTCGGCGGGCGGCCCCACCGACGTGGTGGCGCGCGCCTTCGCCGACTACGCATCGCGCGCGCTGGGCCAGCCATTCGTCGTGGACAACAAACCCGGCGCCAACACCATCCTCGCGGCCGAGGCGGTCGCCGCCGCGCCGGCGGACGGCTACACCCTGCTGCTGGGCGCGACGAACCACACGATGATCCCGGCGCTCTACAGCCAGCGCGTCAAGTTCGACGCCGTGCGCTCCTTCGCGCCGGTGTGTTCGCTGGCCGTGAGCCCCACGGTGCTGGTGGTGGGGCCGTCGATGCCGGTGAAGTCGCTCGGCGCCTTCCTGCAGGCCGTGAAGGCCGAGCCGGGCAAGCGCACATACGCCACGCCGGGCTCGGGCAGCTCGGGCCACTTCGCGAGCGCGCAGTTCACGCAGCTGACGGGCACGTCGATGAACCACATCCCGTACAAGGGCGCGGCGCAGGCGGTCACCGATCTCATCGGCGGACAGGTCGACAGCTCATTCGCCACGCTGGGCTCGGTGCTCGCGCAGGTGCAAAGCGGCAAGCTGACGGCGCTCGCGGTGGCCGCGCCGAAGCGCTCGGCGCTGCTGCCCGGCGTGCCGACCTTCGAGGAGGCTGGCGTCAAGGGCTACACGGCCGACGCCTGGTACGGCCTGCTGGCGCCGGCGAAGACGCCGCCCGAGGTGCTGGCCACGCTGCGCCGCGTGGCGACCGAATTCGCGCAGGCGCCGGCCACGCAGGAAAAGTTGCGCTCGCTGGGCATGGAGGCCCGCAACACCTGCGCCGATGCATTCGGCGCGCAGCTGGCGGGCGAGGTCAGGCTCTATGGCGATCTGGCCCGATCGCTCGACCTCAAGACCGAATGACCGCATACCCGAGGAACACAGAATGAAAACCATCCGACGCGTGCTCGCCGCGTGCCTTCTTGTCGCTGGAGCCTCCGCGCAGGCGGCCTTTCCGGAGCGCCCGATCACGCTCGTCGTGCCCTATGCGCCCGGCGGCTCGGCCGACGCGCTCGCGCGCGTGCTGGCCGTGCGCGTGGGCATGAAGCTGGGCACCACCGTGATCGTCGACAACCGGCCCGGCGCCAGCGGCACCATCGGCGCGGGCTTCGCCGCCAAGGCCGCGCCCGACGGCTACACCGTGCTCTACGACGCCACGCCCTACTCGATCAATCCGCATCTCTTCGCGCGCATGCCCTATGCCGCCAACGCGCTGCAGCCGCTCGCGCTCGTGGCGCTGGCGCCCAACATCGTGATCGTGCGCGCCGATTCACCCTTGAAGAGCATCAAGGACCTCGCGGACAAGGCCAAGGCCGAGCCAGGCAAGATCAACTTCGCGTCGGGCGGCAGCGGCACCGTGCAGCGGCTCGCGGCGGAGCTGCTGCGCCAGCGGCTCGGGCTGGACATGGTGCACGTGGGCTACAAGAGCGGCGGCCCCGCCATCACCGACGTGATGGGCGGGCAGGTCGACTTCATGTTCAGCACCATCGCCGCGTCGTATCCGCTGGTGTCCTCCGGCAAGCTGCGTGCGCTGGCGGTGTCTTCGCCGCAGCGTTCGCCGCGCCTGCCCGAGGTGCCGACCATCGCCGAGACCGTGGCGCCAGGCTACGAGGCCTACGAATGGAACGGCGTCTTCCTGCCCACCGGCACGCCGGCACCCATTGCCGAGAAGCTGCACAAGGCAGTGGTCGAGGCGCTGAAGGAAGAGGAAGTGAAGAAGCGCTTCGTCGACGTCGGCGTGCAGCCGGTCGGTTCCACCCCTGCGGAGTTCGCCGACTTCCTGAAGAAGGAAGACGCGAAGTGGGCGGAAGTGATCCGCAAGGGCAACATCAAGCTCGATTGACCACAGCGCACGAATGAACGCCACCTCCATCGCGCAGCCGGTTCCCCACTCGGTGGGCCTGGATCGCCCCGCGCCCGCGCTGCCCGCGGGCGCCTGCGACAGCCACATGCACATCTTCGATGCGCGCTTCGCCGCGTCGCCGCACTGGAAGCGCCAGCCGCCTCGCGCCGAGGTGGCGGCCTACCGCCTGCTGCAGCAGCGGCTGGGCACCTCGCGCACCGTGGTCGTCAACCCGTCGACCTACGGCACCGACAACGCCTGCACCCTCGATGCGCTCGCGCAGCTGGGCGAACAGGCGCGCGGCGTCGCGGTCGTCGCCGAGGACGTGGCCGGCGATGAACTCGACCGCCTCGCGGCCCACCGCGTCTGCGGCCTGCGCGTGAACTTCGTGACGCCGCAGTCCTGGGGCGTGACCACGCCGCGGATGCTGACGACGCTTGCGCGCAAGGTGGCGCGGCTGGGCTGGCACATCCAGGTCTTCGTGCATCCGGAACAGCTGGTGGAGCTCGAGACGGTGCTGGCAACCTTGCCGGTGCCGCTGGTCATCGACCACATGGCGCGCATCGACCCGGCCGAAGGTGCCAATGCGGCGGCGTTCACCGTGGCGCGGCGACTGCTCGACGGCGGCAACACATGGATGAAGCTCTCGGGCGTCTACATGCGATCGCGCGACGGAGCACCCGCCTACCGCGATGCCTTCGCGCTGGGCCGCGCGCTGGTCGAGGCCGCGCCCGAGCGGCTGGTGTGGGGCAGCGACTGGCCGCACACGACCGAGACGCCGGGAACGGTGGACGACGCGGCCCTAGCGAACGTGCTCGCCTCATGGTGCGGCGACGAAGCCGTGCGCACGCGCATCCTCGTCGACAACCCGGCGAAGCTCTATGGATTCGCGGCAGCCTGATCCGCGCCGCAAAGGAGACCGACTTGTACTTCCTGCAAGCGCCCCAGGTGCTGGAGCTCCAGACCTTCACCAGCATGCCCGGGCATTTCCGGCGCCGCGAGCCGAGCATCTGGGCCGACGCCAACCGCGGCGGCCAGCCGACCGACTCCTTCCTCGAAGGCCCGGTGTTCGACGACGCCGGCAACCTCTACGTCTCGGACATTCCCTTCGGCCGCATCTTCCGCATCGACGCCTCGGGCGAGTGGGCGCTGGTCGCCGAGTACGACGGCGAACCGAACGGCATGAAGTTCATCGACGCGAACACGCTGCTCGTCACCGACTACAAGAACGGCCTGATGCGCATGGACGTGCACACCGGCAGCGTCACGCCGCACCTGCAGCGGCGCAACACCGAGAGCTTCAAGGGCATGAACGACCTGGTGCTGGACGCGCGGGGCAACGTCTACTTCACCGACCAGGGCCAGAGCGGTCTGCACGACCCGTCGGGGCGCCTGTATCGCCTGCGGCCCGACGGTCAGCTCGACCTGCTGCTGTCGAACGTGCCCAGCCCCAACGGCGTGGCGCTCTCGCCCGACGGCAAGGTGCTCTATCTCGCCGTGACGCGCGGCAACTGCATCTGGCGCGTACCGCTGCTCGCGGACGGCAGCGTCGCCAAGGTGGGGCAGTTCTTCGCGTCCCATGGTCCGAGCGGCCCCGACGGGCTCGCCGTCGACGCGCAGGGGCGGCTGCTGGTCGCGAACCCGGGCCTGGGCATCGTGTGGGTGCTCGATGCGCGTGCCGAGCCGGTCATGGTGCTGCGCGGCCCCGTCGGCGCGTCCACCACGAACATCGCCTTCGGCGGGCCGGACAGGTGCACGCTGTTCGTCACCGATTCGACGCACGGCAATGTGTTGAAGGCAGAGCTCGACGCGCCGGGCGTGGAGCTGCATCGATTGGACGACTGAGGCGCTGAGCTTCGCTGGGGGCTCGTGCGTGGCGCGAGCACTCGCGAAGGCAGTTGCCGAGTCAGTTTTTCGTCGCGCACCCGCAGGTCATTGCCGTCGGCTCGTCGCGGGTGACGCGGTCCGGGCATGGAACTGGAGCAATACCTCCACGGGATGCCGGAGATGCCGGCCCTCCATTCGCTTGGCCTGGCTGCGACAGGAGTAGCCCGTCGCCAGGAACTCCGTCTTCTGCATCTCCCCATCCTTCAGTATCGGCTCCCAGGACAGGGAGTAGATCTGGCGGGACGTCGCGACGTTCACGCTCTCATGGCCATAGGTCCCCGACATGCCGCAGCAGCCGCTGGCTTGCTGCTGGAGCTTCAAACCGGCGCGGGCGAACACATCGGGCCACAAGGCCGCTGCCGCAGGCGCGTTCGTCCTTTCGGTGCAATGGCCCAGAAGCCGGAAGTCTCCCGCTGCGGGTTGCGGATTCATCCGGGGCAGAACATCGAGCAGCCACTCCTGCGGAAGCTGCACGGCGGGAGGCTTTTCCAGGGCTGGGAGCTTCGCGTATTCCTGTCGATACACGAGCGTCATCGCAGGGTCGAGGCCGACGAGCGGCACGCCGTACGAAGCCAGTTCGTCGAGCATCGCCGCGTTCCTGCGCGCTGCACGGCCGAACCCCTTCAAAAAGCCAAGGACGTGAAGCGGCTTGCCGTTCGGCATGAAAGGCGCCAGCCACACCGTGTACCCGAGCCGTGAAGCGAGTTCGATGAATGCCGAGAAAACGTGCGTATCGAAATAGCGCGTAAAGGCATCCTGAACGAGGACGACGGACCGGGCCCGCTGCGCATCCGTCAGAGCCATCAGCGACCGCTCGGTGGCAGTGCGTACGCCCCAGCGACGCAGCGTGGCACGGAAGTCGAAACGGCTCAGCAGCGGACTGTCGACCATGCCCGCATGGCGTTCGAGCATGCGACGCAGCAGGCTGGAGGACATCGCCGCGTTGTAGAGCCACGGAACCCGCGCGAAGAACGGCACGCTGAATTCGAGCGAACCGATCAGGTAGTCCTTCATCGGCCGCGAGTAACGGGAGTGATAGAGCTCCAGGAAGCGCGAGCGGAAATCCGGGACGTTGACCTTGACAGGGCACTGCCCCGCGCACGACTTGCAGGCCAGGCAACCGCTCATCGCTTCGTAGACCTCGTGGGAGAAGTCATCGGAAGCACCGTTGCCGGCCACCGCGCGCCCACGGCCGCTCTTCCAGCGCCTGACGAATCCGGCGACGAACGAAGGCTGCTGCGCAGCCACCCCGAGTACATCGACCCCCGCATTGCCCTGCAAACGCAGCCACTCCCGCATCAGGGCCGCACGGCCCTTGGGCGAATGCCTGCGTTCACGCGTGGCCTTCCATGAGGGGCACATCGCATCGTCAGGGTCGAAGTTGTAGCAGGCGCCGTTGCCGTTGCAGCGAAGCGCACTTGCGTGGCTTTGCCAGACGCGTTCGTCGATCTGGCGATCGGCGTCGGCGCGCAAAGGGACCTCGTCGATACGCAGCAACTCTGCAAGCTGGCCCGCGGGAGTGGCGATCTTTCCCGGGTTCAGCTGGTTGTATGGGTCGAACGCAGCCTTAAGTTGCTGCAGTGCCGGATACAACGGACCGAAGAACTTCGGCGCGTACTCGGAACGAACGCCCTTCCCGTGCTCGCCCCACAACACGCCGCCGTATTTCAGCGTCAACTCCGCGACCTCATCGGAGATCGTGCGGATCAACGCCGCGTGGGCCGGGTTTCTCAGATCCAGCGCCGGCCGGACATGAAGCACGCCCGCGTCCACATGGCCGAACATGCCATAGCTCAGCCCGTGGCCGTCGAGCAGCGCCCTGAACTCTTCGATGTAGTCGGCAAGCTTCTCCGGCGGCACCGCAGTGTCTTCGACGAAAGGCTGAGGCCGGGCCTCGCCCGGCACGTTGCCCAGCAATCCGACGGCGCGCTTGCGCATGGCGTAGACCTTCTCCACGCAAGCCTTCCCCCAAGCGACCGTGTGGCCGATGCGCGCCGCAGTGGCATCGTCCGCAAGATGGCCGACGAAGGCCGCCACGCGCTCGCGCAGTTCCTCCTGCGAGTCTGCGCAGAATTCGACCAGGTTGATGCCACGGGTCGGCAGCCTGTCGCCGTCGACAGGGAAGTACTCCGCCACGTCCTGCCAGACGATGTCGCCCATCGCCAGGCTCAACACCTGTGAATCGACCGTCTCGATCGACAGCGGGCGATGCTGCATCAGGAATCTTGCGTCCCGCAGAGCATCCATGAAGCTGGCGTACCGCACATTGACCAGCACCGAATACCGGGGAATGGGGAGCAGCCCGATCTCGGCCTCGACCACGAATCCCAGCGAACCTTCTGCGCCGCACAGGACGCTGTTGAGGTTGAAGCGATCGCCGGGTTCCCCGAGGTGTGCCAGGTCATAGCCGGTGAGGCAGCGATTCAGCGGAGGAAAGCGCGCGGCGATCAGGTCGGCATGCCGGGTGGCGATCTGGTGTGCGCAGCGCCACACGGCGCCCACTGGCCCGTCTTTCTGCAACTGCACCTCCAGTTCGCCGGCATCGACGGATCTGCTCGAAAAGCGAATGCCGCCCAGCATGACCATGTCGAGTTCCAGTACATGGTCGCGAGTCTTGCCGTAGGTGCAGCTTCCCTGGCCGCTCGCGTCCGTGTTGATCATCCCGCCTATCGTGGCGCGGTTGGAGGTCGACAGCTCCGGTGCGAAGAAGAGTCCATGTTCCTGCAGCGCCGCGTTGAGCTGGTCCTTGACCACGCCCGCCTGCACCCTTGCCACTCGCCGGACGGGATCGATCCAGAGAATCCGGTTGAGATGCCGGGAGAGGTCGACCACGATGCCGTCCGTCAGCGACTGCCCGTTGGTGCCCGTCCCACCGCCACGCGCGGAAACGACCACCTGCCGATGCTCCGGCGCGGCGAGCAGCTTCGCGAGCGTTTCGACGTCCGCCCCGTCCAGTGGGAAGACCACGGCCTGGGGCAGGCGCTGGTAGATCGAGTTGTCCGTGGCGAGGACGGTGCGGTCGGCGTATCGCGGCGAGATCTCGCCACGGAAGCCTGCCGCGCCCAATGCATGGAGAAAGCGCTGGTAGCCGCTTTGCAGTGCGACGGGGGCTGGAATGATCTCGATCAATTTCGGGGTTCCACGGTTGCGAGGGGCAGTCGGCCGGCCTGCCTGCGCTTGCAAGGCCGCGGCCGGCAAAGCCGCAAGAGCCTGCGCGCACCTGCAGCGCCCGCACGGCCGCTTTCCTTCCAGTAAGTCATGCGCCTTGCGATCCTCGCGCCAGGCGATCCGGTGCCGATCAGTCGGACTTCAGGCGTCCCTGCTTGACCATCTGCGCAGCCAGGGCCGACTCGGCGCTGACCAGCTTCTGGAGCGCAGCGCTTGTGCCTCCGACGGGCTCGCTGCCCAGGTCCTTGATCACGTTGGAAAACTCCGGCTGGGCCACGGCCTTGGTCGCCCAGTCCTGCAGGCTGGCGACGCTGGCGGCAGGCGTGCCCCGGGGCGCGAACAATCCGACGAAGGTGGTTGCGTCGAACGAAGGCAAGCCCAGTTGCGCAAGTGTCGGGACGTTCGCGAGAAGCCCGCCGCCCTGCGGGCCCAGCACGATGAGGGCACGCAGCGCGCCGCTCTTGATGTGCGGGGTGGAACTCGTGATCTGGTCGACCACGGCGTCGATCTGGCCGCCCATCAGATCGACCAGGGCCGGACCCGAACCCTTGTAGGGCACGGCATTGACCTGCGCCTTGGCGGAGTCCTCGAACTGGAGCAGCGCCAGGTGGTTGGGAGAGCCGGGGCCTGCGTGGCCGACCGTCACGCTCTGGCTGGCAGCCTTGGCGACCTTGAGGAAGTCCGCAGCGGTCTTGAACCGCGGGTCGTTGGCGCGCACGACCACGACAACGGGCGTACGGCTGAGCAGAGCGACCGGCGTCAGGCTGTCGGCCTTGTAGGGCACCTTGATGATCTCCGGAAGGGTTCCCAGCTGACCGGGTGTCGCCACCAGCAGCGTGTGCCCGTCGGGCTCGGCTCTCGCAACTGCGCCCGTTCCCACGGCGCCGCCGCCGCCGGCACGGTTGTCGATGATCACGGACTGGCCGACCAGCCTGGTCAGCGGCACGCTCAGCGAGCGCGCGACGATGTCCACGTTCCCTCCCGGTGCGAAGGGAACCACCAGGGTGATCGGCTTCGAAGGAAAGCGATTCTGCGCAATGGCGGGGTGGAGTGCGGCGCAGGCAGCGAGCGATGCGGCACCTTGCAGGAAAGCTCTGCGGCTGCTTTTTTGATTGAACATGAATGTCTCCTTCTTGAAAAATCAGTCGTTCCAATAAAGCCGGGTCGGGTTCTCGACCAGGGCCTTGCGCCTGATTTCCTCGGGAAACCAGTGGGTGATCATGTTTGCCAGCTCGATGCTGGCGATCGACTTCGCGTCGACGCCGGGATGGGGCCAGTCAGAGCCCCAGACGATGCGATCGGGATTCGCGTGCGCCAGGCTGTGCGCCAGCGGCAGCACGGCGGGGTCGACGCCTGAGCCTGTCGCGGATATCCGGTATGCGCCCGAGAACTTGACCCAGGCGCATCCCTGTCGAAGCAGGCTTCGAAGGCCGCTGACGCCCCTGCTGTCGATGTCACCGCAGTTCGACGGATGGCCGAAGTGGTCCACCACGACGCTCATGCCCTTTTCGGCCAGGCGCTGGACGAGGCTGAAATCCGCATCGATGTTCACGAGCAGCTGGATGTGCCACCCAAGCCCCTTCACCCGATCCGCAATGGATTGCAGGCCGGCGGCGGAAACGCCTCCGCTGAACAGCGCATTGCATCTGGCGCCCCTCACTCCGAGTCGATGCAGTTCCTCGATCTCGGCATCCGGCGTGTCTTCGAAGATGACGGCCACGCCGCGCATGCTGCCGGGATCTGCGTCGCCGAGTGTCCGCTTCAGGAGCGAGTGATCGCGGCCGTACACGCTCGGCTGGACAAGAACGCAGCGATCCATGCCCAAGGGCCTATAGGCAGACCAGTACTGTTCGATCGTGGCCGGCGGCGGGGTGTACGAGCGCTCGGCGATGAACGGGAATGCCTCCGGAGATCCGAAAACATGCAAATGCGTGTCGCATGCCCCCTCAGGAAAGATTCTTTGTTTTTCACCAGGAAGCGCCTGGTGGGCTGCGTCGTGGCGGCCTGTGATTGCCATGGATTCCGAACTGTCTGGTTAAGTGCAGGCCAGATTGTTTTGGCTCGGCCCACAGTCAGTCAAATTCATTACCATCATCATTCAAATGAATGAAATTCAGCTTTCCCCGGACCAGGATCGCGCAGCGATCAACCTTCGCAGGATCGACCTCAACCTCCTGGTGATGTTCGAAGCGCTCGTCGAAGAGCGAAGCGTGAGCAAGGCGGCGGCCAGGCTCAACCTGACCTCTTCTGCCGTGAGCCACGCGTTGCGCCGTCTCAGGGAGCAGTTCAAGGACCCCCTGATGCTGCGAACCGCGCAAGGCATGGTTCCGACCCCCGAGGCCGTTCGCCTCGCGAAGAGTTTCAGAAAGGCCTTCAGCGAAATCGAGAACGCCATCGGGGTTGCCGGGGAGTTCGACCCCGCCACCGCGAGAAGGACTTTTCTTCTGCGCGTGTCCGACTATGTCGGCATCCTCCTGCTGCCGCGCCTGTGCGTCGAACTGCGCACCGTGGCGCCGGGTGTCAGCCTCTCGGTGCAGTCTTTCGAGATGCGCCAGCCGTCGGACCGCGTCGAATACGAAGGCGTGGAGATCAGGCTCTCCGTTTCCCGGGGGCACTCCGTTCTTTCCGCCTCCCGACGAATACTGGACGACCGATGGATGGTGTTGATGAGGAAAGGCCACCCCGCCGCATCCGCACCGCTGACCCTGGACAAATACCTCGAACTCGGGCACCTGAAGGTCTCGGGGGTCGGCAGCAGCATCCTCGACGAACTGCTCGCCGAGCGCGGGCTGGCACGCCGGGTCATGATCCAGGTGCCCACATGGCAAGGCATGGTGCCGGTGATCGAATCCACCGACCTGATTGCCGCCATGCCGGCTCACTGGATGGGCAGCGTGCTCTCAGGCTCGAACTGCGTCGCCTTTCCGTTCCCGCTGCCGGAGCTGGCGCTTTCCATCGATGCCGTCTGGCATCCCCGCAACGATCACGATCCCGGCCACAAATGGTTCAGGGAGCTGATCCACCAGATCTTTCAGGACGCGCACAAGAAATCGCACGTGCAAGACTGACGGCGATTCGATGAGCCGGGCGACGCCGCTTCAACCGGCGTGATCGAGGCCTTTCCCTCGATGAATCAGGCGGCGACGGCCTCCGCCTGCGCTGCATCCCCCGCGAAGTCGATCAGCACCTTCATCGCCTTGCGCCTGTCGCTCGCCAGCTCGAAGGCCTGGCGCGCCTGCAGCATCGGGAAGGTGTGCGACACCACCGGGGAAAGATCGACGCGCCCTTCGTTGATGAGCTTCACCGCCAGCGCGAACTCGGCATGGAAGCGGAACGAGCCGCAGATGCTGAGCTCCTTCGACACCACCATGTTCTGCGGAATGCTCACGTCGCCGCCCAGGCCGAGCTGCACGACCACGCCGCGCGGGCGCATCACCTCCAGGCCGTCGCGCAGCGCGCGCTCGTTGCCGGAGCATTCGAGCATCACGTCGAAGGTGCCCTTGTCGGCGGAGTAGCGCGAGACCCAGGCCTTGTCCTGCGCGACGTTGATGGCGTTGTCGGCCCCCATGGCGCGCGCGATGGCCAGCGGCTCGTCGACCACGTCGGTGGCGGTGATCTCGGCCGCGCCGTGCGCGCGCGCCGCCGCGATGGCGAGCACGCCGATGGGCCCGCAGCCGGACACCAGCACGCGCTTGCCCAACAAGGGGCCGGCGCGCGACACGCCGTGCAGCCCTACCGAGAACGGCTCGGCCAGCGCCGCCAGCCGCAGCGGCACGTGGTCGGCCACCTTCACGCATTGCGTGGCCTCGCACAGCAGCATGTTGCGGAACGCGCCCTGCACGTGCGGCGTGCGCATCGCGCTGCCGTAGAAGCGCATGTCCAGGCACTGGTTGGGCAGGCCTTCGAGGCAGAACTTGCAGGCGCCGCAGGGGCGGCTCGGGTTGACGGCGACCTTGTCGCCGATGCGCACGCTCTCGACGCCGGGCGCCACCGCCACCACGGTGCCGGCAACTTCGTGGCCCAGCACCATTGGCTCCTTGATGCGCACGGTGCCGAAGCCGCCGTTGTGGAAGTAGTGCAGGTCGGAGCCGCAGATGCCGCCCATTCCGACCTTCACCAGCACCTGGCCGGGGCCGATCTCGCCGGCGTCCTGCTCGTCCAGGCGCAGGTCGTCGGGGGCGTGGATCACGAGGCACATGCAACGCAGGCGCATGATTCTTCTTCCTTCTGTCTTTGTCAGGTGTCAGGCAACGGGGGTGATCAGGGGTCGGCCCGCGAAGTGGGCCTCGAGGTTGCGGCGCACCAGCTCGCCCATGGCTCGGCGCGTCGCTTCGGTGCCGCTGCCATGGTGCGGGGTGAGCACCACGTTGTCGAGCGCGGCGAAGCGCGGGTCGATGCGCGGTTCGTTGAGGAACACGTCGAGCGCCGCGCCGGCGATGGCGCGCGTCTCCAGCGCCTGCAGCAGCGCGGCTTCGTCGACGGTGGTGCCGCGCGACACGTTCACCAGCCAGCCCCTGGGGCCCAGCGCCTGCAGCACTTCGCCGTTGACGATGCCGCGCGTGGCCTCGCCGCCGGGGAGGATGACGATGAGCACGTCGCACCACTCGGCCATCGCGCTCAGGCTGGCGAAGTGGCGGTGCGGGCTCTCCGCCTTCGGCGCGCGGCTGAAGTAACCCACCTCCACGTCGAAGCCCGAGAGCCGCCGCGCGATGGTGCTGCCGATGCGGCCGAAGCCCGCGATGCCGATGCGCTGGCCGAAGACGCGCGTGGCCAGCGGCATGCCGCCGTGGGCCCAGGCGCCGCTGCGCACGAACTGGTCGCCCGCCGGAATGCGCCGCTGCACAGCCAGCAGGAGGCCCACGGCAAGATCGGCCACGTCGCCGTTGAGCACGTCTGGCGTGTTGGTCACGCGGATGCCGCGCGCGCGGCAGGCGGCGAGGTCGATGCCGTCGGTGCCCACGCCGTAGCAGGCGACCAGCTCCAGCTTCGGCAACGCCGCGATGAGTTCGGTGCTCGCGCCGAGTTCGCCGCGCGTGGCGATCGCGCGGATCTGCGGTGCGTGCTCGGCGATGAAGGCCTGCCGGTCAGGCGCCTCCCAAAGGCGGTGCAGCGTGTAGGCCTCCCGCATCGGCGCCATGTCCCATTCGGGGTAGGTGCCAGGCATCAGCACATGCGGAAGAGCGGCGGTGGTGGTCAAGCTGGTGTCCTTTTGGCTGGCGCACAATGATACCGGTAACTTTAATAGTTTCAGCGGACTGCGCGAACTCAGGGTTTACCCATTGACTGGATCAAAAGATACCGGTAACTTATTTGCCTGTCACGCACCAGGAAACTCCCTTGAAACTGTTCGACCTCTCCGGGCGCACTGCCCTCGTCACCGGCTCCAGCAAGGGCATCGGCTTCGCGCTGGCCGGCGCGCTCGGCAATGCGGGCGCCCGCGTCGTGCTCAATGCGCGCGACCCCGCCCTGCTCGCCGCCGCCCGCGACGCCCTGCGCGCCAGGGGCATCGCGGCCGAAGCAAAGGCCTTCGACGTGACCGACGCCGATGCCGTGGAAGCCGGCGTGGCCGCCATCGAGGCCGAGGTCGGGCCCATCGACATCCTCGTCAACAACGCCGGCATGCAGCATCGCGGGGCCTTCGCCGAGTTCCCGGTGGATGCGTGGCACAAGATCACCACTACCAACATCGACAGCGTGTTCCTGGTGGGCCGCTCGGTCGCGCAGCGCATGATCGAGCGCAAGCGCGGCAAGATCATCAACGTGTGCTCGGTGCAGAGCGAGCTGGGCCGCCCGGGCATCGCGCCCTACGCCGCCACCAAGGGCGCGGTGAAGATGCTCACCAAGGGCATGGCGATCGACCTCGGCAAGCACGGCATCCAGGTCAACGGCCTCGGGCCGGGCTACTTCAAGACCGAGCTCACGCAGGCGCTGGTGGCCGACGAGGCCTTCACCGCGTGGCTCTCGGGCCGCACGCCCGCGGGCCGCTGGGGCGACGTGGAAGAACTCGGCGGCGCGGCCATCTTCCTGGCCTCGGACGCATCGAGCTTCGTCAACGGCCACATCCTGTATGTGGACGGCGGCATCACCGCGAGCCTGTAGCACCGTGCCGCGGCCCCACATCGGACATCCCATGGTGGCCCTCGCATGACGAAGACGACCGCCCCGGCGACGCGCGTGGCCGTGATCGGCGTCGGCATCATGGGCTCGGCCATCGCGCGCCGTCTGCTCGGCTGCGGCCACCGGGTGAGCGTGTTCGACCTCGATGCCGCCAAGGTCGCGGCGCTGGCAGAACACGGCGCGATCGCTGCCGCCACGGCGCGCGAGGCAGCCGGTGCCAGCGATTTCGTCATCACCAGCCTCAACTCGGCCGCGGTGGTGGAGCGCGCCATCTTCGGCGAGCACGGCATCGCGGCCGCCGTGCCGGCGGATGCGCAGCGGCTGCTGATCGACATGTCGTCCATCGACCCTCCTTCCACGCGCCGGCTCGCGCAGTCGCTGCGCGAGCGCACGGGCATGGGCTTCGTCGATGCGCCGCTCTCGGGCGGCGCGCCCAAGGCGCTGCTCGGCCAGCTCACGGTGATGGCCGGCGGCAGCGCAGAAGACGTGCAGCGCGCACGCGCCGTGATGGACAGCCTGTGCGCCAACTACACCCACATGGGCGAAAGCGGCGCGGGCCAGACCACGAAGCTGGTCAACCAGCTGCTCTGCGCCATCGGCTTCCAGGCTGTTGCCGAAGCGGTGCGGCTGGCCGAGGCCGGCGGCGTCGATGCCTCGAAGCTGCCCGCGGCGCTCTCCGGCGGACGTGCCGACAGCCAGATCCTGCGCGAGTTCGGCCCCAAGATGGCCGCGCGCGACTACTCGCCCACCGGCCGCATCGACAACATGCTCAAGGACCTCGAGGCGGTGCAGGCCTTCTCGCAGGGCCAGCGGCTTCCGCTACCACTGGCGGGCGCCGTCTCGGAGCTGCATCGCGCCTTCGTCGCGGCCGGGCTGGGCGCGCACGACACGGCCGAGATGATGCGGCAGTTCAGCGGCTACGAACGCGGCTGAACGGTCCGCTGCCGTCATCGCACAGATTCGACACAGGAAAGAGAGAAGCCATGTTCATCCGCTGCGCGTTCTTCAGGGGCCGGGTCAAGCCCGGCATGGAAGAAGCCTTCGACCGCCACGTGCACGAGAAGCTCGTGCCGCTGTGGACCCGCTTTCCCGGCGCACTCGAGGTGCGCGTGCTGCGCCAGCTGGAAAGCGACGTGAGCGACCCCGAACTGGCGATGGTGCTGTCGATCCGCTACGCGAGCCGCGAGGACATCGCCCGCGCGCTCGAATCGCCCGTGCGCTACGAAAGCCGCGAAGTGTCGAAGAAGCTGTTCGAGATGTTCGACGGCACGGTCTTCCACACCGTGTTCAGCGCCGAGGAGTTCGCGCTCGCGAACGCTTCCTGACGGGCGGCTTCTTCGCTTCCTTCTTCGCTTCCTTGCCCTCTTCCTTTTTCTTCTGCGGCGCCTTGCCATCGAGGTCCGCCAGTTCCCACACGCCACCGGCCGCCGACACCAGCGCGTGCGCGCTGTTGATCAGCCCGATGTGCGAGAAGGCCTGCGGAAAATTGCCCAGCTGCCGCTGAGCCACCGGGTCGTATTCCTCGGCGAAGAGGCCCAGGTCGTTGCCCAGCGCCAGCAGCCGCCTGAAGAGAACGCGCGCCTTGCGCACCTTGCCCATGGCCACGTACACGTTCGCCAGCCAGAAGCTGCACGCCATGAACGCGCCCTCGCCGCCGCCGAGCCCGTCCACGCCTTTCTCGGTGCGGTAGCGGTACACCAGCCCGTTGAAGACCAGCTCCTTCTCGATGCGCGCGACCGTGCCCTGAACGCGCTCGTCATGGATCGGCAGGAAGCCGATCAGCGGCATCCACAGCAGCGCCGCGTCCACCGTATCGGCGCCGTAGTACTGCACGAACGAGTTGCTCGACGCGTCGTAGCCACGCGCGCAGACCTCGGCGTGGATCTGGTCGCGCGCCTCGCGCCAGCGTTCGATGGGGCCTTCGAGCCCGTATTCCGTGGCGCTCGCGATCACGCGGTCGAAGGCCAGCCAGCACATGATCTTGGAATGCACGAAGTGGCGGGGCTCGCCGCGCACCTCCCACAGGCTGCAGTCGGGCTCCCGCCAGAGTTCCATCAGCTGCTTCGCGATGGCGCGCTCCAGCGGCCACAGCTTGTCCATGTCCGACAGGCCGGCCTTGCGCGCCGCATGGAAGGCCGCGATGACCGAGCCGTACACGTCGAGCTGGCGCTGCCCGTGCGCGCCGTTGCCGATGCGCACCGGGCGGCTGTCCTCGTAGCCGCGCAGCCAGCCCAGCTCGAGTTCGGTGAGCGAGCGTTCGCCGTGCAGGCCGTACATCACCTGCAGTTCCTCGGGCGACCCGCCGACCGCACGCATCAGCCACCAGCGCCATGCGCTGGCCTCCTCGACGTAGCCCGAGCCGATCAACGCGTAGAGCGTGAGCGCTGCATCGCGCAGCCAGCAGAAGCGGTAGTCCCAGTTGCGCTCGCCGCCGGGCAGCTCGGGCAGCGAGGTGCTCGGCGCGGCGACGATGCCGCCGGTCGGCTCGTAGGTCAGCGCCTTGAGCGTGAGCAGCGAGCGCATCACCGGCTCGCGGAATTCGCCGTGGTAGCCGCAGCGATCGGTCCACGCACTCCATTCGGCGACTGTGCGCGCCAGCAGCGCGTTGGCATCGCGCGTCACCGGCGGCTTCAGGTGCGAGGGAAACCAGTCGAGGCTGAACGCGATGGACTGCCCCGCCGACACGGTGAAGTCGGCGAAGCTCGCGAAGTTCTCGTTGACCAGCGGCACGCCGGAGCTGATGCGCACCGCATCCGGCCCGGCCGTGGCGAACACCGCGCCATCGCGCCGCTCCATCCACGGGCACCACTCGCCGTAGTTGAAGCGGATGCGGAACTCGGTGTGCATGCTCACCGTGCCCCGTACGCCCCGCACGATGCGCACCACCTCGTGTGTGCCGTCGAGCGCGGGGCGAGGCATGAAGTCGGTGACGACGGCCACGCCCGTGCCTGTACGAATCGTGGTCTCCAGCACAACGGTGCCGGGAAGGTAGCGCCGCGAGACGCGCGCCTTGCGGTCGCGCGCGCACATGGTCCAGTGGCCGTTGCGCTCGTCGCCCAGCAGGCTGGCGAACATCGCGGCCGAGTCGAAGCGCGGCAGGCACAGCCACTCGATGTCGCCGCCCAGATGCACCAGCGCCGCGCTGTGGGTCGAGCCGATGAGCGCGTATTCGCCGATGGGGCGGCTGGCCTGCAGCCTTGAAGAGAGTTGCTTGTTGCGGGTCTTTGGCAAGACTCCGAGTTTTCGTGCCCTCGCAGGCGCCCTGCGCCGGAGGCGAGCGCGCCTGGCTGACGGACAACGCCTATTCAGCGCATCCTTCAAGGGTCTGTTCACACTATTTCCGGGGTCGCGAAGGGCAGCCAGGGCGGGCCAATCAAGGCGCGTGACGACGCGTGTGCATGCGCACACGCTAGGAGCGCAACGCCGAGTGGCCCGCCCTGGCTGCCCTTCCCGCAGGGTTGGTGCTCCAAGGGGCCGTCTGCGGCGTTGCCCGCGCTTGCAGGGCGCCAGCCTTACTGCGCACGCGCGCCTTGCAGCCAGCCCCTTGGAGCACCAACGCGACCCGGGAAATAGTGTGAACAGACCCTAGAGCACATCCTTCAGCTTCGCCCGCAGCCTGCTGATCGCCTGGCTGTGCAGCTGGCACACCCGCGACTGGCTCACTTCGAGGATGGCGCCGATCTCGCGCAGGTTCAGCTCCTCCTCGTAATAGAGGTTCAGCAGCAGCTGGTCGCGCTCGGGCAGCGCCGAGATGGCGTCCACCAGCTGGTGGCGGAAGCCGCTTTCCAGCAGCTGCTCCAGCGGATCGTCGCTGCTGCGCCGGTCCTTGCGGGCGTCCTGCGAGTGACTGTCGAGAAAACCGTTGTCGGCGTCGTCCTTGGAGAAGTCTTCCACATACAGCAGCTGGCAGCCCTGGATCTCCTGCAGCAGCGACTGGTAGGCCTCGATGTCCATCTTCAGTTCCCGGGCGATCTCCCCTTCGGTGGGAGCGCGCCCGAGCCTGTGGCCCAGCGCCTGCATCGCCTTCTCGATGCCGCGCGCCGACTGGCGCAGGCCGCGCGAGCCCCAGTCGGCGGCACGCAACTCGTCGAGCATGGCGCCGCGGATGCGCTGGCTCACGAAAGTCTCGAACTGCGCGCCGCGGTTGTCCTGGTAGCGCGCGGATGCGTCAAGCAGGCCGAGCATGCCGGCCTGGATCAGGTCGTCCAGCTCCACGCTGGCCGGCAGCTTCGCCATCATCTGCAGCGCGATGCGGCGCACCAGCGGCTGGTGCTGCGCGAGCAGGTGCGATTTCTCGATGGTTCCTTGTGCGGTGTACATGGCCGTCGTGCTTCCTTCCTTCCTCGGTGCGGAGCCGGCGGCTCAGGCCACGGCCTGCAGCGGGGCTGCCTCGGGCCATGGCCACTGGTCCATCTCGCCCGCGGCGCGGCGGAAGTCGACCGCCGCATGGCTCGCGGGAAAGGCCTCGGCGATGGTCTTCTTCAGCCGCCATGCGTCGGAGACGAGCGGATCGAAGCGCACCCATCCCGCCGCCCGCAGCGACAGCGCGAGGTAGCGGCTGCCGGCATGGGCGAGGTTGTTCATGATCTGGCGCGCGGCCTGCACGTCGACCACGCCGTTGAGCAGGAAGCGCATCTGCTTCAGGCCGTGGGCGTGGTGCAGGCGCTTGATGCCCGCGTAGGCCGAGGTGACCGAGGCCGGATGCGGCTGCAGCACCAGCAGCAGGTCGTCCGCGCACTGCGCGAGCGGCGACAGCCGGCCCTCGCCGTCGAAGGCCGCGTCGATGACGACCACGCCGTCGTGCCAGAACCTGCGCGGGTCGGCCGCGCCTTGCGATGTTCCTCTTGCAGCCGCGGGCGGCGCCGGCAGCACATGCACCCCGCAGGCCATGCGCACCTCGGCGCCGTCCAGCGTGAGGCGCCCGGCCGCGACGTCGACAAGGCCGCCCAGCGGGTCGATGTCCCAGACCTCGCAGGCCGAGCCCTCGGCGCGGCAATGCTCGTCCAGCAGCAGCACGTTGCGGCCCTGCCCCACCAGCGCCACGGCGAAGTTCATCGCGGCGGTGGTGCCGCCCGCGCCGCGCCCCATGCCGGCCACCGCGAGCACGCGCGCCTGCGTCGGCGCGAGCAGGCGCCGGAGGCCGTCCGCCTGATCCGCAACCAGCTTGTTCATCGCAGCGCCCTCAATCCTGCCGCTCCAGCTTCTGCGGCTTCTCCAGCGCACGGGGCGACTGCACCGGCGCGGTCGATTCGGTGCCGAGCGCGTCCAGCAGCAGGAAGAGCTTGCCAAAGCCCGCGTACAGCGCGCTGCCGCTCATGGCGCGGCCGTTGCGTGCGGGGCGGCCGGTGAGCTGGCCCATCAGCGCGCGGGCACGGTCGGCCCATTCGCCTTCGGCCTGCAGCAGGCGCCACACGGTGGTGGTCATCTGCCCGGCGATCAGCAGCCGCTTCATGATGTCCGGGTCGCCCAATTCGCCGATGCCGCCCACCAGCTGCACGCCGTCGCGCAGCAGGCGGAAGCAGGGTTCGGCATCCACGGCCCAGCCCAGCCACTGCGCGAGCTGGCGCGCCGAAACCTCTGTACCGACGTTCGACAGCGCATGGCTCAGCGCAAGTACGTTGCCGCTGCGCGCATCGACCACGCGCGTGGCGATGCAGCGCAGCGCCGGCATCTCGTCGCGTGCGATGCCCGCCGCCATCGCGGCGGCATTGAAGCGCAGCACCACGTCGGCATGCGCCACGGCGAGCAGCGCCGCCTTGCCGCGGAAGCGCACGGGGCGCTCCTCGGCGAACTCGAAATCCATGCGCGCGAGCGTGTCGGGAGAGCCGGTGCGCGAATCGATCACGGCCGTGGAACCCGGCGCGCGCGCCAGCCAGCGCTGGCCGGCGGCCTGCCACTGCACCATGGCCTCGATGCCGGGCAGCCGCGTCAGCAGATGGACCATCGGGCGATGGCCGAAATCCTGCTGGCGCAGCCATGGCACCTGGCGTGCACCGGGCTTGCGCGCGGCGTCCTTGGTGCCGCGCGTGGCCGCCGTCGAAAGCCACTGGTTGGGCGCCGCCATCGGCAGGCCCGTGCGGTCCGACAGCAGCAGGCTGCCATGGCATTCGTAGGCATCGCCGCCTTCGTTCGAGCGCAGGCCGACCTGGCCGCACAGCGCGAGCACGTAGCTCGCGCAGCCTGTGGCCACTTCGCTGCGCGCATGCACCAGCAAGTCCTGCAGCACGGCCTTCTGGCCCGCCTCCTCGTCCGTGGCCTGGCGCCACAGCGTACGTGCGCGCTCGAAGCCGATCTGCGAGCCGGCCAGCGCGCTCGCCGTGGTGGCAAGTTCCTGCGCATCGTGCGCCATCGCGCGGATCAGGTTCTGGTACTTCAGGCGCAGCAGGTCGGTCTCGCCCTGCGCCTTCTGCACCGCCTGCTGCGAGGCGGCGCCCGAAGCGGCGTCTTCCTGCAGGTCGCTCTCGGCAGGAACGAACAGCGGGCTGTGCTGGCGCGGCTGGAACACGCTGTCCACCAGCTGCGCGCGGTCGGCCTGCATCAGGTTCTCGGGCACCTTCTGGCCGCTGGAGATGTAGTGCACCGGCAGGCGGTGGCGGATCACGGTGTCGATCAGCGCGCCCGGATGCGTGGCCTCGTCCACCTTGGTGAAGATGCAGCCGGCAAGCTCGTTGCCGTGGCGGTAGGCGTGCACCACCTCGTTGAGCGTGTCGCCGTGGCTGGTGGCGTTGAGCAGCAGCAGCTTCTTCACCGGCCTCGGGCTCTGGCCCAGCATGGCGATCTGCTCGGGCACGGCGCGATCGCGCTGGCTCATGCCGACGGTGTCGATCAGCACCATGTGCTTCTCGCGCAGGTCGCGCAGCACGAGGTGCAGGTCGGCGGCGTCCTTCACCGCGTACACCGGCACGTTGAGGATCTGGCCGTAGATGCGCAGCTGCTCGTAGGCGCCGATGCGGTAGCTGTCGGTGGTCACCAGCGCGAGCTTGTCGGCGCCGAAGCGCATCACGCAGCGCGCGGCCAGCTTGGCGGTGGTGGTGGTCTTGCCCACGCCGGTCGGGCCCATCAGCGCATAGACGCCGCCCTGGGCGAACAGGGCGTCCTCATCTTCGTGCACGGGCACGGCGCGGATGAGCTCCGAACGCACGTAGGCCATGCCTTCTGCGTAAGTGCGCCCGGTGGGCAGCTTCTCGAGCATGGCCTTGGAAAGCCGCGCGCTGAAGCCCGCGCCCAGCAGCGTGCGCAGCAGGCGGCCGCGCACGGGGTCGCGGCGCTGCCTGTCGTTCCATACCACGCTGGCGAGCTGTTCCTCGATCATGCCGCGCATGGAATGCAGCTCTTCGAGCACCGTGTCGGCGGGGGCCGGGACGGGTGTTGCAATCGGTGCAGCGGCTGCGACGGGCGCAACGGGAGCAGGCACCGGCGGCATCGGCATCGCATGCGCGACCGGCGCCGGCGCAGCAACCGGTGCCGCCACGATCGGTGCAGCCACGGGCTTCGCAGGCGCACTGCCCTGCTGCACCACGCCCTGCACTTCGCCCTCGACCATGGCGACGATCTCCACGCCTTCGGCGGTGACGCGATGCGAGAGCACGAT
This sequence comes from Variovorax sp. 160MFSha2.1, assembly GCF_048305075.1. Lineage (NCBI taxonomy): Bacteria > Pseudomonadati > Pseudomonadota > Betaproteobacteria > Burkholderiales > Comamonadaceae > Variovorax > Variovorax sp. 160MFSha2.1. Next base: position 5,223,780 of record NZ_CP157624.1, read on the forward strand.
GGCGTCGGCGCCCAGCGCCTCCCTGACCAGTCGCAGGGCTTCGCGGCTGGTGGCCGCGACGAATTTGCGCGCAGTGGCGCGCACGTCTGTCTGTTGGGGGGAATTCAACCTCGTCCTCCGATGGCGGTGGTGACCTTGATGGTTCGGGAATCAGGAATCTCTGCGTGCGACAGCACCTTGAGCTGCGGCAGGCTGCGCCGCAGGAAGCGCGACAGCAGCACGCGCAGCGCGTGCTGCACCACCAGCACGGGCGCGAGGCCCATCTGCTCCTGGCGGGTGATGGCGGCCTGCGCCTGCCGCAGCAGGTTGTCGGCGATGCCGGGTTCGATGCCGCTGCTGTTGGTGAGGGCCTGCTGCAGCACGCCGTCGAGCGAGCCGTCCAGGCCGATGACCTGCATCTCGCTGTCGCCCGGGAACAGCTGCTGCGTGATCGCGCGGCCCAGCGCCAGGCGCGTGAGCGTGGTGAGCTCGGTCGGGTCCTTCACGGTCGGCGCGTGCTCGGCCATCACGTCGAGGATGGTGCGCATGTCCCGGATCGGCACTTCCTCGTCGAGCAGGTTCTGCAGCACCTTGTGCAGCGTGCTGAGCGACAGCACCTTGGGCACCAGGTCTTCCGTGAGCTTGGGCGCGGTCTTGGCGATCTGGTCGAGCAGTTGCTGCACTTCCTGGCGGCCCAGCAGCTCGGCGGCATGCGTCTGTATGAGGTGGTTCAGGTGCGTGGCCATCACCGTGCAGGCGTCGACCACCGTGTAGCCGTACACCTGCGCCTGCTGGCGCAGGCTCGCGTCGATCCATGTCGCGGCGAGGCCGAAGGCCGGGTCGCGCGTGGGCGTGCCGGGCAGCGTGCCGCTGACCTGCCCCGGGTTGATGGCCATCCACTGGTTGGGGAAGGCTTCGCCGCGGCCGATCTCCACGTCCTTCAGCGTGATGACGTAGGTGTTGGGCTTGATCTCCAGGTTGTCGCGGATGTGCACCACCGGCACCAGGAAGCCGACTTCCTGCGCGATCTTCTTGCGGATGCTCTTGATGCGGCCCAGCAGCTCGCCCTGCTGCGACTGGTCCACCAGCGGAATGAGCCGGTAGCCAACCTGCATGCCCAGCGGGTCGACCATGGCCACGTCGTCCCAGGTGGCCTCCGCCGTCTCTGCGGAAGACGCGGCGAGGTTCGCGGCCTGCGCGGCGGCCGCCTCCTGCGCGGCCTGCTGCTTCGGCTTGCGCTGCAGCAGCCCGCGGCCCAGCCACACCAGGCCGCCCGCGATCAGCAGGAACGCCAGGTTCGGCATGCCCGGGATCATGCCCAGCAGCCCGACGATGCCGGCCGTGAGAAACAGCACCTGCGGGTTGGAGAAGAGCTGGCCCGTGAGCTGGCTGCCCACGTCCTCGTCGGTGGTCACGCGCGAGACGATCACGCCCGCGGCGGTGGAGATCACCAGCGCCGGGATCTGCGCCACCAGGCCGTCGCCGATGGCCAGCAGCGTGTAGGTCTTGCCTGCGGTGGAGAAGTCCAGCCCGTGCTGCACCATGCCCACCACCAGGCCGCCGATGATGTTGATGACCATGATGAGCAGGCCCGCGATCGCGTCGCCGCGCACGAACTTGCTGGCACCGTCCATCGAGCCGTAGAAGTCGGCTTCCTGCGCCACCTCGGTACGGCGCTTGCGGGCCACGTCCTCGCCGATCAGGCCGGCGTTGAGGTCGGCGTCGATGGCCATCTGCTTGCCGGGCATCGCGTCGAGCATGAAGCGCGCGCCCACCTCGGCGATGCGGCCCGCGCCCTTGGTGATCACCATGAAGTTGATGAGCACGAGGATGATGAAGACCATCACGCCCACGGCGAAGTTGCCGCCCACGAGGAAGTGCCCGAAGGCCTCGATCACCTTGCCCGCCGCGTCGGCGCCGGTGTGGCCGTTCATCAGCACCACGCGCGTGGAGGCCACGTTCAGCGACAGGCGCAGCAGCGTGGAGAACAGCAGCACCGCCGGGAAGGCCGCGAAGTCCAGCGCCTTCATCGTGTACATGCTCACCAGCAGCACCATCACCGACATGGCGATGTTGAAGGTGAACAGAAGATCGAGCAGGAATGGCGGCAGCGGCAGCACCATCATGCTCAGGATCATGATGATGAGGATCGGCCCGGCCAGCCCCTTGAGCTGCGAGCCCGGGAAGAAGCGCGCGGGCAAGCGCATCAGGTTTGTCATCGCGTTCATGCGGCAAGCTCAGCCGCATCGGCGGCGGTGTATTGAAGATCTGCGGGAACCGGCAGGTCGGTGGGCGTGCGCGGCGCTTCGCCGCCTTCGGCCCTCCAGCGCCGAAGCTGGTAGACCCAGGCGAGCACCTCGGCCACGGCGGTGTAGAGGCCTGCGGGAATCTCGTCGCCCAGCTTCGTGTGCCTGTAGAGGGAGCGCGCGAGCGGCGGCGCTTCGAGGATCGCCACCTTGTGCTCCTTCGCCAGTTCGCGGATGCGCGCGGCCACGAGCTCGGTGCCCTTGGCCACCACGCGGGGGGCCCGCATGCCGCCCTCCTGGTACTTGAGCGCCACGGCGAAGTGCGTGGGGTTGGTCAGCACGATGTCTGCCTTGGGCACCTCGGACATCATCCGGCGGCGCGCCATCTGCTGCTGCTGGCGGCGGATCGCGGCCTTGATGTGCGGATCGCCTTCGCTTTCCTTGTGCTCCTGGCGCACGTCCTCGCGCGACATGCGCAGCTTGCGGTAGTAGCTCCAGAGCTGGAAGGGCACGTCGATCAGCGCCACCAGGAACAGCGTCGCGGCGATCAGCACGCAGTGCCTGGCCACCAGCACGACCGCATGCGGCAGCGCGTACTGCGCGGGCTGTGCCATCAGGGCCATCAGGGTGCCGATGTCCCTCGACACCACCCACCAGGCCACGCCGCCGATGAGCGCCGACTTGGCCAGCGCCTTGAGCAGCTCGGCGAGCGACTGCGAGGAGAACATGCGGCCGATGCCGGCCAACGGGTTGAGCTTGCCGAAGTTCGGCGCCACCGACTTGGTGGAGAAGAGCCAGCCGCCGAGCATCATCGGCGCGACCACGGCTGCGACGATCATCATCGCGAACATCGGGCCGATGGCGCCCAGCGCCTGCATCGACATCAGCCCGGTGCGGGCCAGCATGTAGGAAGGGTCGAAGGCTGCCGCGCGGTCGAACTGCAGTCCCATGCGCAGCGCGCCGTTCATGCTCGTGCCGAGCGACTCCGACGCGAGCCACAGGCCGGCACAGGCCGTGCCCAGCATGACGAAGGTGGTGAGCTCGCGGGAACGGGCTACGTTGCCTTCCTCGCGGGCCTTTTCAAGGCGCCGCTCGGAGGCGGGTTCCGTTTTCTCGAGATCGCTTTCCTCAGCCATTCATGCTCCGAACCAGCAGTGGCGAAGTACGCCTTGCTCATGGCCAAATTATTGAATTCGACCCTCCGGAACAATCTGTCGATCAGGGCCCAGATAGCCCTGCAATTCGGACAATAGAAAGGGGCCGGCAGGCCCCTTGAGATCAGAAGCCGAGGCTCTCCAGCAGGTCGTCGACCTGCGCCTGGTCGGTGACTGCATCGGGGTTGCCGGGCTTGACCTGCGGGCCGTTCTGCAGGCTCTGCACGGCCTCGTGGCGCTTCTCGGGCGCGGAGTTGTCGATCAGCACCTGCAGCAGCTGCGTTTCGACGTCGTTGACCACTTCCATCATCTTCTTGATGACCTGGCCCGTGAGGTCCTGGAAATCCTGCGCCATGAGGATCTCCATGAGCTGCGAGTTGATCGCGCTCGCTCGCTCGGGCACGCCGTCGAGGTAGCCGCGCGTGTCCAGCACGAGTTCGCGCGCGTGGTCGAGCTCGATGGGGTTCTTGAACCACTCGTCCCAGCGCTTGCTCAGGCCCTTGGCATCGGTGGACAGCGCTTCCTGCAGCGGCTGGGCCACGTCGATGGCGTTGAGCGCGCGGTGCGCCGCGCGCTCGGTGGTGGCGGCCACGTAGCTCAGGCGGTCGCGCGCATCCGGAATGGCCTGCGCGGCCCTGGCCACCTGCTTGTCGAGGCCCAGCTCGCGCAGGCCTTCGCGCAGCTGGCGCGTGAGCTGGCCGATGCGGCCCAGCAGTTCTTCGGTGGTGTTCGCGGGTTCCGCGACGGCGGCGGCGGCGGTGTTCTGGCTCATGTCAGGCCGCTTCCTTCGCGAGTTTCTCGAAGATCTTGGTGAGCTTTTCTTCGAGCGTTGCGGCGGTGAAGGGCTTCACCACGTAGCCGTTGGCGCCGGCCTGGGCCGCCGCCACGATGTTCTCCTTCTTCGCCTCGGCCGTGACCATCAGCACCGGCAGCTTCTTGAGCTCGGGGTCGGCGCGGATGGTCTGCAGCATGGTCAGGCCGTCCATGTTGGGCATGTTCCAGTCCGACACCACGAAGCCGAAGTTGCCGCCGCGCAGCTTCTCGATGCCGGCGGCGCCGTCCTCGGCTTCGTCCACGTTGTGGAACTCCAGCTCCTTCAGCAGGTTGCGCACGATGCGGCGCATGGTCGGGAAGTCGTCCACAACCAGGATTTTGATGCTCTTGTCGATCACGATATTTCCAACTCCAAGGTCGTTTTCTTTTCTCTCAAACTCGGTTCGTACGTTCACCGAACGTGCGAAGGTGCGCCAGCACGCGGCGGCTGACTTCGGCCAGGGGCGACACGTCGTCCACCGCGCCCAGCGCGATGGCCTCGCGCGGCATGCCGAAGACCACGCAGCTGGCCTCGTCCTGCGCCAGCGTGTGGGCGCCGGCGCGCCGCATGCGCAGCAGGCCCTCGGCACCATCCTTGCCCATGCCGGTCAGGATGATTCCGATGGCGTTCTTGCCGGCATGCTTGGCGGCCGAATCGAACAGCACGTCGATGGACGGCCGGTGGCGGTTCACCGGCGGCTCCTGGTCGAGGTGCGCCACGTAGTTGGCGCCGCTGCGCGCGAGCGACAGGTGGTAGCCGCCGGGCGCGATGTAGGCATAGCCCGGCAACACGCGCTCGCCGTGCTCGGCTTCCTTCACGTTGATGCGGCACAGGCCGTCCAGGCGCTGCGCGAACGAGCGCGTGAAGCCCGCGGGCATGTGCTGCGCGATCATCACGGCCGGCGAGTCGGGCGGCAGCGGCTGCAGCACTTCGCGGATGGCCTCGGTGCCGCCGGTGGAGGCGCCGATGATGATGAGCTTCTCGGTACTCAGCAGCGGGCTGCGCAGCAGCGATTCCTGCAGCGCCTCGCCGCCGGGGCGCGCCGCGGCGGCGTGTCGGGCGGGCAGCAGGCGTGCGCTTGCCGCGGTGCGGATCTTGCCGGCGATCAGTTCGGTGTAGTTGAGCAGGCCGTCGCGCACACCGAGGCGCGGCTTGGTCACGAAGTCGATGGCGCCCAGCTCGAGCGCGCGCAGCGCGATCTCCGAGCCGCGCTCGGTGAGCGAGGAAACCATGACCACCGGCATGGGCCGAAGCCGCATGAGCTTCTCGAGGAATTCGAGCCCGTCCATGCGCGGCATTTCCACATCGAGCGTGAGCACGTCGGGGTTGGTGACCTTGATGAGGTCGCGCGCCACCAGCGGGTCGGCCGCCGTGCCCACCACCGTCATGTCGGGCTGGCTGTTGATGATCTCCGTCATCACGCTGCGGATGAGCGCCGAGTCGTCGACGCACAGCACCTTGATCTTCTTCACGCTCACAGGTTTCCTTTGTTATCGGCAGCCGATGCAGCGCGCGGGCCGGAGAGCCTGCGCAGCAGCTCGCCCTCCTCGTGCTGCACCTGGCGCACTTCTGTCTGCGCGCGCAGCTTGCGCACAATGGCCTTTCCCGTCGCCGGCACGAAGCACACGCGGCGCGCATGCGGTCCGCGCAGGTCCTGCGCGGCGACCTCGATGCGCTCGTTGCCCAGGTAGCGCAGCACGAAGTCGGCGTTGCGGTCGCCGATGTTGAGCGTGGTCATGTTCGCCAGCACCGCGCCGCCGCCGAACACCTTGGCCTTGAGCCGGTCGCGGCGCGCGCCCGCGCGCACCAGCTCGCGGATCAGCACGTCCATGGCGTAGGTGCCGTAGCGCATCGATTCGGTGGCGTCGCGCGTGCCGGCCGAGGCGCCGGCTTCGCCGTCGTCGGGCAGCATGAAATGGTTCATGCCGGCCACGCCCGCCTCGCGGTCGTGCAGGCAGGCGGCCACGCAGGAGCCCAGCACCGTGCTGAGCGCGGTGTTGCTCGATGTCACGTAGTACTCGGAGGGCAGCAGCTTCACGGCCATCATCCCGACGTCGCGGTCGAAATAATGATGGCTCGCCACCGAGCCCGGGGCGGCCGCATTCGAGGCCGCGCTCATGAGGAAGCACCCGCGGCACGCGAGCGCGCCAGCTCATACACGGTCTGGCCCAGCGGGCGGAAGGCCTGGTTGACCAGCGAGGCGTTCTCCGAATGCCCGGCGAACAGCAGGCCGTCGGCCTTGAGCAGCGGCGCGAAGCGGTCGAGCACCTTCTTCTGCGTCGGCTTGTCGAAATAGATCATCACGTTGCGGCAGAAGATCGCGTCCACCGGCTCCTTCACCGCCCAGGCGCTGTCGAGCAGGTTGAGCCGCGAGAACTTCACCATCGCCGCGACCTCGGGCCGCACGCGCACCTTGCCCGCGTTGGAGCCGGTGCCCTTGTTGAAGAAGCGCCGCAGCCGCTCGGGCGCGAGCCTGCGCACCTGCTCCGCGGTGAAGACGCCGGCGGAGGCCTTGGCCAGCACCGCCGTGTCGATGTCGGTGGCGATCACGCGCGAGGCCGCGGCCTTGTCGCCCAGCGCCTCCATCAGCGTGATGGCGATGGAATAGGGTTCCTCGCCCGTCGATGCCGCCGCGCACCACACGGTGACGGGCTGCTTCGCCTTGCGCACGTGCTCGGCCAGCGTCGGGAAGTGATGCGCCTCGCGGAAGAACGAGGTGAGGTTGGTGGTCAGCGAGTTGATGAAGAGCTGCCACTCCTCGCCGTCCTGGCGCTGTTCTAGCCAGTCGAGGTACGAGGCGAAGTCGGGCAGCTGCAGCTCCCTCAGCCGGCGCGAGAGGCGGCTGTAGACCATCTGCCGCTTCTGCTCGCCCAGGGCGATGCCGGCGCGGCGATGGATGAGGGTGCGCACGCGCGAGAAGTCGCTGTCGGTGAAAAGGAACTCGGTGGTCACGGCCAGCCTGGAAGGTTGGCTTTCAATGTACATAGCGGCCACCGTTTCCAATGGACCGATCAGACGCGCAAATGCCCCGCACTTTCGGCACTCCGGCCGCGCTTTGCTTCATTGCTCGCTCGCGGCGGGGCTGGCGCCCTGCGCCCACACCAGCGCGGAGAGCTGGGCGGCATTGACCTGCGCCGGGCTCAGGAACAGCGCCTCCGACAGGCGCGCCGCCTGCCCGTCGTCGAGCTCGCAGCTCTCGGCCAGCGCCACGAAGGGGCCGTAGAGGCCGCCGCGCGAAAGAATGGCCTGCTGCACCGCCTCGGTGAGCTGCACCTTGCGCAGCACGCCTTCCATCGAGACGCCCAGCAGCTGGTCGAGCAGCGAGAACATGCCGGCCACGAACAGGTTGTCGGCTTCGCTGGCAGGCAGCATGCCCTGCCCCACCAGTTCGACGAAGCGCCCGCGCAGGATGGCCTTCTTCATCATGTAGGGCGAGCCCGCCTTGTTGCTGGTGGCCAGCAGCAGCGAGAGCCAGCGGTAAAGCGGCGAGTAGCCGAGCATGGCGACCGCATGGCGCAGCGAATGGATCTCCACCGCCATGCCCACCGCGGGCGAGTTGATGTAGCGCAGCAGGCGGTAGGTGAGCGCGGCATCGTGCTTGAGCGCGGCCTCGATCACGCGCAGGTCTTCGTTGCGCTGGAGCATCTGCATCAACTGCACGATCAGCAGCGACTCGGGCTGCAGCGCGTCTTCGGTCTCGAGCACCGGCGGGTTGCGGAAGGAGCCGTCGATGAACACGTTCACGCGCCGCGACGCACAGGCATCGAACTCGGTCCAGTCTTCCACGCGCGAGGCCACCGGCTCCACCGGCGGGTGACCCAGCTGGGCGTCCTGGCGCAGGCGCGCGACGGTGTCCGCGTCGTTCGCGCCGACTTCGAGGTGGGTGACGATGGAGCGCAGCTCCGGGTCTTCAGGCAGTACGGCGCCTGCGCACTGCATGAAGCCGAAGCCCTGCTCGCGCAGGAACAGCAGGATGGAGCGCAGGTCGGCGTCCATCAGTTCGTCCGCGCGCATGCACAGCACCACCTGCTGCGGCGGCAGCGACTGGAGCTCGCTCTGGAAGAGCGCGTCGACCGTCACGTCGACGAACAGCAGCTGCGATCCCAGCAGCCAGCCTTCGTCGCCAGGGTTGAGGTGCATGGCGAGCGTGTCCATGAGCGCCTTGACGCCCGCTGCGCCGGACGCATCGGAAGCCGCGCCGGCGGCGCGCCAGGCCATGCGATAGCCGATCACGCGCCTCTGCGCGTCGAGCAGCATCGCGTAGGCCAGGTGGCCTTCGCAGCCGGCCTCGGGCTGGGTGGAGGCGCCGGTTTCGGCGCCGGCGCCTTCGGAAGCGCGACGGAAGAAATCAAACCGCATTCAGCTGTCTCCGTCGGATGTCAGAGTGCAATGGCGTCGGTCCTCCGGGCCGCGCCCGCGAGCGCGGCCGCACTCGCGGCCTGCGCGCGCTGGATGCGCGGCATGGCGCCCACGTCGATGATGAAGGCCACGCTGCCGTCGCCGAGGATGGTCGCGGCGGAGATGCCGGGCACCTTGCGGTAGTTGGTCTCGAGGTTCTTCACCACCACCTGGTGCTGTCCGAGCAGCTCGTCCACCAGCAGCGCGAAGCGGCTGTCGTCGGCCTGCACGATCACCAGGATGCCCTGCGTGGGGTGCGTCTGCGCGCCGGCCACGTCGAACACGCGGTGCAGCTCGATGAGCGGCAGGTACTCGCCGCGCACGCGGATCACGTGGCCGTCGGCGGTGATGGAATGCAGGTGCTCCGGCAGCGGCTGCAGGGACTCGATGACGTAGCTCAGCGGCAGGATGTAGGCCTCGCTGCCCACCTTCACCGACATGCCGTTCAGGATGGCCAGCGTCAGCGGCAGCACGATGCGCGTGGTGGTGCCCTGCCCGCCGCGCGAGTGGATCTCGACGTGGCCGCCCATTTCCTGGATGTTGCGCTTGACCACGTCCATGCCCACGCCGCGGCCCGAGATGTCGGTGACCTGCTCGGCGGTGGAGAAGCCGGGCGCGAAGATGAGCTGCCACACCTCGTCGTCGGGCATGGTTTCGCTCACCGGCAGGCCCTGCTGCATGGCCTTGGCAAGGATGCGCTCGCGGTTGAGGCCCGCGCCGTCGTCGCTCACCTCGATCACGATGTTGCCGCCGTGATGCTGCGCCGACAGCAGCAGCTGGCCGGTGGCGTCCTTGCCCTTGGCCAGGCGCACCTCGGGCGTCTCGATGCCGTGGTCGAGGCTGTTGCGCACCAGGTGCGTGAGCGGGTCGACGATGCGCTCGATCAGGCCCTTGTCGAGCTCGGTTTCCTTGCCGTAGGTGTCCAGGCGGACCTGCTTGCCCAGCTTGGCGCTCACGTCGCGGATGACGCGCGGGAAGCGGCTGAACACGTAGTCCATCGGCATCATGCGGATGGACATGACCGATTCCTGCAGGTCGCGTGCGTTGCGCTCCAGGTGGCCCAGGCCGCTGAGGAAGCGCTCGTAGGCCACCGGATCGAGCATGGTCGCGGCCTGCGTGAGCATCGACTGGGTGATGACGAGCTCGCCCACGAGGTTGATGAGCTGGTCGACCTTCTCGACGTCGACGCGGATGGAGCTGGATTCCTTGGCGGCGGCGGACGAAGCGGCTGCCGTGGTGGGCGCCGAGGGTGCGGGAGAAGGCGCGGGTTGCGGCTTCGCGGCTTCCACGATCGCGGCGGGCTCGGGCTCGGGCTCGGGCGCGGGTGCGGCCACCGCTGCCGGAGCTTCGGCAACCGCTTCGTGCGTGATGTCGATCTGCGATTCGTCGATGACGAAGCAGCAGACGGCGACGATGTCGTCTGGCGAGCAGGTGGTTTCGAGCAGCACTGTGAGCTGGTCGTTGCTGCGCGTGCTCGAGAGCACCTTGCCGAGATTGGCCAGCTCGCCGGTCAGCAGCTCGCATTCGCTTTCCGACAGGCGGGCGAAGCGGACGCGCAGTGCGCCGCCGCCGCCCTTGCCGGCGGCGGCATCGGCCGGCGCAGCCACGGGCTCGGAGGCTGCCACAGGCGCGGGAGCCGGCGCAGGAGCCGGCGCAGGAGCCGGCGCAGGGGCCGGAGCGGGCGCGGGTGCCGCCGCACTTGCGTCACCGCTTTCGAGCGCGAGTTGCTGAAGCACGCCACAGATGTGCGCGACCATGTCCGGGTCCGGCTCGTTGCCTGCCTGGTAGGCGGTGAGTTGTTCTTGCAAGGCGTCCTTCGTTTCCAGGAATGCATCGATCATCCGGCCGGTCAGACGCAGCTGCCCATGGCGGGCGCGGTCCAAAAGCGACTCGAGAACGTGCGTGGTGTTGGTAAGGGCAGTGAAACCGAAAGTCGCTGCGCCGCCCTTGATGGAGTGCGCCGCGCGGAATATGGCGTTGAGCTGTTCGCTGTCGGGGGCGTCGACATCGAGTTCCAGCAGGAGTTGCTCCATCTCGGCGAGCAGTTCGATGGCTTCGACGAAGAAGGCTTGGGTGAATTGACTGAGGTCCATCTCGTGTCTTTGTGTGTTTCTTGTTGTTGTGCCGTCTGCTGCCGTGCGTCCGTTCAGTCCGCCTTCGCGGCCGCCTTGCCGATGCGCAGCCCGCCGACGGGCTCCGCGCTGTTCTCGCGCTCGATGCGCTCCTGGGTCCGGTGGTTGAGCAGGATGATGCTGATGCGCCGGTTGATCGGGTTGCGCGGATCGGCCTTGTCCAGGTGCATGCTGTCGGCCAGGCCGATCACGCGCAGCACCTTGCCCTCGGTCATGCCGCCGGCCACGAGTTCGCGCCTCGAGGCATTGGCGCGGTCTGACGACAACTCCCAGTTGCCGTAGGACCGGTCGTTGGTGTAGACGATGGCGTCGGTGTGGCCCGACAGGGTGATCTTGTTGGGCAGGCCGTTGAGCGCCGGCGCAAGCTCGCGCAGGATGGCGCGCATGTGCGGCACCACGCGCGCGCTGGCCAGCTCGAACATCGGGCGGTTCTCGGTGTCGACGATCTGCAGGCGCAGGCCCTCGGTGGTGATGTCGATGAGGATCTGGGAGCGGAACTGCTGGAACACAGGGCTCTTCTCGATCAGCGCGTCGAGATTTCTCTTCATCTCGGCGAGGCGGCTGGCGTCGGCCTCGTCCTCGCTCGCGGTCTCGGTGAGCTTGACCTCGCCCTCCACGTGCACCGGGTCGGCGCCTCCGCCGGGGATCATGCTGGTGCTGAGGCTGGACTTGTCGCCGCCAGTGAGCGCCACGCGCAACGGCATGCGGAAGTGCTCCGCGATGCCTTCGCGCTGCTTGGTGCTGGAGATGGAGAGCAGCCACATCACGAGGAAGAAGGCCATCATGGCCGTCATGAAGTCGGCATAGGCGATCTTCCAGCCGCCGCCGTGCGCGCCGCCGTGCTTGCCCTTGTGGACGTGCTTGAAGATGACTCTTGGCTTGTCGTCGCTCATGATCGCTGGCTGCTCTGTGCTGGCTCGTGCGATGGGCGCGTCAGCGCGCCTTGACTTCGCGGACGTGGTCGTCCAGCTCGGTGAACGAGGGGCGCTCGGTCGAGAACAGCACCTTGCGGCCGAACTCCACCGCGAGCTGAGGCGCGTAGCCGTTGAGGTTGGCCAGCAGCGTGACCTTGGCGCACTGGTAGATCTTCATGCCCTCTTCCACCTTCTGCTCGATCAGCGAGGCCAGCGGCGAGACGAAGCCGTAGGCCAGCAGCACGCCGAGGAAGGTGCCCACCATCGCGTGCGCGATCAGCGCGCCCATTTCGGAGGGCGGCAGGTTGGCGGAGCCGAGTGCGTGCACCACGCCCATCACGGCCGCGACGATGCCCAGCGCGGGCAGCGCATCGCCCACGCGCGAGAGGCTGTGGCCGGGCACCGCGGCCTCGTGGCGGATGGTCTCGATCTCGTGGTCCATCAGCGCCTCGATCTCGTGCGCGTCGGTGTTGCCGCTGATGACCAGGCGCAGGTAGTCGCACAGGAAGACGGTGATGCCCTCGTGCGCCATGATGTTCGGATAGCGCGTGAAGATCTCGCTCTGGGACGGGTCTTCCACGTCGGTCTCCAGCTTCATCATCCCTTCCTTGCGGGCCTTGGCGAGCAGCTCGTACAGCAGCGCGAGCAGGTCCATGTAGAGCTGGCGGTTGTGCTTGGAGGTGCGCAGCAGCAGGGGCAGCTCCTTGATGGTGGCCCTGATGGTCTTGCCGTTGTTGCCGGCGATGAAGGCGCCCAGCGCCGAGCCGCCGATCATGAGCAGTTCGACCGGCTGGAACAGGACGCCGAAGTGCCCGCCCATGAGGCCGTAGCCACCGAAGACGGCACCGATCACCACGATGTATCCAACCAGAACCAGCACGCGCTTCCCCTATCGCCCAGCGGGCGTCGAATCAACAAACCCCTGGCGGCCATGGCCGCCGGCGGGGCACTTTTCCTAGACGGCGCCGCCGATGTCCATCACCGGCGCCACCGCGACGAGCCCGCCGCGGCGGCGCTCTGTCGCCTTGGGCTTGCGTGCCTTGCCCGCGCGCGAAGGCGGACGGCACAGCACGCACACGTATCCGTTCTTGTTGTCGTGCGCATGCGCCACGAAATGGCCGCCGCAGCGACAGCAGGTGCTCAGCTGCAGCATGTCGCTGTCGAAGAAGCGGACCATGGTCTCGGCGCGGGTGAAGTCGAGCACCACCTCGCCACCGTTGGCCTCGACCTGCTGCGTGTAGAGCCGGTAGGCCTTGATGAGCGCGGGCAGCTCGTTCTCGTCCGCCTCGTCGAGCATGAACCGGTAGATGTTGTAGAACATCGACGAGTGGATGTTGGCCAGCCACGTCATGTACCAATCGGTGGAGAACGGCAGCAGGCCCTTGGGCGGAGAGACGCCCTTGAGTTCCTTGTAGAGGCGGATCAGGCGCTCGCGGCTCAGCGTGACCGCGGCTTCCAGGAACTGCAGGCGCGCGCCGAGGCCGATCAGCTCGATCGCGAGCTGGACCTGCCGCACCTCGCCCAGGACGCTCTTGCTGGTCACGCCGCGCTCGCTCCGCGCATCTGCGCCTGCGACTGTGCCTGCGCCTGGCGCGCGGCCATCAGGATCGACATATGCGCCTGCTGCAGCGCAGGCTCCTTGCCCTCGCCGACCACCGCGAACATGGGGCGGTCGTCCAGCCGGAAGCTGCACAGCAGGAAGTTGGACGCGGCCAGCTTCACGATCTGGCTGAGCGACATGTTCGCCAGCAGATCGGCCAGCTCACGGCCCACGCCGAGGCGGAACATGGCCTCGGCCCTGTCCTGCTTCACCAGCTTCTGCGCCAGCAGCATATAGGCCAGATTTATCTCGCCGATTTCCCTCGAAATCACGCCGTTGGCGGTGATGTTGACGTTTTCCATGTCTGATCCCATTTCCGATTCAAAGCTCACTTCGTGCTCCTAACAATCGTGTATACATTATATACACAAAGTTTTACATGTTGAAGTGTTTTGTATGACATGAGGGTAAAAAAGGTAGGAGGCATCTGACAAGGCACTCCTCATCTCCCAATGGAGGCCCCGCGTTTACAGGTGTCAGCCGTTTGGGTAACAAATGTTTCAGACGCCACCAAAAAAAGCGCGAATTTATTCGTCAGCAACATCGAATTGATAAACGCTATGGGTTTATTTAGTCCCGATGAAAGACCATTTGAACGAATTTCTCGATTCATGATTTCACATTGGTCCATCTGGTCAATTAGTCGCCTGCGCGACCCTCGAGGCGGTAGATCCACGCCATCACCTCCGCCACGGCGAGGTACAGCTGCGGCGGGACCTGCCTGTCCAGGTCGACCTGCATCAGGAGCTTCACGAGGTCGGCCGACGAGTGCACGTAAAGCCCGTGCTCGCGCGCCTCGCGCATGATCGATTCGGCGACCACGCCATAACCCTTGGCCACGACGACGGGCGCCCGCGTCTTGTCCGCATAGGACAGCGCGACGGCGCTGTTGCGGTTGTCGAGCACCTCGTTCATTGGAATACCTTCGTGCTTCGCACTGCGGTGCGAGCTTGCCTGGGGCGGCCCGGCGCGGCGCTCATAGGGCAACCTCCTTTGCGGCGACCAGCACCTGCTGCAGCTGCAGGCCCGCGGCGTCGAAACGCTTCGCGAGCCGGCCGGTGTCGCCGCGCAGGCGCGCCATGGTCGAAGCCTCGCGCGCGAACAGATGCGCCTGCACGGCCTGGCCGTCGAGGCTCAGCCGCAAGTCGACCTCGCCAAGCTTCGGCAGCTCCAGCGAGACCGTGGTCGACCAGCGGCGCGCACCCTCTTCTTCGGCCACCGCGCCCTCGCGCGCCTCGGACCGGGCCTGTTGTTCTTCCTCCACAGTCCAGCTCATCGGCACGTCGGGCCAGGCATGGCCGTTCCAGCGGAAGACCGAGCTGGCCAGCAGATCGAGCTGCTGGTGCACCAGCGTGACGGCCTGGGGGTGGATCACTTCGCCGCCGCGCGATGCCGGCAGGGCCGTGGCGCTGTCGGCCTGGCGCGCGGATTCGCTGGCGCGGTGCGCGGGCATCGAATCGAAGCCGCCGCCGGGCGATGCACTCCCGGGTTGCCGATAGGCGGCCTGCACCCGCGCCGCGTCGTTCGCCGCGGCTTGCTGTTCCAGAGTCTGCGGTTTGCCTTGCGAGGAGGAGACACCGGCGTCCTGCGGCTGCCCTGCTGTGGCCGGCGCCTGTGGCGCGGCAACGCCCACCGCGCGGGCGCCGTCGCCCTGCACCGCGGGCACCTGAGCTTGCGCCACGAGCGAAGGCAGCGCATCCGGCGAATCGACGATCACCGCCGTCGATGCGGCAGCCACCACCTGCGACGCGACCGATGCACCCGCCTGCGTCTTCGCGATCACCGGCACGGCCCACTGCGCCTGGGGCTCCTGCTTCATCTGCGCGAGCGTGCGGCCGCCGGCCGTGAACGACGCCAGGTGCGATTCATAGAAGAGCCCGCTGTCCGACACAGCCTGCGCCAGCGTGCCCGCCAGCGCCGCGGCGTTCACCGGCTGCGCGCGCGAAGGCATCAGGGGCACGGCGCCACGCACCGGCCCCGGTTGCGCCTGCAGGTCGGCCAGCACCGCGCCGATGACGCGCGCCGCCACCGACAGCCGCGTCTCCATCGAAGGCTGGGCGCCGGAGCCGGCATGGGGAGTACCGCCGGCAGCGGCACCCGGGATCTGCCTGTCGAGCGCCGCATTGGAAGGCAGCCTGACATCGTTCTCGACCTTGCCGATCGCCACCGCCGGCCCGGGCGCGCCGATGGTGGTCTCGGGCTTGATGCCGAGCACGTCCAGCCGCGGCGCGAGCCTTGCGGCCAGCAGCGCGTCGAGCAGTCCGGCGAGTCCAGTCATGGTGCGGTTTCTTCAGGTCGTCCGGCAGCCGCGCTCAGTGCGGCGGCCCGTAGGCCCTGCCGAGGTTCTTCTGCTGCGTGAGATATCCCATGCGGCTGATCAGGCTCTCGAGCTGCGGCTTGATGAGCCCCGACACCTCGGCCTGGTCGGAACGTATGCGCTCCAGCAGATCGAGCACATGCTCGACCTGCGTCGCGTCCAGCAGCTCGTGGGGCTCGATGGCCTTCAGGCGCTCCACCATCGCCGAGCAGCGGGCTTCGAGCGCGGGGAGCTGGCCCCACTCCTTGGCGCGCGCCAGCACCAGCATCGATGCGATGCCGGTGGCCAGCTCTTCGTAGCAATGAACGACCTCACTCCGGAATGCCATGTTTTTCTGTTTCTCTTGCGGTTGCATTTCAGCCACGGGCCCGGTCGTCGATCTCCCGCCAGGCGGAAGCGATGTTCTCGAGCAGCCGGTCGGCCTCGTCCAGGGCCAGCACGTCGTTGTGCAGGTTGGCGCGGAACAGCCGCTGCACGATGTAGTCGTACAGCGCCGACAGGTTGGCCACCAGCTCGGCGCCGGCCTCGCCGGCCGCCTGGGCGTCGAGCCCGGCCTTCAGGCCGTTGTCGACGATGCCGATGGCCTTGGAGATCGCGTTGCCCTTGGCTTCGGTGTCGCCGGCGGCCATGTGGTGGCGCGCCATGCCGATGGCGGTCTTGGCGCCATCGAACAGCATCGTGATGAGCTGGTGCGGCGACGCGCTCATCACGCTGGTCTCGACACCGAGGCGCGCGTAGGCACCGGCACCTGTGCGCATGTTGTGGGGGGTGTACATCGGCTGGTGCTCCAGGTTCCGCGTGCCTTGCGTCCTACTTGGACTGCTTCGACATCGCGTCGAACTGCTGCGTGAGGTAGTTCTTGGTGTTGTTCAGGTTGTTGATCAGCACGTCGAGCTGGTTGAACTGCTTGCGATAGCGGTCGACCGTGGCGTCCACGCGCAGCTGCATCGCGTCGTACTGGGTGTCGAGTTCCTTGATGGTCGCCGTCACGCCGTCGCTGGCCACCTTCAGCGCGCCCTTGGTCACGTCGTCCACCAGCGCGTCGATCTGCTTGCCGTAGCCGGCCGTGCTGCCGGTGGCGCTGGAGAACAGGTTCGCCACGCCCTTGAGGTTGTTGGCCAGCGCCTTGTCCAGCTTGTCGGAGTCGACCGCCAGGGTGCCGTCCTTCTGGAAGGACACGCCGATCTCGGTCAGCACCTTCATGTCGTTCGTGCCGCCGGGTTGCGGCGCCACGAGCGCCTGGCGGATGCGCGTCTGCAGGTTGCGCAGCGTGCTGTCGCCCACCAGCGCCGCAGCGGTCTTGGTATCGGCGTCGTACGCGGTCAGCGTCTTGGCCGTGCTCTGCAGGCTGTTGTAGGCCTTCACGAAGTCGTTGATGGCCGTCTTCACGCCGGCCGTGTTCTCCTTCATGGACAGGCCGGTCTTGCCGGTGCCCACCAGCGTCAGCGTGGCGCCCTGGATGGCTTCCTTCACCGTGTTGGTCGGGCTGGTGACATCGATGCCGTTGACGTTGAGCTTCGCGTTCTGCGCCGCCGAGGTCTGCTTCAGGCTCTGCGCGCCGGCGGGGTCGTTGTTCAGCAGGCCCTGCAGCGCCGCGTCGCCGTCGACCGCGATGCGCATGCTCGACTTCTCGCCGGTCTGCGTCGAGGTCAGCACCAGGCGGTTGGGCGTGCCGCTGCCGTCGTTCACGATGCTGGCCGTGACGCCCGCGTTCGCGCCGTTGATGGCGTTGCGGATGCCTTCCAGCGTATTGTTGGTCGAGTCGATGGTGATCGACTTGGCGGGCCGGCTCGCGTCGGCGGTGAAGGTGGCGCCGCTGTACTGGCCGGTCGCCGGGTCGAGCGTGCCGCCGGTGATGGCGCCGAAGTCGATGGTGATCTTGCCGGTGCCGATGGCGGCCTTGGCGTCGGCCTGGCCCGCGCTCACCAGCGTCTGCGACTGCGCGATCTGCGACACGTCGATGGTGTAGTTGCCCGCCGCGCTCGTGTCGGTGGCAGTTGCCGACAGGATGCCGCTGACGGTGGGTGTGCCCGTCACGCTCTGGAAGAACGTCGGGTCGCCGAGCTTCTTGGCCGCCGCCTGCAGCGTGGAGAGAGCGCTCTGGATCGTGCCGTAGGCCGACAGCTTGCTCGTGTAGCTCTTGGCCTTGGCCTGCAGCGCCACCATGGGCTGCTTCTCGGCGGTCTCGAGCTGCGTGAGCAGGTCCGCGAGATTCAGGTTGGAGCCCACGCCCAGGCTGCTGATCGTTGCCATGTATTTGTCCTCTTGAATTCGAATGGGTGTCGCTGCGTCTGCGCCGCCGGTGCGGGCCTCAGGCCGCGTGGTCCACCAGCAGTCCGTTGCCGTCGTTCATCAGCTTCGCGATGCGCACGACTTCCTCGTTGGGAATCTGGCGGATGACCTCGCCGCTGGCGCGGTCCACCACCTTGACGATGACCATGTCGGTCTCCTTGTCGACCTCGAACTGCAGGCCGACCTCGCGCAGCGCGAGCGACTCGTTCACCTGGCGCACCGCCTGCTCCACCTGGACCGGCGTCGCACCCTCCTTCGCGTCGTCCTTCTCGGCCGTGGCGGCGGCGGCAGAGGCCGCGCCCGCGGCGCCGCCGACGAGCAGCTGCGTCCACTGGTTGTCCTTCACGGAGTTCGCCGACACGGGGTTCAACATCATTTCCACCTTGCTGTGCTGGGTTCGCTGTTCTCTGCGGCCTCGCCTGGACCGGCATGGCCGCAGGGAACAGCGCAGGCACTCCCGGATTGCGCCAGGGGCCTGCGTCGGCCGGGTCCCAACCCAGGGGAGGGACCCGGCTTTCCTCTGACTTCTCAGTACCTTTCGATCAACGCAGGAGCGACAGCACGCCTTGCGTGGTCTGGTTGGCCTGCGACAGCACCGAGGTACCGGCTTGCTGCAGGATCTGGGCGCGCGTCATGTTCGACACTTCGACCGCGTAGTCGGCGTCCTGGATGCGCGAGCGCGACGAGGACAGGTTGACGACCGTGGTGCCGAGGTTGGCGATCACCGAGTCGAAACGGTTCTGCACAGCACCCAGGCTGCCGCGCAGCGTGTCGACCTTGGCCAGGGCTGCGTCGAGCGCGGCCAGCGGGTTGCTCGTCTTGGTGCCCTTGCTGGTCGTGTCCGTGGTCAGCTTGCCGGCGGAGTTGACGTAGGCCACTGCGCCCACGTCGGCTGCGTACTTGCCCGTGCCGGTCGTCGAGGCAACCGTCACTTCGCCGTTGACTGCGTTGACGTTGTAGCTCGTGGTGTACGACGCGGTCTTGGTCATCTCCTTGTCGTTGTCCATGTACGTGTCGCTGGACTGGCCACCGGCAGCGGCGAAGGTCACGGTCGAGGCGAAGATGCCCGAGCCCAGGTTCACCGTCGAGGCGGCGCCGGCGACGGCGGTCTTCACGTCGTCCTTCGAAACGGTCTTCGTGTAGGTGAAGCCCGAGTTCGCGGCAGCGCCGAAGTTGTAGGTCGTGCCGTTGAGCTGGACGCTGGATGCGCTGGCGGTGGTGTCGCCGCTGGCGAACAGGCCCGACAGCGTGGCGGCCGGAGGAGCGCCGACGTTGTTGGTCGTCAGGTTGCCGCCCGAGAGGTAGGCTGCCTGGCCGCCGATGGTGATCGCGCCGGCGCTGTCGACTTCGAAGTTGGTGGTGCCGCTGACGCCCGTGAAGGTGCCCGAGAACTTGTTGCCCGCGGTCGGCAGCAGCGTGCCGGCGAAAGCCGTGGTGGGAGCACCGGTGGCGACGGCGACGGTGGTCGTGAAGTTGCCGGCGGCGGCGTCGTACTTGTAGGTGGTCGCGCCCACGACAGCCGTGTTGCCGTCCTGCATCGCGTCGACGGCCTGCTCGGCGGTCACCTTGGCGAAGCTGGTGGTCACAACGTAGGGGCCCGTGCCGGTGGCGCCGGCCTTGGTCAGGTCGTTGACGTTGGCCTTGGCGTTGGCCGACACGCCCTTGCCGTTGACGTTGAAGCCGTCCAGGCCCAGGGTCTTGGCGCTGATTTCCTGCAGGTCGATGTCGATGGTTTCACCGTCGTTCGCGCCGACTTGCACGGTCAGCTTGCCGGCGTCTGCCGACAGGACCTTCACGCCGTTGAACTGGGTCTGCTGCGAAACGCGGTTGATTTCGTCCATGCGCTGGCCGATTTCAGCCTGGATGGAGTCCAGGTCGCTGGCCGAGTTCGTGCCCGTGCCGGCCTGCACAGCCAGTTCGCGGATGCGCTGCAGGTTGTTGTTGACTTCGGTCAGGGCGCCTTCCGTCGTCTGGGCGATCGAGATGCCGTCGTTCGCGTTGCGGGTGGCTTGCGTCAGGCCCTTGATGTTGGCCGTGAAGCGGTTGGCGATGGCCTGGCCGGCGGCATCGTCCTTGGCGCTGTTGATGCGCATGCCCGAAGACAGGCGCTCGATGGCGCTGTTGAGCGCCGACTGCGACTTGTTCAGGTTGTTCTGCGTGAGCAGGGAGAGGCTGTTCGTGTTGATGACTTGCGCCATGTTCGACTCCTGATTGATGAAAAAAGGTTGTGGACTCCGGCTTTTGGCCGTAACGCTGGACCCGCTTCCACTTAGAGACTCAAGCCATCGTTGACTTGGTTATCGGCGGGGCCCTGCGAACCTTTAGGGGGCATGCACGAAAAAGTTGCGCGCCCCTCTCCACATCACCCGTTCACCCTTCAGGCCTGCAGGTTCATCACTTCCTGGTAGGCGGTCACGAGCCGGTTGCGAACCTGCAGCCCGGTCTGGAACGCGACGTTCGCCTTCTGCATGTCGACCATCACGTCGTTGAGCGCGACGCCGGGCTTGCCCAGCTCGAAGGACTCGGCCTGCGCATAGGCCTGCTGCTGGGCGCCGCTGATGTTGGCGAGCGAGCGCTTGAGTTCGGCGGCGAAGCCGCCGGCTTCGGCCGGGGCTGCCGTCTGCGGCGCGATGCCCGTCTGGACCGCGGTGGCCCGCATCTGCTGCAGGACCGATTCGATGGCGCTGATGGACATGGTGATCCTCTTCCTCTTGTTTGTCTGAACACTTCTGCGTGACTTGACACGGAGGGACCAGGGCCCTCCGGCTGGCTTGCAGCGTATCAAGGGAAGACCCCGATTCAAGCGCGCAACTGAGGGCGAAAACCCCGGCTGTTCGGCCATTCGAATTCCGGGTGACTGCTGACAATCGTCCGCGAAACGAACAGGCCGCGGACGACATCACCGGCCATCCGGAATGAAATCTCTAAACCGAAATTCCTCTCCCACCATGGCCATGGCCGCGACGAGGGCGCACCCATGAGCACGGCTGCGCCCGCGGACGCGCTGCCCCAGTCCGGCGACGGCCAGCCGGCCCTGCTCGACCGCCTCCGCGCGCAGCCGAGGCTGCCGCTGATCATCGGCGGCGCGGCCCTGGTGGCCGCCGCGGCGGCATTCATGCTGTGGAGCCGCGGCCCCGAATACAAGGTGCTCTACACCAATGTGTCGGACCGCGACGGCGGCGCGATCATCGCGTCGCTGCAGCAGATGAACGTGCCCTACAAGTTCGCCGACGGCGGCGGCGCGATCCTGATCGCGGGCGACAAGGTGGCCGAGACCCGCCTCAAGCTCGCGGCGCAGGGCCTGCCCAAGGCCGGCGGGGTGGGCTTCGAACTGATGGACAACCAGAAGTTCGGCACCAGCCAGTTCGCCGAGCAGGTCAACTACCAGCGCGGGCTCGAAGGCGAGCTCGCGCGCTCCATCGAATCCATCGGCGCCATCGAGTCGGCCCGGGTGCACCTGGCGCTGCCCAAGCCCTCGCTCTTCGTGCGCGAGCAGAAGAAGCCCTCGGCCTCGGTGGTGCTCGCGCTGGCACGCGGTCGCAGCATCGATGAAGGCCAGGTCAGCGCCATCGTGCACATGGTGTCCAGCAGCGTGCCCGACCTCGACGCCAAGAGCGTGACCGTGGTCGACCAGCGCGGCAACCTGCTTTCTTCCGCGCGCGGCGCCGACCGCGGGCTGGACGTGAGCCAGCTGAAGTACGCGCAGGAGATCGAGCAGGGCTACATCCGCCGCATCGAGGCGATCCTGCAGCCCATCGTGGGCGCGAACAACGTGCGCGCGCAGGTGGCGGCGGACATCGACTTCTCGGTGGTCGAGCACACCGACGAGAAATACAAGCCCAACCAGGACCCTTCCCAGGCCGCCGTGCGCAGCCAGCAGAGCAGCGAATCGGCGCAGCACGGCGGCGGACAGCCCGGCGGCGTGCCGGGCGCGCTGTCGAACCAGCCGCCGGTGAACCCCGTTGCGCCGATCACCGGCCCGAGGGCGCCGAACGCACCCGGAACCCCGCCCGCCCCGGGAACGCCCGGCGCACCGGGAGCCCCCGGCACGGCCACCGCATCGACGGCCAGCACCGCGCCCACCGGCCCGAGCAGCTCGCGCAAGGACACCACCACCAACTACGAGCTCGACCGCACCATCCGCCACGTGCAGCAGGCCGCCGGCGGCGTGAAGCGCCTGTCGGTCGCCGTCGTCGTGAACAACCGCGACGCGGTGGATGCCGCGGGCAAGACCGCCAGCCGCGCGCTGACGCCGGCCGAGCTGGAGCAGATCCGCAACCTTGCGAAGGAAGCCATGGGCTTCAGCCAGGAACGAGGCGACTCGCTCAACGTGGTGAACAGCGCCTTCGCCCGTGACGCCGACAACGCTCCCGCGCCCGAGGTGCCGTTCTGGCGCGACCGCGAGAACCTCGACCTCGCCAGGATCGCCGGCCAGTACCTGCTGTACGCGCTGCTCGCGCTCTTCGCCTGGTTCGCGGTGCTGCGCCCGCTGATGCGCAAGCACCTGGCGCCCCCGCCCGCGCCGGCCGCTGCGGAAGCCCCGGCCGTGGTGGCCGCCGCCGCACCGGATGAGAACACGCCCTCCGCCGAGGAGAGCCTGCGCGAACGCGAGGCCAACCGCCGCAAGGCCGACATGGAATACGCCCACCAGACCGCCGACAAAGACCCGAAGGTGGTGGCGGCGCTGATCCAGCACTGGATGAACAACGATGAGTAGCGAACAGGGAACCCGCAAGAGCGCCATCCTGCTGATGGCACTGGGCGAAGACCGCGCGGCGGCCGCGCTGCACCAGCTGCCCACCTCCGAGGTGCAGGCGCTGGGGCTCGCGATGTCGAAGCTCACCTCAGTCTCGAAGGAAGAGCTGGCAGAGGTGCTGGCCGAATTCCGCAACGAGACCGAGCAGCTCTCGGCCCTGCACCTGGGCTCGACCAGCTACATCCGCGCCGTGCTGCGCAAGGCGCTGGGCGAGGACCGCGCCAGCAACCTGCTGGAAGACATCCTGCAGCCCGACGAGCCGCACGGCGGCATCGAGCGGCTCAACGAGCTCGAGGCCGGCGAAGTGGCCGAGCTCATCCGCGACGAGCACCCGCAGATCCTCGCGACGCTGCTCGTGCACCTGGACCGCATGAAGGCCTCCGAGGTGCTCGAGAAGCTGCCCGCGCGCCTGCGCCACGACGTGATCATGCGCGTGGCCACCTTCGGCGGCGTGCAGCCTTCGGCCCTGAACGAACTGACCGACGTGCTCACCGAGATGCTCGCGGGCCAGGGCCTGCGCCGCAGCCGCCTGGGCGGCGTGCGCACCGCGGCCGAGATCGTCAACCTCATGAGCACCAGCGTGGAGGAAGAAGCCATCGCCCACGTGCGCGAGCAGGACGAGGCTCTGGCGCAGCGCATCGTCGACGAGATGTTCGTGTTCGAGAACCTGCTGGGCCTGGAAGACCGCAGCATCCAGCGCCTGCTCAAGGACATCGAGAGCGACTCGCTCATCATCGCCCTCAAGGGCGCGCCGATGGAGCTGCGCGACAAGTTCCTCAACAACATGTCGCAGCGCGCCGCCGAGACGCTGCGCGAGGACATGGAGCTGCGCGGACCTGTGCGCGTGTCGCAGGTCGAAACCGAGCAGAAGGCCATCCTGCAGGTCGCCCGCCGCCTGGCGGAGGCCGGCGAAATCGTGATCGCGACGCCTGGCACCGATGAGTTCGTCTGATTCCAACGGCAACTTCGGCGGCTTCGGCGAATCGCGCGAGCGGCTCGCAGCCATCCACGCCGCCGCACGCCACGCGGCAGGCGGGCCAAGAACCGAGCGCCCCATCGTTCCCGCGCCCGCGCTGTCCGCATGGGAACGCTGGGAGATGGGCACCATCGACGGCAGTCCTCGCACGCCCGCGGCCCGCAAGACGACGGGCGAGCGCAGGAACACCGCGCCGCCAGCGCCGCCGCCTCCTTCCGCACCCAAGATCGACCTCGCCGATCTCGCGCGCATCCGCAAGGAAGCCCGCACCGACGGCGAAGCCGAGGGCCGCGCCGCCGGCCTTGCCGAAGGCCGCAAGGTGGGCCACACCGAGGGCCTGGCCACCGGCCTCGCGGCCGCCAGCGCACACGCCGAACGCCTGCGCGCGCTGGCCCGGTCGCTGCCCGATGCATTGCGCCGCGCCGAGGAAGAGCTATCGCAGGCCGTGCTCGCGCTCGCGCTCGACGTGGCCCGCCAGGTGGTGCACCGCACGCTGAAGGCCGAGCCCGAATGGGTGCTGCCCGTGGTGCGCGACCTGCTCAACACCGAACCAGCCTTGCGCGGTGAGCCGCGCCTGCTGCTGCACCCCGACGACGTGGCGCTGGTGCGAAGCAGCCTTGGCGAAGAGATCGAAGCCGCAGGCTGGCAGATGCGCGCCGACGACACCATCACCCGAGGCGGTTGCCGCGTGCAATCAGCCACCGGCGAACTCGACGGCACGCTGGAAACGCGCTGGAAGCGCGTGACGGGCGCCCTCAACGGCGACGCCGACGGCAGGCCCGAAGCCCGGTGACAACCGCCATGCAGGCCACCGCCCCCAACCCCCATCTGCAGTCGGTGCTCGCCGCGCTCGAAAAAGCGCGCGCCAATGTGGCGGGCTGCGAAACCACCATCGCCTCGGGCCGGCTCACGCGCGCCGTGGGACTGGTTCTCGAAGCCGTGGGCCTGCAGCTGCCCGTGGGCAGCGACTGCCTGATCGAGCTGCCGCCGGGCCATGCGCAACGGCACGCCGAAGCCGAAGTGGTCGGCTTCGCGGGCGACCGGCTCTTCCTGATGTCGCAGACCGAAGTGGCGGGCCTGCTGCCCGGCGCGCGCGTGTATGCGCGGCCCGGCGCGCCCGAGCCCGATGCGGCGGGAACCATCGGCGGCGGCAATGCGCACACCAAGCGGTTGCCTGTCGGCGAAGGCATGCTCGGCCGCGTGGTCGATGCGGCCGGCCGTCCGCTCGACGGGCTGGGCCCGCTCGACATGGCCCGCAAGGTGCCGCTGAGCTCGCCGCCCATGAACCCGCTGACGCGCGCGCCGATCGATTCGGTGCTCGACGTGGGCGTGCGCGCCATCAACGGCATGCTCACCGTGGGCCGCGGCCAGCGCATGGGCCTGTTCGCCGGTTCCGGCGTGGGCAAGAGCGTGCTGCTGGGCATGATGGCGCGCTACACCAGCGCGGAAGTCATCGTGGTCGGCCTCATCGGCGAGCGCGGCCGCGAGGTGAAGGACTTCATCGAGAACACGCTGGGCGAAGAGGGCCTGGCACGCGCGGTGGTGGTGGCGGCGCCGGCCGACAACTCGCCGCTGCTGCGCCTGCAGGGCGCGGCCTACGCGACCTGCCTGGCCGAGTACTTCCGCGACCGCGGCAAGGACGTGCTGCTCATCATGGATTCGCTCACCCGCTACGCGATGGCGCAGCGCGAGATCGCGCTGGCCGTGGGCGAGCCGCCGGCCACCAAGGGCTATCCGCCCTCGGTGTTCGCCAAGCTGCCGGCGCTGGTGGAGCGCGCCGGCAACGGCGAGCGCGACGCCAACGGGCGCGGCGGCTCCATCACGGCCTTCTACACGGTGCTTTCGGAGGGCGACGACCAGCAGGACCCCATCGCCGACTCGGCGCGCGCGATTCTCGACGGCCACGTGGTGCTCTCGCGCACGCTGGCCGAGGCCGGGCACTACCCGGCGATCGACATCGAGGCCTCCATCAGCCGCGCCATGACCGCGCTGATCCCGTCCTCGCAGTTCGACACCGTGCGCCGCTTCAAGCAGATGCTCTCGCGCTACCAGCGCAACCGCGACCTGATCAGCGTGGGCGCCTACGCGCCCGGCCACGACCTGCAGCTGGACCAGGCGATCGCGATGTACCCGCGCATCGAGGGCTTCCTGCAGCAGTCGATGGACGAGCGCACGGACTATGCCGAATCCATCGCCCGCCTGGAAAACCTGTTCGAAGGCGAGCCGCGCACACCCACTCCGCAAAGAAGCAAAAGATGACACGCAAGCTCCCTCTCGGCATGCTGATCGACCTGGCGCACACGCAGACCGACGACGCCGCGCGGCGCCTGGGCGCGCTGCAGAACGCGCACCTGGACGCCAGCCAGAAGCTCGACCTGCTGCTGCAGTACCGGCAGGACTACCACGAGCAGCTCGACGCCCTGATGCGCGACGGCCTGCCCTCCTCGCAGTGGCGCAACTACCGCAACTTCCTCGGCACGCTGGACAACGCCATCGAGCAGCAGCGCGCTATTGCCGCGCAGACCGGCACCCGGCTGGACCACGGCCGCGACGACTGGCAGCAGCAGCGCCGACGCCTGAGCTCCTTCGACACGCTGGCCGAGCGCGTGCGCATGCAGGAACTGATGGCCGAGGCCAAGCGCGAGCAGCGCGACAGCGACGAGCGCGCGGCGCGCAAGTTCTTCGACCGCGCCTCGCATCCGACCCTTTGAGAAACAGAAACATCCGCACGCAGGACCCGACATGCCTTCCATGATCATGCCCCCCGTCACGACGAATGCCGCAGCACAGCCCGCGGCCGCGCAGGCCGCCTCGCGCGGGCGCGGCGCGGACGAGGCGCAGGGCCCAAGCTTCGGCGCGGCGCTGGAGCGCTCGCGCGCCAACGGCGGCGGCCAGGCCGGTACGGCGGAGAAGGACGGCAGCACGTCGGACGTGGCCGCCATCGACCGCAAGGCCGCGCGCAAGCCCGGCGCGGATGAGGACACGAAGAAGGAAGACGCTCCGCTCGCCGACCCGAACCTCGCATTCCTCGCGCAGGCGAACTCGCCGCTGCACGCGCTGACGCTCGCGGGCCGGTCGGCGGCGCAGGCGGCGGGCGAAGGCACTGCCGACGGGCTTGCGAAGACGACGCCGGCAGACGCCACCACCGACGTGGCTCTCGATCCGGCCCTGCAGGCGCTTTCGGCGAAGACAGCCGCCGGCACGGCCGCTGTCGCCGCCGATGCAGCGGACACGGCCGAGGCCGCGGCCAAGGCCGCGAAGGAGGCCGTCGCGCAGAAGCCCGCCGCAGCCGCCGCGCAAGCCGCGCCCCTGCAAGCGGATGCCGCGCCCGCCGGCTCGCTGCACGATGCGGCCCGCGCCGCCATCGCGGCGCAGACCATGGCCGTGGGCTTCGCCAAGCCGGTGTCCGCCCCCGCGAGCCCATCCGTGGGCACCGCAGCGACCGGCCGCGGCCCCGCATCGCGCGCGCCCATCGGCACCACCACCGCCGAGCAGCTCGCGAGCGCGGCGCAACCGGCGGCAACAAACGATGCGCAGGCCGCCAAGGCCGCCGTGGCTGCAAGCCCTGTCGCCGCCACGACCGATGGCGCGGACAGCCAGCCCGCCATCGACCCCGTCGCGCTCCAGCAGCCAGCCGCGGTGACGGCGTCGTCCCCGGAGCGCGCGGGCGACGCCGCGGCCGCCGCGCGCACTCCGGCCCACACCATCGCGCCCGAAGTCGGCAGCGACAAATGGGCGCCGGCCCTGGGCCAGCAACTGCTGCGCATGAGCGCCAGCGGGCACCACACGGCCGAGCTCAACCTGAACCCGGCCGGCCTCGGCCCGCTGAAGGTCACGCTGTCGATGGGCGACAACCAGGCGCAGGCGATGTTCGTCTCGGCGCACGAGAGCGTGCGCAAGGCCGTCGAGGCCGCGCTGCCGCAGTTGCGCAACTCGCTGTCGGAACAAGGCATCACGCTGGGCCAGACTTCGGTCGGCGCGGAAACGCGCCAGCCCAACGGCAACGACGCCGCCTTCGCGCAGCAACAACAGGGCCAGCAGCAGGGCGCGGCGCGGCAGCAGGCCACGGCCTCCTACCCCGGCGCCGGACGCACGGCGGCCGGTGCACCGGCGGCCGCCGTCGCAGCCACGCGCCCCGCCGCCGCCAACTCGCGCTCCGGCATCGACACCTTCGCCTGAGGCAGCGAGGCACGCAGCAACCCATCTTCACCCCCCGCCCCGCGACGGCGCCCCATGGAAGGCGCCGCGCAATGAACGGATATGAAACGCCTTTGTGCGCTTGTTCGGCCGTTCGTCCGCGAGGGACTTCGAAAAGAATAGACCGGACAAGAAAAACCGCTTCAACATGGCTCCCCCAACATCTGTCGCAAACGCCGCACCGGCCTCCGCCTCGCTGCCCGCCCCGCGCCGCTCATCGAAGCTGCTGATCGGGGTCGTGCTGGCCGTCGGCCTTCTCGCAGCGGCCGGCGCCGCCGCGTACGTCTTCCTGCCGCGCTTCACGGGCGCCGCCTCCACGGAAGCGGCCAAGCCGCCGGTTCCCGAAAAGCCCATCTTCGTGATGCTCGACCCGCTGACGGTGAACCTGCAGGCGGAGGGCCGCAGCCGCTTCCTGCAGATCGGCATGGCGCTGCGCGTGCGCGACGAGCATGCCAAGGCGCAGATCGTCGAGTTCATGCCCGAGCTGCGCAGCCGGCTGCTGGTGCAGCTGTCGAACCGCGCGCCCGAGTCGCTGGTCACGCCGGAGGACAAGGCCAGGCTGGCCGAGGAAATCCGCACCGCGCTGAACGCACCGCTGACGCCGCAGACGCCCGAGCTGGGCATCTCCAGCGTCTCGTTCAACATCTTCGTCGTGCAGTGAGCACCACGTCACCATCCTCCGGACGACAAGCGATCCATGGCGTATGAACAGGTGCTCTCGCAGGACGAGGTCGATGCGCTGCTGCAAGGCGTCACCGGCGACGTCGACCAGGCGCCCCCTCCACCACCGCCGAAAGACGGGCTGCCCGCCTACGACCTCGGCGCGCCCGACCGCGTGGTGCGCAACCGCATGCACACGCTGGAGGTCATCAACGACCGATTCGCGCGCGGCCTGCGCAGCGCGCTGCTGAACTTCATGCGGCGCAGCCCCGACATCTCGGTGGGGCCGGTGCAGATCCAGCAATTCGGCGAGTTCGTGCGGCACCTGCCGGTGCCCGCGAACATCAACATGATCCACATGAAGCCGCTGCGCGGCACCGCCCTCTTCGTGTTCGATCCGAAGCTGGTGTTCCTCGTGGTGGACAACCTCTTCGGCAGCGACGGGCGCTACCACGTGCGCGTGGAAGGCCGCGACTTCACCCGCACCGAGCAGCGCATCATCAAGCGCCTGCTCGACCTGTCGCTGCAGTGCTACGGCGAGGCGTGGCAGCCGGTGTTCCCGCTGGACTTCGACTACGTGCGCGCAGAGATGCACGGCAAGCTCGCCAACATCGTCGCGCCCAACGAAGTGGTGATCAACACCACGCTGCAGATCGAGTTCGGCCCCATCGGCGGCTTCCTGCACGTGTGCCTGCCCTACTCGATGATCGAGCCGATCCGCGACCTGCTGTCCAACCCGATCCAGGACGAGGTCGAGGTCGACAAGCGCTGGGTCACGCAGATGTCGCGCCAGATGCAGTCCGCCGACGTGGAGCTGGTGGCCGACTTCGTGACCATGCCCTCGACCATCGGCGAAGTGATGAAGCTGCGCGCCGGCGACGTGATTCCCATCGAGCTGCCGGAAACGGTCGTCGCCAAGGTGGGCGGCGTGCCGGTGATGGAGTGCGGCTACGGCATCTCCAACGAACGCTATGCACTGCGCGTGCAGAACATGATCACCCATCAAGACAGCGACCTGAAGAACGAACATGACTGACAACACATCCTCCGCCGGCAGCGAAGCGGACGACTGGGCCAGCGCGCTGGCCGAGCAGACGGCCGCCACCTCGGCGGCAGCCGCGCCGGCTCCCGCCGTGGCGCCCGCCACCGCGCAGGTCTTCCAGCAGATCCAGGACGCGCCTGCCGCGTCGCCCCTGCCGGCCGGCAGCAACGCCACGGCGGTGGACATCGCGCGCGTTCTCGACGTGCCGGTGCAGCTCACCGCCGAGATCGGCCGCACGCGCATCACCATCAAGAACCTGCTGCAGCTGTCGCAGGGTTCGGTGGTGGAACTCGACGGACTGGCCGGCCAGCCGCTGGACGTGCTGATCAACGGCTACCTGATCGCGCAGGGTGAGGTGGTGGTGGTGAACGAGAAGTACGGCATCCGCCTGACCGACATCGTCACCCCCTCCGAGCGCATGCAGAAGCTCGCGCGGGCATGAGCCTCCCCACCGTGCCCACGCCCGTCCACGAAGTGGCGCCGGCCGCCGTCGGAGCCTCGGGCCTGCTGCAGGCGGGCTTCGGCATGGCGATGGTGGTGGGCCTGATCTTCCTTTGCGCCTGGCTCGCGCGCCGCTTCGGCCTGCAGCGGCTGGGCGGCGGCCACCTGGTGAAGGTGGTTTCGAGCGCCGCAGTCGGTCAGCGCGAGCGCGTGGTGGTGGTCGAAGTGGCCGACACCTGGCTGGTGCTGGGGGTCACGCCCAGCCAGGTCAATACGCTGCACACGCTGCCGGCGCAGGCCCAGGCCCAGGCGCAGACCCAGCAGGCCAGCGCGGCATCGGCATCGGCATCTACGCCCGCGACTCCCGTCGAACTCTTCGCCCGCAAGCTGCGCGAATCGCTCACCGGCAAGATGCAGCAGCCGCGGCAACACCACCCCGCCCCATGACCCGCCCCGCATTGCGCCGCGGCCTGCGCGCCGTGCTGCTGCTGCTCGCCGCCGCCTTGGTCCCCGCAGCCGCATGGACCCAGGGCCTGCCCGGCATCACCAGCACGCCCGGCCCCGGCGGCAGCCAGACCTGGTCGCTGAGCGTGCAGACCATGGTGCTGCTGACTTCGCTCACCTTCCTGCCCGCGCTGCTGCTGTCGATGACCAGCTTCACGCGCATCCTCATCGTGCTGGGCCTGCTGCGCACCGCCATCGGCACGCAGACCTCGCCGCCCAACCAGATCCTGGTGGGGCTGTCGCTGTTCCTCACCTTCTTCGTGATGGCGCCGGTACTCGACAAGGCCTACGACGAGGCCTACAAGCCCTTCTCCGAGAACAGGATCAGCGCCGAGAAGGCGATGGAGCGCGGCATCGCGCCCTTCAAGACCTTCATGCTCAAGCAGACCCGCGAGAGCGACCTCGCTCTCTTCGCACGGCTGGCCAAGGTGCCCGAGATGCAAGGCCCCGAAGACGTGCCGCTGCGCATCCTGCTGCCTTCCTTCGTCATCAGCGAGCTGAAGACGGCCTTCCAGATCGGCTTCACCATCTTCATCCCCTTCCTCATCATCGACCTCGTGGTGGCGAGCGTGCTGATGTCCATGGGCATGATGATGGTGCCGCCGGCTTCCATCGCGCTGCCCTTCAAGCTGATGCTCTTCGTGCTGGCCGACGGCTGGCAGCTGCTCATCGGCGCGCTGGCGCAGAGCTTCTACCTCTAGGGCACGACCGGAGATGACACCCGAATCCGTCATGACCATGGGCCACCGGGCCATGGAGATCTCGCTGCTGATCGGCGCGCCGCTGCTGCTGGTGGCGCTGGTCATCGGCCTGGTGGTGAGCATCTTCCAGGCCGCCACGCAGATCAACGAGGCCACGCTCTCCTTCATCCCGAAGCTGCTCGCGGTGTTCGCGACGCTGGTGGTCGCGGGCCCGTGGATGCTCGACCGCATGCTGGACTACATGCGCGCGCTGTTCTCGGGCATACCGCAGCTGCTGGCCTGACGGCCCGCCTTCGACGTGACGCCGTCGATCGTCTCCGTCACCTCGGCCCAGCTCGAGGGCTGGATCGTCGCTTTCCTCTGGCCCTTCGTGCGCATGCTTGCGCTCGTGAGCACCGCGCCCGTCTTCGGCGAGCCTTGGGTGCCGCGCCAGGTAAAGGTGGCCATGGCCGCCATGCTGGCCTTCGTGGTCTCGCCCACCATCGGACCGATGCCCGCCGTGCCGGTGGTGTCGGCGGGAGGCATCTGGATCATCCTGCAGCAGGTGCTGATCGGCGCGGCCATGGGCTTCAGCATGCGGCTGGTGTTCGCGGCAGTGCTGGCGGCGGGCGAATACATCGGCCTGCAGATGGGCCTGTCCTTCGCGTCCTTCTTCGATCCGATGAGCCATGGCAGCACCATGGTGGTGGCACGGCTGCTGAACATGCTCGCGATGCTGATCTTCCTGGCGCTCGACGGGCACCTGCTGATGCTCAACGCCCTCGCCGAGAGCTTCCACACCCTGCCCGTGGCCGATGCGCCGCTGGCTTCCGGTGGCTGGATGTTCCTGGTGCTGGGCGGGGGCGAGATCTTTTCCAGCGGGCTGATGCTGTCGCTGCCGCTCATCACCGCGCTGCTCACGCTGAACCTGGCCATGGGCATCCTGAACCGCGCCTCGCCGCAGTTCAGCATCTTCGCGGTGGGCTTTCCGCTGACGCTGCTGGCGGGCATCTTCATGCTGCAGTTGCTGATGCCGAACCTGGGCGCCTTCCTGGAGCCGCGCTTCGCGCAGGGCATCGCGGGCATGCTGCGGTTCACGCAGGGGCTGCGGCCCTGATCCAAGGCTTCCGCGAATCCCCGGCTTGCAGCGTCGCCTAGGCTTCGTCCGGTCTGTCGACCATGGAACGGATCTCGCGCCTGCGCCACTGCTCAAGGCGCTGGGTATAGCGCGGCGCAATCCGGTCGAAGTTCTCCCAGCCGTCCTGCGTCATCGCTTCGCCCGGCTTGCGCCAGCTGTTGCTGTCGCCGAACACTTCCTCCGTGTCGAACAGCGCCGACGCCTTCTCGGGCTCCATCAGGCGGTTCATGTAGGCGTGGCAGAAGGCCTCATGCTCGGGGCGCACGTCGTTTCGCCACAGCAATCCGCCCAGGCTGGAAGACAGGAAGGCCAGCGGAGACAGCTCCCGCTGGCGCAGCGCATCGAGCTGGCCGGCGGCCAGCCGGTCTTCCCGCAGGATGCCGTTGAGCGCGCACCAGCTCGCGAAAAAGCCTTCTTCCACGGAATGCTCCGGCTTGCTGCCGGGATAGATGGTGGCGTAGGTCTCCTCCTCGTCCACGCCCAGCAGCATGTGCTTGGGCAAGCCATCGGAGTTCATGGAGACCTTCGCCCGCAGGCCCTCCCCGGGAGCCGGCAGCGTGAAGCGCACTTCCTCCACCGCGCCTTCGACCCGCCGCCTGAAGCGCTCGCCCAGCGCCGCGTCGTCCATCTTCCAGTCGAAGCCCGCGGGCAGCGAACCGCGGTAATTCGGATAGATGAAGGCGGCCGACACCCAGGTGACCCACTTGCGGCCGTCCTTGCGCGGCGGGAAATGCGAGCGCGTGGCCAGGTTCATCTCTGCGATGACTTCGATGCCGAGCCTGCGATTGCCGATGTCGCAGCGGTTGCCCGGCGTCGCGTTCTTGAAGGGCTTCTTGCCGAGGGCTTCCGCAAGCCGGATGGCGGCGGGGTCGTCGATGCGTTTGCCGAGGGCGTCGAGGAGCAGAGGGGTCAGGTCTTCGGTGTTCATCAGGTCCTGTGGTTTCGATGTTGGGGCCTCGCGCGGCAGATTTCGCCATTCGCGCGGACCGGGGGATTGTTCCAGCGTCGTGGATAGCTGCGTAGATATACTGGCCGCTGTCACGTCAAAAACAGGCGTGATCGGGATTGGCGTCCCGCTGAAATCACTGCGACGCAAGCCGCAGTCACCCCGCAGGGTCTGCGGCTTCGTCGTTCGTGCCTCCAGTTTTGGCGGCTCGACGGGCGGGCGCGAGCCCGGCCGGTTTCACGCAAGTGGTTTCCCGGTACGCCAACTCGTCGAGCCGCCGCCCTCAATTGGCGTTGAGTGCGGCTGTTTCAGCAAACCGAAACCCTTGGAGGCCTTTCATGGCTGCATCTGCTCGCGCATCTGCCCGCGCATCCGCGCGCGCCTCTTCCTCTCCCGAATCATCCGAAACCGCCATCGTCGAATCGCTTGCGCTGCAGGCAAGCGATGACATCGACAGCCTCCACGAGCTGCAGCATGCATATGCGGGCCTGGAAAAGCTCATCGTTTCGCAGACCGTGAACGACACGGAAGAGATCCATCCGACCCGTACCGAACTCGGAGCGCTGGTGCGGGTGGTGAATGAGGAGTTGAAACGAAGGATCGAAACGGCCGACTCCGCGCTTCAGTCGTTGCGCATTGCCTTGGATGCGGGCGGTCCGCGGTGAATGCAGCGGGCTCAACCCGCGCCGTGCAAGGCGAACCTGTCCTTGCCCATTCGCTTCGCCTCGTACAGCGCCACATCGGCCTCCCGCATCAGCTCCGAAGGAATGCGATGGCCGGCCACGCCGGAGATGCCCACGCTCACAGTGACGAGACGGCCTTCGATGCGGATGCCGCGCACCTGCTCGATGATGCGCGCGGCCATCGCCTGCGCATGCGCCGTGCCGCCGCCCGTCAGCACGACGCCGAACTCCTCGCCGCCGAGCCTGCCCAAGGCATGGCCGAGCGCGGCCTCCTTGAGCACGGCCGCGACGCGCTGCAGCGCCAGGTCGCCGGCCGCATGGCCGAAGTCGTCGTTGATTTTCTTGAAGTCGTCCACGTCGATCATCAGGAAGCACCCGTCGCCGAGCCGCCCCTGCTCGTGAAGATGCTGGACGTCGGCCAGGAGCTTGCGGCGGTTGGGAATGCCCGTGAGCACGTCCTTGTAGGCGAGCGCTTCGAGCTCCTGGCGCAGCCGCAGGCTCTCGCGGTGCAGCGTCGTGAAGATGACGTTCAGCAGCAGCCCCATCATGATGGTTCCGCAAGGCATCAGCAGGGTCCAGCCGGAATCCAGGCCATGGGGAGTGCCCACCCAGTCGCCGCGCCCCATGATCAGCCATGCCCCTGCGCTCGCCAGCGCCGACAGGCTCAGCCGGGAGAAAAGCGGCGCGCCCACCACCGAGACGATCACGCTCATGGAGATCGCCCACACCTCTCGATCGGGGCTTTCCGACATGAGCATGGAAAAGCCCAGGCAGAGCAGCCAGACGGAGATGATCGAGAAGAACGAAAGGAATCGGGTCGCGCAGCTTGCGGCGATCGACACGACCACGCAGCATGCGAGCAGCGCCAGCTGCCAGGTCGCGTAGTGGTAGCTCGGATCCGCAAGCCACCATGCGGCCGCCCAGAACACGAGCCCCATCAGCTGCGTGCCCAGTGAGATCGGCTTGATGAGCCGGAGATAGTCTTCCAGCCGGGCCCGCTCGTCGATGGATGAATGGCGAAGGATCATGATCGGAGACCTGCAACCTGGTGGTTCACGCCGCTCGCGCGGTCGGATGGACACTGGGAGGACAGCAGCTCTTCGCTCTCAGACCCGTATCGGCCTCGGGCTCCTGAGCGTTCCGTCCGCGCAGAACGCGCCCTTGCGGCGGGCCATCTGGATCAGTTCGTCCATCGGAACCGCCCTGGAGAAAAGGTACCCTTGACCGAAGAGCACGCCCATCTCCAGCAGTAGCGCGGACTGGGCCTCGGTCTCCACGCCCTCCGCGACGAGCGCCGCGTTGTAGCGGGTCGCGCTCTCCAGCGCGAGCGCGACGGCCTCGCGCATGCGCGGCTGGTCAATGCGCGCGATCATGCTGTGGTCGATCTTCACTTCGGTGAACGGAATGGTCGCCAGTGTGGTCAGCGCGGAATAGCCGGTGCCGAAGTCGTCGAGCGACAGGCCCACGCCCGCGCGCTGCAGCACGACGATGTTGGCGCGTACCGTTTCCACGTCGGGCACGTGGCCGCTTTCGGTGATCTCGATGAAGAGAAGCTGCGGCGGAACGCTCAGCAGGTCGAGAAAAGCCAACACGCGATCGCCGAAGCGCGGAAGCGTCAGCGTAGTCGCGGAGATGTTGACGGCCAGCGGTATCGGGTAGCCTGCCGCGAGGCAGCGCTTGATGTCGCGCGCGACCACCTCCAGGGTGCACCACTCGAATTGCGACAGCAGCTGGTGGCGGGTCGCGATCTCGATCACGTAGGGCGGCGAAAGTGGCTGCTGCTTCACCGACTGCGCCCGCAGCAGGGCTTCTGCCCCGCACACGTGGCGCGTCATCAGGTGGAACTTGGGCTGGTACTGCATTGGCGGGTTCGCCGTGTGGATCCATTCGATCAGCTGGCGGCGCACGTCTTCGTCCTTATCGGACTGCTCCGCGAAGGACGAATGGAAGTAGCGGACCATCTGTTCGTTGCTCTGCAGGGCGAGGCTCAGGTCGCGCAGTATCGAGGCGACGTTGACCTGCGGCCCCATCCGCGCGTTCGAGACACCGATGCGCAGCTGCAGCTGCATGTAGGCGACATGGGTGTTGCGCAGCGCCGCCATCGCTTCCGCCTGCACCCTCAGCGCCATCTGCTCCTGCTCCATCCACTCCAGCGACACGCCCTGCAGCACGACGATCAGCGAAAGATCACTGAACTGATAGATCCGGGGCTTGAAGGCTTCCAGCGTCCGGCCGGCCTGCCCTTGGGTCAGACTCGAGGAAAGCTCGCCCCAGAAGTGGTCCGTCCAGTCGTGGCCGAGGGCGCGCACCATTTCCTTGAGATTCGCGACCTGGAAGGTCATCAGCACATGCTGCCTGTCGCCGGCCGCCAGCAACTCTTCGAGGAATTCCCCGAGCGCAAGCCGGTTCGGAAGCCCGGTCAGCAGGTTGGTGTGCGACATGGAGAGCGCACGGGCATGAGACTCGCGTTCCCTCGCTTCCCTGCGAAGCAGGGCGAGCATGCAGCCGATGATCAGCAGCGACAGCGCGCAGCCGAGGATGCGAAGCGCGAAAACGCGCGCGTTGATGTGCGAAGGAACCAGCGCGAGCACCTGGATCAGCCCGGTGGCGAGCATGGAGAACGCCACCCGCACCAGCCATGCGTTGCGCACGTCGCGCCAGCCGAAGGAGGTGATCGGCTTGTAGCCGATGCGGTAGTGCATGACGATGCCGCCGAGGACCAGCATGGACATGTCGAGCACGAAGGCAGGCGCCTGGTGCGCTCCTCCGAAGAGAAACCGGCCGCCCACGAGCAGCGCCCAGCAGATGCCCCCGCCGCGCCAGCCGCCCAGCATGCCCGCCATGAAGAGCAGGTCGGAGCCGATGTACGGCTTGGACGGCAGGTTCATCAGCTGGAACGCCATCGCGAGCAGCACGAAGCCGGTGAGGCCCAGCGTCCAGCCATAGAAGCTGGCGCGCGCGTTCAGCACCGCCTCGCCCCCCTTCGACACGTTCGACAGCATCAGCACCAAGCTGAAGACGCCCAGCATCGCCGCCGACTGCATCAGCAGAATGGGATAGTTGGCCAGTTCGGCCTTCCACGCGGAAAGAACGAATTCCCACATGCCCGTGCTCCCTGGTTTTCTTGCCACGCTGCCCGCGCCTTCGCGGACACCTCACCTGCTCGTCGTGCCTGCGCTTGCAGCCCTGCGACGCGGCACCCGTCTTACGCCTTCGGACCCGGCGCTCAAGGACTTTTTTTGTTCTCTTTTTACTTGTTTGTTGTTTCTTCAAAAGCCGTCGGCCGGATCCCGCGGCGCCCTTTTTCCACGCTACAGGTAATTGAACAACGAGATGCTGTTCAGCCTGGCGAAGGTCATCTGTGTCGCCTGCAGCGAGGACTGGCGCTGATAGAACTCCGCGATCGCGCTGTACGGGTCGAGGTCCTCGATGGAGGACAGGTACGCCTCCTCCTGCAGCTTGCGCGCCGCGCCGCCGGAATCCAGCGCGTCGATCTCGCTCCGGCGCGAACCCACCGACGACAGCACCGTGAGCACGTTGTCGTGCGCGTTCGTCACCTTCACGTTGGCAGTGGCAAGCGCGTTCTGCAGTTTGGCCTGCGCTGCCGCGCCGCCGCCGGCCAGCGGGGTGCGCAGCGCGGTCACCAGTTCGCCGATGGCGGCGAACACGTCGGTGCCGGCGTTCTGCGCGGTGGATACGTCGAAGCTGTCGCCCGCCGCCGGCGTGCCGGTGAACTTGATCTGCACGCCGCCGAAGGAGATGGGCGTGTCCGGCGTGATCGGGCCGGTGGCCGCGACCACGGGCGGCGTGTCCTTGGTCGTCACCGTGTAGTCGGTGGCGCTGAAGGTGATGGTGAAGTCCTTGCCGTAGTTGGGCGCGGTGGCGTTGGTCACGCTCACCGGCCCGAACACGCCGGTGCCGGTGTTGCTCGCGGCGGCCGAGGCCACGTAGCCCGCGCTGCCCTGCACCGACTGGAAGATGGTGCGGCCGTCGTCCGAGGTCGGCATCTGGCGCGCCACGTCGACCTGCATCAGCCGCTGGCCCTGGTCGCCCACGTATTGCACGCCGCCGCCGGCCGTGGCCACGAAGGGCGGCGAGCCGCTCTTGAAGCCCGCGAACAGGTACTGGCCGTTGCCGTCGTCGGTGTTGGCCACGCCCACGAGCTGGTCGTAGGCGCTCTGGATGGCGGTGGCGAGCGATGCGCGGTCGGCATCCGAGATCGTGCCGTTGCCGGCCGCCACGGTGAGCGTCTTGATGTTCTGCAGGATCGAGGTGACCGAGTCGAGCGCGTTCTCCTCGGTCGACAGCGCCAGCGACGCACGCTGGCGGCTGGTGGCGTACTGCGAGATCTCCGACAGCGACTGGCTGGTGCCCAGCGCGCGCGCCGCGCCCACCGGGTCGTCGCCGGCCGAGAGAAACCTGGAGTTGGTCGCCAGCTGCTGCTGGACCCTGAACAGCTTCTGCTGCTGCTGGCCCATGGCCAGGACGTTCTGCTCGTAGAAGGATTGGGTGCTGATGCGCATCGCTTTGCCTGCCTTGCCTTGAATCTTTGCCTTTGGGGAAGCCGGGAGAATCCGCTATCGGGCTCAGCCCCGGATGCCGAGGATGGCGTCGAAGATGGTCGACGCGGTCTGGATCACCTTCGCGTTGGCCTGGTACATCTGCTGGAACATCAGCAGGTTGGCGGTTTCCTCGTCCTGGTTCACGCCAGAGATCGCCTGCTGGCTGGCCTTGATCTGGCTCGTGACGCTGTCCTGCGTGGTGGCCGCCACCTTGATGGCCATCGCGCGGTTGCCCACCTCGCTCACGATCTGCGAGTACGCGCCGTTGAAGGTCGCGGTGCCGTTGGCCATGGTGGTCTTGCGCTGCAGCGCGCCCAGCAGCAGCGCGTTGCTGCCGTCGGACACGCCGCCCGTGTTCTTGCCGATGGTGAAGGTGTCGCCCTGCGAGGGCGCGCCGGTCATGCTGACGGTGACGCCGTCGAAGCTCATCTTCGCGCCGGCGGTGTAGGGCACGGGCGCGCCGGCCGCATAGGTGGTGGTGGAGCCGTTGGCCAGCGTGACCGTCACGGCGGAGGTCGCGGGAAAGCCGGTGAGGTTGCCGGTGGTGGCGTCGAAGCTCAGCGTGACCGTGCCGGCCAGCGGCGTGGCGGGATAGCTCGCGTTCACCGTGGCCGCGCCGAGTGCGCCGCTGCCTTTGTTGCCGGCGGTGTTGCCGGTGACGATGGGCGAGGCGGCGGCCACCTTGGCGGGGTCGCGCGTCAGCACGTCGAGATCGCGCGCGCCGGCGCGCGTGGGCTGGATCAGGAAGGAGTCGCCCGCCTGCGCCGTACCGGTGCCGGCCGAGACGCTCACGCCGTCGAAGCTGATGGGGAAGGTGGTGAAGCTGCCCATCGAGGTCTTGTCCGAAAGCCGGGTGACCGTGTAGGTGAGCGTGCCCGCCACGTCGGTGACGCTCACGCTGTAGTCGCTGGCCGTGAGCTGCGAGGCATTCGTCAGCGTGGCGTCGAGTTCGAGATTGCCCGCGTTGTTCGCGTTGGAGATCGCGCCCGGCACGGACTGCGTGAAGAAGTCCTTGCCCAGCGCGCCGTTGAGGTCCACGCCCAGCTTGTGCTGCGCGTTCACCGCGTCGGACACCGACATGGCCAGCCGGCCGATCGCGTTCTGCGTGGGAATGAGGGTATCGCTGCGGAAGGACAGCAGGCCGCCGAGCGAACCGCCGGTGATGGCGCCGTCGGGCAGCTCGGCGGTGTTGCCGGCGAAGCCCTGCAGGGCGATGGCCTTGCGCGTCGGGTCGGCGGCGGAGTTCACCGCCGCCATGCTGGCGGCATAGTCGCCGACCACCAGCGACTGGCCGGTGGCGATGAACACGTTGTACTTGCCGTTGTCCTGCTGCAGCACCTTCACGTCCACGATCTGGCTCAGCTGGCTCACCAGCTGGTCGCGCTGGTCGAGCAGGTCGTTGGGCGGCTGGCCGCCGGCCATTGCGCTGATCTGGCTGATCTGCTGGTTGAGGCCGGCGATCTTGCTGGCGTAGGTGTTGATCTGGTCTACGCTGCCCACGATCTGGTCGTTGACCGAGGAGTTCAGGTCCGACAGGTACTGGTCGGTCGCGCGAAACTTGCTGGCCAGCGCCTGCGCCGAGCTGATCATCTGCTGGCGCGCGGCCGGGTCGGCCGGCGTGTTGGCCACGCCCTGGACGCTGGTGAAGAAGCTCTGCATCAGCGGTGCGATGCCCGAGGTCTTGTCGGCCAGCAACGTGTCGATGCGGTTGATCTGCGTGCTGTTGGCCGCGAGCGCGGCCGAGGCCGACTGCGCCGAGGAGAGCTGCGCCGTGAGGTAGCGGTCGTAGCTGCGCGAGATGGTCGAGACGTTGGCGCCCGAGCCGATGAAGCCAGAGCCGCTGGAGATGGCGCTGCCGGTGGCGATCTCCGCCACCTGGCGGCTGTAGCCCGCGGTGTACACGTTGGCTGTGTTGTGGGCCGTGGTCATCAGCGCGGTACGGGCGACGCCCAGACCGCTCAGACCCGTGTAGAACAAACTTCCGGACATATGGCTTTACCTGTCGATGAGGTGTGTGTGAGTTGGATTGGCACCGATCGCGTCGGTGCCTCAGCGTCTATATCGGCAACGGCCGCCGAAAGTTGAGGGCCCTGCCGCTCAGAACTCGGTCCAGTCGCCCTTGCCGTCGCCAGCCATGGCCAGCTGCGGTGCACCCGCGGGCTCCTTGCGCGTCGGCAGGGCCTTGGCGGGACGCTTCGGTGCCGGCCTGGCCGGCTTGGGAATCGGCGTGATGCGCGTGAACCCGGGACGCACGGTGGCCACGGCGTTGGCGTCGAGCTTGAAGATGCTGACGGCTTGCACGAGGCTGCTGGCCTGCTCCTGCAGCGATTGAGCCGCTGCGGAGGCTTCTTCCACCAGTGCGGCATTCTGCTGAGTGACCTGGTCCATCTGCGTGATGGCTTGATTGATCTGCTCGATGCCCGACGTCTGCTCCTGGCTCGCTGCGGTGATCTCTCCCATGATGTCGGTCACGCGCTTCACGCTGCCCACGATCTCTTCCATCGTGCGGCCTGCTTCTTCCACCTGCTTGCTACCTTCCTCGACCTTCTCCACGGAATCGCCGATGAGAGTCTTGATTTCCTTGGCTGCCGCGGCAGAACGTTGTGCAAGGCTGCGAACCTCGGAAGCGACGACGGCGAAGCCCCGCCCCTGCTCCCCGGCACGAGCAGCCTCGACAGCGGCATTCAGCGCGAGGATGTTGGTCTGGAAGGCGATGCCGTCGATCACGCCGATGATGTCGACGATCTTCTTGGACGAGGCATTGATCGAGCCCATGGTGTCGACGACCTGGGAGACCACACTGCCGCCCTTGACCGCGACTTCGGAGGCCGACACAGCCAGCTGATTCGCCTGTCGCGCGTTGTCCGCGTTCTGCTTGACCGTCGAGGTCAGTTCTTCCATCGACGCCGCCGTCTGTTCCAGCGAACTCGCCTGCTCTTCCGTGCGCGAAGACAGGTCCTGGTTGCCCGAAGCGATCTCGCTCGAAGCCGTCGCGATGGTCTCGGTGCCTGTGCGCACCTCGCCCACCACCTTCGCAAGGCTCGCATTCATCTCGCGCAGCGCATGCATCAGCTTGCCCGTCTCATCGCGGCTTTCCACCGTGATGTTCGAGCTCAGGTCGCCCGCGGCGACCGTCTGCGCGACCTCCACGGCGTGTCCCAGCGGGCGCACGATGCCCACCGTCAGGCGCCATGCGAACAGCGCGCCCAGAGCCAGCGCGATCACCGACAGCACCAGCAGCGTCTGCTCGCCGGTCGTGTGATCGGCTTCGATGCCCTTTGCCAACTCGTCGATGCGATCGCGCTGGTACGCGGCGAGCTTGCCCACGGCCTCCTCGTAGACGGCGAGCGCGGACGCGAACTGCGTGTCGGCCATCACCATGGCCTCCTCGTCCTTGCCTTCGGCCTTGAGCTTGTTGATGTTCCCGATCACCGTCAGCACCACGCTGCGCGGATCGGCGATGGCGGAGTACAGCTTCTTCTCCTCGGGCGAGGTCAGCAGCTCCTCGAGCTTCTTCTGCACCGGGTTGATCTGCGCCGACTTGTCGGCCCGCGCCTTCTCGAAATAGGCGATCGACTTGGGGTCGGTCGCCTTGACCATCGCGAAGGAGTTCGCGACCGCGGGCCCGAGCAGCACGGCCCACTGGTTGGCCAGCCGCTCCTTGACCAGCGCGCGCTGCATCATGTCTTCCGTGGCCTTGCCCACGCTCGCCAGCCGCAGCATGCCAGTGGCCGCGATGACCGCCATCAGGAGCAGAACGGCTGCAAAGCCGAGGCCCAGGCGGGTTCCGATTCTCAGATCCTTCAGGTTCATTTGACTTCCTCTTGCTCTATTCAGAATTCGGTCCAGTCGCCCTTGGCATCGCCGGCCATGGCGAGCTGCGGGGCTGCTGCGGGTTGTTGACGGGTGGGCAGGCCCTTGGCGGGGGGCTTCGATGCAGGCTTGGCGGGTTTGGGGATCGGTGTGATGCGCGTGAAGCCGGGGCGCGCGGTGGCCACCGCGTTGGCGTCGAGCTTGAAGATGCTCACGGACTGGACGAGGTTGCCGGCCTGCTCCTGCAGCGATTGAGCCGCCGCGGAGGCCTCTTCCACCAGTGCCGCGTTCTGCTGCGTGACCTGGTCCATCTGCGTGATCGCCTGGTTGACCTGCTCGATGCCCGAGGTCTGCTCCTGGCTCGCTGCGGTGATCTCGCCCATGATGTCGGTCACGCGCTTGACGCTGCCCACGATCTCTTCCATCGTGCGGCCGGCTTCTTCCACCTGCCTGCTGCCCTCTTCGACTTTCTCCACCGAGTCGCCGATGAGGGTCTTGATCTCCTTGGCTGCTGCTGCAGAGCGTTGAGCCAGGCTGCGAACCTCCGACGCCACGACGGCGAAGCCCCGGCCCTGCTCACCTGCCCGGGCTGCCTCGACGGCCGCATTGAGCGCCAGGATGTTCGTCTGGAATGCGATGCCGTCGATCACGCCGATGATGTCGACAATCTTCCTGGACGAGGCATTGATCGAGCCCATGGTGTCGACCACCTGGGACACGACACTGCCGCCCTTCACTGCCACTTCCGAGGCCGACACAGCGAGCTGGTTCGCCTGACGGGCGTTGTCGGCGTTCTGCTTGACCGTCGAGGTCAGCTCTTCCATCGAGGCTGCCGTCTGCTCCAGCGAACTCGCCTGCTCTTCCGTACGCGACGAAAGATCCTGGTTACCCGAGGCGATCTGGCTGGATGCCGTCGCGATCGTGTCGGTGCCTGTGCGCACCTCGCTCACGATCTTCACCAGGCTGTCGTTCATGCCCTTCAGCGCTTCGAGCAGTTGCCCGGTCTCGTCGGTCGTCCGCGCCTCGATGCGGCTGGTGAGGTCCCCGCCGGCCACCGACTGCGCGACCTTCACCGCCTCCTCCAGCGGACGGGCGACGATGCGCGCGATCCACAGCGCCAGCCCGAGGCCCAGAACCACGGCGCCCAGCAGCAGGCCCAGCACCCAAAGCCTGGCCTGCTGGTGCACGGCGTTGGCGGTCTCGCCGGCGCGGACCGCGCCCGCGAGATTCACCTGCGTCAGCCTGTCGAGCGCGGCATTCATCTCGCGGCTGAGTTGCTGCGACTTGCCGCGGATCATCGCGCTGGCCTGGTCGGTGTCCTGCGTGTGCGAGATGGCGACGATCTTCCGATGCTCCAGCTCGTATTGTGC
Organism: Variovorax sp. 160MFSha2.1; assembly: GCF_048305075.1. NCBI lineage: Bacteria > Pseudomonadati > Pseudomonadota > Betaproteobacteria > Burkholderiales > Comamonadaceae > Variovorax > Variovorax sp. 160MFSha2.1. The sequence goes on from NZ_CP157624.1 coordinate 5,267,394, forward strand.
AAGAAGCTTCTCGAATGCCGGGAAGATCTCGCGCTCCTCGGGTTCCGATATGAAGCCCGCGTACTCGGCACGCATCTTCTGCAGCGCGGCCCACGATTCGTCCATCGCCTTCTCGTACGCGGCCATCTCGTTGAACGAACCCGACAGGGCATGCGCCATTTCCTGCGAACGGTAGTTCGCCACCATGCCCTTGAGCTCGAGCAGGGCGCGCGTGGCGGGCAGCCACTTGGTCGAGAGCTCCGTGGAGGTCTCGTGCACCTTGGAAAGCTGCAGCATCGAGATCACGCCCAGGCAGGCCGTGAGCACGAGGACCGCGACGAACGACACGAGCAGCTTGGTCGCGATCTTGAGGTTGTAGAAAGCTTTGATGATCTTTTCCTTGGAGGCCTGAAGGGCCGATTCGGTGTTCCGGTTTTCTTTGCGGTCCAGGCCCGCGTTCAGAACTCTCGCCAGTCGCCGTCGCCAGCCACGGCCAGCTGCTGCGGGGTCGGCAGCGACGGTTCGACATGGGCCAAGGGTGGCGTTCCGGCTTGCGCCCGGGGCGCGGCATGGCTGCCGCTTGCGTCGAGCTTGAAGATGCTTACCGAGCGCACGAGGTTTCCGGCCTGCTCCTGCAGCGACTGCGCGGCGGCGGAGGCTTCCTCGACCAGTGCGGCGTTCTGCTGAGTGACTTGGTCCATCTGCGTGATGGCCTGGTTGATCTGCTCGATGCCCGAGGTCTGTTCCTGGCTCGCCGCGGTGATCTCGCCCATGATGTCGGTCACGCGCTTGACGCTGCCCACGATCTCGTCCATCGTGCGGCCTGCTTCTTCCACCTGCTTGCTGCCCTCCTCGACCTTCTCCACGGAGTCGCCGATGAGGGTCTTGATTTCCTTGGCTGCCGCGGCCGAGCGCTGAGCCAAACTCCGGACTTCCGAAGCCACGACAGCGAAACCCCGGCCTTGCTCACCTGCACGTGCGGCTTCAACAGCAGCGTTCAGCGCGAGGATGTTGGTCTGGAAGGCGATGCCGTCGATCACGCCGATGATGTCGACGATCTTCCTGGACGACGCATTGATCGAGCTCATGGTGTCGACGACTTGGGAGACCACGCTGCCGCCCTTCACCGCCACTTCCGAGGCCGACACAGCGAGCTGGTTCGCCTGCCGCGCGTTGTCCGCGTTCTGCTTGACCGTCGAGGTCAGTTCTTCCATCGACGCCGCCGTCTGCTCCAGCGAACTCGCCTGCTGCTCCGTGCGGGAAGACAGGTCCTGGTTTCCTGCCGCAATCTGCTCCGAAGCCCTGGCGATGGTGTCGCTCGAATCCTTGATCTCCACGACGATCGACGTCAGCTGCGACTGCATCTTGCGGATGGAGTGCAGCAGGCTGCCGTCGTGCGCGGCGTCGGCGCTGACAGCCAGCGACAGGTCGCCGTCGGCGATGCGGCCGACCACGTCGGCGGCGTATTGCGGCTCGCCACCGAGCTGCCGCCCCATCAGGCGCGCCACCAGCACACCCAGCCCGACGCTGGCCACGATGCCGGCCAGCGCCAGACCCAGCATCGTCAGCCTGGAGGCCTTGTAGGTTCCGTCGGCCTGCTCGGCGCGCTCGCGTGCATGGTCCTTGCTGTAGGCGACCATGCGCTGGAGCACCTCTTCCAGGCCGCGCGATTCCTTCAGCAGGCGCGTGCTGTCCTCGCTCACCTGGCTGTCGAACTGGGTGCTGTCCAGCGGCTGCTTCTTCAGCAGCGTCACGAAGTCATTCATGCGCGTCGTCAGCGGCCCGATCAGTCCTTCGAACTGGCCGAACAGCTTCGCGCCTTCTTCGGTCTCGCTGAAGAAGGATTTCACCTCGGCCGCGCGCGCCGTGAGATTCTCGATGGACGCCTTGATCTCGTTCGCGCCCGCATTGCGCTCGCCGAGCGTGCCGGCCGACAGCAGCGTCATCTGCGCGCGGCTGGCATACAGCAGGCGGATGTTGGCTTCCTGTACGCCCTGCAGGGCGCGAAGCTCGTTGGCGTAGAGCGCTTCGGTCGATGCGCTGATGCGCCCCATGTGGAAGATGCCGAGCGCACTCACGGCGGCACCGATTGCCGCGACCACGAGGAAGCTCAGGATCAGCCGGACCGTGACGCGAAGGTTCTGGAACCACTGCATTGTCTTGTTTGCCATCTTCTTCTGCCTCATGCCGCCGGTGCCGAGAACGCCAGCCGATGGGCCGGACCGGCAGCGTTGCTGCCACCGAGGCGGAACACGCCCACCACCTGCGACAGGCTGCCGGCCTGCTCACGCAGCGACTGGGCCGCCGCCGAAGCCTCCTCGACCAGTGCGGCGTTCTGCTGCGTGACCTGGTCCATCTGCGTGATGGCCTGGTTGATCTGCTCGATGCCGGAAGTCTGCTCCTGGCTCGCCGCGGTGATCTCGCCCATGATGTCGGTCACGCGCTTGACGCTGCTCACGATCTCTTCCATCGTGCGGCCGGCCTCTTCCACCTGCTTGCTGCCCTCCTCGACCTTCTCGACCGAGTCGCCGATCAGGGTCTTGATCTCCTTGGCTGCAGCGGCGGAGCGCTGGGCCAGGCTGCGCACTTCCGAGGCCACGACAGCGAAGCCTCGGCCTTGCTCCCCGGCACGAGCAGCCTCGACAGCGGCATTCAGCGCCAGGATGTTGGTCTGGAAGGCGATGCCGTCGATCACACCGATGATGTCCACGATCTTCTTGGACGATGCATTGATCGACCCCATCGTGTAGACCACCTGCGAGACGACGCCTCCACCCTTGACCGCGACTTCGGAGGCCGACACAGCCAGCTGATTCGCCTGTCGCGCGTTGTCCGCGTTCTGCTTGACCGTCGAGGTCAGCTCTTCCATCGACGCCGCCGTCTGCTCCAGCGAACTGGCCTGCTGCTCGGTGCGCGAAGACAGGTCCTGGTTGCCCGAAGCGATCTGGCCCGAAGCCGTCGCGATGGTTTCAGTGCCCGAGCGCACCTCGCCCACCACCTTCGCCAGGTTCGTGTTCATCTTCCGAAGCGCTTCCATCAGCTGCCCCGCCTCGTCACGGCTTCGCACTTCGATGTTCGCGCTCAGGTCGCCCGCGGCCACCGTCTCGGCCACCTGCACGGCCTGCGCCAGCGGGCGCACGATGCTGCGCGAGATGAAGAACGCGAAGACGCCGCCGCTGATCACGACCAGCACGGTCAGCAGCAGCTGCAGGTTGAAGCTGCGGGTGTTGGCCGCGTCGATGGCCTCGCTCATGTCGTCGATGGCCTTGCGCTCCAGCGACAGCAGGTCCAGCACGCGGGTCTCATAGGCCTTGGCGGCCGGCTGGAAGATTTCCTTGAAGACGCGCGCTGTCGCCACCGTGTCGCCGCCGGCCTTGGCCTTGCCCACGTCGTCCTTCGCCGTCTGGTACTTCGCCCGCAGTTCGAGGATGGACTTGAGGATCGCTTTTTCCTCCTCCGTCACCAGCAGCTTCTCGACCTTGGCGATGGTCTCGCTGCCCTTCTTCACGCTGTCGGAGATGACGTCGGCGAAGACCACCGGCAGGCTCTCGTCGGTGGTGCGGGCGATCATCGAGGTGCGCGCGATGGCCGAGTAGGTCAGTACGTACCAGTCGGAGATGAGCCGCTCCTTCGCGAGCGGACTGCGCATCATGATCCGCGTGGCTTCCGCGTTGTTGCGCGACGAGACCAGCGCGATGGCGGTCGAGACCACGGTCAGGCCCAGGACGATGGCGAAAGCCAGCGCCAGCCGGTTGCCGATGCGAAGGTTGGAGAGGAAATTCATGATGCGGACATTCAAGAGTGGAAGGTTGGAAACCGGGCCGACCCTGCAGTGCTCCGGCCGTGGTCCTGGCTCAGGCGGTGGCGGCTGCTTCGACCAGGCCCATCTCCTCGCTGGACATGAGCCGGTCGATGTCCACCAGGATCAGCATCCGCTCCTCCAGCGTGCCCAGCCCGATCAGGTAGTCCGCATCCAGCACCGATCCCATCTCCGGCGCCGGCTTGATCTGCTCTCCCGTCAGCGTGATCACGTCCGACACGCTGTCCACCACCATCCCCACCACACGACCTCCGATGTTCAGCACGATCACCACCGTGAACTGGTCGTACGTCGGCTCGCCCAGCTTGAACTTGATGCGCATGTCGATGATCGGAACGATGATCCCGCGCAGGTTCACCACCCCCTTGATGTACTCCGGCGCGTTCGCGATCCGCGTCACCGCGTCGTACCCGCGCAGCTCCTGCACCTTCTGGATGTCTATGCCGTATTCCTCTTCGCCAAGCTTGAAGGTCACCACCTCCAGGCGGCTCACGCCGGTGGCGGAAGAGCCCGAGGCGGCTTGTTGCATGGGATCTCTTGCCTTGTTCAGCATCTTTTCTTCTCCGGTTTTGATTGGGGTTGCGTGGTTCTTCAGGCGGGTTCCGCGACGGCCTCTGCGGCCTCGGCCCTGAAGACGCGCACGGCTTTCACGAGGCCATCGGCCTGTTCCTGCAATGACTGGGCTGCGGCCGAGGCCTCCTCGACCAGCGCGGCGTTCTGCTGCGTCACCTGGTCCATCTGCGTGATCGCCTGGTTGATCTGCTCGATGCCCGAGGTCTGTTCCTGGCTCGCTGCAGTGATCTCGCCCATGATGTCGGTCACGCGCTTGACGCTGCCCACGATCTCTTCCATCGTGCGGCCGGCCTCTTCGACCTGCTTGCTGCCCTCCTCGACCTTCTCGACCGAGTCGCCGATCAGGGTCTTGATCTCCTTGGCTGCTGTTGCGGATCTTTGGGCCAGGCTGCGGACTTCCGAAGCGACGACGGCAAAGCCGCGGCCCTGCTCACCGGCTCGGGCAGCCTCGACTGCCGCATTCAGCGCCAGGATGTTGGTCTGGAAGGCGATGCCGTCGATCACACCGATGATGTCCACGATCTTCCTGGACGACGCATTGATCGAACCCATGGTGTCGACGACTTGGGAGACCACACTGCCGCCCTTCACTGCCACTTCAGAGGCCGACACAGCTAGCTGATTGGCCTGCCGCGCGTTGTCCGCGTTCTGCTTGACCGTCGAGGTCAGCTCTTCCATCGAAGCCGCCGTCTGCTCCAGCGAGCTCGCCTGCTGCTCCGTGCGCGAAGACAGGTCCTGGTTGCCCGAAGCGATCTGGCTCGAAGCCGACATCACGCCCGTCACGTTGGCGCCCACGTCCGCGACGATGGCGAACAGGTTCGCGCTCATCTGGTTGAGCGCGCGCAGCAGGCCGGTGATTTCGTCTCCGCGCCGCACGTCGAAGCGCACGAGATCGCCGCCCGCGATGGCACGTGCCACGTGCACCGCCTCGTCGAGCGGCCGGAACACGGTGCGCACCAGGAACTGGCCCAGGCCCAGCCAGGACAGCGCGAAACCCGCGCCTGCGGCGGCCATGGCGCCCGGCAGCCAGCTCTGCGCACCGGCGGAGGCAACCAGCCGCGACGCTTCCATCCAGCCGAAGACGCCCAGCCCCAGCGACAGCAGCGCCCCCATGCCGGTCGCGCCGAAGACGCGCTGGCGCACGGGAATGCGGCGCAGCCGGGCCAGCGGGTCCTTCCAGCCGCGCGAGACCACTTCGCCCTGCAGCAGTTCGATGTCCTTCGCCCGGCCTTCGCGGATGCGCGCATACAGCGCTTCGGCCTCGGCCACCTCGGCACGACCCGGCTTGCTGCGCACGGACATGTAGCCCTGCGTGCGGCCGTCGCGGCGGATGGGCGTGACATTGGCGAGCACCCAGTAGAAGTCGCCGTTCTTGCGGCGGTTCTTGATGAGGCCGGTCCAGGGAAGTCCCTGCGCCAGCGTCTGCCACAGGTCGGCAAATGCTTCGGGCGGCACGTCGGGGTGGCGCACGATGTTGTGCGCCTTGCCCATGAGCTCGGCCGCGGTGAAGCCGCTGGCCTCGACGAAAGCGGGGTTGACGTAGGTGATGCGACCCTTCATGTCGGTGCGGGACACCAGGGCGGCGTCCGGCGACAGTTCGTACTCGATGCCGGTGACGGGAAGATTGACGCGCATGGTCCGTTCGTCCTCCCCTCAGGCCGGGATCAGGCGCAGCCGCGCGACCAGGCTCATCCGCACGATCGCCTGATTGATCCACCCGGAGTCCATGGTCAGGGCGATCGGCGTCGGTGCCGCCGCGAAACCCGGGCCGGGCCGAGTGCCGTTTGTCAGATCCTTCAAGCTCATACCTCTTTCTTCCTTCTAGCGTGAGACCGGGCCGCCGCATTCGATGGATGCACCAGCACCGTCGTCCTGTTATCGGCACATGCGCGCCAGAGTTGAGCCCTTTGTTATCAGAAAGTGGTCCATTCGTTAGCGTCGGCGCCGGCCATGGCCGGCTGGCGCACGGGCTCGCCGCCTTTCTCGCTGCCTTCCGGTCCGCGCGCGTAAAGAGCATTCACCGGCTTCGCTACAGGGGTGATGCGGCTGGGACCCGGACGCTGCGCGGCACTGATGCCCGCGCCCTGATCCAGCTTGAAGATGCCCACGGTCTGCACGAGGCTTCCGGCCTGCTCCTGCAGCGACTGCGCGGCGGCGGAGGCTTCCTCGACCAGCGCGGCGTTCTGCTGCGTCACCTGGTCCATCTGCGTGATCGCCTGGTTGATCTGCTCGATGCCCGAGGTCTGCTCCTGGCTCGCCGCCGTGATCTCGCCCATGATGTCCGTCACACGCTTCACGCTGCCGACGATCTCGTCCATCGTGCGGCCGGCTTCTTCCACCTGCCTGCTGCCCTCTTCGACTTTCTCCACCGAGTCGCCGATCAGGGTCTTGATCTCCTTGGCTGCTGCTGCAGAGCGTTGAGCCAGGCTGCGAACCTCCGACGCCACGACGGCGAAGCCCCGGCCCTGCTCACCTGCCCGGGCTGCCTCGACGGCCGCATTGAGCGCCAGGATGTTCGTCTGGAACGCGATGCCGTCGATCACGCCGATGATGTCGACCACCTTCCGGGACGACGCATTGATGGACTCCATGGTGTCCACCACCTGCGACACCACCATGCCGCCCCTGGTCGCGACTTCGGACGCCGAGACCGCCAGCTGGTTTGCCTGCCGCGCGTTGTCCGCGTTCTGCTTGACGGTGGAGGTCAACTGTTCCATCGACGCCGCCGTCTGCTCCAGCGAACTCGCCTGCTCTTCGGTGCGGGAAGAAAGATCCTGGTTGCCGGATGCGATCTGGCTCGATGCCGTGGCGATCGTGTCCGTGCCGAGGCGGACTTCGCCGACCACCTTGGCAAGGCTCATGTTCATGTGCTTCAGCGCCTGCATCAGCTGGCCGGCCTCGTCGCGGCTTTCAACGCGGATGTCCACGCGCAGGTCGCCGGCAGCCACGGTCTCTGCCACTTCGACTGCATGGCCCAGCGGCCGCACGATGCCCGAGCTCAGGCGCCACGCGAACAGCGCACCCAGCACGACGGCAACGGCAGCCAGCGACAGCAGCATGATCCGGCCTTCGACATAGTCTTCTGCGATGTCGCGGGCGGCAGCGTCGATCTCGTCGTGCTGGTGCTGGTCAAGCCTGTCGACTGCGATGCCATAAGCTGCCAGCGCCTCGGAGAAGGTGGTGTCGACCATCTTCTGCGCTTCTTCGATCCGCCCCCGGTCCTTAAGCGTTGTCAGGTTCGTCACAATCTCGCGCACCCTGGTTCGCGCGACCATGATCTTTTCGTAGAGCTCTTTCTCCTCCGGCGTGCTCAGCCTCGACTGGAACTCTTTCTGGACCGAGGAGATACGCTCCATGCCGGTCGACTGGAGCTTGGCGAAATAGGCTTCGAGCGTGGCATCCGGCGCCTTGATCATGGCAATGGTGGCGACCGAGGTCGACCTGAGATTGCTCTGCCATTCGCCGGCCAGGCGTTCCTTTGCCAGCGCCTGGGTCATCATCCTCTCCGTGGCCTGGCTCACGTTGGCCAGCCTCCATAGCCCGATGCCGGCCATGCAGGCCACAAGCAACAGCATCACCGCAAAGCCCAGCCCCAGGCGTGTGCTGATTCTCAGGTCCTTGAATCTCATACTTCCTCCTCCGATGACAGGGGACGGCACCCATGCTTGCGCGACATGCGCAACACCGTCACCCCGCTATCGGCATCGGAATCTCGGACCTTCAATTTGTTAACTCAGAACTCGGTCCAGTCACCCTTGGCGTCGCCGGTCATGGCGAGTTGCGGGGCGGCCGAGGGCTCCTTGCGCGAGGGCAAGGCCTTGGCGAGACGCTTCGGCGCCGGCCTGGCGGGCTTGGGGATCGGGACGATGTGCGTGAACCCGGGACGCACGGTGGCCACCGCGTTCGCGTCGAGCTTGAAGATGCTCACGGACTTGACGAGGTTGCCCGCCTGCTCCTGCAGCGATTGAGCCGCTGCGGAGGCTTCTTCCACCAGTGCCGCGTTCTGCTGCGTCACTTGGTCCATCTGCGTGATGGCTTGATTGATCTGCTCGATGCCCGAGGTCTGTTCCTGGCTCGCCGCGGTGATCTCGCCCATGATGTCGGTCACACGCTTGACGCTGCCCACGATCTCTTCCATGGTGCGGCCGGCCTCTTCCACCTGCTTGCTGCCCTCCTCGACCTTCTCGACGGAATCGCCGATCAGGGTCTTGATTTCCTTGGCTGCAGCGGCAGAACGTTGTGCAAGGCTGCGAACCTCGGAAGCGACGACAGCGAAGCCACGGCCTTGCTCGCCCGCACGTGCGGCTTCAACGGCAGCATTCAGCGCGAGGATGTTGGTCTGGAACGCGATGCCGTCGATCACGCCGATGATGTCCACGATCTTCTTGGACGATGCATTGATCGAACCCATGGTGTCGACAACCTGTGAAACGACACTGCCGCCCTTGACCGCGACTTCGGAGGCCGACACAGCGAGCTGGTTCGCCTGCCGTGCGTTGTCCGCGTTCTGCTTGACCGTCGAGGTCAGCTCTTCCATCGAAGCTGCCGTCTGCTCCAGGGAGCTCGCCTGCTCTTCCGTACGAGACGAAAGATCCTGGTTGCCCGAAGCGATCTGCGCCGAAGCCGTCGCGATCGTGTCGGTGCCCGTGCGGACCTCGCTGACGATCCTGGCGAGGCTTTCGTTCATTTCCCTGAGGGCATGCATCAGCCGGCCGGTTTCGTCCTTCGACGCCACCTCGATGCGCGAGCTGATGTCGCCCGCGGCGACCTTCTCGGCCACCTGCACGGCCTGGCCGATGGGCCGGGTGATGGAGCGCGTGATGAGCCATGCGATGCCTGCGCCGATGAGCACGGCGAAGCTGGCCAGCGCCAGCATCAGGTTGCGCGACCACGCATAGCCTTCGCCTGCCTCCTGGTTGGCCTCCATGGAGCGCCGCTCCTGGTGCTCGGCCATCGCCTCGAGTTCCGCGAGCGCGGCCCTCACGGCGGGCTGGAACCTGGAGATGAAGAGCGCTGTCGCCTCTTCGTTCCTGTTCTGCAGCGCCGCCTCGCTGATCTGCGCATTCAGGGGCACGAGCACCGCCACCTTCTCGTCGATGCGCGCGAGCAGCGCCTTGCCCTCCGGCGTGGCGAGCAGCTTGGCCAGCGCGCCCCGGCTTTCGGTGAAGCGCTCGCGCGCAGCGGCGACCTTCTTCGACTCCGCCCGCATGGCCGCGTCGTCGGTCAGGAGAATCATGTTGCCGTCGAGGATCGCAATGTCGCGGATCGCGTCCAGCATCCTGTTCACCAGGACCACCTTGACGTTGTTGCCGGTGACGATGCCGTTGAGCCGCGCCTGGATGTCGGTCATCGCGCTGAGGCCGAGGCCGGCAATGCCTGCCAGCAGCAGAAGGACGGCGGCAAAGCCCGCGCCGAGGCGGGTGCCGATCTTGAGATTGAGAAGCGAATTCATGGGGAAAGGTTTTTTTCGGAAATCTTCGTGTTGACGTGCTCGAGCAGCCGATCCAGCCGGTCGGACACCTTGGCTGCGTCGTGGGTGGAACGCGTGACCGATCGCATGACGAGCCAGACGACGGCGACGGCGGTCAACAAGGCCGCCACGCCGAGCACGAACACTGTCTGCTGCGCCCACTCGTAGCCCGCGCCGGCCTGGAAGCCGAGACTCAGGGCGATCGCGAGCAGGAGCAGCAGGATGGCGAAGCGCGCGCCGATGCGCAGGGCTCGCCTGGGACTGATACGCGTGCGCATGGGTCTTCAGGCCGGCAGGGCTTCCTCTTGCGCGTCGAGCTTGAAAGTGCTGACCGCGCGCACGAGGCTGTCGGCCTGCTCCTGCAGCGACTGCGCGGCGGCGGAGGCTTCCTCGACCAGCGCGGCGTTCTGCTGCGTCACCTGGTCCATCTGCGTGATGGCCTGGTTGATCTGCTCGATACCCGAGGTCTGTTCCTGGCTCGCTGCGGTGATCTCGCCCATGATGTCGGTCACGCGCTTGACGCTGCCCACGATCTCTTCCATCGTGCGGCCGGCCTCTTCCACTTGCTTGCTGCCCTCCTCGACCTTCTCGACGGAATCGCCGATGAGGGTCTTGATTTCCTTGGCCGCAGCGGCAGAACGTTGTGCAAGGCTGCGAACCTCGGAAGCGACGACGGCGAAGCCACGGCCTTGCTCGCCCGCACGTGCGGCTTCAACGGCAGCATTCAGCGCCAGGATGTTGGTCTGGAACGCGATGCCGTCGATCACGCCGATGATGTCGACGATCTTCCTGGACGAGGCATTGATCGAGCCCATGGTGTCGACAACCTGCGAGACGACACTGCCGCCCTTCACCGCCACTTCCGAGGCCGACACAGCCAGCTGATTGGCCTGCCGCGCGTTGTCGGCGTTCTGCTTGACCGTCGAGGTCAGTTCTTCCATCGAGGCCGCCGTCTGTTCGAGCGAGCTCGCCTGCTCTTCCGTACGCGACGAAAGATCCTGATTCCCCGCCGCGATCTGCCGCGAAGCGACCGCGATAGAGTCCGTGGATGCCTTGATGCGCGTCACCAGGTCGGTCAGCGTGTCTTCCATCTCGCCCATGCCGCGCAGCAGCCGGCCGAAGTCGCCGCCACGCTCGGTTTCGAATTCCTGGCTCAGGTCGCCCGAAGCCACGGTCTCGGCGATCAGCAGCGCTTCGCCGATGGGTTGCACGATGCTTCGCGTCAGCAGCCATGCGGTCGCCGTGCCGGCAACCAGTGCCAGACAGGCGAGCACCACGATCCAGCTGCGGCCCGAACGGTACTTCGCGTCGATGGCGGCGGCGGTCCTGTCGATCTCCTGCTGCTGGAGACTCACCATGGCCCGGATGCTCGCGTCGTAGGCGTCCAGCGCGGGCATGAGCTGCGCGTCGGTCAGCCTGGCCGCGTCTTCCTTGCGGCCGTCGGCCTTGAGCTTGAGGATCTGGTTGCGCAGTTCCACGTATTCGCCGCGCTTCTTCTTGATGTCGGCGCTCAGCGCCAGTTCTTCGGGCGAGGCCAGCACGGCTTCGAGCTTCTTCTGCGTCTCGGTGATGACGGCGCTGGTGGCCGAGATGTTCTTCTGCAGATAGGCCTGCACGGCCGGGTCTTCGCTCTTGAGCAGCGAGAAGGTGCGCACGCTGTTGGTGTTGGTGGCCAGCTGCCATGCGGCCGCAAGCCGCTCCTTGGCCAGCGAGGCGCCGGCCATCGCCTGGGTCGCATCACCCACGGCCTGCAGCCGGAGCACGCCGATGCCCGCGATGAGCACCACCAGCGCCAGCACGCATGCGAAGACGACGCCCATGCGCCGTCCGACCGTCCAGTTCTTCATCATGTCCGTGTCTCCTGTCGGAACCTCTGTCTCGTGGTTGTGTGGGTTCGGGCCCGGATCGGACGCTCAGGCGGCCATCTTCTCGACCAAGCCCATCTCCTCGCTGGACATGAGCCGGTCGATGTCCACCAGGATCAGCATCCGCTCCTCCAGCGTGCCCAGCCCGATCAGGTAGTCCGCGTCCAGCACCGATCCCATCTCCGGCGCCGGCTTGATCTGCTCTCCCGTCAGCGTGATCACGTCCGACACGCTGTCCACCACCATCCCCACCACACGACCTCCGATGTTCAGCACGATCACCACCGTGAACTGGTCGTACGTCGGCTCGCCCAGCTTGAACTTGATGCGCATGTCGATGATCGGAACGATGATCCCGCGCAGGTTCACCACCCCCTTGATGTACTCCGGCGCGTTCGCGATCCGCGTCACCGCGTCGTACCCGCGCAGCTCCTGCACCTTCTGGATGTCTATGCCGTATTCCTCTTCGCCAAGCTTGAAGGTCACCACCTCCAGGCGCGTGCCCGCGCCCTGAGGTTGCGGCGCCTGTGCGTGCCGGATTGCGGTTGCTGCTGCGGTCTCTGCCATGGCTTTTCCTTGGTGCGGCGAGCGCTGTGGCGGCTCAGCCGAATTTCTGCATGATGCGAACCAGCTTCTCGCCGTAGCGCGGGTCGGTCGCGTAGCCCGCGCGCTGCAGGCCGTGGGCCGCCTCGTTCGGGTCGTCGGTCGCCAGCACGTTCGCGTAGCGCGGGTTGCGGGTGATGAAGCGTGCGTAGTCGGTGAAGGCTTCCTCGTACGAGGCGTAGGCGCGGAACTTCGCGCGCACCTTCTGCGGCTCGCCGTCGACATACTCGGTGGTCGTGGTCTCGACCGTCGCGCCTTTCCAGCCGCGGTCTGCCTTGATGCCGAACAGGTTGAAGCTCTGCGTGCCGTCGTCGGCGCGGATCTCGCGCTTGCCCCAGCCCGACTCGAGCGCGGCCTGCGCGAGGATCAGCGGCGCGGGCACGCCGCTGGCCGTGCTCGCGGCCTGCGCCGATGCGCCCATGCGGCCCACGAACTCGTCGACCTGCCCCTGCAGCGAACCGGCGCTCGTGCCCTGCGCGCGCCGGTCGCTGTTGAACTGGTAGATGCCGAGGTCCGCGGTGCGCGCGGTCGAGGCGACGGGCGCCGAACCGATCGGAATGCCCGCGCGCGCACCCAGGGGAAAACCTGGCGCGAGCGGCTCCAGCTGCATCGGCCTCACGCCGATCTCCGCATCGGCCTGCGCGTCGGGCGGGCCCGACGGCATGCTGCGGCGCAGCTGCGCAAGCATCGCCTCGGCCAGCCCCACGCCGCGCCCCGAGAGGTTCTGCGTGAGCTGCTGGTCGAACATCGACAGGTACACCTTCTGGTCCTGGCTGTCGAAGAGGCCGCTCGACGGCGTCGCCTCGCGCATGCTCTTGAGCACCATGTTCATGAACAGCGCCTCGAACTGCCGCGAGACCTGCTGCAGCCCTTCTTCAGGCGAGCTGCGCACCGTGCGCCGCAAGGCATCGACGCCCTGCACGTCGAGCGCGAAACGCTGGTCGAGCGCGCCACTGCGATCGGAAGCAGATACCGTCATCGCCGCTGCCCCGTCAGATGATTTCGAGCTCGGCGCTCAGGGCGCCGGCCGTCTTCATGGCCTGGAGAATGGACACCAGGTCCTGCGGATTCGCGCCCAGGCTGTTGAGCCCCTTGACCACGTCCGACAGCGAGGCGCCGCCGCGCACCATCTGGATCGCGCCGCCGCCCTGGTTGACCGAGATCTGCGAGGTCTGGGCCGCCACGGTGCTGCCGCCGGAGAACGCGCCCGGCTGGCTGATGACAGGCTCGGTGTTGATGACCACCGACAGGTTGCCGTGCGCGATGGCGCAGTCCTTCACGCGGACGGCCTGGTTCATCACCACGGAGCCCGTGCGGGCGTTCACCACCACGCGGGCACCGGCCTGCGTCGGCGTCACCTCGAGATCTTCGAGCCGCGCGAGGAAACCCACACGCTGCTGCGGCGCCGGCGCGCGCACGCGGATGGAGCGCGCATCGATGGCCTCGGCCGTGCCCGAGCCGAACTGCCGGTTGATCGCATCCACCGCGCGCTGCGTGGTGCCGAAGTCGGAGCGGTTCAGCTCGATCGAGAACGTGCCCTCCGCGCCCACGGGCGACTCCACCGTGCGCTCCACCAGCGCTCCGCCGGGAATGCGCCCCGAGCTGAGCTGGTTGACCTGCACCTTGCTTCCGTTGGCCGACGCACCCGCGCCGCCCACCACCATGTTCCCCTGCGCCACGGCATACGTCATGCCGTCCACGCCCTTCAGCGGCGTCATCAGCAGCGTGCCCCCGCGCAGGCTCTTCGCATTGCCCATGGAAGACACCGTCACGTCGATGTTCTGCCCCGGCCGCGCGAACGAAGGCAGCGTGGCCGTGACCATCACCGCCGCCACGTTCTTCAGCTGCATGTTCACGCCCTGCGGAATCGTGATGCCCAGCTGCTGCAGCATGTTGTTCAGGCTCTGCGTGGTGAACGGCGTCTGCATCGTCTGGTCGCCCGTGCCGTCGAGACCCACCATCAGCCCGTAGCCGATCAGCGGGTTGTCGCGCACGCCCTGGATGCTGGCCAGCTCCTTGAGCCGCTCCGCATGCACAGGAGCAAGGAACAAGGACGCGACCATTGCAACCGCCGCGACGCGCAAGCGAGCCCGAAAATTCGCGGGATGCCGCGGAACCGGCTTTGCCGGGCCGCAGGCATCGCCCCCTGCAAGGGGGTTGGAGAAGCGACACGAAGTGCGCGAAGCCTGGGGGTTTTCCATGTTCAGAACGGCATGACGTTGAGGAAGAAGCGCTGCATCCAGCCCATGTGCTGCGCCTCGTCGATATAGCCCTTGGCCGAGTACTCGATGCGTGCATCGGCCACCAATGTGGAGGGCACGGTGTTGTTGCCCGAGACGGTGCGCGGGTTCACCACGCCCGAGAAGCGGATGAACTCCGTGCCCTGGTTGATGCCCATCTGCTTCTCGCCGCTGACCAGCAGGTTGCCGTTGCTCATCACGTCCGTCACCGTGACCGTGATCACGCCGTTGAAGGTGTTGTTGGCGTTGGCGCCGCCCTTGGCGTTGAGCGAGTTGGTGCCCGAGAGCTTGGCGTCCTGCCCGTCGAGCAGGCCGCCGATGAGCTTGGGAATGACTGCGAACACGCTGGCGGTGCTGCCGGTGCGGCTCGCGTTGGCGCCCGAGTTCTTGGTGGCGTTGACCTTCTCGCTGATGACGATGGTGAGGATGTCGCCGACGTTGCGCGGGCGGCGGTCTTCGAAGAGCGCATTCGCGCCGGGGCCGTCCTGGAAGATCGCCCCGGGCGATCGCCGCGTCTGCACCGCCGCGTAGTTGTCGGAGCGCGCCGTCATCGGCTGGTGCACCAGCGGCTCGCGCGGAACCTGCGCGCAGCCGGTGGCCAGCACGGCGGCGGCGAGCAGCGGCAGCAGCCGCGTCCTCGCGTCGGCCGCACTGCGGCAAAGAAGACGCAACGCCTGCAACATCGTCACCACCATCACGCTCACAGCTGGGCCAGGCGCTGCAGCATCTGGTCCGAGGTCTGGACCGCCTTGCTGTTGATCTCGTACGAGCGCTGGGTGGCGATCATGTTGACCAGCTCTTCCACCACGTTCACGTTGGAGGCCTCGACATAGCCCTGGCTCAGCGTGCCGGCGCCGTCGACGCCGGGGTTCACCTGGTTGGGAGCGCCCGATGCGTCGGTCTCGGCATACAGGTTCTCGCCCAGGCTCTGCAGGCCGGTGGGGTTGACGAAGGTGGCGAGCTGCAGCTGGCCGATCTGGACAGTGTTGGTGCTGCCCGCCTGCACCACCGAGACGATGCCATCACGGCCCACGGTGATGCTGGTGGCATTGGCCGGCACGGTGATGGCCGGCTGCACGGGAAAGCCGCTGGCGGTGACCAGCTGGCCGTCGCGGTCGGTCTGGAACGAACCGTCGCGGGTGTACGAGGTGGTGCCGTCGGGCATCAGCACCTGGAAGAAGCCGCCGCCGCTGATGGCCACGTCGGTGGGCTTGTCGGTCTTGGTGAGGTTGCCCTGCGAGTGGATGCGCTCGGTGGCGACCACGTGCACGCCGGTGCCGACCTGCAGGCCCGAGGGCAGGCGCGTCTGGTCCGACGACTGGCCCCCGACCTGGCGCAGGTTCTGGTAGACGAGGTCCTCGAACACGGCGCGGCTGCGCTTGAAGCCGGTGGTGCCGACGTTGGCGAGGTTGTTGGAAACCACGTCGAGCTGCGTCTGCTGCGCGTCGAGGCCGGTCTTGGCGATGTAGAGGGAGCGGATCATTTTTCTGGAAGTCCTGCGGAAGAGCTTGCGAGAAGGAGAGCGCGCGTCAGCCGTAGGCCAGCAGCTTGTTGGCGGACTGCGCGTTGGTGTCGGCCGTCTGCAGCGACTTCATCTGCATCTCGAAGCTGCGTGCGTTGGCGATCATGGCCACCATGGTCTCGACCGGGTTGACGTTGCTGCCTTCCACCACGCCGCTGACCAGCGTGACGGCCTCGTCGGCCTCGGCCGGCGGCTGGCCGGCGCGCATGCGGAACAGGCCGTCCTCGCCGCGCTCCAGTTCGGCGACCGGCGGATTGACCAGCTTCAGGCGGCCGACTTCGGCAATGCCCGTGAGCGTGGTGGAGGCCGCGTCGCGCGCGCCCACCAGGCCGTTGGCGGCGATGCTCACCGTGGAGCCCGGCGGCACGGTCAGCGCGCCGTTGTCGCCCATCACCGGGCGCCCGCCCATGGTGGTGAGCTGGCCGTCGGCGCCGATCTGCAGGTTGCCCACGCGGGTGTAGGCCTCGCCGCCGTCGGGCGTCTGCACCACCAGCCAGCCCTGGCCGCTCACGGCCACGTCGAGCGCGCGGCCGGTCTCGGTGAGCGGGCCGTGGGTGAAGTCGGCGCCGGGCGTGGTGGCCGCCACGAAGGCGCGCGTGGGCGCCTCATCGCCGACCACGGGCACCGCGCGGAAGTTGGCGATCTGCGCGCGGAAGCCCGGCGTCGAGACGTTCGCCATGTTGTTGGCGACGGCGGCCTGCTGTTCCATGACCTGCTTGGCGCCGCTCATGGCGACGTACAACATGCGATCCACTGGGTGCTCCTGATGTCGGTCTTGCTGAAGCGCCGCCTCAGCGGATGTTCATGAGCGTCTGCATGACCTGGTCCTGCGTCTTCACGGTCTGCGCGTTGGCCTGGTAGTTGCGCTGCGCGACGATGAGGTTGACCAGCTCGGAGGTGAGGTCGACGTTGGATGCCTCCAGCGCGCCCGACTGCAGCGAGCCGAGCTTGGTGCCCTCGCCCGGCGTGCCGGTCAGCGGGTTGCCCGAGGCCTGCGTCTCGGCCCACACGTTGTTGCCCTTGGGCTCCAGGCCGTTCGGGTTGGCGAAGGAGGACAGCACGACCTGGCCCAGCAGCTTGGTCTGCTCGTTGGAGAACTTGCCGGTGATGGTGCCGTCGGCGTTGATCGAGAAAGAGGTGAGCTCGCCCGAGCGGTAGCCGTCCTGCGCGAGCTTGCTCATGGCGTTGGCGGCGCCGAACTGCGTGGTGCCCGAGATGTCGAGCGTGGGCGTCAGTGCCGCGGCGCCGTTGGTGAGGTTGAGCGTGCCCAGGCTCAGCTGGCCGCTGGCCGGCGCGGTCATCTTGCCGGCGGAGTCGAAGGTCAGGGTGCCGAGCGCGGCGCCGGCGTTCAGCGCTGCACCGTCGGCCGTGCCGTACACGCTCCAGGTGTTGGCAGGCGTCGCGTTCTTCACGAAGTAGACGGACACGTCATGCGGGTTGCCCAGCGAGTCGTAGATGGGGCCGACGGCGTTCGAGTAGTTGAAGGTGTCGGAATCGGCCGCGTTGAAGGGCGTCTTGGTGGGCGCGGTCTTGCGCGCGTCGAGGTTGAACTCGGCGTCGATCCCGGTCGTGGCCTTGGGCGTCATGGGCGTGGTCGGAATCTGGATGGCCGCCGGCGTGCCGCCGCTGATGCCGCCGTTGGCGTTCGCGCCGAAGCCGGTGAGGCGCAGGCCCGAGGCGTTGACGATGTAGCCGTCCTTGTCGCGCGTGAACTGGCCGTTGCGCGAGTACATGACTTCGCCGGTGGCGCTGGTCAGGCGGAAGAAGCCGTCGCCGTTGAGGATGGCCACGTCCAGCGGGCGGCTGCTCGACTGGGTCACGCCCTGCGAGAAGTTCTGCGTCACGCCGGAGACCGAAGCGCCCAGGCCGACGCGCGAGCCGGCGTACACGTCCTGGAAGGTTGCGGCGGCCGACTTGAAGCCGACGGTGCCCGAGTTGGCGATGTTGTTGCCGATGACGTCGAGGTTGGCCGCGGCCACGCCGAGTCCGCTGATGCCCTGGGAAAAAGCCATGATGGTTCCTTGTCTGCCGTTGGATGCGGCGCGTTTGCGTTGGATGCGAAGAGGAAGGGAAAGAAGACGCTCAGAGGAACAGGCGCACGTCGGACAGGCTGATGTTGCTGCCCGTCATCAGTTCGAGCGTGACGCCGGCAGCGCCCTGCTTGACCGCCGCCACCTGCGAGAAAGTGAGCGCCGTGGCCTTCACGGTGGTTCCGCTGTTGCTTGCGTCTACGGTGAAGCGGTAGGCGCCCGCGGGCACCACGGCGCCCGTGTCGTCCTTGCCATCCCAGGTGACGGCGTTGACGCCTTCGGTCATGGAGCCGGCGTTGATGGTGCGCACGACCTTGCCGGTGGAATCGACGATCTTGATGTCGACGTCGGAGGCCGTGCCCGGCAGTTCGACGGCGAAGGCCTGCGACGCGGGCTCCTTGCCTGCCTCGGGCTCCTTGGTGGTGAGCGAATCGCCCGGCGACAGCACGTTGTAGCCGATCAGCGAAGTGGCCTGCAGCAGCTGGTTGGAGCTGGTCTGGTTCACCAGGCCCGAGAGCGTGCTGTTGAGCTTCTCGATGCCGCTGACGGTACTCATCTGCGCCAGCTGCGAGGTGAGCTCGGCGTTCTGCATCGGGTTGAGCGGGTCCTGGTTGTTCAGCTGCGTGACCAGCAGCTTCAGGAAGCGCTGCTCGCTGTCGACGTTGGAGGTGCTGCTGTTGCCGCCAACCGCGGAGGCGGCGTTCTGTCCGGTGATGGACGAGGTATCGGAAATGGCCATGGCGCGTTCGTGCCTGTTCTTTCTTGTGCGTCTTGCGGGACTTGGGGAGTTACTGGCCGAGGGTCAGCGTCTTGACCATCAGCGTCTTGGCGGTGTTGAGCACTTCGACGTTGGCCTGGTAGCTGCGCGAGGCGGAGATCATGTTGGTCATCTCCTCGACCACGTTGACGTTGGGCATCGCCACGTAGCCTTCGGCGTTGGCGTGCGGGCTCTTCGGGTCGAACACGAGCTTCGGCGGGGACGGGTCTTCCACCACGCCGGCCACCTTGACGCCGCCGATGTCCCCGGCGCCGTGCGACGAGGGAGCGACCTGGAACACGACCTGCTTCGCGCGGTAGGGCATGCCGTCGGGGCCGGCCACGCTCTCGGCGTTGGCCATGTTGCTCGCGGTCACGTTCATGCGCTGCGACTGCGCGGTCAGGGCCGAGCCGGCCACGTTGAAGATGTTCATGGAGGTGCTGTTGAAGGGCATGGAACGGGCTCTGGCTGCTTACTGCTGCACCGCAGAGAGCAGCGACTTGATCTTCGCGTTGATGACGGTGAGGTTCGATTCGTAGCGCAGCGCGTTGTCGGCGAAGGCGATGCGCTCGACGTCCATCTCGACGGTGTTGCCGTCGAGGCTGGACTGGTTGGGCACGCGGTAGAGCAGGTCCTTGTCGGGCATGGCCTGCGCCTGTCCCGCGAGATGGCGCGACGAGGTGGTGGCCAGCGACATCGACTGCGACGCGCGGCCGCGCTCCACGGCGTCGCTCAGGCGTGCGCTGAAGTCGAAGTCGCGCGCCTTGTAGTTGGGCGTGTCCGCATGGGCGATGTTGGCCGCGAGAACCTCCTGGCGTTCCGCGCGGAGGTTGAGGGCTTCGCGGTTGAAGCGAAGCGCCGCATCCAGCTTGTCGAGCATGTTTGTTCCATCCGTTGAGGCGTCGCCAGTGCGCGGGGCGCAGCGACAGATGGAAAGCGAGTCTATGCACGAGCCGCTTTTGCAATCGCCCGAACAAAGGGGGTTTTCGCCTGCTGCTCGCAACTTCGATAGCCGCGCGGATTTCTAGAATTTCCGTGCGGCGGCATGCGTTGCTCCTGTGTGACGCACCGCCGCCGAAGCCACCACCCACACATATCCGATGACCCTTCCAACGCTTGCCGAGCTTCGCGACCACGCACTGCGCACCGTGCTGCCCGCAGCGGCATTGGCGCTGTCGTGCTGCTGCGCGGCCAGCGCAGCAGGCGCAGCCGAAGGCGCTGCTTCCGCCGACACGGTCATCGAGAAATACCTGCAGGCGCAATCGGCCGGGCTGCCTGGCAAGGTGACGATCAGCCTGGAAGGCCGCGGCACCTCGGCCCTGCCCGCATGCGACGCGCCCGAGGCCTTCCTGCCGCCGGGCGCGAAGCCATGGGGCCGCGTCTCGGTGGGCGTTCGCTGCCAGGCGCAGCGGCCCTGGACGCGCTTCGTGCAGGCGCACGTGTCGGTGGAAGGCAGCTATTTCGTGGCCGCGCGCGCGATCGACGCGGGCCGGCCGCTGGGCGCGGGCGACGTCGCGGAGCGCACCGGCGACCTCACGCGACTGCCGCGCTCCATCGTCACCAGCGCGGCCGAGCTCGCCGGCGTGGTCACGGCCAACCGCGTGGCGCCCGGCGCGCCGCTGCGCAAGGAGCTGCTGCGCGGCGTCACCGTCATCCAGCAGGGGCAGGCGGTGAAGGTGGTGGCGCAGGGCCAGGGCTTCGTCATCAGCACCGAGGCCAAGGCCATGACCGGAGCGGCTGCAGGCGCCGTGGTACAGGCCAGGACGCTGGACGGCCGGCTGGTCAGCGGCGTGGCGGACGAAGAGGGGCAGATCCGGCTGGCGCAATGACGCGCCGCACAAAAACCGCCATGCACGCTATTCCTAAAGTTCTTGCGCGGGCTGCCGATATACGGGTCAGCCCCTGAGGAATCACCTTGAAAATCGATCAACCCGCCCCCTCGGCCACGCCCCTTCACCGAACGACGCCAGCCACCGCCGGTACGGCAGGCACGACCGCTTCGGCCGGCGCCGACGCCGCCCAGCGCACCGCGAAGGCGGCGGCACCGGCCTCGTCGGCGCACGTCCACTCGCTGCCCAGCGCCGCGGGCGCCGCCAGCGATTTCGACGCGGCCCGCGTGGCGGCGATCCGCGAGGACATCCGCGCGGGGCGCTACCAGATCCGCCCCGAACGCATCGCCGACGGCCTGCTGGCCAGCGTGCGCGACCTGCTCACGCCCGGCGCGCCCGATGCGCCCGCGGGCAACGGCCAGGACGTGAAGAAGGGCGAAGGCGAATGAGAAAGCAGCAGTCCGACCTGCTGGCCCACCTGCGCACCGAGGCCGCCTGCATCGAGGAATTCGTATCGGTGCTCGACCGCGAGGCCGAGGCCATGTCGGGCGGCAGCTTCACCGACCTGGCGGCCATCGCCGCGGAAAAGACCGTGCTGCTGGACCGCATGGCCGAACTCGACGCGCAGCGCGAGGCGCTGCAGGCGGCACTGGGCTTCGGGCCCGGCCGCGAGGGCGCCGATGCGGCCGCCGCCGCTGCCGGCCCGCAGGCGCGGCAGGCCTGGGAGGAACTGCTGGAGCTGGCCGGGCAGGCGCGCGGCCACAACCTGCGCAACGGCTCGATGGTCTACGCGCATCTCGATTTCACCCAACAGGCACTGCACTTCCTGCAGGCCAGTGCGCAGCTGTTCTACGGACCGGACGGCGTGCGCAAGACGCAGGCGGGCTCGGGCAACCGCCTCGCGGCGGGCTGAGCGCGTGCGGGCGGCGCTGCTGGTCGCGCTGTGGCTGTGCGCCGCCGCCGGGCACGGCACGGCGGGCGCTGCCGGGGGCGCGGCGATCTCCAACCTGGCGCCGGGCGTGCAGCCGGCAGACGCGGTCAACGTCGGCCAGCTGAGCCAGACGGGCGCGGTGCTGCGCGACGTTGAGCGCGTCGCTTATTCGGGCACCGCCATGGCCGTGGCGATGACGGCCGCCTACGTGCCCGCCCTCCAGCCTGGCGAGAAGACCGTGGGCCTCGCCTTCGGCAGCTACAGGGGCTACACGGCGGTGAGCCTGGGCTTCAGGACTCTTTCGGATGACGGGCGGACTGCCTGGGGCATGACCCTCGCCAGCGCGGGGCGGGACTGGGGATTCAACGCCGGCATCGGCTGGAAGCTGCCACGCGCCGGCGAGCGCTGAACGCGGGCAACCCTCATCACCCACCGCCGCCACCAACACATGGAAGCTTTCGACATGAACAACGATGCTCGCGGCGACGCGCGGCAGGTGGCCATGGTGGGTTGCGACGAAGCCCAGACGCGCGCGTGGGGCCAGAAGCTGCGCCTGATGGGCTGCACGCCGGTTTCATTCGACAACAGCGCCGACTTCCTGCATGCGGCGACGCACGGCACCAACCACTTCGACCTGTTGCTGGTGGTGCTGAAGGACGAAGGCGCGTGGCCGGTGCTGACCTCGATGTGCCAGGCGCTGCGGGTGCCGATCTTCCTGGTCGCCAATGCGCTGCAGCGCGAGCTGCTGGCCGAGGTGCTGTCGGCCGCCGAGCCCGAGTCGAAGGGCCCGGGCATCGATTTCGCGGTGCTGCCGGTCGACGATTTCGAGGTGGAACTGCGCGTTCGCGAGGCGCTGCGGCGCAACGACACGCTGCTGCATCCGCAGGCGACGAGCGCGCTGTTCGGCGACTACCGCTTCATCGGCAACCGCAAGGTGGTGGTGCGCAAGGGCGAGGAAATCCGCCTGAAGCCGCGCGAGTTCGAACTGGCGCTGCTGCTGTTCCGCAACGCCGGACAGCTGCTGGAGCGCGATTGGCTGCTGGGTTCGCTGTGGCCGGATTCGCGCGTCGAGCGCAAGAGCCGGGTGCTCGACTGCTGCGTGGCGAACATCCGCCGCAAGCTCTCGCTGCACAAGGCGAACGAGTTCGTGCTGCACTCGGTGTACGGCCGGGGCTACGAGCTGCGGCACGCGGCCGTGCAGCCGATGGCTGGCACCGGGACCGTGGACGACTCGGGCTTTCCGGATACGTCCAACGAGCCGAACTGGCTGGGGGAAGCCGCCCGCGCTTAGCGCAGGCGGCAAGGAAGACGTGACGATCGCCGGCCTCGAGGAACCGCCCGCATCAAGCGGCGCGGGTGCCAGTGGCAACCTCTACCAACGCCAGCGGACCGTCGACTCCAGTATGGAACTGCAAACTTAAGCCGGGCTGAATCGGGCGCGGGCCGGACGCCGCCGGGGCAGGCCAGAATCCTGCGCATGCAATTGCAGATCGATGCGCACCAGGTCCACCTCTGGCACCTGTACGTGCCTGAACAGGACGACCCCGCCGGCGACGCGGCCATCATGGCCCTCCTGACGACCGAGGAGCGGGAGAAGCACGGGCGTTTTCATTTCGCCCGGGACAGGCGCCGCCATCTGATGACACGAGGGCTGATCCGCTCTCTGCTCTCGCGCTACGTTCCCCAGGTCGCTCCAGCGGACTGGCGCTTCGAGAACAACGAATACGGTCGCCCGCGGATCGCCAATGCGCTGCCGCAGGCGCAGCGCATCCGCTTCAACATTTCGCACAGCGCGTCGCTCGTGGTGGCAGCGCTGGCGGTGGAGCGCGAAGTGGGCGTGGACGTCGAGCACACGGCAAGGAACGCGCCGCTGGAGGTCGCCGGGCATTTCTTCTCGGCGAAGGAGGCGCAGGCGCTGCAGCAGCTTCCGGCCGCCCAGCAGCCGTCGCGCTTCTGGGATCTGTGGACGCTCAAGGAAAGCTACATCAAGGCGCGCGGCATGGGCCTTTCGATTCCGCTGGACCGCTTTTCCTTCGACCTGGACGGAAGCGGCAGCCAGGCCATCGGATTCGGGCACGCCCTGGAGGACGACGACGCCACCGGCTGGCAGTTCTGGCGGCTGCAGCCCGACGACGCCCATGCTGTCGCGCTCTGCCTCGAGCGGGCACGCGATGGCCGCGAGGCGCGGATCCTGTGCCTGAAGGCGACGCCGCTGCTCGCGTCGGTGGAGGAATTCCCGGGCACGGTGACGCGCCGATCCGCGGCCGCCTGAAGCCTGCCCGCCGGCTGCTACTGCCGATCCTTTGTTCGCCTCGAATTCGGCACGGTTCCACAGACCGAAATACAGCACCTCCGACCATTGAAGGCCGGGCGGGTGCTTCGTCGCGCCGTTGCGGTGCCGTCGCAGGCATTCCAGGCAGGAGGCCGCTTTCCGAGGTACCCAGGAGCGGTCTTTTGACCCGGGTCAAAAGCTTTGGCGCCAGAAAAATTTAATTCTTAAGAATTAACAATTAAGAACTCCTTACCCAACATTACAGAATTACGAGTGAATTGTTCCCAATTGAAACCGTTGCGTCCGCTCCCGTGCCACACTGTGGGGCACTCGGAGCCATCCGGCTTGCACTAGCGACAGGATCGAACCATGTCTTTGTCCATCTGGGCCAGGATTCGCCTGCCGGTTGTGATCTTCATACTCGGCACGGCGCTGTCGATCGCCCTCGGAATTTATGCCCATCAGGAAATCGGGCGCAGCGCGCGGACGCGCTTCGACGCTACCGCCCTCGATCTGGCGCGGAAGGTCGAAAGCCGGTTCGACGACTACATCGCCGTCCTGATCGGCCTGCGCGCGCGCTTCAATACCTCGGAGGGAGTGACCCGCAGCGACTTCCGGGACTACGTCTCGGGCCTGAACCTGCCGAGCGCCTACCCCGGCTTCCAGGCAGTCAACTACGCGCCTCGCGTCATGCCGGAGGACAAGCAGCTCTTCGAGGAGCAGGTTCGCGGCGACGACAGCCTCGACGCGGCCGTCAGCTCCGGCTTCGCCATCAAGCCGGGCGGCACGCGGGATATCTATTACCCGCTGGCCTTCATCGAGCCTCTGGCGGGCAACGAGAAACTGCTGGGCAATGACCTGGGCGCCATGCCCGACCGCGGCGACGCACTCGAACAGGGGCGTGACACCGGCGGGCTCGTCACCTCCGGCCGCAAGATCCGCATCGCGGGCCGCGGCTCGGACGTCGGGCTGGCGATGCGGCTGCCGGTGTACCGCCCGAAGATGCCGGTCGATACGCTGGAGCAGCGGCGCCAGGCCTACATGGGCTCGGTGGGCGCGGGCTTCAGCATCACGGGCATGCTGCGCGACGTGATCAGCATCGAGGCCGCGAAGACGCTGCGCCTGCGTCTGGCCGACGCCGGTCCGGGCCGGGGACCGATCGGAACGCGCATCGAAACCAGGTTCGTGACGCCGATCGCGTTCAGCGACCGGCAGTTGCTGTTCGACAGCGCCGCCCTCGCCAAGCCCGTTGCCGAACCCGCGAACAGCCTGGAGCGCACGCTCGGCTTCGAGCTGGGCGGCCGCTCCTGGGTGGTCGAGGTGAAGCAGGACGAGAGCCAGATCCTCGGCCCGCTGGACAAGACCATACCGTGGCTCGTGTTCGTTGGCGGCCTCGCCACCAGCACGCTGCTGGCCGGCATCATGCTGTCGCTGGCCACCACGGGCAGCCGGGCCCAGGTCCTGGCGGACGAGATGACCAGCCACCTGCGCGCGAGCGAGCGGCAGCTCGAGGACGCGCAGCACCTGGCCAGCCTGGGCAGCTGGACGCTCGACCCCGAAACCGGCGCGCTGCAATGCTCCGAGGAGGCGCGGCGCATCCTGGGCTTTGCCGACGACCCCTTGCCGCTGGACCTGCACGCCCTGCTCTCGCGCGTGCCGAACATGGAGCGCGGCACGGTCGAGCGGCAGATCGCGCTGGCGTCCCAGTCCACCGAGCGCAGCGAGTTCGAGCACAGGCTCTGCCTGCCCGACGGCACCGAACGCTGGCTGCATGTCATCGCGCAGTCGGGCGAAGACGCGGGCAGGAGGCTGGTGCGCGGCACGGTGCGCGACGCCACGCGGCCGCGCAAGGATGCACTGCGCCAGAAGCTCGAATACAAGATCGCGCGCCTGCTGGCCGGTGACGGCAGGACCGAGACGGTGATCGCGCTGGCCCTTGAAGCGATATGCACCGACCTGCGCTGGGACTGCGGCGCGCTGTGGAGCGTCGGCGAGGACGGCCTGGCACATTGCGCCGTGGCCTGGCATGTGGACAACGACCCGGCGGTGCGGGGCTTCGTCGAGGCCAGCCGCCTGCTCACCTACCGCTCCGGCGAAGGCTCGCTGGGCCGCGCGTGGGGAATCGGCAGCGTCGTGCGCACCGACACGCAGGCATCGCCGAGCCACTTCACCCGCGACGCGATGGCGCGCGAGGCGGGGCTGACCACCGGCCTGGTGGTACCCATGGTCGCGCCCGAGGCGACCACGGCGCTGGAACTCTTCGGCGCCAGTCCGTACGTCGCGGACGCCGAGACGCTGGAGTCGCTGCGCGTCATCGCACTGCAGATCGTCCAGTACCGGCAGCGCAAGCAGGCCGAGAAGACCCTGCGCTTCATGGCCAGCCACGACGAGCTGACGGGGCTGCTCAACCGCTCGGCGCTGCAGCACGAGCTGGCCCGGGCCATCAGGCGCAGCAACCGCCAGCAGAAGCAGTTCGCCGTGATGTTCGTCGACCTGGACCGCTTCAAGCACATCAACGACACGCTCGGCCACGGCGTGGGCGACGAGATGATCAAGACCTGCGGCAAGCGCCTGAGGAAGCTGCTGCACGACAGCGACGTGGTGGCGCGCTTCGGCGGCGACGAATTCGTGCTGCTGATGGAAAACCTCGACAGCGCGAACGACGCCGCGGTGCTGGCCGAGAAGGTGCTGGACCGCTGCGCCGAGCCCTTCATCATCGAGGGCCGCGAGCTGCATGTGAGCGCCAGCGTGGGCGTGAGCATCTACCCGGAGAACGGCGGCGATGCCGAGACGCTGCTGAAGAACGCCGACACCGCCATGTACCGCGCCAAGGAAAAGGGCCGCAACACCTACCGCTTCTACGCGGCGAAGATGAACGCACAGAGCACCGAGCAGCTCATGCTGGAAAGCGCCCTGCGCCACGCCCTGGAGCGCGGCGAACTGGAAATGCACTACCAGCCGAAGATGAACCTGCAGACGCAGCGCATCGTCGGCGTGGAGGCGCTGATGCGCTGGCGCCATCCGGTGCTGGGCATGATCCCGCCGGTGCAGTTCATTCCGATCGCCGAGGAGCTCGGCCTGATCGTGTCGATGGGCAAGTGGGCGCTGGAAAGAGCCTGTGCCGACGCGCTCGCATGGCAGAAGCACGGCCTGCCGGAGGTGCTAACCAGCGTCAACCTGTCGCCGCGCCAGTTCGAGAGCCGCACGCTGGTGGCCGACGTCAAGGCCATCCTGGAGTCGTCGGGCCTCGATCCTTCGCTGCTCGAGCTGGAGATCACCGAGAGCGCGATGATGGCGAACCCCGAGCACGCGGCAAAACTGCTGCGGACCATCCGCGACATGGGCGTAGGCCTGGCCATCGACGACTTCGGCACGGGGTACTCGTCGCTGTCGTACCTGAAGCACTTTCCGCTCTCCACGGTCAAGATCGACCGCTCCTTCATCAACGACCTTTCGCAGGACGCGGACGCGCGCGCTCTCATCGACGGAATCATCACGCTGGCCCACGGGCTGCGGATGAAGGTGGTGGCCGAAGGGGTGGAGACGCCCGTCCAGTTCAACTACCTGCACAGCCACGGATGCGACGAAGCCCAGGGCTACTGGCTGTGCAAGCCTGTGCCGGCCGACGAGGCACGCGATTTCATGGCGCGTCACCTGCGCACCCAATTTGCCCCGTCGGCGCTGGCCTGAAGGCCGCGCCTTCGCGGCAATCGTTACCGGGCACGTTCGCTCGGGCTTCCCCGAAACTTCACAGGAGCATTCATGACCGATTCAACCCAGAACAAGCCGCTGGAACAGACGATCGCGGCGATCCACGCGCTCGACCTGACGCCGATCAAGTTCAAAGCCACCCGCGAGGAGGACGGCTACGGCTGGTCGGCAAGCTACGCGGACCAGATGGAAGTGGCATACAAGCGCTACCTGATCCTGCACGCGAAGCACCCCGAGCTGACCCTCGCGCCCGAACAGGACGTCGACCGCTTCTGGCACATGCACATCCTCGACACGAGGAAATACGCCGCCGATTGCGAAGCCACCTTCGGATATTTCCTGCATCACTTCCCATACCTCGGCCTGCGCGGCGAGGACGACGCGAAGGCGCTGGAGGCGGCCTTCCAGCAGATGCAGCGACTGCTTGCCGAGGAGTTCGGCGAGCCGACGCCGGCGGCTGCGAAGGATTCGGCTGCATGGTGTTCGGCGGAGGCCACCAAGACCTCGGCTGCATGGTGCTCGGCGGAGGCCACCAAGGCCTCGGCCGCATGGTGCTCGGCGGAGGCCACCAGGACCTCGGCCGCATGGTGCTCGGCGGAGGCCACCAGGACCTCGGCCGCATGGTGCTCGGCGGAGGCCGCCAAGACCTCGGCCGCATGGTGTTCGGCGGAGGCCGCCAAGACCTCGGCCGCATGGTGTTCGGCGGAGGCCACCAGGACCTCGGCCGCATGGTGCTCGGCGGAGGCCACCAGGACCTCGGCCGCATGGTGCTCGGCGGAGGCCACCAGGACCTCGGCCGCATGGTGCTCGCTCGAAGCGGGCAAGGCTCAGCCTCAGGCCGCGTGGTGCTCGCTCGACAAGGAAGGCACGGTCGCCACCGCCCGCCCTTCGGCGCAGGCCGGCACGGGCGCTGCGGCGAACGGCTGAGACCGGCAGGAGCCGGACTATCCGCAGTAGGCGCGGACGATCTTGCCGCTGGCCGCGTCCGTCTCGATGGTCACGCGCTCGCGGCGATAGTCCATCGTCACGGGCTGTCCCGGCTGGATCTGGCGCACGATGGACGCGCCTGTCGCCTGCCGGGCATCGGCGTCGCTGATGCGGCTCTTGCCCGTCAGGGCGGCTGCGGCGTCCTGGCGACACGCTGCGGGCGCTGTGGGTGCCGCGGCGGCATCCTTCGCCTGCGGCACCGAGCAGGCGGCGATCGACAAGATCGCCAACGCCGCAGCGGCGCTGGAAATCAACCTGCGATGGCGCTTCATGGCGGATCCTTTCCTGGGAGTACGCAGAGTCTTGCAGGCAGACCGTCGATCCAAAAGAAAACGGCCTGATCCACGTTCTACATAGATCAGGCCGTCATTTTTGGAGGGAGGGAGGGATTCGAACCCTCGGTACTATCGCTAGTACGCCTGATTTCGAGTCCGACATGCGGATGGCGCACACCCCGGGAACCCGCATGGATGCTGGAGGACTGGACATGCGCACAGTGCGTCGAGCGCACGATTTGCGCCCAGTTGGACAATTTTCCCCCCACCGAAGGAATGCTTGTTTTGCCGCATTGCGACAGGCCCGCGTGCCTCTGGCCCGGCGCGCGGGCGAGGCGACTGCCGCCGGCGCTGGCCGGCAGGAGCCGGCGGGAGCCGGCCGGAATAATTTCTGGAATATTTTGCGGTCGGTTTTGTAGTGCCGGGGGCCTGCGGCGAGCCATGTACCATCCACCAAAATTTCGGAGGCGATCAGATGCGGGGTCCAGAAACTTTTGTTTCCATGAGCGGTAATGCTGCAGAGCAGGAGCAGGCCAACCCCGGCGCGCCACTACAGCGCGAGCAGCTCATCAGCAGCTACATCGAGCTGCTCAGGCGCCCGCCCGAGAGCGAGGAAGCGATTGCCCTGCACCTGTCCGCTGGGCACACTCTCGCCTCCTTCCGTGAGAGCCTGACCCAGAGCGAGGAGTTCAAGCGACTGCAGACCTTCAGGACCACTCGCCGGATCCAACCGTCCGAGATCGAGACCGAAGTTGCAAAGCTGGAACGACTCGCCAACGAAGACCCCGCGGCGTACACCGCCCTCCTCGACGATTTCTGGGTAGACCTGAAGCCGATCAGCGCCGCCCCGCGCTCGAGCGAATACGCTGCCTGGGTCATGTCCACCTATTCGGAGATCGCGAATCGGGCCTACGGCACCTCCAACGAGGTGACCGCGTACGACGCCGACCTGTACGCAAGGCGCCCGGTGCCCTACATCTCGGGGGATGCCAAGACCATCGGCGCGCAGCTGATGGCAATTGGGCATGTCATCCAGGCCATGAACCTGCCGCCGGCGTCGAGCGTCCTGGAGATGGGGTTCGGCTGGGGCAACACCACAGTGCAGCTCGGCCTGTCCGGCTACAAGGTGAAGGGGATCGACATCTCCCCGCACTTCGTGGAGATCGCGAGCCGGCGCGCTCGGGCGCTTGATCTCGATGTCGACCTGAGCGTGGGTAACTTCTTCGACGCGGAAACCATCCAGGAAAAGTTCGACGCGGTGCTCTTCTTCGAGTGCTTCCACCACTGCGCGGATCATGTCCGGCTGCTGAAGGCCATCCCGCGGGTGCTCAAGCCTGGCGGCCGGCTGGTCCTGGCCGGCGAGACGATCAACAACGCACTGCCCTATCCTTGGGGCATCAACCCTTCAGGCCAAGCCATTTACTGCATCAGGCATCACGGCTGGCTGGAGCTTTCCTTCCGCGAGGACTACATCCTCGGTTTGCTGGATGAGCTGGGCTGGAATGTGGTGAAGCACGACTTCATCAATGCGATCGGCATCACCTACGTGGCGACCAGGAAGGGCGATTAGGCCGCGCCCTTCACCTTCTCCACGGTACGCAGGCCGCCGAGGCCCAGCATGCCTAGCAGCAACGGCCAAAGTTCCTCGGTTTCGATGGATGGCAGCGTCACAGGATGGCCCAGCGCCTGGGCCACCATGAACAGGATCGGGCCGCCGATGAACTTGAAGCCGACGGCGAAGCCGCAGATCCAGCCCACGAACGGCCGCCAGCCCGCCACGAACAAGCGCGTGCTGGCCGCCTCTACTGAGTTCGTCGCGCTCTGCGCGGCCGCGATGTCCGACATTGCCTTCAGCTCGGCCAGCTGCTGAGCCTGAGCGGCCTTGAACACCTCCAGTTTGGCCGCCTCCGCCTGCGTCTTGTCAGGCAGGAACTTGTCGAGGATGTCGCTGATGACGGGAGCGAGCCCGATGAGTGCAGCCATGGTCAGCCCTTCAGATTCTGCAAGTTGGAGGCCACGCGCCGAGTCCAGCCCTTGCCGAAGGTCGGCCACGTGCTCAGGTCGGTGTAGAACTGCAGCCGATAGCCGTTGAAGGCTGCGGCGATAAGTGGGCCAGCCGAGCGGACCGCTGCCACGGTCTGCGCGCCGATGACACCATCGGGGTTCGCGCCGGCCGCGCGCTGCAGCCATTTCGAAGACTGGCTCACCCCGTGATTTACTGCTGCGTCGAAGACGTCGAAGCGCACGCTGTCGGGCAGTTCGTCAGCGCGCACCGGCGCCCAGTACTTCGCCTTGTAGATCGCCTTCGCGGTATCCCGCGGCAGGTCGCGCATCGGGCCGCTGTAGCCCTCGGCGCGTGCAACGGAAACGGTGATACCCCAGTTAGTCTCGCCGCCCGGGTCACGCGGGTCGTTGACGTAGCCGCCCTCATGCCCGAGCAGGCGGTCGAATGCTTGATCGAAGTTCATCGCTTCACCCCCGTGTCTGCCGCGCGGCCGCGCAAGATCGCAATCCCTTCCTTTAGGTCGCCAAGCGTCTTGCCCTGCTCCTTCATCTCGGCTTTGATCTCGGCAAGAGCTTGCGTCGTCTGCGCTCGCTCAACCGCAGCAACAGCCTTGACCTGCTCGAGCTCTGCCTTGTTTTGGGCGCTCTCTGCCTTGAGCCCGAAGAAGAGCGCGACCGCCGAAAGAGCAACCACAACGGTTTGCAGGATGGTGCCGGTGTTGATCGTCGGATCGAATTTCATGAGTCGCTTTCCTTCGATCTCTTCTTCCAGTGGAGCAGGCCTTGTCCGCGTCATTCGCACCTCACTCAAAGTCCCACGTCGCCGAAGGCGCGACGGTGTAGTTCACGGTGAACGTGTCGCCCGGGCGAAGCCGGATGTTCACGTTCGCGTTGCCGCCCCCCACGATGTCGCAGATGAAGTTGCCGTTTTTCTGCACGGATGTCGCAGTCCCGCCGCGAAGGTAGAGCGTCGCGGCCACACCGGTGTCGTTGGTGGCTGCTACGCCTGACGCAGGGAAGGTAGGCGGCGTCACCAGCGCGATGCCCTGGAAGCCGATGTTGTTGCTGATACGCAGGCGAGAGCGCCCCGTGAGGTCCCGCTGCACCGCGGACGCACCGCTCGCCGCCGCGTTGAGGTAGTTGTTGCGGAAGACCTTGTTGCCGGTGAGATAGACCTGGTAGTCGCCGTTGGCGCCGTTGTCCCGGAACTGGCAGTTCTCGATGACACCGTAGACGGACGGCAGATCGTTCTCGCAGTAGATCGCGCGTCCCAGGTTGTTGCGGAACACCACGCCGTTGCAGAAGAGCGCGCCCCGGCCGTTGTAGCGCAGGCCGATGCTGGCCCCGCCGCCTACAGCCCCACCGCCGGAGTTGAAGACCGTGCCGCCGCTGATGGTCATGATCGCCGCATCCGACTCCCCAGCGAACTGGATGCCGTAGTCCTTCGCGCTGGCAGCCCAGCAGCCCAGGATCGACACGTAGCTCTGGTCCTCCTGGGAGAAGTTGATCCGGCACGAGTCGAACGCAGCATGCACCGCGAAGATCTCGCGGTTCGAAGTGGCTGTCAGGCGCTGCACACGAACGCCGTACTCCAGCTGGATGGTGTCGGTGGCCCACATCCAGCAGCCGCCATTGCCACCGGTGAAGAGGATGCCGGTGCCGTTGACCGTTGGCCACTGGCCGATGCACCGGCCGCCATGCCAGAAGATCGAGCTGCCTGCGCC
This sequence comes from Variovorax sp. 160MFSha2.1, assembly GCF_048305075.1. Classification (NCBI taxonomy): domain Bacteria; kingdom Pseudomonadati; phylum Pseudomonadota; class Betaproteobacteria; order Burkholderiales; family Comamonadaceae; genus Variovorax; species Variovorax sp. 160MFSha2.1. The sequence continues at coordinate 5,299,986 of NZ_CP157624.1, forward strand.
GATCTGGTAGCAGCAGGTGCGGCAGATCGCGATGCAGTTCACAAAGCTCACCGTGTCATTCGTCTTGTCCTGCTCGCAGTAGTAGAACGACGCGCCCATCGTGGCGTTGCTGTCGCTGTCATAGGTGACGTTCACGAAATCGCTGTGCGTGTTGCCATCCGGGAAATAGAAGGCTGCATGCAACTTGTTGGACTTCGCCGTGGACGACAGGATGCGCAGATCGGAAACGGTCAGATAGTCCATGGTCCCAGAAAACTGGAACAGCGGACCTACGACAGCATGCACGATGGTGGTAGCACGGCCGGCCCCCTTGAACGACAGGAAGCCAGGGAATGTTGGCGTCACGGTGATGGTCGACGAGACGTTGTATCGACCAGCGGGAAAGTGAATTTCACGGTTCGCCGCCGACTGCGCCCAGTTCACAGCAGATTGAATCGCTGCGGTATCGTCGGCAACACCATCCCCTAGAGCGCCGAAGTCCTTCACGCTCACGCGCTCGAGCAGCTTGGCTGTCAGCGCGCGGCCGACAGTGCCGGTGGCGTTGAGCTTGTATCCCATCAGCGCCGCGCCCTTGGCGGCATCAGCGACGCTGGCGACATCGGCCTTGTAGTTGTTCGTGTTGGTGTTCGCGGCGGCGGCAGCGGCGGCGGCTGTTGCGGCATCGGCGATCCCTTGGGCGCCGACGGCTGCGGCATCCTTGATGCCCTTGCCGATGGTGCCCGCGGCATAGTTCTTGGTGCCGTCGTAGCCCACCAGGCCACCACCCAGCGCGGCGGTGGCGTTCGACCCCAGCGCGGCTGCCAGCACATCGGCGTTGCCCGATGCGGCCGTCAGGAAGATGTCGCCCTCGGCATCGAATGCCAGGCCTTTGAGCGCGCGCCCAGCAGCATCGGGGAGCACGCCGCTGGCGGCATCGCCTGGAGGAAGCCGGATCGTGTTCGCCAGGGCGAGGCCGCTGTCCTGCAGCATCATCACGATGCGGTCGAAATCGTTGTTCACGGTGGGCGACTGGAAGTCGCCCGAGTACTGGTAGTCGGTCAGGCGGTTGATGGGAACCTGGCGGATCAACGCGATGGCCGAAAGGGAGGCTGGAGCAACCGCGAACACGACAGCGCCGCCCGACTCGACGCCAACCCCTGTCACCGTGTAATCGATGTTCAGCGTCTTCGCTACCCCATCGACTGTCACCGTGATGTCGACAGCGTCGAGCAGGCGGAAGGCGTAGGGGAAGGAAGTAGTGATCCCGTTCCCGACGTGGTTCGAAACAGGGGTTTGGACGGGGACGGTCATTCGGAGGCCTCCAGCGTGACTTCATGGACGCCAGAATCTGGCCGCCAGATTGCACGCTCGACCGCTGCCGGAATCCCGGCGCTGTGCCCGTTGCCGATCCGCACGGGATTGGCCCGAATCGCCCTCGCGCCCGAGTCCAGGTAGTCGTCCGGCTGGGTAGTGACGGCAGGGTTCCAGTCCTTCATCTGGTCCCACATCGGGCCGTCGAGGACGTCGACATGCGCCCAGAGTGCGCCGATGGACATGGGCGCTTCGAAGGCGTCGAGGATGTCCTTGTTCTTGTTCGTGCCCACGTGGTCTTCCACCACGCCGCACGCCACGGCCGGCAGCGGCTTCTTCCCCCCCTGGCCGCGCAGGTGCTTGCGCAGGATCGGCGGCACGAAGCCTCCCGGGCCGTTCGTCTCAACCGTCACGCTCGGGATGTGGTACTCGATGACCAGCTTGCGGATGCTCTCGCACTGCTCGTCGATGTCGCCAGTGAGGCCGATCGCGAACTGCCAGTACAGCCGTCCGGCCGCATCGCTGTAGACCAGCGAGATTGCCGAGGCGTCCGTGTCGATCTTGCCCATGGCGCAGTCCCAGCGGCACGCGGCGCTCACGATGCGCACATTGCCCAGCATCAGCATGGACTCGCGGTTCGCGCGCTTCAGAACCGGCTTCATCTCGTAGGGGATGATCTTTTCGGGGTCCAGGCGAATCTCGCCGATGGGCTTGCTGTGCAGCTGGTACTGGCTATCCCACTCGTTCAGGGTTCTCGTCTTGCGCCGGCGCTGCTCCATCTCGGCGCGGTCAAATCGTTCCGGCCAAGCGCTGCCGGCGTAGCAGTCGACAACCCCTTCCGGCATCCCGGCGAAGTGCACCTGGGTGCCGATCAGCTGGTAGTCGATGCCAGCGACGAGGCACCGCGCGCCACGGCCGATCCCCACGAAGATGAACTCGGGCGCGAAGCCCGGGTCGATCACCATCGCAGGCTTCTCGGTGCGGTGCTCGCGTTCGAACATGCGGATCGTCAGGCAGTCGGCCCCAAGCTTCTCCTGTTCGTCGTAGAGGCTGTCGTGCGTGTGCGGCGTGCCGATGTAGAGTTGCCGCCCGCCCGGGACGAGGATGTGCGTCTGCTCACCGAGGCGATACCGCAGCTTCTCGCGCGCTTCGGGCGTGCCGATGTTGCGCGGCACTTCCACGTCATCGTTTTGGCACTCGTCGGCGCGCGCGCTGGTGACGTTCGACAGGATGCCCTTGGCGTACATCGAAGCATTCCGCGGGTCCGACGAGCCGGTGAGCCACCATGCCTCTACGGAGAGTTGCCCCGGCGGCAGCATGCCGCGCGTCAGCGGATGGTTGCGCAGAACATACTGGGTGTCGCGGCTCGTCTTGTAGGCGGTCTTGTCCGCTTCAGACTGATGGAGGATGCGGTAGGTCTGGTCGCAGTAGTAGCGCCAGGCGTTGTACACAGCGAGGATGGTGGACTTGCCGAAGCCGCGGAAGCACCGCAGCACCGCCAGCGAACCGCGGTGCTCGAGCCAGTGACACGCACGGACATGCACGTCCGGCACCACCCAGTTGCGGGCTTTGGCCCAGATCAGGAAGAAGGCGAGAAAACTGATCTCACGCTTTTCCATGCACCTTCCTGTCGAAGTCCGCCTTCGCCTTCGGGTTCTGCAGGTTGGCCAGCAACTTCGAAGCCTCCTTCTCTGCCTCTGCCACCTGTTTGTCCAGGTCGTCCTGCGGGTCGGTCACGGCCTCGGGCGTCTCTTCGCCGCCGCCGGCCGCGGTGGCATGGCGCACCACAGTGACCAGCGACTGGATGCGTTGCGTCAGCGCGATAGTCGCGACCGCGTTCTTCTTGACCCAGTAGCGATCCCCGCGCGTCTGCTGATCCCAGCTCGCGACCGCCACACCATTCCCGGGCCACTTGTCGGGATCGGCTTCGTCGAGGAAGACGTCGACCAGTTTCTCGTGCAGCGCCTGAAGGCGCTCGAATTGCTCTTGCTTCATTGACCAACCGCCTTTCCGAAATCGGGCGCGCGGTCCGGCATGCCGGTGCCCGGGTTCCACCAGTAGGATTGCCCGAAGTCCTTGGCCGACCGCGCCTTCATCTTCCCCAGGTAGCCGGGGCTCAGGTTCTCCTGCAGGGCGTGCAGGCCGGCGTGGTCGAGCGCGGCGCGCGCGTACCAGATGCCGGTGTATGGCGTGTTCGCGCGCGCCCACTTGAGTGTTTCCGCTCCCATGTGAGTCGGCTTCCCCTTCGCTGTTTTGTGGGCGTTCTCAACGGCGATAGCCGCAAGCCCGATGGTCGACCCCGCAGTTGGGCCTAGCAAAGTGCCGCCAGCTGCACCAACGAATCCGCCGGGTTGGTCGGTGGGGTCGTTCAACAGGAAGTCCCCAAAAATCGAAAGCCCGCCGCCCTGAGCAACGGACTTCGCCCAGAACTTCGCGGCATGCGGGCCATGCATGTCGATGGGGTCCTTGCCGGCAACGAGTTGCTTTGCCTGCAGTGCAATGGCGCCGAGGGCCGTGGTGGTCACCATGAGCGCGCCCGCGTACATCACCCGGTTGGCCAGTACCGGCGCGCTGCCGTCCGTGACCTGCGGCGCCTCCAGCATGCGACGCCAGTGGCGCGACACCATGGCAAACGGGAAGCTCTTGAACTGCATCACGCTGCGCCAGAACTCGCCGCGCATCGTGCCGCGCTGGCTACCGCCGCCACTGGCCAGGGTCTTCGTCGCGAGGTCGGGGTTGAGCACGGCGAACTCGCTCTCGTTCTGGATCAGGCCGAGCACCTTGGCCACCACCTCGCTCGCGCGGTCATCGTTCGTAGCTCGGATCGCCTCGGGCGTGAGGTGCTGCTTACCGCTGAACTCGGTGAGGTCGGCTTTCGTGATGACCTGCCAGTCGGCCTCGGTGATGCCGCGGCGCTCCATCAGGGTGCGGTCCCACTCGGTCAACTTGCCCCATTCCGTCTTCGACATGCGGGCGAGTCCCTGCATCATCGTGAGCGAGAAAGCGCGGCGCAGCGTGTCGGTCCAGGCGTTCATCAGGGACAGCTTCATCGTGCTGTTCGCGAGCCGCCCGCTCCAGGTCTGGCGGATGTTGTCGCCGGTCCAGCGGTTCATGTCGCCGATCATCGACTCCGCGATGATGCCGTGCGTGGTCATGAAGTCGCGCGCGTCCTTGCTGGCGGCCGTCTTGCCGATATTGGCGATGGCGTCCCAGTACCCGAGCTTGTTGTAGCCGGTCGTCGTCATGAAGGTGCCCAGGTCGGTGATGCTGGAGATCACCGCGCTGCCCAGCTTGCCGAACGTCTGGATGTTGCGCGCGTCGGTTCCGAGCTGGGCGAGCTTCGCGCTCTGCGGCGTGCCGGCCGTTCCGTTGAGCTGATCCCAGTAGCTCTGAGGGCGCAGGCCGAAGTCGCGCTTGATGGTTCCGTCTGCGCGTTCAGCCAAGTCGAACTGCAGGCGCATCTGCGAGTTCGGGTTCGGCCCGTACCGCTCGATCAGCCCGATGTCACGCGCCATGCGGCCCACGTGCCCGATCACCGCGTCGTACATGCTGCCGGTGCCGAAGTCCTTCATGTAGGCCATGTAGCTGTCGGCGTCCTTGAAGTGGATCTGCCGCGATTCGCTGCCGGCGTTGGCCTTGGCGCCGTTTCCGCCGAAGGCGCCGGGCTCGCGCTTGTTCGCGCCGTCGCTGCTGATCGTCTCCCACGCCCGGCCGAGCAGCGTTCGAAACTCGGCATCCCCCATGCGGGAACCATCCTCCAGCACGTAGCGCGAGCGGTCCAGCAGCGGAGCAATGCGATCCACCCATGCCTCGCGCGCCGCAGCGTCGCCGACACCGCGCACCTTGGCCGCGTCGTGCGGCTGCGGGATGTAGCCGTACTCCAGCCGCCCGACGTCGCCACCAGCGCTGTTGAAGCGCTGGCGCAGGCCCTCGATCACCTTCAGGTACGCCTTCGCGCCCTCGGCCGCGATCTTGTTGCCGGTGCTGCCGTCACCGTTGCGGTAGATCTCGGTGGCCAGGTCGCGCGTCATTCGCGGGTTGTCGGCGTCAAACAGGAACATCATGACGCGGCGGCCGAAGCCGGCGCCCTCGCCCGTCTTGGCTGCCTCCATCAGGTCGACCATGTTGCCCACGGCCTCCTGCTTGATCCCGTTGATGTAGTGGCCGGTATTGTCGATGTCGTTCACGAGGGCGCGGCTGCGGCCTTCCTTGAACTGCGCCATGCCCTCGGTGATGCGGATGTCGGTGGCCGCGGTCTTCAGGATCTGGCGCTGGGCGTTCGCCACCTTGCGCGCGGCCTCGGCCTGGATGTCGGCCATGGCAGCCTGCGCAGCCTCGATGACGCGCTGGTCGGTGCTCTTGGCCTGCCAGTCGGGATCGGTGCGCGCGAGGCGGCGCATCGTGGCGGCGATCCGGTCGTCGATGGCCTGCAGTTGAGCGGCCGTCAGGGCGTTGCGCCCCAGCTTTTTTGCCGCCTCTTGTACGGCTTGGATGCAAGTTGGCTTCATGGTATGTTTCGCTCGTTGGTGAATGCGCAGGCTGAGGCGTGGATACCTAACAGCGGGCTATGCGACGCTGCTTGCGGGCGGCCGACACATGGGAATGCCCTCATGCCGGAGATCAGCACCGGCCACCAACCTCCCCTTATGAAATCCTTCTGGCTGTTCCTCGCGGGCATCGCGGTGCTGTTCGCCCCTATCCCGCTGTCCGCCTGGGCGGCGCGCGGGCGCTGGCAGGACGCATGGGAAGCCACAAAGGCGTACTGGAAGGTTCTCGCCCTGATGGTCGGCACGGCGGCCGTGTTGTCGCTGGTCATGCTCGTCGCCTCAGCTACTGCGTAGGAAGCAGTTCGCCGCCACGTCGATCAACGACGCATCGCGGGTTTCGTCGGCCGCCTCCTTCTTCACCTGCTCGAGCAAGTCCGCCGCGCGCACCGGCTTGTCCATGCCTTCGAGCTGCACCATGAGGTCGGGCTGCAGGTCCGCAACCTCGGTGGCCTGGCGGTCGAGGGCGGCGGTGTCCGTGGTGGCCGAATCAGTCCTTTTTCCTGAATTGATAGCAGGCTCGCCAGCAACGGCAGCGCGGGCCGCAGGAGGAGGCGTGGTGGCCGACTCTCCCGCTGCCTCCAGCATCTGCCGCCCGGTGGCGCGCGGCTGCGCTTCCACTACGGTGCGCACGCGCGGCGCCGGCGGCGGCCGGAAAGCCTCGTTCAGGGCCAGCGCCAGCGAGCGCGGCGACGTGGCCGGCACATCCAGTTCCGCGCGCTGCTCCCGCAGGCTGGCCAGTTCTGCATCCACCCGGCCGACATCCTCGGCGGCGCGCTGCGCCCGCGTGTTCTGGTCGAGCAAGCCATTCAGCCGCTGGATCTGCGCGTCGTGCGTCTCCAGCGCCGAGGCGATCTCCTTGCGGGCCGCGGCCTGGGCCTGCTTGTAGCTCAGCTGATCGGTGTCCTGCAGTTCCTTCGCCCGCGCCTTGATGGCCGCCGCGCTGTCGTCCGGGCGTTGCGCCTTCACCTGATCGAGTTCGGCGCGGATCTGGCGTACCTGTCCGGCGTCCGCAATGTTTCCAGCCTCGCCGAGCAGGGAGGCGCGCTGGGCTTCGCCTGCGGCAATCTGGTCGTCCAGCAGGCGGCCGGCGCGCACGGAATCCAGCGCCAGCAGGTCGGACACGCTCACGGGCTCGCCGCGGGCAAGCTGGTCGTGCGCGGCCTCCATGGCGTCCTGGTGCCGCGACATGCCGGCGATGTCGCCGTCGCCGCTCAGGCGGTAGCTGTCGATCGCGTTCAGCGTCTGGCGCACGCGGGCCGCGGCTACGAGATCTGGATCGCGGGCGATGGCCTCGCGCGCACCGGCGTTCGTGCGCTCCTCGCCGAGCCGCTTCATGCCCTTGGTGACGTAGGCCTGCGTCTCCTCGGGCAAGAACCGGAGGTAGTCGCCGCCCTCCTTCGCCGCGCGCGCGAGCGCCTTGTCGAGTGCCCCCGGGCCGGCGTTGTAGGCGGCCATGGCCTTGTCCTCGCTGCCGTAGCGCTTGAGCATGGCGTCGAGGTAGTCGCTGCCCACGCGGGCCCGCTCGGCAAGGCTGTTGTCAGCCGCCGGCCGAACGCCGAATCCCGGGTCCAGGTTGGTGCCGTCCATGACCTGCATCTCGCCCTTGGCGCCCTTGGGCGACGTCAGCACGTTGCCCTTCGCGTCATAGCGCTGCCCGTTGCTCTCGATGCCGAGCACCACCTCCTTCAGCGTCGGCGCCGTCTTCGTGCGCGCGCCGCGCACCGCCACCGCGCCGAAGCCGGCCGGCACCAGAGTCGACAGCGCCAGGCCCACCGGGTCGAGCGGGTCGTAGGTGCTGGCGATGTCCTTGTAGCCTGCATTGTTCAGGATGGCGCGCTCAGCGGCGTTCTGAGCCACGAACCCGCCCGGGCCGCCGACGGCGACCAGCGCGGCAGTCTTCGCCACCGAGCCGGGCACCGCCACGGGCAGCGCGATAGAAACACCGGCCACAGCGCCGGACACGAGGCCGGCCTTCGTCCGGGTTTCCAGGTCGACGCCCTGCTGCTTGAGCTTGTCGGCCTCGGCCATGCCCACGTCGGCGCCCAGCAGGAACGGCGCGGCCGGGCCGGTCGTGGCCGCGTAGCCGATGGCCTGGGTCGCGAACTGGGAAACGCCGGCCACGACCTGCTCGCTGGCATGCGTGGTCGCCGGGTCCGGCATGATCTCCTTGGCGCGCTGCCGGAACATGTCGCCCGCCTCGTTGCTGAAGTTCGGGCCCTGCTCGCGCAGGCGCTTGGCCGCCTCGTCCTGCTGGCGCTTCTCCTCTGCCGTCGGCGTGCTGAACATGCCGCCCTGGTTGAATCCGCCGGCGCCCGCCACGTCGCCGAACGCGCCCAACAGCTCGGACCCAAAGGCCAGCGTGTTCGCTGCGCCGCCACCAACGCCCAGCACCGCGCCGCGGCCGAGCCCGGAAGTACTGAAGCCTGGGCCCTCTTTCTTGAAGGGCGCAGGCCGCTGGATCTGGTCGTCGAGGGCCTGGTCGGTGCCCTGCTGGAACATCGCGTCGATCATGGGCTGACTTTCAGGGTGATGCGCTGTCCACGCTCGTTCGTGACCAGGGTGTTGCCGGCGCGCACGTTGTAGAGGCCCTGGCCGGCGTGCACGAGTCGCGCGTCGGGGAGCGTCTTCACGAAGTCGGCGAGCGGCATGCGCGCGGGGCCCGCCTGCACGAAGCCGTCGGGGGCCTGGCCCGCCAGGTCGGCCGCGGTGAACGCCTTGATGCGCTTGTCGAACTCGGGCTCCTTCATCCCGTAGGGCAGCGGGATCTTGCCGCCGTTGCGCTCGATGATTCCGCCAGCGGCGAGGTTGATCGCGTTGTCGACGTCGCCGCCCTTCGCCGCGGCAATCTTGAACGCTGCATCGACGATGTTGTTCTCGACCTCCTGGTTGGAGTAGGCGCCGCGCACCTTCTTGGCGATGTCGGCCCGCCAGCCGGACTCCACAGCGCCGTCGACGCGCACCGTCTTGTCGCGAATGGCCTGCTCGCCCTGGAGCACCAGTTCGGCGGTATAGCGGCCCTGCGTCGTCTTCGAGTTGGCGTAGAGCATCGCCATGCCCATCGTGTTGTCCTTGTCGCCGATCTGCTTGGCAATCGCAGCGATGCGGTCGGCGTCGCCAACCACCCCGCCGATCTGGCCGAGCAGCGAGGCGGCCTGGTCGGGCTTCAGCGCGCGCACGATCTTCTGGAACTGTTCGGCTTCCTGGGGCTGCAGCGGGGACACCTTGCGGCCGGCCCAGGCCTCCACCGCGGTGATGTCCTGCGTGCGCTGCTGGAAGACCTGCAGGGCCTGCTGGGGGTTGGTGATCTGCATGAGCGGCGCGGCGCCGATGACGCCCACGCTCTGGGCCGCCGCCCACGCCTCGCCGTTGTTGACCTTCTGGCGCAGGCGGTCGTCGATCTGCTCGGCAGCCTTCAGGCGGCGCTCGCCGGCGGGGTCCGTGCCGCGTGCAGGGTTCGAGCGCTCTGCGCGCGCGTCTTCGAGGATGGCCGCACGCTGGGCCGCGGACTGGTTGGCGAAACCGGACACCGCCTTCTGCGTCTCCAGCAGGTCACGCAGGCGCGGCTGCAGTTCGGGAATGCCTTCAACCTGCTGCACCGCGGTGGCGATGAACTCCGGGGATGCCGTGGCGCCGTTGAGCGCCATGTCGCCCCACTGGTTCAGCGTGTCGGTCGCCGTGTTGAAGCGCTTCGTCGCGTCCCGCTCGGCCTTGTCCGCGGCGCGCGCCTGCTTCGCCTCGATGCTCGTGCGCCAGCCGAAGAGGGTCTGGTCGAGCGTGTTGCGCTTGGCGGGGTCGAGCGGATCTCCCTCGGGCCCGGCGAGTCGCTTCTGCACCTCTTCGATAGCCGCCACGCTGCCCGACTGCATAGCCTGCTGGCCCGCGCGCCGGAACTGGTTGAAGGTCACGCCCTCGATGAAGGTCTGCTTTTCCTTGGCGATGCGCTCCGCAGGCCAGCCGGCGCCGGGTCCCATCTGGTCCACGAACGTGCCCCACTGCTGGATTGCGGCCTTCGGGTCCGTTGCGGCGAAGCGCTGCATCTGCTCGTTGTAGGTGAGCAGGCCGGCGGCCACATCCTGCTGGTCGCGCTTGCGGAAGGTGTCGAACAGCCGGTTCTGGAGTTGCCCTTCCAGTCCCTTGACCTGGGCGGCCACCAGCGGCGCGCGGTCGGCGGGCACACCCTTTAGGTTGTCGGCGATGATCTTCTGCGAGGTGTCGCGCCATGCGGCCGTCGCAGCAATCTTGTCCGTCTTGCCGTCCAGCACGTCGGCATTCACCGCGTCGAAGGCATCGGCCAGCCCGTTCTGGATGTTCGCGTGCGCGGTCATCACCTGCACCTGCGTGGCGCGGTCGGCCGCGATCTTGGCCTCGTGCTTCTGCTGCTCGAGCAATGAGCCGGCCGCGCTCACCGCAGTGGCGCCGAGGCGCTGGGTTGCATCGCCCACCTGGTTGTCGACCTGGGGCATCGGCGTGGTATCGCCGCCCTGGGGCACCCGAAAGCCGAAGTTGCCGGTTGGAATCTTCGCCATGCTCAGGCCCTCGGTGCGTTGGCGCCGCTGGTGTTCCAGCCGCGCGCGATGGTGGCGCCACCCTGAAGCGCGGAAGTCCAAGAGCCGATCCGGGCTGCATCCGCGGCGTTGCGGCTGCGCTGCGCCGCGAGGTTGCCGCTCTGGGTGATGCTGCGCGCGCGGTTCTTGCCGTCGTAGATCGCCATCAGTGCGTCCTCCTCGCTTTGCTGCTGGATCTCGGTGTCGATCTGCTCGGCAGTGCCTGCGCCGACCACCACACCAGCGCCGGAGAGCGCGGCGCGCGCCTCGGCACGCTGCTTGTCAGCTGCCTTGCGGATGGCCCGGGCCTGCAGCTGCGCCTCGCTGGCGGCATACGCCGCGTCGTCGCGTGCGATCTGCTCCTGCTGGCTGGCGATGGCATCGGCCTGCTTAGCCTGTTGCTGCTGGCCGTAGACGCTGACTGCGGTGCCCGCGGCGGCCAGGCCCACCAAGAGTGCTGTTTCGATGCCCATCTCAGACCTCCAGGGAAAAAAGAGTGCCTGCCGGCTCGAAGCCCAGCATGCGGTAGAACTTGCCGGTGCTCTCTTCGTGAATGCCGGTCGTGATGCCGAGCCGCACCTTCTTGGCGCCCTGCCTCGCGCACCAGATGCGGAAGCTGTTCACCAGCTTCACCGAGGTGTATGCGTTGCGCGCGTCCTCGCGCACGAAGAACGAAAACTCGTAGCCATGGCGCTCGTCGCTGAACCACCACTCGGCCACGCCACCGGCAATTCCGCCGACGATGGCGCCGTCCTTGCGCACGACGAAGACCACACCAGCGCCGGCGGCGAGGCTCCGCATCAAGGACTCGACCTTCGCGACGTTGTACGGGATGCCCGCATAGCTCGACGTGTCGTGCAGGATCTGGCCCAGTGCAGCAATCTCGGCCGCATCGTCGGGGGTTGCCACTTCGACTTTCATGGGCACCTCAGTTGTTGATGGTGACGCGCCGGATTACATCCAGCAGGTGGAACGGCAGCGGGTAGGGCTGGGTGATGATCTGGCTGGTTTTGAAGATCTCGTCCGAGAGCGTGGTCGCGCGCACGTCTCCAGAAAACAGGGGTGGCGGCAAGTCGAGCAGGTCGGGACCGAAGCGGCGGAACTCGATCGGCTGACCGTTGATGACGGCAGCACTCGTGTCGAGCACCCGCAGGATCACCTCGTTGACATGCACCTGCGAGCCCTGTGCGGTCGTCCCATTGCCTCCGGATTCAGGCTGCAGCATTTCGATCAGTGGCGTGAAGCCCAGCCCGATCTGCACGGACTTGGCCGGGCGCGTCAGCGTGACCGCACCGCCGTCGACCTCGTACTCTCCCAGGTAGGCGCCATCGGCCCATGCCTGAACCGTCTCACCTTCCAGGTGGTCGAGGCCGGTCCACGTGGCCTGTCCGGTTGGATGCGTGCCGCTGATACCGCAATCCACGAGCATGTCGGGATCGAACACCTCGACGTAGCGCTTCGTGACGCCTCCGACCGTGCGCCGCACGATGGCATAGGCGTCCTCGCTGGTGGCGGTCGGCACCGTCGCGATGGATTCATAGGCGCCGTTCGTGATCCACCGCGACCAGCCGGTCACCTCCTGGTCGATGTCGTAGGCGCACACGGCGATCTGCCCGTCGGAGCGGACCGCGTAGAGCTGGGAGTCGGGCTCCTTCTGGTGCGCCGTCTGGATCACCCCATCGCCGGTGATGTGCGCTGCGAACACCGTGCGGTCAGGCGACGAGAAGCCGTCGATCTCGTAGCGGTAGCCGATGGCGGACACCTTCTTGCCGGCCGCCTGCACGAACACCATCTCGTTGCCGATCTTGACCGGGCGCACCGAGCTGGCGCCCACCGTGGACTCGTCGGTCTTCTGGATGTTCGTCGCGGTGATGGGCTTCTCCTGGCCGCCCTTGAGGCTCATCTCATCGGCCTCGGTCAGGACAAGCATCTGGCGCGCCGGAACCAGGTGGCGGATCGGGCTGTTGCGCGGGCCGTCGAGTTCGAAGCGGAAGGCGTCGTCGTCGTTGGTGCCGAACTGGAAGTTCAGGTACTCCTGGATCCGGCTGGCCCAGATGTTCTGCGGGTAGCCCGGCGACCCCCCGTAGATCAGCCGCTGCTTGTTGATGGTCACGGCGCGCGGGTAGCCCTTGCGCTCGTTCCAGGCAGGGCTCTCGATGGACCATGCGTTCGCGCCCACCGGGACGATGGAGGTCAGCGGGCGCAGCACCTTGGCGTTCACGATGGAATTGCTGGCCACATCGGTAATTTCGACCATGCCGCCATTGAGGATCACCACGCTGCCGTGGTCCTGAGCGTGAAAGACCAGGCCGTCGGGCGACTGGATGAGCCGCCGCGCCGTGCCCCCGAACGCGCCACCGGTTCCGACCGTCTGGTAGGTGTAGGTGTTGGCATCGGCGACGGTGATGACGTGCGTGCCGTTCAGCGCCTCACCGCCGGTCGTGAAATGGGAGATCGTGTCGCCGGTCGAGTAGCCGTGCCCCGTGACCGTGGCAATCACGCCGTTGATGCCGTTGGCGAGAATGGCGTCGATGGTCTTGGCCGCTTCGTAGTACGCGAAGATCGAAGAGAGGGAAATCGTCTGGCCGACTGCACCCAGCGCTGACGGCGCGATGGAGGCCTGCGGGCTGCCGTCAAGGTTCCACTGCCCGGAGGCGAGCACCGTCGAGGGGAATGGCGTGCGGATGGTCACTGCCACGTGCGTCGGGTCCGTGTAGCCCGTGATCACCGCATCCCCACCGCCGAAGATGATGTGCCGGCCAACGTCGGAGTTCAGGAACGTGTTTGCGCTGGCCACCACCGTCGCGGCGCCCGGCGTGGCCTGGCTGAGCGTGAGGTTCGTTTCCAGGTAGAGGCCCTGTTCCTCGGTCGGCGCGGTGATGAACGGGACGTTCGCCATGCCCCACTGCGCATCGGCGTAGCGCTGCAGCCGCTGCGGATACACGGCCTCGTGCACGAGAAATGCCGTGTCGGCCTTCTGCACGTAGTTGACGCTGGGGAGCTGGGCCTCCGTGTAGGGCGAAACGACCTCGTAGGGTGAACCGGATGCCAGGACGTAGGCGCGCTCCTTGATGAACCGCACGTAGCCCTCGCCCAGCTCGAGCACATAGGCCTGGCCGCGGTTGTAGACGAACTCGATCAGCCGGGCCACTTTCGTCTGGTCCTTGGTGGGCCGGATGAAGCGCGAACCGGGCCGGCGCTTGGCACCGCCCTGCACCGTCAGCACGCAGTTCTCGATGCGCTTCGCCCCGTTGTTGTACTTGGCGATGTCGACGCGGCCGAGGGCGATGGACGGCGACAGCTCGCCGCCGGTGAAGTTGGTCTGGATGAGATCTGCGCGGGCCATTACATGCGCCCCGTGATCAGCGTGTAGTCATCGCTCAGCGGTTCGCTCGGGTTCTCTTGCGAGTCGATGGCGCGCGCGGCCTTGGCCATCGCCATGTACTCGTCCTTGAGCTCGTCGCGCAGCGTGGTGGATTGGGTGACCGGATAGGCCAGCTTCCACAGCATGCGCGCCGTCATGAGCTCCACGAGCTTCGAGTCCCAGGTCGACTCCTGATCGTTCCGGAACACATAGACGATCGGGAGGGCCGTGCCACTGGCCAGGATGCGCCGACCCTCGACCTTGAAGCGGCTGCATGTCGGCATGCCCACCTTCCAGTCGCCGATGCTGATCATGCGCAGGTAGTCGCTCGGCAGTGCGAACTGAGCGGAGAAACCGAATGCAGGAGTCGTCGACATGGGCGCCAGGACTTCCCGCTTGATGGCGCAGTTCCAGTCGTTCTCGCGCAGGATCGAATCGCGCTCGGGGCCGTAGAGGTTGGAGCACAGGCGCGCCAGGTCTCCGGGCTCGTTGAAGGAAGCGATGGGGGCCTTGCCCAGCTGCAGCAGCGCGTTGGAACAGATCGAGATCGAGGTGGACATCGGCTTCTCCAGAAACGAAAAAAGGGGAAGGCGTGGCCTCCCCCTCGGTTGCAGGGGCGGACCCCTTGGTTACGGCGCGACGAATGGGACTTCGACGCGGATCGCCTGGTTGGCAGCACCAGCGGCGCCGCCGAACGTCAGGTACAGCTCGCAGTCCTGCGGCAGCAGATAGGTCTGGCCGGTGATGGTCTTGGTGCCAGTGTTGACCTGCGAAGTCGAGGCAGCGCTGATTGCTGCAGCGTTGACCACGGCCGTCGCGTCGATGGCCACCTTGGTCTTCGGATCGCGCAGGCCCACCGACAGCGTGCTCGACGCAGTGCCGGCGGCGCACGACACGGTGACGGGCAGCAGCAGACGCGAACCCTGCGGCAGCACGATGGACGTGCCGGCCGTGTCGTTCTGCGCGGGCGCCGCGTAAGCCGCGGGCGTCTCGATGACGGCGACGCGCATGCGGTTGAAGGAAGCCGCGGGCGCCTTGGTGCCAGCGGTCTGTGCCACCTGCGTGCGGGTGACGGTGAGAAGTTCAGCCATTTCGTTTTCTCCTGGGAGTTGGTCCGGGGTTCGCGCCAGCGATTACTGGAACGAGACTTGGACGACCTTCTTCTCGTCCTGGCGGCCTGCGCCGTAGCTGCCGGCCATCGACACCTGCAGCGAGTTCTTCTTGTCGGGGCGCTTGTCCACGCTGCCTTCCTCGAAGCCCATGCCGAAGTGGATGGCGCTCTTGGCATAGGCGGCCGTGGTGTGCACGCCGCCGACCACCGTGGTGCGCTCGTACGGGATCCAGGTGAAGCCGAGCCACTTGTTGGCGATGTTCCCTTCCTGGATCATCTTGCCGGCCATGAAGTCCGCGCTCGTGAGCGTGGTGTCGCTCAGGATCTGGGTCATGGCGAGCGAGTCCCACAGGAAGAAAAGCTCCTCGTCGTCAGTCTCGTTGGCGCGGAAGATCGCGCGGGCCTGGATGATCTTGGCCTTGGTCAGGCCCGTACCACCGGCGGCGATGATCTGGCCGGCGGGCAGCGTGTAGGGGCCGGTCGTGCCGTCGACGCTGTTGATCGTGCCCAGGGCAGCCGCGAAGATGATGTCGTCGATCTTGCGGTTGCGCGCGGCGACAAGCTGCTGCATGTACTGGCCGCCCGTCACCGGGTTGACCTTCATCTTCGGGATGTCCGCCTTGTCCAGCGGCAGCGCCTTGAAGAAGTCGCGCATCGGCACGGTGCGCGCGGTGTGGTCGATGTCGGACCAGATGGTGTCACCGTGGCGGGTGACGTTCTCGTCCATCTCGACGGCGCCGAGGTTGTTGATCGTGAAGCTCGCGCCCTCGATGGTGCCGCGGTCGAAGACGGTGGCGCGGAGGCGGGAATCCTTCTGTTGGGCCAGCAGGCGCAGCGAGGAATCGAACTGCGTTACGAACTGGCGGGTCACGGTGTCGGTCATTGAGAACTCCTGAAGTTTTGAACTGGTGTTCGCCGTTCAGGTGATCCGTTGCCGGGCCTGCGTCGCTGGCTGCTGCGGGCTTCTCGGTGATCCCGCATGCCAAGCAGGGCCGTGGCCTGCAATGTCAGATTTCGACGTGCCGGAATCCCGGCAAAAGAAAAGCCCGCTCAGCTTTCGCTGGCGGGCTGAAGGTCGATCGCTCGACCGCGGAGACAACTGCGTTCAGATCGGTTCGTTCTTGCCCTTCGTCTCGCGTGCGAGCAGCGCGCTGTAGCGCTCGGTCACGGACTTGTGCTTCGGGTCTTTCGGATCGCTGTAGGCCGCGAAGTTCTCGGTCAGGAAGTCGGCAGCGGTCTGCGCGCCGCCACCAGTGCCGCCGTTGGCTGCGGCCGGCGTCGCGTCCTCGCCCATCTCCTTCGACAGTGCAGCGAACATGCGGATCGCGACCGGGTTGTTGCCGATGGCCTTGTCCACCTCGTCGAAGGTGAATCCGGCCGCGGCGCCGACCTTCACAGCAGCCGAGAACGACGCCTTGATGTTGGCGTCGTAGTCGTTGCCCCAGGTCTTCTTCAGGTCGGCCACGGCCGTCTCGACCGTCTCGGCCTGGCCCGCGCTCACCAGGTTTGGTGCCAGCGTGGCCCACTCGTTCAGCACGTTCTCGTACTGGCTCTGGCTCAGACCCCAGCCGTGGGCCTTTTCCTTGAACGCCTTGGCCATCGCGTCATCGAGCTGCAGCGCCTTGAAGGTGTCGTTGTCCGGCAGCTTGTACTCGTCGGCCGTCTTGGGGCGGATGTCGCCGCTGCCCAGGCGCTTCTCCAGCGCGCTGCGGTGCTCGTCGACCTTGCGCAGCGACGCAGCGAGGTCGAGTTCACCATCGACTCCGTTGACGCGGAACTTCTCGGGAATGGACTGCGGGGTCCACTCATTGCCGCCGCTCAGCGCCGAGCCTGCTGGATTGCCTTCGCCGCCTGCTGCCGCGCCTGCGCCCGCCGCTGCGCCCGGTTGACCGCCGGCGGCTCCACCACCACTGCCGGCGGCACCGGCTGCGGCACCCGCTCCACCATCGCCACCGCCAGCCGCGCCAGCTTCTCCTTCCATGTAGACATGTCGTGCTCCGAAGTTCATGGTTCGTTCTCCTGGGTGTCGGGCACGGAATTGGCCCGGTTGATCATGCGGATGATGTGCTGCACGACTTCGTGCTCGCCCATGCGGTGGTAGGTCTTGATCACGGCGTCGATGCCGCCCTCGACGACTGCCGGCTTGCTGTAGCGGCGCACGAGGTCTTCAAGGATCTGCGCGCCGCGCTTGTCGACTTCGAATATCTGGCGGTACAGCTCGGGAAGCTGCTCGGGCGAAACGTCGCGGCTCATACGGCTACGGCGGCGTCGATGGCTGTCTCGCCGGCCTTCATCTGCAGCGCCTGAGCCTGCTGGTCCTGCTGGGCCTGCTGCCGGTTCCGGTTGTCCATCTCGCGCTTCTCGGCCAGCTCTTCAGGGCCGCGCAGCAGCTTGGCCGGCACACCTAGGGCCTTGCCCTTTTCGTAGTTGGCGTCGTCGAGTTTGATGTTGTCGAGGACGGTCATGTCCTGCGTCGAGCCAGCGAGCGCGAGGAGTCCGGCCACGAAGGTGTCGATGGCCGTGACCTCCTCCATGAGCTGACTGCGCGCGAGCGGGCTGATGTACTTCACGGTGTAGTCGCCTTCGAGCAGGCCTTCGGGCACCGGGCCCAACTTGGCAACGAGTGCGCCAGCGCGGTAGGCCAGGTTGAAGCAGCGTTCCACCGTGACCTGCAGGAACTCGGACTGGAAGCGACCGACCAGCGGCGCCATGAGCTGGCGGATCTGGTTCATGTCGCGGGAGATCTCGGTCGCGCTGCGCACTGGGCCGCCCTGGGGCGTGAGCATGTCGGCCAGCAGCGCCCGGCGGATGCCCTGCTGCAGGTCTTGGCACTTGGAGAACGACACGTTGAAGTTCGCGCCCGTCTCCAGCGGCGCCATGCTCTCCAGCGATGCCATCGCTACGATCTTGCGCGGGCCGATGCGGATCGTCTTCGGGTTCAGCACGCCATCATCCACGGCCTTCCACATGCCGCCCACGGCAATGTCGAGGCTCATCAGCTCGAGCTTCTTGATCTGGTTGAGCGTCTTCACGTCGGGCAGGACGTTGGAGCCGAGGCCCGTGGCATACGGCGTGCCAGGGATCAGGCGCCAGCGGGGCACGGCGCACGGGAACTCGTGGTAGCCCGACTCGCGCACGATGTGCTTCTTGCGCTTCTCCATGTGGCAGGAGCGGAACGGCAGGTTCTTCGACAGCGCGGCACCATACTCGCCTTTGCGCCGCGGCTCGATGGCCCACAGCATCGGGACCTTGTCGGTCAGCTTGCCGTCGTTGAACAGCTTGGCCGTCTCGTCGCTCACCTTGTCGAGGCCGTATTCGGCGACAGCCTGCTCGACCGTCATGTCGAAGCACCGGTAGATCGTGTCCACGCGGCCGGCTGGCTTGCTGCTCGCCACGAAGCACTGCGACAGCGGCCACTGCTCGAAGTTGAAACCGCCGATGGGCCGGCCCTGCTCGTCCTTGCCCTCGTCGATGTAGAGCACGAACCAGCCCGCCGGCACGATGTCGCTGTAGCACTCGCCGGCCACCGCGCCGAAGCCCGCAGAGTTGATGTGTTCGAAGAGGAACTGGGCCGCGCCGTCCATCCAGGTGGTCGTCTGCTCATCGTCCTGCCCGGCGTCGAGCCCGAACCAGCGCGAGTTGTCGGGTGTCATCCAGCTGGCGATGTTGGACTTCAGCACCTCGCCGGCGTCGATGGCGGTCGAGTCGTAGAGCACCGCGCGCTGGTTGGCGGCCGTGGTGCCAGCCGATTCGGTGGGCGAGGAGTACCAGCCGACAGCACGCTCGGGCGCAAGGTACTCGAAGACCTCCTGCCAGATCGTCTCGTGGGGGAGTCGCTGCGCCGCCAACTGGGTGTAGCGGCGGTCCAGTTGGTCGGCTGCTTCGGTCATCTATTCCCCGAGGGTGGTTTTTCCGTAGCTGAGCGCCGATGTGGTGCCGGCGCCCGTGGAGAGTGCAGAGGCGCGGCGCGCGGTCTTGCGCACGGCAGCCTCGGCATTGGCCTTGCTCGCTGCCTCGGCTGCAGCACGATCTGCCGCGACCTGCGGGTCTTCGCGCGGCTGAACCGGCGCGGGAGCTTTGCCGCCACCTCCGCACATGGCTTACGACACCTTGCGGTCGGTGGGGTGGACCGGCGGCACGTACCAGCCGTCCTCGGTCAGCACGGGGATGGTCGGCTTCGATTCGAGGACCGAGGCCATGGTGGGCAGCACGACCTTCTCGGGCACGGCGACGGCAACCTGGTTGCGCGCGATCGTGCGCATCATGGCCTTGAGCTCGGCGATCTCGGCGGCTTGGGCCTTCACGGTTTCCGAAAGGTCGGTGCCGGCCGCTGCGGTGTTTGTCTCACCCGCGCCCGGAGTGACGGGGGAGGCTTCAGCCTCGGGTGCGTCGGGGGTGGGATTGGTGCCCGGAGTGACGGGGGAGGCTTCAGCCTCGGGTGCGTCGGGGGTGGGATTGGTGCCCGGAGTGACGGGGAGGCTTCAGCCTCGGGTGCGGGGGTGGGATTGGTGCCCGGAGTGACGGGGGAGGCTTCAGCCTCGGGTGCGTCGGGGGTGGGATTGGTGCCCGGAGTGACGGGGGAGGCTTCAGCCTCGGGTGCGTCGGGGGTGGGATTGGTGCCCGGAGTGACGGGGGAGGCTTCAGCCTCGGGTGCGTCGGGGGTGGGATTGGTGCCCGGAGTGACGGGGAGGCTTCAGCCTCGGGTGCGTCGGGGGTGGGATTGGTGCCCGGAGTGACGGGGGAGGCTTCAGCCTCGGGTGCGTCGGGGGTGGGATTGGTGCCCGGAGTGACGGGGGAGGCAGTGCGGCCCATGGTGCGTCTCCTGAAGGGGTTGGTAGGGACGCCGCAATGTCCCCCACCACCCAGCCGGAATCCCGGCTACCGAAAAGCTGCAGCCGAAAGTACCTGATCGACCTTGAGCGGCAGATCTTCGCGCGGCAGGCCCGTCACCACGCGCCACAGCGCAATGAGCCGCTCGCCGTCGCTGTGGCCGGGCTGGGCGTCGCGGTTCTTCCAGCCTTCGACGGTGGTGCGCGCGCAGCCGATTGCCGCGCCCATCGCCGCGTGGGTGTAGCCGCGCTGCTCCAGCGAGACGATGACGTGCCACCAGGACACGCCGGGCAGCTTGTCAATGGCCTGCTGGTGCTCGGCGTAGTGGGCAAGGTCGGTCATGGTTTACTCGATCTTCGTGTTGCCTTGCGCGAGGGATAGGAAGTCGTTTGACGGCACATGTCCCAGCCCCTTCATGAGCCGGTGCATTTCTGCGAGCATGCATTCCACGGCCTGCAATTGCGTCACTGTTGGTGCCGTCAGGGTAAGGCCGACGATTGCCAGCCCTTCACGAACTTGCGCCTCCGACATTGAGAAGCCCAGCGCCGTCTGAGCCTTCACAATGACCTCCACGATGGTGTAAGGCTGCTTGTCGAGGCCCGCGGTCTTCAGCCACTCGCATAGGCGATAGAACTCGAGGTGCGACATTTGCCTCTCGACGGTTTCGATCTGTTTGGGTGCTGGCACTTCGGTCTCCACTTTTTCGGGTCTGATGAGGGGCAAAACGTTGGACATCGCCTCGGCCACAGCTGTTGTGAGCTGCTGGTTGTCGCGGGCGAATCGCTTGAACTCGGCTTCCTGATTCTTCTCGCCGCGCCAATCGCTGGGCGTGGAAGCCACAGCGAATGCGCGTGTCTTGCCATTCGGCGCACGCACTGTGAGCTTCAGGTGCCCCTGACCGGTCATGCTGGTTTGCAGAAGCTCAAGGCCGCATCGCTCGACCAACGTGTCGAGGTCGCGTTTGCGTTTCTGGATGCTCACGGCCTCACCTCCACGATGCGCAGCACGCGGCTGCCGATGGTCACGGTCATGCCGCGGCGAAAGGCGAAGAAGTCGGCATGGGTGTTGGGCAGAACCATGGGAATCATGGTCCAGTTGCCTCGGCCTTTGGGGCGGCAGAGCAATGTCAAGGCTGCGCTCCTTCCATGCGGACACAGTGCATGCGCAAGGCGCCACTGGTGCCGCTGTCGGCTGCCGCCTTGCACTGCCGCTCGACGGTGAACTCGCGCACCACGACAGGCGAGCCGCCGTTCGTGTTCAGCATGACCAGGAGCCAGACGACCGCGCTCACTGCAGCGCCCCCTTCGGCACGATCGCCACGAACTTCCCCAGCCTGCAGACGTTCTGGGCGCTGGTGGTGATGGCGGCGCGCAGCTGCTCCGGCCGCGCTTGGCACTGGCCGTAGCCGTGCTGGGCGAGCGGGCCTTCGAGGTTCCAGGACTGGCACGAGCCGCAAAGTTGCGAAATTTCGAAATTTGGCAATTTCAGGCCCCCAACAGCTCGCCCTGCACCACCGGCTGCGCGATCTGCTCGATGGTCAGCACCACGCGCGCGCCGTGCTCGTCGGGCTCCATGCGGTCGCAGTGCAGGCTGCGCACGGGCCAGCCGTCATCCACGATGGCGATGCCTTTCAGGCTATCGAGCAGCACCTTGTTCGCGTTGTCCAGGTCGATGCAGCGCACGCTGTCGTCCCAGGTCGCGCCCAGCTTCTTCACGCGCTTGGCCCAGTCGAGCGGGCGGGCCGGGTACAGCGCGACATTGATGCGCACGCGGCCGGCGAGCGGCGCACGGATGCCAGCGGCCTTGCAGATCCAGCCGACCTTCTCCTTGTAGTCCTTGGCTTCCTTCGACACGTAGGTGCTGGCGAAGCTGCCGCGGACGGTTGTGCGCCAGTAGACGTTTGCGCTCGGGGGCATGGGGAGGGTGAGTTCGATCATGCGCGTGCCCCCAGCCCAGTGAACGGCGTTACCGGCTCTTTCCAGGCCTCGCCGCGCCGCACGAACGAGATCAGCGTCGGATGCACGCCATAGCGCGCGCCGAGCTCCTTGATCGTCTCGTTGCTCGCCCGGATCTCGCGCGCCGCTTCAAGGCTCAGCTTCGCCTTCTTGCGTGCCTCACGCGTCGACGTGATCGAGCGCCGCAAAGCCAGATCGGTGGTTTCGTAGGTCCGTTTCAGCACCGCGCTCTTCGTCGTTGCCTTCAGGTGCTCGGGGTTGATGCACAGCGAGTTGCCGCACGTGTAGGTGACCATGAATCGGTCTTGGATTGGGCCCTTGGCGTCGATGTAGACCAGCCGGCGCAGGCTTGCATCGCCGAGACGAGGGACACCGCCAGCGCTGCGGCGGCCGGTCCAGATGAGGCAGTCGCCGTCTTCGCGGCAGCGATGGTGCAGGCGTTGTACGAGTTCGCTCATGCTGCCTCCGCAAACGCGCGCGCGGGCGCGAGATGGGCAGGCAGCGCCGCAATCGCCTGCGCCCGATGCGTACGAGCCGAGAGCAGCGACCAGTTGCGCGCAATCTGCGGGTGCCAGCGCTCGATCTCGTAGGGATGGAAGCCCTCGCGAATTGCGACTAACCGCTCGGAGGGCGACAGTGGCGTTTCTTCGGGCTCGGGTCGACGAATATGAACGGGGTTCATGGCGTGATCTCCTCGGCAAGGAAAGCCGGCTCACGAAGCGCATCGCGCGCCATGGCCAGGGCTGTGGGGGTGGAGCAGTAACGCCCGCTCTCGTGGCGTTCGATGAGGTCGCGGGCCCACTGCCGCGGGTCGCGCTGCTGCGGCTTCAGGGCGGGCCGGATGGCGGCGATCAGGCGATCGCGGGTGGCGCGGGATGCCGGCAGCGGGGCTTCGAGGCGCAGCTGGTCAGGCTGGATGTCCGGGCCGCTGCGAGCGATGCGGCGGAACTCGATGACCGTCGGCGGGCGCTCCGGCAGGTGCTTCAGCGCGTGCTCGATGAGCGCGGGGTGCGCGTCGAACCCGTCGAGCTCGTGGGCCCAATCGGCCTTCACGACGGACAGGTCCAAGCCCTCCCAGCGCATCGAAAAATCGCGGCCATAGCGCAGCTGCAGCTTGGCGAAAACGTACTCAACCCAGTCGGCGGGCAGTGACATCGGTGGCCTCCGTTTCGACGGTGGTGGGGGTGCGGTTGGAAGCGGTCGGCGCCTTCGCGGCGATGCTCGGGAAGTCGCGCTGCATGCGCTCGCGCTGGGTGCGCTGGTAGGCGGTCTCGCCGGTGGGCTGGGCTCGCATGGGCGCTGCGGCGGGCAGCGTGCCCACGTTGGCGGCGTCTCGACGTCGGCTCGCCGCTGTGCGCAAGGCGTACACGAAGCCCTTTCCGGCCCGCGCTGTGTCGGAGGCGGCACAGGCCAGCTCGTCGACCGTCATGCCGGCGGCCAGCAGCGCGATGAGCTCCGGGTGCCCGGGGTTGGCGTCCTGCAGCCCGGCCTGCCGCATGGCCTTGCAGGCCTCGCCGGCCGTGGTGCCTGGGGTTGCAGCCGGAGGGTCGGGGTCGCGCCCGCCCGCGTCGGTCTCTCTATTAATCCCTTCTCTTCTCTTCTCTTCTCTTGCGATCGGGGGGCGATGCTTTTCGGCATCGGGGGGCGATCCCCCCGCGTTATCGGGGGGCGATTCGGGGGGCGATCCCGCCACGATCTTCGCCACGGCCTTTTTCTTGAACACCTTGGATTGCGGCGCGAGCTTTCGCAGGCAGTCCAGGGCGAAGAGGATCTGGCCCAGCGTGCTGGCCGTGTCGACCTCGATGCCCCAGCGCGAGGCGTTGCCGATCGAGCCGGAAAAGCTGTTCACCAGCTTCTCGACCCAGGCCTCCAGCGCCTTCTCGGCGACCACGGGGTGGTAGAGGCGACCATCGGTGCACAGGACCCAGCCGCGCAGCGCCTGAGGCTTCACGCGCTTCCAGTTCGCTACCTGGGCGAGATGGCCCAGCATGCGATCGTTTTCGGGGAGACTGGCCGCGGGCACCTGGTGCCAGCTCTGCAGCCAAAGCGCCATGGCAGCGGCGCGCTCGTCGCCCTTTCCCAGCACCCAGGTCTCGGAGGTCAGCAGGCGCTGGACGTCGACCGGGAGATAGGGAAAGTCGCGCAGGTCGCACTCGGCAGGGACGAGGGGATCGGTCATGCGACTCCTTCCGGCACCAGCAAGCCCTGCAGCGGCGGCTGGGCCTCATCGAACATGCGGCCGGCGGTGATGGCTTCCTCGATTCGCCGGCACGCGACGTCGAAGTACTGCAGGCTCTGCTCGCAGCCGATGAAGCGGCGGCCGAGCTGCAGCGCTGCCACGCCGGTGGTTCCCGAGCCCATGAAGGGATCCAGCACCAGCCCGCCGGGCTCGCAGATCTCGACCATCGCGGCCATGAGCGGTACCGGCTTCTGAGTTACGTGTTCGCGTTCGCCCGGTACATGGAACTCGTAGAAGCCCGGCAGGCAGCCGACGCCGCGATCGACAGGCATCGGCCCCGCTGAACCCCAGACGACGTACTCGGCGGCTGACGTGAAGCGCCCCATCTGGGGCCGCGGCGACTTCTTCACCCACGGCACGATGCCGCGCCACACCCAGCCGCCCGCCTGCAAGTAGTCGGTGGAGATGGGGAGTTGGCGCCAGTCCGTGAAGAACATGGCGGGCGCGCCTGGTTTCGAAGCCCGCAGCGCGGCGGCAGACCACAGCGTTGACCAGAAGTGAAACGAACGCTGGTCGCGGTTGTCGCCGCCGAAGTCCGAGGTCTTCTCGCGGTTGCCGGATCCAGTGCTCAGGTACTTGGTCTTGGTGTCCACGGCGCGATCGCCTCGGAATGCACCACCGCTCGAGTACGGCGGATCGGTGATGACCGCGTCCGCGGTGCCCGGCTCGAGAGACTGCAGTACTTCAAGCGCCTCGCCGTGGTACAGCGTCGCGTTGCCGATCGTCTCGGACCTCATACTGCACCACCCAGCGCCTCAAGCTTGCGCATCGCCTGCGCCAGCTGGTTGCGGATCTCCTGCACCTCGTGCGCGTTCTTGGGCCGCGCGTCGGGCGCCAGGAACTTCTCGATCAGGTACATGATGGGCGTGTTGTCGCCCGTCTTCTCGATGTAGCGCTCAAGGCTGTCGACGCTGAACTTGCGCGAGGGGTCGTCGCTGATCTGCACGGACAGGTTGCCGGGTGCGAGGTCCAGGTCGATGGCGACGCGGCCGAGGCCACGCTGGTAGATGCCTGAGCCGACGCACTCGCGCAGGGAGCGGTAGCGTTCCAGCAGCCCGGGCACGAAGTCGAGCGTCAGCTGCTCCTTCGCGCCGTTCTGAGAACTGGTGATAACGGGGGAGACCATGTTGTTTCAGTGCTTCTCAGCTCTTATCAATGGGGGCAAAAAAAATAGGCGGCATGCACCACCTGAACAGCGCCCTACTCCCCGTCACCGCAGTCCTGGAACGCCCCGCTCACGTACATGAGCAGGACGACGAGGACGAACCAGGCGGTGAGGAGGTGGGCGGCCATGGGTCAGGCCGCCTTCGCCTCGGGCTCGGGGACTGGAGGCGCATCGGGATGGCCCACCAACTCGGGCCAATGCCGGGGCCAGTCCGGGCGCAGGTCCCAGCGGCAAACGGTGCGCTCGGACTCTCGTTCGATCGCAACCGCCAGATCCGTGGCGCAGGGCTTGAGCCCGTACATCACGTTCTGCAGGTGGCCAAGGGAGGTATCGCAACGCTCGGCGAACGCGATGCGCTCGGGCTTGGTCATCGCCGAAAGGTAGGGTTTGAGGTCCATGGCGGCGATTACATCATTCGGTGTTGCATCAGTCAACATCGTTCGGTGTAAATCAAGCGGTGAAATTCGGCCATGCCAGCCAAACCTGATCCGCTTTCCGCCCAGCGGCGCGAGGCCTTCCGGGAGTACTGCCGCCGAAAAGGCTGGCAGAACGAGAACGGCACGTGGGCGACCACGGCCATCGGCAGCGCCATCAAGAAGCCGACAAACAAGGTGAGCGACCTGCTCAACGGCAAGGGCTCGTTCGGGGCCGCCATCGCCCGCGACATCGAAGCCGCTGTGGGCGATCTTTCCCCCGGCGAACTCGACGGCCTGACCCAGAACTCCCAGTTCGTGGAGGTCTACCGAGCGGATGTCTCGTTTTCGAACGGCACCGGCAAGGTCGTCTACCACGAGGACGACAAGCCTCCTCTGTCCTTCCGGTCGGACTTCCTGCGCAAGCTCGGTGTCTCGCTCGGCAACGCGGTGGTGGTCGACGCCGACGGCATCAGCAACGATCCGACCATCCGGGAGGGCGCTGTGGTCTTGCTCAACCGCGGCGACACGTCACGCCTGGATGGCGGGTTCTTCGCCTTTCGCGTGGATGGCGAGCTGATGATCAAGCGGCTGGAGCGAATCGAGGGCGTCGGCGTGCTGGCTACAGCCGACAACCCGAACTTCAAGCCGAAACAGCGCATCTACCGGGACGACGAGGACTTCGAGGTCATCGGCCGCGCCGTCTGGACAGGCATCGAACTTTAGAAGCGCACAATTCTCAGGCCCCCGCACCAGCCCGCCCCGAGCGGGCCTTTTTTCGCCCTGCCCAAATATTTACATCGAATGGTGTTGACACGACAAACACCGTTTGATGTAATTCGTTCATCCCAACACGGAGATGGCAGATGAACTACGAAGAAGCATGCGAAGCGACGGTGAGCCGCGCCCGCGCCTTGGACGAGGTGAAGCGCCACGGCTGCGACACCGCTGAGTTCCTAGCTGATGTGGGCGACCGCGCGACGTACCGCGGCGCCGAGGTTCTGAACTGGCTGGGGTACTGACATGGCCGCCGTCCTCAACCCCACAGCCCCCGCCTACGCCCGCGTGTACGCGCTGGCGGCAGAGCAGAACCTGCTGAACGACTTCGAGCGCGAGGAGCGCGTGAGCGAGTACCGCCGGCGTCTGGTGCGCGCGCCCTGGTTCTACGAGCACAGCGACAGCCAGAGCGAATGGCGCGCGGGCCGTGACGAATTCACGTGGCTGATCGCGACGCAGATGGAACTGGACCCGGATGCCTCGATCTGGCGCGAGGTAGCTCCTGCGCAGATGGCATGCGGGCTGTCGATTCCGCAGCCGCGGATCGTTCGGAGGGCTGCATCGTGACCGCCCCGCGCAAGACCATCGTGACGGTGGGCGGGCAGCAGTTCACCGTGTGGGCTGGGCCTGCTGGCGTGACCGAGGTGACGAAGGACGCGCCGCGTACCCGCATGGGCTTCCGCCGCGTGTCGCTCACGAGCAAGAACGCCAAGGCGGCGATTGCCGCGGCTGAAGGAGCTGCATCGTGAGCGCCGCGCAGAGCAAGCCACGATTCGCGATGACGTACTGCTCGCAGTGCGGCAGCGAACTTGGCCCTGGAGACTCTGGTGTCAGCCATTGCTCGGACCACCGACGCGCCGCGCAGCACACGCCGGGGCCTTGGGTGGCCCACGCTGATCTGTTGGTTCGCACAGAAGACGGATGGGTAATAGCGCGCTGCTGTTCGACGCTGGGAAAGTATGAACTTGAGGAACCCAACGTTCGCCTGATCGCGGCCGCGCCTGAGTTGCTGGCAGCAGCCCAACGAGTCGAGCCATTCGTTGCGGGCTTTGACGACGACAACCTTCATGACGACATCAAGGGAATGTTGCGCGATCTGCGCGCCGCCGTCGCCAAAGCCACCGGGAGCATGTCATGACCCGCCGCCAATACATCGCCTGGCTCGCAGGCTTCTTGTTCGGTGCTGCTGGGTTTGGACTGGCGGCGGTTGCGACGCTGCTTGATGCGGGGGTGCTGTGAACACGCGCCGCTACCCCCGCACCACCGATGAGGCTTTCGGCCCGTACAACCGCTCCAGCCAGTGCGAGATCGTGCCGATGGAAGACCCCGTGCGCGACTTCACAGCGGTGGACTGGGTGATCTACATCCTGTTCGTGGTGGCTCTGATCGTCGTGGGGGTGACCTCGTGAACCAGCAGAGCAACTTCCACCCGCCCGTGAGCCTGTCGGAGTACCGCGCGCGCAAGCAGCGGCCCTACCCCGAGATCTGCGACCACCTGCCCGCGCCTGAACCGGTCGAGCAGCCCAACGGCCGCGCCGCCGGCATCGCATGCCTGGGCGTCGTCGCCCTCCTCTTCCTCATCGCGCTGGTCGTTGTGATCGTGCGCGCCTCTTTGAAAGGCTGAACACCATGCACAACGCAATCAGCACCACCGAGCACCGCGCATTCGTCCCGCAGCCCGAAGGCGAGTTCGTCGAGCTCGACGAGATCGACCAAGCCATCCGCTGGCTCAAGATGGCCCGCGCTGCGTTCGACCAGGGCTCCACCAGCACCGGCGACAGCTATGTCGACGAGGTGCTCAACACCCTGCGGCCGATCCCGCTGCGGAGGGCTTCGTGATGGGCGCCGTCGAGACCGACCTGCTGCCGTGCGAGAAGAGCGCCGTGTTTCCGGGCCTGCAATTCGGCCTGGACATCGAGGCATACCACGGTGGGCCCGGAATTTCGAAGAGCGGCCTTGATGACATTGACCGTTCGCCCGCTATCTACTTCGCGCGGCATCTCGATCCCCGCCGGCCGGCACCTGTTGTGAAGGCTGGGCAACTCGAAGGCGCGCTGACGCACTGCGCGGTGCTGGAGCCCGACATGTTCTCGCTCCGCTACGCCGTGGGGCCGGCCGTCAACCGCAACACGAAGGTCTGGAAGGAGTTCGTCGAGTCCACAGCGCTCACGGCGATCCAGCCCGACCAATACGAAGCCGCGATGCGCCAAGCAGACAGCGTGCGCGCGCTGCCGGAGGTGCGTGAAGCACTGCAGCGCGGCCATGCCGAAACGTCGGCCTACTGGATCGATCCGGCGACCGGCGAACTGTGCCGCTGCCGCCCTGACTGGGCGCACGAGCCGAACGAGACGGCGGCAATCCTGCTCGACCTGAAGACCTGCAGCGATGCGAGCCCAGGCGAGTTCCGCCGCCAGATCGCGCGCAAGCGCTACCACGTGCAGGACGCCTTCTACAGCGATGGCTACAGCCTCGCGTCCGGGCGTGATGTCCTGGCGTTCGTCTTCGTCGCTGTCGAAACCGAGTGGCCCTATGCCGCGAGCGCTGTGCTGCTCGACGACGCGAGCCGCGAGGCGGGGCGCAGCGCATACCGCCAGAACCTGAACACCTATGCGCGTTGCCGCGCGACCGGCGCGTGGCCCGGCTACAGCGACGCCATCGAGATCGTTTCCCTGCCCGCATGGGCTCTCAACCAAGAAAAGGAATAGCCACATGGCCTCCACCAGCATGACCGACATCGCCAACGGCAAGAAGCCGCAGAACCCCGTTGCCGCGTTCTCGGGCTTCCTCGACAAGCTCAAGCCGCAGCTCGCGCTCGCGTTGCCGAAGCACATGAACGCCGACCGCATGGCCCGGCTCGCGCTCACGGCCTTCAGCACCACGCCGGCGCTGCAGCAGTGCACGCCGCAAAGCATCGCCGGCTGCATCATGACGGCCGCGCAGCTCGGCCTGGAGCCCGGCATCGGTGGCCAGGGCTATCTCATCCCCTACAAGAACACCTGCACCTTCGTGCCCGGCTGGAAGGGCCTCGTCGACCTCGTGGCGCGCAGTGGCCGCGCTACCGTCTGGACCGGCGTGGTGTTCGAAGGCGACGACTTCGACTACCAGCTCGGCGATGCGCCGTTCTGCCGCCACAAGCCAGGCGACAACGAAGGCAAGTTCACGCACGTCTACGCCATCGGCCGCGTCAAGGACGCGCAGATGCCCGTCATCGAGGTGTGGACCCGCGCCAAGGTCGAGAAGCACCTTAAGCAGTTCAACAAGGTGGGCGATCGCCACTACGCGAAGGCCAGCGAGTCGAACTTCGAGATGTACGCGCGCAAGGTGGCGCTGCTGCAGGTGCTGAAGTACATGCCCTCCAGCATCGAGCTCAACAACGCCATGACCGTCTCGCATGCAGCCGATGAAGGCCGCGGCGCGGTGATCGAAGCTGACGTGGTGACGGTGCAGGAAGGCATCGACGAGGACACCGGCGAGATCAAGGGCGGGAGTACCGAAGACGCCGGCCCGACCTACGCGCAACTCGCCGACCAGATCAATAAGTCCACCGGCCGCGATACCGCTGACCTGGTGCTCGACACGGCGCGCCATCTGCCTGCTGACCAGCAGAAAGACCTCGCGGCGCTGATCGACGGCAAGTACCACGTCTAACTCTTTTCGGGCGAGCCCGGCCGGCTTCCATCTCCTCCCCTCCGCTCTGCTTCCCGGCCGGCCCGCTTCGGCGGCGCCCTTTTTCTTCCCTCAACCACTGGAGCCTGACCAATGTTCTCTCTCGAATCGTTCACCAAGCTGAAGCTCACCGAAGTCGCCGTGCTGTCGTCGAAGAACCGCGAGCCCAGCGACCTGCCCGGCGCGCAACTGTCGTTCAGTGGCCTCGTGTCGAACGAACTGCTCACCGAGTTCAACGGCTCGCTGCGTTCGTTCCTGTACACGAAGACGGAGGCCAGCTCGGATGCCGAGCAGGGCCGGCTCGACGTCGACGTGAACGAACTGCCGAACCTCTCCACGCTGGGCCAGTTGCTCGAGAAGCTGGAGCTCAAGAAGGTCGAGCTCACCGGCTACAGCCTGGTCATCGACCACGGCATGGGCGGCAAGTCGAACCTCGAACTCGAAGACTGCGTGTGCTCCGACTTCGTGGTGCACCCGAAGGAAGGCGGCTCGGTGCTGCTGACGTTCAAGGTCGAGTCGCAGAGCGTGTCCGAGAAGGTTTTCGGCAAGCTGGCCACGCTCAAGAGCCTGGAGGTTCAGATCACGCTGATGCCTCCCGAAGTCGACCAGCAGCCCCTCGAAGGCTGATGCCAGTCACGCGAGCGAGGAGCCCACCAATGACCCCCAATCCCCAAATCCCCGCAGGAGAAGACTGCATGCTGGGTGATACGAGCCAGGCGCCGAAGTCTGGCATCAAGCCGGTGAGCATCACCATCTGCATCAGCGAAGAGGCCGACACGGATTCGGTCATCGTGATCTGCAACGGCAAGGTCACGCAAGCGAGCGTCAAGCGCGAAGAGTATGTGGAGTCGCGCTGGGGCCGCTACTACAACGCCAAGCAGCGCGCGCAGCACATCGTTGCCGAGGCCGTGCGCGACTGGGTTCACGGAGTCCAAGCATGACCTCTACCGACAAGAGCGCAGCAGTGCGCGAGGCATTGATTGAGCGGCTGAAGACCGAAGCTCGCCTGCACGCGCAGGAAGCCCGAACAGCGAACTCCACCATTGCCGAGATCTACCGTATCGTGTCGAACGGCACTGGCGAGCCCGGAAACTGGAATGGCGCCGAGCCAGTGCGCAAGTGCATCGAGGGGTTGCGCGCAAAGCTCGCCTCCCTTCCCCCCGCAGATCCTGGAGCGGTGGCGCTCGAATGCTATGACGCTGGGTTGCTCAGCAACTTTGGTGGCGGCAATGTCGAATGGTGGCAGGACTACATCCGCGCCGAGCTTGCACGCGCCCATGACCACTATCAGGCACAGATCGAAGCCCTCGCCGCCCCATCCGTTCCCATCGCCTCCCTCACCACCCCCAGCAAAGTGCCGGCCGGGGCGGTGGCGGACCAAGACATCAAGGACGCGTTCTACGACTGGTGCCCCTACGACGGCAAAGATCGATCCGAGCTGGAAATCTTTTCGGCAGGTTACAGGACCGCCCTCGCCGCACCTGGGGCCGCTATCGATGCGGGCGAGCAGGAGGGGCAATATGACGTTGTTGGCATCCTCCGGGCGATGGCTCATAACTACCGCAATGGTCACCATTGGGACCATCTGGATAGAGAAGCGTGCCTGCGGGCAGTCGCCGAAATCAATGCGCTCCGCAGCACCGTTTCCATGCTTTCTGCTCTCGCATCCCGCCCCGAAGCACCAGCAGCGAGCGCCCCAGCCGCAGAGGTAGCGCAGCCGGTGATGGATGGCATGCCTGACGATCTGCGCGCCGCAGGCTGGTCCATCGCCGTGCACAACGACTACCGAATGAACGGCGAGGCCCACACCTTCTGGTTGCTCACCAAGGGCGACCGCGCCGTGAAGGGCGAAGGGCGCACCGACGCCGAGGCGCTCACCCAGATTCGCGCCGCCCTCGCCTCCTCGCCCTCCAGCGCCCCAGCCGAAAGCGGGTGGCAGTGGGTCAGCATCATTCGAGAGAGTGTCCGCCGCGCCGAAGCCTCGCACTCTGCCATGAGCTACGGCGACGAGAAGTCCGGCGCGGTCAGCGACTACACGCGCGGCTGGGGTGACTGCCTCGTCATCTTCAAGCAGGCTGCGTCCAGGCTCCCCGCCGAATCCGCATGGCAGTGGGTTCCGAAGGAGCTGACGCCGGCAATGATCGAAGCCGCCATGCAGGTGAAGCGAGAGCGCTTGAAGGAGGCGCTCCAACAGATCCGTGCCGGGAAGGATGAGACCGAGGCGCGCACCCCTGTGATCAAGGGCGAGTGGGATGCAATGCTCGCTGTCGCTCCGCAAGCAGTACAGGCGGGTGGGGAGGGTGGCAATGGCTGAGATGTACACCTATCGCAACACCTGGGAGCCGTCGCTCAGTGATGGTGACGTGGCCCATCTCAAGTCGCTAGGCCTCTTTGGCGCGCGGATCAAAGGCAACCCTTACCGCAGCCACCTGAAGCGAAATGGCGAAGCCAAAGCGCTCTGCGGCGCGGAGCCCGGTAGCAGCAAAGGCACACGGAAGATGATCGACCGCACGGGCTGGCTCGTCTACACCGTGTTCGAAAGCCCTGGCTGCACGCCATGTGATAAGTGCCTGAAAGAGGTCGAGCAAATCTCCAAGGACCAACCATGACCACCACCCCCACCAACACCCGCTCCCAAGGGGGAGCATCTGATGAACTGGCTCTGGTCCGCTCGGTCCTTCGCGGCTACCCGGCATCGTTCGCACGCAGTGATGCATTGCGCGCCATTTCGAAGATCGAATCGGCTCTCGCCGCCCCGGCATCGGCACAAGAGGCGGCAGCGTTGCTCCCGAACGAAGAGCAGATGCGCGAGGGGTTCCGGGAGTACGACTGGAATGTGTACGGGGCAAAGAACCAGACGCCCTGGCAACTATGGCGCGATGGCGCTTTCTGGGCGAATCGCTTCGTCATCGCAGCAGCTCCCTCGGCAGCAGTGCAGCAGGGGGAGTCTCCGAGCGAGAAGCAGCAGAAGCTGATGGAGCTGGCCGACCGCATCGACCACGAGGAGCTGTGGCGCTGGGCTGGCATGGATCACCACAAGATGACGCCAGAGCAGCAGGACCGCATGAATGCTGGCGTCGCGCTGCGTCGCTATGCACGGCTGTGGGCGCCCGGCCGCTGGCTCATCTTCCCGCCGGTCGGCCCGGTGAACTTCAGCGCCAGCACGCTCGACAAGGTGTATGCGATGGCGAAGAAGGACGAGGACCTCGCCGCTCTCGCGAGCGCTCAGCCGAAGACGGGGGAGGCCAAGTGATCGACAAGACCAATCCGAACGAATGGCCGACGAAGGAGATGATCTCGGCCGGCATGAAGCGCATGTTCGATGAGAAGCGCTATATGGCCCCATGGGATGACGTGATCGCGCTCGTTTTCACCGACATGCTTGCAGCGGCGCCAAAAGAGGCATGCGCACCGCTAACGGCAGCCCAGATCGAAATTCTGCAGTTTCTCGTCGGCACTGGCGAACTGGGCGGCTTCGGGTTCGGCGAGCAACCTCCAGGAGAACGCGGCCGATTTTGGTGGCGCAAGGCACTCCGCCAGGCGTTTCCGAATGTGCCTTTCATGGGTGCAGGAGAGGAATCCAATGTCTGACACCCCCACCCCAGCGCAGGCAGCAGAGAAGGCTATCCGGGAGATGCCTGTAGTGGCTCACATGCGCGCGGACGGCAGCGAGTGGAGCGGTTATGGCTCTTGCCGACCAGGCGATGTGGAATCGTTCGCAGTCGTGCGCCTCTCCGACGCCGAATCCCAGCTCGCCGATCTGCGGGCAGAGGTGGAGAGGCTGCGTCTGAACGATGCGCGGTATCGCTGGCTGCGCGATGAAGCAGATCCAGACCGCGAAGACACAGGGCTTGCAGTGAGCGAGAGCGATTTCAACGACTGGGGCAACCCATTCACCCGGTACTTCTCGGGCGATGCTCTGGACGCCGCCATCGACAAAGCCATTGGTGATAAGGAGAACAGCGCGTGAAAATTTGCACCTGTTGCCATATCGCCAAACCAGTTGACCAGTTCTACAAAAACAATGGCCGCTGCATTCCTTGTAAGCAGCAGATTGACAAGGGGCGCACTCGGCACAACCCTACGCGCCCGAACATGAACAGCACTGATGCAGCTCGGGCCAGAAAGCGCCGCTGGGCAAGCACCCATCGCGACACATCTAAGGACACTGCAAGACGTGCTGTTCGTGCTGCTATAGCTTCAGGGGCGCTCATCCGCCCTCATGCCTGCCAACATTGTCTGCAGCCCGCTTTGCGCAGTGATGGTCGGGCAGCGATCCAGGCTCACCATCACGCTGGTTACGAACATCCGCTGGATGTCGAATGGCTTTGCCCGAAATGCCACCGCGCAGCCGACGCCGCCCTAGCTGCAGATGGAAAGGACCACCATGGAAAAGCGTGAACTGCTGGAGGCGGCTGCGAGGGCTGCTGGGCTCTGGGATGCTGAGAACAACTGCATCGACATCCCATGGAATCCGCTCATCAACAACGGGGACGCATTCTGGCTGGCTGTGAAGTTGGACATCCACATCACGATCAGCGAATACAAGCGCACGGTGTGCCGACAAGGCGATCAGTTTCGATCTATTGAAGAACATGGCGACGACAAGTTCGCGGCGACCAGGCTTGCGATCACCCGCGCTGCCGCAGCCATCGATGCACAGAGGAGAGAGAGCAATGGGTGACATCAATCAACCGATGTATCTCGTGAAGGTGGAGATACCGCCGCGCCGGGTAGTGTGCGCCGCCATCCGTGCTGCCGACGGCGACCTACTGCTTGGCATCAGGCACTACAGCGCAGACATGCATCGCCAAATTGCAGCACGCCGCGATGGCGAAAAGTTCAAGTATCGACTGGACAGCGATCAGGGCTTCGTCGATCAGTTCGGCACCTTCATGAGCCGCGAGGAAGCCTATCGAGTGGCAGCACAACAGTCCCAGATCACTCGGCCATTGGCTTGCGGCAAAGGTCTGGACGGCCCAAAACTCTACAGCGAGGGACTCTACTGATGACCACCCACCCAGATGCACAGCGAGCCTTCGAGGAGATGATGCCGGAGCCTACATGCTCTGTTGACCCTAGCGGATTTCTGGAAATGATGGTGGCCGGCCACATTCCCGCGCACGCTCCGCTCTTCACCGCCGACCAACTCCGCACCGCAATGCAAGCCGTCTGGGACGCCGCTACTGAGCGGGCGGCGAAGGCGTGGCTGCCTATCGAGACGGCGCCGAAGGATGGCAGCAAGTTCCTGGCCTTTCGCCGAGGCGAAGTAGCCACGGCCTCGGTTTTCGTTCGAGACGACGGCGAGATCTGGAGCTTTGGCCGCGAGTCGGCCCACGTTGATGTCTTCCCTGACATCGTGCCCAGCCACTACATGCCGCTGCCTGAAGCACCGGCTGCCGCTATCAGGGGGACGAAATGAGCTGGGGCGCATATCAGACCCGCTGCGACTGCTGCGGAAAGTTCATCAGGGAGAACGGCCCTGGCGTCTCGTGGTCGCAGTCGTACAGCTATTCGATGGATGGGACTCCCGACCTGGACGATGCGACCTACCGCTGCTCGCCATGCACTGATCTGCACGGCATCAAGCCGACGAACTGCAACGAATCACAGAGCCCGTACCACGGCAGAACGCCTGTCGCTGCCGCTATCAGAAGCTCGGGGAGGGGGGAAGGATGAGCGAAGACGCAGTAAACAATGGAGCATTGAAGATGACGACAAAGAAAAAACAGCCCCTCGAAGCCGCAAACAATCCTGCGGCACTGCTTCGCTTCGAGACCGTTTCAGCACTTGTGGGTCTAAAGCGATCGGCAATCTATTTGCGCATGGACGCTGGAACCTTCCCGCGGCCGATCCGTTTGTCCTCGCGCTGCGTCCGGTGGCGCGCCGGGGACATCGAAGATTGGCTCAACTCACTGAAGTAGAAGCCATGCTCACAGCCACTGAAGTAGCGGCACAACTCGGAGTCTCCGCACGCCAGGTCTATGATCTGGCCGCCTCTGGCACCCTGCCTGGCTATCGGTTCGGCCGCTCCCTGCGCTTCGAACCCCAAGACATCACGGAATACAAGACATCATGCCGATCACAAGGGATAAAGCGCGCGGTCAGTTCGTCTTTGAGTTTGACCGCTGGATCGACGGATCCAGGGTCCGCGCTCGAAAGCGCCTTCCGCGCACTTGGACTCAAGCCCAAGCTGACGAGTACGACCGCAAGACCAGCGCGAAGCTCTACGCGCAAGCAAACGGCGTCGGTGGTGGACATCACCTCATCGAAGAGGCTGTCACCCACTACCTGAAGGAGCGCATCCCGAAGCTCACCACCGGCATGAATGTCGCACGCGAGCTCGCCCTGATCGCGCACTTTTACGCCGGCCGCCCGATGAGTGCGCTGCCCGACGTGTGCAAGGCGCTGCGTCTCAAGTCGATGTCCGTGCCGAAGAAGGAGGGCGACAAGCCGCGGCCCCTCTCCGACGCCACGGTACGGCTACGCATCCGATACCTCACGGCCGCGTGCCGCTGGGCGTGGAAGCATCACGGGTTCGGCGAGACCGACCCGGCCGCCAAGGTCATGGTGCCCGAAGTGAAGAACGAGCGCCAGTTCTACATCGACCGCGCCGAGATGCTGCGCATCGCTCGGGCCACTAAGAACGCCAACGCTCGCATGGCGCTGCGCATCGGGTTCTACAGCGGCATGCGCCTGGCTGAGATCCTGCGGGCCATCCCCCAGGGCGACCGCTGGCACCTCGGCAAGACGAAGAACGGAGAGCCCAGGATCGTGCCGATTCACCCGCGCGTCGCGGTGTGCGCGCGCAGACTGAAGAAGGTTGCCAAGATCACGGTGCAGAAGAATGTGAAGGCCGCATGCGTGGCCGTGGGCATGCCATGGCTGCACTTCCACGACATCAGGCACAGCACGGCCTCGGAGATGGTGAATGCGGGCGTCGACCTCTACACGGTGGGCGCGGTACTGGGGCACAAGGATCCGCGCAGCACGGCGCGATACGCGCACCTATCAACCGATCGGCAAGCCGAGGCGATCTTCAAGGTAGGTCAGATTTCCCCCACCACGAAGCTGCGGCGGGTGGCTTGACGCTACCTATTTCATAGCATCAAGCCTATATGTACTGGAGGAGAGGGAGGGATTCGAACCCTCGGTACTATCGCTAGTACGCCTGATTTCGAGTCAGGTACATTCGACCACTCTGCCACCTCTCCGGTGCTGTCGAGCCTGCGATTCTAGCAGACAAAAACGGGGCTTTTGAAGCCCTCGCCATCAAGCCTTCAAAACTTCGAGCCCGCCGAGGTACGGACGCAGCGCCGTGGGCACGTTGATCGAGCCGTCTTCGTTCTGG
This sequence comes from Variovorax sp. 160MFSha2.1, assembly GCF_048305075.1. NCBI lineage: Bacteria > Pseudomonadati > Pseudomonadota > Betaproteobacteria > Burkholderiales > Comamonadaceae > Variovorax > Variovorax sp. 160MFSha2.1. The sequence goes on from NZ_CP157624.1 coordinate 5,337,238, forward strand.
TGGTTCTCGAGCACGGCCACGAGCGTGCGGCCCACTGCCAGGCCCGAGCCGTTGAGGGTGTGCACGAGTTCGTTCTTGCCCTGCGCGTTCTTGAAGCGGGCCTGCAGGCGGCGCGCCTGGAAGGCTTCGCAGTTCGAGACCGAGCTGATCTCGCGGTAGGTGTCCTGCGCGGGCAGCCAGACTTCGAGGTCATAGGTCTTGGTGGAGCCGAAGCCCATGTCGCCGGTGCACAGCAGCACGACGCGATACGGCAACTCCAGGGCCTGCAGCACGGCTTCGGCGTGGCCGGTCATCTGCTCGAGCGCGTCGTAGCTCTTCTCAGGGTGCACGATCTGCACCATCTCGACCTTGTCGAACTGGTGCTGGCGGATCATGCCGCGCGTGTCGCGGCCAGCGCTGCCCGCTTCGGAGCGGAAGCACGGAGTATGGGCGGTGAGCTTGATCGGCAACTGCGACTCGGGCACCACCTCGTCGCGCACGAAATTGGTCAGCGGCACCTCGCTGGTCGGGATGAGGTACAGCGCCGAGTGGTCGGGCGCGGGCTCGCCGTCCTGGCCGCCCTTCTTCGCGGCGAACAGGTCACCCTCGAACTTGGGCAGCTGGCCGGTGCCGCTCAGGGTGGCGGCGTTGACGATGTAGGGCACGTAGCACTCGCTGTAGCCGTGCTTCTCGGTCTGGATGTCGAGCATGAACTGCGCGAGCGCGCGATGCAGGCGGGCGATCGGGCCCTTCATGACGGTGAAGCGCGAGCCAGCGAGCTTGGCGCCCGTCTCGAAGTCGAGGCCCAGCGGCGCGCCGAGGTCGACGTGGTCCTTGGGCGCGAAGCCCAGCGGCGTGGCGTTGGCGCCCGCACCGCCCTTCGGAGCCCAGCGGCGCATCTCGACGTTGCCGGTCTCGTCCTCGCCCACCGGCACGCTGGCGTGCGGCAGGTTGGGCACGGCCAGCAGCAGCGCGTGCAGCTCGGGCTGGATCTCGTCGAGGCGCTTGGATTGCGATTCCTGCTCGGCCTTCAACGCATTCACTTCGGCCATCAGCGCGTCGGTCGATTCGCCCTTGGCCTTGAGCGGGCCGATCTGCTTGTTCAGCGCGTTGCGGCGGGCCTGGATTTCCTCGGTGCGGGTCTGCAGCGTCTTGCGTTCGGCTTCGAGCGCGGTGAATGCCGAAACGTCGAGGTACGGCTGGTTCTTCTTGCGTTTTTCGAGGCCGGCCACTGCGGAGGCCAGGTCTTTGCGGAGCAGGGTGATGTCGAGCATGGGGGGATTTTAGGTGGGCGTACGAGGGCCGAAGGCGACAGGCTGACGATGCCCGCCGACAGGGTCGGCGTGGCCTGGAGGGTGAACCGCGAGAAGCCGGAAGCCCTCAGGCGACCGTGGCGGGATCGACATTCGCCCCGCAGACGATCAGGCAGACCTTCTCGCCCGCGCGCGGCTTGTAGGCACCGGTCTGCAGCGCCGCCAGCGGCAGCGCGGCGGCGGGTTCCACGGCCAGCTTCAGTTCCTTCCACAGCCACTGCTGGGCCGCGCGGATGGACTCGTCTGACAGCAGCAGCGCGTCCTGCACCTGCTGCTGCGTGATTTCCCAGGCGATGGCGCCGATGCGGCGCGCGCCCAGCGAATCGGCCGCGATGCCGCCCACCTCCACGTCGACCGGCTCGCCGGCCTCGCGGGCACGGAACAGCGTAGGCGCCCTCTCGGGCTCCAGCGCGACCACGCGGGAGCGCTTTTCGAACCAGCCGGCCAGGCCGCCGATCAGGCCGCCGCCGCCCACGCTCACGAGCACCGCATCGGGCAGGCCGCCCTGCTGCTCGATCTCGCGGCCCAGCGTGCCGGCGCCGGCCACCACTTCGGGCTGGTCGTAGGCGTGGGTGAGCAAGGCGCCCGATTCCTTCTGGCGTGTCTGGCAGGCGGCCAGCGCGTCGGGGTACAGCTCGCCGACCACCACGACCTCGGCGCCCAGCGCACGCAGCCGCGCGCGCTTGGCTTCGGGCGACACGCCCGGCAGGAACACCTGGCAGGGCACGCCCAGCGCGCGCGCCGCCGCAGCCGTGGCGATGCCCGCATTGCCGCCCGAGGCCACGATCACGCCACCTGGCGGAATCTCATTGGCCAGCAGCCGGTTCATCATGCCGCGCGCCTTGAAGCTGCCGCTGACCTGCATGTGCTCCAGCTTGAGCCAGATCTCCGCGCCCGGCGCACCGATGCCGAAGACCTCGGCTGGCAGCTTCCACAGCGGGGTCTGGCGCAGGAAGTGGCCGGCACGCTCGCCCAGCCGTTGCGATGCGCTATCGATTTCGGAGCGCCAGCCGGCGGTGTGGGTAGTGTTCAAGAGATGTGTCCAGGAGGCGGAATGTCGTCGAGCTTGAGGCCCTTGGGCAGCGGAAACTTGATGGTTTCCTCGATGCCGTCCATCTTGCGCACCGACACCGCGCCGAGGGCCCGCACGCGGTCGATCACCTCGCGCACCAGCACTTCGGGCGCCGAGGCGCCGGCCGTGATGCCGATGCGCGCCTTGCCCTCGAACCACTCGGGCTTGAGCTCGGCGGCCGAATCGACCATGTAGCTCTGGGTGCCCAGGCGCTGCGCCAGTTCGCGCAGCCGGTTGCTGTTGGAACTGGTGGGGCTGCCGACCACGATCACGAGGTCGACCTGCGGGCTCATGATCTTCACCGCGTCCTGCCGGTTCTGCGTGGCGTAGCAGATGTCCTGCTGCTTGGGCTCGCGCACCTTGGGAAAGCGCTCGCGCACGGCGGCGGCGATGTCGGCGGCGTCGTCCACGCTCAGCGTGGTCTGCGTGACCACGGCGAGCCTGTCGGTCTGCGACGGGGCGACCCTGGCGACGTCTTCCACGTCTTCAACCAGGTGGATGCCGCTGGAGAGCTGGCCCATCGTGCCCTCGACCTCGGGGTGCCCCTTGTGGCCGATCATGATGAACTCGTAGCCTTCCTTCGCGAGCTTGGCGACCTCGACGTGCACCTTGGTGACCAGTGGGCAGGTGGCGTCGAAGATCGAGAAGCCGCGGTCGCGCGCCTCCTGCTCCACCGCCTTGCTCACGCCGTGCGCGCTGAATACCAGCGTGGCGCCGGGCGGCACGTCGGAGAGCTCCTCGATGAAGATCGCGCCCTTGGCCTTGAGCTCGTTCACCACGTAGGTGTTGTGCACGATCTCGTGGCGCACGTAGATCGGCGCGCCGAACTTCGCGATGGCGCGCTCGACGATCTCGATGGCACGGTCCACGCCCGCGCAGAAGCCGCGCGGCTCGGCCAGGATGACTTCGGAGATTCCGGGGTTCATAGCACGCCGATGAGCTTCACTTCGAAGGTCACGGGCTGGCCCGCGAGCGGATGGTTGAAGTCGAAGCGCACCGCGGTGTCGTTCGATTCGATGACCGCGCCCGCGTAGCTGCCCGTGCCGTCGGGCGTTGGGAACTGCACCACGTCGCCGACGGCGTACTGCTCGTCGGGGTCGCCCATCTGTGCGAGCAGCTTCCTGGCCACCCACTGCTGCATGTCGGGATTGCGCTCGCCGAAGGCCTCGCCCGCGGGCAGCTCGAAGGTGGCGTGCGTGCCCTCTTCCAGGCCCATCAGGCGCTGCTCCATGGCGGGAGAAAGCTCGCCGGTGCCCAGCGAAAGCGTGGCGGGCTTGTCGGCGAAGGTGTTGATGATGTCGCCCGCAGGACCGGCCAGCCGGTAGTGCAGGGTGAGAAAGGAGCCGGAATTCACGACTTGGGACATGGTGCAGCGGAGGTGTGCGGAGACAGGGAGGTGTCCCGATAAACTGGCCTCATTTTAAGGACCGGGGCTTCCACCCGGCTCCGCCAAGGTTTCACCCGGGGTTTCATGTCTTTCAAGGATCTCCCTCTCGATGCCCGTCCGCGCGAAAAGCTCATCGCGCGCGGCGCGGCCGCGCTGGCCGACGCCGAACTGCTGGCCCTGCTGCTGCGCACCGGCGTGGCGGGCAAGAACGTGCTGCAGCTCGCGCAGCAGCTGCTCGAGCGCTTCGGCGGGCTCTCGGGACTGCTGCACACCGGCGCCGACGACCTCAAATCGGTCAAGGGACTGGGCGGCAGCGCCAAGCGCTCCGAGCTGATCGCGGTGCTCGAGCTGGCGCGCCGCGCCATGGGCGAGAAGCTGCGCGAGCGCGCAGTGTTCGACTCGCCCGACGCGGTCAAGCAGTATCTGCAGCTGCACATCGGCCCGCGCCCCTACGAAGTGTTCGCGGTGGTGTTCCTCGACGTGCAGCACCGCATGCTCGCGCTGGAGGAAATGTTCCGCGGCACGCTCACGCAGACCAGCGTCTACCCGCGCGAAGTGGTCACGCGCGCCATCCACCATCACGCCGCTGCAGTGGTGCTGGCGCACAACCACCCGAGCGGCAGCATCGAGCCCTCGCGCGCCGACGAATCGCTCACGCAGACGCTGCGCGCCGCGCTGGCGCTGGTGGACGTGCGGGTGCTCGACCACATCATCGTGAGCCCCGGGCAGAGTTTCTCCATGGCCGAGAAAGGACTGCTCTGATGCCCGCGCGCGCGCCCTCGATCAAGAACCTCGCCGACCTCAGGCAGGTGCAGCGCGTGCTCGCCGAAACCCGCGAGCGCGAAGCCGCCGAGGCCGCGGCCAAGGCGCAGGCCGAGCGCAAGCGCGCGGCCGAGAAAGACCTGTTCACCCGCGCCATCGGCGCCACCGAGCCGCTGCGCCGCAAGGCCGTGGTGCCGCTCGCGCCGGAGCCGCCCGCGCCCATCCCGGTGCAGCACCAGCTCGACGAGCAGCGCGTGCTGCGCGAATCGCTCTCGGACGAGTTCGACGTGACCACGCTGCTCGACGTGGACGACGCCATGAGCTTCCGCCGCCCCGGCATCGGCACCGACGTCACCGCGCGGCTGCGCAAGGGCGACTGGGCCATCCAGGCGCAGGTCGACCTGCACGGGCTGCGCAGCGACGAGGCGCGCGAGACCCTGGGCGGCTTCATCCGCAACGCCTACAAACAGGGTCTGCGCTGCGTGCGCGTGGTGCACGGCAAGGGCCTGGGCTCGCCGGGCAAGCAGCCGGTGCTCAAGACCAAGACGCAGCGCTGGCTGATCCAGAAGAACGAGGTGATCGCCTTCGTGCAGGCCAAGCCGGCCGAAGGCGGGGCCGGCGCGCTGGTGGTGCTGCTGGCGCCCGCGCGGCGCTGAGCAGCCTATTCAGCTCAGGCCAGCAGGTTCTTCAGCGGCACCGAGGCATCCGCCACCGACGCCGCATCGGGATTGCGGCCCGCTTCGAGCAGCTTGCGGCTCATCATGTGATCGACCGGCGCGTTCACCGACTCCACGCACACGAGCTGGCCGTCGACGTAGTGGAACAGCGAGAACGCATCGGGCTTCGGGCCCGCGCGGCGCACGCTGCTCAGGCCGGGCGTTCCTTCGGCGGGCATCAGGCCCACCATCTGCAGGCGCATGCCGCCCTGGTCGGACCAGAACCACGCGACCGCGTCGTGCGCGCGTGCCTCGCCGGTGAGCGTGGCAACGGCCGTGCGCGCCTGGTCGTTGGCGTTCTGCACCGATTCGAGCCGCAGCGCGCGGCCCGCGCGGCGATCGGGGAAGCGCGTGCAGTCGCCCACCGCGAGCACGTCGGCCGCGCTGGTCTGCATGTGGCCGTCGACCACGATGCCGTCCGCGCACTCGATGCCGGCTGCCTGCGCGAGCGCGGTCTCCGGCACCGCGCCGATGCCCAGCAGCAGCAGGTCGACAGGCTGCTTCACGCCATTGACCTGCAGCGAAACCAGCCGGTCGCCCTCGATCTCGAAGGCGCCGGTCTGCGCGCCGAGCACGATGTCGATGCCCGCCGCGCGATGCGTGGCCAGCACGTGCGCCGAGAGTTCGGGCGACACGGCGCGGCCCAGCAGGCGCGGCGCGCTCTCGATGACCTGCACCGTCTTGCCCAGCGCCTTGGCAGTGGCTGCCACTTCGAGCCCGATGAAGCCGCCGCCGAGCACCGTCACCTTCTCCGCCGCCGCGAGCCGCGTGCGCAGGCGATGCGCCTCGTCGGCCGCGCGCAGGCTGGCGACGTTCTCCAGGCCCGGCTTCAGGTCGGGCATCTGGCGAGCGCGCGTGCCGGTGGCCAGCACCAGCTGCTGCCACGGCAGCACCGCGCCCGAACGCAGCGTGACGGTGTGCGCCTCGCGGTCGATGGCCACGGCCGCATCGCCCAGGTGCAGCGTGATGCCGGCTTCGCGATACCAGTCGGCAGCCTTGTGCGGCTGCGTGGTTTCTTCCGCGCTCTTCAGGAAGGCCTTGGACAGCGGCGGGCGGTGATAGGGCTCGCAGGCCTCCTCGCAGACCAGGTGCACGCGCGCGCCCTGCCCGGCTTCCGCAAGCCCCGCACAGAGCTGGGCCGCGGCGTGGCCGCCGCCGATGATGACGATGGAATTCATGATGGAAGAAGCGTCTTTCGGAAATCGTTGCTCGTGTGTCTGGCCGGCGATCATTCGCCTCTATTGCGCATCCAGTCAGCGGTCTTGAAGAAGGAGTCGCGAAGGCGCGCGCGCAAGTCCTCGGGCACGCCCGTCTCGCCCATCGCCTGGTCCATGCACGCCAGCCACTGGTCGCGTTCCTTGATGCCGATGGTGTGGCCGCCGATGCTTTGCGGCAGGTGGCGCGCGCGCAGCATCGGGTGGCCGAAGCGGTCGGTGTAGTACGAAGGCCCGCCCAGCCAGCCGCAGAGGAACCAGAACAGGCGCTGGCGCGCGTTGTCGAGGCTGGTGCCGTGCACGGCGCGTAGCTGCGCGTAGGCGGGTTCGAGGTCCATCAGGTCGTAGAAGCGCTCGACCAGCGCCTCCACTTTCGGTTCGCCGCCGATCCAGTCGAAGGGCGTGCCGGCGGGCGGCTTTTCTTGTATCTGCATGGGCGGGAGTATCCCTTGAGGGGCCTGCTAGAGCTGCACGATGCCCGGAATGCCCACATTGGGGTTCACGTCGGCCTCGTAGTCCACGCCCTCCACCGCGAAGCCGAAGAGCCGCAAAAACTCGGTCTTGTAGCCCGCGAAATCGGTCAGCTCGTAGAGGTTCTCCTTGGTCACCTGCGGCCACAGCTCGAGCACGCGCGACTGCACCTGCGGCGCCAGTTCCTTGTAGTCGGCGCGCAGGCGGCCTTCGGCATCGATGTGCGGCGCGCTGCCGTAGAGGCTCTCGGCGTAGAGCCCTTGCACCTGCTCGATGCAGCCCTCGTGCACGCCCTGCTCCTTCATCACCTTGAACAGCAGCGACAGATACAGCGGCATCATCGGAATGGCCGAGCTGGCCTGCGTGACCACCGCCTTCAGCACCGACACGCGCGCGTCGCCGCCCTTGGCCGCGAGCTGCGCGCGGATGCCCAGCACCTTCTGGTCGAGGTCCTTCTTGGCTTCGCCGATGGAGCCGTTCCAGTAGATGTCGTGCGTGATCTTCTCGCCCAGGTAGGTGAAGGCCGTGGTCTTGGCGCCATCGGCCAGCACGCCGGCCTGCTGCAGCGCGTCGATCCACATCTGCCAGTCCTCGCCGCCCATCACGGCCACGGTGTTGTCGATTTCCTCCTGCGTGGCGGGCTCGAGCACCGATTCCTTCACGGTCTCGTTGTCGGTGTCGAGGCCGCGCAGGTTCACCGCCTTGCCCACGGGCTTGAGCACCGAGTTGAAGACCCGGCCGGTCTTCGGATGCGTGCGCCGCGGTGCGGCCAGGCTGTAGACGACGAGGTCGACCTGCCCCAGGTCGGCGCGGATGGTATCGATGACCTGCTGCTTCATCGCGTCGGAAAAACCGTCGCCGTTGATGCTCTTGGCATAGAGGCCCTCGGCGTGCGCGGCGCGCTCGAAGGCGGCGGTGTTGTACCAGCCGGGCGAGCCGGGCTTGGTCTCGCTGCCCGGGCGTTCGAAGAAGACGCCCAGCGTGCCGGCGCCGCAGCCGAAGGCGGCGGTGATGCGCGCGGCGAGGCCGTAGCCGGTCGATGCGCCGATCACCAGCACCTTCTTCGGGCCGCCCTCGATGGCGGGCCTGGCCTTGACGTATTCGATCTGCTGGCGGACGTTGGCTTCGCAGCCGGCGGGATGGGTGGTGACGCAGATGAAGCCGCGCACGCGGGGTTTGATGATCATGAGGATCTCGCTCGAAGAGATGCGGAGGGAGGCGAAAGAAAAGCGCCCGAAGCGCGTTTTTGCGCCGCGAATTTAACCCAGCCCGTGACCGGCGCCTTCAGCAGCCACAAAGGCAGAATGCACCGGCGCAGCCGCCGAAGCGGCGAACCAAGTTATTTTCTGGGTCTGTCCGCAAGTGGAGGTGAGGGTATGGGAAGTTATTCGGAGATGTACTTTTCAGACGTCAAGACCCCGCCGGGGCGCGGGGAGCTTTCGGAAGCATCTCCTTACCTGCTTGCCAGGCACCACGTCCCGATCCTCTGGTTGGCCTTGTTCCATACGGGAGACATCTTCGATGTCCCGGCTCCGGACGATCCTGATGACCTGTACGGTCCATGGCCCTATATGGTGGCGCAAAGAACCAGAGCCATTGCCACGCTCGCTGCGAGGCGCGCCCTGCTGTCATCACGTTTCCAAGACATGGACCCGGTCTGGCTGATTCAGTTCGGCTTGATGTTGGAGCAGGCATCGTTCGAATACGTACACCTCGACACCGCGTCGGTCGGCTCGATGATCGGCACCGGCCCCGAGTGGCGGCAATCGCTCGAAACGCTGCTGTGCATCTTCGAGGCAGACCCCAGCCTCGAGCGACAGGGATGGCACCTGTTCAACACGCATTACGTTGGAGCCTATCGAGGGGAAGCCAGCAAGAAGCCATGGACATATTGCGGAAGCAGCGGCACGAATCAACCAATGCCATGGGAACCACCCGAATCGGGCGCAGCCCGTACATAGACACGCACACATGTCGATATATGGATTGACTATTTAATGATCCGAAGTTTTATTGATATGGTCTCGCCCTGATTTCCCCAAGGAGAAGAACATGCGCATGAAACTGATTGCAGCCGCGGCCCTCGCCGCTTCGACCTTCCTGCTCGGCACCGTCGCCCATGCCGACCAGCTGGCCGACATCAAGAAGAAGGGCGAGCTGGTCGTCGGCGTGCTCGGCACGGACGAGCCCGCGACCTTCGTCGACCCCAAGACGCGCCAGATCGTCGGCTACGAGGTGGACCTGGTGAACGCCATCGCGAAGAAGATCGGCGTGAAGCCGGTGCTCAAGCAGATCGCGGTAGCCGCGCGCATTCCGGAGCTGCAGCAGGGGCACGTCGACCTGGTGGCTGCCGGCCTCACGCACAACAAGGAGCGCGAGGCGCAGATCGACTTCTCGCTCACCACCTTCGTCACCGGCCAGAAGGCCATCGTGAAGAAGGACAGCGGCATCACCGAGGTGCCGCAGCTCGCCGGCAAGAAGGTGCTGACCATCCGTGGCGGCACGCAGGAGCCCAACATCCGCAAGGCCGTGCCCAACGTGGAGGTCGTGACCTTCGACACCAGCCAGCAGGCCTTCCAGGCCCTGCAGCAGGGCAAGGGCGTGGGCTACGTCGACGACGAGGCCGCGCTGCTGCGCAGCTACGCCAAGCTTGGTCCTCAGAAGGCGCAGTACGTGGTGCTCAAGCAGAACCTGAGCACCGAGGCGCTGGCCATCGGCATCAAGAAGGGCGAGAGCGGCCTGAAGGCAGTGGTGGACGACACGCTGCGCGAACTCGAGAAGTCGGGCGACGCCGAGAAGATCTTCATCAAGTGGTACGGCCCGAACACGGCTTCGGGCTTCCAGTCGCGCGACTTCAAGCTCGAGAGCGACAAGATCGACTGAGCCTGAATTCCCGGCCTTCGCCCTCGGGGAAGGCCGGAGAGACGACAGGATGAGGCCGGACGACGGGCTCCGACTCTTTCTTTCCTCGCGGCGGTGATACTGTCGCCCCCCATGCCCCTGTTCGACTATTCCTTGCTGCTGACCGGCAAGTACCACGACATGCTTGTCGCGGGCCTGCTGCTGTCGCTGCAGCTGCTCGCGGCCTCGCTGGCGCTGGCGCTGCCCATCGCGCTGGTGGTGGCGCTGCTGCGGCTGTCGCCCTTCGCGCCGCTGCGCTGGCTCGGCTTCGCGTACGTGGAGTCGATCCGCAACATTCCGCTGCTGGCGCACATGCTCTTCTGGTATTTCGGCGCGCCCGAACTGCTGCCGGAAGACATCAAGCAATGGCTCTACGCGGGGCACATCGAAGCCTACAGCGCGATCATCGCGCTCGCGCTGTACACCGCGGCCTTCATGGCGGAGGACATCCGAAGCGGCATCCGCGCCATTCCCACAGTGCAGTTCGAGGCCGGCCGCGCGATGGGCTTCAGCTACCTCGCCACCATGCGCCGCGTGGTGCTGCCGCAGGCGCTGCGCGTGACCATTCCGCCGCTCATCTCGCAGACGCTGAGCCTGTGGAAGAACACCTCCATCGCCACCGTGATCGGCGTGGCCGAGCTGATGTACCAGGCCGGCCAGGTCGAGAGCGCGACCTTCCGCAGCTTCGAGTCCTTCGCGTTCGCGAGCGCGGCCTACCTGACTGTGTCGCTGGCCATCACCGGACTTGCCACCTGGTACCACCACCGTTACCCGGTGCGGACGATCTGAGGAAAGCGACGGCGCGATGCTTCAGATCATCAACGACTACTGGGTCTACTTTCTCATCGGTCAGTACCCGAACGGCCCGCTCGGCGGGCTGGTGCTCACGCTGCTGCTGGCCTCCTGCGGCCTGGTGCTGGCACTGCCGCTGGGCATCGTGCTGGGGCTGGCGCGGGTGAGCCCGTGGCGCTGGCTGCGCTGGCCGGTCACGGGCTTCGTGTTCGTGGTGCGCGGGCTGCCCCTGCTGATGGTGATCTTCTGGGCCTACTTCTTCCTGCCCAGCGTCACCGGCGTGAAGACCGACCAGTTCACCACCATGCTGATCGCGCTGGTGGTGTTCGACGCCGCCTACCTCGCCGAGATCGTGCGCGCCGGCATCCAGGGCCTGCCGCGCGGGCAGATGGAAACCGCCCGTGCGCTGGGCCTGAGTTATGGCAGCGCGATGCGCCTCGTGGTGCTGCCGCAGGCGCTGCGCAGCATGCTGCCCTCGCTGGTGAACCAGTTCGTCTCGACCATCAAGGAAACCTCGCTGGGCTACATCATCGGGCTGGCCGAGGTGTCGTTCATCGCGACGCAAATCAACACGCAGGTGTTCACCAAGCCCGCGCAGATCTACCTGATCCTGGGCGGGACGTACTTCATTCTCTGCTTCGGCCTCTCGCGCTTCGCCTACTGGCTCGAACGCCGGCTCGCGCGCCGCGGCATCTCCACCGCCGCCACCAAGGTGTCCGCATGATCGAACTCGAAAAAGTCAACAAGTGGTACGGCAGCTACCACGCGCTGGTCGACGTGACCGAAACCATCCACAAGGGCGAGGTGGTCGTGGTGTGCGGGCCTTCGGGCTCGGGCAAGTCGACGCTGATCCGCACCTTCAACCGGCTGGAGCCGATCCAGTCGGGCCGCATCGTGGTGGACGGGCAGGACATCCATGCGCCGGGCCTGGACGTGAACGAATTCCGCTCGCGCATCGGCTTCGTGTTCCAGCAGTTCAACCTGTTCCCGCACCTCACGGTGCTGCAGAACTGCACGATGGCGCCGATGCAGCTGCGCGGCCTCACGCGCAAGCAGGCCGACGAGCGCGCGATGGCGCTGCTGAGCCGCGTCGGCCTGTCGAACAAGGCCAACGCCTGGCCCGGCGAGCTCTCGGGTGGCCAGCAGCAGCGCGTGGCGATCGCCCGCGCGCTCGCGATGCAGCCCCCGCTGATGCTGTTCGACGAGCCCACCAGCGCGCTCGACCCCGAGATGGTCGGCGAGGTGCTGCTGGTGATGCGCGACCTCACGCGCGACGGGATGACCATGGTCTGCGTGACGCACGAGATGGGCTTCGCGCGCGAGGTGGCCGACCGCGTGCTCTTCATGGACGAAGGCAAGGTGCTGGAGCGCGCCACACCCGACGACTTCTTCAACCGGCCGCAGCATCCGCGCGCCCAGCAGTTCCTGGCCGACATCCGCTCCCCCTTCGCGAGAGACGCATGACCGACGCAGCCCTTCCTCTCATCGATGTTTCCGCGCTCGTTGCCGGCACCGCCGGGCGCGACGCCGTCGCCGCGCAGATCGGCGCCGCCTGCCGCGCCCACGGTTTCTTCTACGTGACCGGCCATGGCGTCGACCCGGCGCTGGTGAAGCGGCTCGAAGAACTCAGCCACCGCTTCTTCGAGCTGCCCGAGGAAACCAAGATGCGCTGGCGCATGGCCCTGGGCGGGCGCGCCTGGCGCGGCTACTTTCCGCTGGGCGGCGAGCTGACCTCGGGCCGGCCCGACTGGAAGGAAGGCCTCTACCTCGGCACCGAGCTGCCCGACACGCATCCGCTGGTGCAGGCGAAGACGCCGGTGCACGGGCCGAACCTGTTCCCCGAAGTGCCGGGCTTTCGCGAGACCATCCTCGAATACATGGCCGCCGTCACGCAGCTGGGCCACCGGCTGATGGAAGGCATCGCGCTGAGCCTGGGCCTCGAGGCGGGCTACTTCGCGAAGCGCTACACGGCCGACCCGCTGATCCTGTTCCGGCTCTTCAACTACCCCTCGCAGCCAGTGCCCGAGGGCCTGGACGTGCAATGGGGCGTGGGCGAGCACACCGACTACGGGCTGCTGACGATCCTGCACCAGGACCACATCGGCGGCCTGGCGGTGCACACGCCCGGCGGCTGGATCGACGCGCCGCCGGTTGCGGGCTCCTTCGTATGCAACATCGGCGACATGCTTGACCGCATGACCGGCGGGCTCTACAAGTCGACGCCGCACCGGGTGAAGCGCAACACCTCGGGGCATGACCGGCTGTCGTTTCCGCTGTTCTTCGATCCGAACTTCGAGGCGCGGGTGCAGCGCATAGAGGGCCTCGCGGGCGCCGAAGCGCGCGACGACAGCGCCGAGCGCTGGGACCGCGCCAACGTCCACGCCTTCAGCGGGCGCTACGGCGACTACCTGCTGGCAAAGGTGTCGAAGGTGTTTCCGCAGTTGCGCGACGAGGTGCTCTGAGGCGCAGGCGCGGGCAGGAGGCCGGGCTCTTCAAGGAAGACGTCCTCCCAGCGCTCGACTTCGGCATCGGGGTCGGAAATGGGCACGAGCTTGTCGCTGCGGCAGTAGAAGGTCCAGCCCTCGAACAGCACGTCGTAGTAAGTGCCGGGCAGGTAGCGCTCGCTGGGCGCCTCATAGGGCGCGGACACCACCTCCACGATCCGGCCCACGGCACGCTCCGTGAAGGGCGACGCCAGGCAGCTGTCGACCACGTGGCAGAGGGTGCCGATCTTGATCATGCCGTTACACCTTTTGCATGGCCTGTTGCGGAAACCAGCGCGGCAGGTGCGCCAGTGCGTCGTGCAGCGAATCGAGCACGTGGAAGGCCCGCTCGACGATCGATGCGGGCGGATGCTTGAGGTCGGGCACCACCACCACCCGCAGGCCCGCTGCCAGCGCCGCCCTGGCGCCGTTCTCGCTGTCCTCGAAGGCGATGCAGTCGGCGGGGTCCACGCCCAGCCGTTCGGCCGCGAGCAGGTAGAGCGCCGGATCGGGCTTGGCGCGCGCCACTTCGTCGCCGCCCGCGAAGGCCGAGAAGTGGTGCAGCACGTCGAGGCTGCCGAGGCAGGCCTGGATCTGCACGCTGGTCGATGAAGAGGCCACGGCGCAGCGCGTGCCGCGTTCGCGCAGCGCCGCCAGGAATTCAGCCGCGCCGGGCTTGATCGGGAACAGTGGCGTACCGTCGGAGCGCTCCAACTGCAGGCGCTGTCGCACGAGGCCCACCGCGTGGGTGTAGGCGGCCGGCCCGCCCAGCAGCGAAGCGAGGACGACTTCGGACTCCACCGTGGACAGCCCCACCACCTGCAGGTACTGGCTGTGTGAAAGCTCGATGCCGAGCGTGCGGGCGACGTCGATCCAGGCGGCCATGATGGGGCGCTCCGAATCGATCAGCAGCCCGTCCATGTCGAAGATTGCAGCGGCGAACATCGAGGCATCGTAATGAAAAACGAAAAGGGGCCCGTAAGGCCCCTTTTCGTTGCTGCGCGGAAAGTCTCAGTCCCGCGCCAGCGCCCGGTTCAGGCCCAGCGCCGCCAGCGTGGCGATGGCGCCCGACAGCAGGTAGACGCTGACATAGGCAAGGCCGAAGTGGGCCGAGAGGCCCAGGGCCACCAGCGGAGCGAAGGCCGCGCCGATGAGCCAGGCCACGTCTGCCGTGAGCGCCGCGCCGACGTAGCGGTACTTGGGCGCGAAGTTGGAGGTCACGGCGCCGGCCGCCTGGCCGTACGACAGGCCCAGGATCACGAAGCCCAGCAGGATGAAGATGTCCTGGCCGATACGGCCGCCGTCGAGCAGCGTGGGGGCGAAGCCGCTGAAGGCGGCGATCACCGCGGCCAGGCCGCCCAGCGTGAAGCGGCGGCCGATGCGGTCGGCCAGCAGGCCCGAGGCCACGATGCCGGCGGCGCCGAAGGCCGCGCCGATCATCTGGATCACCAGGAATTCGGTGACCGACTGGTCGGAATACAGCGTGATCCACGACAGCGGGAACACCGTGATCAGGTGGAACAGCGCGTAGCTGGCCAGCGCGGCGAAGGCGCCGATCAGGATGTTGCTGCCCTGCGAGCTGACCAGTTCGGTGACGCTGGTGGGTTCGAGCTCGCGCTCTTCGAGCAGGCGCGAGTATTCGTCGGTGGCCACCAGGCGCAGGCGGGCGAAGAGCGCCACCACGTTGATCGCGAAGGCCACGTAGAAGCTGTAGCGCCAGCCCCAGTCGAGGAAGTCTTCCGACGGCAGGCTGGAATACAGGTAGGCGAACAGAGCGCTGGCGATGAAGAAGCCGATGGGCGCGCCCAGCTGGCCCAGCATGGCGTACCAGCCGCGGCGGTTGGCCGGCGCGTTCAGCGCCAGCAGCGACGGCAGGCCGTCCCAGGAGCCGCCCAGCGCCAGGCCCTGGCCGAAGCGGAACACCGACAGCAGCACGATGGCCGTGAAGCCCAGGCTCGCATAGCCCGGCAGGAAGGCGATGCCGGCGGTGGAGGTGCCGAGCACGAAGAGCGCCAGCGTGAGCTTGGCTTCCCGCCCGAAACGTCGCTGGATCATCATCGAGATGACAGTTCCGAACGGACGCGCGATGAAGGCGAAGGAGAAGACCAGGAACGAATAGAGAACACCCTCGAGGTGCTGCTCGAACGGGAAGAAGACCGCCGGAAACACCAGCACCGAGGCGATGCCGTAGACGAAGAAGTCGAAATATTCGGAGGCGCGGCCGATGACCACACCGACCGCGATCTCGCCGGGAGCGATGTGCGAGTGGTCGTCGCCCTGCCGGGCGCCGCCGTGATCGGCCGGGTTCGGCAGCGGCTGTGCGCCTTGCGAAATGATGCTGGACGTCGTCATTGCTTGCTGTAATTCAGGTGTAACGCCGCGGCGCGACACCATAAGACCATGGGAGACCCCAGAGCGTCGCACCGAATCACATTTACCGCCATAGGACAAAACGTCCAATAGGCGAAACCCGTCTTCGGGCGTAGATTGTGGGGTCTTTTTGCGTCGCCCCTGCACCTCTTTTCCCCCGGCATGCACATCCTCAAGAACCTTCGCCGAGCACTCCTGCTGCTCTCCGCCATGCTCCTGGCGGGCTGCAACACGGTGCTGATGAACCCATCCGGCGACATCGCCCACCAGCAGGGACGACTGATCGTCGTCTCCACCGTGCTGATGCTGATCATCATCATTCCGGTGATCGCCCTGACCATCTTCTTTGCCTGGCGCTATCGCCAGTCCAATAAAGAGGCCACCTACAGCCCCGACTGGGACCACTCCACCCAGCTCGAGCTGGCCATCTGGGCAGCACCGCTGCTCATCATCATCGCCCTGGGCGCCATCACCTGGATCAGCACCCACACGCTCGACCCCTACCAGCCGCTGCGCCGCCTCGACGCCCAGCGCGCGATTCCGGCCGAAACCAAGCCGCTGACGGTGGAAGTGGTCGCCCTCGACTGGAAGTGGCTGTTCATCTACCCCGAACAGGGCATCGCCACGGTGAACGAGCTGGCCGCCCCGGTGGACCGCCCGATCAGCTTCAAGATCACGGCCTCCTCGGTCATGAACTCCTTCTTCATCCCCGCGCTGGCCGGCCAGATCTATGCCATGCCGGGCATGGAGACCAAGCTGCACGCCGTCATCAACAAGCCCGGCGAGTTCGAAGGCTTCTCCGCCAACTACAGCGGCGCCGGCTTCTCCGGCATGCGCTTCAAGTTCCACGGGCTGAGCAACGAAGGCTTCGACCAGTGGGTGCAGAAGGTCAAGTCCGGCAAGGACGGCGAACTCTCCCGCGAGCTCTACAAGAAGCTCGAAGTGCCCAGCGAGCGCGAGCCCGTGCGCCACTACCCCACCGTTGCATCCGACCTGTACGACGCGATCCTCAACCAGTGCGTGGACCGCAACAAGATGTGCATGAAGGAAATGATGGCCATCGACGCCAGCGGCGGCATGGGCAAGCCCGGCGCCTTCAACGTTGCCACCAAGCAGGCCTGGGACATCGAATCCCTCGATACGCCCAAGCGCAAGTACGTCACCGCGATGTGCACCACCGAAGAATAAGATGTTGCAGAACCTTGACCTGACGAAGCTCGTCTTCGGCCGCCTCTCCTGGGAGGCGATTCCCTTCCACGAGCCCATCCTGCTCGTGACCTTTGCCGGCGTGGTGCTGGGCGGCCTGGCCGTCCTGGGCGCACTGACCTACTTCAAGCTGTGGGGCATGCTGTGGCGCGACTGGATCACCAGCATCGACCACAAGAAGATCGGCATCATGTACATCATCCTGGGCCTGGTGATGCTGCTTCGCGGCTTCGCCGATGCGCTCATGATGCGCGCCCAGCAGGCCATCGCCTTCGGCGACAACGCGGGCTTCCTGCCGCCGCACCACTACGACCAGGTCTTCACCGCCCACGGCGTGATCATGATCTTCTTCGTGGCGATGCCGCTGGTCACGGGCCTCATGAACTTCGTGGTGCCGCTGCAGATCGGCGCGCGCGACGTGGCCTTCCCGTTCCTGAACAACTTCAGCTTCTGGATGACCACCTTCGGCGCCGGCCTGGTGATGGCGTCGCTGTTCGTCGGCGAGTTCGCCAAGACCGGCTGGCTGGCCTATCCGCCGCTGTCGGGCATCCTGTTCAGCCCCGACGTGGGGGTCGACTACTACATATGGTCGTTGCAGATAGCGGGGGTGGGCACGTTGCTGTCCGGCGTGAACCTGCTGGCCACCATCGTTAAGATGCGCGCGCCCGGCATGACCATGATGAAGATGCCCGTCTTCACCTGGACCGCCCTGTGCACCAACGTGCTGATCGTCGCCGCCTTCCCGGTGCTGACCGCCGTACTGGCCCTGCTGTCGCTCGACCGCTACGCAGGCACCAACTTCTTCACGAACGACCTCGGCGGCAACGCCATGATGTACGTGAACCTGATCTGGATCTGGGGCCACCCCGAGGTGTACATCCTGATCCTGCCGGCCTTCGGCATCTTCTCGGAAGTGGTCTCCACCTTCTCGGGCAAGCGCCTCTTCGGCTACGCCTCGATGGTGTACGCCACGGTCGTGATCACCATCCTGTCGTACCTCGTCTGGCTGCACCACTTCTTCACCATGGGCTCCGGCGCCAGCGTGAACTCGTTCTTCGGCATCACGACGATGATCATCTCGATCCCGACGGGCGCGAAGATCTTCAACTGGCTGTTCACCATGTACCGCGGCCGCATCCGCTTCGAGCTGCCCATGATGTGGACCATCGGCTTCATGATCACCTTCGTGATCGGCGGCATGACCGGCGTGCTGCTGGCCGTTCCCCCGGCCGACTTCGTGCTGCACAACAGCCTGTTCCTGATCGCCCACTTCCACAACGTGATCATCGGCGGCGTGCTGTTCGGCATGCTGGCGGGCATCACCTACTGGTTCCCGAAGGCCTTCGGCTACAAGCTCGACCCGTTCTGGGGCAAGTGCTCGTTCTGGTTCTGGATCGTCGGCTTCTGGTTCGCCTTCATGCCGCTGTACATCCTGGGCCTGATGGGCGTCACCCGCCGCATGAGCCACTTCCAGGACATGTCGCTGCAGATCTGGTTCCAGGTCGCCGCCTTCGGCGCGGTGCTGATCGCGCTGGGCATCGCCTCGTTCCTGATCCAGCTGGTGGTGAGCTTCATCCGCCGCGACCAGTTGCGCGACACCACGGGCGACCCGTGGAACGGCCGCACGCTGGAATGGGCGACCTCGTCGCCGCCGCCGGCCTACAACTTCGCGTTCACGCCGCGCGTGCACGACAACGACGCCTGGTCCGACATGAAGGCCCGCGGCTACCAGCGTCCGCTGGAAGGCTTCAGCCCGATCCACATGCCCAAGAACACGGCCGCCGGCTTCATCATCGCGGCGCTGAGCGCGGTGTGCGGCTTCGCGCTGATCTGGCAGATGTGGCTGCTGGCCGGCATCGGCTTCGTCGCCATGCTCGCCGCCGTGATCATCCACACCTTCAACTACAAGCGCGACTACTACATCCCCGCGGAAGAAGTCGTCCGTACCGAAGAAGCGCGCACGCGCCTGCTGGCTGCCAATGTCTAACAGTACCGCCCTCCACTCCAGCCACACGAACACCGTGGGCAACGCCGCGAGCGTGCCCACCTTCGAGGTGTTCAACGTCCGCAACGAAGACCACCACCCCGAGAACGGCACGCTGCTGGGCTTCTGGCTCTACCTGATGAGCGACTGCCTCATCTTCGCCTGCCTGTTCGCGGTGTACGGCGTGCTGGGCCGCAGCTACGCGGCCGGCCCTTCGGGCGCCGACCTGTTCGACCTGCCGCTGGTGGCGATCAACACCTCGCTGCTGCTGCTGTCGTCCATCACCTACGGCTTCGCCATGCTGCAGATGCAGCAGCGCCGCATGGGTGGCGTGCTGGTCTGGCTGGCCATCACCGGCCTGCTGGGCGCGGGCTTCATCGGCCTGGAGCTCTACGAGTTCGCGCACCTGATCCACGAAGGCGCGGGCCCGCAGCGCAGCGCCTTCCTGTCCTCGTTCTTCGCGCTGGTGGGCACCCACGGCCTGCACGTGACCTTCGGCATCGTCTGGCTCATCGTGCTGATGATCCAGCTGCCCAAGCACGGCTTCACCGCCGCCAACCGCCGCCGCCTGATGTGCCTGTCGATGTTCTGGCACTTCCTGGACGTGGTCTGGATCGGCGTCTTCACCTTCGTGTATCTGATGGGATCGCTGCAATGAGCGCGCACACCGAAACCGCCGGCCACGGCGCACATGGCCACAACGACCATGGTCATGACCACGGGCACGGCCACGACGACGGCCCGGTGAGCCACAGCACCTTCAAGGGCTACATGACCGGCTTCGTGCTGGCCGTGATCCTCACCGCCATCCCGTTCTGGCTCGTGATGGGCAAGGTATTCGACAAGCCCAACACCACCGCTCTCGTCATCCTGGCCTTCGCCGTGGTGCAGATCGTGGTGCACATGATCTACTTCCTGCACATGGACGCCAAGTCCGAAGGCGGCTGGAACATGCTGGCGCTGATCTTCACGCTCGTGCTCGTGGTCATCACGCTGGCCGGTTCGCTGTGGGTCATGTACCACATGAACACCAACATGATGCCGCACTCGGTGCACGACATGAAGAACATGCCCTGATGGCGGAACAGGCCGTCCGCCAGCGCTCCACCGCCGCACGGGTGGCACTGGCGGTCTGCGCCGTCCTCGCCTTCGCCGGCTTCGTCGCGCTCGGCACATGGCAGGTCGAGCGCAGGGCCTGGAAGCTGGATCTCATCGCACGCGTCGACCAGCGCGTGCACGCCCCGGCCACCGCGGCCCCCGGGCGGACCGAATGGCCCACGGTCAACGCGGCCAACGACGAATACCGGCATGTCCGCCTTGCCGGCACCTTTCTCCACGACAAAGAGACGCTGGTGCAGGCCAGCACCAGGCTGGGCGCCGGCTTCTGGGTGCTGACCCCGCTGCGCAACAGCGCCGACGGCACCGTGGTGCTGGTCAACCGCGGCTTCGTGCCGCCCGAAGCGCAGAAACGCGAGGCGCGCGCCGCCACCGAGCCCCAGGGCGAAACCACCGTGGCCGGCCTGCTGCGCCTGACCGAACCCAAGGGCGGCTTCCTGCGCAAGAACGATCCGGCCGGCGAGCGCTGGTTCTCGCGCGACGTGCAGGCCATCGCAGCCGCCCGCGGCCTGAACGTGAACGACGTCGCGCCCTACTTCGTCGATGCCGAGGCCACGCAAGCCCCCGCGAGCGCCACCGACACCCCCGCCTGGCCCGCCGCCGGCCTAACGGTCATTTCCTTTCCCAACAGCCACCTCGTCTACGCCCTGACCTGGTATGGCCTCGCCCTCATGGTGCTGATCGCGGCCTGGTTCGTGCGGCGCAGCGAAAATGCGGCCCATGCCGACGCCCGCCCCGCCGACCAAGATGCCCGCCGCGACGGCTGAATCCGCCGCTGTAGCGGGCGAGCTGCATCCGCCCCGCGCCGGCGTCGCGAGCCTCGACAACGCCATCGGCCACCAGAACATGCAGCAGCTGATCCAGCTGCGCTGGTTCGCGGTGGTCGGGCAGGTCGCCACCATCCTGGTGGTGCACTACGGTTTCGAGATCCGGCTGCCGCTGGACCACATGCTGCAGGTGCTGGCCTGCCTCGCGCTCTTCAACATGGTGAGCCTGCTGCGCTCGCGCAGCCACCGGCGCGTGACCAATGGCGAACTGTTCGTCGCGCTGCTGGTCGACGTGGCCACCCTCACCGCGCAGCTCTACCTGAGCGGCGGCGCGACCAACCCCTTCGTGTTCCTCTTCCTGCTGCAGGTGACGCTGGGCGCGGTGCTGCTGAAGGCCTGGTCGACCTGGACCATGGTGGTCATCACCAGCATCTGCTTCGCCGGACTTGCGCTGTTCTCGCGCCCGCTGGCACTGCCGCTGGACCACGACCGGGGCCTGTGGAGCCCCTATATCCAGGGCATGCTGGTGTGCTTCGCGCTGAACGCGGCGCTGCTCGTCATCTTCATCACCCGCATCAGCCGCAACCTGCGCGCGCGCGACGCCCGGCTGGCCGACCTGCGACAGCGCGCCTCCGAAGAAGAGCACATCGTGCGCATGGGCCTGCTGGCTTCGGGCGCGGCGCATGAGCTGGGCACGCCGCTGGCCACGCTGGCCGTCATCCTCGGCGACTGGCGCCGGCTGCCGCACTTCAGCTCCGACCCCGAGCTGCTGACCGAGGTGGCCGAGATGGAACTGCAGATCCAGCGCTGCAAGAGCATCGTCAGCGGCATCCTGCTGTCGGCCGGCGAGGCGCGCGGCGAGTCTTCGGAGGAAACCACCGTCAGCACCTTCCTCGACGACCTCGTCGAGGAATGGCGCACCACCCGCCCGGTGGAAGACTTCGAGTACGACAACCACTTCGGCCGCGACCTGCCCATGGTTTCCGACTCGGCCCTCAAGCAGATGATCTGCAACGTGCTCGACAATGCGCTGGAGGCGTCGCCGCACTGGCTGCGCCTCGAGGCGGCGCACGACGCCGACGCGCTGACGATCACCGTCACCGACGCAGGGCCCGGCTTCCTGCCGGCCATCCTCAAGGAGTTCGGCAAGCCCTACCAGTCGAGCAAGGGCCGCGCTGGCGGCGGGCTGGGGCTGTTCCTGGTGGTGAACGTGGCGCGCACCGTGGGCGGCCGCGTCGCGGCGGCCAACCGGCCCGAGGGCGGCGCCGTCGTGAAGATCACGCTGCCGCTCGCGGCCATCGTGCTCGAGGAAGAAGAGACGGAAGTGGACGACGACGCGGACGACGAGGAAGCCCTCGCGGCCGCTGGCAGGACCATCGGAATGGAAGGCAATGAGCGAAACCGGAGCTGAAGCGCAGCGCCAGCTGCTGATCGTCGAGGACGACGGCGCCTTCGCGCGCGCGCTCGGCCGCTCCTTCGAGCGCCGCGGCTACGCCGTGACGCACGCGAGCAACCTCGCCGAGGTCGAGTCCCTGCTGGCCGGCTCCTCGCCCGGCTACGCGGTGGTCGACCTCAAGCTCAACGGCGAGGCCTCGGGCCTGGCCTGCGTGCAGATGCTGCACCGGCACAACCCCAAGATGCTGATCGTGGTGCTCACGGGCTTCGCCAGCATCGCGACCGCGGTGGAAGCCATCAAGCTCGGCGCCTGCCACTACCTGGCCAAGCCCTCGAACACCGATGACATCGAGGCCGCCTTCGGCCGCGCCACCGGCACCACCGAGGTGGAGCTGACCAACCGTTCCACATCCATCAAGACGCTCGAATGGGAGCGCATCCACGAGACGCTGGCCGAGACCGGCTTCAACATCTCGGAGACCGCGCGCAGGCTCGGCATGCACCGGCGCACGCTGGCACGCAAGCTGGGCAAGCAGCAGGTCAAGTAGACCGATCTTCAAACCACACGCACTTGCGCACGGACAGACGATGACCTTTTCGCCACCCTCTCCCCCGCCCACGCAACGCAGCAAGACCGCCGTCCTCGCCGCGCGCGACCAGACGGCCATGGAAGAACTCTTCAACGCCCTGAGCCACGGCCTGGGCCTTGCGCTGGCGATCGCCTCGCTGCCGATCCTGGTCTACAGCGCCGCACAGAAGGGCCAGGCCGCGGCCGTGGTCGGCGCCAGCCTGTTCGCGGGCACGGCCATCGTGCTGTACCTGATCTCCACGCTCTACCATGCGCTGCCCATCGGCCGGGCGAAGGCCTGGTTCAACCGGCTGGACCACGCGGCCATCTACCTCTTCATCGCGGGCAGCTACATGCCCTTTCTGTTCGGCGTACTGCGCGGCCCGCTGGGCTGGACGCTGTTCGGCGCCATCTGCGCGGCGGCGGCGCTGGGCGTGGGCGCCAAGCTGTTCAACCGGCTGAAGCATCCGCTGTGGTCCACCGGCCTGTACGTGGCGATGGGCTGGATGGCGCTGATGGCGGCCGTGCCGCTGTACGAGCGCATGTCGGCGGCGGGCCTGGGCTGGCTGGTGGCCGGCGGGCTGTTCTACACGGCCGGCGCGGTGGTTTTCCTGTTCGACAACAAGGTGCGCTTCGCGCACTCGGTGTGGCACCTGTTCGTGCTGGCCGGCAGCACCTGCCATTTCTTCGCCGTGCTCTGGCATTCACATGGGTAACTCCCCCAGGCTTCGCGCACTTCGTGTCGCTTCGCCAACCCCCTCGCCGGGGGCAGCACCGGCGGCCCGGCAAAGCCGGTTCCGCGGTGCTCCGCGAAAAGTCGTCGATCAATAGTGCGGGGGTAACTCGTCACGTGGGTTGCGCGCGGCGCCGTCCTGGCCTGAGCTCTGCATCTGCTCCTTCAACTGCGTGACCTGCAGGATCAGCCGATCGATCTGCTGCTGTTGGCGGTAGATCGTCATGTTCAGCTGGTCGAGCAGGTCCTCGGCGTAGCTCGACTTGATCTCGAGTTCGGTCACGCGCTCGGCAATGAGATGGTCGTAGGGCGGGTTTTCCATGCCGCTATTGGACAGGAATACCGCCCCGCTCTTTGTGACGCCCCGCTTAGCGACGCACCTTCGCCTCGAGCAGGTCCGCCATGCCGATTCGCTTGGCGAATTCGATGCGCACCCGCTCCGACACCTCGAACACCTCCTGAGCACCGTCGCCCACGAAGTCGATCAGCGAGCGCATCGGCCGCGTGCCGGCGGGCAGGCCCACGATGCGCACGATCTCGTCGGCCACGGCCTGCGGGTCGGCGTTGTCGGGCGTCAGCGCCGAGAGGCGCGCGCCGATCTGGTCCATGAGGCCGTCGTAGCGGGCGTAGGCGGCGGCGGTGGTGGCATCGGCCGGCTTGCCGGCGCTCGGGAAGTGGTCGGTGCCCTTGGTGAAGGCGCCCGGCACGACGATGGAAGTCTCGATGCCGAAGCGCGCGATCTCATACGCCAGCGTGACGGCCAGCGAATCCATCGCCGCCTTGGCCGCGCCATAGGGCCCCATGAACGGCGGAAAGCCGCCCTTGGTGGTGGTGCTGCTGATCCACAGCATCAGCCCCGACTCCTGCGCCCGCAGATACGGCAGCACCGCGCGGTTCACACGCTGCGCGCCGAGCACATTGGTGTCGAACACCTTGACGATCTCATCCGGCGTGAAGGCCTCCGTGGGGCCGACCACCAGGTGGCCGGCGTTCTGCATCACCACGTCGAGATGACCCTGCTCCCGCACGATGGTCGCGGCGGCCGCATCGGCCGACTCCTGCGAGAGCACGTCGAGCTCGAGCGGGTGCAGCTGGATGTTCTTCGCCGCGGCCAGGGCACGCAGCTCGGCGGCGCGGCCGTTGTTGCGCCCTGCGATGTCGCGCATCGATGCGTAGACGACGTGGCCCGCTTCGGCGAGCGACAGGGCCGTGAGCTTTCCGATGCCGCTGCCGGCGCCGGTGACGAGGACGATCTGCTTCTTCATGGCGTGTCTCCTCCTTCAGGCGACGCCGCCGTTGGCCCGCAGGATCTGGCCGTTGACCCAGCCCGCATCGGGCCCGGCGAGGAAGGACACCACCGATGCGATGTCCTCGGGCTGGCCCAGGCGCTGCAGCGGCGGCATCTTCGCGAAGGCCTGGACCTGCTCCTCGGTCTTGCCGTCGAGGAAGAGCGAGGTGGCGATGGGGCCTGGCGCCACGGCGTTCACGGTGATGCCGCGGCCGCGCAGTTCCTTGGCGAAGACGTGCGTGAAAGCCTCGACCGCCGCCTTGGTGGCGTTGTAGATCGCGTAGCCGGGCATGTTCAGCGCGAGCGTGGTGCTCGAGAAGTTGACGATGCGGCCCCCCTCGTTCAGGCGCGTGGCGGCCTCGCGCAGCGTGTTGAAGGTGCCGCGCACGTTGATGTCGAAGGTCTGGTCGTACTGCGCGTCGCTGTGCTCGGCCAGCGGCAGGGTCTTGAGCACGCCGGCGTTGTTGACCAGCACGTCGACCTTGCCGAGTTGCGCCTCGACGGCGTCGAACATGGCGTGCACTTCCTCGGCGCTGGCCACGTCGGCCTTGACGGCGAAGGCACGGCCGCCGGCGGCCTTCAGCTCGGCGACGAGGGCATCGGCCTGCTCCGGGCTCGATGCGTAGTTGACGGCGACGGAGAAGCCGTCCCTGGCGAGGCGCTGCGCGACGGCGGCTCCGATGCCGCGCGATGCGCCGGTGACGATGGCGACCTTGGGAGTGGATGACTGGTTCATGGCTGGCTGTTCCTTTGCAGGGGTGGTGGGTTGGTGAGACGAATCTTCGATCGTTCCATCCAAAAGATAATCAGCCTCTAATCGACATTACTATTCCATTTACATCAACAATAGATCGGCAAACCGCCCATGGACCGCTTCCAGGAAATGCAGGCCTTCGTGCGCATCGCCGAGCGCCAGAGCTTCACGCAGGCCTCCGAGGACCTGCGCATACCGCGCGCAACAGTCACCAATCTCATCAAGCGCGTGGAGCAGCGCGTCGGCACCCGGCTGCTGGAGCGCACCACCCGCACCGTGCGCCTGACACAGGACGGCGAGGCCTACTACCGCCGTTGCGTGCGGCTCTTGGCCGACGTGGAGGAAGCCGAGGGCCTGTTCCGCGACGAGGCGCCCAAGGGCCTGCTGCGCGTGAACCTGCAGGGCACGCTGGCGCGGCATTTCGTGGTGCCGGCACTGCCGGGCTTCCTGGCGCGCTACCCGGAGCTGGAGTTGCACATCGGCGAGGACGATCGGCTCGTCGACCTGGTGCGCGAGGGCGTCGACTGCGTGCTGCGCGCGGGCACGCTGCAGGACTCATCGATGATCGGACGCCGCGTGGCGCTGCTGCCGCAGGTCACGGTCGCGAGCCCGGCCTACATCGCGGCCCACGGCGAGCCCAAAAGCATGGAAGAGCTGGCATCGCATCGCGCCATCCACTACATCTCCAGCGCCACGGGAAAGCCGGTGCCGCTCGAATTCACGGTCGACGGGCAGGTGACGAACGTGCAGCTCGGCGGCATCGTCTCGGTGACCGGTGCCGACCTCTACACCGGCTCGGCCGTCGCGGGCCTGGGGCTGGTGCAGGTGCCGCGCTACCGCGTGGCCGGCGAGTTGGCCGACGGTCGGCTCAAGGTGCTGCTGCCGGAGTTCGCACCGCCGCCGATGCCGGTCTCGGTGCTCTATGCGCAGAACCGGCAGCTGTCGTCGCGCGTGCGCGTGTTCACGCATTGGCTGCGCGACATCTTCGAGGCCGCCAGGGCAGCCTGAATCAGCAGGCCGTCGACTCCAGCGCCACGGCGCCGGCCTCGGCATGCGTCTCGCCGCGCAGGAAGGCGAACACCACAAGCGCCGTCGCCACGGTCACGCCCGCGAGCACCCACAGCAGCGTGCCGAACGCTGCGCCGTAGGCGTGCAGCACCGCCGCGCGGTCCATGCCGGGCAGCAGGGCCAACGCTTGCGAGATGTCTCCGGTGGTGACGCGCTGCGCAGCGCGCGATGCCGCCTCCGCATGGCCCAGCCGCGCAGCCACCAGCGCCGTCAGCCCCGCGCCCACGAGCGCCAGCGCGATGCCCTCCCCCGCCACCCGCACCGTGTTGAAGATGCCCGATGCCATGCCCGCGCGCTCGCGCGGCACCACGCTCACGGCCAGCCCGTCCATCAGCCCCCAAGGCAGCCCGATGCCCGCGCCGATCAGCAGCAGCGGCCACGCCATCGCGCCCAGCGGCGTGCCCGGCGCGCAGCGGCTGAGCCAGAAGAGCCCCGCGGCGCACACCAGCAGCCCCACGGCCGAGATCGCGCCGGCCGAGAACCGGTGCGCCAGCGACGCAGCCAGCGTCGGCACCACGAGGATCGGCCCCGAGAGCGCGAACATGAAAGCCCCCGCCTCGATCGCGCCGCGCCCTTCGAGCCCAATGAAGCGGATCGGCAGCAGCACCAGCAGCACGACGAAGCCATAGGCCGGCGCGGCCGCCAGCAGCTGCACGCCGACGAAGCGCGGAAAGCGGAAGAGCGACAGGTCGAGCATCGGGTGCGCCACCCGCCGCTCGATGGCAACGAAGACCGCGCCCATCGCCGCCGCGCCCATGAGCGCACCGAGCACCCACGGGCTGCCCCACCCGCTGTCGGGCGCCTGCAGCACGCCCAGCGTCAGCAGGCTCAGCGCGGCGGTGAAGCTCAGCGTGCCCGGCACGTCCAGCCCCATGGCCTGCGGGTTGCGCGACTCACGCATCGCGAGCGACGCGATGCCGAGCGCCAGCAGGCTGACCGCACCGGGGCTCAGCATCACTGCCTGCCAGCCGAAGCTCTGCGCGAGCCAGCCCGAGAGCATCGAGCCGCAGGACAGCCCCACGCCGAACGAAGTGCCGATCAGGCTGAAGGCCCGCGTGCGCGCCGCGCCGTCGAACACCTGTGCCAGCGCGGCCGTGCCCGCCGCGAAGGCCGCCGCCGAACCCAGCCCCTGCAGCGCGCGCGCCAGGTCGAAGGCCACGATGCCCGGCGCCAGGGTCAGCAGCGAGGCGCTGAGCGCCACCACCGCGAGCCCCAGCAGGAAGACGCGCTTGCGCCCATAGGCGTCGGCCAGCGCGCCGGCCGCCATCAGCGTGGCGCCGAAGCTCAGCATGAAGGCATTGGTCACCCAGTTGAGCTGCACCGGGCTGCCGCCGAGCGCGTCGCGCACGGCGGGCAGCACCACCGCCGGGCCGGTGAAGCTCAGCGGCATGCCCAGCGCCGCGAGGCAGACGGCGGCCAGGAGCCAGTTTCGGGAGGAAGACGTGGACATGAGGAACGTGCTTTCGCGGAAGGTGAAAAGGAAAGCACGAAGATAGAAAGGAATCAATGCACTGAGAATTGCAGCATTGCTCCTCGCACTCCCAACCAAAGGTTGCCAATCCATGGACAGCTTCAGCGGACTCGAATCCTTCGTGCGGGCAGCCGACCTGTCGAGCTTTGCCAAGGCCGGCCGGCTGCTGGGCATCTCCGCCTCGGCCGTGGGAAAGAACGTCGCGCGGCTCGAAGAACAGCTCGGCGTGCGCCTCTTCAACCGCACCACGCGCCACATGCGGCTCACGCAGGAAGGCGCCCTCTTCCACGAGCGCTGCCGCCGTATCCTCGACGAGCTCGACGACGCGCGGGCCATGATGCAGGACGCCATCGCCGCACCGCGCGGCCGCCTGCGCGTGAGCCTGCCGACCATCGGCTACCGCTTCCTGCTGCCGATGCTGCCGGCCTTCAGGGAGCGCTACCCCGAGATCGAGCTGGACCTCGACTTCAACGACCGGCTGGTCGACGTCATCGCCGAGGGCGTCGACGTGGCGATCCGCAGCGGCGACCTGGTCGATTCGCAGCTGGTCGCCCGCCGCCTCGGCCCGTTCCAGTTCGTGCTCGTGGCCTCGCCCGCCTACCTGGAGCGCCACGGCGTACCGCAGACCCCTGCCGACCTCGCGCGGCACACCTGCCTGCGCTACAAGTTCGTCACCGGCGGAAAGATCGAGGACTGGGACCTGCCCGGCCTGCCCACCCACCTCCCGCCGGGCCTGCTGTGCAACAACATGGAAGCCATGCTCGGCGCCGCAGTCGCCGGCCTCGGCGTGGCCTACATGCCCGACTTCCTCGCGCGCGACTCGCTGTGCCGCGGCGAACTGCAGCGCGTGCTGGCCACGCACCTCGTGCGACAGGGCCAGTTCTCGGCTCTGTGGCCGTCGAGCCGGCAGCTGTCGCCGAAGGTGCGGGCGTTCGTGGACTTTGCGGGGGAGCATATGTTCAGGGAGGACGGCGTCGCGCCGTAGCCCGCCTCAGGTCGAGTCGGGCCGAGTTCAGACCACAATGAATTCGACCGGCCACGACACCAGGGATGAGCGCCATGAATTTCTCGACTCACGTCAAACCCATCAGCTACTTCAAGAGCCATGCCGCGGACATCGTGAAGACCTTGTCCGATACCCGCGAGCCCATGCTTATCACCCAGAACGGCGAAGCCAGGCTCGTCGTGATGGATGTTGGCTCCTACGAGGAGCGCGAAGCCACGCTCGCGCTTCTCAAGATCCTGGTGCTAGGTAACCACGCAATCGAGCAGGGCCAGTTCCGTCCGGCGGAAGACGTGTTCGCAGATCTGGGCCGGCAGGCCGTAGAAGAAGAAAAGGACGCGAAATGAAGATCGTGTTCCCGCGGTCCGCGGACCACGATCTGAAGACCCTGCTCATGCGGCGCATGGTCGGCGCCGCATGAGTTCAAGCAGGCGCTGAGAGCGCCGTCCGTCAGGCGACTTCTGCCGGCTGCTCTGCTTGAGGGCTCACAACGGCCGTCTGCTCTTCGACGCGTTGCATCACCGGTGCCTCGGCGGGCACGGCAGCCACGGCGACCGGGGTCTCGGCCACAGGCTCGGCAGACTTGATGCTCTCACCGGCCACCGGCTTCGCCGGTTCAGCCGTCACTGGTGCCGGCACTTCCGCAGGCGGGACGACCGGCGCGGCGACTGCAACAGGCGCTGCTTCTGCCGGTTTGACGCTTTCCACGACGACGGGCTTCGCAACCTCGGTCTTGACTGCCTCGATCTTTGCAGGAGCGGCAACCTTCGCCGGCTCAGGCATCGCGGGTGCAGGCAAGACTGCAGGTGCGGCCACTGCAACAGGTGCAGCTTCCACTGGCTTGGCGATTTCCGCGACGACGGGCTTCGCAGGTTCTGGCTTCACAGGCTCGGGCTTGACTGCCTCAGCGGACTTTGCCGACTTCGCAGGCTTCGCGCCCTCCGACGCGTTCTGCTTTGCGGGCGCCGGCTTCACCGATTCCTGCGTCGCAGCCACAGGCTTCGCAGCCTCCTGCTTCACCGGCTCACTGGCCATCCGCGCGAACGCCAGCGCCGCCTTCAACGGGAACAGCGTGCGCTCATCCCCCTGCGCGGTGTTGCTCACAGTCGTACCCGCGGTTTCGTCCAGGCTCGCCGTACGCACCGCGTCGAGCCGGTGCGTGGGCACCATGAAGGGCGAGTGCGTGGTGTAGATCACCTGGTTGCCGGCGAAGTCCTTTTCCAGGTGCGCCAGCAGGTCGGCCTGCGAATGGGCGTGCAGGTGCAGGCCGGGTTCGTCCAGCAGCAGCACGGCGTCTTCGGCCTGGCCGCCCCGGGTGTCGGCGAAGAAGGCGACGTAGAAGGAGAAGAACCACTGGAAGCCGCGGCTGCGCTCTTCCAGGTTCACTTCGACTTCGTAGGCGGCGTTCGGGTCCGACACCAGCGTGTCGAGGTACTGGCCGTCGAGGTTGAAGCGCACCTTCAGCGCGCGGTCTTTCCAGAGGCGGCGGATCTCGGCCGTGACCACCGAGCCGGCGCGGTTGACGAGTTGGTTGCGCGTGGCCTGGTCATTCCTGTCGAGCAGGGCCTGCAGCTGCCGCAGGTCGAGCCCCGCGGCCTTGCACAGCCTGCCGAAGCTCTGCTGCTCGGGCGTGAGCTGGCCCCAGCCCTCGCGCCCCAGGAATTCGGCGATGTTCTGGCGGCCGGGCAGCGCCGGGTACTCGTCGACGTAGACGAAGCGCGGCAGCTTGCCGATCACCCATTGCTGCGCGCGCTCCAGCGCGGGCGCGTCGTTGGCGATGGCCAGCGCCATGTCTTCCAGCTCGGCCAGCATCTGCTCCTGCTTGTCGCTGAGTTCAGCGCCCGCGACCGCCAGCGCCTTGCGCAGGGCCTGCGCCGCCTTGACCGCGCCGGCCGACCACTTGATGTAGTCGGGGCTCATGATCATCGCGGCATCGAAGACATCGGCTTCCTGGTCCAGTGCGGCCTTGGCGGCCTCCTCGGCGACCTTCTCCGTGGCGGCCTTCACCGCCGGCACGATCTTGCGGACCTTGCCCTTGATCTCGCTCACGTCCAGCGACAGGGCCGCCAGCCCTTCGAAGCCGGCCGAGCGGCTGGCCGCATAGCCGCGGCTCGCGGTGACGTGGCG
Source organism: Variovorax sp. 160MFSha2.1 (assembly GCF_048305075.1). Taxonomy (NCBI): domain Bacteria; kingdom Pseudomonadati; phylum Pseudomonadota; class Betaproteobacteria; order Burkholderiales; family Comamonadaceae; genus Variovorax; species Variovorax sp. 160MFSha2.1. The sequence goes on from NZ_CP157624.1 coordinate 5,368,178, forward strand.
CACGCCGGCCGCGCGCGGAAGGATGGCGGCCAGTTCGGCCTGCTCGCTTTCGTCGAGGCTCCAGCGCGTGAAGACGACGGGCGTGTCGCCGGTGCACTCTTCGAGCCGGCGATGGCGCGGGAAGTCCTTGATGGGGCTGAGTTCGGCGATGCCTTCGGCGGGGTTCAGGCTGTGGAGCGCGCGCAGCAGGTTCGATTTGCCGCTGTCATTGCGGCCGAGGATCGTGGTGATCTGCGTGGAATCGATGAGGCCGCTGTCGTTGATCGAGCGAAAGTTGGTGATCTGGAAAGACGCCAGGCGCATGCAGGAATTTCTCTTCTCTGAATTGGATACGGGGCCGGGGAATGTATTGCATTCCACGGCCCCGTCCGGCCCTCGGGCGAAGAAAAAAACTGTTGCGCCGCGACGCCCTACTCGGCCGCGCGGCGCAATGTATCGACCACCGGCCGGCGCAGCACCTCGCGCAGCCCCCACCATCCGGCGCCCAACGCCAGCACCGCGCCCGCCAGCGCGCCTGCCACCGGCACCAGCGGCGATGCAGTCCAGGTGAACTCGAACACGTAGCGCGCCAGCCCCCAGCCGATCAGCGCGGCCACAATGCTCGCGAGGAAGCCCGCGAGCAGACCCACGCCCGCGAGTTCGGCGCGCTGCACCTGCCGCAGCAGGCTGGCGCGCGCGCCCACCGCGCGCATCACCGCGAACTCGCGCGCGCGCTCCTCGCGCGTGGCCGTCACCGCGGCGAACAGCACGACGAGCCCGGCCGCGAGCGTGAAGCCGAACAGGAACTCGACCGCACGGATCACCTGGTCGAGCACGCGCTGCACCTGATTGATGGTGGCGCTCATGTCCACGTTGGTCACGTTCGGGTAGCTGCGCACCAGCGCGTTGTCGAAGCCGCGCGTCTCGGGCGCGCGGAAGGCGCCCATGTAGGTGGTGGGCACATCGGCCAGCGAAGCTACCGTGTACATCACGAAGAAGTTGGCGTGCATCGAGCCCCAGTCGACCTTGCGCAGCGAGGTGATGCGCGCCTCGTTCTGCATGCCACCGATGTCGAAGCGCAGCATGTCGCCCATCTTCAGGCCCAGCGTCTCGGCCAGGCCCTCCTCCACGCTCACCTCGCCGGCCGCGCCGGTCGTCCACCTGCCGGCGGTGATGCTGTTGTGCGGGGGCGCTTCCGCGCTGTTGCTGAGGTTGAACTCGCGGTCCACCAGCCGCTTGGCGCGGTCTTCCGCGTAGTCGTCGGGCGACACGGGCTTGCCGTTGATGGCCACGAGGCGGCCGCGGATCATCGGATACCAGTCGAACTTGCCCACGCCCGCGTCGCGCAGCGACTTCTGGAAGGCCTCGCTCTGCTCCGGCATGACGTTGATGACGAAGCGGTTCGGCGCGTCGGGCGGCGTGGCCTGGCGCCAGCTCGCCACCAGGTCGGTGCGCAGCAGCACCAGCAGCACCAGCGCCAGCAGCCCCACCGAAAGCGCGCTGACCTGCACCACCGCATAGGCCGGCCGCGCCGAGATCTGCCGCGTGGCCAGCACCAGCCATCGCGGCGCGGTGGCCTCGTTGACGCTGCGGCGCAGCACCTTCACCGCGAGCCAGCTCAATAGCGCGAACACCGCCACCGCGCCCGCGAAGCCGCCCACCGCGATCAGCCCCAGCTTGATGTCGCTGCTCGCCGCCATCAGCAGCGCCGCGAAGCCCGCCACGCCCACGCCCAGCACCGCGAGCGACGCGGGCTTGAGGCCGCCCACGTCGCGGCGGATCACGCGCAGCGGCGGCACGCGCGCCAGCTGCAGCACCGGCGGCAGGCCGAAGGCGAAAAGCAGCGTGAGGCCCATGCCCAGCCCGAAGGCCACGGGCCACAGCGTTGCGGCCGGCAGCGCGGTCTCGACCAGCCCGGCCAACAGCAGCACGAACACGTAATGCACCGCGAAGCCGATGGCCACGCCCAGCGCGCTGGCCACGATGCCGATCACCGCGAACTCGAAGGCATAGGCGATGGCGATGGTGCGCTGGCTCTGGCCGAGCACGCGCAGCATCGCGCAGTCGTCGAGGTGGCTGGCCGCGAAGCCGCGCGCGGCCAGCGCCACCGCGACGGCCGACAGCAGCGCCGCGAGCAGCGCGACCAGGCTCAGGAATTTCTCGGCGCGGTCCAGCGTCTGGCGCATCTCGGGACGGCCGCTCTCGAAGGAGTCGAGCCGCACGCCGCGCAGTTCGCCCTTCTTGATGGTGGCGTCGGCCCAGTCGGTGAAGCGCTTGACCGCCGCGTCGCCACCCGCCACCGCATAGCGATAGCCCACGCGGCTGGCCGGCTGCACGAGCCCGGTGCGGGCCACGTCGGCCTGGTTGAGCATCACGCGCGGCGAGAAGCTCATGAAGCCGGCGCCGCGATCGGGCTCCAGCGTGATGACGCGGCCCACGCGCAGGCCGGTGTCGCCCAGCAGCAGCGTGTCGCCGACCTTCAGGCCCAGCGAGTCGAGCAGCGAGGCGTCGACCCAGGTTTCGCCCGGCGGCGGGATGTCGCGGGTGACGGCGCCTGCGCCATCGATGGTGGTGGAGGTCTGCAGGCTGCCGCGCAGCGGGTAGCCCACCGTCACCGCCTTCAGCGCCACCAGCTTGCTGGCGCCGCCCTGCGCGTCCTCGGCGCGGGCCATGGTCGGGAAGCCGTAGGTGGATGTGCCCTGGAGCCCGAGCGATTTCGCCTGTGCCACGAAGGCTTCGGGCGTCGGGTTGTCGCTGACGATCACCGCGTCGCCGCCCAACAGCTGGCGCGCGTCGCGCTTGAGCCCGCCCTGCAATCGGTCGGCGAAGAAGCCGACGGCCGTCAGCGCGGCCACGGCCAGCAGCACGGCGACGATCAACAGGCGCAGCTCGCCGGCGCGCAGGTCGCGCCAGAGCGTGCGCCAACCCAGGCGGAGGGAGGCGTTCATGGCGCGAACGATAGCCGACGCCCGGCCCCACGGCGGGATTCGAGGGTTATTGCGCGCCTGCGGGCCTTGATCCGGACATGATGCTGTCGCATGATGCGTTAAACGTATCCCGTTTGTCGCAAACCGGGCACACCGGCAAGCGGAAAACGAGGCCATAAAAACAGCCCGTTGTCGGACCCGTCCTTCCCACAAGGAGTGTCGATGCCACGATGTCAGCAGCGCCTGCAGATCATCGGCCTGTGCCTTGCCGCCGGCCTGATGGCGAGTGCATGCGATCCCAAGCCTCCCGCGCCGAAGGCCTCCGCCACCGCCGGCGCCACCGGAGCAAGCCCCACGGGCGTCGCCCCGGCCGCCTCCGGTGACAAGGTCGAATCATCCGCATCCCATCAAGGCCCGTCCGAAGGCGGCGCGGCCGTGGGCGGCATGAGCGGCCCGGGCGGCGCCAGCGGCACCTCCGGCGCGGCGCCCGCGCCCAGCGGAGGCGACGGCACGGCGCCCAAGTAGCGCCGCCAGATTCATTCGAATTCGAGTTACCCGCCAGAAGAAAAGAAGACCACGATGAAAAACTCCATCACTTCACCGCCGCAGGGGGTTCCGTCATGGACATGAACCGCCGGCAATTCTTTCGCGTGAGCAGCGCGGGGCTGGTCGGCTCCAGCATCGTCGCGCTCGGCTTCTCGCCGACCGCCGCGCTGGCCGAGGCCCGGAACTTCAAGCTCGCGCGCACCACCGAGACGCGCAACACCTGCCCGTACTGCTCGGTGGGCTGCGGGCTCATCATGTACAGCCTGGGCGACAAGGCGAAGAACGTGGTGTCCGACATCCTCCACATCGAGGGCGATGCCGATCACCCCGTCAACCGCGGCACGCTGTGCCCCAAGGGCGCCGGCCTGCTCGACTTCGTGCACAGCCCCATGCGCCTGAAGTACCCCGAGGTGCGCGAACCCGGCGCCACGGAATGGAAGCGCATCGGCTGGGACGAGGCGCTCGACCGGATCGCCAGGCTGCTGAAGGCCGACCGCGACGCCAACTTCCAGACCACCAACGCCGACGGCAAGACCGTGAACCGCTGGACCAGCTCCGGCATGCTCTGCGCCTCGGCCTCGTCCAACGAAACCGGATACATCACGCACAAGGCATTCCGCTCGACCGGAATGCTGGTGTTCGACAACCAGGCACGCGTCTGACACGGACCCACGGTGGCCAGTCTGGCCCCGACGTTCGGCAGAGGCGCGATGACCAACCACTGGCAGGACATCCAGAACGCGGATGTCGTGCTGATCATGGGCGGCAACGCCGCGGAGGCGCATCCGTGCGGCTTCAAGTGGGTCATCGAAGCCAAGAAACAGAACAAGGCCCGCCTGGTGGTGGTCGACCCGCGCTTCACGCGCTCGGCCGCCATGGCCGACTACTACGCGCCGATCCGCGCGGGGTCGGACATCGCCTTCCTCGGCGGGGTCATCAACTTCCTGCTGACCAACGACAAGATCCAGACCGAGTACGTCCGCAACTACACCAACGCGACCTTCATCGTCGGCCCCGACTACAAGTTCGAGGACGGCCTGTTCAGCGGCTACAACCCCGAGAAGCGCAACTACGACCCCAAGTCGTGGGGCTACGCGCTCGACGAGCAGGGCATGGCCAGGGTCGACATGAGCATGCAGGACCCGAACTGCGTGCTGCAGGTGATGAAGCGGCACTACGCGCGCTACACGCCCGAGATGGTGAGTCGCATCACCGGCACGCCGCAGGACAAGTTCCTGAAGGTGTGCGAGTACATCGCGAGCACCAGCACCTCCCAGCGCACCATGACCATCATGTACGCGCTGGGCTGGACGCAGCACAGCCAGGGCTCGCAGATGATCCGCACCGGCGCCATCGTGCAGCTGCTGCTGGGCAACATCGGCGTGCCCGGCGGCGGCATGAACGCGCTGCGCGGCCACAGCAACATCCAGGGCCTGACCGACCTGGGGCTGCTGTCGAACTCGCTGACCGGCTACATGTCGCTGGCGCGTGACAACGAGCAGACGCTGGAGGACTACTACAAGACCCGCGCGCTCAAGCCGCTGCGGCCCAACCAGATGAGCTACTGGCAGAACTATCCGAAGTTCTTCGTCAGCATGCAGAAGTCGTGGTGGGGCGACGCGGCCACGGCGGAGAACGACTGGGCCTTCCACTACCTGCCCAAGATCGACAGGCTCTACGACGTGCTGCAGGCCTTCGAGCTCATGAACCAGGGCAAGCTCAACGGCTACATCTGCCAGGGCTTCAATCCGGTGGGCTCGTTCCCCGACAAGAAGAAGATCGTCGACGGGCTCTCCAAGCTCAAGTTCCTGGTCACCATCGATCCGCTGCAGACCGAGACCAGCGAGTTCTGGCGCAACTTCGGCGAGTTCAACGACGTCAAGACCGCCGACATCCAGACCACGGTGTTCCGCCTGCCGTCCACCTGCTTCGCGGAGGAGGACGGCTCGCTCACCAACTCCAGCCGCTGGCTGCAGTGGCACTGGAAGGGCGCGGAGCCGCCGGGCGAGGCCAAGGGCGACATCGAGATCGTGGCGGGCATCTTCAACCGGCTGCGCGCGGCCTACGCGAAGGACGGCGGCGCCTTCCCCGACCCGATCGTCAAGCTCACCTGGCCCTACAAGATTCCGCACCAGCCCTCCGCGCAGGAGCTGGCCATGGAATACAACGGCCGCGCGCTGGTCGACCTGACCGACCCGAAGGACCCGACCAAGCCGCCGCTGGCCAAGGCCGGCGAGCAGCTCTCGGGCTTCGGCCTGCTGCGCGACGACGGCAGCACCGCCAGCGGCTGCTGGATCTACGCAGGCGCATGGACGCAGGCCGGCAACCAGATGGCGCGGCGCGACAACGCTGACCCGTACGGCATCGGCATGGTGCAGAACTGGGCATGGGCCTGGCCCGCGAACCGGCGCATTCTCTACAACGGTGCCTCGACAGACCCGGCCACCGGCAAGCCGTGGATCGCGAAGCGCGGCCTGGTCTCGTGGAACGGCAAGCAATGGGCCGGCGCCGACGTGCCCGACATCCGCCCCGACGCGAACCCGACCGACGCGGAGGCGGTGCGCCCCTTCATCATGACCGCCGAGGGTGTGGCGCGCCTGTTCGCCCCCACCGGCATGGCCGAGGGGCCGCTGCCCGAGCACTACGAGCCCTTCGAGTCGCCGCTGGTGAACAACCTGATGCACCCGAACAACGAGAAGGCGCGCGCCAACCCCGCGGCGCGCATCTTCAAGGGCGACCTGGAAAGGCTCGGGGTGCCGAAGGACTTCCCGTACGTGGCGACCAGCTACCGGCTCACCGAGCACTTCCACTACTGGACCAAGAATGTGCGCACCTCGGCCATCATCCAGCCACAGCAGTTCGTCGAGATCGGCGAAGAACTCGCGAAGGAGAAGGGCATCGGCCACGGCGACATGGTCAAGGTGTCGAGCAAGCGCGGCTACATCAAGGCCGTGGCAGTGGTCACCAAGCGCATCGTGGGGCTGCAGGTGGACGGGCGCACGGTCCATACCGTGGGCCTGCCGAACCACTGGGGCTTCGTGGGCATCGCCAAGCCCGGCTACCTGGTGAACACGCTGACGCCGTTCGTGGGCGACGCGAACACGCAGACGCCGGAGTACAAGTCGTTCACGGTGAACATCGAGAAGGCGTGACATGAAGCACAGCACCATGCACGACCACAGCGCCCGGACCTGCTCCCTCTCCCGCTTGCGGGAGAGGGTTGGGGTGAGGGCCTACAGCGATGGAATCGCCGACGACGCCTGCAAGGCCGCCTCCCTCACCCTAGCCCTCTCCCCGCAAGGGGAGAGGGAACAAGAAAAAGCCCGGAGCCGCTGAGATGTCCTCCCTCCAGACCCTCGACATCGCCGCCCGCTCGGCCACGACCACGCCGTCGCCGGAGATCCGCCACCGCCCGCAGGTGCAGCCGGTCGCGAAGCTGATCGACGTGTCGGCCTGCATCGGCTGCAAGGCCTGCCAGGTCGCGTGCATGCAGTGGAACGACCTGCGCGACGAGGTCGGCACCACGCATGGCACTTACGACAACCCGGTCGACCTCACGCCCGCCTCCTGGACGGTGATGAAGTTCTCCGAGGTGGAGCCCGAGGCCGGCAAGCTCGAATGGCTGATCCGCAAGGACGGCTGCATGCACTGCGACGACCCGGGCTGCCTGAAGTCGTGCCCGGCGCCAGGCGCGATCGTCAAGTACGCCAACGGCATCGTCGACTTCATCAGCGAGCATTGCGTGGGCTGCGGCAACTGCGTCACCGGCTGCCCCTTCGACGTGCCGCGCATCAGCAAGGCCGACAACAAGGCCTACAAGTGCTCGCTGTGCTCCGACCGCGTGGGCGTGGGCCTGGAGCCGGCTTGCGTGAAAGCCTGCCCTACCGGCGCGCTGCACTTCGGCACCAAGGAAGACATGCACGAGTACGCCTCGGAGCGCATCGTCGACCTGAAGGAGCGCGGTTTCGCCAACGCCGGCGTGTACGACCCGGCGGGCGTGGGCGGCACGCACGTGATGTACGTGCTGCAGCACGCCGACCGACCGCGACTCTACGCCGACCTGCCGAAGGACCCGCACATCAGCCCGCTGGTGTCGCTGTGGAAGGGTGTGGCAAAGCCGCTCGCCATGGTCGCCATGATCGGCGCCGTGGTGGGCAGCTTCTTCCACTACATGAAGACCGGCCCCATCGAGCCCAAGGAAGACCACCCCGACGCCGACCGCGACGGCAGGCCCGACGACGTGGTGGTGATCGAGGAGCCGCCGGCCTCCACCTCTTCGACGCCCCCCACCGCACCCCGCGCATGAGGAGAAGAACGCGATGACACGCTACTACCTTCGCCGCTACCGCGACGCCACGCGCATGAACCACTGGTTCGTCGCGATCATGTTCTTCGCGGCGGCGCTCTCGGGCCTGGCCTTCTTCCACCCGAGCCTCTTCTTTTTGAGCGCGCTCTTCGGCGGCGGGCCATGGACGCGCATCCTGCATCCCTTCATGGGCCTGCTGATGGTGCTGGGCTTCGTGTTCCTGTTTTTCACGATGTGGCGCGAGAACACCCTCGACCGAAGCGACCGCGACTGGCTCGCCAACGCGCCGAAGATGCTCAAGGGAGACAAGTCGGGCATGCCGGCCGTGGGCAAGTACAACGCCGGCCAGAAACTGGTGTTCTGGGCCTTCGGCATCAGCCTGCTGCTGTTGCTGGTGACGGGCTTCATGTTCTGGAGCCCGTGGTTCGTCGGCTTCTTCCCGATCCTCGTGCGGCGCATCGCGGTGGTGGTGCACGCGGCCTCGGCCGTGGTGCTGATCCTCTCGGTCATCACGCACATCTACGCCGCCATCTGGGTCAAGGGCACGCTGCGCGCGATGACGCGAGGCACGGTTACGGAGGGATGGGCCAAGCTGAATCACCCCCTGTGGCATCGCAAAATGACGCGAGGTGAGTGATACTGCGCCGATGACGAGTTCCACCGGCAGCCCACCGCCGATCCGGACCACCCGCGTCCTCGAGCCCGAGCAGATCGCGATGCAGGCCGGACGGCAGATGCCGTTCCTGCGCCTGCCGGTGCGCGCCCTCGCCTTCTCCGACCGGCAGCTTCGCCTGCGCCAGCTCGCCGCCTCGCATCCGATGCGCGAGTACCTGATCTTCATCGCCGACCTCGCGCAGGCGCAGCACCAGGTGCTGCAGGACTACGCGCCAGTCGAGCTGCCCGAGACCGAAGCGCTCGAAGCCGCCGCGAAGGTGCTCAAGCCCCCGATGCCCGCCTTCGGCTGGACGCGCGACCCGGTGTGGCTGAAGGAATTGCGCCGGCTGCTCGCCCTCTTTCGCGCCAGGCTACCCGAAGGCTCCGCACGCGACACGCTCGACCGCGTCGCGGCCGCCGACGACGCATGGATCGACGCGCAGGCCGACCGGCTTTCGCGCCGCATCATGTTCGGCCTCGACCTCGCGGCCGCCCCGCTCATCGCCGCCGGGCTGCAGGCCTACTGGACGCATCTGGTGCTGCAGGTGGCCGAGAGCGCGGGCGAGAACATCTACGGCCGCACCGACCCCGGCAACGAATGCCCCTGCTGCGGCAGCGCGCCCACCGTGAGCATCACGCGTATCGGCGCCGACGAGGCGGGCTTCCGCTACCTGCACTGCTCGCTGTGCGGCACCGAGTGGCATTACGTGCGCATCAAGTGCACGCACTGCGAAAGCACCAAGGGCATCCACTTCGAGTCGCTGGCGCCGCAGCCCGGCGTGGAACTGCCCGCCACCGGCGCGCGCGAGGGCGCAGTGAAGGCCGAATGCTGCGACAGCTGCGGCCACTACCTCAAGCAGGTCGTGATGGAGAAAGACCCCGAGGTCGAGCCCGTCGCGGACGATCTGGCGAGCGTCACACTCGACCTGCTCGTCTCCGAAGCCGGCCACCAGCGCAGCGGCCATAACCTGATGCTCCTTTTCGGCGAGCCCGAAATCCCCGACGACGGCGGAGGCGGCTGATGGCGATGCCCGAAGAGTCCGTGGTCCACGGCTCGACGGCAAGGCCCCAGGATCTGCCTTCTGTCGATCAATTGCTGCGCCTCGCCGTGCCGGGCGCATTGCTGGCCGAGCATGGCCATACGCTCGTGGTGAAAGAGGCGCGCGGGCTGCTCGATGGCCTGCGCGCGAAAGCCGTCGCGGGCAAGCTCGCCGCTGCGGAGGTGCAGCCTGATGCACTGGGCGGCGCGCTCGCCGCGCGCATCCAGTCGCGCCTCGCGCCGCGCATGAAGGCGGTGCTGAACCTCACGGGCACAGTCATCCACACCAACCTGGGCCGCGCATTGCTGGCCGACGCGGCGCTGCAGCGGCTGCTCGCGGTGATGACATCGCCCAACAACCTCGAGTACGACCTCGCCACCGGCAGCCGCGGCGACCGCGACTCGCTGGTCGAAGAGCTGCTGTGCACCATCACCGGCGCCGAGGCCGCCACGGTGGTCAACAACAACGCGGCCGCCGTGCTGCTGACCATCGCCGCGCTGGCGCGCGAGCGCGAAGTGATCGTCTCGCGCGGCGAGCTGGTCGAGATCGGCGGCGCCTTCCGCATGCCCGACGTGATGGCCAGCGCCGGCGCGCGCATGGTCGAGGTCGGCACAACCAACCGCACGCATCCGCAGGACTACGAGCGCGCCATCAACGAACGCACCGCGCTGGTGATGAAGGTGCACACCAGCAACTACGCGGTGCAGGGCTTCACCTCGGCCGTCGACGAGGCCATGCTCGCCGGCATCGCGCATGCGCGCGGCGTGCCGCTGGCCACCGACCTGGGCAGCGGCTCGCTCATCGACCTCGCGCGCTACGGGCTGCCGCGCGAACCGCTGCCGCAGGAGATGCTCGCAGCCGGCTGCGACGTGGTCACCTTCTCGGGCGACAAGCTGCTGGGCGGCCCGCAGGCCGGCCTCATCGTGGGGAGCAAGGAGGCCGTCGGCCGCATCCGCAAGTTCCCGATGAAGCGCGCGCTGCGCATGAGCAAGCTGCCGCTGGCGGCGCTCGAAGCCACCCTGTCGCTGTACCTGCGGCCCGAGCGCCTCGCGCAGGACCTGCCGACGCTGCGGCTGCTCACCCGCCCCGCCGATGCGATCCGGGAGATGGCCCAGGCACTGCGCGAGCCGGTGCAGGCGGCCGTGTCGCCGCGCTTCACGGTCGAAGTGGTGCCGCTGCTCGGGCAGATCGGCTCCGGCTCGCTGCCGGTCGAGCGGCTGCCATCGGCGGGTCTTGCGATCGCGCCGGCCGGCACTTCGAAGAAGGGCATCGGCACCGCGCTCGATGCCCTCGCCACCGCGCTGCGCGGCCTGCCGCTGCCGGTGATCGGCCGCGTCGCCGAAGACCGGCTGCTGCTCGACCTGCGCTGCCTGGAAGACAGCGCCCCGTTCACGGACCAGCTCGCCACCCTGCGCGAGCGCCTCCTGTAGATCGATTCCCTCAACCGCCTCCCTGGAGAAAGCGATGAACCCCCTCGACGTGCTCGCCGGTATCGAAACGCAAACGCTGAAGCCCCTGGCCCAGCGCACCGACGCCGAGGGACGCTTTCCACGAGAGACGATCTCGGCGCTGGGCGAGGCCGGCCTGCTCGGGCTGGTCTCGGCCGCGTCGGTCGGCGGCCAGGGCCTGGGCCTGAAGGAGGCCGCGCAGGTGGTCTCGCGCATCGCGCAGACCTGTCCTTCCACCGCGATGATCGTGTGCATGCACTACTGCGCCACGGCAGTGCTGGAACAGTTCGGCCCCGAGGAAACGCGCCGCGCGATCGCCAAGGGCACGCACCTGAGCACGCTGGCCTTTTCCGAGGCCGATTCGCGCAGCCATTTCTGGGCGCCCACCGGCACCGCGCGCGCGGACGGCGGCAACGTGGTGCTCGATGCGCGCAAGAGCTGGGTCACATCCGCCTTCGAGGCCGACAGCTACGTGTGGTCGAGCAAGCCGCTCGCCGCCGAAGGCGCCAGCACGCTGTGGCTGGTCGATGCCAAGTCCGACGGCCTGGACCAGCCCGGCCGCTTCGACGGGCTGGGCCTGCGCGGCAACGCCTCCACGCCGATCACAGCGAGCAACTTGCGCATTCCCGCGAGCGCCAGGCTCGGCGAGGACGGCAAGGGCTTCGACGCCATGATGGGCGTGGTGCTGCCGTGGTTCTCGGTGCTCAGCGCCGCCTGCTCGACCGGGCTGATGGAAGGCGCGCTGCAGGGCGCCATCGGCCACGTGAGCCAGACGCGGCACGTGCACCTCGATTCGTCGCTAGCCGACCTGCCCACCATCCGCGCCTACCTGGCGAAGGCGCGCATCAAGGCCGACATGGCGCAGGCACTGCTGGACGACACCATCGCCGCCGTCGGCGCGGGCCGTGCCGACACCATGCTGCGCGTGCTCGAGGTGAAGGCAGCCGCGGCCGAGACGGCGCTCGAAGTCACCGACATCGCGATGCGCGTGTGCGGCGGCGCGGCCTTCCGCAAGGAGGCGGGCATCGAGCGCCTCTTCCGCGACGCCCGCGCATCGAGCGTGATGGCGCCGACCTCCGACGTGCTCTACGACTTCATCGGCAAGGCCATCACCGGCCTGCCGCTGTTCTGAGGAAAGGATCGACTCCATGCCCGAACCCACGCTGATCATGGGCGCCGTGGCCTACGCGCCCAAGGTCGTCACCATCTGGGAAGGCTTCAAGGCCTTCTTCGCGAAGAACGGCCTGGCCTTCGACTACGTGCTGTATTCGAACTACGAAAGCCAGGTCGAGGCGCAGTTCGACGGCACGCTGCACCTCGCATGGAACTCGCCGCTGGCCTGGGTGCGCGCCGAGCGCATCGCGCGCAGCCGGGGCCTGAAGGTGCAGGCCGTGGCCATGCGCGACACCGACTGCGACCTTCGCTCGGCCATCGTCGTGCGCGCCGACAGCCCCGTGCGGTCGCTGACAGACCTGCGCGGCAAGACCGTCGGCCTCGGCGCGCTCGATTCGCCGCAGGCCACGCTGATCCCGCTCGACCACCTGCGCAGCGAAGGCCTGGTGAAGCAGGGCGACTTCGAGGCTCGCTGCTTCGACGTGCTCGGCGGCAAGCACGGCGATCACATCGGCGGCGAGCGCGACGCGGCACTGGCGCTGATGGCGGGCGAGATCGACGCCTGCTGCCTGATCGACGGCAACCACCTGGCCTTCGGCCTCGACGGCACGCTGCCGCCGGGCAGCACCCGCGTGGTGGCGCGCACCGGCGCCTACGACCACTGCAACTTCACCACCAGCCCCGGCGCGCCGGCGGCGCTGGTCGACCGCTTCGTCTCGCTGCTGATGGCGATGCGCTGGGACGACCCGCAGGTGCGTCCGCTGCTCGAGCTCGAAGGACTGCGCGAATGGCGCACCGGCCGCACCAGCGGCTATGCGCTGCTCGAACGCGCGGTGGACGACGAAGGTTTCTACGACGGCGATGGCCGCATCACCAATCCCGACTATCGATATTGAGTCGCTGGGCCTCGACCAGGGCGCCCTGCTGCTCATCCGCCGCGCACTGGCCGAACGGCCGGTGCGCGGCGAGCTGCGCGTGCGCGGACGCTCGCCGGACTGGCGCATGCACCTGGAGGCCTGGTGCCGGAGCCAGGGGCATGCGCTGCACTTCGAGGCAGACGATGCAGTGGTCACGCGCGGCCCGCATGCCGAGGGCCGCTGGCTCGGCGCGCAAACGACCGGCAGCGCCGACGATGTTCCCGCCGAAGACGCCGCTTCCGGCTGGGGCCTGGCCGCGCGCGGCGCCACGGTGGAAGCCGGCAGCCCGCCCTTCTTCTTCGCGCTGCACCGCCGCGACGAACTCTGGGCCGCGACGGCCGGCGAGCTCTACAGGCAGGCGGCCGCGGCCCAGTGGGACCCGGCCACCGCCATCGACTGGGACGCGCCATTCGAGCTGCCGGACGCCGTCGAGGCTGCAGTCGTGCAGGTGATGACGTACCTCATCGAGAACGAGAACGCCGCGCTGCTGGTGCCGGCGCGCCACCTGGGGCAGATCCACCCGCATTTCCGCGAGGTGCTGCAGTTGCTGGCGCTGCAGTGCGCCGACGAGGCGCGGCATGTCGAAGTCTTCGCCCGGCGCGCCACGCTGCGCGGCCACCGGCCCGCGCTCTCGACCGCGGGCGGGCAGGCTTCGCTGCGCACGCTGTTCGACGCGCCCGATTTCTCCATTGCCACCTTCCTGCTGGCCGTGCTCGGCGAAGGCAGCTTCGTGAACCTGCTCAACTTTTTGCACGCGCACGCGCCCGACCCGGTGACGCGGCAGATCGCGCGGCTCGCGGCACGCGACGAGGCGCGCCACGTCGCCTTCGGCATGGCGCACCTGGAATACCGGCTCTCGGTGCAGCCCGACTACCAAGTGCGGCTGCGCAACGCCATCGAGCTGCGCTACGACACGCTGGCCGGCACGGCGGGCCTCAACGAGGAAGTGTTCGACGCGCTGGTGCTGCTGGCTGCGGGCGAACTCTCGCCCGCAGCCGTCGCGCGCGGGCACGCGGCCGTGCAGCAGCTGCAGCGCGACATGGCGGCCGGGCGCCGGGCGCGGCTCTCGCGGCTGGGCTTCGGGCACGACGAGGCGCAGCGCCTCGCCGAGCTGCACACCCGCAACTTCATGTGACGGCACACCCACGATGATCATCGGCACTGCAGGCCACATCGACCACGGCAAGACCACGCTGGTGCGCGCGCTCACAGGCGTGGACACCGACCGCCTGCCCGAGGAGAAGCGGCGCGGCATTTCCATCGAACTCGGCTACGCGTACCTGCACGCGCCCGACGGCGTGTCGCTGGGCTTCGTCGACGTGCCGGGCCACGAGCGCCTGCTGCACACCATGCTGGCCGGCGCGACCGGCATCGACCACGCACTGCTGGTGGTGGCGGCCGACGACGGCGTGATGCCGCAGACGCGCGAGCATTTCGCGGTGGTGGCGCTGCTCGGCGTTCGCTCGGCGACGGTGGCCATCACCAAGATCGACCGCATCGATGCCGGCGTGCGCGAGGCGCGGCTCGCGGAGGTGCGGGCCGGCATCGCTGCCCTGCTAGCGCCCACGCCGCTGGCCGGTGCCCCGATGCTGGCGGTATCTGCGACGACGGGCGAAGGCATCGATGCGCTGCGCGAGCGGCTGCTCGACGTGGCGCGGCAGGAGCGCGCGCGTGAGGACGGCCTGGCCTTCCGGCTCGCGGTGGACCGGTCGTTCAGCCTCTCGGGCGTGGGCACCGTCGTCACCGGCACGGTCTTCAGCGGCACGGTGCGCATCGGCGACGAGTTGCGCATCGCGCCGGGCAGCCGCATGGTGCGCGTGCGCGGCATCCATGCGCAGAACCAGCAGGCCGAATCGGCGCATGCCGGGCAGCGCTGCGCGCTCGCACTGGCCGGCATCGGCAAGGACGAGGTGCATCGCGGCGAGTGGATCTGCGCGCAGTCCGTCGCGCTCGCTTCGGCGCGCATCGACGTGCTGCTCACGCTGTGGCCCGACGAGGCGAAGCCGCTGCGCTCGGGTGCGACGGTGCATGCGCACCTGGGCGCGAGCGACGTGATGGCATCGGTCGCGCTGCTCGACCGCGACGCGCTCGCGCCCGGCGAGACCGCGCTGGCCCAGCTGGTGCTGCGCGAACCCGTAGGCGCATGGCACGGCGACCGCGGCGTGCTGCGCGATGCCTCGGCCACGCGCACGGCGGCGGGCGTGCACGTGCTCGATCCCTTCGCGCCGGTGCGCTATCGCCGCACGCCCGAGCGGCTGCGCACGCTGGCAGCATGGGCCATCGACGACCGCGCTGCCCGCGTGACCGCGCTGCTGCACAACGCGCCGATGGGCATCGACACCGCGCAGGTGGTGCGTGCGCTCTCGCTGGCCGACGAAGAAGCGCTGCCGCTGCCTGCCGACGCGGTGCGCATCGGCCATACGGCGATCGCCCGGTCGCACCTGGGGGCGCTCGAAGAACAGATCGCCGAGCGTCTCGCGGATTTCCATCGCACGGCGCCCGACGAGGTCGGCCCCGACGCCCGCCGCCTCAAGCGCCTGGCCGGGCCGCGCACCGACGACGCGCTCTGGCGCCATGCGCTCGACGAGCTGGTCGCGCGCGGCACGCTGGTGCGCAGCGACACATGGCTGCATCTGCCGGACCACGCCGCACGCCTCAACGAAGCCGAGCAGAAGCTCGCGCAGAAGCTGCTGCCCAGGCTGGCCGACGGCGGCTTCGATCCGCCATGGGTGCGCGACCTGGCGAAGGACTGCGCGGCGAGCGAGGCGATGGTGCGGCAGACGCTCGCAAGCCTCGCACGGCGCGGCGAGACCTTCCAGGTGGTGAAGGACCTGTACTATCCACTGGCGACCGTGGAGCGCCTTGCGGCGATCGCGCGCGATTGCCTCGACGGGCCCGCAGGCCTCGAGGCCGCGAGCTTCAGGGACGCGACCGGGCTGGGGCGCAAGCGTGCGATCCAGCTGCTGGAATTCTTCGATCGTGTGGGTTACACGCGGCGCGTGAAGGACACGCACCTGCTGCGGCCGGATACGTCGCTGTTCGGGGCGAAGCCTTGAACGACGAAGCAGATCATGGGAGGGGATCGTCCCTGGTGGGGCGGCCGGGCTTCAAACCCGGTTGGTGGCGCCAGTCGTCGCCGGGAAGGTTCGACTCCTTCCCCCTTCCGCCGTCGAGCGGGCATTCGCCTGCTGCGCGATCCGAGCTTGCGACGGCGACTGCCGACTCGACGAGCCGGCGTAGAACCGCCTCTTCAGGGCACCACGTGCAGCGAGGGCTCGCCGACTTCCACACGGCCGATGACGGCCGCGCGCGAGAAGCCCTCGTCATGGAAGACCTTCAGCACCGCATCGACCGCACCGGGCGCGCAGCTCACGAGCAGGCCGCCCGAGGTCTGCGGGTCGCTCAGCAGGTTCTGCGTGGTGGCGTGCAGTCCGGGCGCGAGGCTCACCTCGGCGCCGTAGCCGGCCCAGTTGCGGCCCGACGCGCCGGTGACGAAGCCTTCGGCGGCCATGGCCAGCACGTTCTCCAGCAGCGGCACCTTCGACCATTCGACGACGGCCCTGAGCTTCGCGCCGCGCGCCAGTTCGAGCGTGTGGCCGGCCAGGCCGAAACCGGTGACGTCGGTCAGCGCGTGCACGCCTTCGAGCGCCGAAAGCGCGATGCCGGGCGTGTTGAGCTTGGTGGTGTTTTCGATGAGCTGGCGGTAGCCGGTCTCGGAGAGCTGTTCCTTCTTGAGCGCGGCGGAGAGCACGCCCACGCCCAGCGGCTTGCCCAGCACGAGCACGTCGCCGGCCTTCGCGTCGGCGTTGCGGCGCACGCGCTCGGGGTGCACCAGGCCCATGGCGACGAGGCCGTAGATCGGCTCGACCGAATCGATGGTGTGGCCGCCCGCAATAGGGATGCCGGCCGCGCGGCACACGTCCTGCCCGCCGCGCACGATCTCGGCGATGACCTCCACCGGCAGCTGGTTGATCGGCATGGCCACGAGCGCCAGCGCCATGATCGGGCGCCCGCCCATCGCGTACACGTCGCTGATCGCGTTGGTCGCGGCGATGCGGCCGAACTCGTATGGGTCGTCGACGATGGGCATGAAGAAGTCGGTGGTCGCGATCAGCGCCTGCTGGTCGTTGAGCCGGTAGACGGCCGCGTCGTCGGCGGTCTCGATGCCCACCATGAGCTCGGGCGGAATCAGCCCGCCGGCCTGGTTCTTCAGGATCTGCGACAGCACGCCTGGCGCGATCTTGCAGCCGCAGCCGCCACCATGCGAAAAGCTCGTGAGGCGCAGGGGCGCGAGCGGGTTCATGAGAGTCGGGTTCATGGCGCGATTATCGAATCGGGCCCGCTTTCTACAATCCCGTCCTTTCCAAAACCGCAAGCCTCCGAGGCGCATCCATGAAAAAGACACTCACCCGACTGGCCCTTGCCCTGAGCTTCTGCGCCGCAAGCGCCGGCGCCTTCGCGCAGGGCGTGCTGCGCGTCTCGGCCATTCCCGACGAAGCGCCCACCGAGCTTCAGCGCAAGTTCACGCCGCTGGGCGACTATCTCAAGAAGGAAACCGGCATGGGCGTGCAGTTCACGCCCGTGACCGACTACGCCGCCGTGGTCGAGGGCCTGGCCACCAACAAGATCGACCTGGCCTGGCTCGGCGGATTCACCTTCGTGCAGGCGCGCATCCGCACCAACGGCGGCGCGGTGCCCATCGTGCAGCGCGCGGAGGACGAGGTGTTCACCAGCAAGTTCATCGTGCCGGTTGACAGCACCGCCAAGACGCTGGCCGACCTGAAGGGCAAGACCTTCGCCTTCGGCGCGCCCTCCTCCACCTCGGGCAGCCTGATGCCGCGCTACTTCCTGCTGCAGGCGGGCATCAACCCCGAGAAGGACTTCAAGACCGTCGCGTTCTCGGGCGCGCACGACGCCACCGTGGCCTTCGTGGCCGCCTCGCGCGCCGAAGCCGGCGTGCTCAACGCGTCGGTGTGGGACAAGCTGGTGGAGGCAAAGAACCCCAACGCCGCCAAGGTGCGCGTGCTGGCCACCACGCCGACCTACTACGACTACAACTGGACGGTGCGCCCCGGCCTCGACCCCGCGGTCACGAAGAAGCTGACCGACGCCTTCCTCAAGCTCGACCCGGCCAACCCGGCGCACAAGGAAATCATGGCGCTGCAGCGCGCGAGCAAGTTCATCCCGACCAAGTCGTCGAACTACGACGGGATCGAGACGGCGGGCAAGTCGGCTGGTCTGATCAAGTGATTTGTCCGGAGGCGAGGGGACCCTCACCCCAACCCTCTCCCGCAAGCGGGAGAGGGAGCCAACAGCCGGACGGCGAACAACCTTCTCCTCCGTTCGCCCTTTCGCACCTGCTCCCTCTCCCGCTTGCGGGAGAGGGCCGAGGTGAGGGTGCAGCCTCCGAAAGCCCCCTGGCGTGAGCTTCTCCCTCGACGCCGTCGGCGTGATCCACCCCAACGGCCAGCGCGCCCTGGCCGGCGTGACGCTGTCCGCGCGCGACGGCGAACGCATCGCCGTCATCGGGCCCTCGGGCGCCGGCAAGACCACGCTGCTGCGCGTGCTCGGCGCGGCGCTGCGGCCTACCGAGGGCGAAGTGCAGGTGCTGGACGCGAAGCCCTGGCAGCTGCCTGCCGCGGCGCTGAAGAAGCTGCGCGCCCGCATCGGCACCGTGCACCAGTCGCCGCCCATCGCGCCGCGGCTGCGCGTGGTCACCGCCGTGCTGGCTGGGCGGCTCGGCGAGTGGTCGACGCTGCGCGCGCTGGGCTCGCTTTTCCATCCATCGGACATCGCCGGCGCGCACGAGGCGCTCGCGCGGCTGGGCTTGGAAGAGCGGCTCTTCGAGCGCTGCGACCGGCTCTCCGGCGGCCAGCTGCAGCGCGTGGGCATCGCGCGCGTGCTGTACCAGCGGCCGGCGCTGCTGCTGGCGGACGAGCCGGTGTCGGCGCTCGACCCCACGCTGGCCGATGCCGCCATCGGCCAGCTCGTCGCGCAGAGCGAATCGACGGGCGCGACGCTGATCGCCTCGCTGCACGCGGTGGACCTCGCGCTGCGCTGGTTTCCGCGCATCGTCGGCATGCGCGGCGGTGGAGTGATGTTCGACCTGACGGCCGACCAGGTCACGCCCGAGATGCTCGATGCGCTGTACGCGAGCGAAGGCGGTGTCGCGAGGCTGCAACCGCAGCCGGCCGGCGCGGCCATGGAGCCGGCCTTCCACAGGCCGGACTGCCCTTGAGCACCCCGGCCGCAATCGGCAACCCGGCCTTGCGAGACCCGCACGCCACGCGCCGGCTGGCCGCCTGGGCCGCGGCGCTGGCCATCGCCTGGCCGATGCTTTCGCTGTCCGAGTTCAAGCCGTGGGCGCTGTTCGGCAGCGGCAATCTCGCGGTCATCGGCGGCTTCCTGGCGGGCTTCTTTCCGCCCGATGGCTCGCCGGCCTTTCTCGCCCTGCTCTTCAAGGCCACGCTGGAGACGCTGGCCATGGCCACGGCCGGCACTGCCCTCGCATTGCTGATCGGCGCGCCGCTGGGCTTCGTGACGACGCGCGCGCTTTCCATCTCGCGCATCGGACCGGGGCCGGGCCGGGTGCAGGCCGGCGTCGTGCGGCAGGCCGCGCGCTGGCTGCTGATGGTGCTGCGGGCGATTCCGGAGATCGTCTGGGCGCTGCTCTTCGTGCGCGCGCTCGGGCTCGGGCCGGCCTCGGGTGTGCTGGCGCTGGCCATCACCTACGGCGGCATGCTGGGCAAGGTCTACGCGGAGATCCTCGAATCGGCCGACACGCGCCCGGCCCGCGCGCTGCTCGAAGGCGGCAGCGGCCGGCTCGCGGCGCTGTGCTACGGCCTGCTGCCGAACACTGCGCAGGAGCTGGCCTCGTACACCGTCTACCGCTGGGAATGCGCGGTGCGCGCCTCGGTGGTGATGGGCTTCGTGGGCGCGGGCGGGCTGGGGCAGCTGATGGACCAGTCGATGAAGATGCTCAACGGCGGCGAAGCCAGCAGCATCCTGCTGGTGTTCCTGGCGCTGGTGCTGCTGGCCGACCTGCTGAGCAGCGCGTTGCGGAGGCTCTTGGCATGACGACGAAGACGCTGCCTCCGCGCCCGGCGCCGTGCTGGCGCTGCCGCATCGCCCTGCTGCTGATCGGCACGGCGGTGGTCGCGAGCTTCGCCTACCTGGGCATCGACTACCGCGCGCTCGGTTCGATGGAGTCGCTGCGGCTCATGGGCAAGTTCATCGTGGAGTTCTTCCCGCCGGACCTCTCGCCCGACTTCCTTGCCAAGGCGGGCACCGGCGCCCTGCAGACGCTGGCGGTATCGGCCCTCGGCACCGTGCTGGCCGCGCTCGCGGGCGCGGTGCTGGCCTTGCCCGCATCGGGCCGCGCAGGCTGGCTGCCACGCCATGCCGCACGCTTTGCGCTCAACTTCCTGCGCAGCGTGCCCGAGCTGGTGTGGGCTGCGCTGATGGTGCTGGCCGCCGGCATCGGCCCCTTCGCGGGTGCGCTGGCGCTGTCGCTGCACACCACGGGCGTGCTGGGGCGCCTCTTCGCCGAAGCGCTGGAGAACGCGCCGCGCGAGCCCGAGCAGGCGCTGACGCTGTCGGGCGCGAATGCAGTCACTGCCTTCAGCTACGCCAGCCTGCCGCTGGTGCTGCCGCAGTGGGTGGCCTACACGCTCTACCGCTGGGAAATGAACATCCGCATGGCCGCCGTGCTGGGCTTCGTGGGCGGTGGCGGACTGGGGCAGCTGCTGTACTTCCACCTGTCGATCTTCCAGCAGCAGCAGGCGATGACGGTGCTGATCGCGATGTTCGTGCTGGTCACGCTGGTGGACTTTGCCAGCGCTCGCTTGCGCAAGGGGCTCGGGCCAGCCTACGCCTGATCGCCCCTGTCACCGACAATCGGGGGCATGAGGTTCCTTTTGCCATGAGTCATCGCCAGCCCGTGCGGGTGGCCGACCGCCACGCCTTCGACACGCTGATCGACGCCCGCTCGCCGGCCGAGTTCGCGCTCGACCACATCCCGGGCGCCATCAACTGCCCGGTGCTGAACGACGAGGAGCGCCACATCGTCGGCACCGTCTACGTGCAGACAGGAGCATTCGAGGCACGCCGCATCGGCGGCGCGATGGTGGCGGCCAACATCGCGCGGCACCTGCGCGAGACGCTGGCCGACCGGCCCGAGAACTGGAAGCCGCTGGTCTACTGCTGGCGCGGCGGCATGCGCAGCGGCTCGATGGTGACGTGGCTGCGCCTGGTCGGCTGGGACGCGCAGCAACTCGCGGGCGGCTACAAGAGCTTCCGCCGGCATGTCATCTCCCAGATCGACACGCTGACGCCCAAGCTCGACCTGCGCGTGATCTGCGGTGCGACCGGCAGTGCGAAGACCCGCGTGCTGCATGCGATGGCCGCGCGCGGCGCACAAGTGCTCGACCTTGAAGATTTCGCCCGCCACAAGGGATCGCTGCTCGGTTCGCTGCCGGGCGTGGCGCAGCCTTCGCAGAAGCACTTCGAGACGCGCATCGCGGCGGTGCTTGAAACCATCGATCTTTCGCGTCCGCTGTACGTGGAGGGCGAGAGCATCCGCATCGGGCGGCTGTCGCTGCCATTGCCGCTGGTGGCGCAGATGCGCGGCGCGCCATGTATCGAGGTGGCAGCCCCGCCCGAGGCACGGCTGGCTTATCTGCTGCGCGACTACGCCTATCTGGGTGATGACCGGGACGCGCTGGCCGACAGGCTGGGCGCGCTCAAGGAACTGCAGGGCAAGGAGACCGTTTCGCGCTGGCAGCAGTGGGCGCATGAGGCGGATCTACCGCATCTGTTCGCGGAGCTGATGGCGCTGCATTACGACCCGCACTATCAGAAGTCGCAGGAGCTGCATTTCCGTGCCTGGGCGGGGCGGCAGCGCGTGGTGGCCGGTGATCTTTCGGATCAGGGCATCGAGGCCGTGGCCGATGCGGTGCTGGCGCTCGGCAAGGGCGCGGCGAGCCCGTCGGCATAGAGCACGCCCCGCGGCGCGCGGCACAGCCCCCAGAACCGCAGGCCGCACAGTTCGGCCATGCGCACACCCATGGCCGTGGGCGCGGAGATGGTCGCCATCGCCGCGATGCCCACGCGCGCGCACTTGCGCACGAGTTCATGGCTGCCGCGGCTGGACATCAGCACGAAGCCCGGCTCCTGCAGGCGGCTTGCGCGTGCGAGGCTGCCGATGAGCTTGTCGAGCGCGTTGTGGCGGCCGACGTCTTCCATCAGGTCGGTGAGTTCGCCGTCGACAGTGGCCCATGCAGCCGCGTGGATTGCGCCGGCTTCGGCGTTGAACACCTGGCGCGGCGGCATGGCCGCGAAGGCGCGCAGCACGGTGGGCAGGTCGATGCGTTCGATCCAGTCGCGCCGGGGCACGGGCTGCGGAGACAGATCGAGCCCCGCGAAGCTCTCGACGCCGCACACGCCGCAGCCGGTGCGGCCCGCGAGGCTGCGGCGGCGGTCTTTCAGGCGCTCGAAGCTGCGCGTGGAAATCTCGAGCTGTACCTCGATGCCGGGCATGCCGGCGGGCAGGCCGGCTTCGGAAGCATCGACGGTGCGCACGTCGATGCCGCGGCAGTCGGCGGCGGTGTCGAGGATGCCCTCGCTCAGCGCGAAGCCGAGTGCGAAGGCATCCATGTCCTGCGGGGTGGCCATCATCACCGCGTGCGAGACGCCGTTGAACACCAGTGCCACCGGCACCTCGGCAGCAAGGGTGTCGTCGCGCAGCTCGCCTTCGGGCGCGACGCCGCGCTCGCCGAACACGCGCACGGCGTGCCGCGACAGCGGTGGCAGGGTGTCTTCGGAATCGTCGGTTTCTGGCTTCGACATGGGGGCTCCAGCTGGTCGAGCCATTGTCGGCTCAGTCGCGGTTCTCGTCTTCGGGAGGAAGTGTTCCCACCTGCGCCCGCCCGGCTTCGAGCAGGTGCGCGACCCAGCGGTCGTCATGCTGCACCACGCGTACCCAGCCCGGACCGCGCACGCCGCCGATGGCGGCATCGCCCATCATCGTGAGCCGGCGCATCAGCACGCTGGCACCCTGGCCCAGCCGCTTGCCCAGGCGCGGCAGCGAGACGCCCGTGCCGTCGGGCTCCTGCGCGAGCATGCGCAGGATGGCCACCGACAGGCTGTCCTGCAGCAACGCACTCATGCCGCCGCCACCATGCCGTCTGCCTCGTCCTCCGCCAGTTTCTGGATCGGCAGCTCGTGCGGCACCAGCACCACGGGAATGGACTTGGAAGTCGGCGTGCCGGCGTTCTCGGCCACGGCCGACAGCGGCACCAGCGGATTGGTCTCGGGGTAGTAGGCCGCGATGTTGCCGCGCGGGATGTCGTAGGCCACCAGCTTGAACCGGTCGGCGCGGCGCTCCTGGCCGTCGTTCCACACGGTCTGGATGTCGACCCAGTCGCCGTCCTTCAGGCCGAGCGCGCGGATGTCTTCCTTGTTGATGAAGACCACGCGGCGCTGGCCGAACACGCCGCGGTAGCGGTCGTCCATGCCGTAGATGGTGGTGTTGTACTGGTCGTGCGAGCGCGTGGTCAGCAACGTGAAGACGATGGTGTCGCCCTTTTTCGCGAATCGTGCCCGGGCACGGTGCGAAGGCGTGTCCAGCGGCACGGCATGCGTGAAGAACACGGCCTTCTTCGACGAGGTGTTCCACACGCGCTCGTTCGCGGTGTTGCGCAGGCGGAAGCCGCCGGGGTGCGCCACGCGGGCGTTGAAGTCCTTGAAGTCGTCGAACACGGCTTCGATCTTGTCGCGGATGCGCGAATAGTCCTCGATGAGCCACAGCCACGGCGTGTTGCTGCGCGCGCCCAGCGTGGCCGCGGCGAGCCGCGCGACGATGGCCGGCTCTGACAGCAGGTGCTCCGACGCGGGCGGGTTGATGCCCATGGAGATGTGCACCATGCTCATGGAGTCCTCCACCGTCACGCCCTGCTGGCCGCCGGCCTGCATGTCGATCTCGGTGCGGCCCAGGCACGGCAGGATGAGCGCTTCGCGCCCGTGGATCACGTGGCTGCGGTTGAGCTTGGTGGTCACGTGCACCGTGAGCTCGCACTGCTTCAGCGCCTTCCAGGTCTGGTAGGTGTCGGGCGTGGCGGCCGCGAAGTTGCCGCCGAGCGCGAAGAAGACCTTGCCCTTGCCGTCGAGCATCGACTGGATCGCCTCGACGGTATCGACGCCGTTGCGGCGCGGCGGCTCGAAGCCGAACACCTTCTGCAGGCGGTCGAGCAGCGCGGCGGGCGGCTTCTCCCAGATGCCCATCGTGCGGTCGCCCTGCACGTTGCTGTGTCCGCGCACCGGGCAGGCGCCCGCGCCCTCGCGGCCCATGTTGCCGCGCATCATGAGCAGGTTGCCGATCATCTGGATCGTGGCCACCGAATGCTGATGCTGCGTGATGCCCATGCCCCAGCAGGCGATGACGCGCTCGGCGCCCAGGTACACGTCGGCCGCAGCGCGAATCTGTTCCTCGCTCAGGCCCGATTCGCGCACCAGGATGTCCCACTGCTCGGCGCGCAGGTCGGCCGCCAGTGCATCGAAGCCGGTGGTGTGCTCGGCGATGAATGCATGGTCGAGCACCGAAGGCTCGCCGCGTGCCACGGCCTCGTCCTCGCGCTCGATGACGTGCTTCATCATTCCCTTGACGGCGGCGAAGTCGCCGCCCACGCGCAGCTGGAAGTAGTGCGTGCTGATGGGCGTGGAGCCCAGGGTCGCCATCTCCAGCTTGTCCTGCGGGTCGGCGAAGCGTTCCAGGCCGCGCTCGCGCAGCGGGTTGAAGCTCACGATGCGCGCGCCGCGCTTCGACGCCGCGCGCAGTTCGCCGAGCATGCGCGGGTGGTTGGTGCCGGGGTTCTGGCCGAAGATGAAGATCGCGTCGGCCTTCTCGAAGTCGTCGAGCGTGACCGTGCCCTTGCCCACGCCGAGCTGCGGGCGCATGCCGCTCCCGCTGGGCTCGTGGCACATGTTCGAGCAGTCGGGAAAATTGTTGGTGCCGTACTCGCGCACGAAGAGCTGGTACAGGAAGGCCGCCTCGTTGCTGGCCCGGCCCGAGGTGTAGAAGATGGCCTGGTCGGGGTCGGGCAGCGCGTTCAGGTGGCGGGCGATGCGCGCGAAGGCGTCGTCCCATTCGATGGGCACGTACTTGTCGCTCGCCGCGTCGTAGGCCATCGGGTGAGTGAGCCGGCCCTGGTCTTCGAGCCAGAAGTCGCTCTGCCCGGCCAGTTCGGCCACGGTGTGCTTCGCGAACAACTCCGGACCGGCGCGGCGCGCGGTGGCTTCGGCGGCCACGGCCTTGACGCCGTTCTCGCAGAACTCGAAGGTGGAGGCGTGGTTGCGGTCGGGCCAGGCGCAGCCCGGGCAATCGAAACCGTCAGGCTGGTTGGCCGAGAGCAGCGTCTTCGCGCCCTTGATCGGAATGTCCTGCCGCAGCAGCGCATTCGTCACGCTGCGCAATGCGCCCCAGCCGCCCGCCGGGCCCTTGTAAAACTCGATCTTCTGCTCGCTGCTCATGCGAGCGAGTGTTCGCCGCGGGCCGCTGGAGCGTCAAATTGAATCGGGACATGCGGCGATTCAAAAAGGAAATGAAGCCAGCCGCCTCAGACTCCCCGGGTGTCCCTCATCAGCAGCCCCCTCAGCTTGCGCCGCAGCGGCGTGTCTTCCGCGAGGCGAGCACCGGCCGCCTCGTGCAGCGCGACATCGCGGCTCTCGGCGTTGTGCAGGTCGATCTCGCGGACCACCCGGCCTTCGCTGTAGACGAAGGCCACGTCGGCCAGGGCGAGCACGTCCTCGATGTCGTGCGTGATCATCAGCACCGGAATGCCCCACTGCCTGCGCACCTCGGCGAGTTCCTCGCGCAGTTCGGCGCGCAGCATGGGGTTGAGGGCGGCGAAGGGCTCGTCGAGCAGCAGCACCTGCGGCTCGCAGGCCAGCGCCCGCGCAAGGGCCACGCGCTGCCGCTGGCCGCCTGAGAGGGTCTGGGGGCGGCTGTCGACGAGTGCTGCGAGGCCGAAGCTTTCTAGCAGCGCGTGGACGCGCTCGGCGTCCTTCGCGGCGGGCCTGCGGCGATGCCATGCGGTCAAGCCGAAGGAGACGTTCTCGCGCACGCTGAGATGCGGGAAGAGCGCGTAGTCCTGGAAGAGATAGCCGATGCGCCGCGCCGGCGCGGGCACGTCGATGCCCTGGGCCGAGTCGTACAGCGTGCGGCCGTCGAGCCGCACGTGGCCCGAGCTGGGATGCAGCAGGCCGGCGATGGCCTGCAGGGTGAGCGACTTGCCCGCGCCCGACGGGCCGTAGAGCGCGGCAAAGGGCACGTCCGTCGCGAAACGCACCGCGAGATCGAAGCGCCGGCGGCCGTCGGCCACCGTGAGCCTCAGATCGACATCGATCATGGCTTGCCGAATCCGTAGCGCGCGAGCACTTCCTGGGCGGCGGGCGTCGAGAGGAAGGCGATGAAGTCGCCGGCCAGCGCCTTCTGCCTGCTTTCGGCGACCACGGCGATCGGGTAGGTCACGGGCGTGTGGCCGGTGGGCGTGAAGGCGATCTTCACCTTGTCGCCGGCGATGGCCGCGTCGGTGCGATAGACGAAGCCGGCCTCGGCCTCGCCGCGGCTCACGTAGTCGAGCACCTGGCGCACGCTGTCGGCCTGCACGAACTTGGGCTCCAGCGCGGTCCAGAGGTTGGCGTTGTCGAGCACCTGCCTGGTGTAGCGGCCGACCGGCACGGTCGCGACCTTGCCGACGGCGATCTTCTTGACATTGGTCCCGCTCAGGTCCTGCAGCGACTTCAGGCCCACGCCTTCCTTGGCGGGCTCGATGAGCACCAGGCTGTTGGTGACGAAGTCCTTGCGCGTGGCGGCATCGATGGCCTTCTGCTCGACGCCGCGGTTCATGGTTTCCTGGTCGGCGCTGGCGAACACGTCCACCGGCGCACCCTGGCCGATCTGCTGCAGCAGCACGCCCGAGGCGGCGAAGTTGAAGCGCACCGAGGCGCCGGCCTTGGCGGCTTCGAACTTGGGTCCGATCTCCTTGAACGCGTCGGTCAGGCTCGCGGCGGCGGACACGGTGATCTGCTGCGCGGCGGCAGCCAGCGGCAAGCCCAAGGCAACGACGAGGGACAAAAGACGCAACGGACGCATGATGATCTCCAGGAAGTGATAGAGAGCCGAAGACTAAAAAGAGACCCTTCCCCTTCGGGGAACACCGCGGAACCGGCTTTGCCGGGCCGCAGGTGTTGCCCCCTGCAAGGGGGTTGGCGAAGCGACACGAAGTGCGCGAAGCCTGGGGGTATGCTCATTTCAGCGAGAAGAAGCGGTTCGACAGCACCAGCACGGTGATGGACAGCAGCGAGGTCACGATGACCAGCAGCAGCGCGAGGTCGTCGTGCCCGGCCTGCACCGCGTCGTAGATGGCCATCGACAGCGTCTGGGTCTGCTTCGAAATGGAGCCGGCCACCATCAGCGAGGCGCCGAATTCGCCCATGGCGCGCGCGAAAGCCAGCAGCGTGCCGGCCAGGATGCCCGGCCAGGCCAGCGGCAGCGTGACACGCAGGAACACCGAGAACGGCGACTGCCGCAGCGTGCTGGCGGCTGCTTCGAGCGAGCGGTCCACGCCCGCGAACGCCGCGCTGGCCGACTTGAGCACCAGCGGCAGCGCCACCACGGCCGAGGCCACCACCGCGCCGTGCCAGCTGAAGATGATGGTGTAGTCCAGGTGCTCGCGCAGCCAGCCGCCCAGCGGGCTGCGGCGCCCCGCGGCCACGAGGATGGCGTAGCCGATCACCGTGGGGGGCAGCACCAGCGGCAGCATGAAGACGGCTTCGAGCACGTTGCTGCCGAAGAATTTCTTGCGCGCGAACACCCAGCCCAGCGCCACGCCGACGATCAGCGCCAG
This sequence comes from Variovorax sp. 160MFSha2.1, assembly GCF_048305075.1. Classification (NCBI taxonomy): domain Bacteria; kingdom Pseudomonadati; phylum Pseudomonadota; class Betaproteobacteria; order Burkholderiales; family Comamonadaceae; genus Variovorax; species Variovorax sp. 160MFSha2.1. The sequence goes on from NZ_CP157624.1 coordinate 5,396,011, forward strand.
CACGGTCGCCACGGCGGCGACCTTGAGCGACAGCACCAGGGGGAACCAGTCGGTCGAGGCGATGAGCGAGTTCGTCGTGTTCATGAAAATACGGCGCAATTGTTACACGTTCAGCCCGGTTTTCTTTCAGGAGTGCGCAAATCGGTCATCCTCCATATACTGACGGATATAGCGTAGGAGACACCCGCCATGCGCGCATCCGCCCACGACGCCGTCGTCCGTTCGATCTCGGGCCGGCCGGAGCTTCGCCATCGCGTGACACGGGTACAGGAATGGCGCATCGAACGCACCATGGATGCCGCTGGCTTCGTGCTGTCCATCGTCGGCGCGGACGGCGCAAGCCAATCGTTCTTCGTGGGCGCCACCGACGCGGGCGACATCGGCGAGGTGCTGCGCCGCGAGGCGGCGTGGGCCGTACCGCCGGCCGGAAGAGGCATTCAGGGAGCGATCAAGCAGCAATGAACCGCGCGTCCGGCAGCTCGATGGCCGCTTGCGGACTTACTGCGCCAGGAGCCGCGTGAGCGCACGGATGTCGGCCGCGGCGGCAAGGCGCGCAGCATTTTCGATGGCCCGGTAGTGCTTGACGATCTCCTCGCCCACCGGGGTGAGCGCCGTGCCGCCGCCGCGCGAGCCGCCTGCCGCCGTGTTCACGGCCGGAGAGGCCAGCGACTGGTTCATCTCGTCGATCAGCATCCAGGCCCGCCGGTAAGACATGCCCAGCAGCCGGGCCGCCGCCGAGATCGAGCCGGTCTCGGCCACGGCTTCGAGCACCGCGATCTTGCCGGGACCGATGGCGATGGCGTCGTCCCGGTAGACGCGCAGACGGAACTGGACTTTGGATTTCATGTGGGCGCCAAGCGTAAACCAATGCTGGGCGCCATTGTCGGCCTGCAACGGCCGGCAGCCGGGGTGCCGACTGCCGCTGCCGACCGTCTTCAGTGGAAGAACTTGGCGGCGCTCACCAGCGTCTTGTAGACGCCCCAGGCCAGCGGAATGCCCACCGCCAGCCAGGCCAGCGCGACGACCGCCGGGCTCACCGTGTCGGCGCGGCCCGAGCCGGCCCCCACCTCGGCGGCAGACGCCTTCTCGTGCGCCAGCTTCTTCTCGACGGCGAGTTCCTCGTCGCTCATGAAGTGCCTGTCGGCCACGGGGCGCACCAGCAGGTTGGCGATGAAGCCGATCACCAGCATGCCAACGAGGATGTACATGGTCTGGTTGTAGACCTGCTCGCGCGGCAGGCCCAGGCCCAGCTGGTATTCGCGCATGTAGTTCACCACCACCGGGCCGAGGATGCCGGCCGTTGCCCATGCGGTCAGCAGGCGGCCATGGATGGCGCCCACGAACTGCGTGCCGAACAGGTCGGCCAGGTAGGCCGGCACGGTGGCGAAGCCGCCGCCGTACATCGACACGATCACGCAGCACGCGCCCACGAAGAGCAGCTTGCTGCCCGCGCCCGCCGAAGAGGGAATGCTCGCGTACAGGATGCCGCCGAGCAGGAAGAACACCGTGTAGGTGAGCTTGCGGCCCAGCTTGTCCGACATGCTCGCCCACACGAAGCGCCCGCCGATGTTGAAGAGCGAGAGCAGCGCGGTGAAGCCGCCCGCCACCACGGCGATGGCCGCGAGCTGCGTCTTGTCGAGCTCGCCGTACTTCGCAGGCAGGTCGATCAGCGCGCCGCCGAACACTTCCTGCAGCATGGGCGAGGCCATGCCGATCACGCCGATGCCCGCGCTCACGTTCATGCACAGCACCAGCCACACGAGCCAGAACTGCGGAATGCCCCAGACCTTGCGCACGTGCACGTGGCGCTGCGTGATCATGGTGTTGCTGACCTGCGCCGGAGGCGGCGTCCAGCCTTCGGGCTTCCAGCCCGAGGGCGGCACGCGGTACCCCAGCGCGCCGGCCATCATGAAGACGAAGTAGCCCAGCGCCATAACCACGAAGGTCTGCATCACGCCCACGTCGGTGGCGGTGGAGAAGCGCTTCATCAGGTCGACCGCCAGCGGCGAGCCGATCATCGCGCCGCCGCCGAAGCCCATGATGGCCATGCCGGTGGCCATGCCGCGGCGGTCGGGAAACCACTTGATCAGCGTGCTCACCGGCGAGATGTAGCCCAGCCCGAGGCCGATGCCGCCGATCACGCCGGAGCCGAGGATCATCAGCCAGAACTGGTGCAGGTGGATGCCCAGTGCCGACAGCAGCATGCCGCCGCACCAGCACAGCGCCGACACCACGCCGGCCTTGCGCGGGCCCGCGCGTTCGAGCCAGCCGCCCCACAGGGCCGCCGAGCAGCCGAGGAAGACGAAGAACAGCGTGTACATCCAGCCGAGGGTGGCCACGCGCCAGTCGCAGTTGGTGGCGAAGAGCTCGGCGAAGAAGCTCATGTCCTTGGCGCAGGACTGCGCGCCGGTGCCGGCGGTGCCCAGCGCCTTCGACAGCGGCAGCCAGAACACCGAGAAGCCGTAGGCCATGCCGATGCACAGGTGGATGGCCAGTGCGGCCGGTGGAACGAGCCAGCGGTTGAAGCCGGGGCCCGCGATGATGCGTTCCTTTTCCAGGAAGCCGGGCTGCGGTTGCGCCCCTGCTCCAACGATGCGCTCTCCTTCGAGAACGCCTGCAGATGAACCTGCCATATTTCTCCTTGTTCGCCGGATGTGTAAGTTTTTGCTAATCCGGGGCGCGGAGTGTCTGCGAACGGTTTAAGCGCCGTCAAATTCGATCAGGGCATGGCCTGATTCAATAACTAAATGAGAGCGGCAAAGAGAGGCCGCCGATCAATCGCCCAGCGACCCGTCATGCTCCTGCAGATGCGCCTGCCATTCGGGCGCCTGCATGAATGCCAGCGCGGCCTCGAGGGCGCGGGAAGCGCGCACGCCGTCCTGCGTCATGAAGCCGATGGGCGTGCGCACGTCCGGCCCCACCAGCGGCAGTGCTTCCAGCTCTCGGTGGGTGCGCACGGCATCCACCATGCCGCCGGGCAGCACGCTGCAGACCTTGCCCGCGCTCACCGCGAGCGCGAGCGCCAGCACCGAATTGGTCTCGATGGCCGGATTCACCGGCGCGCCCGCTTCGCGCAGCGCCTGGTCGACGATGGCGCGGTTGTGCATGTCGGAGGTCAGCAGGCACAGCGGCAGCTTGCCCGCCTCGGCCCAGGCGATGGGCTCGCCGATGCGCAGTTCGTCAGACGATGGCTTATTCGCACGGCGCAGCAGGAAGTAGTGCTCCACGCTCTGCGGCCAGGCGCTGAGCTTGATGCCCGGCAGGTGCATGCGCTCGGTGTAGCCCAGCGCGAGGTCGATGGAGAGGCTCTCCAGTCCCGTCTCCAGGTCCTGCGAACTCATCGAGAGCACCGCCGGCACGATGCCCGGGTGCCGCTCCTGCAGCATGGCCGCGAAGCGCGAGAGCATCGGAATCGCCGTAGGCACGGCCGCCATGCGCAGGCGCCCGTGCGGGTTGTCCACGTCGCTGCGCAGTTCCTGCAGCAGCACCTCGTTGTCGCGCAGCATGCGCTGGGCCGTGGCCAGCACGCGCTCGCCCTCGTGCGTGAGGCCCACGTACACGCGGGCCCGCTTGACGATGACGACGCCGAACTCGGTCTCCAGCGCGCGCAGCGCATTCGACAACGCCGGCTGCGTGATGTGGCAGGCCTGGGCGGCGCGGCCGAAGTGCTTGTGCTCGTTCAGCGCCACCAGGTAGCGCATCGAGGCGAGCAGGTTCATCGAAAGAGGCCGTTCTTCAGGTGTTCTTGCTGATCGAAATCGTCGGGAACTTCGCGGAAAAGTCCTTCGCCTTCTCTGCGATGCCCACGGCCACGCGGCGGGCGACCGCCTTGTAGATGCCGGCGGCTTCGCTGTCGGGCTGGGACACCACGGTGGGCGCGCCGCTGTCGGCCTGCAGGCGGATATTGATGTCCAGCGGCAGCGCGCCCAGGTACTCCATCTGGTACTCGGCCGCCATCTTCTTTCCGCCGTCGGCGCCGAAGATGTGCTCGGCATGGCCGCAGTTCGAGCACACGTGCACCGCCATGTTCTCGACGATGCCCAGGATCGGCACGCCGACCTTCTCGAACATCTTGATGCCCTTCTTCGCGTCGAGCAGCGCGATGTCCTGCGGCGTGGTGACGATCACCGCGCCCGTCATCGGCACGCGCTGGCTCAGCGTGAGCTGGATGTCGCCGGTGCCCGGGGGCATGTCGACAACGAGGTAGTCGAGGTCTTTCCAGTTGGTCTGGCGCAGCAGTTGCTCCAGCGCCTGGGTGGCCATGGGGCCGCGCCAGATCATGGCCTGGTCCTGGTCGACCAGGAAACCGATGGACATGACCTGCACGCCGTGGCGCTCCATCGGCTCCATGGTCTTGCCGTCGGCGCTGTCGGGGCGGCCTTCGATGCCCATCATCATGGGCTGGCTGGGGCCGTAGATGTCGGCGTCGAGCAGGCCGACCGTGGCGCCTTCGGAGGCCAGCGCCAGCGCCAGGTTGGCGGCGGTGGTGCTCTTGCCCACGCCGCCCTTGCCGGAGGCCACCGCGATGATGTTCCTGACGTTCGGCATCAGTTGCACGCCGCGCTGCACCGCGTGGCTGATGACCTTGGTGACGATGTTCACCGACACGTTCTCCACGCCCGGCAGCGCCTTGGCGGCCGCCACCAGTTCCCTGCGGATGGCCGCGTGCTGGCTCCTGGCCGGGTAGCCGAGTTCGAGGTCGAACGAGACGTCGCCCTCCGAGACCTGGAGGTTCTTGAGCGAGCGGGTCGCCGCGAAAGGCTTGCCGGTGTTAGGGTCCTGGACGGCCTTGAGCGCCTCCATGAGCCCTTCTGGGGTGAGTGCCATTGATCAAACTCCTGAATGGCCGGTAGTCTAAGGCGCTCGCCAAGCCGGCACCCCGAGCCCTTCCAATAGCCCGACAACGAACAAAAATGCCCGACACAAGCCCCGTCACCGGCCTTCTGCTCACCGGGGGCGGCGCGCGGGCCGCCTACCAGGTCGGCGTGCTCGAAGCCATCGCCGAGATCCGCCGGGCGACCGGCACGGCAATCACCGGCGCGGCCAACCCCTTCCAGGTCATCACCGGCACCTCGGCCGGCGCCATCAACGCGGCGGCGCTGGCCTGCGGCTGCGACGACTTCGACTATGTGGTGGGCCATATCGCCGACGTCTGGGGCAAGTTCCGCGCCGAGCAGGTGTACCGCGCCGATTCGCTCTCGGTGATCGGCAGCGGCACGCGCTGGCGCATGCTGCTGGGCTTCGGGCGCTTCGCGGCCAACTGGATGCGCATCAAGCCGAAGTCGCTGCTGGACAACACGCCGCTGTCGCAGCTGCTGCGGCGCATGGTGCCGCTCGACCGCCTGCCGCAGCTGATGAAGGACGGCCACCTGCAGGCGCTGGCTGTGACCGCGTCGAGCTACAGCTCGGGCGAGCACGTCACCTTCTTCGAGGCGGCCGTGCCGATGGAGCCGTGGGTACGCTCGCAGCGCCTGTCGGTGCGCGACAGCATCACGCACGAGCACCTGCTGGCCTCGTCGGCCATTCCCTTCGTGTTCCCGGCCACGGCATTGCCGATGCAGGGCCACACCGAGTACTTCGGCGACGGCTCGATGCGGCAGTCGGCCCCCATCGCAGCGGCCATCCACCTTGGCGCGCAGCGCATCGTGGTGATAGGCGCGGGCCGCATGCACGAGCCGCGCGACGCCACCGCGCCCAACACCCACAGCGGCTATCCGACCATGGCGCAGATCGCGGGCCACGCGCTGTCCAGCATCTTCCTCGACGCGCTGGCAGTGGACATCGAGCGCCTGCGCCGCATCAACCACACGCTGGGACTGATCCCGGAAGAGGCGCGCGCGGCGAGCACGCTGCGCCCGCTCGACCTGCTGGTGATCTCGCCCTCGGAGCGCCTGGACGTGATCGCGGCGCGCCACGTCGATGCCCTGCCCGGCGCGGTGCGGCACCTGCTGGGCGGCTCGAAGGTCGCGGCCGACGTGAAGGGTGGCGCACTGGCCAGTTACCTGCTCTTCGAGTCGGCCTACACGCGCGAGCTGATGGCGCTGGGGCGCGCCGACACGATGAAGCAGCGCGACGAGGTGCTGCGCTTTTTTGGCTGGACGCCGGCGGCGGCCTGAGGCTCCCGCCGTTCAGGCTGTTTCAGGCGGTTGGCGGCTCGTCCGCCAGCGCCAGCATCACATCCAGCAGCACGCTCGCGCCGTTGGCCAGCTCGGCCGGTGCCGTGTGCTCCCTCGGGTTGTGGCTGATGCCGCGCTCGCTGGGCACGAAGATCATGGCGGCGGGGCAGATGCGGGCCATCATCTGCGCGTCGTGCCCGGCGCCCGAGGTCATGCGGCGGCTCGGCAGGCCACGCGCGCGGGCCGAGGCCTCGATGCGGCGGACCAGCCCCGCATCGAACACCACGGGCTCGAAGCGGGCCAGCCGGCGCGCCTCTATGGTGACGCCCTCCTCCTTCTCCAGCTCGCGCAGATGGGCTTCCAGTTCGGCTTCGGCGCGCCGCAGCATCGCCTCGTCGGTGTTGCGCAGGTCGACCGTCAGCGTCGCGCGCGCGGCGATGACGTTGATGAGGTTCGGATGCAGATCGAGCACGCCCACCGTGCCGACCTGGCTGCCGCCGTAGCGGCGCGCCAGGTCGCGCACGAAGACCGCGATGGCCGCCGCGCAGTAGCCCGCGTCGTGGCGCAGCCTCATGGGCGTGGTGCCGGCGTGGTTCGACTGGCCGACGATGGAAATCTCCTGCCACGAGATGCCCTGCAGGTCCTGCACCGCGCCGATGGCCAGGCCCTCGGCTTCGAGCACCGGCCCCTGCTCGATGTGCAACTCGACGAAGGCATGCGGCACGATGGCGCCGCATGCCATGTCGCCCGCGTAGCCGATGCGCGCGAGCTCGTCGCCCAGCCGCGCGCCGTCGGTGCCGAGCGTGTCGAGGGCGGCGTCGGGCGAGAGGCCGCCCGCGTGCACCAGCGAGCCCATCATGTCGGGCATGAAGCGCACGCCCTCCTCGTTGGTGAAGGCCGCCACCACGATGGGCCGCAGCGTGCGCCGCCCTCGCGCGTCGAGCCAGCGCACCACCTCCAGCCCGGCCATCACGCCGTAGTTGCCGTCGTAGCGGCCGCCGGTGGCGACGGTGTCGATGTGCGAGCCCGTCATCACCGGCGCAGCATCGGTGATGCCCGCGCGAATGCCGAAGATGTTGCCGACGCGGTCGATGCGCACCTCCAGGTCCAGCTCCTTCATCCAGCGCACCAGCTGGTCGCGGCCCTGGCGGTCGGCGTCGGTCAGCGCGATGCGGCAGACACCGCCGCCGTCGATCGCGCCGATGGCGGCATGCGCCTCGATGCGCGCCATGAGCGCGTCTTCCGCAATGCCCTCGCGCCGCAGCCACTGCGCCTGCGCGGCGACGACCTCCTCGCCGCAGCGGCCGGTTATGCCCCGGTAGACGCCGGGCGCCGTCGCGCCCTCGGTGCTGATGAGCAGCACGCGCGCATCGGGGTCCAGCCCTGCGGCATCGCGCGCGGCGGGGTCGGCCGCCAGCGCTTGCAATGCGGCGAGGCCGGCAGCCCCCGATTCGCCGCTGAGCACGGGCACATCGCCAGCATCGCCGCTCGCGAGCGTGCGCATCGACTGCTCGGCCTGCGCGTCGGTCACCGTCATGAAGACGTCAACGGCGGGCTGAAGAAAGCGCCATGCGAGCGGCGAAGTCTCTCCGCACGCCAACCCGGCCATCACCGAATCGACCGAACCCGTCGCCCGGCTCGCGTGCCCGTTGCGCGCGCTCTGCAGCAGGCAATCAGCCTGCTCGGGCTCGACCACGATGAAGCTGGGGCGGGCCGCCCCGTAGCGCTCCCAGAAATGGCTGACGACGCCCGCGGCCAGCCCGCCCACGCCGCCCTGCAAGATGACGTGGGTGAAGGGGCATGGCGCATCCGCGGCGCTGTTCTCCAGCACTTCGTCAGCCAGGATGCCGTAGCCCTGCATCACGTCGCGCGGCACTTCCTCGTAGCCTTCGTAGGAGGTGTCGGAAACCACCTCCCAGCCGTTGACGCGGGCCAGCCGCGCGGCCTCCTCGACCGACTCGTCGTAGTTGCCCGCGATGCGCACGATCTCCGCCCCCAGCGCCGCGACGGGCGCCTCGCGCTCCTCGCTGACCTGCGCGTGCAGCACGATCACACAGCGGCAGCCGATGCTCTGCGCGGCTGCAGCCAGCGCGCGGCCATGGTTGCCATCTGTGGCGCTGACGACCACGAAGTCGCGCAGCGCATCGGCATGCGTGCCGGCGAGAAGATCGGCGGGCGCCCAGCCGGCGTCGGGCCAGCGGCGCAGCACCAGCCTCAGCAGGGCCACGGGCGCACCGAGCACCTTGAAGCTGCCGAGCGCCGAGCGCGCCGACTCGTCCTTCACCGTCAACGCGCCGATGCCGAGCTGCCGCGCGAGCCCCGGCAGCGACCATGCCGGCGTCGGCGCGGGCTGCAGCCGCCTCCATGTCGACAGCCACTGCCGGCTCTCCTTGCCGCGCGCGATGCTCATCACCTCGCGCAGCGATTCGTCGTATGCGCGGCGCCGCGCCTGGGGGTTCCTGAAAAGCATGTCGTTCGTTCGGTAGATCAGTTGGTGGTGCCCGGACGTGCAGGCAGGCGCATGCGGACGATCTCCGCGAAATAGCGGGCGCCCGTCGCGAGCACCTCGTCGTTGAAGTCGTAGCTGCCGTTGTGCAGCGGCGTGCCGCCGGGTTCGCCCTCGGCGCCGTTGCCGAGGAACACGAAGGCGCCCGGCACGGCCTGCAGGAAGGCGCCGAAGTCTTCCGAGATCATCATCGGCGCCACGTCGGCGTTCACGTTCTCCGCGCCCACCACGGCCGTTGCAGCAGCCACCGCCGTGGGCACGCACTCGGCCCAGTTCACCGTGGGTGCGAACTCGTGCGTGTAGCTGAACTCGCAGCCGGCACCATGCATGCGGCAGATGCCCTCGCTGATCTCGCGCATGCGCGCGGCCAGCATGCGCTGCACCTCGGGGTCGTAGCTGCGCGTGTCGCCCTTGATGACGACGTTCGACGGAATCGCGTTGCGGATGCCGTCGGTGATGAACTCGGTGCACGAGACCACCGCCTGCGCGCCCGGGTCGAGCGTGCGCGAGACGATGGTCTGAAGCGCCAGCACGATCTGCGCACCGATCACGATGGGGTCGATGCCCATGTGCGGCCGCGCGGCGTGCGTGCCCCGGCCCTTCACGTGGATCACGAAGTTGTCTTCGCTGGCCATCAGGCCGCCCGCGCGCGTGGCGAAGGTGCCGGCGCGCATGCCGGGCATGTTGTGCAGGCCGTAGATCTCGTCGACCGGGAAGCGCTGGAACAGACCGTCTTCCATCATGGCCTTCGCGCCGCGGCCGTGCTCCTCGGCTGGCTGGAAGATGAAGCGCACGGTACCGTCGAAGTCGCGCCGCTCGCTCAGCAGCTGCGCCGCGCCGAGGATGATCGACATGTGGCCGTCGTGGCCGCAGGCGTGCATCTTGCCGGGCGTGGTGGAGGCGTAGGCGCGGTCGGCGGGCAGCTCGGCGATGTTGAGCGCGTCCATCTCGGCGCGCAGGCCGATCGTGCCCTTGCCGCTGCCCACCTTCAGGTTGGCCACGAGGCCGGTGCCGCCGATGCCGGTGTGCACCTCCAGGCCCAGCGCCTTCAGCACGCGGATGACGAAGGCGGATGTCTTCGCCTCCTCGAAGCCGGTCTCGGGAATCGCGTGCAGCGCGCGGCGCCAGCCGGTGAGCGTGTCGCGCAGGGGTGCGTCGTGGAGGTTCATGGCGGGATGCTATTGACAATGGTGCGAGACAGGTACGCAAAATCGAGGCTTCCGACGCAACGTTTTTGCGCGCACCCAGCATCCGACCAGGCACCCATGACCCCGCTAGACGCCCTCGACCTTCGCCTGCTGGAGCTGATCCAGGCCGACAGCCACATGCCCCAGAGCGAACTGGGCGAGCGCGTGCACCTGTCGACGGCGGCGGTGAACCGAAGGCTCAAGCGCATGCGCGACGAGGGGGTCATCCAGCGCTACGGCGCGGTGCTGTCGCCCGCCGCGCTGGGCCATCCGCTGACCATCGTGGCCGAGGTCGAAGCCGAAAGCGAGCAGATCGAGCGGCTGGACGCGATGAAGAAGAGCTTCAAAGACTGCCCGCAGGTGCAGCAGTGCTACTACGTCACCGGAGAGTGGGACTTCATCCTGGTCTTCGTGGTGCGCGACATGGTGCAGTACACGGCGCTCACGCGGCAGCTTTTCTTCCAGAGCAACAACGTCAAGCGCTTCCGGACGCTGGTCACGATGGACCCGGTGAAGCTCAGCCTGGACGTGCCGGTGTCCGGGAGCTGAATTCCACGCGGCGCGCGTCGGCGGACGGCATCAGCATCGAGCGCAGCAGCAGGGTCACCGCGCAGACGATGGGCAGCAGCGCCAGCAGTCGTCCCGGCTCGAAGGCCAGTCCGGCGGCCACGCCGACGGCGCAGCCGGTTTTGATCCACGGCGCCACCGCATCCCACCCACGTCGATGCGTCGCGGCAAAGCCGACGAGCGCGATCCAGCCATAGAAGCCGCCGAAGACGGAAAAGACCCAGCTCAGCAGGTAGTAGACCGTGTCCATGTCGCGGAACACGATCGCCGTGCCCAGGCTCCGCCAGGTGTGGCGATAGCCGTCGAAAAGAAAGAAACCGGTGGCCGAGGCGGCCCACCAGAAGAAGGCATACAGGCTCGCGATGCCGGCCAGTGCCGCGAGCCACGCGAGCGCGCGGCGCGTGATGTCGTCGAAGGGCATGTGGTCGCGCCACGCGACGGTGTGTCCGTTGTCCATGCAGGGCTCCAGGTGTATTCGCAATGGAGGCCGAAGTTAGACACCGGGTGTGCGGGCTGCGTGAAGCCCGTGTGAAATGGCGCGATCAGAGGGCGCTCATGAGGCGCTTAGGGGCCCGTCACCCCGCCTCCGAAATCCCCAGCTCCGAACACACCCGCCCCAGCAGCGCCTTCAGCGACGCCACCTCGGCTTCCAGCCGCGCCACGTTGGCCTTGAGTGCCGCGACTTCGCCCAGCGACACGTCGTGCGACGCCTGCCCCGAATCGGAAGACACACCGGCGGGCCGCATGCTTTCCTCGGGCGGCGGGCCGCTCAGCAGATGCGCCCAGCGGCTCTCGCGCGCGCCGGGCAGGCGCGGCAGCTTCACCACCAGCGCGCCGGCCGGGCGCTCGGCGAGTTCGTCGAGGAAGCCCTCCACCGACGAGATGTCCGCGAAGTTGTGCATGCGGTCGCAGGCGATGCGCAGCTCGCCCGCCGTCTGCGGGCCGCGCAGCATCAGCACGGTCAGCAGGATCACCGACTGCGACGGGATGCGCAGCACGCGGTCGACGTTGTGCTCGTAGCGGAAGGCCCGCCCGCCGCTGGTCTCGGCCACGAGGCTGTAGCCCCGGAGGCTGTCGACGGCGGCCTGCACCTGCGACTCGGTGAGTTCGAGCACCGGGTTGCGGCTGTTCTTCTGGTTGCAGCCCGACACCAGCGAGTTGAGCGTGAGCGGGTAGCTGTCGGGCACGGTGCGCTGCTTTTCGGCGAGCACGCCGAGCACGCGGGTTTCGACCAGGGAGAGGACTGGAAGGGTTGTCGATGACATGGGGGCTCGGAAAAGAAAACGCGGCCGCAGCGGGGCTCAAGCGCCGTTGATGCGGCTGACCAGCGCCTTCGTGAACGCCTCGGTGCCGGCCGTGCCGCCCAGGTCGCCGGTGCGCACCTTGTCGATGTTCAGCGTCTCGTCGATGGCGGTGCGCAGGCGCGCGGCCAGTTCCGGCAGCTTCACGTGGTCGAGCATCAGCGCTGCGGCGAGCAGCAAGGCGGTCGGGTTGGCGATGCCCTTGCCGGCGATGTCGGGGGCGGAGCCGTGCACGGCCTCGAAGATGGCCGCGTCGGTGCCGATGTTGGCGCCCGGCGCCATGCCCAGGCCGCCGACCAGGCCAGCCACGAGGTCGGAGAGGATGTCGCCGAACAGGTTGGTCGTGACCAGCATGTCGAACTGCCAGGGGTTGAGCACCAGCTTCATCGCGCAGGCGTCGATGATGACCGTGTCGAGCTCGAACTTGCCCTTGTACTTCTTCTCGTAGAGGTCAAGGCCGGTCTCCAGGAAGATGCCCGTGAGCGCCTTCATGATGTTGGCCTTGTGCACGAGCGTGACCTTTTTGCGGCCGGTGGCGATGGCGGTCTCGAAGGCGTATTCGAGCAGGCGGCGGCTGCCCTGGCGGGTGTTGATGCCGGTGGCCATGGCCACGGCATGCGGGTCGCCGTCGATGGGCACGTAGTGCTCGTGGCCGATGTAGAGGCCCTCGAGGTTCTCGCGCACCACCGTCAGGTCGATCTTGTCGAAGCGGCCGCCGGGAATGATGGTGCGCGCGGGGCGCAGGTTGGCGTACAGCTGGAATTCCTCGCGCAGCCGCACGTTCGACGAGCGGTAGCCGCCGCCCGAGGGCGTCTCCAGCGGCCCCTTCAGGGCCAGCCGGGTCTTGCGGATGCTGTCGAGCGTGGCCTGCGGCAGCGGGTCGCCCGAAGCCTTGACGCCGCCCAGGCCGGCGATCTGCGTGTCCCAAGCGAAGGGCGCCTTCAGCGCGTCGAGCGCGGCCAGCGTGGCGTCGACGATCTCGGGGCCGATGCCGTCGCCGGGGATGAGGGTTGCGGGAATGGAGGTGGTGGTCATCGGCTTCGTCTCGCTTTCTGTCTGCGCTTTCTGGGTCGGGGGCTGGAGCATACGTCGCCCGCGCGACAGCGGCTCGTCGAGTGCCCCCACGTTGAGGCCACCTTTGAGGCCCTTCGCCGTTGCAGCCTCGCCGGCAGGCGCCCACGGCCACGAAGCGTCCGGCCCGACGCTCGGCGCTCCTTCGCTGGAAGGCAACTGCCAAGGCGCCAGGGGCGAGCTCGCGGAACCTGTCAAGAGAGCGGCGATACAGGCGGTGAAGTCGATGGCGTGCGGCGTGGGGTCGATGGCGCCATCGGACGCCCCCGACAGCCATGCAACCTAAAATGCCCGGTTCCCCCGTCAGCCACTCCCGAAAGCGCCCTCCCCGATGTCCGCCCCGCGCAAGCTCTTCGTCACCACCGCCCTGCCATACGCCAACGGCAAGTTCCACATCGGCCACATGATGGAGTACATCCAGGCCGACATCTGGGTGCGGAACCAGCGAATGAACGGCGCCGACGTCAACTTCGTGTGCGCCGACGACGCCCATGGCGCGGCCATCACCATCGCGGCCGACAAGGCCGGCGTGACGCCGCAGGCCTTCGTGGCCGAGATCGCCGCGGGCCGCAAGCCGTACCTCGACGGCTACTACATCTCCTTCGACAACTGGCACTCGACCGACGCGCCCGAGAACCACCAGCTCGCGCAGGACATCTACCGCGACCTGCGCGCCAACGGCCTGATCAGTACCAAAAGCGTCGAGCAGTTCTACGACCCCGAAAAGGGCATGTTCCTGGCCGACCGCTTCATCAAGGGCGAGTGCCCCAACTGCCATTCGAAGGACCAGTACGGCGACAACTGCGAGGTGTGCGGCGCGGTGTACGCGCCCACCGAGCTGATCAACCCCTACTCGGCCCTCTCGGGCGCCAAGCCGGAGTTGCGCAGCTCCGAGCATTTCTTCTTCAAGCTGTCGGACCCGCGCTGCGAGGCCTACCTGAAGGAATGGACCGCCGCCGCCGGCCACGTGCAGCCCGAGGTGCAGAACAAGATCCGCGAGTGGCTCTACAAGGACGACGAGGGCAAGGGCGGCCTCGGCGACTGGGACATCAGCCGCGACGCGCCCTACTTCGGCATCGAGATTCCCGACGCTCCCGGCAAGTACTTCTACGTGTGGCTCGACGCCCCCGTGGGCTACCTGGCCTCGCTGAAGAACCTGCTGGACAAGCGCTGCATCGAGCTGGGCGGCGACGGCATCTCGTACACCGAGTACATGGCCGACCCCGAGCTGGAGCAGGTGCACTTCATCGGCAAGGACATCATCACCTTCCATACGCTCTTCTGGCCCGCGATGCTGCACTTCAGCGGCCGCAAGGCGCCCGACGCGGTGTACGTGCACGGCCACCTCACGGTGAGCGGCGAGAAGATGAGCAAGAGCCGCGGCACCGGCATCGACCCGATGAAGTACCTGGCCATCGGCCTGGACCCCGAATGGCTGCGCTACTACATCGCCGCCAAGCTCAACGGCCGCAACGAGGACATCGACTTCAACCCCGAGGACTTCGTCGCGCGCGTCAACAGCGACCTCGTGGGCAAGTACATCAACATCGCCAGCCGCGCAGCCGGCTTCATCGGCAAGCGCTTCGGCGGCAAGCTGGGCGAAGTGTCGGCCGACGGCGACGCGCTGCTGTTCACGCTGCGCGACGCGGCGGCGCAGCTGCATTCGCTCTACGACGGCCGCGACTACGCCCGGGCGCTGCGCGAGGTGATGGCGCTGGCCGACAAGGTCAACGAGTACGTCGACCAGAACAAGCCCTGGGAGCTGGCCAAGAAGGAAGGCGCCGAGGCGCGCCTGCACGACGTGTGCACCGTGTGCATCGAGGCCTTCCGCCTGCTCACGCTGTACCTGAAGCCGGTGCTGCCGGCGCTGGCGCTGAACGTCGAGGCCTTCCTGAAGATCTCGCCGCTGACCTGGGCCGACGCCGCGCAGCCGCTGCCCGCGGGCCACGCCATCGGCGAGTACAAGCACCTGATGCAGCGCGCCGACGCCAAGCTGGTCGACAAGCTCTTCGACGCGCCCGAACCGGCCGCCTCGGCAACTCCGGCCGCAGCCGAGGCGACGGAGCTGCCGGGCGGCGAAGCCATCGCGCCCACCATCGCCATCGACGACTTCGCGAAGATCGACCTGCGCATCGCGAAGATCGTGGCCTGCGAGAAGGTCGAAGGCTCGACCAAGCTGCTGCGCCTGACGCTGGACGCCGGCGAGGGCACCGACCCGCAGGGGAGTCCAATTCTTCGCAACGTGTTCAGCGGCATCGCCTCGTCCTACCAGCCCGAGCAGCTGGTGGGCAAGCTCACCGTGCTGGTCGCCAACCTCGCGCCGCGCAAGATGAAGTTCGGCGTGAGCGAGGGCATGGTGCTGGCCGCCAGCCATGGCGACGAAAAGGCCCACCCCGGCATCCACGTGCTCGAACCCTGGACGGGCGCGACGCCGGGCATGCGGGTTCGCTGACCGGCTTCATTCAGGAAAAGGAACCGCCATGACAGCACTGCTGCGCCGAGCCCTTCTGCTTGCATCGCTTTCGTCCCTGCTGGGCGGCTGCGCGGTGGTGACGGTGGCCAGCACGGCGGTGAGCGTGGGCGCCGGCGCTGTCGGGCTGGCCGCCGACGCGGCCATCGGCACGGCGCGCATCACGGGCAAGGCCGTGGGCGCGGCAGCCGATGCGGTGATTCCCGACAGCCAGTGAACAGGCCCGGCAGGCTCAGTCCGCCAGGCCCAGCCGCGCCACGTGCGGCGGCGTGTGCAACGCCTTTTCCTTGCGCACGAATGCCGACCTGAGACCCGCATGCGGCTCTCGCGCGTCGAAGAAGTTGCGGCGCATGTGGGTCAACTCCTCGTCGCGGTAGCGCTGCAGCGGCTTGATCGACTCGTCCTGCTCGCGCATCGCTTTCTTCCGCGCGATGCGATCGGCCAGCTCCTGCGAAGCGGCCAGTTCCGCAGCCAGCCGGGCCACTTCGGCGCCCAGCTCCTCGGGCGCGGCCTGCAGCACGCGCTGCGCCATGCCGAGTTCGACCGCGCGCTTCGCGCTCACCGGCAGGGCCGACTGCGTGAGCCGCAGCGCCTCGCTCTCACCCACGCGGCGCGGGAGGATGTAGGTCCAGTATTCCGAGCCGTGCAGGCCCATCAGCCTGTAGTGCGGGTTGAGCACGGCGCCGTCGCGGCACCAGACCTCGTCGGCCGCCAGCGCGAGCATCACGCCACCGGCCGCCGCGTTGCCGCCGAGCGCCGACACGGTGAGCCGGTCGGTGGTGGTCAGCACCGCCTCGACGAGGTCGTTCATCGCGTGGATGTTGGCCCAAGACTCCTCGGCCGGGTCCTCTGCAGCCTCGATCACGTTGAGGTGGATACCGTTCGAAAAGAAGTCGCGCACGCCGCCCAGCACCAGCACGGAGGTCGGCCGGGTGCAGGCGAAGCGGTAGGCCTCCAGCAGCCGGCGGCATTGCGCGGTGCTCATCGCGCCGCCCGGAAAGCTGAAATTCAGAACGCCGACCGCGCCCTGCTCGCTGTAGCGAATGTCTGAGAAGGTACGACGGCCCGCCGGCAACTGCAGCGGCGCCGGCACCTCGGGCACTTCGGAGGACAGCAGGTCGCCCAGCGCCTCGACGGCCGGCAGCTTGTAGCTGGGCAGGCGCGAGCCGGGTTCGCGCCAGGGACGCAGCTGCTGGATCCACACCGCGCCGTCGACGGTGGCGCGACAGATGGCGCCGGCGCGGGTGGCGATCAGCTCGCCTGGGCGGCTGCCGCGCAGCTCGTCCTCGGGATGGCCGCCGTGCAGGTACCAACGCGCGCCCAGCAGTTCGTCGAGCACGCCGGGCTGCGAATCGGCCGCGCGCAGCTTGCGCAGCACCGCTTCGGTCGGGTCGGAGGTCCAGTCGATGCGCCGCTCTTCCTGTTTCATGAAGGGCCGCCAGCCGGCGGCCAGCGCGGCGGCTTCCTGCTTCTGCGGCTTGTGCCTGCCCGAAGCAAGGCGCTCGACGGCGAGCAGCACGGCGTCGAGCGCCGCGTCGGCCACCTCGCCGCGGTACAGGTCGCTCTTGCCGGCCAGCGGCGGCAGCTTCAGCGGCGACCAGGCCCAGACGTCGCCCCCGTCCATCTCGGCCACGGCCTCGAGCACGGTGACGCCCCAGCTTTCAGCGCCGCCCTGCAGCGTCCAGTCGAGTGACGAGGGGCCCCGGTCGCCGGGCGGGCCGGGGTGCACGATCAGGCAGGTGTGGGCGGTCCAGATGTCTTGCGGGATCGCCGTGGTCAGCATCGGCGCCACGACGAGCTGCGGCGCATGCACCCGCACCGCCTCGCGCAGTGCGTCGTCATTGCCGAGGGCCAGCGCCACGCCGACGGTGTGGCCCTGGTCCTGGAGTTCGGCGAGAACCCGTTGCGTCAGGCTGTTGAACGCGCTCGCGACAAGCAGGATGTGCATCGGATGGCCCCGGTAATGTCAGCAACCAAATGTCAATGAATGTCAAAAATGTATCTGTAAGCCTCGCTCCGGATAAGTTGACTGAAAGTTCGCATGGCGGCCTCGCCGCTGTTTTCATTCGACGTAGGAAAGCGGCAGCGCGGTGGTGAACTTGATTTCCTCCATCGCGAAGCTGGAGCTCACGTCCGACAGGTCGGTGTCGGCGGTCAGGCGCTTGTAGACCTTGTCGTAGGCCGCGATGTCGGGCACGACCACCCGCAGCAGGTAGTCGATGTCGCCGCTCATCCGGTAGAACTCGACGACCTCCGGAATCACGTCGACCACCGCCTTGAAGTGCTCGAACCAGGTCTGCGAGTGCGTGCGGGTGCGCACCGCGACGAACACGGTGACGCCCACGTTCACCTTCTGCGGATCGACCAGCGTCACGCTGCGGGTGATGACGCCGGCCTCCTTCAGGCGCTGGATGCGCCGCCAGCAGGGCGTTTGCGACAGGCCGACCTGCGCGGCCAGCTCGGCGACCTGCCATTCGGCGTTTTGCTGCAGCAATTCGAGGATCTTGCGATCCATGGAATCAATTTTTATCTTCTTCATATTTTTGAGAACAGGATTCTCAAATACTGAAGAAATGGAGCCTGGAACGCAAGCCTTTTCCCGGTGCGTCTTTGCAGAATCCTGTCCATGGAAATCTATCTGGACGCCAACGCCACCACCCCCGTTATTGCCCAGGCCCGCGCCGCGGCACTCGCCGCCATGGCCGGCGATTTCGGGAACCCCAGCAGCATCCACACCACCGGCCTGAAGGCCCGGGCGCTGATGGACGCCGTGCGCGCCCGCGCCCGCCGGGTGATCGGCGCGCCATCGGGGCAGCTGCTGTTCCTCAGCGGCGCGACCGAAGGCATCCAGACCGCCGTGCTCTCGGCTCTGAGCGCGCTGCGTGCCCGGCGCCAGGCCGGTGACACCGCCGCCGATCTGCTGCTCTACGGCGCGACCGAGCACAAGGCCGTGCCAGAGGCGCTCAGGCACTGGAACGCGCTGCTGGGCCTGAACCTGGAGGTGCTCGCCATTCCCGTGGGCCGCGACGGCCGCCACGATCTCGGCTGGCTGCGCGCCCATGCGCCGCGCGCCGGCATGGTTTGCACGATGGCGGCCAACAACGAGACCGGCGTGGTGAGCGATCTCGACGGCATTGCCGCCGCGCTCGCAAGCAGCCCGGCGCTGTGGATGGTCGACAGTGTGCAGGCCCTGGGCAAGCTGCCGCTGTGGCTGGGCGAGCGGCCCATCGACTACGCGCCCTTCTCCGGCCACAAGCTCTATGCGCCCAAGGGCATCGGCATGCTGTACGTGCGCCAGGGCGCGCCCTTCACACCGCTGATGGCCGGCGGCGGCCAGGAAGACTCGCTTCGCTCCGGCACCGAGAACATGTCGGGCATCGCGGCGCTGGGCGCCGTGCTGGAGGCGCTGGAGGAAGGCGGGACCTTCCAGGACCACGGCACGCTCGCCGCCTGCCGCGATCGCCTCGCCGCCGCGCTGCGCGATGCCTTCCCCGGCCTGGTGTTCAACGCGCCGCCCGAGCTGTCCCTGCCGACCACGCTGAACTTCTCGGTGCCCGGCCTGAGCTCGAAGCTGCTGCTGGACCTGTTCGACGCCGCCGACATGCGCGTCAGCGGCGGCTCCGCCTGCGGCGCATCGAAGGCCCGGCCGAGCTACGTGCTGGAGGCGATGGGGCTGCCCGCGTGGCGCACCGCATCGGCGGTACGGCTGTCCTTCGGCCCGGCCGCCGACGATGCCTTCATCGACGAGGCATGCGCCCGCATCCGCGCATGCGGCGAATCGTTGCGCGACAGCTGCCTGAGCACCACGCCGCAGAGCCACGCGCTGCCGCCCGAGCGGCTGACCCGCTTCGTGGTCGATGGCGCCTGCTGCTACCTGCTGGCCGATGCCGCCAGCCGCCGCTGCGTGGTCATCGACCCGCTGCCCGAGCTGACCGGCCAGCTCACGCAATGGCTGGGCTGCCACGGGTACACGCTGGCCGCCGTGCTCGACACGCACAGCCATGGCGACCACGCCTCCTCCGGCCCCGAGCTGCTCGCCGCCGTGCCCGAATCGCAACGCGAGGCCGGCCCCGTGGACGCGCTCGGATGGCCGCAGGGCGCGCAGCAGATCGGGCTCGGCGCGCAGCGGCTCACCAGACTGGCGCTGCCCGGCCACACCGCAGACTCCACCGCCTACCTGCTGCACGATGCCGGCGGCCTGCGCCTGGCCTTCGTCGGCGACACCCTGATGCCCGGCGCGCTGGGGCGCAGCGACTTCGCTCAGAGCGAGCCGCTGGCCTACGGCCCCTCGCTGCTCAAGCTGCAGCAGGCGCTGCAGCCGGGCACGCTGATGCTTCCGGGCCACGACTACGACGACCGCTTCGCCGCCACGCTGGACACCGAATGCGCGGCCCAGCCGCTGCTGAGGCAGGTGCTCTCCGGCGCCCTGGACGCGGCCGGCTTCGCGAGCGCCAAGGAGGCGCTGGAACGCGGCCTCGCGCTCACCGAATACCAGACCATGGCCTGCGGCGCCCGTGTCGACACCTGCACCGCCGGCCCGGCCTTCGACCTGAGCCCCGAGGCCCTGTCCACCCTGCAGCAGGCGCACCCCGGCCTCGTGCTGGTCGACGTGCGCGAGCCCTACGAGCAGCGTGTCGGCCACGCGCCCGTGCTGGACGCGGCGACCCGGCTGCAGGCCGTGCCGCTGTCGAGGCTGCCCAACGCCCTGCCCGACTGGCTGGCGCTGCCCGAAGAGACGCCGGTGGTGTTCTTCTGCCGCAGCGGCAACCGCAGCGCGCAGGCCGCCAAGGCTCTGCGCCGGCTGGGCCATGCGCAGGCCTGGAGCCTGGCCGGAGGGCTCGCGCTGTGGCCGCGAGAATCATCCGCCGAAGCGCTGCATGCGCAGGCCGCCTGACCTCTTGAAAGCCCCAGTGAATCTACGCCGCGAACTTCTCCTCACCGCTTGCGCACTCGGCATGCTGCCGTCCGCCTTCGCCCAGCGCCGCTCCGACTCCGTCGAAGGGCGCTTCGGCAAGCTCGACGGCATGCGCTTCGAGCAGTTGCCCTTCCAGGACGCGATCAAGGTCGTGCACGGCGACGGCAAGCGGCAGATCGCGGTGTTCTCCGACCCGAATTGCGGCCATTGCAAGCGCGTCGACAAGGACCTGAAGGCGCTCGGCAACGTCACGGTGCACGTGTTTCTCTATCCGGTGCTGGGCGAGGATTCGTCGGCCAAGGCGCGCAATCTGTGGTGCGGCGGCAGGAACAGGGCCGCAGCGTGGGAAGCCTGGATCGAGAAAGGCGCCGAGCCCACGTCATCCGCCGGCGGCTGCGACACGTCGGCGCTGCAGCGCAATGCCGCGCTCGGGCGCAGGCTGGGCATCCGGGGCACGCCCGCGCTGGTCTTCGGCGACGGCACCTTCGTGCCTGGTGCGATTCCCGTGCGCTGGATCGAGCAATTGCTCGCGACCGGCCGGAGCTAGGGGGCTTCGGTGCCGCGATCGGGCGAAGAGCCGCTGCGCACCACGCGCTGGTCGTCGTCGAGCGTGGCGGTGAAGACCATGGCCGAGTTCGGCGGCTGCACCCAGCGCCATTCCCATTCGGTCTCGCGCCTGAGCGCGTAGGGCGTGACCTTGGCGGGCTTGCCCAGCATCTTGCGCAGGTCTTCCATCATCATGCCGGGCTGCACCTTGGCGAAGTTCTCGGGCGTGAGCACCTGCCGCAGGGCGCTCATCTTCCCGTCGGTGCCGATGGTGATCATGTAGTTCTTCTGGCCCGCGGGCTGGCGGTTGTACTCGAACACGCGCGCGCCGCCCGCGCCGTCCCAGATGTTCTCGGGCTGGCCGAAGCGGGCCCGCACGTCGGCCTCGGTGGAGACGCCTTCCTCCAGCTCGCCGATGTTCTTCGAGTCGCATGCGGCGAGCCCGATCGCAGCCGCCAGACACCCGATTGCCATGCCGATCCGCCACCCTTGAAGTTGCTTCATGCCGTCCCCGGTAAAATTCGCGCCGATTAAAGGTCCAGTCTATGTCCATCTTCCGCCGCCCCCACTACACCTCCGAGATCACGAACTTCATCGAGGAGATGAAGGAAAAGAAGCCGACGCTGGAGGCCGAGCAGCGCGCCGGCCGCGCCCTGCTGTGGGACAAGCACCTCGACCGCGGCCTGCTGGAGGAATACAGCGAAGCCCGCGTGCCCCAGCAGCCCTACGTCTACCAGACCCAGACGAAGTAAGCCATTCGCCGATGCCGAATTGGCAGCAAATCCCCGTCCGCATTGCGTCGGCCGCTATTGAAACGGTAGCGCCGGCACGATGAACAGCGACGAGGACAACGGCACGCTGGTGGTCGACATGCCCGAGGTGGTCGACCAGGTCGCGCTCGCGAGGCTCTATGGAGAGCCGCTGTTCGCGATGCCGAAGGACCTGTACATCCCGCCCGAGGCGCTGCAGGTGTTCCTGGAGGCCTTCGAGGGCCCGCTCGACCTGCTGCTCTACCTGATCCGCAAGCAGAACTTCAACATCCTCGACATCCCGATGGCGGGACTCACGCGGCAGTACCTGAGCTACGTCGACGAGATCCGCCAGAGCAACCTCGAGCTCGCGGCCGAGTATTTGCTGATGGCCGCGATGCTGATCGAGATCAAGTCGCGCATGCTGCTGCCGCCCAAGAAGGTGGCCGACGGCGAAGAGGCCGAAGACCCGCGCGCCGAACTCGTGCGCCGCCTGCTCGAGTACGAGCAGACCAAGCTGCAGGCCGCCGCCATCAGCGCCATGCCGCAGTACGGCCGCGACTTCTGGAAGGCGCAGGTCTACATCGAGCAGTCGCTGAAGCCGCGCTTTCCCGACGTGGACGTGATCGAGCTGCGCGACGCCTGGGCCGACATCATGAAGCGCGCCAAGCTCGTGCAGCACCACAAGATCTCGCGCGAGGAACTCAACGTGCGCGAGCACATGAGCATCGTGCTGCGCCACCTGCAGGGCCAACGCTTCGTGGAGTTCGAGAAGCTCTTCGACGTGTCGCGCGGCGTGCCGGTGCTGATCGTCACCTTCATCGCGATGCTGGAGCTCGCGAAGGAGACGCTGATCGAGATCACGCAGGCGGAAGCCTTCGCTCCCATCTACGTGCGGCTGGCGTACTCCCCTTCCTGATTCATACCTCGTGCGCGACTTCGACGTCCTCATCGTCGGCAGCGGATTGGCCGGCCTCTCGGCGGCGCTGCACCTGGCGCCCACGCACCGCGTGGCCGTGCTGACCAAGCGCGCGCTGAACGACGGCTCCAGCGCCTGGGCGCAGGGCGGCATCGCGGCGGTGCTGGCCGCGGGCGACAGCTTCGACGCGCACGTCGAGGACACGCTGGTGGCCGGCGCCGGCCTGTGCGACCCCGAGGCCACACGCTTCGTGGTGGAGCACGCGCCCGAGGCCATCGGCTGGCTGCGCGAGCTGGGCGTGCCCTTTTCCGAAGAAGATGGCGGCCTGCACCTGACGCGCGAAGGCGGCCACAGCCAGCGCCGCATCGTGCACGTGACCGACGCCACCGGTGCGGCGGTGCAGCAGGTGCTGATCGAACGGGTGCGCCGCACGCCGAACATCGCGCTGTTCGAGAACCACACGCTGGTCGACCTCATCACCGGCCCGAAGCTTGGGCTCGACGACCCCGCCTGCCTGGGCCTGTACGCGCTCGACGGAGATACCGACGAGGTGGTGGCTTTCCGCGCGCCGCACACCATCCTGGCCACCGGCGGCGCGGGCAAGGTGTATCTCTACACGACCAATCCGGACACGGCCACCGGCGACGGCATCGCCGCCGCGTGGCGCGCGGGCTGCCGGGTGTCGAACATGGAGTTCATCCAGTTCCACCCGACCTGCCTGTACCACCCGCACGCGAAGTCCTTCCTGATCAGCGAAGCGGTGCGCGGCGAAGGCGGGCTGCTGAAACTGCCCGATGGAACCCGCTTCATGCCGGAACACGACGGGCGCGCCGAACTCGCGCCGCGCGACGTGGTGGCCCGCGCCATCGACTTCGAGATGAAGAAGCACGGCCTGGACTGCGTGTACCTCGACATCTCGCACCAGCCGGCCGCGTTCCTGAAGGAGCACTTCCCCAACATCCTGGCGCGCTGCCTGGAGCTGGGCATCGACATCACGCGCGAGCCCATCCCGGTGGTGCCGGCCGCGCACTACACCTGCGGCGGCGTGCTCAGCGACCTGAGCGGGCGCACCGACATCCCGGGCCTCTACGCCATCGGCGAGACCGCCTGCACCGGCCTGCACGGCGCGAACCGGCTTGCGAGCAACTCGCTGGTCGAGTGCATGGTGTTCGCGCGCGCGGCGGCCGGCGCCATCGCCTCGGCACCGGTGCGCGAACTCGCCGAACTGCCCGCCTGGGACGACAGCCGCGTCACCGACGCCGACGAGGCCGTGGTCATCTCCCACAACTGGGACGAGCTGCGCCGCTTCATGTGGGACTACGTCGGCATCGTGCGCACCAACAAGCGCCTGGAGCGCGCGAGCCACCGCATCGCGCTGCTGCAGGCCGAGATCCAGGAGTTCTACGCGAACTTCCACGTCACGCGCGACCTGCTCGAGCTGCGCAACCTGGTGCAGGTGGCCGAGCTGATCGTGCGTTCCGCGCAGGCCCGCCACGAGAGCCGTGGCCTGCATTTCAGCCGCGACTACCCCTCGCTCGCCGAGCCCACCGCACCCACGGTGCTGGCGCCTCCGGCAGACCGATAACCCCCACCCGTTCGTTTTTCTTCACTCAAGGATGCCCGGCCACCGACGCCCGCAGGGAGAAACCCAACCATGTCGAACACCACACCCGCCACCACATCCGTTACCACCCCCGTCACGGAGGCACCGCCGGCCTCGCCCTACGGCACGCTGCCGCCGGCCTCCCCGCCCGCGTCGCGCAAGCCGGTGAGCCTGCCGAGGCTGGCCGACATGCACGCGCGCGGCGAGAAGATCGCGATGCTCACCGCCTACGACGCCACCTTCGCCGCCATGGCCGACGCGGCCGGCGTCGACTGCCTGCTGGTCGGCGACTCGCTCGGCATGGTCTGCCAGGGCCTGAACAGCACCGTGGGCGTAAGCCTGGACACCATGCGCTATCACACCGACAGCGTCTCGCGCGGCCTGCGCCGCGTGCAGGGCACGGCCTGGCTCATCGCCGACCTGCCCTTCGGCAGCTATCAGGAATCGCGCGAGCAGGCGCTGCGAAGCGCCACCGTGCTGATGCAGGCCGGTGCGCACATGGTCAAGCTCGAAGGCGGCGGCTGGACCACCGACACGGTGCGCTTCCTGGTCGAGCGCGGCATTCCCGTGTGCGCCCACCTCGGCCTCACGCCGCAGACGGTGCATGCGCTGGGCGGCTACCGCGTCCAGGGCAAGGGCGACACGGCCGGCGCACTGCTGAAGCAGCAGGCCCATGAACTGCAGGACGCGGGCGCCGCGATGCTGGTGCTCGAGATGGTGCCGGCCGCGCTGGCCGCCGAACTCACCGCAGAGTTGAAGCACTGCGCCACCATCGGCATCGGCGCCGGCAAGGCCACCGCCGGACAGGTGCTCGTGCTGCACGACATGCTGGGCATCAACCTCGGGAAGATGCCCAAGTTCGTGCGCAACTTCATGGCCGACGCGCCGGGCGTGCTGCCCGCGCTCAAGGCTTACGTGCAGGCCGTCAAGGACGGCAGCTTCCCCGACGACCGACTCCACGCCTGGTAAGGAAGGAAACCCTCATGTACATCGCACACACCATCGCCGAACTGCGCGATCACCTGGCCGCCTTCAGGCGCCCCGCCTTCGTCCCGACCATGGGCAACCTGCACGACGGCCACCTGGCCCTGGTGAAGCAGGCGAAGCCGCTGGGCGACGTGACGGTCGCCAGCATCTTCGTGAACCGCCTGCAGTTCCTGCCGCACGAGGACTTCGACACCTACCCGCGCACCTGGGAGAGCGACTGCGAGAAGCTGCGCTCGGCCGGCTGCGACGTGCTGTTCGCGCCCGACGAGAAGGCGCTCTACCCCGAGCCCCAGACCTGCAAGGTGCACCCCGACCCGGCGCTGGCCGACATCCTCGAAGGCCACTTCCGCCCGGGCTTCTTCGTCGGCGTGTGCACGGTGGTGATGAAGCTCTTCCAGTGCGTGCAGCCGCGCGTGGCCGTGTTCGGCAAGAAGGACTACCAGCAGCTGATGATGATCCGGCATATGGTCCGGCAGTTCGCGCTGCCCATCGAGATCGTGGGCGGCGAGACCTTCCGCGCCGACGACGGCCTGGCGCTCTCGTCGCGCAACGGCTACCTCAGCGAGAGCGAGCGTGCCGAGGCGGTGCAGCTGTCGAAGGCGCTGAAGGCGATGGCCGAGGCGGTGCGCTCGGGCGAGCGCGACCTCGGCGCGATCGAGGCCCGCGCCATGCAGGCGCTCGCGCAGCGCGGCTGGCAGCCCGACTACCTGGTGCTGCGCCGCCGCTCCGACCTGCAGGCGCCGGCTGCCGGCGAGCCGCTGGTGGCGCTGGCCGCCGCGCGGCTGGGCAGCACGCGGCTGATCGACAACCTCGAGATCGAGACGGCTGCCCCATGACCTACAGCGTCAAGGAAATCTTCTACACGCTGCAGGGCGAAGGCGGACAGGCCGGCATGCCGGCCGTGTTCTGCCGCTTCGCGGGCTGCAACCTCTGGACAGGCCGCGAGGAAGACCGCGCCTCGGCCATCTGCCGTTTCTGCGACACCGATTTCGTCGGCACCGACGGCACGCTGGGCGGCAAGTTCAAGACCGCCGCCCTGCTGGCCGACACCATCGCCGCGCAATGGCCTGCCACCGATGCCGACCACCGGCTGGTGGTGCTGACCGGCGGCGAGCCGCTGCTGCAGGTGGACGCGGCGCTGGTCGACGCGCTGCACGCGCGGCGCTTCCGCATCGCGGTCGAGAGCAACGGCACGGTCGAAGCGCCCGAGGGCATCGACTGGCTGTGCATCAGCCCCAAGGCCGGCGCGCCCTGGGTGCAGCAGCGCGGCCAGGAGCTGAAGCTGGTGTGGCCTCAGCCAGGCATCGACCTCGGCGCCATGGCGCGCACCGGCGAGTTCACCCACCGCTTCCTGCAGCCCATGGACGGCCCCGACCAGCTCGCGAACACCGAGCTGTGCATTGCCGAATGCATGAAGCAGCCCGTGTGGCGCCTGAGCGTGCAGACGCACAAGATCACCGGCATCCGCTGAGGCAGAGCCTTTTTCCCCGAGTTTTTGTTTTCGACGATGCGATTCACCATCAGCCAACGCTTTTTCTTCGATGCCGCCCACACGCTCAAGCGCGAGATCGAGGCCGAAGGCAGCCGCCGTATCCACGGCCACACCTATCACGCGGAAGTGTGGCTCTCGGGCGAGCGCGATCCTGTGACCGGCATGGTGATCGACCTGGGCCTGCTGCGTCGCAGGCTCGAGGAAGTGCGCGAGCAGCTCGACCACCACCTGCTGGACGACGTGCCGGGGCTGCATCCGCCGACGCTGGAGAACCTGTGCGTGTTCATCGCGGATGCGCTGCCGGACCTGCGGCCCTCGCTGGCGCGCGTGCGGGTGTGGCGCGAGGCGATGGGCGATTCCTGCACCGTGGATTTCTAGGGGCTTGCTCCCTCTCCCCTCGGGGAGAGGGTTGGGGTGAGGGCTGACGGCGTCGAAGGCCACGCGGTGTTGTAAGGCCCAAGACCCTCACCCTAACCCTCTCCCGCACGCGGGAGAGGGAACAACACCTCAGGCGGCGCCGATGCCCGCCACCAGGCTCCCCGGCGCCTGCCCCTTCTTCAGCCCGGCCGTGAACGCCAGCATCCGATCGATCGGCACCCGCGCCCGCAGCCCCAGCGCCGGATCGACATGGATCTCCCCCGCCCCCGTCTCCAGCGCATTCGCCAGCTCCACCAGTCCGTTCATCGCCATCCACGGGCAATGCGCGCAGCTCTTGCAGGTGCCGCCGTTGCCGGCCGTGGGCGCCTCGATGAAGACCTTGCCGGGGTTCAGCGTGCGCAGCTTGTGCAGCATGCCGGTGTCGGTGGCGACGATGAACTCCTTGGCGTCCATGCGCTGCGCGGCGTTGAGGATGGCCGAGGTGGAGCCGACCGCATCGGCCAGCGCGATCACGTCGGAAGGCGACTCGGGGTGCACCAGCACCTTGGCCTTCGGGTGCTCCTTCATCAGCAACTCGAGCTCCAGCGCCTTGAACTCGTCGTGCACGATGCAGGCGCCGTTCCAGCTGACCATGTCGGCGCCGGTCTGGCGGCGGATGTAGTCGCCCAGGTGGCGGTCGGGGCCCCACAGGATCTTCTGCCCCGCCGCATGCAGCGCGTTCACCACGTCGAGCGCGCAGCTGGAAGTGACCAGCCAGTCGGCGCGCGCCTTCACGGCCGCGCTGGTGTTGGCGTATACGACCACTGTGCGGTCGGGATGCTGGTCGCAGAAGGCGCTGAACTGGTCGACGGGGCAGCCCAGGTCAAGCGAGCAGTTCGCGTCGAGGTCGGGCATCAGCACGCGCTTCTCGGGCGAGAGGATCTTGGAGGTTTCGCCCATGAAGCGCACGCCCGACACCACCAGCGTCTGCGCGGCGTGGTCGCGGCCGAAGCGCGCCATCTCGAGCGAGTCGCTCACGATGCCGCCGGTTTCCTCGGCGAGGTCCTGCAGGTCGGGATGCACGTAGAAGTGCGAGACCATCACCGCATTGCGTTCGCGCAGCAGGCGGCGGATGCGCTCCTTCAGGGCGATGCGCTCGTCGGGCGATGGCTCGGGCGGCACGCGCGCCCAGGCGTGGCGGGTGTCGCAGACGGCGCCGGCCCTGGTTCCGGCGGGCTGCTCGTAGTCGACGTCGATGACCGTGGACGACATGGACGGATCAGCCTTCCTGGAAACGCATCGAGTAGTCGATCGCCTTGACGTCCTTGGTCAGGGCACCGACGGAAATCCGGTCGACGCCGGTCTCGGCCAGGGCGCGCAGGCCCTCCAGGGTGACGCCACCCGAAATCTCGAGCACGGCCTTGCGGCCTTCGCCGGCCCCGTCGTTGATGCGCACGGCCTCGTGCAGCGTGGGCAGGTCCATGTTGTCGAGCAGCACCATGCGCGCCCCGGCGTCGAGCGCCTCGCGCAGCTGGGCCAGCGTCTCGACCTCGACCTCGACGAACTCCGCCTTCGCGGCGGCAGGCGCCACCGCACGCAGGGCTGCCGCCACGCCGCCGGCTGCGGCGATGTGGTTTTCCTTGATGAGCACCGCGTCGTACAGGCCGATGCGGTGGTTCAGGCCGCCGCCGGTGCGCACGGCGTATTTCTGCGCAAGCCGCAGGCCGGGAATGGTCTTGCGAGTGTCGACGATGCGCGCGCGGGTGCCGCGCACGGTGTCGGCGTAGAGGGCGGTCTTGGTGGCGACGGCGCTCAGCAGCTGCAGGAAGTTGAGCGAGGTGCGCTCCGCCGTCAGCAGCGCGCGGGCCGAGCCTTCGATCTCGAGCACGGTCTGGCCAGCCTCGCAGCGCTCGCCCTCGGCGCAGAGCCACTGGATGCGCACCTGCGGATCGAGCTGCCGCAGCGTGGCCTCCACCCAGGGCGCGCCGCAGACCACGGCCTCCTCGCGGGCCAGCACGCGGGCGCGGGCGCTGCGGGCGGGGTCGACCAGCGAGGCGGTGAGGTCGCCGTCGGCGACGTCTTCCTGCAATGCACGGGTGGCATCGGACAGGGCCAGCGCGGCCACGGCCGACGCTGAAAAATCAAAGCGAAGGCTCATGGCTCTCTTTGTCTCTGCGTTTTTCTCAGGGGGATTGACGGGGGGAAGCGGTGGCGCCCGGCTGGGGCTGCTGCACCGATTCCGGCACCGGCTCGCGGCCGACGAGGGCCGCCACGGCGTCCTGGGGGCTCATGCGGCCATCGAGCAGCGCGACCACGCCCTCGGCGATGGGCATCTCGAGGCCGAGGCCGCGCGCGCGCTGCACCACGGTGCGGGCGCAATACACGCCCTCGGCCACGTGGCCCAGCGAATCGACGGCCTGCGCCAGCGTGCGGCCCTGCGCGAGCAGCAGGCCGACCTTGCGGTTGCGCGACAGGTCGCCAGTGGAGGTGAGCACCAGGTCGCCCAGGCCAGAAAGGCCCATGAACGTCTCGGCGCGGGCGCCCAGCGCGAGGCCGAAGCGCGTCATTTCGGCAAGGCCGCGGGTGATGAGCGCCGCGCGGGCGTTGAGCCCCAGCGCGAGGCCGTCGCACAGCCCGGTGGCGATGGCCAGCACGTTCTTGACCGCGCCGCCCACCTCGACGCCCACGATGTCCTCGTTGGCATAGACGCGCAGCGCGGGGCCGTGGAAGGCGTCGACCAGCATGTCGCGCACGGCGGCGTGCGGACTGGCGGCCACCAGCGCGGTCGGCCGGCCTTCGGCTACTTCCTGCGCGAAGCTGGGGCCGCTGAGCACGCCCGCTCTCAATTCAGGAGCAACCTGCGCCCAGATCTCGTGGGCCAGCAGGCCGAAGGATGCGGGCGAAGACGCGTCGAGCGCGGGCTCGACGCCCTTGCACAGCCAGGCCACGGCGGCGGCGGTGCCGCGCAGTGCGATGAGCTGCTCGCGCAGGGCGGCCATCGGGGTGGCCACGATGACGAGGTCGGCGCCGGCCTGCGCCTGGGCGATGTCGCCGGCGCGCACGGCCAGCGAGGCCGGCAGGGCCAGCCCGGGCAGGTAGCGGGAGTTTTCGCGCGCGGCCGACATGGCGTCGGCCTGGGCGGCGTCGCGCGCCCAGAGCGTGACTTCGTGGCGGGCCGCCGCGTTGACGGCGACCGCCGTGCCCCAGGCGCCGGCGCCATGAACGCAGATCTTCATCGGCGTCGGTGGCTGCTGCGGCTGTACGGCTTCAAGCCGTGATTACTGCGCCAGCGAGGGCGCAGCCTGGCCGGCGGCCTGGGCCTGCTGCTGCTCGTACATGGCCTGGAAGTTGATTTCGGCCAGGTGCACGGGCGGGAAGCCGCCGCGCTGGATCACGTCGGCCACGTTGCCGCGCAGGTAGGGGTAGACGATCTGCGGGCAGGCGATGCCGAGGATGGCGCCCATCTGCTCTTCGGGCAGATGGCGGATCTCGAAGATGCCGGCCTGCTTGGCCTCGACCAGGAATACGGTCTTGTCGCCGATCTTGGTCTGCACGGTGGCGGCCACGGTGATCTCGAAGATGCCTTCAGCCACGGGCTGTGCGTCCACGCCGAGCTGGATGTCGACGGTGGGCTGCTCCTGCTCCAGCAGGATCGCGGGCGAATTGGGCTGCTCGAGCGACAGGTCCTTGAGGTAGACGCGCTGGATCTGGAAGACGGGATCTTGGGCTTGCTGGTCGGCCATGGCTGAACTTTCGAGGATCAAAACAATGCCCGCCGGGGAGGGGGTCCCGCAGCGGGCTGCAGATGAGTGAACTGGCGATTATGGCCCCGTCGCAGGACGGTTCCGGGGCAGGGCCGGTTTCAGGCGCCCTGCAGCAGCGGAACCAGGCCGCCGCGGCTGTCGAGCGCCATCAGGTCGTCGCAGCCGCCCACGTGGGTGTCGCCGATGAAGATCTGGGGCACCGTGCGGCGCTGGGTGATCTCCATCATGGTGTTGCGGGCCTGGGGGTCGGTGTCGATGCGGATCTCCTCGATCTGCTCGACGCCCTTGGACTTCAGGATCTGCTTCGCGCGTATGCAATAGGGGCAAACGGCGGTGGTGTACATCTTGACTGCTTGCATACGCTCCATCTCGGGGGGATTTCAGGCTTTTTCAACCGGCAGGTTAGCCTCTTTCCACGCCTTCAGCCCGCCGGACACCGCTTGGGCCTGCTCGTAACCGAGCTTCTTGGCCACCGCCACGGCGCGCTGGGCGCGGGCGCCTGTGGCGCAGACCAGCAGCAGCGGCACGTTCTTGTTCTTGACCGCGCCGGCGAGCTTTTCCTCGAGCTGGTTCAGGGGAACGTTCCTGGCGCCGATCATGTGGCCGGTGGCGAACTCCTCGGGCTCGCGCACGTCGACCAGCACGGCGCGCTCGCGGTTGATGAGCTGCACGGCGCCCTGCGCGGTGAGCGTTCCGCCGCCCGCCCCCCGCACCAGCGGCCAGGCCAGCATGGCACCCGAGCTGAGCGCGATCAGGATCAGCATCCAGTTCGCGGTGACGAATTCGATCAATTTCACGGGGGTTCCTTGAATGGCAAACCGGGGATTTTAGAATGCGGGGTTTCGCAAGCGCAGCCAAAGGCCTCCCACATGCACAAACTGGTATTGATCCGTCACGGTGAATCGACCTGGAATCTCGAAAACCGCTTCACCGGATGGACCGACGTCGACCTGACCGAAACCGGCGTCGAACAGGCCAAGCAGGCCGGCCGGCTGCTCAAGGCCGAAGGCTACGACTTCGACGTCGCCTACACGAGCGTGCTCAAGCGCGCCACCCGCACCCTGTGGCACACGCTCGACGAACTCGACCGCACCTGGCTGCCCGTGGTGCATTCCTGGCGCCTCAACGAGCGCCACTACGGCGGCCTGCAGGGCCTGAACAAGGCCGAAACCGCCAAGAAATACGGCGACGAGCAGGTGCTGGTCTGGCGCCGCAGCTACGGCACCCCGCCCCCGCCGCTGGAAGCCGACGACCCGCGCAGCGAACGCGGCGACGTGCGCTACGCCAAGCTGTCGCCCGAGCAGATCCCGCTGACCGAGTGCCTGAAGGACACCGTGGCGCGCGTGCTGCCCTTCTGGAACGAATCGATGGCGCCGGCCATCCGCACCGGCCGCCGGCTGGTGGTGGCGGCCCACGGCAACTCGATCCGCGCGCTGGTGAAGTACCTCGACGGCATCTCCGACGACGACATCGTCGGGCTGAACATCCCCAACGGCATCCCGCTGGTGTACGAGCTCGACGACGACCTCAAGCCCCTGCGCCACTACTACCTCGGCGATGCCGCGGCCGCCGAGAAGGCCGCCGCCGCGGTGGCATCGCAGGGCAAGGGCTGAGAAGGCCCGCCAGGAGCGCCCTGAAAAGCCCCCGTCCGGCGCTCCACCCGTGGAACCCCGGCAAACAATTTGCTTCCAAGCTGTGTATATTGGACTGACAGCCGCCGACAAGGACAACCACTCATGATGGGCCAGAAACTCAAGATCACCGGCTGGGTCGCCGCCGGCGCCGTTGCAGGCGTCCTGACCACCGTCTCGCTGCAGACAGTCGCGCGCGGCTCGCTCGCGCCCCTGCCGCTCGAGGAATTGCAGCAGCTCGCCGCCGTCTTCGGAATGGTCAAGAGCGACTACGTGGAGCCGGTCGACGAGAAGAAGCTGATCTCCGACGCCATCTCCGGCATGGTCGCCGGGCTCGACCCCCACTCCCAGTACTTCGACAAGAAGTCCTTCAAGGAATTCAGGGAAGGCACCACGGGCCGCTTCGTCGGCGTGGGCATCGAGATTTCGCAGGAAGACGGCCTCATCAAGGTCGTCTCGCCCATCGAGGGCTCCCCCGCCTTCCGCGCGGGCCTCAAGCCCAATGACCTGATCACCAAGATCGACGACACCGCCGTGCGCGGCCTGTCGCTGAACGAGGCGGTCAAGCGCATGCGCGGCGAAGCCAACACCAAGGTGCTGCTGACCATCTTCCGCAAGGACGAGAGCCGCACCTTCCCCGTGACCATCACGCGTGAAGAGATCCGCACGCAGTCGGTCCGCGGCAAGATGATCGAGCCCGGCTACGGCTGGATCCGCCTCTCGCAGTTCCAGGAGCGCACCGTCGACGACTTCGTCAAGAAGATCGACGAGCTCTACAAGGAAGACCCGAACCTCAAGGGCCTGGTGCTCGACCTGCGCAACGACCCGGGCGGCCTGCTCGACGCGGCCGTGGCGGTGTCGTCGGCCTTCCTGCCCGAGAACGTCACGGTGGTCACCACCGACGGCCAGCTGGCCGAGAGCAAGTCGGTCTACAAGGCAGCGCCGGAGTTCTACCAGCGCCGTTCGGGCAGCGACCCGCTGCGCAGCCTGCCGGCCGCGCTGAAGACCGTGCCGCTGGTGGTGCTGGTGAACGAAGGCTCGGCTTCCGCCAGCGAGATCGTCGCCGGCGCGCTGCAGGACCACAAGCGCGCCACCATCATGGGCAGCCAGACCTTCGGCAAGGGCTCGGTGCAGACGGTGCGCCCGCTCGGCCCCGACACCGGCCTGAAGATCACCACCGCGCGCTACTACACGCCCAGCGGCACCTCGATCCAGGCCAAGGGCATCGTGCCGAATGTGCTGGTCGACGAAAGCGCCGAGGGCAGCCCCTTCGCCGCCCTGCGCATGCGCGAGGCCGACCTCGAGAAGCACCTGGCCAGCGGCCAGGGCCCCGAAGTCAAGGACCCGGAACGCGAAAAGGCCCGCGACGAAGCCCGCAAGCGCCTCGAGGAAGAAGCCAAGAAGCCGCCGCAGGACCGCAAGGTGCCCGAGTTCGGCACCGACAAGGACTTCCCGCTCGTGCAGGCGCTCAACCGCCTGAAGGGCCAGCCGGTGCTCGTGAGCAAGACGCAGGTCATCGTCGACAACAAGGAAGAGAAGAAAGAGAACTGAGCCGGGCAAGTCGGTTCTTTTCAGGAATACCGCGGAACCGGCCTTGCCGGGCCGCCGGTATTGCCCCCGGTAGGGGGTGGGCGGCCACACGAAGTGGGCAAGCCTGGGGGCGAGCATGAATGATCACCAGCTGCTGCGCTATTCGCGCCACATCCTTCTGGAAGAATTCGGCATTGACGGGCAGGCCCGTGTCAGTGCCGGACGGGTTCTGGTCATAGGCGCCGGCGGGCTGGGCTCGCCGGTGGCCCTGTACCTTGCGGCAGCGGGCGTCGGCCACATCGTGCTGGTCGACGACGACGAAGTCGACCTCACCAATCTCCAGCGCCAGGTGGCCCACACCCATGCGCGCGTCGGCCTGCCGAAGGTCGAATCAGCCGCGCAGGCCATGCGCGACATCAACTCCGACATCGCCATCGAAACCCACGCACTGCGCGCCGACGAGGCGCTGCTGTCGCGCCTCGTGGCCGAGGCCGACGTGGTGGTCGACTGCTGCGACAACTTCGCCACCCGGCAGGCCGTCAACCGTGCCTGCGTGGCGCATGCGAAGCCGCTGGTGGCGGGCGCGGCGATCCGTTTCGACGGGCAATTGAGCGTCTACGACACCCGCGACGCCGCCTCGCCCTGCTATGCCTGCCTGTTCCCGCCCGATGCGAGCTTCGAGGAAACGCGCTGCGCGGTGCTCGGCGTGTTCGGCCCGGTGGTCGGCACCATCGGCACGCTGCAGGCCAGCGAGGCACTGAAGCTGCTGGCCGGCATCGGCCCGTCCCTGGCGGGCAAGCTGCTGATGTTCGACGGGCGCAGCACCTCGTTCGACACGCTGCGGGTGGCGCGCGATCCGCACTGCAGCGTCTGCGCGCAACGCGCGACCTTCCCCTCCACTCCGGTCTAGTTGGGCTGCTTCGCGCCCTTCGCCCGGGCGGCGCCCTTGGCTGCCGCCCCCGCCGTGGGCTTGTTCGCCTGCGCCACCACGCCCTGGCAGTTCGAATCCTCGCCCGGGCCCGGCTCGATGGTCGCGGCAAGTGCCAGCAGCGGATTGACCGCCCCCAGCGCCAGCGCGGCCAGTCCGCGTCCGGCCAGCGGGCCGACCTCCAGGCCGCCCTTGGGATCGCCGAATGTGCCGCCCACCACCAGCGGCGTGCGGATCGAGAGGATGTTCTTGCTCTTGGGCTCGGGGCGGATCACGAAATCCAGCCCCTCGGTCGCCAGGTTGGCCTGGCCGGTGGCGATGAAGACGGCGTTGGTGGTGTCCACCACCAGCGTGCGCCCGGTCATCAGGCCCTTGTTGACGTCGAAGGCCAGGGCCGCGCAGCGCAGCTCCACGTTGCGGTCGCCGCGCAGGATGAACTTGATGATGTCGCCGCCCACCAGCGTCGCGAACACCGGCAGCAGGTTGCCGAACTGCCCGCGTCCGGAGATGACCGCCACATCGCCCGACGCGCCGCCGAGCCAGTTGGCGACGGTGCTGCCGGAGCCCGAGAGATTGATGCGCCCGTCCAGCCTGCCGACGCTGTTTCCG
Source organism: Variovorax sp. 160MFSha2.1 (assembly GCF_048305075.1). Taxonomy (NCBI): domain Bacteria; kingdom Pseudomonadati; phylum Pseudomonadota; class Betaproteobacteria; order Burkholderiales; family Comamonadaceae; genus Variovorax; species Variovorax sp. 160MFSha2.1. The sequence continues at coordinate 5,431,259 of NZ_CP157624.1, forward strand.
GTGGTTTCGAGCTTCGGGAACAGCCGCGCCAGCTGCATGGCCCGGGCGTCGAGCGAGGCGCGGATGTCCGCGGGCTTCTTCGAGCCGTCGATGCGGATCGCGCCGCTGAGCCTGCCGCCGGCCACGCCCAGGTCGAGCGGATCGAGCGTGAGCACGCCTTCGGCCAGCTTCACCTGCACGCTGCCGCGCTCCAGCGGCACTTCGCGCACGTTGCGTATGCGATCGGCCGTGTACTTCACGTCGGCGTTCATGGCGCGCAGGCGATCGAAGTCCAGCGGCGCCGTGGGCAGCACCTTGCCGCCGGGCCGCTTGACCTGGGTGACTGTGGGCGGCGGCGCGACCCCTTCCACCGTGGCGGCGGTGCGCGCCGTGGGCGGCAGGCCGATCAGCGGGCCCAGGTCGTCCATGTCCATCACGTTCGAGCGCAGGTCGCCCGCCAGGTGCGGCAGCTTGCCGGACTGGTCGAAGCGCATGTCGCCCGCGATGTCGGACAGGCCCAGGCGCCCCTTCAGGCCCGAGGCCTCCCACAGCTTGCCGCGCTTGTCGAGCTTGCCGCTCAGGGTGTAGGGCGAGGTCTGCGGCAGCGCGATGCCCAGCAGCGGGAACAGCGCACCCAGCGTCTGGCCCTTGATGTCGAACCTGGCGTCGATGCCGTCCAGGTCCGACAGGCGCGCGACCGTGCCGGCCGCCCTCAGCTGCGTCTGGCCCGCAGCGGCGCGGATCTCGATCGGGAAAGGCGGCGCGTTCGTGGCCTCGATCTGCAGCACATTGCCCGTGCGCCCGCTGGCGGTCAGCGGCTGGCCCTTGTAGCGGCCCTTGATGCGGTAGTCCAGCGGCATCTCGCCGCGGCCGCTGTCGTAGTTCAGATCGGCATGCAGGTCCACGCCGAGGTGCTTGGCCAGGAAGTCGACCGCGCCGCTGTCGATCTGCACCTGGCCGATGGTGGGCACGGTACCGCCTTCGGAGCTGTCCTTGCCTTCCTTGCCCAGCGACCATGTGCGGCGGCCGTCGGCTTCCATCTGCAGTCCCACCGTGGGCGAGGAAAGCACCAGCCTGGGAATGACGATGCTGCTCGAGATCAGCGGCCAGAGGCGTATGTCGAAGTCGGCACGCTCCGCCTTCACCAGATAGGGATCGCGCGCCCATGAGGGGTTGGCGAACTCCACGCCGTCCAGCCTCACCGTGGCCTGCCGCCAGCCCAGGCCCACGTCGAGCCGCCGGGTGATCTCGAACTTGCGCCCGGTCTTCTCGCTGACGTAGCGGTTGACCGGTTCGCGCAGCACGTCCCAAGGGAAGAAGGCGAGCCCGATCGCCAGCAACGCAACCAGCAGCACGAGGCCCGCCAGCAGCTTCTGCCAGAGCGGCCGGCCGCGCAGGACGCCGGCCTTCTTCGGTACGTTCGTCGTTGCCATGGGCTCCTTGTAACTCAGTCGATCGCCCCGCCGCGGTCGGCCACGAACCGCAGAGATCGTGAGGGATTGCCTACTGGAGGCCTTCGCAGGCCGCGTCGGAACCCGCCTACAGCCACCAGCCGCCGAAGCTTGCATGATGCGCGCAGGGGACGAAGCAAAGTCGAGTGGCAGGCAGTTCCTGCCAACGGGCGCACGCTGAAGGCGTCCGCAAAAGCTCAGAGGAAGAGTGGTTCGGCATGGATTCCAGATTGCAGACTTATGTTGTCGAAGACAACCTCACGATCCGTGAAAACCTCATCGGCACGCTGGAAGAGCTCACCTGTACCACCGTGGTCGGCTTCGCCGACACAGAGAGCGGCGCGCGCGCATGGCTGCTCGGCCACGACGGCGATTGGGACCTCATGATCGTCGACCTCTTCCTCAAGCAGGGCAGCGGCCTGGGCGTGCTGCAGGCCTGCCAGGCCCGCAAGCCGGTGCAGAAGGTGGTGGTGCTCAGCAACTACGCGACGCCCGACATCCGGCGGCGCTGCGCGGAATTCGGGGTCGATGCGGTTTTCGACAAGTCGAACGAGATCGACGCGCTGGTCGAGTTCTGCCTCGTGCAGGCCCGAGACCGGGCCTCGCGCTCCTCGCCCGGAGCCACCGGCTGAGCAATGAAAGAAGAAGCGAGAAGAAGCCCCCTTGGACCCCTTCGCCGCCCATCAGCCGATCTCAGTCGATCAGCTTGTTCTTCAGCGCGTAGTACGTGAGGTCGCTGTTGGAGGAGAGATTCATCTTCTCCATCAGGCGCGTGCGGTAGGTGCTCACGGTCTTCACCGACAGCGACAGCGTCTTGGCGATGTCACCGGCGGTCTCGCCCTTGGCGAGCTTGAGGAACACCTGGAATTCACGCTCCGAGAGCTGCTCGTGCGGCGCGGCGTCGTCCTTGCGGTCGAGCTGGCGGGCCAGCAGTTCGGCCACGGCGGGCGTGATGTAGCGCCGGCCCAGGGCGATGGTGCGGATGGCGTTGACGATCTCGATGGGATCGCATTCCTTGTTGAGGTACCCGCTCGCCCCCTGACGGATCAGGTTCATCGCGTAGTGCTCCTCGGGGTATCCGCTCAGGATGAGGATGCCCACGTCCGGCGCCTTGGCGCGGATCATGGCGAGTGCGTCGATACCGCTTTGCCCGGGCATCGAAAGGTCCATGACCAGCACGTCCAGCTCCGTGGTGCGCACCAGTTCGATGGCCTCGCGGCCGCTGGCAGCTTCACCCGCCACGCGCAGGTCCACGTGCTCGGAGAAGAACTGCCGGAGGCCCGATCGCACGATGGCGTGGTCGTCCACAATTCCGATTTTGATCATTTGTTACTTTCGTCGTTGTGTTGCGCACCCGAGGGTCGCAACATGCCAGGTCCCTGATTGTTGTCAATTATTCACGAACTTGCGCCGCAAGCAGCCTTGAAAGTTTCATGCACTGGTTAGCCCCACCAAGAATGGCCGTGAGCCTGCTGCTCGCGGCACTGGCCGCGCTGGCCCTCGTCGGCATCAACGAGGCCGGGTACCGGCAGTCCAGCCGCGCCCTCGCCGACATCGACGAGGCTCAGCAGGTGCGCGGCACGCTCAACCAGCTGCTGCAGAACATGCTGGACGCCGAGACCGGCCAGAGAGGCTACCTGCTGACCGGCGAGGCCGGCTACCGAAAGCCCTACGACGACGCGGTCAAGCAGGTCGACGGCCACCTCGCCACCTTGCGCCGCCTGTACGCCGGCCGGCCGGCCGAGCTCGCCCAGCTGACCGAGCTGTCGAAGCACGTGCTGCGCAAGATCGCCGAGATGGACATGAGCGTGCGCCTGCGCCAGGACGGCAAGGAGGACGCCTGGAAGTTCGTCATCACCACCGACGTCGGCAAGGAGGAGATGGAGGCCATCCGCACCACCGCCGGCGAGCTGGTGAAGATCAGCAACGGCACCCTGCACCAGAGCCAGGCGCAGGTGCTGCGCTCGCTGCAGCTGGCGCGCATCGGCACCTCCATCGTGGCAGTGGCCGCGCTGATCGCCTTCTTCCTGTATCTGCGGCAGACCCATGCGCTGCGCTCCATCGGCGAGCGCCAGCAGGAGGCCCTGCAGCGCGAGCGCAACGCCCTGGAAGACGAGGTGCGCGAGCGCACAGCCTCGCTGGCCGAACTGGCGACCCACCTCCAGGACGTGCGCGAAACCGAGCGCGGCTTCCTTGCGCGCGAACTGCACGACGAACTGGGCTCGCTGCTCACCGCCGCCAAGCTCGACGTGGCGCGGCTGAAGTCGCGGCTGGCGGACGCGCCCGACGCGATCCAGCGGCTGCAGCACCTGACCGAGCTGCTCAACAGCGGCATCGCGCTGAAGCGCCGGATCATCGAGGACCTGCGGCCCTCCTCGCTGGCCAACCTCGGGCTGGTCGCTTCGCTGGAGATCCTGGGGCGCGAGTTCGGCGAGCGCTCGGGCCTGCAGGTGGAGATGGTGCTGGAGCCGGTGACCATGGATGAATCGCGCCAGCTCACCATCTACCGGATGGTGCAGGAGAGCCTCACCAACATCGGCAAGTACGCCGAGGCCACCGAGGCCACCATCGTCCTGAAGAACTACGACAACCACGTGGTGGTGGAAGTGGCGGACAACGGCAAGGGCTTCGACACGCTTCGCGTGCGGCCCTCCACCCACGGCCTCGCGGGGATGCGGCACCGCGTGGAAGCCGCGCGCGGCAGGCTCACGGTGGCATCGGTGCCGGGCAAGGGCACGCGGCTGAGCGCCATGCTGCCGATCGTCAAGCCGGCCTGAGCCCGGGCCGGGACGGTAGAGGCCGGCACTTCTGCACACGCCGCCGCAAGGCCACTCGGCCATCTCCTACGCACCCCAGCCACGGCCGCTGACAGGTCAGGGACGGCCCTCCATTTAAGGTTGCATCCATGGCGCCGGAGCCTTCCTTTTCTGGGGAGTCCGGTGCGATGTTTTCAAGACAACGAGCCAAGCCTCGAAGGAGTTCCACATGCTGCATTACGCCGTGGTGTTTCTGGTCATCGCCCTGATCGCCGCCCTCTTCGGGTTCGGCGGCATCGCCGCCAGCGCGGTGGGCATCGCCAAGATCCTCTTCGTGATCTTCGTGATCCTCGCGATCGCGAGCTTCCTTGCCGGCTTGCTACGACGCAAGTAGCGTCGTTACGATCAACAGGCTTGCGCATTTCACTTTTCCGGAAAGGACTTTCAAATGAACACGACGACCAAGACTCCCTCGCAAATCGCCGAAGAAGCGCGCCAGACCGCCCGTGACGCGGTCGAAACGACCCGCGCCTATGCACAGAACGCGGTGAATGCGGCGGGCGAAAAGGTCCGCGACCTGCAGCGCGATTCCGAGCCGGCCGTCGAGCAGCTGGCCGCCCGCGTGCAGCAAGCCGTTCAGCGCGGCCTGGACGCCGCGTCCACCACCGGTGCGCGCGCACAGCGCCGCCTCGAACAGGCAGCCGACGTCACGGGCCGCTACATCTCCGACCAGCCCGTGCGCTCGGTGCTGCTGGCAGCGGCGGCCGGCGCCGCCATCACCGCGCTCATCGTGCTGGCCAGCCGCCGCAGCCGCGACGACTACTGATTGACACGGCAACAGGCGTTCATCGTCGATCGAACCCGGCACCATGCTCCATCCGATTTTTTCCACGGTGCTCGGGCATCCGGAACTCGTCGCTGAACACCTCGCCAACTACGCCGCCCTCATCCGGCAGGAATCCGCCCAGGCGGGACGCGGCATCGCCGCACGCATCGTCGCGGCCGTGCTGGCGGTGGCCACCATCACCCTGGCGCTCGGACTGATAGGCGTTGCGATCCTGCTGGGCGTGATGCACGGCAGCTTCCACTGGGTGCTTGTGGCCGTTCCGGGCGTGGCCGTGGTGATCGCGGCCATCTGCACCTGGTACGCGGCGCGGCCCGCACCCCACTACGCCTTCGAGGATCTGCGCTCGCAGCTCGATGCCGACCTGCAGGCCCTGCACGAAGCCGGAGCGCGCCATGACCGGTACTGAGCGCCGCAATTCGCATCCAGAGCAACTCTCGCCTCAGCAGCGCCTGGCCCTTTCGCGCCGCGCGCTGGTGCGGCAGCTGAACGGCGGCGTGGACGACGACAGCCATCAAGGCCGCGGCCACGCCGGCTCCGATCCCCGGTTGGACGACCTGGAATACGCACACTATGAAGCGCAGGCCACAGGCCGGCGCCAAGGCCACCCGCACGAAAGAGGAGAAGGAGATCCCGCAGGGCAAGGGGAACGCGGAGGCAGCCGAAGAAGAAACGAGAACGTATGGCTCGCCGTGGGGCGCAGCGTGCTGGAACGCTGGTGGCGCAGGCATCCCGCGCATGCGGTCGGCCAGCTGGCGCGGCCGATGCTGGAGCACTACGCCCGCAAGGAGCCGGCCAAGCTGATGGCAGCCGCGGCCGCCACGGGCGCGCTGCTGGTGCTGGCCAAGCCCTGGCGACTGCTGTCGGCGACGGCGGTGCTCGCGGCCGTACTGAAGACATCCGACGTGGCCGACCTCGTCAATACCCTGATGAGCAAGACCCCGAATTCAACTCGCCCCCCACGAAAGGACTCTCCATGAAAAACGACGTTTCCTCCACGGCAGCCTCCTCCAAGGCCTCCGGCCACCAGCACCTGGCGCTCGACCAGAGCGGCCTCGACGCAGCCCGCAACAGCCTGGACGACGGTGCCGTCACGCCGAGCTACGGCCCCTGGCGCGACGACGTCGTGAAGCTCCTGAACGATGCGCTGGCCACCGAGCTGGTCTGCATCCTGCGCTACAAGCGCCACTACTTCACCGCCAACGGCGTGGAGTCGCCGGCCATCGCCGACGAGTTCCTGGTGCACGCCAACGAAGAGTCGGCCCATGCCGACCTCATCGCCGAACGCATCGTGCAGCTGGGCGGCGAACCCGACTTCGCGCCCACGCACCTGCTCGAACGCAGCCATGCCTCCTACGACGAATCGACCGACCTGCAGTCGATGGTGCGCGCCAACCTGATCGCCGAGCGTATCGCTGTGGAGTCGTACCGCCAGATGATCTCGCTCATCGGCGACAAGGACCCGACCACGCGCCGCATGCTCGAAGGCATCCTCGCCGATGAAGAGGAGCATGCCGACGAACTGAAGGACTGGCTCGGCCACTGAGCGACGAAGGCCCCGCCCATGAGAAAGCCCGGCAGCGCCGGGCTTTTTCGTTGCCGGGGGTCGAAGGGGATCTTCAGCCCTTCACCTCGAGCTGGTTGCTCACCGAGGTCACGCCCTGCACGCCCTTGGCGATCTCCTCGGCCCGCGCCTTCGCGGCGGCCGAGGGTGCCGGCCCCTTCAGGCTCACGGCGCCGGCCTTGGTGTCGACGTCGATCTTGATGGCGCTCAGGTCCGGGTCCCTGGCAAGGCCAGCCGAGACCGAGGCCGTGATGGCAGCATCGTCCATCGTCGCGCTCACTGCCGCGCCTGCCTCCTTGAGCGCTTCCTTGGCATTGGCGGCGCCTTCCTTCACCTCTGCGGTGGTGTTGGACGACTCGACCTTGGCCTTGGCGTCCTTCAGGGCCTCGCCCGTCTTTGCCGCGGCCGTGTCGGCCGCCTGCTCGGTCTTCGCCACGGCGCTGTCGAGCTTCTCGCCGGCAGTGCGGTTGTCGCCCTTGTCGCAGCCGGCCAGGGCCAGCGCGGCGCCGGCCAGCAGCACGGCAAGACAGACGTGCGCGTACGGCATGCCGGCGACGCGTTGTCGAATGTTCGATCCGTTGTTCATGGCAGTCCTCCTGTCGCTTCTTGGAAATTGGAAATGGGAAAAAAAGAGAGTGTGTGAACGGGGCGGCCGGGCTGGATGCATGCCCCCGCCCCCGACCGGTCACAGCTTGTCGGCGCCCGACTTGATCGCGTCCTTGGCCTTTTCCTTCACGTCGCCGTAGGTCTTCTGCACCTTGCCGGCGGCCTGATCGGCAATGCCCTCGCCTTCGAGCTTCTCGTTGCCGACAACCTTGCCGGCGACTTCCTTCAGCTTGCCCTTGGCTTCCTCGACGCGGCCTGCCACTTGATCCTTGTTCATGTCGCTTCCTTCCTGATGGATTGATGTTGAAACAGGTGGGCCGGGGTGGCCCACCGCAGTCAATCTAGGCGCCGCCGCATGGCGGCGAACGCCGACGGAAGCCCGAAGCGGTGTAGGACAACGAGGCTCAGGCGCTGACGATCCATCCTTCAAGCGGATCGAAGTCTTCCGGCAGGCCATGGCCCGGGCCGGGGCTTGCGGCGCGCTGCAGGCCCCAGGCGGCCTGCAGCAGGCACAGCACGGCGTCGATGTCGTCGCCGCGTGCGTCCGCGAGCAACTCCGCGCGCTGCGGCGCGGTGACGGCCAGCCTCAACCCGAGGCGGGACGAGCCGGCTTCGAGCGCCGCCAGCAGGTCGGCGCGCGCGGCTCGTCGCTCGGGTGTCTGCTTCGCCAGGTCGTCGCTCTTGTAGCTGCGCCGTCCGATCAGCTCGCGCGCCAGCAGACCGGGATAAGCCTCCAGCGCGATGCGATCGGCCCCCCTGCCGGCATGCAGCCCCGGAATGCGCGCACCCGCCGCGAGCAGGCGCGGCACGCCGGCATGGAGCATGTAGGCCACCGGCGGGTTGACCCACTTCATCGAGGGGCTGGAGCCTGCGGGCCCGTCAGCCTTGCGGTGCGCGAACTTGCCGCCCACCGGGCGCGCCGCGCAGAAGGCGGCGAAGGTCTGGCGGATCTCGGCGCGGCTCAGGCCGGCGTAGTGGGCCATCAGCGGCTCCCACTGCAGCGGCCATCGCAGCTGCTCGACGAGTTCCCGCGGCAGGCTGAACGGAAAGTCGAAACCGCCGGTCCAGGACGGCGTGGCGCACAGCCATTCGCCCCAGGCGTCGAGCGTGGAAAAGCGCTGCAGGCCACGCAGCACGACCCTGTCGGTGCCGCTCTGTTCGCCTGTCGCGACGACGATGGGCTTGCGTGCCGTCGGCGCGCTGGAGAAGTCGCAGCCGAACAGCAGCACTGGCTCAGCCCAGGGCGAGCGCCACCACGCCGGCGGCGATGAACATCGCGCCCATCAGCCTCAGCAGCCGGTCGCCCTCGCGCAGCAGATGGCCCCCGATGAGCGCCGCGAAGAGCATCGACACCTCGCGCGCCGGTGCAACGTGCGAGATCGGCGCCTGCTGCACCGCGTAGAGCACGAGCACGTACGAGACGGGGCTGATCGCCGCCACCAGCAGCGCGTATTTCCACTGGTCGCGCCACATGCGCACGGTGGTCGCGCGGTCCTGCAGCGCCGCGGGCAGCAGCAGCACGATGCGCACGAGGTTGCCCATGTAGTCGAGCAGGATCGGCGACATCGCGAGGAACTTGACCGCGTAGCTGTCGGCCACCGTGTAGGCCGCGATGAAGGCGCCGGTCAGCACGCCGTAGCGCATGCCCTTGTGCACCCGCGCGCGCTGCGCCGGGTCGTGCGCCTTCTGCCACAGGCGCGGGCCGCCGGCGATGAGGAACACGCCGGCCACCACGCCAAGGATGCCGGCCACGCCGACGGGGCTGATCTTCTCGCCGAGGAAGAGCACGGCCACCAGCGAGGACAGCAGCGGCCCCGAGCCGCGCGCCAGCGGATAGACCACCGTCAGGTCCGACTTGCGGTAGCCGCGCAGCAGCACGATGAAATAGAAGACGTGCAGCACGCCGCTGAGCACGACGAAGCTCCACTCGGCCCAGCCCCAGTTCGGCACCACATTCCAGCCGAGCACGATGCCCAGCGGCGCCCAGATGACCATGTTGAACACGCTGGTCTGGAAGCTGAAGCGCGCATCGCCGTTCGCCTTCTTGGCGGCGATGTTCCAGCTGGCGTGGATGATCCCGGCGAGCAGGATCAGGGCGAATGCGGAGAGCGGCACCTCGAGCTACGCGAGACCGAGCGCCGCCGGGCCGTCCCAAGGCGCGGGCTGCCCCCCCGGGGGGCAGCGAGGACACGAAGTGCCGAGCGTGGGGACCACGTTCTAGTGGCGGCCGACGATGGCGGCAGTTGCCATCAGTTCCTCGAGCAGCGCCAACGAGACCTTGCCCGACACCGCGTACGGGTTGAGCTCGGGCTTCTCGGAATACTTCAGCAGCGTCGATGCGTTGAGCTTCGACAGGTTGACCTGGCCCATCGTCCAGCCGCCGAAGCGGCGCTCGGAGATCTCTTCGTAGTGCAGCAGCACCACGTCCTTGTGGCGCGCATCGCGCTGGATGTGGCCGTAGAGCTCGGAGATGGCCATGCGGCCGCCTTCGATGGCCTGCAGGAAGGTGCCCGCGCCGTAGCAGAGGATGCCGGTGATGCCGCACGCGGTGTTGTGGGTGCGCGATTGCGCCAGGATCGACTCGATGGCCTCGGGGCTGGTGTCGACGGCGCGGCTGGCGTAGAGGAGTCGGACCAGCATGGCTCAGTCCTTTCTGGGCAGGAGGGAAAGGAATTCGCGGCGCAGGCTCGGATCTTTCAGGAACACGCCGCGCATCACGGAATTGATCATCTTGCTGTCCATTTCCTTCACGCCGCGCCAGGCCATGCAGAAGTGCTCGGCCTCCATGACGAGGGCCAGGCCGTCGGGCTGGGTCTTTTCCTGGATCAGGTCGGCCAGCTGCACCACGGCTTCTTCCTGGATCTGCGGACGGCCCATGACCCATTCGGCCAGGCGCGCGTACTTCGACAGGCCGATCACGTTGGTGTGCTCGTTGGGCATCACGCCGATCCAGAGCTTGCCGATGATCGGGCAGAAGTGGTGCGAGCAGGCGCTGCGCACGGTGATCGGGCCGACGATCATCAGTTCGTTCAGGTGCTCGGCGTTCGGAAACTCGGTGAGCGAAGGCGCCGCCACATAGCGGCCCCTGAACACCTCGTTGAGGTACATCTTGGCGACCCGGCGCGCGGTGTTGTCAGTGTTGTGGTCGTTCTCGACGTCGATCACCAGGCTCTGGAGCACGTCCTTCATCTTGACCTCGACCTCGTCGAGCAGGGCCTCCAGCTCGCCGGGCTGGATGAACTCGGAGATGTTGTCGTTGGCATTGAAGCGCTTGCGCGCCGCGGTGATGCGCTCGCGGATCTTCACGGAGACGGGCGTGCCCTCGTCATCGTCATTTCGATCGGGGCGCGGTTCGACGTCGGTTTTCCTCAGCATGGCAAAGATCGTACCAGTGAATGGCTCCAGACATTCGGGGCCGCAACGCCCGTCCCTTCTCGGAGCAATGCTATCAATTAAGGAGTGAAAAATCAGCCACCAGCGGCAGGTGGTCGGACATGCGGGCCCAGATCGGACCGCGCGGCACCACGCAGGACAGCGGCTCCAGCCCGCGCCCGTAGACGAAGTCGAGCTGCGCCACCGGCAGGCGCGAGGGATAAGTGAGCGTGCGCGGACCGCGCAGATCGCTGGTGTCGCGCAGGCCCATGGCGTTCATGGCGTAGCGCATGCGCGCGCCCCAGTCGTTGAAGTCGCCCGCCACCACCACGGCCTCGCCGGGCGGCACCTCGCGGTCGATGAACTCGCGCAGCCGCGCGATCTGCCGCACCCGGCTGCCCTTGATGAGCCCCAGGTGCACCACGATGGCGTGCACCCGCCGGCCTTCCACGTCGATCACCACGTGCAGCAGCCCGCGCTGCTCGAAGCGGTGGTCGGAAATGTCCTGGTGGTTGGTGCCCAGCACCGGCCAGCGCGTGAGCAGCGCGTTGCCGTGCTCGCCATGGCGCGTGACGGCGTTGGTCTCGTAGACGGCGGTGTAGCCCTCGGGCGCGAGGAAGTCGGCCTGCGGCAGCTCGGGCCAGCGCGCGAAACGCGCCGCCGCCTGCCGGTTCATCTTGCGCACTTCCTGCAGGCAGACGATGTCGGCGTCGAGCTGCTCGATGGCGTGGCCGAGGTTGTGGATCTCGAGCCGCCGCGCGGGGCCGATGCCCTGCACACCCTTGTGGATGTTGTAGGTCGCGACGCGGAGGTTCTGCACCGCTGCTGCTGCCGGCTGGTTCATCGCGCAAATTCTGGCAGCAACAGAATGGCTTCGGCATTCGATGGGGAAAAGCAGGCGTCAGCCGCCTCCCGGTAGGGCAGCCAGCGCCAGTCGGTGTGCTCGCGGGGGTCGAGCGTGGGCACGACGCGTTCGGGCACGCGCAGGCCGAAAAGGTGCTCGGTGTTGTGGGTGACGCCCGGTGCATAGCGGGCGCGCCAGCGCGGATAGATCTCGTAGACGTTGCGCAGCTGCCAGTCGACCAGTTGCGAGGCCAGCGGCGTGCCTTCGCCGCACAGGATGCCGGTTTCCTCGGCCACCTCGCGCGCCGCGGTGAGCACCAGGGGCTCGTCGGCCACGTCCTTGCTGCCGGTGACCGATTGCCAGAAGTCGGTCTCGGCATCCGCACGCCGGATCAGCAGCACATCGAGCGCCGGCGTGTGGATCACGACCAGCACCGACTCCGGGATCTTCCAGGGCCGGGGGCTGGTCGTCATGGCCGCATCAGGCTGCTTGGGGGTTGTTGCGCAGCTTGATGTGCAGTTCGCGCAGTTGCTTCTCGTCGACCGGGCTCGGCGCCTGCGTCAGCAGGTCCTGCGCGCGCTGGGTCTTGGGGAAGGCGATCACGTCGCGGATCGACTCGGCGCCGGTCATGAGCATGACCAGGCGGTCCAGGCCGATGGCAATGCCGCCGTGCGGGGGCGCGCCGTACTGCAGCGCATCCAGCAGGAAGCCGAACTTGAGCTGCGCGTCCTCGGCGCTGATCTTCAGCGCGCGGAACACCTTGCTCTGCACTTCCTCGCGGTGGATACGCACCGAGCCGCCGCCCATCTCGATGCCGTTGAGCACCATGTCGTAGGCCTTGGCGATGCACTTCTCGGGCGCGGTGTCCATGAGGTCTTCGTGGCCGTCCTTCGGCGCGGTGAACGGGTGGTGCACGGCGCTCCAGCGCTGGCCTTCCTCGTCGAACTCGAACATCGGGAAGTCCACCACCCACAGCGGCGCCCAGCGGTCATCGAACAGGCCGCTCTTCTTGCCGAAGGCGCTGTGGCCGATCTTGATGCGCAGCGCGCCGATGGCGTCGTTGACGATCTTTTCCTTGTCGGCGCCGAAGAACAGGATGTCGCCGTTGCGCGCACCCGTGCGCGCGATGATCTCGGCCAGCGCGTTGTCGTCGAGGTTCTTCACGATCGGGCTCTGCAGGCCATCGCGGCCGGCAGCAGCGTCGTTGACCTTGATGTAGGCCAGGCCCTTGGCGCCGTAGATCTTGACGAACTCCTGGTACGCGTCGATCTCGCCGCGCGAGAGACCGCCCTCGGCACCGCCGCCGGGCACGCGCAGCGCCACGACGCGGCCGCCGGCCATGGTGGCGGCGTTGGAGAACACCTTGAACTCGACGCGCTTCATCAGCTCGGTGAGTTCGGTGAACTCGAGCTTCACGCGCAGGTCGGGCTTGTCCGAGCCGTACTTGAACATCGCGTCCGCGTACGTCATGGTCGGGAACACCGGCAGGTCGATGCCCGCGGCGTTGCGGAACACGTTGCGGATCATGCCTTCGAACATCTCGCGGATCTCTTCCTCGGCGAGGAACGAGGTCTCGATGTCGATCTGCGTGAATTCGGGCTGGCGGTCGGCGCGCAGGTCTTCGTCACGGAAGCACTTCACGATCTGGTAGTAGCGGTCGTAGCCGGCCACCATCAGCAGCTGCTTGAAGAGCTGGGGCGACTGCGGCAGCGCGAAGAAGCTGCCGTCGTGCACGCGGCTGGGCACGAGGTAGTCGCGCGCGCCTTCGGGCGTGGACTTGCCGAGCATCGGCGTCTCGATGTCGATGAAGCCGTTGGCGTCGAGGAACTTGCGCGTTTCCATCGTCACCTTGTAGCGCAGCAGCATGTTGCGCTGCATGGCCGGGCGGCGCAGGTCGAGCACGCGGTGCGTGAGGCGGGTGGTTTCCGACAGGTTGTCGTCGTCCAGCAGGAACGGAGGCGTGACCGAGGGGTTCAGCACCTTCAGCTCATGGCACAGCACTTCGATCTTGCCGCTCTTGAGCTGGTCGTTGGTCGTGCCTTCGGGCCGTGCGCGCACCAGGCCGGTGATCTGCACGCAGTATTCGTTGCGCAGGCTCTCGGCCACGGCGAAGGTCGAGGCGCGGTCGGGGTCGCACACCACCTGCACGTAGCCTTCGCGGTCACGCACGTCGATGAAGATCACGCCGCCGTGGTCGCGGCGACGGTTGACCCAGCCGCAAAGGGTGACGGTCTGGCCCAGCAGGGCTTCGGTCACGAGACCGCAATATTGAGTACGCATGGCCATAGGAATCCATTCCGGCGCCTCGAGGGCGCGTTCGTTCTTTTATGAGTTGGAAGACTTCACCGCCACCGTGGCGGGGCCGCCTGGAACGACCACCCCCATCGAGACGATGTACTTGAGCGCTTCGTCCACGCTCATCTTCAGTTCGATGCAGTCGCTGCGCTTGAGCATCACGAAGTAGCCGCCCGTGGGATTGGGCGTGGTCGGCACATAGACGCTGAGGAACTCGCCCTCGCCGAGATGCGCGGCGACCTCGTTGCCGGGCGCGCCGGTCACGAAGGCGATGGTCCACACGCCTTCGCGCGGCCATTGCACCAGCACCGCGGTGCGGAAGGCATTGCCGTTCTCGGAGAACAGCGTGTCCGACACCTGCTTGACGCTGGAGTAGATCGAGCGCACCACCGGGATGCGCCGGACCACGGCGTCACCCCAGCCGAGCAGGCGCTTGCCGACGAAGTTGCTGGCCGTGGCCCCCACCACCAGCAGGATCGCCAGCGTGAGCAGCACGCCCAGGCCGCGCACCTTGTGGTCGCTCAGCCAGGTCTGCCACTGCTCGGGCAGCAGCCACAGCGTCTGGTCGAGCGTGCCGATGATCCAGTTCAGCACGCCGAGCGTGATGACCAGCGGCACGATGACCAGCAGGCCGGACAGCAACCATTTGCGCAGGGCGAGCATGGCGGTCGGGGTGTTTCAGTCGCCGCTCGTCGCGGCCGGCGCGGGAGCCGGTGCGGCGGGCGCCGGAGCGGGGCTCGGCGCGGCTGACGTGGTGGAAGAAGAGGAGGAAGACGAAGATTCGCCGGAGGCGGGCGACGTGGCCGGCTCGGACTTCTTGCCGCCGCCGTCACGGAAATCGGTCACGTACCAGCCCGAGCCCTTGAGTTGGAAGCCGGCGGCCGTGACCTGTTTTTCGAACGCACTCGCGCCGCACGCCGGACACACCGTGAGGGGTGCGTCGGACATCTTCTGCAAAGCGTCCTTGGCGAAGCCGCAGGCGCTGCACTTGTAGGCGTAGATGGGCATGGGAAATGAGGTCAAAAAAGCGGCGCAGCGGCCGCTCGCAAAGCCCTCGATTATAGGGGCGCCCCCGTGAAAGGACGCCCGGCCCGGCCGGCGGGCCCCGGCTTCAGGCCGGCTCCGTGGCCAGCGGGCGGTGAGGCGTGTGAGTGTTCGCCAACCATTGCGGCAGCAGCGAGCCGGCCACCATGCCCGCGAAAGAGCACAGAACACCCGCCAGCTGGGCCGGGAACACGGCTCCCCAGGACGGCACCTGCAGGAACAGCAGCCACACGCCGATGCCCAGGACGATCGAGGCGACCGCGCCCTGCGTGGTGGCCCGACGCCAGTACAGGCCGCACACCAGCGGCACGAAGGCGCCCACCAGCGGCACCTGGTAGGCGCCCGAAACCAGTTCGTAGATCGGCGTGCCCTGCATGCGAATGGCGTAGGCCAGCACGGCGGCGCTGAACAGCAGCACCGTGATGCGCATGGTCATGAGGTTCTGGCGGTCGGTGCCGGCCGGTCGGAACTGGCGCCAGATGTTCTCGGTGAAGGTGACGCTCGGGGCCAGCAGCGTGGCCGAGGCAGTCGACTTGATGGCCGACAGCAGCGCGCCGAAGAACAGCACCTGCATCACGAAGGGCATTTTCTCCAGCACCAGCGTGGGCAGCACCTTCTGCGGATCTTCCTTCAGCAGCGCGCCGGTCTGCTCCGGCATGATGAGCAGCGCACTGGCCACCAGGAACATCGGCACGAAGGCGAAGAGGATGTACGCCAGGCCGCCGATCACCGGGCCACGGCGGGCCGCCTGGACGCTGTTGGCCGACATCACGCGCTGGAACACGTCCTGCTGCGGGATGGAGCCCAGCATCATCGTGATGGCCGCGGCGAAGAAGAACACCATGTCGTGCCAGCTCGGCTCGGGCCAGAACTTGAAGAGGTCCTTGCTGACCGCGAAGGCCACCACCTTGTCGGCGCCGCCGGCCATGTTGCCCGCGAACATCGCGATCACGGCCAGGCCGGCCACGAGGATGATCATCTGGATGAAGTCGGTGACCGCCACCGACCACATGCCGCCGAAGAGCGTGTAGGCCAGGATCGAGATCACCCCGATCACCATGCCCACCGGGATGCTGACCACGCCGCCCGACAGCAGGTTGAACACCAGCCCCAGCGCCGTGACCTGCGCCGACACCCAGCCCAGGTAGCTCAGCATGATGATCAGCGAGCAGGCCACCTCCACGCCGCGGCCGTAGCGCTCGCGGTAGTAGTCGCTGATGGTCAGCAGCGTCATGCGGTAGAGCTTGCCGGCGAAGAACAGGCCCACCAGGATCAGGCAGGTGCCGGCGCCGAACGGGTCTTCGACCACGCCGTTGAGCCCGCCCTCGATGAACTTGGCCGGGATGCCGAGCACCGTTTCGGAGCCGAACCAGGTCGCGAAGGTGGTCGTGACGATCATGTAGAGCGGCAGGTGCCGCCCGGCGATAGCGAAGTCGGTGGTGTTCTTCACCCGCTTGGCGGCGTACAGGCCGATCGCGATGGTGACAAGCAGATAGACGATGACCAGCGTCAACAACACGGCACAGACTCCTCTAGAACAGACGCACGCGCACCAGCAATTGCATGGCGAGCAACCCCAATACAAAACCTATGCCACCGTAGACGATGGTCTGCAGCAACCGGTTGGTGCGCTTCTGTTCGGCCAGCAGCTCGAGCAGCTCGCGGCGGTTGTCGACCGGGCGATTCTCCAGGAAATCGTGCAGTAATCGAGGCAATTGGGGCAGCAATTTGGCGTACCTGGGCGCCTCGGCCTTGAGCTGCTGCAGCAGCTTCTTGGGGCCGATCTGGTCGACCATCCACTTCTCGAGGAAGGGCTTGGCCGTGGCCCAGAGGTCGAGTTCGGGGTCGATGTTGCGCCCCAGGCCCTCGATGTTGAGCAGCGTCTTCTGCAGCAGCACCAGCTGCGGCTGGATCTCGACGTGGAAGCGCCGCGAGGTCTGGAACAGGCGCATCAGCACCATGCCCAGCGAGATCTCCTTCAGCGGCCGGTCGAAGTACGGCTCGCACACGGTGCGGATGGCCGCCTCCAGTTCATCGATCCGGGTGCCCACCGGCACCCAGCCGCTTTCGAGGTGCAGCTCGGCCACGCGCTTGTAGTCGCGCCGGAAGAAGGCCACGAAGTTCTGCGCGAGGTATTCCTTGTCCGACTCGGTCAGCGTGCCGATGATCCCGAAGTCAAGCGAGATGTAGCGCCCGAAGGTCTCGGGCTCCAGGCTCACCTGGATGTTGCCCGGGTGCATGTCGGCGTGGAAGAAGCCGTCGCGGAACACCTGCGTGAAGAAGATGGTCACGCCGTCGCGCGCCAGCTTCGGAATGTCGACGCCGGCCGCGCGCAGGCGGTCCATCTGCGCGATGGGCACGCCCTTCATGCGCTCCATCACGATGACCTCGGGGTGGCAGAAGTCCCAGAACATCTCGGGGATCAGCACCAGGTCGAGCGCGGCCATGTTGCGGCGCAGCTGGGCCGCGTTGGCGGCCTCGCGCACCAGGTCGAGCTCGTCGTGCAGGTACTTGTCGAACTCGGCCACCACCTCGCGCGGCTTCAGGCGCTTGCCGTCGGCCGAGAGGTTCTCGAGCCAGCCGGCCATCATGGCCATCAGCGCCAGGTCCTTCTCGATCACGCCGCGCATGCTGGGGCGCAGCACCTTCACCGCCACCTCGCGCTCTTCGCCCTCGTTGGTGCGGATGGTCGCGAAGTGCACCTGCGCGATCGATGCGCTGGCGATGGGCGTCTCGTCGAACTGCACGAACACATCGCTCACCGGGCGGCGGAACGCGCGCTCGATGGTGGCGATGGCCACGGAAGAGGGAAACGGCGGCACCCGGTCCTGCAGGAAGGCCAGTTCGTCGGCGATGTCGGGCGGCAGCAGGTCGCGCCGAGTCGACAGAACCTGGCCGAACTTCACGAAGATGGGGCCGAGGCTTTCGAGCGCCTCGCGCAGGCGCTGGCCGCGCGGCGCATCGAGGTTGCGCCCGAAGGAAAGAACGCGCGTGACCCCGCGCACCCAGGGCTTCTGGAAGCTCGAGAGCACCAGCTCGTCGAGGCCGTAGCGCAGCGCGACCCAGACGATGAAAAGTCCGCGGTAGAAGCGCCTCATTCGGCGTTGCCTGCGGGGCCGACAGCCGAACCGCCGGCCTTGCCGGCCGTGCGGTTGCCGACGAACTGGCGCAGCGCACCGACAACACGGCGCACGGCGTTGCCCAGCGTATGCGCGGGCACGTCGCCGATCACGCGGGCCAGATCGTCCTCGACGTCCCAGCGCACATGGTCGACCAGCCAGTTGACCTCGGCCGCCAGCTGCACGTCGCCGATGATCTGCACGGCGGGCTTGTCGCCTCGAAGCGCGGCGCGGGCAATGTCGAAGGGAGAGTCGTCGGTGACGGTGAGCGTCAGCTCGGGCACCGAGCCGGCCGGGGCAAGGTCGAGAAGGCCGGCCGGCGTTGCCACCAGCTCCATGGTCACGAAGCGCCACTGGAAGCGCACCACCCGCCCCTGCTGGCGCAGCAGCCGCTGCTGGGCCTCGGGCTCCTGCTGGAGCACATGGTTGAGGAACAGGACCGCGCGGTTCTGGATCTCGTGGACCGCCCAGTCCGGGGGCTGCAGGCGCTCGCCAATGGTGTTGAAGAGATCGCCTAGAAAGGAAAATGGGGACGATGGTGTGGCCATGTCCCCATTATCCCGCCTGCGTTGCGGCCCCGTGAGGGCCGCTTTTCAGCTTTTTATTACTGCAGTGCCTGTACGCCTGCAACCAGCCAGCCACTGTTGCCGCTGACCGGCTTGGTCATGTTCCACACTTCGCGGAACGGGCCCGGGCCGGCCGAGGCGTCTTCGCGGATCATGCCGGAGAACTCCACGCTGGCCATGTAGGCGTCTGGCAGCTCCTCGATGCCGAGCAGCTTGGCGTCGAGCATCACGACTTCGGTCTTGTTGGAGGCACCACCGGTGTGGCTGGCGCGGTCGGCCAGCTGGGAACGGATTTCGTCGACCATGCCGTCGGTCATCATCGAACGCAGCGTCGACACGTCGGCGCGGTCCCACGCGTCCTGCAGGGTCACGAAGTTGCGCTTTGCAGCGCCGAGGAAGCCGTCGACGTCGAAGCCGGCGGGAATGCCCCACGACTGCGAACCGCCGAGTGCCGAGCCGATCATGCTGCCGCCTGCCGCTGCGCCAGCCGCCGAAAGGCTGCTGCCGTGCGGCGTGGCATCGAAGGCAGCGTTGTTGCGCTCCCAGGGACGCGCCGATGCGTCGTTGCCCACGTTGTTGGGGCTGTACTGCGCCGGAGCGCTCGCGCTGCTCGGGCTGGCACCGGCGCCCTGGAAGGCGAAGCCGCCCTGGCGATTGGCAACGGGCTGCGAGCGCGACTTGATCATGCGCCACACCACCACGCCTGCCAGCACCAGCAGGCCGATCAGCAGGATGTTGGCGAAGCCGGCGCCGAGGCCCAGCGAATTGGCGAGCCATGCGAGGCCCAGGCCGGCGGCCAGGCCGCCGAGCATCGCGCCCCAGGGACGCTTCGGTGCAGCTGCCGCGGGCGCGGGCGTTGCGGGCTTGGCCGCTGCCGCGTTGGTCGCGTTCTGCTGCGCGGGTGCCGAAGGCGCTGCGGACTCGCGCTGCGTCACGTTGGACGACTGGCGACCCATCGACTTGCCGCCACCGATGCGCGCAGCCTCGGCCTGGACACTGACCAGGACCAGCGCGGCTGCCAGGAACAAAGAACCCAAACTCTTCATATCGTCGTCTCCTCTCGAGCGAAAGATCCGCTTTTCAACACTTGATTCCAACATGGAGGGCAGCGATTCCCCCAGTCATGTTGTGATAGTCCACATGTCCGAAACCGCCCTCTTTCATGAGGGTCTTGAGCTCCTCTTGCGAGGGGTGCATCCGGATGGATTCGGCGAGATAGCGATAGCTCGCATCGTCGCCAGCCACGAGCTTGCCGAGCCTCGGCAGCACGTTGAAGGAGTACCAGTCGTAGGCCTTCGCGAGCGGCTTCGCGACCTTCGAGAACTCGAGCACCAGCAGCTTGCCGCGCGGCTTGAGCACGCGGTTCATCTCCTTGAGCGCGGCGTCCTTGTGCGTCATGTTGCGCAGGCCGAAGGCCACGGTGACCACGTCGAAGTGGTTGTCGGGAAAGGGCAGCTTCTCCGCGTCGCAGACCATGGTGGGCAGCACCACGCCGGCGTCGAGCAGCCGGTCGCGGCCGGTGCGCAGCATGGCTTCGTTGATGTCGGTGTGGACCACCTGGCCGCTGGCGCCGACCTTCTTCGCGAAGGCCAGTGCGAGGTCGCCGGTGCCGCCCGCGATGTCGAGGACGCGCGAGCCTTCGCCCACGTTCGCGACCATGACGGTGTACGCCTTCCAGGCGCGGTGCAGGCCTGCCGACATCAGGTCGTTCATGATGTCGTAGCGCGATGCGACCGAATCGAAGACACCGCGAACGCGGCGGGCCTTCTCGCTTTCGTCGACCGTTTCGAAGCCGAAGTGTGTGGTACTCATGCGACCGATGTTAGGCCGGAAGCCTTCACATCAAGTCGACGACCCCGCGACCACGGCGGACATTTGTTGCTTTTTCAGCCCCGCCCTTTCTGGGCGTAGGGCTATCTTTTCAATAGCAGCGGCGGATTCTTGCGCTGCCTCGAAGGCCTCAGTGGCTGCCGCAGGCGTGGCCGCCCTTCTCGATCATCGGCGCGTCGCGGTCGACACCCGCCTCGGCCAGCCGGCGCTCATAGGCAGCCCACAGCTCGGCCTGCTTCTCGCCCAGTTCGTAGAGCAGGTCCCAGGAGTAGATGCCCGTGTTGTGGCCGTCGCTGAAGATCGGTTGCACCGCGTAGTTGCCCACTGCCTCGAGCTCGACGAGCTCGACATCGCGCTTGCCCGTCTGCAGCACTTCCTGCCCGGGGCCATGGCCCTGCACCTCGGCCGAGGGCGAGTAGATGCGCATCAGCTCGAAGGGAATGCGGAAGGTCGCGCCGTCGGAGAAGCCGACCTCGAGCACGCGCGACTGCCCGTGCACGGTGATCGACTGCGGCGTCGGTGCGCCCGGTTTCAAGCCTGCCATCAGAAGCTCCTGTTGCCCAATCGCTCGATCATCGCAGCCTCGACGGCAGGCAGGTGCGCGGCGATGTCCGCCTCCAGCGCCGCATCTCGCTCGCGCTGCACGGGCGCCCACACCGAGCCGGGGAAGTGGCTGTCGTTCGGGAAGCGCGCGATGACATGCCAGTGCAGGTGCCCGACCATGTTGCCAAGCGCGGCGAGGTTGATCTTCGCCGGCTTCAGATGCTCGCGCAGGCACTGCTCGACCACTGTCACCGCTTCCATGCACAGGGCACGGTCGGCCGCGTCGAGATCGGAGAACTCCGGCGCGTGCTCGCGCCACACCACGCGATAGAAGGCCGGGAAGCCCGCCTCCTCGGCATGGATCACGCGCAGCTTCGCGCCCTCGAACACGAGGCGCCCGCCCGGGCCCTCGCACAGCACGCAGCCCTGCACCTTCGACGTCACACCAGCACCCGCTCGATGCCGCCCTGATTGGCGGCTTCCACGTAGTTCGGCATCCAGTCTTCGCCGAGGATCTTGTTGGCCATCTCGACCACGATGTAGTCGGCTTCGAGCAGGCCGTTGTTCAGGTCGTTGCCGTAGCGCGAGAGGCCCTGCAGGCAGCTCGGGCAGCTGGTGAGGATCTTCACGTTCTCCTTCTCGCCGACCTTGCCGGCTTCGCGCAGCGCGGCTTCGCCCTTCTTCAGCTCCTGCTCCTTGCGGAAGCGGATCTGCGTGGAGATGTCGGGCCGCGACACGCCCAGCGTGCCCGATTCGCCGCAGCAGCGGTCGTTCTTGAGCACGTTGTCGCCCACCAGCGCCTTCACCGTCTTCATCGGGTCCTGCTGCTTCATCGGCGAGTGGCAGGGGTCGTGGTAGAGGTAGCCGCCGCCTGCCGCATCGGCGAGCGTGATGCCCTTTTCGAGCAGGTACTCGTGGATGTCGACGATGCGGCAGCCCGGGAAGATCTTGTCGAACTGGTAGCCCTGCAACTGGTCGTAGCAGGTGCCGCAGCTCACCACCACCGTCTTGATGTCGAGGTAGTTGAGCGTGTTGGCCACACGGTGGAAGAGCACGCGGTTGTCCGTGATCATCTTCTCGGCCTTGTCGAACTGGCCGCTGCCGCGCTGCGGATAGCCGCAGCACAGGTAGCCCGGCGGCAGCACGGTCTGCACGCCCGCATGCCAGAGCATGGCCTGCGTGGCCAGACCGACCTGCGAGAACAGCCGCTCCGATCCGCAGCCCGGGAAGTAGAAGACAGCCTCGGTCTCGGAGGTGGTCGCCTTCGGGTTGCGGATGATCGGCACGTAGTCCGCATCCTCGATGTCGAGCAGCGCGCGCGCCGTCTTCTTCGGCAGGTTGCCCGGCATCTTCTTGTTGATGAAGTGGATCACCTGCTCCTTGACCGGAGCCGGCCCGAGCGACGCCGGCGGCGCGGAGGTCTGCTTCTTCGCGAGGCCGCGCAGCAGGTCGTTGGCCAGGCGCTGCGCCTTGAAGCCCACGCCCACCATGCCCGCGCGCACCGCCTTGATGGTCTGCGGATTGGTCGCGTTCAGGAAGAACATCGCGGCCGCGTTGCCCGGGCGGAAGCTCTTCTGGCCCATCTTGCGCAGCAGGTTGCGCATGTTCATCGACACGTCGCCGAAGTCGATCTTCACCGGGCAGGGCGTGAGGCACTTGTGGCACACGGTGCAGTGGTCGGCCACGTCCTCGAATTCCTCCCAGTGCTTGATGCTCACGCCGCGCCGGGTCTGCTCTTCGTAGAGGAAGGCCTCCACCAGCAGCGAGGTCGCGAGGATCTTGTTGCGCGGGCTGTACAGCAGGTTGGCGCGCGGCACGTGCGTGGCGCACACGGGCTTGCACTTGCCGCAGCGCAGGCAGTCCTTCACGCTGTTGGCGATGTCGCCGATGTCGCTCTGCTGCATGATGAGCGACTCGTGCCCCATGAGGCCGAAACTCGGCGTGTAGGCGTTGGTCAGGTCGGCGTGCAGCGTCTCGGGCTTGCCCGCGGGCGCGCGCAGCAGCTTGCCCTTGTTGAAGCGGCCTTCGGGGTCGACCTTGGCCTTGTACTCGGTGAAGGGGCG
Source organism: Variovorax sp. 160MFSha2.1 (assembly GCF_048305075.1). Lineage (NCBI taxonomy): Bacteria > Pseudomonadati > Pseudomonadota > Betaproteobacteria > Burkholderiales > Comamonadaceae > Variovorax > Variovorax sp. 160MFSha2.1. Next base: position 5,454,135 of record NZ_CP157624.1, read on the forward strand.
CAGCTCGTCGTCGCTCAGGAATTCGAGCTTGGTGATGCCGATGCCGTGCTCGCCCGAGATCACGCCGTCGAGGCTGCGCGCCAGCGCCATGATGCGCACCACCGCGGCATGCGCGGTCTGCAGCATGTCGTAGTTGTCGCTGTTGACGGGGATGTTGGTGTGCACGTTGCCGTCGCCCGCGTGCATGTGCAGCGCGACCCACACGCGCCCCTTGAGCACGCGCTTGTGGATGGCGGTGCACTCCGCCAGGATCGGCGCGAACTCCGCGCCCGTGAAGATGGCCTGCAGCGGCTGGCGCAGCTGGGTCTTCCAGCTCGCGCGCAGCGAGTGGTCCTGCAGCTGCGGGAAGAGCGCGTCGACGTCCTTCAGCCAGCCGGCCCACAGCGCGCGCGTTTCCTGCACCAGCGCCACCGCCTGCGCGACGCGGTCTTCCAGCAGCTCGGCCGCGGGAATCTCGTGCGCGTCGTCGGTCTTGCCCAGCGGCAGGTTGCCGCGCGTGAGGAAGGCTTCGAGCTCGTCGGTGAGCGCGAGCTTGTTCTGCAGCGACAGCTCGATGTTGATGCGCTCGATGCCGTCGCTGTACTCGGCCATGCGCGGCAGCGGGATCACCACGTCTTCGTTGATCTTGAAGGCGTTGGTGTGGCGGCTGATGGCCGCCGTGCGCTTGCGGTCGAGCCAGAACTTCTTGCGCGCCTCGGGGCTGATGGCGATGAAGCCTTCGCCGCTGCGCGAGTTGGCAATGCGCACAACCTCGGAGGTGACGCGCGCCACCGCGTCGGCGTCGTCGCCCGCGATGTCGCCGAACAGCACCATCTTGGGCAGCCCGCCGTGCGTCTTCGACTTGGTGGCGTAGCCCACGGCCTTGAGGTAGCGGTCGTCCAGGTGTTCGAGGCCGGCCAGCAGCACGCCCGAGCGCTTCTGCTCGGCGAACATGAAGTCCTTGATCTCGACGATGCTGGGCACCGCGTCCTTGGCGTTGCCGAAGAATTCCAGGCACACGGTGCGCGTGTGAGCCGGCATGCGGTGCACCACCCAGCGGCAGCTGGTGATGAGGCCGTCGCAGCCCTCCTTCTGGATGCCGGGCAGGCCCGAGAGGAACTTGTCGGTCACGTCCTTGCCCAGGCCCTCTTTGCGGAAGGTGCGGCCCGGGATCTCCAGGCGTTCGTTGCGCAGCTTGGTCCTGCCGTCGGCGGCGTAGTACTGCAGCTCGAACACGGCGCTTTCGGCGTCGTGAATCTTGCCGAGGTTGTGGCCGATGCGCGTGACCTCGAGCCACTCGGCCTGCGGCGTGACCATGCGCCACGAAGCCAGGTTGTCGAGCGCCGTGCCCCAGAGCACGGCTTTCTTGCCGCCCGCGTTCATGGCGACGTTGCCGCCCACGCACGAGGCCTCGGCCGAGGTCGGGTCGACCGCGAAGACGAAGCCCGCGCGCTCGGCCGCGTCGGCCACGCGCTGGGTGACCACGCCGGCCTCGGTCCAGATGGTGGGCACCGGGTCGGCCAGGCCGGGCAGCGAGACGTGCTCGACCTCGGTCATCGCCTCGAGCTTCTCGGTGTTGATGACGACGCTGTTCCAGGTCAGCGGAATGGCGCCGCCGGTATAGCCAGTACCGCCTCCGCGCGGGATGATGGTCAGGCCCAGCTCGATGCAGCCCTTCACCAGCAGCGCCATCTCGGCCTCGGTGTCGGGGCACAGCACCACGAAGGGGTACTCCACGCGCCAGTCGGTGGCGTCGGTGACGTGGGCGACGCGCGAGAGGCCGTCGAACTTGATGTTGTCCTTGGCGGTAAGCCGGCCCAGCACGCGCGTGGCCTTGCGGCGCAGGGCGGCGACGTCGCGGAACTTGGTGTCGAAGGCGGCCACCGCATCGCCCACGAGGCCGGTGAGCTCGCCCACGAGCTGGTCGCGCGGCAGGTCGCTGTCGGGGGTGCGGCGCTTCTGCACCTCGGCCAGGCGGTGCCTCAGGGCATCGACCAGCTGGCCGCGGCGGCGCGGGTTGTCGAGCAGGTCGTCGACCAGGTAGGGGTTGCGCTGCACCACCCAGATGTCGCCCAGAACCTCGTAGAGCATGCGCGCCGATCGGCCGGTGCGGCGCTCGGCGCGCAGGGTCTGCAGCAGTTCCCAGCCGCGTTCGCCCAGCAGGCGAATCACGATCTCGCGATCGGAGAAGCTGGTGTAGTTGTACGGGATCTCGCGCAGTCGGACAGGCTCTGCGGCCTGTGCCAATAGCGTATTCAACGCGGTCGGAGCATTCATCGGGTGGGGCGCCTCGGCCGGGCGCTGCGCGCCCATAGCCGGGCTGGGGATTTTATTGCAGCGCTCGGGGTCTTGCCTCGTGACCGTGCTTGCGGCCTTGTGGTAGGCGCTGCTTCCGGGGGAATCTCCTCCCCCAGGGAGGCCGGGTCAGAACAGCACGCGGCTGCGGATCGTCCCGCCCACCTTCGCCAGCTTCTCCAGCGCCAGGTCGGAAGAGGCCGCGTCGATGTCCATCACCACGTAGCCGATCTTCTCGTTGGTCTGCAGGAACTGCGAGGAGATGTTGATGTGGTTGTCCGAGAAGATCTTGTTGATCTCCGACAGCACGCCCGGCACGTTGCGGTGCACGTGCAGCAGCCGGTGCTTGCCCGGGTGCGCCGGCAGCGCCACCTCGGGGAAGTTGACCGACGAGGTCGAGGTGCCGTTGTCGCTGTACTTGACCAGCTTTTCCGCCACTTCCAGGCCGATGTTGGCCTGCGCCTCCATGGTCGAGCCGCCGATGTGGGGCGTGAGGATCACATTGTCCAGGCCGCGCAGGGGCGACTGGAACTCGTCCTTGTTGCTGCGCGGCTCCACCGGGAACACGTCGATGGCGGCGCCCAGCAGCTTGCGCGCCTTCAGGGCCTCGGCCAGCGGATCGATCTCGACCACCGTGCCGCGCGAGGCGTTGATGAGGATCGCGCCGGGCTTCATCGCGGCGATCTCGGCCGCGCCGATCATCCACTGGGTGGCCTGGGTCTCGGGCACGTGCAGCGTGACGATGTCGCTCTGGGCCAGCAGCTGGTGCAGGTCGCGCACCTGGCGCGCATTGCCCAGCGGCAGCTTGGTGACCACGTCGTAGAAGGCCACGTGCATGCCCAGCGCCTCGGCCAGCACCGACAGCTGCGCGCCGATCGAGCCGTAGCCCACGATGCCCAGCGTCTTGCCGCGGATCTCGTAGGCGTTCTCGGCCGACTTGAGCCAGCCGCCGCGGTGCGCCACCGCGCTCTTCTCGGGCACGCCGCGCAGCAGCAGGATGGCTTCGGCGAGCACCAGCTCGGCCACCGAGCGGGTGTTGGAATAAGGAGCGTTGAACACCGCCACGCCATGCTCGCGGGCAGCTTCCAGGTCGACCTGGTTGGTGCCGATGCAGAAGCAGCCTGCCGCCACCAGCTTGTGCGCCGCAGCGAACACCTCGGCCGTGAGCTGGGTGCGCGAGCGGATGCCCAGGAAGTGCACGTCGGCGATCTTCTCTTTCAGCTCGGCATCGGGCAGCGCGCCCGGCAGCGACTCGACGTTGGTGTAGCCGGCGGCGCGCAGCACCTCCACGGCCGAGGGGTGGATGCCTTCGAGCAAGAGGAACTTGATCCTGCTTTTGTCGAGGGAGGTTTTGCTGCTCATGGAGGTCTCTTGGAAGCCCCGGCCACGGCGACAGGCTAGGCCGAAAAAAGGGAGGGCGATGCTAGCATGGTGCGGCGCAGCAAGAGGGGCCTCGCCCCCTGCCGGGCCTGCTGCGAACAGGGCCAAATCCGGCCGAAAAGGCAAGGGAAGGCCGAAGGGTCCAAAGGGGTTTCCCCGATTGGAGGAAACCCGTGCTCCGTGCGCCAATGTGACGCGGCTGTGTCATCCACATGCCCTAGCATCCGCGCTTTCCATTTTTCCCTTCAGGAGTCTTCATGCGATTCAAGACGCTCGCGCTGGCATCGGCGTTGGCCGCCACCACGCTGTTCAACGTGGCGCAGGCCCAGACCGAGATCCAGTGGTGGCATTCCATGACCGCCGTCAACAACGAGTGGGTCAACGACTTGGCCAGGCAGTTCAACGAGAGCCAGAAGGAATACAAGGTGGTCCCGACCTTCAAGGGCACCTACGACGAATCGATGACGGCCTCCATCGCGGCCTTCCGCGCCGGCAACGCACCGCACATCCTGCAGGTGTTCGAAGTGGGCACCGCCACCATGATGGCCAGCAAGGGCGCCATCGTGCCGGTCGGCCAGGTCATGAAGGACGCGGGCGAGAAGTTCGACCCGGCCGCCTACATCCCCGCCGTGGCCGGCTACTACACCGCTCCCAACGGCCAGATGCTGAGCTTCCCGTTCAACAGCTCGACCACCATCTTCTATTTCAACAAGGACGCCTTCAAGGCCGCCGGCCTGCCCACCGACAAGGCTCCCGCCACCTGGCCCGAGGTGGTCGCCGCCGCCGCCAAGCTCAAGGCCAGCGGCCACAAGTGCCCGTTCACCACGGCCTGGCAGAACTGGACGCAGGTCGAGAGCTTCTCGGCCTGGCACAACGTCGAGTTCGCGAGCAAGGCCAACGGCCTGCAGGGCCTGGACGCGCGCCTGAAGGTCAATTCGCCGCTGCACCAGCGCCACATCGAGAACCTGGCCAGCATGGCCAAGCAGGGCCTGTTCATCTACAAGGGGCGCGGCAACGTGCCCGAGGCCTCGTTCGTGTCGGGCGAGTGCGCCATGATCAACACGTCCTCGGGCTTCTACGGCAACGTGGCGAAGAACGCCAAGTTCGCCTACGGCCTGGCTCCCCTGCCCTACTACCCGGACGTGCCCGGCGCGCCCCAGAACACCGTGATCGGCGGCGCCAGCCTGTGGGTCATGTCGGGCAAGAAACCGGCCGAGTACAAGGGCGTGGCCAAGTTCTTCAGCTTCATCTCGACGCCTGAAGTGCAGTCCGCCAGCCACAAGCGCACCGGCTACCTGCCCGTGACCATGGCCTCGTACAAGCTCACCGAGGACTCGGGCTTCTACAAGCAGAACCCCGGCACCGACGTGGCCGTGACGCAGATGATCCGCAAGGTCACCGACAAGAGCCGCGGCATCCGCCTGGGCAACTACGTGCAGATCCGCGCCATCGAGGACGAAGAGCTCGAACAGGTCTGGAACGGCAAGAAGACCGCCAAGGAAGCCCTCGACGCCATCGTGACCCGCGGCAACGAGCAGCTGGAACGCTTCCAGAAGGCCAACAAGAGCTGACGATCGACAACCGGACCCCGCGCGTGTCCGGCTAATATCGCCCGCCCCCGTCCGCTCTTGCGCAAGAGCGGGCCGGGCGGGATTTTTATATGTAGAGGGTTCATGGAAAAACGCGTCTTCTTTCGCTCGGGCTGGCTGCCCTGGCTGCTGCTGGCACCGCAGATGGCGGTGATATTCGTGTTTTTCTTCTGGCCGGCCGCACAGGCCCTGCTGCAGTCGCTGCAGCAGCAGGACGCCTTCGGCACCTCGGTCGATTTCGTCGGGCTGCAGAACTTCAGGGAACTCTTCGAGGACCCGGCCTACGCCGAGTCGTTCAAGACCACCGCCATCTTCTCGGTGCTGGTGGCCAGCATCGGCTTGACGCTGTCGCTGACGCTGGCCGTGTTCGCCGACCGCATCGTGCGCGGCGGCATGTTCTACAAGACCATGCTGATCCTGCCGTATGCCGTGGCGCCCGCCGTGGCCGCCGTGCTGTGGGTCTTCATGTTCTCCCCCTCGCTGGGCGTGGTGGCCTATGCGCTGGGCAAGATCGGCATCGACTGGAACCACCTGCTCAACTCGAAGCACGCGATGACGCTGATCGTGATGGCCGCCGTGTGGAAGCAGATTTCCTACAACTTCCTGTTCTTCCTGGCGGGGCTGCAGTCCATCCCGAAGTCGCTGATCGAGGCGGCCGCCATCGACGGCGCGCGCCCGTGGCGCCGCTTCTGGACGGTGCAGTTCCCGCTGCTGTCGCCCACCACCTTCTTCCTGCTGGTGATGAACGTGGTCTACGCGTTCTTCGACACCTTCGCCATCGTGCACGCCGCCACCGAGGGCGGCCCGGGCAAGGACACGGAAATCCTCGTCTACAAGGTCTATCACGACGGCTTCAAGGCCCTGGACCTCGGCGGCTCGGCCGCGCAGTCGGTGGTGCTCATGGTGATCGTGATCGCGCTGACCATCGTGCAATTCCGCTACGTCGAAAAGAAGGTGCAGTACTGACATGGTTGAAAGAAGAAGCACCCAGGGCATCCTGGCCCACGTGGTGATGATCCTCGGCGTCCTGATCGTCGCCTTCCCCATCTACCTCGCCTTCGTGGCGTCCACGCATACCGCGCAGGAAATCGTGCAGCGGCCGATGCCGCTGCTGCCGGGCTCGCACATGCTGGAGAGCTACAAGGGCGCGCTCTTCGGCCGCGCGAGCAGCGCCGGCTCCAACGCGCCGGTGGCCCACATGATGTGGGTGAGCCTGGTGACGGCGCTGGTCATCGCCGTCGGCAAGATCGCCATTTCGCTGCTGTCGGCCTTCGCCATCGTCTACTTCCGCTTCCCGTTCAAGAAGATCTGCTTCTGGGCGATCTTCGTCACGCTGATGCTGCCGGTGGAAGTGCGCATCCTGCCCACCTACAAGGTGCTGTCGGACCTGAGCATGCTCAACAGCTACGCGGGCCTGACGGTGCCGCTGATCGCATCGGCCACTGCCACCTTCCTGTTCCGGCAGTTCTTCCTGACGGTGCCCGAGGAACTCACCGAGGCCTCCCGCATGGACGGCGCGAGCCCGATGCGCTTCTTCTTCGACGTGCTGCTGCCGCTGTCGAAGACCAGCATCGCGGCGCTCTTCGTGATCCAGTTCATCTACGGCTGGAACCAGTACCTCTGGCCGCTGCTGGCGGTCACCAACGAGGACATGTACCCGATCGTGGTCGGCATCAAGCGGCTGATCGCCGGCGGCGACGGCCAGAACGAATGGAACGTGGTGATGGCGACCGCCATCCTCGCGATGCTGCCGCCGGCGCTGGTGGTGGTCCTCATGCAGAAGTGGTTCGTCAAAGGCCTCGTGGACACTGAAAAATAAGTTATGGCTTCCCTCTCCCTACGCAACGTCATCAAGCGCTACGGCCACGGGCCCAAGGCGAACCAGGTCATCCACGGCGTGAGCGCCGAGATCGCCGACCACGAGTTCATCGTCATCGTCGGGCCCTCGGGCTGCGGCAAGTCCACGCTGCTGCGCATGGTGGCCGGCCTGGAGGAAATCTCCGCCGGCGAGATCGCCATCGGCAACAAGGTGGTGAACAACCTGGAGCCCGCCGAGCGCGACATCGCCATGGTGTTCCAGAACTACGCGCTGTATCCGCACATGAGCGTGTTCGCGAACATGGCCTACGGCCTGAAGATCGCGAAGGTCCCGCCGGCCGAGATCAAGACGCGCGTCGACAAGGCCGCGAAGATCCTCGAGCTGGGCCACCTGCTGGAGCGCAAGCCGCGCGAGCTGTCCGGCGGCCAGCGCCAGCGCGTGGCCATGGGCCGCGCCATCGTGCGCCAGCCGCAGGTGTTCCTGTTCGACGAGCCGCTGTCGAACCTCGACGCCAAGCTGCGGGCGCAGACCCGCCTCGAGATCCAGAAGCTGCACCGCGAGCTCGGCATCACCTCGCTGTTCGTCACGCACGACCAGGTCGAGGCCATGACGCTGGCCCAACGCATCATCGTGATGAACGGCGGCGTGATGGACCAGTTCGCCACCCCCGAGGAGGTGTACTCGCGCCCCGCCACCACCTTCGTCGCGAGTTTCATCGGCTCGCCGCCGATGAACCTGCTGAAGCACGCGCCCGGCGTGCGCCCGGGCCAGATCCTGGGCATCCGCCCCGAGCACCTGAAGCTCGACGAGAGCGGCTGGTCGGTGCAGGTCGAGCAGGTCGAACTGCTGGGCGCCGAGCGGCTGGTGTACGGCCGCATCGGCGACGAGCAGATCATCATGCGCACCGACGAGGCCGACCATCCGCCGGTCGCGGGCGACACGGTGAAGATCGCGGCGCGCGAAGAAAAGCTGCACTGGTTCGACGCCGGCTCCGGCAAACGCGCGGACTGATCGATGGCCGAGCTGAATCCCTGGCCCTACCCCCGCTGGGTCGCCCACCGCGGCGCCGGCAAGCTCGCTCCCGAGAACACGCTGGCCGCGTTCCGCCTCGGCGCCTCGCACGGCTATCGCATGTTCGAGTGCGACGCCAAACTCAGCGCCGATGGCGTGGTGTTCCTGATGCACGACGCCACGCTCGACCGCACCACCAGCGGCCACGGCACCGGCGGCGCGCAGCCCTGGAGCGCGCTGGCGCAGCTCGACGCGGGCGGCTGGCATTCGCGCGCCTACGCGGGCGAGCCGCTGCCCACGCTGGAGAACCTGGCGCGCTTCTGCCTGGCCAACGGCCATCTGCTCAACATCGAGATCAAGCCCACGCCCGGCACCGAGCGCGAGACAGGCGAAGTGGTCGCCCGCGAGGCCGCCCGCCTCTGGAAGGGAGCCGCCGTGCCGCCGCTGCTCACCTCCTTCCAGGTCGAATCGCTCAAGGGCGCCCAGGCGGTGCAGCCCGGGCTGCCGCGCGGCCTGCTGCTCGACAAGCTCTGGGATGGCTGGCTCGAGGCAGCCAGGCAGCTCGGCTGTGTCGCCATCGTCTGCAACCACGCGCTGTGGGACGCCACCGTGGTGGCGCTGGTGCACGAGGCGGGCATGCGCGCACTGAGCTACACGGTGAACGACGACTGGGCCGCGCAGCGGCTGATCGAGCTCGGCACCGACGGCATCATCACCGACAGGGTCGATCTCTTTCCTCCAGCCGCCTGACGCGGAGATTCTTACCAGTCCTTACGAAATGGCGGCTTCTATGATGCGGCCATGAGTTGGACCCAACGCTTCGCGAGCTTCTGCCTCGCGGCCCTGTTCATCTGCGGCGGTGCGCAGGCGCAACCGGACGCCGGCAACGGAAACAACGCCAACAGCGCCGCCGCGGCCGCCGCAGCCCCTGCCCCCACGATCGCCGAGCTGCGCGCGCAGTTCACCAAGCTCAGCAACGCCGCCGAGACGGACGACGACGCGCGCAAGCTGCTCGCCCAGATCAACGACATCGGCGTGCAGGCCGACAAGTTCGTCGCCGCGCGCACCGGCGATCTGGCCGATCTGAACGCCAAGCTCGGCGAGCTCGGCAATCCGCCCGCCGCCGGCACCACCGAAGACCCCGACATCACCCGCCAGCGTGCGAGCCTGACGAAGGAGCGCAACGCACTGGATGCCGACATCCGCCTCGCGCGCCTGCTGTCGGTCGACGTGCGGCAGCGCGGCACCGAGCTGGTCACGCAGCGGCGGGCGCTGTTCGAGGCGCAGCTCACCGAGCGCGCGGCGTCGCCGCTGACCACCGAGTTTTGGAGCGACCTGCGCGAAGCCTGGCCCGACGACCTGGTGCGCCTGAAGGCGATGGCCTCCTCGGTGAACGATGGCCTGCTGGCTGCCACGCAGCCGGAGACCCGCCTTCCGGTGATCGCCGCGCTGGTGGGCGCGCTGCTGCTCACGCTGTTCGGCATCTGGGGCGCCGAGGTGCTGCTCGCCTGGCTGGCGGCGCGCTACCTGCCGGCGGGGCGGCTGCGGCGCTCGGTGCTGGTGATCGGCATCGTCGCCAGCCACGTGCTGCTGGTGGCGGTGGCGGCGCACGGCTTCGTCGAGGTGCTGAAGGAGTTCGCCAGCTGGGAACCGCAGGCGCGCAAGGTGCTGCAGTCGGCCGCGCAGCTGCTGGTGTTCATGGCCTTCGTGATCGGGCTGGGCCGTGGGCTGCTGGCCACGCGCCGGCCCTCGTGGCGGCTGCCGCCCATTCCCGACGAGATGGCCAGCCGGCTCGCGCCCCTGCCCTGGATGGTGGCGCTGGTGGCGGTGCTGGCCTGGACGCCGGCCGAGGTCAACGCGCTCATCGACGCCAGCTTCGCCGCCGTGGTGGCCACGCACGTGCTCACGGCGCTGGTGCTGACGGCGCTGGTCGCCTCGGTGCTCTACCTCGTGAAGCCGCTGCGCGCCGACGCGGCCGAAGCCGGCCTGCCCGAGCGGCCGATGTGGGTCGGCCTGCTGGTGGCGCTGATCGGCATGCTGATGATCGCGATCTGGGTGCTGGTGGCGCTGGGCTACGTGGCGCTCGCGAGCTTCCTGGCCTCGCAGCTGGCCTGGAGCGGCATCGTCGCGGCCGCCTTCTACGTGCTCTTCAAGTTCGCGGACGACGTGTTCATGGCCACGGTGTCGTCTCGCGCCGGCTTCGGCCAGCGGCTGCAGAAGAGCTTCAACCTCGCGCCGCAGACGCTGGACCAGGCCGCCACGGTGCTCTCGGCGCTCAGCCGGGTGGCGCTCTTCTTCTACATGCTGGTGGCGCTGGCCGCGCCGCTGGGCACGGGGCCGGGCGAGGTGTTCCAGCGCAGCGGCAAGTTCGGCACCGGCGTGAAGGTGGGCGAGTTCCAGCTGGTGCCGGGCGCGATCCTCAGCGCGGTCGCGGTGGCCGTGGTGGGCTTCGTGGTGCTGCGCATCTTCAAGCGCTGGCTCGCGCGCAGCTACCTGCCCAACACCAAGTTCGAGCCGGGCATGCAGAGCTCGATCACCACGCTGCTGGGCTACGTGGGCGGCATCCTGGTGATCGCCTTCTCGCTGTCGGCGCTGGGCATCGGCATCGAGCGCATCGCGTGGGTGGCCAGCGCGCTGTCGGTGGGCATCGGCTTCGGCCTGCAGGCCATCGTGCAGAACTTCATCTCGGGGCTGATCCTGCTGGCCGAGCAGCCGGTGAAGGTGGGCGACTGGGTGGTGCTGGGCACGGCCGAGGGCGACGTGCGGCGCATCAACGTGCGCGCCACCGAGATCCAGCTGGGCGACCGCTCGACGCTGATCGTGCCGAACTCGGAGTTCATCACGAAGACCGTGCGCAACATGACGCTGGCCAACGCCGAGGGCCGGGTGCTGATCCGCCTGCCGATGCCGCTGACCACCGACGCGCAGCGCGTGCGCGAGCTGATCCTCGCGGCCTGCAAGGCGCACGAGGGCGTGCTGGAGACGCCCGCGCCTTCGCTCACGCTGGAGGGCATCGAGAACGGGCTCCTGATCTTCCAGGCCATTGCCTACGTGGCGAGCCCGCGGCTGGCGGGCGGCGTGCGCAGCGACCTGCTGTTCACCATCCTCGACGAACTGAAGAAGGCCTCGCTGCCGCTGGCGGTGCCGACGATGGTGATGACGGCGCCGCCGCCGGCGCCTGGCGGGGCGGGTTGAAAGCGGGATCGGGAGCGGACAGCCGAACGCAGAAGTCGCGAAGGTTTCGCAGAGGTCGCAGAAGAAAACTTTTTTGGTTCTCCTTCTGCGACCTCTGCGTAGTTTTTGTATTCCTTCTGCGTTCGGCTGTCCGCTCCCGCCTCCTTCACTCCAGCGGCAGCGCCGTGGTGAACTTGATCTCGTTGAGGCAAACGCTGGAGCGCACCGCCGACACGCCGGGCATGTGCATCAGCGTGTGCATCAGGAACTGAGAGAGCGACTCGAGGTCGTGCGCGACGACCTTGAGCACGTAGTCGAAGTCGCCCGTCACCGAGTAGCACTCCAGGATCTGCTTCATGTCCGCGATCAGGTCCTGGAACTTGGGCAGTTCGTCGACATGGCCGCGCGCCATGGTCACGTGGATGAAGGCGATCACGCCCAGCCCGATGTGGCGCGCGTTCAGCCGCGCCGCGTAGCCGTGGATCAGCCCCAGCTCCTCCAGCCGCCGGTGGCGCCGCAGGCACTGGGCGGGCGAGAGATTGACTGCCTCCGCCAGTTCCAGGTTGGTGGCCCTGCCATGGGCCTGCAGGTGCTCGAGAATCTTCCGGTCGATCCGGTCGAGTGCGATGTCATGCAATTTCTTCTCCCAATGCACCAGATCGATGCAATTTTATGGCGCAAAGCGGGGTAAGCCCGAGGCTTTCATGCACCTTAATTGTGCAAAGTACGATCTAGACTCCCTGGCGCCCGGACCGCACGACGCGATGTCCAGCCGTTGAATCCCTCGCCGCCGGCACCCGCCGGCGGCTTCAGACGCATCCCAATCCCCACCCGGAGACCCTTTCCCGTGAAAAACGCTTTGCTTCGCACCCCCTTCAGCGCAATGGCCCTGGCCCTCGGCATGCTGGCCGCCGCGCCTTCGTTCGCGGCCGACACCAAGTCGGTGGCCGTGACCGCCATCGTCGAGCACCCGGCGCTGGACGCGGTGCGCGACGGCGTGAAGGCCGAGCTGAAGGCTTCGGGCTACGAGGAAGGCAAGAACCTCAAGTTCACCTACCAGAGCGCGCAGGGCAACGTGGGCACCGCCGCCCAGATCGCCCGCAAGTACGTGGGCGACCAGCCCGACGCGATCGTCGCCATCGCCACGCCGTCGGCGCAGGCCATGGTGGCGGCCACCAAGAGCATTCCGGTGGTGTACTCGGCGGTCACCGACCCGGTGGCGGCCAAGCTGGTGAAGAGCTGGGAGCCCACGGGCACCAACGTGACGGGCGTGTCCGACCTGTCGCCGCTGGAAAAGCACATCGCCCTCATCAAGCAGGTGGTGCCCGCCGCCAAGCGCATCGGCGTGATCTACAGCCCCGGCGAAGCCAACTCGGTGGCCATCGTCGACTCGCTCAAGAAGGCCGCCTCGGCCGCCGGCATGACCGTGGTCGAAGCCGCCGCCGCCCGCACGGTGGACGTGCCGACCGCCGCGCAGAGCCTGGTCGGCAAGGCCGACGTGATCTACACGCCCACCGACAACAACGTGGTCTCGGCCTTCGAGGGCATCGTGAAGGTGGCGCAGCAGGGCAAGCTGCCGGTGGTGGCGGCCGACACCGCCACCGTCGAGCGCGGCGCCGTGGCCGCCCTGGGCCTGAACTACACCGACATCGGCCGCCAGACCGGCAAGGTCGTGGTGCGCATCCTCAAGGGCGAGAAGCCCGGCGCCATCGCCTCGCAGACCAGCGCCAACTTCGAGCTGGTGGTGAACCCCGGCGCGGCCAAGCTGCAGGGCGTGACGCTGTCCGACGAGCTGCTGAAGACCGCCAAGGTCGTGAGCACGAAGTAAGAAGAAGCTGCCGGCTTTCCGCTTTTCCCCATGTCGCTCATCGCTTCGCTGGGCGCCATCGAGATCGGCCTGATATTCGGGCTGGTCGCGCTGGGCGTCTTCCTGTCGTTTCGCATCATCAACTTCCCCGACCTCACGGTGGACGGCAGCTTCCCGCTGGGCGCCGCCGTGGCCGCGACGCTGATCGTGGCGGGCTGGAACCCGGTCGCCGCCACAGCGGTGGCCTGCGTGGCCGGTGCCGCCTCGGGCTGGGTCACGGCCTGGCTCAACGTGAAGCTGAAGATCATGCAGCTGCTCGCGAGCATCCTGGTGATGATCGCGCTGTACTCCATCAACCTGCGCGTGATGGGCAAGCCCAACGTGGCGCTCATCACGGAACCCACGGTGTTCAGCATGGCCAGCTTCGGCGGCATGCCCGAGCAGTGGGCCAAGCCGCTGCTGCTGCTCTTGATCGTGATCGTCGCGAAGATCGTGGTCGACATGTTCTTCGCTTCCGAGGCCGGCCTGGCGATGCGCGCCACCGGCGGCAACGCGCGCATGGCGCGAGCCCAGGGCATCTCGACCGACTTCCACACCATGGCGGGCCTGGCGCTGTCGAACGCGCTGGTGGCGCTGGCCGGCGCGCTGTTCGCGCAGAGCCAGGGCACGGCCGACATCTCGATGGGCGTGGGCACGATCGTGATCGGGCTGGCGGCGGTGATCATCGGCGAGACGCTGATCCCGGCGCGCAGCATGGTCATCACGACGCTGGCCTGCATCATCGGCGCGCTGCTCTACCGTTTCTTCATCGCGATGGCGCTGAACACCGACTTCATGGGCCTGCAGGCGCAGGACCTGAACCTGGTGACCGCCGTGCTGGTGGCCTTCGCGCTGCTGGTGCCAGCCTACAAGCGCAGGCTGGGTGGCCTGTTCAAGGGGAAGAACTGATGCTGCGCGCCCAACAACTCGAAATGACCTTCAACCCGGGCACGCCGATCGAGAACCGCGTGCTGCGCGGCCTGAGCCTGGAGATTCCCACCGGCCAGTTCGTCACCGTGATCGGCTCGAACGGCGCGGGCAAGTCGACCTTTTTGAACGCGGTGAGCGGCGACCTGATCGTCGACAAGGGCCGCATCGAGATCGACGGCAAGGACGTGACGCGCATGAACGCCTGGCAGCGCTCGGGCATGGTGGCGCGCGTGTTCCAGGACCCGATGGCCGGCACCTGCGAGGCGCTGACCATCGAGGAGAACATGGCGCTGGCCTGGAAGCGTGGCGAGCGCCGGGCCTTCGGCTTCGCGCTCAATCGCAACCTGCGCGAGATGTTCCGCGAGAAGCTGTCGATCCTGAAGCTCGGGCTGGAGAACCGCCTGGCCGACCGCATCGGCCTGCTCTCGGGCGGGCAGCGGCAGGCGGTGAGCCTGCTGATGGCATCGCTCAGGCCCTCGCGCATCCTGCTGCTCGACGAACACACGGCCGCGCTCGACCCCAAGACCGCCGCCTTCGTGCTGGAGCTGACCGCCAAGATCGTCGAGGCCGGCCAGCTCACCGCGATGATGGTGACGCACAGCATGCGCCAGGCGCTGGACTACGGTTCGCGCACGGTGATGCTGCACGAGGGCCAGGTGATCCTCGACGTCGCCGGACCGCAGCGCTCGGGCCTCGACGTGCCCGACCTGCTGCGCATGTTCGAGCAGACCCGCGGCGAGAAGCTGGACGACGACAAGCTGCTGCTGGCCTGATGGCGCCCGACACCGTCATCGTGCGCGGCATGCGCGCCGACGACCTCGACGCGGTGCTGGCGATCCAGCTTGCCTGCTACGGCGCTGGCTTCGTGGAAGACGGCGCGCTCATCGCCAGGCGGCTCGCCGCCGCGCCGCACACGGGCTGGGTGGTGGAACATGAAGGCGGCGTGCGGGCCTATCTGGCGGGCTATCCGTCGGTGGCCGGCAAGCTGACGCCGCTGCACGGCGAGTTCGAGGTGGCGGCGCAGGCCGATTCGCTCTACCTGCACGACCTGGCGGTGCATCCGGACGCGTCGGGCCTGGGGCTGGGGCCCCGGTTGGTGCGCCATGCCTGGGCCCATGCGCTGCATGCCGGCTGGCGGCAGTCGACGCTGGTGTCGGTGCAATCGTCGGTGGGGTTCTGGGAGCGCCAAGGTTATGCGGCCACGCTGCCTCATGGCCCGCAGCAGCAGGCCCGGCTTGCCACCTACCCGGGCGAGTCGGTCTACATGATCCGGCGGCTGCCTGGCTGAGCGGGGGGAAATTTCAGCGGCGCCAGCCGCGCATCGCCAGCCACTGGACCGTGCCGCAGACCACGACCAGCGCGGCGTATGTCGCCATCGCCCCATCGCGCCCGAACACCACCAGCCCGGCAACCAGCACCCCGACGCCGGCCGCGAAGGTCAGCGCGAACTGCAGCCACCAGCGCGGGACGCCGGCGCGCCCGCCGCCCAGGAAGCGCCCGGCAAAGGCCAGCACCAGCGCCAGGAAAGCCGCGGGTGCTACGAAATTAAGCAGGTGGTTCAGGAGGGCCGGCAGGTCCATCGGAGAAGGTTGCGCACGGGCTGGAACATGTGTCCAGGGTTATGGCTGTCATAGGGAAAGCCATTTGTCCCTCGTCAAGCCCCGTGGGGCTGCTGATTTTATAATCACGGGCATGTCAGTCTGGGCCCTCGGCTTGAACCACACGACCGCGCCGCTCGATCTGCGCGGTCGTTTCGCGTTCGCGCTCGACCAGATCGCCCCCACGCTGCAGAGCCTGCGCAGTTCCTTCGCCTCCGGCCGCCATCCCCAGGTCGAGGCCGCGATCATCTCCACCTGCAACCGCACCGAGATCTACTGCGCCTCGGAGCACGCCGCGCTCGACCACACCTTCGGCTGGCTCGCCCAGAGCGGCGGCGTGGCCCCCGCCCTGCTGCGCTCGCACGCCTACACCCTGCACGACGGCGAAGCCGCCCGCCACGCCTTCCGCGTGGCCAGCGGGCTCGACTCGATGGTGCTGGGCGAGGCCCAGATCCTCGGCCAGATGAAGGACGCCGTGCGCGCCGCCGAGACGGCCGGCGCCCTCGGCAGCACGCTCAACCAGCTGTTCCAGCGCTCCTTCGCGGTGGCCAAGGAAGTGCGCACCGCCACCGAGATCGGCGCCCACTCCATCAGCATGGCCGCCGCCGCGGTGCGACTGGCCGGCCAGCTCTTCGAGGACCTGCGCAAGACGCGCGTGCTCTTCGTCGGCGCGGGCGAGATGATCGACCTCGCGGCCACGCACTTCGCGGCCAAGGAGCCGAAGGCCATCGCCATCGCCAACCGCACGCTGGAGCGCGGCGAGAAGCTGGCCTCGCGCTTCGGCGGCGAGGCGATGCGCCTGGCCGACCTGCCCTCGCGGCTGGCCGAGTTCGACATCATCGTGAGCTGCACCGCCAGCACGCTGCCGATCATCGGCCTGGGCGCCGTCGAACGCGCGCTCAAGGCGCGCAAGCACCGCCCGATGTTCATGGTCGACCTGGCCGTGCCGCGCGACATCGAGCCCGAGGTGAAGGCGCTGGAAGACATCTATCTCTACACCGTCGACGACCTCGCACAGGTCGTGCAGCAGGGCCAGGCCAACCGCCAGGCCGCCGTGGCGCAGGCCGAGGTGATCATCGACGCCGGCGTGCAGAGCTTCATGCACTGGCTGGGCCAGCGCGGCACGGTGCCGCTGATCCAGCAGCTCAATGCGCAGGCCGACGAGTGGCGCGCCGCCGAGATGGCGCGTGCGCGCAAGCTGCTGGCCAAGGGCGAATCGGTGGAGGCCGTGCTCGAGGCCATGTCTCGCGGCCTCACGCAGAAGATGATGCACGGCGCGATGGCCGAGCTGCACGCGGGCGATGCCGCCTCGCGCGAGCAGACGGCGCAGACGATCTCGCGCCTGTTCCTGCGCAAAGAGCGTTAGCGACGCTCATCGGTGGCCCGGCCTGCATGGCTGCGGCTTTCATGCGCCCTGCCTTCGCACGGCAGCACATCCCCATTTTTTCGAGCCTCCTTCCTCCGTGAAATCCTTTCTCCGCCACCAACTCGAACGCTACGCCCAGCGCCTGGGCGAGCTCGACTTCCTGCTCTCGCGCGAAGACATCATGAGCGACATGGCCCAGTACCGCACCATCTCGCGCGAGCACGCCGAGGTGACGCAGGTCGCGGGCCGCTACGAGCGCTACAGGCAACGCGAGGCCGACATCGCCGGCGCGAAGGAGATGCTGGACGACCCCGACATGGCCGAGATGGCCAAGGAAGAAATCGCCAGCGGCGAGGCCGAGCTGGTGCAACTGGAGGACGAGCTGCAGCGCCTGCTGCTGCCCAAGGACCCCGACGACGCGCGCAATGCCTTCCTCGAAATCCGTGCGGGCACGGGCGGCGACGAATCGGCCCTCTTCGCGGGCGACCTGCTGCGCATGTACACGCGCTACTGCGATCGCGCCGGCTGGCGCTGCGAGATCGTCAGCGAGAGCGAGAGCGAGCTCGGCGGCTACAAGGAAGTGGTGGTGCGCATCGTGGGCGACGACGTGTTCGGCCACCTGCGCTTCGAATCGGGCGGCCACCGCGTTCAGCGCGTGCCGGCCACCGAGACGCAGGGCCGCATCCACACCAGCGCCTGCACGGTCGCCGTGCTGGCCGAGCCCGACGAGACGGTCGCGGTGCAGATCAACCCGGCCGACCTGCGCATCGACACCTACCGCGCGAGCGGCGCTGGCGGGCAGCACATCAACAAGACCGACTCGGCCGTGCGCATCACGCACATCCCGACCGGCATCGTGGCGGAGTGCCAGGACGACCGCAGCCAGCACCGCAACAAGGCGAAGGCGCTGCAGGTGCTGTCGGCGCGCATCCAGGAGAAGGAGCGCAGCGAACGTGCCGCCAAGGACGCCGCCATGCGCAAGGGCCTGATCGGCAGCGGCGACCGCTCGGACCGCATCCGCACCTACAACTTCCCGCAGGGCCGGCTCACCGACCACCGCATCAACCTCACGCTCTACAAGCTGCTCGCCATCATGGAAGGCGACCTGGGCGACGTGCTGGGCGCGCTGCGCGCCGCGCGCGAGGCCGAGCAGCTGGCCGAGCTGGAATCGAGCCTGCCGGCATGAGCGCCGTCGAGAACCCGAAGCCGGCCACCGTGGCGCAGGCGCTGGCCGCGTCCATCGCGCTGGGCGTCGACCGGCTCGACGCCCAGCTGCTGCTGCTGCATGCGCTGGGCCGTGCGCCGCACGACCGTGCCTGGCTGCTGGCGCACGACACCGACGCCATGCCCGATGCGGCGTGGTCCGCGCTGGCCGCGCAGCTCTCGCGCCGCCGGGCCGGGGAGCCGGTCGCCTACCTGCTGGGCGAAAAAGAATTTCATGGCCTCGCCCTGCAGGTCGATGCCCGCGTGCTGGTGCCCCGCCCCGACACGGAAACGCTGGTCGAATGGGCGCTGGAGTGCCTCGAAGGCCAGGCCGCGCCTCGTGTGCTCGATCTCGGCACCGGCAGTGGAGCGATCGCGCTGGCGCTGCAGCATGCCCGGCCCGACGCGCAGGTCGATGCGGTCGATGCCAGCGCCGATGCGCTGGCCGTCGCCCAGGCCAACGCCTCGCGGCTGGGCCTGCCCGTGCGCTTCGCCCAGGCCGACTGGCTGGACGGCGCTGGCGCCGGCTACACGGTCATCGCCAGCAATCCGCCGTACATCGCCGCCGGCGACCCGCACCTGCCCGCCCTGCGCCACGAGCCCTCTTCGGCGCTGGTTTCGGGCACGGACGGCCTCGACGACATCCGCCGCATCGTGCAGGACGCCCCCGCCCACCTCGCCGAGGGCGGCTGGCTGCTGCTCGAACACGGCCACGACCAGGCCCCGGCCGTGCGCGAACTGATTGCGGCGCGCGGTTTCGCCGAAGTGCAAAGCCGCGACGACCTCGCCGGCATCCAGCGCTGCTCCGGCGGAATCTGGCGCACGGTGAAATAATCCCCCCAGCCTATTTTTCAGGAGTCCCCATGTCCGACGCCCAGCAACGCATCGACGATCTCGTCAAGACCAACGACCTCGTGCTCTTCATGAAGGGCAACGCCAGCTTTCCGATGTGCGGCTTCTCGGGCCGCGCGATCCAGATCCTGAAGGCGGTCGGCGTCGACACCAGGACGCTCAAGACCGTCAACGTCCTCGACGACGACAGCATCCGCCAGGGCATCAAGGAGTACAGCAACTGGCCCACGATCCCGCAGCTGTACGTGAAGGGCGAGTTCATCGGCGGCTCGGACATCATGATGGAGATGTACGAGTCGGGCGAGCTGCAGCAGGTGGTGAACGGGGCCGCAGCCTCCTGAGCCTACGGGAACGGTCATGAGCCACGATCACGCGGACCACGGCCATTCCCACGATGACGGCGGCAACGATGCCGCGCCGGCCTGGAAGCACGACGGCGTGCGCGTGATCCCGGCCAACCGGCTCGACGCCAACACCGCCCAGACGCCCGGCATGAACCGGGCAGCGGCCATCAACTTCGCCCGCGTGGGCGCGCAGAAGCTCTGGGCCGGCACGGTGACCATCCACGCCGACGCCAGGACCGGCGCCCATCACCACGGGCATCTCGAATCGGTGATCTACGTGGTGCGCGGCCGGGCCCGCATGCGCTGGGGCGAGAAGCTGGAATTCACGGCCGAGGCCGGGCCGGGCGACTTCATCTACGTGCCGCCGTACGTGCCGCACCAGGAAATCAACGCCAGCGCGACCGAGACGCTCGAATGCGTGCTGTGCCGCAGCGACGGCGAAGCGGTGGCGGTGAACCTCGACATCGAGCCCGTGGAGAAGCCCGAATCGGTGCTGTGGGTCGACCCGACCCACCCTCACGGCGGCGTCTGAGCGATTTCCGGTGCCGAGTCATGGCACCATGTTGGCCGTCTTCGACGTGCCACCATGACCCTCACCCAAAGCCTGCTCATCATCGCGCTGCTGATTGCGCTGAGCGCCTTCTTCTCCCTCGCCGAAATCACCCTGGCCGCATCGCGCCGGCTGCGTCTGCGCCAGATGGCCGACGAGGGCGACCCCCGGGCCGAGAAGGTATTGCGGGTACAGGAGCAGCCGGGCCACTACTTCACGGTGGTGCAGATCGGGCTCAACGCGGTGGCCATCCTCGGCGGCGTGGTGGGCGAAGGCTCGCTGAGCCCGTACTTCGCGGTCCTCTTCGAGAAGTGGCTCAGCCCCGAGGCTTCGGCCAGCGCGGCGTTCCTGTGCTCCTTCGTGATCATCATCGCGGTGTTCCTGGTGTTCGCCGACCTGTTCCCCAAGCGGCTGGGCATGAGCAACCCCGAGCGGCTGGCGGTGCGCATGGTCGGGCCGATGCTGCTGCTGATCACCACCTTCAAGCCGCTGGTGTGGTTCTTCACGCGCTGCACCGACCTGCTGTTCAAGCTGCTGGGCATGCCGATGGCACGCGACGACAAGATCACCTCGGCCGACATCCTCGCGATGACCGAGGCCGGCGCGCAGGCGGGCGTGCTCGCGGCGCGCGAGCAGCAGGTGATCGCCAACGTGTTCGAGCTCGACACGCGCCTGGTCAGCAGCGTGATGACCGTGCGGGACAACATCACCTGGTTCCTGCACGACGACCCCGAGACAGTGCTGCGCGCGCGCATCATCGCCGAGCCCTTCTCGGCGTATCCGGTGTGCGACGGCGACATCGACCACGTGCTGGGCTACGTCGATGCCAAGGACATGTTCCAGCGCGTGCTCAGCGGCCAGCCGCTGGCTTTCGACCAGGGGCTGCCGCTGCACAAGGCGCTCGTCATTCCCGACCGGCTCTCGCTTACCGAGGTGCTGGAGCAGTTCCAGCAGGCGCACGAGGACTTCGCGATCATCGTCAACGAGTACAGCCTGGTGGTGGGCGTGATCACGCTCAACGACGTGATGAGCACGGTGATGGGCGACCTGGTGTCCACGCCCGACGAGGAGCAGATCGTGCAGCGCGACGAGAACTCGTGGCTGATCGATGGCGTGACGCCCATCCAGGACGTGCAGCGCGCGCTGCAGATCGACGAGATGCCGCACGCCGAGGAGTACGAGACGCTGGCCGGCTTCCTGATGGTGATGCTGCGCCGCGTTCCGAAGCGCACGGACAACGTGAGCTGGGGCGGCTACACCTTCGAGGTGATGGACGTCGACAGCTACCGCATCGACCAGGTGATGGTCACCAAGGGCTCGGGCACCGCGAAGGCACCTGCGAACTGAGCAGACGGAAGAGGAAGGCGCCAGTCGGAAGGCGTCAGGCCGCCGAGCGGTCCTTGTCCTTTTCCCTCTCGCGTTCCCTGTCGTTGAACACCCAGAACCGCTGGTTGGCGAACACGGCGTTCGGATACGGCGACTTGCCGCGGCTGCCGTTGTAGCGGCCCAGCGTCATGAACAGGTCGCCGTTCTCCCGGTCGAGGTAGTGGCGAAGAATGACGCAGCCGAAGCGCAGGTTGGTCTGCATGTGGAAGAGCTTGGCCGGGTCGCTGTCGCCGATCACGCGCGTCCAGAACGGCATGACCTGCATGTAGCCGCGCGCCCCCGCGCTCGACACCGCGAACTTGCGGAAATTGCTCTCGACCTGGACCAGCCCCAGCACCAGGCTCACCTCCAGCCCCGAGCGCTTGGCTTCGTACCAGACGGTCTGCAGGAACTCGATGCGCGAGGGCGCATCGGCGATCTTCTTCTTGAGCCGCTCGCTCATCTCTCCGAGCCAGCGCAGGTAGGCCAGCCGGGCCTCGGTGCTCGCGAACTGCGGCACCGGCGGCGCCTTGTTGTGGATGGCCGAACTCAGCGCGGTGCGCACCGAGTCGATCAGCGGCTCCTCGATCTGCGCGCCGGCCATGGCAGCCCGAGGCAGCGACAGCACGGTGAGGGCGCCTGCGGTCACGGCGCCGCCCAGGCACTGGCGTCGCGAGAGGCCGCCCTCCAGGCTCATTGGGCGAGCTTGCCGGCGATGAAGTCGGCGATGCCGGCCGCGGGCACCTTGGTAGCCGCCGTGTCGCGGCGGTTCTGGTATTCGAGCTGGCCTTCCTTGAGACCGCGGTCCGAGATGACCACGCGGTGCGGCACGCCGATCAGCTCCCAGTCGGCGAACATCGCGCCGGGGCGTTCGCCACGGTCGTCGAGCAGCACGTCGACGCCCTTGGCGAGCAGTTCCTCGTAGAGCGCCTCGGCCGCCGCCTTGACCTCGGGGCTGCGGTCCATGCCGATCGGGCAGACCACCACGGTGAAGGGGGCGATGGCGTCGGGCCAGATGATGCCGCGCTCATCGTGGTTCTGCTCGATGGCGGCGGCCGGCAGGCGGGTGATGCCGATGCCGTAGCAGCCCATCTCGAGGAACTGCGGCTTGCCGCCTTCATCGAGGTAGGTGGCGTTCATGTCCTTGCTGTACTTGGTGCCCAGTACGAACACATGGCCCACTTCGATGCCGCGCTCGATGGCCAGCACGCCCTTGCCGTCGGGCGAGGCGTCGCCGGCGACCACGTTGCGGATGTCGGCGACGAGGTCGGGCTCGGGCAGGTCGCGGCCCCAGTTGACGCCGGTCATGTGGAAATCGACTTCGTTGGCACCCGTGATCCAGTCGGCCAGGACGGCGGCTTCGCGGTCGGCCACGAGCTTCACGGGCTTCTTGAGGTTCAGCGGGCCCAGGTAGCCGGGCTTGCAGCCGAAGTGGTCCTCGATTTCGGCCAGGGTCGCGAAGCGGAAGCCCTGGTTCAGGCCGGGCAGCTTGCCGACCTTGATCTCGTTCATGTCGTGGTCGCCGCGCAGCAGCAGCAGCCAGACCTGCGAGCCCTTGATGTCGCCGGCCTCGTCGAGGACGTCGGTGGCCAGCACCAGCGACTTGATGGTGGTGGAAAGCGGCACGCCGAGCAACTCGGCCACATCGGCGCAGGTGCTCTTGCCGGGGGTCGGGGTCTTCTCGAGCGCCTTGGCGGGCGCCGGGCGCGGGCCGGCCGGGGCCAGCGCCTCGGCCTTTTCCATGTTGGCGGCGTAATCGCTGTCGGGGCAGTAGACGATGGCGTCCTCGCCGGTGGCGGCGATCACCTGGAACTCCTCGCTCAGGTCGCCGCCGATGGCGCCGCTGTCGGCCGCCACGGCGCGATAGCGCAGGCCGAAGCGGTCGAAGATGTTGCGGTAGGCCTGCGCCATGACCTGGTAGCTCGCCTTGGCGGCGTCGAGGTCGCGGTCGAAGCTGTAGGCGTCCTTCATGATGAATTCGCGCCCGCGCATCAGACCAAAGCGCGGACGGCGCTCGTCGCGGAACTTGGTCTGGATCTGGTAGAAGTTCTTCGGCAGCTGCTTGTAGCTGCGGATCTCCTGGCGGGCGATGTCGGTCACCACCTCTTCGCTGGTCGGCTGGATCACGAAGTCGCGGTCGTGGCGGTCCTTGATGCGCAGCAGCTCGGGGCCCATCTTGTCGAAGCGGCCGGTCTCCTGCCAGAGCTCGGCGGGCTGCACCACGGGCATGGTCATCTCGACGGCACCGGCGCGGTTCATCTCCTCGCGGACGATGGCTTCCACCTTGCGGATCACGCGCAGGCCCATGGGCATGTAGGTGTAGATGCCCGTGCCGAGCTTCTTGATCATGCCGGCCCGCATCATGAGACGGTGGCTCGCCACTTCGGCGTCAGCGGGCGCTTCCTTGAGGGTGGAGACGAAAAAACGGGAAGCTTTCATCGGAATGGTGGCGCTGGATTCGAGTTCGGAAGTGGGGAACTGCTCCCCCGGAGAGACCCTGAGAGCCTGGCATCGGCAGCTTGCCGAGGGCAACCCGGCATGCATAATCGACTCAGTTCAAAAATTGGGGTTTGATTATGCTCGACCGGGACGGCTTCAGGCCCAACGTCGGCATCATCCTGCTCAACCAGAGAAACCAGGTTTTCTGGGGCAAACGCATACGCACGCACTCCTGGCAGTTTCCGCAGGGCGGCATCGACCGCGGCGAAAGTCCCGAGCAGGCCATGTACCGGGAACTGCACGAGGAAGTGGGACTCCACCCGGAGCATGTGCGCATCGTGGCCCGTACCCGCGACTGGTTGCGCTACGAGGTGCCGGATCGGTTCATTCGCCGTGACGCACGGGGCCACTACAAGGGCCAGAAACAAATCTGGTACTTGCTGCAACTCATCGGCCACGATTGGGATCTCAACCTGCGTGCAACCGACCATCCCGAATTCGACGCCTGGCGCTGGCATGACTACTGGGTGCCGCTCGACGTGGTCGTCGAGTTCAAGCGCGGCGTCTACGAGATGGCGCTCACCGAGCTCGCTCGCTACCTGCCCAGGCAGGATTTCCGCAACCGCTTCCTGCGCAGCAACGTGCGCGCCCGAGAATTCGAGCGCCACTCGCCGGACGCCGGGGCGCCGCCCGGGCTCGATCTGCCGCCCGGCGGCAGCTTCGATCCGCATCCCGACATTCCTTCCGCGAGCAATGAACCTCCTGTCCAAGACAACAAGGCCCCCCCGCCCCTTCCGACGCAGCGCTGAGCGCGTCCTCCTGCTGGCCTGCTTCGGCATCCTCGCCGGATGCGCCTCGGGCCCCCACGACACCGACAACCCCGACTGGGCACAGGCCGGCCTGCCGCCCCCGCCCAAGCGGTACGAGACGGACAAGGAGTGGGAAGAAACGGCCACCCCGCCCCCGCCGGCCTTCAGCGAAAGCCGCCTGCTGCCGATCGAAATGCCGCCCTACATGAGCCTGAAGTTCGGCGTCGACCCGCAGACGATCACGATCACGGGCGACGGCATCGTCCGCTATGTGGTGGTGGCCCAGAACCGCAGCGGCGGCGCGACCAACGCCTTCTACGAGGGCATCCGCTGCTCCACGGCCGAGATGAAGAGCTACGCGCGCTACAACAACGGCAGCTGGCAGGACGTCGCGAAGCCCGAATGGAAGAAGCTCGGCGACATGAACTCCAGCTACACGCGCAAGCTGGCCACACAGGCCCTGTGCCGCGGCAACGCCCCGCGGCCGTCGGTGGGCGACATGGTCCAGAACATCCGCAATCCGGTACGGGAAGTGCAGTAGGCGATCCGCACCGAGGATAAAAAAACGGGGCCCGCGGGCCCCGTTTTGTTTCTCGCGGCCTCTCAGCCCGGCATCAGCACCATGTTGTCGCGGTGGACCATCTCCGGCTCCGCCACATAGCCCAGCAGGCGTTCGAACTCCGACGAGGGCTTGCGGCACAGCAGGCGCGCCTCCACGCTCGAGTAGTTGGCAAGGCCGCGGGCCAGCTCGACACCGTCGGCGTCGCGCACCGCGATCACGTCGCCGCGCGAGAACTCGCCCGAGACCCCGGTCATGCCGATCGGCAGCAGGCTCTTGCCCTCGGCCCGCACCTTGGCGGCCGCGCCCGCGTCGACCACGACGGAGCCGCGCAGCTGCAAATGGTCGGCCATCCAGCGCTTGCGGGCCTGGTGCTTGGCGGTCTGCGCCACCAGCAGCGTGCCGATGGATTCGCCCTTCGCCAGCCGCAGCAGCGCGTCGGCCTCGCGGCCCCAGGCGATGACCGTGGAGGCGCCCGAGCCGGCCGCGCGCTTGGCCGCGAGGATCTTGGTGATCATGCCGCCCTTGCCGATGCTCGAACCCGCGCCGCCGGCCATCGCCTCGAGCGCCGGGTCGCCGGCGGCGGCCTCGTGCACGAACTTCGCATCGGGGTCCTTGCGCGGGTCGGCCGTGTACAGGCCCTTCTGGTCGGTGAGGATGACCAGCGCATCGGCCTCGACCAGGTTGGCCACGAGGGCGCCGAGCGTGTCGTTGTCGCCGAACTTGATCTCGTCGTTGACGACCGTGTCGTTCTCGTTGATGACCGGCACCACGCCCAGCTTGAGCAGCGTGACCAGCGTCGATCGGGCATTGAGATAGCGCTCGCGGTCGGCCAGGTCGGCGTGCGTCAGCAGCACCTGGGCGCTGCCGATCTCGTTCTCGCGCAGCTTGGTCTCGTACATCTGGGCCAGGCCCATCTGGCCGACCGCGGCAGCGGCCTGGAGCTCGTTGATCTCGTGCGGCCGGGTGCGCCAGCCAAGGCGCTTCATGCCTTCTGCGATCGCGCCGCTCGACACCATCACCACCTCGCGCCCGTCGCGCACCAGCGCGGCCAGTTGCCGGCACCACTCGCCGATGGCGGCCTCGTCGAGACCGCGCCCCTCGTTGGTCACGAGGCTGGAGCCCACCTTCACGACGATACGGCGGGCATCCCGCAAGGCAGTGGATCCGGAGTTCGACGAGGTCATTTGGGGTGTTACGGTCTTTGGATGCTGCTCGGGTTGCTGTCTTCGGCCCGTCTCGGGCCGGCCGTCGATGCTGCTGCGGCAGGTGCCGCTCAGGAGCCTTCGGGAGGCAGAGGCACGAAGCGCGGATCGACCTCGACCGTCTGGTGCTCGGCCACCTGCTCGGCCTTGACCTGCTGGTAGATGGCCTGCACCAGGTGCTCGCAGCCTTCGCGCGTGAGCGCCGAGATTTCGAACACCGGACCCTTGAAACGCAGGCGCTTCACGAAGTCCTTGATGCGCGCGGCGCGCTCGTCGGCGGGCACCATGTCCAGCTTGTTCAGCACGAGCCAGCGCGGCTTTTCGTACAGGTCGGCGTCGTATTTCTTGAGTTCGCCCACGATGGCCTTGGCCTGCGCCACGGGGTCGACGCTGTCGTCGAACGGGGCCATGTCGACCACATGCAACAGCAGGCGCGTGCGCTGCAGATGCCGCAGGAAGAGATGACCGAGGCCGGCGCCTTCGGATGCGCCTTCGATCAGGCCAGGCAGGTCCGCCACGACGAAGCTCTGCTCGGGACCGACGCGCACCACGCCCAGGTTCGGGTGCAGCGTGGTGAAGGGGTAGTCCGCGATGCGCGGGCGGGCGTTCGAGATGGCGCTGATCAGCGTCGACTTGCCCGCATTCGGCATGCCGAGCAGGCCCACATCGGCCAACACCTTGAGTTCGAGCTTGAGGCTGCGCTTCTCGCCAGGCCAGCCGGGGGTTTTCTGGCGCGGGGCACGGTTGATCGCGCTCTTGAAGCGCATGTTGCCGAAGCCGCCATCGCCGCCCTTGGCGATGGTGATGACCTCGCCGTCTTTCAGCAGCTCGAACAGCACTTCCCCGGTCTCGGCGTCGGAAATGATCGTTCCGACCGGCATCTTGAGCGTGATGTCGTCGCCCGCGGCGCCGAACATGTCGGAGCCCATGCCGTGCTCGCCGCGCTTGGCCTCGTGGCGGCGCGAATAGCGGAAGTCGACCAGGGTGTTGAGGTTGGAATCGGCCACCGCGAAGACGTGGCCGCCACGGCCGCCGTCTCCGCCGTTGGGGCCGCCGAATTCCTTGTACTTCTCATGACGGAACGACACGCAGCCGTTCCCGCCATCGCCCGCGGCGATGTCGATGAAGGCTTCGTCGACGAACTTCATGGGATGTCTAGTTTACAAATGAAGAGGCCCCGGCAATGCGGGGCCTCGGGATGGTCAGGGCTGACTCGGGGCTTAAGCCGCGGGAGTCACGTTGACCGTGTGCTTGTTCAGCGCACCCTTGGTACCGAACGACACGTGGCCGTCGACCAGGGCGAACAGCGTGTGGTCCTTGCCCACGCCGACGTTCACGCCGGGGTGGAACTGGGTACCACGCTGGCGCACGATGATCGAGCCTGCGCTGATCAGTTCGCCGCCGAAAGCCTTCACGCCGAGCATCTTGGGCTTGGAATCGCGCCCGTTTCGCGTTGAGCCGCCGCCTTTTTTCTGTGCCATGGAATCTTCTCCTTAGCCCGCGATCGCGCCGATTTGCAGTTCGGTGAACTGCTGGCGATGGCCTTGACGTTTCTGATAGTGCTTGCGACGGCGCATCTTGAAGATGCGAACCTTGTCGTGCTTGCCGTGCGACAGTACCGTGACCGTCACCGTTGCACCGGACACCAGGGGCGTGCCAACCTTGATCTCAGCGCCGTTGCCGACTGCCAGAACCTGGTCGATCACGATTTCCTGGCCTACGTCCGCAGCAATCTGTTCTACTTTGATTTTCTCGCCGGAAGCAACGCGATACTGCTTGCCACCGGTTTTTATGACCGCGTACATGTAAACCTCTTAGAAATGAGTCTCCACGGCGAATTCCGCAGAGCCCAAGATTATAGCGCGGTTTGCGCCCACTAGCTACTCTTGGGCCGAAGCCCCATCAGCAAGCCGCTTCGGCTCCATATAATTTGCGCCTTCCGGCCCTGCACCTGCCTGGGTCCCCCACATACAACACTCAGCAGCGCCCCGCGCCTTCGCTTTGCCAGTTCCAGCCGCCGACACCTCCCCCACCGCCACCGTGCTGGACCTGATTGCCGGCGACATGGTCGAAGTCGACCGCGTGATCGCCCGCCGCCTCGACACCGGCGTGCCGCTGGTCAGCCAGGTTTCCCGGTACATCATCTCCGCTGGCGGCAAGCGCCTGCGACCGGCGCTCCTGCTGCTGATGTCGGGCGCGCTGGGCTACACCGGGGACCAGCGATTCAATCTGGCGGCCGTGGTGGAGTTCATCCATACGGCAACCCTGCTGCACGACGACGTGGTCGACGAGTCGACCCTGCGGCGCGGACGCGCAACGGCCAACGAATCGTTCGGCAACCCGGCCAGCGTGCTGGTCGGCGACTTCCTCTATTCGCGCGCGTTCCAGATGATGTTGGACGCCAACAACATGCGCGTGATGCAGATCCTGGCCGAAGCCACCAACATCATCGCCGAGGGCGAGGTGCTTCAGCTGATGAACATGCACGATGCGTCGCTGGACGAAGCGGCCTATCTGCGCGTGATCCGCTCGAAGACGGCGAAGCTCTTCGAGGCGAGCACCCGCCTCGCGGCCGTGCTGGCGAACGCCACCCCAAAAATGGAAGAGGCCTGCGCGACCTACGGCCAGGCCTTGGGCACCGCCTTCCAGGTGATCGATGACGTCCTGGACTACACGGGCGACGCCAACGAAACCGGCAAGAATGTCGGCGACGACCTGCGTGAAGGCAAGACCACGCTGCCGCTCATCTTCGCGATGCAGCGAGGCACTCCGGCACAGAGCGCGCTCGTGCGCGCCGCCATCGAGGCCGGCGACACCACCCAGCTGGGCAAGGTCATCGAGATCGTTCAGGAAACCGGGGCCCTGGATGCCTCGCGCGCAGCGGCAGCAGCCGAGGCGCAGCGTGCGATTCATGCATTAAAAGATTTCCCGGCCAATTTGCACGCTTCAGGTTTGCTACAATTAGCGGCTCAGTTGCTTGAGCGACGTGCCTGAACACCTCTCCTGAGTTGGCATCTAGGACGACTTCTTCTTTCTTGCAACCATCGGGGTGTAGCTTAGCCTGGTAGAGCGCTACGTTCGGGACGTAGAGGCCGGAGGTTCGAATCCTCTCACCCCGACCAGCCTTTGGCTGGCATTAATGGACAAATGGCCAGCCTGTTGCTGTGTAGCGATTTACAGCACAGGACTGTTCAGCGATGATCGTGAAGCAAATTTTCACATCTTTTTCACTCGCTGAATGGCTGCAGCCGAACTTCCTGTTAAAGAACCTTCGCAAATTGCCCTACCCGGGCTTGCGCGCGCCCTGGTTTCGGCCGGCAAGCTGCCTGCCAGGGCAGCCGAGGACATCTATCAGAAGTCCATCAGCGCTCGCACGAGCTTCATTGCCGAACTGACCGGCTCCGGCGCCGTTTCCGCCGCAGACCTCGCCCACACCCTTTCCACCGCGTTCGGCGCACCGCTGCTCGATCTCGACGCCATCGATCCCCAGCGCCTGCCCAAGGACCTGCTCGACCAGAAGCTGTGCCATGCGTACCGCATCGTCGTGCTCAGCAAGCGCAACAACCGTCTGATTGTTGCAACAGCCGATCCTTCCGATCAGCAGGCCGCGGAAAAGATCAAGTTCGCCTCCCAGATGGGCGTCGACTGGGTCATCGCCGAATACGACAAGCTGTCGCGGATGATCGAAGCCGCCGCCGTCAGCGCGGCCGAGACCATCAACAGCATCGTCGGCAGCGAGTTCGAGTTCGACGACGTCGCGGCCGAGACCGCGAACGAGGGCAATGACCAGGCCATCGCCGAAGTCGAAGATGCGCCGGTCGTGCGCTTCCTGCACAAGATGCTGCTCGACGCCGTCAGCATGCGGGCATCCGACATCCACTTCGAGCCCTACGAGCACAACTACCGCGTCCGCTTCCGGGTCGACGGCGAACTGCGCGAAGTTGCCAGCCCGCCCACGGTCATCAAGGACAAGCTGGCCTCGCGCATCAAGGTCATTTCCCGGCTCGACATCTCCGAGAAGCGCGTGCCGCAGGACGGCCGCATGAAGCTCAAGATCGGTCCCGACCGCGTGATCGACTTCCGCGTGAGCACGCTGCCCACGCTCTTCGGCGAGAAGATCGTCGTGCGTATCCTCGACCCGAGCAGCGCGCGCCTGGGCATCGACGCCCTGGGTTACGACGCTGACGAAAAGGCGCGGCTGCTGCATGCCATCGGCCGCCCGTACGGGATGGTGCTCGTCACCGGCCCTACCGGCTCGGGCAAGACGGTGTCGCTCTACACCTGCCTGAACCTCCTGAACCAGCCGGGCGTGAACATCGCGACGGCGGAAGACCCGTCGGAAATCAACCTGCCCGGCGTCAACCAGGTCAATGTCAACGAACGCGCGGGCCTGACCTTCGCAGCCGCGCTGCGCGCCTTCCTGCGCCAGGATCCCGACATCATCATGGTCGGCGAAATCCGCGACCTCGAAACCGCCGACATCTCGATCAAGGCAGCCCAGACCGGCCACCTGGTGCTCTCCACGCTGCACACCAACGATGCGCCGACCACGCTCACGCGGATGCGCAACATGGGCATCGCGCCGTTCAACATCGCGTCGAGCGTGATCCTGATCACTGCCCAGCGCCTCGCGCGGCGCCTGTGCACCGTCTGCAAGCTGCCGGCCGACATCCCGCGCGAAACGCTGCTCGAGGCAGGTTTCAAGGAAGAAGAGCTGGACGGCTCCTGGAAACCGTACCGCCCCGTCGGCTGCTCCGCCTGCAGCAGCGGCTACAAGGGCCGCGTGGGCATCTACCAGGTGATGCCGATCTCGGAAGCCATCCAGGAAATCATCCTGCGCGACGGCAGTGCGCTCGACATCGCCGCGCAGTCGGAAGCCGAGGGCGTGCGTTCGCTGCGCCAGTCGGGCCTGCGCAAGGTCATGCAGGGCCTCACTTCGCTCGAAGAAGTGGTGGCCTGCACCAACGAATAACGAACACACCGAATACCGGAGATCGAATGGCTACAGTGGCATCCTCCCGCACCCAGCCCACACACAAGGAATTTGTCTTCGAATGGGAAGGCAAGGACCGCAACGGCAAGCTGGTACGCGGCGAACTTCGTGCTGCCGGCGAAAACCAGGTGCAGGCCGCGCTGCGCCGCCAGGGCGTGCTCGCCTCCAAGATCAAGAAGCGCCGCATGCGCTCAGGCAAGGCGATCAAGCCGAAGGACATCGCGATCTTCACGCGCCAGCTGGCGACCATGATGAAGGCCGGCGTGCCCCTGATGCAGTCCTTCGATATCGTCGGGCGCGGCAATGCGAACCCGAGTGTGGCCAAGCTGCTCAACGACATCCGCAGCGACGTGGAAACCGGCAGTTCGCTCTCGTCCGCCTTCCGCAAGTTTCCGAAGTACTTCGACAATCTCTATTGCAACTTGGTGGAGGCAGGCGAAGCGGCCGGTATTCTCGAAGAGTTGCTGGACCGGCTGGCGACCTACATGGAAAAGACCGAGGCGATCAAATCCAAGATCAAGTCGGCCTTGATGTATCCGATCTCAGTGATTGTTGTGGCCTTCGTGGTGATCGCCATCATCATGATCTTCGTGATCCCGGCATTCAAATCGGTGTTCACGTCGTTCGGAGCCGACCTGCCGGCACCGACCCTGATCGTGATCGGCATCAGCGAGTTCTTCGTGTCTTACTGGTGGCTGATCTTCGGCGGCATTGGCGGCGGGCTCTATTTCTTCCTGCAGGCCTGGAAGCGCAATGAGCGCGTGCAAAGGACCATGGACCGCCTTCTGCTGAGAATTCCGGTTTTCGGCGCGCTGATCGAAAAATCCTGCGTCGCCCGCTGGACCCGCACTCTGGCCACCATGTTCGCCGCCGGCGTCCCGCTGGTCGAAGCCCTCGACTCCGTGGGCGGCGCCTCCGGCAACACCGTCTACGGCGACGCCACCGCGAAGATCCAGCAGGAAGTCTCCACCGGCACCAGCCTCACGGCGGCCATGACCAACGTCAACCTGTTCCCGTCCATGGTGATCCAGATGACCGCCATCGGCGAGGAATCCGGCTCGATCGACCACATGCTGGGCAAGGCCGCCGACTTCTACGAATCCGAGGTGGACGACATGGTCGCGGGCCTCTCCAGCCTGATGGAGCCGATCATCATCGTGTTCCTCGGCACCATCATCGGCGGCATCGTGGTGTCGATGTACCTGCCCATCTTCAAGCTCGGCCAGGTCGTTTGATGCTGGTTTCGCGGGAATTCGACACCGTCTTCGCCGGTGTCCTGGGGCTATTGATCGGCAGCTTCATGAACGTCGTCATCTACCGCGTGCCGGTGATGATGTACCGCGAGTGGCTTGCCGACGCGGTCGCCAATCTCATGTCGTCGAAGGATGCGCCCTCGCTGTGGTCGCTGGCCTTCGGGCCGAAGGTCGCGGCGCCCGCCGGGCTGGAGGCCTCCGCCGACAAGGCGGCCGAAGTCGTCGAGAAGCAGCCTCCCTTCGACCTGATGCGCCCCGCGTCGCGCTGCGGCGCCTGCGGCCACGAGATCCGCTGGTACGAGAACATCCCCGTGCTGAGCTATGCCGCGCTGCGCGGACGCTGCTCGTCGTGCAAGACCTCGATCAGCCTTCGCTACCCGTTGGTCGAGCTGATCACCGGTGGCCTGTTCGCCCTGTGCGCCTGGCGCTTCGGCATCACGCCGGCCGGGGCGCTTTGGGCGGCGTTCGGGGCCTTCCTGATCTGCCAGTTCCTGATCGACTTCGACACGCAGTTCCTGCCCGATTCGCTCAACTACCCGCTGCTCTGGCTCGGCCTGATCGGCGCGGCCATGGGCTGGACCGGCGTTTCGCTGAGTTCGGCCGTCTGGGGCGCGGTGTTCGGCTACCTGAGCCTCTGGCTTGTGTACCATGCCTTTCGCCTGGTCACGGGCAAGGAAGGCATGGGCTATGGAGACTTCAAACTGCTGGCCGCGCTGGGCGCATGGCTCGGAGCGGACTACCTCATCGCGATCATCCTCGTCTCTTCGCTGGTGGGTGCGGTGATCGGCATCTCTTTGCGCATCGCCGGCAAGCTGGCGCACAAGGACATTCCCATCGCCTTCGGCCCCTTCCTGGCCGGCGCTGGCCTCGTCTGCCTCGTGGCGGGCCCCGAAGTCGTGAGGCAGTGGATTCCGTTCGCCTTTCCCCTGGACGCGCTGATGCGCTGACCTCCGCATGGCAGTGCGGCGCATCGGCCTGACGGGCGGCATCGGCAGCGGCAAGAGCACGGTCGCGAGCCTCCTGGTGGCCCAGGGGGCGGTTCTCGTGGACACCGACGCCATCGCGCGCTCCATCGCGCTGCCGGGCGGCATCGCGATGCCGGCCCTGGAAGCCGCCTTCGGCCCGGGCGTCATCGACCCGGCCGGCGGCCTGGACCGTGCCGCGATGCGCCAGATCGTGTTCGCGGACGCCGGCGCCAAGGCCCGGCTCGAATCCACTCTCCATCCCCTGATCGGCGCCGAAACCCAGCGCCAGGCCGCGGCAGCCGGCGAGGATGCCGTCGTCGTGTTCGACGTTCCCCTGCTGGTCGAATCCGGCCGCTGGCGCGCGATCGTCGACCGGGTGCTGGTGGTCGACGCCACCGAGGAAACGCAGCTGAAACGCGTCATCGCACGCTCGGGCTGGGCGCCCGAAGCGGTCAAGGCGGTGATCGCCCAGCAGGCTCCGCGCCGGGCCCGGCGGGCCGCCGCGGACGCCGTCATTTACAACGAGTCCCTGACCCTGGAGGAACTCGCTCAGCAGGTCCGGGGTTTCTGGGAACGGTGGGCTAAGTCAAGCACGCGATAATTTGGGGTTGACGCCGCGACGGCAAAAAGACGGTCACGTCAAACGGCGCATGCCCAAGCGCCCCTCACGATGCTTTTCAATTCGTACCCCTTCATCTTCGTTTTCTTCCCGCTGGTCCTGATCGGCTTCTTCCTGATCGGTGCGCGCAGCCCCCGGTCGGCGGCGGGGTTCCTGGCACTGGCTTCCCTCTTCTTCTACGGGTGGTGGAGCGTCAAGGCGCTGCCGCTCCTGCTGGGGTCGATCTGCGTCAACTACTGGTTCGGGCTGCGGCTCACGCCCTCCCCCAGCCGGGAGGACAAGTACCGCAAGACGCTGCTGATCATCGCCCTGGTGGTCAACCTGGGGGTGCTGGCGGTCTTCAAGTACGCCAACTTCTTCCTCGAGAACGTCGATGCCGGCCTGGCCGCCGCAGGGCTCCCGCAGATCGACCTGGTCCACATCGTCCTGCCCATCGGCATCTCGTTCTACACCTTCACCCAGATCGCCTTCCTGGTCGACTGCTGGCAGGGCAAGGTGCACGAGCGCAGCTTCATCCATTACGTGCTGTTCGTGACCTACTTCCCGCACCTGATCGCGGGCCCCGTGCTGCATCACGCGCAGATGATGCCGCAGTTCAACAGCCCGGCCACCTACAGGATCAACGCCAACAACATCGCGCTGGGCCTGGGCATCTTCGTCTTCGGCCTGGCCAAGAAGATGCTCATCGCCGACCCGCTGGGCCAGTACGCCGACATGATGTTCAAGGGCGTGCACGAAGGCGTGCTGCCCTCGCTGTACACGGCCTGGTTCGGGGTGCTGGCGTACACGCTGCAGATCTACTTCGACTTCTCGGGCTATTCCGACATGGCCGTGGGCCTCTCGCTGTGCGTGGGCGTGCAACTGCCGCTCAACTTCAGGTCGCCGTACAAGTCGACCAACATGATCGAGTTCTGGCGCCGCTGGCACATCTCGCTGTCGACCTTCCTGCGCGACTACCTCTACGTGCCGCTGGGCGGCAACCGAAAGGGTCCGACGCGGCGCTACATCAACCTGTTCCTGACGATGCTGCTGGGCGGCCTGTGGCACGGCGCCGCCTGGACCTTCGTGCTCTGGGGCGCGCTGCACGGCTTCTACCTGATGGTCAACCACTTCTGGAACGCCAAGGTGCGTCGCGGCAAGACCGAAACCACCTGGTACGGCCGCGTGGCCGGCTGGTTCCTCACCTTCCTGTGCGTGATGATCGCCTGGGTGGTCTTCCGCGCCGACAGCATGTCGGCCGCCATCGAGATCTACAAGGGCATGCTGGGCATGCACGGCGCGCCCGTGTCGGCCTTCAGCGAGTTCCGCGTGCCGTTCCGCAAGCCGGAATTCTTCCAGACGATCCTGGTCGGCCTCGTGATCTGCCTGGCGCTGCCGCCCACCATCACGCTCGACCGCTGGATTCCCGCCGTCGCCGGGCTGGCCGGCCGCCCGCGCCTGCAGCGCCTGGCGACCTGGGCCACCGGCCTGGGCTGCGTCTACCTCTTTGGCCTGTGCGTGTCGAAGTTCGGCAGCTACAGCCCCTTCCTCTATTTCCAGTTCTGACGACATGGAAGACACGAAATCTGCCAGGACCTGGCTTCGCATCTTCGCCGCGGGCTACCTGGTGTGCTGCGCCCTGCTGCTGGTCAGCCTCTTCACGCCCATCCCCTACGGCGACCTGACCCGCATCGGGCGCATTTCCGAGCGCGAGTTCGGCTGGCACGAGCCGCCGCCGCCCATTCCCGACGCCGACGTCAAGACCTGGCCCATCACCGAATCCGACATCCTGGTGATCGGCGACAGCTTCTCGGTGCGCTACGCGTGGCAGTCGAAACTGGTGGGCGCGGGCTACAAGGTCACGACCACGCACTGGGACAACCTGGGCGGCGTGCTCTGCGACGACTTCTCGGGCTGGCTCCAGAAGTCGGGTTTCAAGGGCAAGGTCGTGATCGTCGAGAGCATCGAACGGCTGCTGTACGACCGCATCGAGAAGTCCGAGTCGTGCAAGACCATGAAGCACAGCTTCAAGCCGACGCCGCCTCCCTTCGAGAACCCGTCCAGGCCGGCCCCTGGCTTCCAGCTCAACTGGGATGCCCAGTTGCTCAGCGGCTGGTTGACATACCAAAACACCAAGGAGATCCTGGCCTCCGACAGCTGGACCAACACGCCCGATCGCTGGGGCCCGCTGATCGACGCCCGCGTGGTGCCCGAGGGCTGCAAGCAGTTCAGCCACCGCGCCTGCAACAAGCTCCTGATGACCGCCGAGGACCGCGTCAATCCGGCGCTGACAGCCGAGTCCGCGAGCTTCATGAAGCGCTTCGAGAGCACTGCAGCACCCTACAAGGTGGTGTGGATGGTCGTGCCGAACAAGACCAGCGTGTATTTGCAACAAAACCATGCCGATGCGTTCCGGGCCGCGTTCAACCCGCAAAATATCGGACCGGACCTGTTCGCGCTGGCCGAGCAGAACCGCTTCAAGATGAAGGATCTTTTCCCTGCCAACGAGACCCACGTGTCGACCCGGGGTTACATTCTTTTCGGGCAGCGTATGCTGGAGGCTGTGCGCGAGGTGTTCCCGCCACCGGCCGCCAAGACGCAATGAGCCCGAACCCGACGTGAAAAACCGATACGCGTGATCCTCTACGAGTACCCCTTCAACGAGCGCATCCGCACGTACCTGCGGCTAGAGCACCTGTTTCGCCGCCTCGGCGAGCTGGTGCCGGCCGAATCCCCGCTGTCCCACCACTACGCCCTGGTCACGATCTTCGAGATCATGGACGTCGCCGCGCGCGCCGACCTCAAGGCCGACGTGCTGCGCGACCTGGACAAGCACAAGAACGTCTTCAACAGCTACCGGGGCAATCCGGCCATCGCCGAGACGGTGCTCGACCAGGTCATCGGCCAGCTCGAAGGCAATTTCGCCACCCTCAACGGCGTGGCCGGCAAGGCGGGCCAGGCGCTGACCGAGAACGAGTGGCTCATGAGCATCCGCAGCCGCGCCGGCATTCCGGGCGGCACCTGCGAGTTCGACCTGCCCGCCTACTACGCCTGGCAGCACCGCCCAGCCACCAGCCGCCGCGCCGACCTCGAGCGCTGGTCGAACACGCTGTCGCCCCTGGCCTCGTCGATCTACCTGCTGCTCAAGCTGCTGCGCGACGCCGACGTGCCCTACAAGGTGATCGCGGTCAACGGCCAGTTCCAGCAGAACCTGCCCCAGGGCCGCAGCTTCCAGCTGCTGCGCCTGCGCATCGACCCCAAGCTGGGCCTGATCCCCGAAATCAGCGGCAACCGCCTCATGGTCTCGGTGCGCCTGATGCGCCACGACAAGGACGACCGCCTGCACCAGAGCTCGGAAGACGCCCCCTTCGAGCTCACCCTTTGCGCATGACGACCGAGGTGAACAGCAAGGGCGAGCGCATCGTGCGCTGCCCCACCTGCGGCGGCGAGAGCGTCTATGCGCCGAGCAACGCCTACCGGCCCTTCTGCAGCGCGCGCTGCAAAGGCATCGACCTGGGCGCCTGGGCCAGCGAGGAATTCCGCATGCCCGCCGAAGCGCCGCCGGACGACGAGCCTTTCGGCGATCCCAAGATCCAGTAGGTCGGCAGGAAAAGCCGCTTACTTGCCGACGGCGCCTTCATCCAGCAGCGCCGGATCGATGTACGTCGCGGAGCTTCGCGCATAGCGCGGCCGAAGATGGCCGATGTCCTTGTAGGCTGGCGAACCGTCGTCCGGCATGCTGCGGATGCACTCGCCATCCGCGCACAGGCTGGCGAAAGGCTCGATGACCTTGGCGCCATTGGCCTGCGCCACCTGCTTCAGCCGCGCGTTGAACTGCGCCTGGTCCTGCGGCATCGGCGCCTTGAGCTGACCCGACTCCGCCGTCATGCGCCCCAGGCGGCTGCCCTCGATCTGCCGCAGCGGATCGAAATCCATGCCCACCGGATTGCCCAGCACCAGGTAGACCGGCTTGTGCGCCGACAGCCGCTTCAGCACCTCGCCCAGCGACTTGAGCGACTGATCGATGCCGTCGCCGCCGATGAACGGATGCACGGCCTTCCGGTCGTCGACGAAGAAGTTCACCGTCGGGCCGGCGCCGGTGAAGTAGCAGCTCCAGCACGCACCCAGCACGACCGAGTCGATCTCGGGCTTGAGCGCCAGCTCGAGCACCGCGGTGCGCCGCTCGTCGCAGCCGGTGTCGGGGCCGCTGAAAAGGCCCGGCACCGGCGGGCACGAGCCCTTGGTCGCGAAGTAGATGGTGCGTGCCTTGTCGGGCTGCGTGCGCACCAGCTCGAGCGCGCGCGGCGCGTACTGCTCGACGTGGCTGTCGCCGATCAGCAGCACGTTGTGCTTGCCGTTGCCGGCGCGGTAGACGAACTGGTTGCCCAGCGCGGCCTCCTCGAAGCCGTCGTAGTAGTTGTCCTCGCGGGTCGCATCGGCCACCGCCTGCAGGGCCGGGCTGTCGTGGCGAGGCATCGGCGTGCCCAGGAAAACAAGAACACCGGCCAGCGCCAACGCCGCGCCCGCACCCGCCAGCCCGCGCAGGATTGCCTGCGAGAGGTGCAGCTTGACGAAGCGCTCGAGGAAGCGATACGTGGCCCACGCCAGCACGACCGACGCCGCCACCAGCACGATGCGCAGCTGCAGCGGCGGCTCGCCGCCGGTCACGATGCGCGCGTAGGACAGCAGCGGCCAGTGCCAGAGGTACAGCGGGTAGCTGATGAGGCCGATCCACACCATCACCCGGTTCGACAGCAGATACCGGTTGAGCACCCCGCCCGGCCCTGCCGCGATGCAGCTCGCCGCGCCCAGCACCGGCAGCAGCGCCCACCAGCCCGGAAACGCCTTGGTGCTGCGCGTCATGAAGAGGCCGAGCACGATCAGCGCGATGCCGACGATCGACTGCAGGTGCTTCTTCCACGCACGGGTGCTCGCGGCGCCTTGTGCAACTGACTGCAGCTGCATGACCGCCAGCAACCCGCCCGCCATCAGCTCCCACGCGCGCGACAGCGGCGAATAGAAAGCCGCCGCGCGGTGCGCCTGTACCGTCAGCACGTTGACGAGGAACGAGATCACGGCCACCGCCAGCACCACGCGCAGCATCGGCCAGCGGCTGCGCCATGCCAGCCCCAGCATCAGCGGCCAGAAGATGTAGAACTGCTCCTCGATGCCCAGCGACCACAGGTGCAGCAGCGGCTTGGTCTCGGCCGAGGCGTCGAAATAGCCGGCCTCGCCCAAGAAGACGAGGTTGGCGAAGAAGGCGGCGCCGCCCGTGGTCTGCTTGCCCAGCTGCGAGAACTCGCCCGGCAGCAGCACATACCAGCCGAAGGCCAGCGTCGCCAGCAGCACCAGCACCAGCGCCGGAAAAATCCGCCGGATGCGCCGCGCGTAGAAGTCGCGGTAGCTGAAGTCGCCCGCCGCCAGGCTCTGCAGGAGGATGGTCGTGATCAGGAAGCCCGAGATCACGAAGAAGATGTCGACCCCGATGAAGCCTCCCGGCAGCAGGCTCGGGAAGGCGTGGTACGCCAGCACCGAGCCGACCGCGATGGCTCGCAGGCCGTCGATGTCCGGGCGGTACTTGGGATGCATGGGCGCTTGCTCT
Organism: Variovorax sp. 160MFSha2.1; assembly: GCF_048305075.1. Taxonomy (NCBI): domain Bacteria; kingdom Pseudomonadati; phylum Pseudomonadota; class Betaproteobacteria; order Burkholderiales; family Comamonadaceae; genus Variovorax; species Variovorax sp. 160MFSha2.1. The sequence continues at coordinate 5,493,859 of NZ_CP157624.1, forward strand.
TCTTCGATCTGTCGGTCGGTCGGCTGGCGAACGGCCGCTCAGCGCGACGGCTGCTGCGCCGGGGCGCTGCGCACGGTCCGGTCGAAGTAGCTCGCCTCTTCGCGCGTGTAGCGCGGACGCAGGTGGTCGGCGTCCTTGTACGCGGGCGCGCCGTCGGGCAGCGTGACCAGGCAATGGGCGCCGTCCTTGCACAGCACAGCCATCGCATCGATGGGCTGCGCGCCGCTCGCCTCGGCGATGGCGCGCAGCCTGTCGTTGAGCACCTTCTGGTCGGCCGGCAGCGGCACCGTCGGCGAGGAGGTCATCGCCTCCATGTGCGTGAGGCGGCTGCCTTCGATCAGGCGCTTGGGCGTGAATTCGGGGCCGCCGGGGTTGTCGAGCAGCAGGAAGACCTTCTTGTGCCGTGCCAGCTCGCGCAGCGTGGCCTCCAGCGAGGCCAGCGAACGCTCGATGCCGTCGCCGCCCTGGAACGGATGGACCTTGTTGTCGGGGCCGCGGAAGTAGTACTCCAGCGCCCCGTGGCCGACGAAGTAGCAGTTCCAGCAGCCACCGATGACGACCGAGTCGACCTCCGGGCCCATCGCATAGGCCAGCATCGCGTCGCGGCGCTCGGCGCATCCGATGTTCTTGTCGACCTGCACGCCCGGAACCGCCGGGCATGCGCCCTGGGTCACGAACCAGGCCGACTTGTCGGGCATCGACAGCGTGCGCGACAGCTCCATGATGCGCGGCGCGTACTGCTGCACGTGGCTGTCGCCCACGAAGAGCACGCGCTTGGGGCCGCTTCCGGTCTTGTAGACCAGCTGCTCGCCGATCTGGTCGAGCTTGAAGCCGGCGTAGTAGTCGGCGTCCAGCGTGGCGTTGGCGACGACCTGCAGCCGGTCGCTGTCGTTGCGGGGGCCGGGCACGCCGAAGAAGATCGCGGTGCCCAGCGCGGCGACCAGCACCATGCCACCGCCCAGCGCCTTGAGGATCCCCGTGCCGGGACGGCTTCTCGTGTAGCGTTCGACGAAGCGGTACGTGGCCCATGCCAGCAGCACGGCGGCCACCATCGCGCCGGCGCGGTAGACCGGCGATGGATGCAGCGGATCGGCCTCCACGATGCGCACGAAGGCCAGCAGCGGCCAGTGCCACAGGTACAGCGGATAGCTGATGAGCCCGATCCACACCATCACCCGGTTCGACAGCAGGTACTTGTTGAGCACGCCGTTCGGCCCCGCGGCGATGCAGCTGACGGCGCCCAGCGTGGGCAGCAGCGCCCACCAGCCCGGGAAGGCCTTGTTGCTGCGGATCATCACCAGCCCGAGCACGATCAGCCCCACGCCCAGCACCGACTGCAGGTGGCTGCGCCGCGCGCTCGGCGCCGGCGGCTTCAGCCGCATGCAGGCCAGGATGCCGCCCACCATCAGCTCCCAGAAACGGGAAGCCGGCGAATAGAACGACGCCGCCGGCAGCGGATGCACCGTGGCCACGTTCACGACGAACGAGACCGCCGCCACCGCCAGCACCACGCGCACGATCGGCCAGCCCTTGCGCCAGGCGAGCCCCAGCAGCAGCGGCCAGAAGATGTAGAACTGCTCCTCGATGCCCAGCGACCACAGGTGCAGCAGCGGCTTGGTCTCGGCGGCCGTGTCGAAGTAGCCCGACTCGCCCCAGAACACGAAGTTGGCGACGAAGGCCGCGCCGCCCACGGTCTGCTTGCCGAGCTCGGCGAACTCGTCGGACAGCAGCAGGTACCAGCCCGCGCAGAGCGTGGCGAACAGCACCACGATCAGCGCCGGGAAGATCCGCCGGATGCGCCGCGCGTAGAAGTCGCGGTAGCTGAAGTCGCCCGCCGCGAGGCTCTGGAGAATGATGGTCGTGATCAGGAAGCCCGAGATCACGAAGAAGATGTCGACGCCGACGAAGCCGCCCATCAGCGCCGTCGGGAACGCGTGGTACACCAGCACCGAGCCCACGGCGATTGCCCGCAGGCCGTCGATGTCCGGACGGTACTTGGGATGCATCAAGCGATCAGCTGGCCGGCGCGTCGGCCGGCGCGACCACCGGCGGCGCCACGAACGGCAGGCCGCGCTCTTGCGACAGCCACTGCAGCACCGGGAACGCGCCCGGCAGCACCGGCGCCACGTCCAGCGGCAGCTGCTGCCAGGCCATGCGCTGGCCTTCGCGCATCTCGAATTCGCCGCTCCAGGCCGTGACCTTGCACCAGTGCAGGCGCACCAGCGCGTGCGGGTAGTCGTGCTCGGTCACCTTCCAGACCTCGGCGCCGTCGATGGTGATGCCGAGTTCTTCCTGGAGCTCGCGCCGCAGCGCCTGTTCGACCGTCTCGCCCGCCTCGATCTTGCCGCCGGGAAACTCCCAGAAGCCCGCGTAGGCCTTGCCCTCGGGCCGCGTCGAAAGCAGCAGCGCGCCGTCGGACAGGCGGATCAGCACGCCGACCGCGACTTCCGTGTGCTTGCGGGTCTGTTCGCTCACGCCTTGCTCCGCCCCGCGTAGTCGCGCGCGAACTGGTAGGCCACGCGGCCGCTGCGCGAGCCGCGCTCCAGCGCCCACACGAGCGCCTCGGGCCGCGCCGCCGCGATGGTGGCCTCGTCCATGCCGAACGACGAGAGCCACTGGCCCACGATCGTCAGGTATTCGTTCTGGCTGAAGGGATAGAAGCTCACCCAGAGGCCGAAGCGCTCCGACAGCGAGATCTTTTCCTCGATCACCTCGCCGGGGTGGACTTCGCCGTCCTCGGTGTGGGTGTACGAGAGGTTGTCCTTCATGTACTCGGGCAGCAGGTGGCGCCGGTTGCTGGTCGCGTAGATCAGCACATTGGGCGTCGATGCCGCGATGGAGCCGTCGAGGATCGACTTCAGCGCCTTGTAGCCCGGCTCGCCCTCGTCGAAGCTCAGGTCGTCGCTGAACACGATGAACTTCTCGGGCCGCTGCGACACCACCTCGACGATGTCAGGCAGGTCGGTGAGCTCGGCCTTGTCCACCTCGATCAGGCGCAGCCCTTGCGGCGCGTAGGCCTGCAGGCAGGCGCGGATCAGCGACGACTTGCCCGTGCCGCGCGCGCCCGTCAGCAGCACGTTGTTGGCTGGCTTGCCTTCGACGAACTGCTGCGTGTTGCGCGCGATCTTTTCCTTCTGGACGTCGATTTCCTTCAGCGAATCGAGCGACATCGCCGCCACGTGCTTCACCGGCTCCAGCACGCCGTGGCCCGAGCTGCGGCGGCGGTAGCGCCAGGCGATGGACGCGTTCCAGTCGGCCGGCTCGGCCAGCGGCTGCGGAAGGATCGATTCGATGCGCCCGATGAGCTGTTCGGCTCGCTCGATCAGCCTCTGGAACTGCTCATTCATGACCGGTAATCGGCGTTGATCGTCACGTATTCGTGGCTGAAGTCGCAGGTCCACACCGTCTCGCTGGCATTGCCGCGGCCCAGGCCGATGCGCACCGTGATTTCGCTCTGCTTCATCACGCGCTGGCCGTCTTCCTCGCGGTACGACGGATTGCGCCCGCCCTTGACCGCCACATGGACGTCGTCGAGGAACAGGTCGATGCCGGTCTGGTCGAGGTCGGCGATGCCCGCATAGCCCACGGCAGCCAGGATGCGGCCCAGATTCGGGTCGCTGGCGTAGAAGGCCGTCTTGACCAGTGGCGAGTGCGCCACGGCGTACGCCACCTGCTTGCACTCGGCAGCGTCGCGGCCGCCTTCGACCTGGACGGTGATGAACTTGGTCGCCCCCTCCCCGTCGCGCACGATGGCCTGCGCCAGCTGGCGCGCCACCTCCTGCATCGCGGCCACCAGCGCCTTGCCCTCGGCCGAGTCGAGCGAAGTGATGGTCGCGTGCGCGGCCTTCTGCGTGGCGATGACCACGAACGAGTCGTTCGTCGAGGTGTCGCCGTCGATGGTCACGCGGTTGAACGAGGCATCGGCCAGCTGCCTGGCCAGCGGCTGGATCAGCGAGGGGTCGATCTTCGCGTCCGTCGCCAGGAAGCCCAGCATGGTCGCCATGTTCGGGCGGATCATGCCGGCGCCCTTGCTGATGCCGGTGATGGTGACGGTGGCGCCGCCGACCTGAACCTGCTGGCTGAACGCCTTGGGAATCGTGTCGGTGGTCATGATGCCCTCGGCCGCGCGCGCCCAGTTGTCCTCCCTGGCGTCTGCCAGGGCGGCGGGAAGGCCGGCCTCGATGCGGTCGACGGGCAGCGGCTCCATGATCACGCCGGTGGAGAACGGCAGGATCTGCTCGGGCGAGATCTCCAGCTTGCGCGCCAGCGCGATGCAGGTGGAGCGCGTGCGCATCAGCCCGTCTTCGCCGGTGCCCGCATTGGCATTGCCGGTGTTGATGACCATCGCCCGGATGCCGTGGTTAGCGGCCAGGTGCTCGCGGCAGACCTGCACCGGCGCGGCGCAGAAGCGGTTCTGCGTGAACACGCCGCCGACGGCCGAACCTTCGTCGATCAGCACGACCGTCAGGTCCTTGCGATTGGCCTTGCGCACACCCGCCTCGGCCACGCCGATGCGGACGCCGGGCACCGCGAACAAGGCGGCAGGATCAGGGGCAGACAGGTTCACGGGCATGGCACTTATTCCTTCTTGCGTATCAATTTTTCATCGGCACCGACAAGACGCACTTTTCGTCGCCAGGGATACCGCGGAACCGGCTTTGCCGGGCCGCCGGTATCGCCCCCGGCGAGGGGCTGGCGGCCACACGAAGTGCGGCAAGCCTAGGGAGCATGTCTACTTCAGGTCAGCTTGCCGTGGCACTGCTTGTACTTCTTGCCGCTGCCGCAGGGGCACGGGTCGTTGCGGCCGACGCGGGCGAAGGCGGCAGCCTCCGCGCCGAGCGCGCCCAGCCCGGCGGCCGCGATGCGGCGCTGGTTTTCCTCGTCGACGCGCACCTCGACTTCGCCCGTCTCGGTCGGTGCCGAGTAGGTGATGTTCGAGACGTTCTCGCCGCGGCTTTCCATCGCTTCGGCGGCCTGTTCGAGTTGCTCGCTCGACTGCACGCGCACCGTCATGAGCTGGCGCGTGACTTCGTTCTTGACCGAATCGAGCAACTGGCCGAAGAGCTCGAAGGCTTCGCGCTTGTATTCCTGCTTGGGCTGCTTCTGCGCGTAGCCGCGCAGGTGGATGCCCTGGCGCAGGTAGTCGAGCGAGGCCAGGTGTTCGCGCCAGTGGGTGTCGATGCTCTGCAGCAGCACCATGCGCTCGAACTGGGTGAAGTTCTCCTGGCCGATCAGCGCGACCTTGGCGTCGAAGGTCTCGTTGGCGTTCTTGAGCACCTTCTCGACGATGTCCTCGTCGGCGATGGCCTCGGAAGCCTCGACTTCCTTCTTGAGCGGCATGTCGATGCCCCACTCGTTGAAGAGGTTCTTCTCCAGGCCGTCCAGATCCCATTGCTCTTCCACCGACTCGGCCGGTACGTACTGGCGCACGAGGTCGGTGAAGCAGCCTTCGCGCAGCGCCGCGATCTGCGCCGTCAGGTCGGCCGCGTCGAGGATGTCGTTGCGCTGCTGGTAGATCACCTTGCGCTGGTCGTTCGACACGTCGTCGTACTCGAGCAGCTGCTTGCGGATGTCGAAGTTGCGCGCCTCGACCTTGCGCTGCGCGCTCTCGATGCTGCGCGTGACGATGCCGGCCTCGATGGCCTCGCCGTCGGGCATCTTCAGGCGGTCCATGATCGCCTTCACGCGATCGCCCGCGAAGATGCGCATCAGCGGATCGTCCAGGCTCAGGTAGAAGCGCGAGGAGCCGGGGTCGCCCTGGCGGCCCGAGCGGCCGCGCAGCTGGTTGTCGATGCGGCGCGACTCGTGGCGTTCGGTGGCGATGATGCGCAGGCCGCCGAGCGACTTCACGAACTCGTGGTCCTTGGTCCACTCGGCGCGGATGTGGGCGATGTCGGCCTGCTTGGCAGCCTCGTCGCGGCCTTCGTCGTTCTCGATGGCCTCGATCATCTTCTCGATGTTGCCGCCCAGCACGATGTCGGTGCCGCGGCCCGCCATGTTCGTCGCGATGGTGATCATCTTCGTGCGGCCGGCCTGCGCCACGATGTCGGCCTCGCGCGCATGCTGCTTGGCGTTGAGCACCTGGTGCGGCAGGCCCGCCTGGGTGAGCAGGCCGTCGATGATCTCGGAGTTCTCGATGGACGAGGTGCCCACCAGCACCGGCTGGCCGCGCTCGTAGCACTCGCGGATGTCCTGGATGGCCGCCTCGTACTTCTCGCGCGTGGTCTTGTAGACGCGGTCGAGCTGGTCCTCGCGCTTGCTCGTGCGGTTCGGCGGGATGATGACGGTCTCGAGGCCGTAGATCTCCTGGAACTCGTAGGCCTCGGTGTCGGCCGTGCCGGTCATGCCGGCGAGCTTGGAATACAGGCGGAAGTAGTTCTGGAAGGTGATGGAGGCCAGCGTCTGGTTCTCGGCCTGGATCTCCACGCCTTCCTTGGCTTCCACGGCCTGGTGCAGGCCGTCGCTCCAGCGGCGCCCGCTCATCAGGCGGCCGGTGAACTCGTCGACGATCACCACTTCGCCCTGCTGCACCACGTAGTGCTGGTCGCGGTGGTAGAGGTGACGGGCGCGCAGCGCCGCGTTCAGGTGATGCATCAGCGTGATGTTGGCCGGGTCGTAGAGCGACGCGCCCTCGGGCAGCAGCTTGAATTCGCTCAGCAGGCGCTCGGCGTTCTCGTGGCCGTCCTCGGTGAGGAACACCTGGTGCGTCTTCTCGTCGACCGTGAAGTCGCCGGGCACCGTGACGCCTTCGCCGGTGCGCGGGTCGGCTTCGCCTTCCTGCTTCTTGAGCAGCGGCACCACCTTGTTGATGGCCAGATACAGGTCGGTGTGATCTTCGGCCTGGCCGCTGATGATCAGCGGCGTGCGGGCCTCGTCGATCAGGATGGAGTCCACCTCGTCGACGATTGCGTAGTTCAGCCCGCGCTGGACCCGGTCGCCCGGCTCGTAGACCATGTTGTCGCGCAGGTAGTCGAAGCCGTACTCGTTGTTCGTGCCGTAGGTGATGTCGCTGCGGTAGGCCTGCTGCTTCTCCTCGCGTGGCATCTGCGGCAGGTTGATGCCCACCGTCAGGCCGAGGAAGTTGTAGAGGCGGCCCATCCAGGTCGCGTCGCGGTTGGCGAGGTAGTCGTTCACCGTGACCACGTGCACGCCCTTGCCGGACAGCGCGTTCAGGTACACCGGCAGCGTGGCGGTCAGCGTCTTGCCTTCGCCGGTGCGCATTTCGGAGATCTTGCCGTTGTGCAGCGCCATGCCGCCGAGCAGCTGGACGTCGAAGTGGCGCATCTTCATAACGCGCTTGGAACCCTCGCGCACCGTGGCAAAGGCTTCGGGCAGCAGGGCATCGAGGGTTTCGCCCTTGGCGATGCGGTCCTTGAATTCCTGGGTCTTGGCGCGCAGTGCGTCGTCGCTGAGCTTCTCGAACTCGGGTTCGAGCGCATTGATGCGTTCCACCGTCTTGCGATACTGCTTGAGCAGCCGGTCGTTGCGACTGCCGAAAATCTGGGTCAGGAAGTTGGTTGCCATGGGTGGAGATGGGCGGGCGCCTGATGAGATACGGCAGGCACTTCGACCGGATTCCCTAAGATATGGTGAAAGCAGTTGGGCGCGCTTTCCATGAAAGCAAGCAGCCTTTTTCCGGCGCAATCGCCGGCAAACCGGGCATTTTAGCTGTCTTGTTTCTAACCCCTGGATTACCGATGTATCGCCGACTTCCCCCCGCCATTTCACTGCAGCAGGCTGCGGAAGGCGCCCCCACGCTGGGCAGCCTGATGGCGCGCGCGCGCGACACCACGGAGCGGCTCAAGGCGGTGGAAGGGCTGATCCCGCCGGCCATGCGCGCGGCCGTGCAGGCCGGTCCGGCCGAGGGCGACGTCTGGTGCCTGCTGGTCAAGGGCAGCGCCGCGGCAGCCAAGCTGCGCCAGCTCTCGCCGATGCTCGTGACCCGGCTCAAGAACCGGGGCTGGGACGTGGCGACGATACGGATCAAGGTGCACACGGGGCGCTGACTGCCTCGGCCCTGCCGGTTGTTTTGATTTTTTGTCTGGAAATAGATAATATTTCCAGATGACATTCTTCGCCGCGGCCGCCGACGCTCAACTCCTGCTTCTCGACAAGAACCAGGTCGACGCCCTCCTCTCCCCCGATGAAGTGCTCGGGGCCGTGCGCGAAGCCTTCATGTTGCACAGCGAACGCGAGGGCCGCGTGTTCCCGGTGGTGCGCGAACCTCTCGGCACCGGCGGCGTGTTCGGCATCAAGTCCGGCGACGTGCAGGCCCAGGGGCTGCTCGGCTTCAAAGCCGCCGGCTTCTGGCCGGCCAACCGGCAGCGCGGCGGCGAGCCCCATCAGGCCACCATCATGCTGATCGACCCGGCGACAGGGCGGCCGCTGTGCGTCATCGACGGCAACACGGTGACCACCGCGCGCACCGGCGCGGCCGGCGGGCTGGGCCTGCAGCTGCTCGCACGGCCCGGCAGTGAGCGGCTGTGCATCTTCGGCACCGGCGTACAAGCGCGGATCCAGCTCGACTTCGCGCTTCGGCTCATCCCCTCGCTGCGCGAGGCTCTCTATATAAGTGCGAGCGGCGAGCGCAATGCCGCCTTCGAAGCGCACTTCAGCGGCCGCTGCGACATTGCACCAGCCACGGACCGCAACGCCGCCGTGGCCGGCAGCGACATCGTGATCACCGCCACGCCGGGCGGCGGCGCGCTGTTCGATCTCGATGCCGTGCGGCCCGGCACGCACCTGAACTGCGTAGGCGCCGACACCCGCGGCAAGCGGGAGCTGCCGGAAGGCCTGCTGGCACGCGCGTGCCTGTTCGTCGACGACCGCACGCAGGCCCGGCAGATCGGCGAAACGCAGTGGGCGCCCGACACCGAATGCATGGAACTGGGCGACCTGCTCAGTGGCAAGGCCGCCTTCGGGCGCGCCCCGAAAGACATCACCGTCTTCGACATGACGGGCCTCGCGCTGCAGGACCTCACCGTCGCACGCCTTCTTCATGCGCGCGCTGCCGAGACCCGAACAGGCACGCGCATCGCCTGGCCCTGGTAGCGCTGCTCGAAAGGCAGGGCGCAATGCCACGCTGCTTGCCTCGCATCTGAAAAGCGTGATTTTTTGTTGCGGACGGAGGAACATTTCGGCCCTTGGGCGCTGACTCCCTACCGGCATTTTTCGTCATCAATGCGCTGCATGACTGTTTTGGCCGTGAGACTCTTCTGAAGAGAAAAATCGAAATCGCGGACTTCTTCTCGCCCAAAAAGCAAAAGTCGCAATCCGGAAATAATTCAATCCCGGAGGAATGCCATTAATTGACATCAATGGTCATTGTCCGAGTCAATTTCCAATCGATACATTCCGCAACCTTGAAGTCTTGGCGGAGCTTGCAACGCACCTCTGCGCGACTTTCATCGTCGAATAAACACAGAGAGGTTGGAATGATTTCACCCGAGCCCTGCGGCTAGCTCGCGCACCGCCACTTGCCTGCCTGAACCGCGCCCGCGCGCAGCCCATTGGCAAGGCCGATTTCCCGAAGTTGGGGAATCCATCTTTCACCCCCGCGAACCAAACGACGCCCGATCCCGGCAAGGGAATCAGGCCGTCTCGTCACGCGCATCGAATCCGCATTTCTTTTTTTCAGAAGATCGATTTCAAAGAAAAATCCATGAGCAATTCCTACAGAAACACCCGCCGCGGCCACATCGGCTTCAGGCTGTCAGCCGTGACCGCAGTTCTCGCGAGCGGGCTCCAGCTCTCGCCGCTCACAGCAAGTGCATCGACCTACGCTCCGGCCAACTGCAACAGCTCGAGCACGGCAACCATCGGCCGAGTGACCGTCACCGGAACGAACAGCATGCCGGTCGACGGGACCGGTCCCTGGTCCAACATCACCGGCTGCAACTCGAGCGGCAACAACCTGGACGGCGTGACGGTGTACGGCAGCTACTCGCAGGGCACGGGTGACGGGGCCACCGCCGTCGGGTTCTCCAGCACCGCCGGCAAATGGGCCTCCGCGGCCGGGCTTTCGAGCAGCGCCTCGGGAACCGGGAGTGCCGCCTTCGGCTACGACGCACAGGCACAGGGGCTGAACTCGGCCGCGATCGGTGCGGCGTCCAGTGCAGCCGGCCAGGGTGCCGTGGCCCTTGGCAGCGGCGCCTCCGCGAAGTACGACAACTCCGCCGCCATCGGCGCCGGCAGCACCACCGCCGACTCGCTGGCAAACCTGCAGGGTGCGCCCGCCTACTCGCCGGCCGCGGGAACCGCGGTCGCAGCTGCGACGGCGGCTGGCGAAGTGTCGGTGGGCAGCGGCGGCAGTGAGCGCAGGCTCACCAATGTCGCCGCCGGCGGCTCTGCGACCGACGCGGTCAACGTCAGCCAGCTCTCGACCGCCACCGCTTCGCTGTCCACCAGCCTGGACACGGCCAACGGAACCATCGCCAGCCTGTCCACCTCCACCGCCGCCGGCATCGGCAGCCTGTCGACCGGCCTCAATACGGCCAATGGCGCCCTCGCCAGCCTGTCCACGTCCACCGCGGCAGGCATCGGAAGCCTCTCCACAGGCCTGTCCACCGCCAACGGCAACCTTCGCAGCCTGAGCACGTCGGTCAGCACCATCTACAACACGGGCACCAAGTACTTCCACACCAAGTCGACGGCGGGCGACTCGATGGCCAGCGGCGACAGTTCCGTTGCGATCGGCCCGCAGTCGGAGGCCAGCGGTTCCAGCTCCCTTGCGGCCGGCACAGGCGCCAAGGCAGCAGCCAACAACGCATTGGCCGTGGGCTCCTACGCCCTCGCGACAGGCGCGAACGCGATCGCCATCGGCACCGGCGCGCTGGCCACGGGCTCGCAGGCCATCGGCGCGAGTTCGCGCGCAGGCGGAGGCGGCACCGCTCTCGGCGACAACGCCGATGCCGGTGGAACGTCGCTGAGCCAGTCGCCGCGGATCGCCAAGGGCACCGCCATCGGCTTCGGCGCGGTGGTGCAGCAGAGCGAGGGTGTGGCGCTGGGCGCCGGCTCGGTGGCCGCCACCGCTGCCGGCGTGGCCGGATACGTGCCTCGCAACACATCGGCGCAGCAACAGGCCGCCGTCAAGGCCACCGCCAGCACACAGGCAGCCGCTTCGGTCGGCGACGCAGCCAGCGGCCGCTTCCGCCAGATCACCGGCGTGGCGGCCGGCACGGCGGACAGCGACGCGGCGAACGTAGCGCAGCTCAAGGCATCCGAAGCCGCCTCCCGGGCCAGCAGTGCGCAATACACGACCCGCGCCGATGGCTCCGTCGACTACAGCCAGATCGTGCTGGGCAACGGCCAGGCGCCGGGAGGCACGCGCATCTCCAACGTGGCGCCAGGCGTGCAGCCCACGGACGCCGTCAACGTGAACCAGCTCAACCAGGTGCGCAGCCAGGTCGCCGACGTGGCGCGCATCGCCTACACGGGCACGGCGATGGCCATGGCCATGTCGGGCACCTACCTGCCCACGCTCGCCCCGGGCGAGAAGACCGTGGGCGTCGGGGTGGGCAGCTACAAGGGCTACAGCGCCGTGGCGCTGACCTTCAAGGCGCTTGCCGGCGACGGAGGAATGTCGTGGGGCGCGGGCATTTCGACCAACGGCAGGGAATGGGGCGTGAACGCCGGCGTGGGCTGGAAGTGGAAATAAGGGAAATAAGGGCTCAGGGGAAATAGAGCCGATCAGGGAGCGAGCCGGCAACGAATCGGCAAGCAAGAGGATGGCCCCCATGCCTCGCGGCGTGGGGGCCATTTTTTTTGAGCAGGCCCGCTATGCGGCAGCCACGTCCGCGAAGAGCCCGGTCATGAACTGCGTCGACTTCAGCCCGGTACCCGTCAGCAGCGCCACGGTCGTCTCCGTGCTCCTGATGTCGCCGCGCTGCGCCAGCACGTCGATGGCCGCGGCGGCCGACGCGGAAGTCGGCTCGGTGTAAAGGCCGCAGGCCGCGAGCCGGCGCACCGCCGCCGCGATCTGCTCCTCGGTCAGCGCCACGGTCCTGCCATTCGTCTCGCGCAGGGCCTGGATGATTTCCGCCAGCCGCACCGGCCGCTTGATCGCCGTGCCCTCGGCGATGGTCGGCTGCACGGCGCGCTCCACGAGCGTGTCGACGCCAGCGGTGAAGCTCGCGTCGATCGGCGAACAGTTCAGCGGCTGCGCAACGAAGATGCGCGGCAACTTCCTGATCTGCCCCGCCGCCAGCAGCTCCTTGAAGCCGATCCAGCAGCCGAGCACGTTGCTGCCCGCGCCGGTCGGAATCACGACGTTGTCCGGCGCCACGAAACCCAGGTCTTCCCACAGCTCGTAGGCCAGCGTCTTCGTGCCCTGCAGGAAGAACGGATGCCAGTTGTGGCTCGCGTAGAAGATCGATTCCGACTGCCGCACCGCCTCGTGTTCCGACTCCTCGCGCGGCCCCGGCACCAGTTGCACCTCGGCGCCGAAGGCGCGGATCTGCGCCACCTTCGGCGCGGGCGTGTAGCTCGGCGCGAGCACCTTCACGCGCATGCCGGCCGCGGCGCCCGCGGCGGCGATGGCCGCGCCGCCGTTGCCCGAGCTGTCTTCCAGCACAGCATCGACGCCGATCTGGCGCAGGAAGGACATCATCACCGCCGCGCCACGGTCCTTGAAGCTGCAGGTCGGGTTGAACCACTCCAGCTTGAAGTGCGGCTCGAAGTCGCCCCAGCGCTTCTGCACGAGCGGCGTGCAGCCTTCGCCCATGCTCGCGGGCCTGTCGATGGCCACGGGCAGCGCCGCGCGGTAACGCCACAGCGAGCGCGTACGCGAATCGATGTCGTCGCGCCCGATGCCCGGCAGCGGCGTGACCAGCATCGGGTTGCCGTCGTCCGAGCGCCAGCGGCGTTCGGACAGCTCGTGGCGCCGGCCGGTGCGGGGATCGACGTAGCGTGCGCGTTCTGTCATTCGTGGCTCCTGGATCAACAATCTGAAAAAGACTGGATAATACATCCAACACTGTACTTTTTGTATAAATCAGATTGTTCGTCCAGAGCTGGATACATTCCCCGGTATGAAGAAGAAGCCGAACAAGCAGCTGCTCGACATGCTCAGCAACATCGCCGAGGGCCTGGGCCAGACCTTCGCGCCCTTCTGCGAGGTGGTGGTGCACGACCTGAGCAACCCCAGGAACGCGATCCACGCGATCGAGAACGGCCTGAGCGGCCGAGACGTCGGCGATTCGGTCACCGAACTGGGCCTCGCGCGCATCCGCGATCCGGAGTTCCCGGCGGTGATCGCGAACTACGCCAACACCTTTCCCGACGGGCGCAAGGTCAAGAGCACCTCCATCGGCATCAAGGACGAGAGTGGCGAGTACGTGGCCGCGCTGTGCCTGAACGTCGACCTGACGCTGTTCCAGAGCTTCCAGGGCGCGATCTCGCAGTTCACGCGCATCGACGACAGGGAAGTGCACGAGCACCTCGAAGCCGGCGGCGGCAGCCATTCGGACCGCATCCACGCGCGCATCGACGAGTTCGCCGCCGCGCGCGCGACCACGCCGCGCTCGCTGAAGCCGGCCGACCGCAAGCAACTGGTGCAGGAACTGAAGAAGGCCGGCATGCTCGAAGTCCGCCGCGGCGCCGAGATCGCGGCGGCGCACATGGGCGTGTCGCGCGCCACCGTCTACAGCGACGCGAAGTAGCCCTGCCGGGGCTTACTGCGGCTGCAGCCCGATCTCGTGCGCGGCCTTCTGCCAGCGCTCCGCCTCCGAGCGCAGGAAGGCGCGCAGCTCGGCCGGCGTCGACCCCTTCATCTGCACGCCGAGCACCGAAAGCCGCTCCTTCACCGACGGATGCTCCAGCGCGGCAATGGCCTCGCGGCGCAGCTTTTCGATCACGTCCAGCGGCGTGGTGGCCGGCGCCACCAGGGCCCACCACTGGTCGATCTCCAGGCCCCTGAGGCCGTTCTCGGCGAGCGCCGGCACGTTCTGCAGGCCGGGCAGGTTCACCCGCTGCGCGCTCGTCACCAGCAGCGGCCGGATGCGGTTGGCGCCCAGCAGGCTGGAGCCGCTGGCCAACGTCGCGAAATGCCCCACCACCGTGCCCGCCGCCACGTCGGTGAGCGCAGGCGCCGAACCGCGATACGGAACCATGTTGAACGGGATCTTCGTGCGGCTCGCGAGCAGCTCTCCCGCGAGGTGGCTCACCGTGCCCGCGCCGCTGTGCGCGATGGCAGGCGGCGAGCCCTTGGCGGCGGCAGCCGCAGCGGTCTTCAGGAAGGTCTTGAAGTCCTTGCTGTCGTCGCCCATGCCAGCGAAGAACACCAGCGCAGAGGTGCCGATCATGGTCACCGGCGTGAAGTCGCGCAGCAGGTCGTAGGGCAGCTTCGCCGTCACCGCCGGCGCGATGGCGTGCGGGAGCTCGACGATGGCAAGCGTGTAGCCGTCGGGCGCGGCCTTGGCCACCGCGTCGGTGCCGATCATGCCGGCGGCGCCGGGCCGGTTGTCCACGATCACCGGGCTGCCGATGGTCTGGCTCATGCGCTGCGCCATGGCGCGGGCAATGGCGTCGGTGCTGCCCCCGGCCGCCCACGGCACGACCAGCTTCACCGGCTTGTCGGGGTAGGCAGCCCACGCGGGGCTGACAAAAGAGGCGAGCAGGGCTGCAGAGCCGGAGGCCGCGAAGGCCCGGCGATTCATCGTCGGCATGTTGGATTCCTGGAAAGTTAAACCGGGCGGTCGGGCCAGCTCGGATCGCCGGTCGCGTTGGCCGTCAGCATCAGCACCACGTGCGCGTCCGCAGCGATGGAGTTGCTTTCTCGCAGTTGGCGCAGCGCGGCCAGGCCGCCGGCCGCGCACAGCTCGGCACTCACGCCGGCTGCGGTGAGCACGCGGCGTGCGGCTCGGGCTTCGTCGTCGTTCACCACCACGGCGCCGCCGCCGGTGGCGGTGGCCGCCTGCCACTGCAGGTAGGTGACGGTGGCACCCGCGGTGGAGAACTGCGCCGTGTGGCCCGGGTAGCTGCCGTTGATGGCGCCACCCGCGAACACGCGGGCCAGGCGCGGGAACGGCTCCACCAGCCAGAGCTTCGGCAGGCGCGCGATGCGCCCGGCTGCCAGCAGGTCGCGAAAGCCCGCGTAGATGCCCCACGCGAGGTCGCCGCGCGCGGTGGGGATCACGACGTGGTCGGGCAGGCCGCCCTCGTTCACGCACTCCAGCGCGATCGGCTTGTAGCCCTCGATCGCCAGCGGCGCGCTGCCCAGCGCGGGCAGGCGGTAGTTGGTGAGCGCGAAATAGCCGGGATGCTGCGAGCGCTCGCGCACGAAGGCCCAGCGGCCGGCGTTGTCGGAGAACACGTAGCGCCGCGCGCCCAGCGCGTCGAGCTGCCGCGCGTAGGTGGCCGGCATGCCCTCGTAGGTCGCGACCTCGCAGCCCAGGCCCGCGGCCCATGCGTAGTGCGCCGCCGAGACGGCCGCGTTGCCGGAAGAGGCCAGCACCAGCGTGTGGGCGTCGAAGTCGAGCGCCTGCGCCACGCCGACCGCGGTCATGCGGTCCTTGTGCGAGCCGGTGGGGTTGCACGACTCGTCCTTGATCGACAGGCGCGACACGCCGAACTGCTGCGCCAGCCCGGGCATGTCCTGCAGCGGCGTCTGCCCCTCGCCCAGCGCGAAGCTGGAGGTGTAGGGCATGGGCATCAGCTCGGCACTGTCGGGCAGGTAGCTGGCGCGCAACGCCACGTGGATGCCCTCGCGCCGGCACGCCGGGCAGCCGTCGTGCGCCAGCGTGACCGGGTAGAGCGCATCGCAGCGCAGGCACTGCAGGCCGCGCAGGTTCGGGTTGCGCACGGGCTTGGGCGTACGGTCGCGGACCAGCCCGGGGGGATGGCCCGGGGACGAAGGATGGCTCAGCGGATCCATCGGGGGAGCGGCGAACTTGAAATCCAGAACGGGCGATGTCGTCACGGGGGTCTGCGCTTGATGAAGTTGTGACTAAATCTTATGCAATCGGAAATAAAATTACGCAGCCTCAGATACTCAACCGATAACAGAACTTATCGATGCGATTCGGCGAAATCGAAACGTTCCGGGCACTCATGCGCAGCAGTTCCACGCGCAAGGCCGCCGCGCTGCTGCACGTGACGCAGCCCGCCATCAGCCAGTCGCTCAAGCGCCTGGAGACCCAGGCCGGCATGCTGCTGTTCCAGCGCATCGGCGGGCGGCTGGTGCCCACGCCCGAGGCGCGCGCGCTGTGGGTGGAGGTGGAGCGGGTCTTCATCGGCATGGACGCCATCGAGCACCGGGTGCGCAGCCTGCGCGACTTCGGCGTGAGCCAGCTCGAGCTCAGCTGCTTTCCGGCCTACGGCCTGGGCTTCATGCCGCGCGCCCTGGCGCGGCTGAAGGCGCACCGCGGCGCGAGCCCCTGGCCCCAGGTATCGCTGCAGGTGCTGAGCTCGAAGGACGTGCGCGACCGCGTGGCCATGGGCATCTCCGACTTCGGGCTGATGGCCGACGAGCTCTCGCTCGAAGGCATCGACCACTCCACCTTCTCGCGCTTTCCCGGCGTCGTGGTGATGCCGCCCAACCATGCGCTGGCCCGCTTCAAGACCATCAAGCCCGAGCAGCTCGCAGAGGCGCCGTTTCTCTCGCTCAATCCCGAAGACCCCTCGCACCAGCGGCTCGAGGCTGCGCTGGCGCCGCACGGCGTGGCGCTGCGCGTGCTGGTGCAGACGCCCTACGCGGCCAGCGTGTGCGAGATGGCGCTGCGCGGCCTGGGCGTGGGGCTGGTCAACCCGATCACCGCGCTCGACTACGCGGAGCGCGGGCTGGTGGTGCGCAAGTTCTCGGTCGACGTGTACTTCACCTGCCTGCTGGCGCTGCCGGCGGGCAAAGTGCTGTCGGCCACCGCGCGCGACTTCATTTCGCTCATGCGCCAGCAGCTGGCGGAAGACGAGAAGCGCATCCAGCGCCACCTGCGCTAGGGCCGGCTCACTTCCAGCTGAACTCGTGGTTCAGCCCGATCACGAAGCCGCGCACGCCCTGCGGTCCGGTGCGCGATGCGCTCACGTCCACGCTGATCAGCGGCGTGATGCTGAAGCGCCCGCCCACGCGCGATGTCCAGGCGTTCGAGGCGCGGTTGCGCTCGGCGATGAGCGACACCGTGTCGTTCAGAGCCCACTCCACGCCGACGCCGCCGCGCGGCGTGCGCGCCCCGGTTCCGGTCGCCCAGTCGGCGCCGACGTTCGCGTGGATCTGCAGGCTGTCCAGCGGCCGCCAGGTGACGGGAACGACGAACTGCCCGCCCGCGCGGCCACCGCGCTTGAAGTCGAACACCGCCCCCGCCGACACCGCCGCGCTGAAGGGCGCGTCGGCCGCCTGTCCGTAGAAATTCCACTTGAGCTGCGGCCCGCCGGTGACCGAATGGACGCCGCCCACCGAGGTTCGGTCGAGGTTCAGGCCCAGTTCCACAGGCCCGACGCGGCAGGCCGGCCCGAAGTGGAAGCCCGTGACGGGCTCGACGCCGGTGCGGCCCCACCAGGTCTCGTACTGGCACTGACCCGGGTCGAGCGTGCTGGCGTCGTCCACATCGAAATGCCCCGCCGCCTGTGCAACGGGAGCCGCGAGCAGCCCCGCTCCAAGGCAGGAGGCCGCGAGCATCCAGCCGCGCGATGGCGGTCGGGTCGTTGTTCTGCTGTGGCTGGTGTTCTTCATCGCTCGCGTCCCCGGGGCCTCGAACCATTCTAGGGACGCGGAAAGCAGGCGCCATGACACGGCACCACGCGGTGGGTACCCTTCAGATCTCGAACTGGGGCTGAAGCTCGCGGATGCGCTTGATGGCCACGCCCGCCGCCGCGGTGCGCGTCTCCACCCCCAGCTTCACGTACACCCGCTCCAGGTGCTTCTTTGCCGTGGCCGGGCTGCTGCCGAGGATCTCGCCGATGTCCTTGTTGGTCTTGCCCTTGACCACCCAGTACAGCACTTCGGCCTCGCGCGCCGTGAGCTTGAGGCTCAGGCTCATGGCCTCGATGACGGCGGTATCGGACACCTCGCGCATGATGATCATCCACTCGTCGCCGTCGTCGTCGCCGCCGGTCTGCTGGTGCAGCCGCAGCGTGAGGCTGCCGGCGCCCTGCACGATCGACAGCGCCGGCGGCTCGATGCCACGCTCGCGCGCATCGGGCGTGTGGCTGCGCAGCCATTCGAGCACCGCCGGCGGCGTCTCGGGCGCGCGGGTGTCGCAGTAGCGCAGCAGCAGATCGCGCGCGAGCGCCGTCTGCCAGATGAGCTTGCCTTCGGGCAGGCGCACCGTGATGCTGGCGTAGCCGAAGGCGTCGAGCGCGTTGCGCGCCTGGCCGGCCTGCCGCGCGTCCTGCCTCGCGCGGCGCGCGCCCTGCAGGTGCACGTTCATGCGCGCCAGCACTTCCTTCGGCTTGATGGGCTTGGTGACGTAGTCGACGCCGCCGGCCTCCAGCGCGGCCACCAGGTGCTCGGTCTCGGTGAGCCCCGTCATGAACACGATGGGAATGTGCGCCGTCGCCGCATCGGCCTTGAGCCGGCGCGCGACCTCGAAGCCGTCGATGCCCGGCATCATCGCGTCGAGCAGCACGATGTCGGGCTTGGCCTGCACGGCGCGCTGCAGCGCCTGCTCGCCGTTGGTGGCGATCAGCACGGTGTAGCCCGATTCGTCGAGCGCGTCGTGCAGCACCGCGAGGTTGTCGGGCACGTCGTCGACGATCAGCACGAGGTCGCTGTTGGCGCCCTGCTGTTCGCGCAGGGTCCTGGCGAGCGATGAGGTTTCCATGGCTGCGGATGGCTTCGTGGTCATGCTGCGCTTTCGACGGCCTCGGCCAGCGCGCGGCTCATGACTTCGAACTGGAACTGGCGGGCGAGCGTGCGCTGCGCTTCGGTCCATGCCGCGCACTCGGGCTGCGCGGCGTCGATGTCGTCGAGCTGGTTCATGATGCCCCGGAAGTAGCCCAGGCCGACGGCCTCCTCCAGCGCGCGCAGGCGGGCCAGCGAAGGCGCCAGCATCGCGCGCGGCTCGGCGATGGCGGCGGGCTTTGCGGCGGTCTCGGTCCAACGCAGCCCGAGCCGGCGTTCGAGCCAGTCGAGCAGCTCGGTGTGGCGCACGGGCTTGACGAAGAAATCTTCCGGCGCAATGCCCACGTCGTTGTCCAGCCCCTTGTCGAAGGCGTTGGCCGAGACGATGGCCACGGCAGCCTCGGTCAGGCCCAGCTTGCGCGCGCGGCGGATGGTCTCCCAGCCATCGATGCCGGGCATCGCCAGGTCGACGAACATCGCATCCGGCCGGTAGCCGGCGGCAACGAGGTCGAGCGCGTCGTGCCCGCTGGCCGCGCTGCGCAGCTCGAAACCCAGCGGCGCGAGCAGATGGCCGAGCAGGTCGCGGTCGGCTTCCTCGTTGTCGACCACCAGCAGGCGTCGGCGCGGCCCCTCGTAGCCGCGCCGCGCGCGCGGAACGGGTAGCGCGCGTCCCGCGCCGGCCGCCGCGTCATGCACGCGCGGCAGAAACAGCCGCACGCAGAAGAGCGACCCCACGCCCGGCGTGCTGCTCACCTTCATCTCGCCGCCCATCAGGTCGGTGAGCATCTTGGCGATGGTGAGCCCCAGCCCCGCCCCCGGCGCGGCTGCCGTGCCCGTGGCGTTGCCTCGCGCGAAGGGTTCGAAGATGCGCTCGATGTCCCCGGCCGGCATGCCCGGGCCCGTGTCCTCGATCTCGATGGAGGCGAACTCGCGCGCATAGGCCAGCCGCAGCGTGACCTGCCCCGCGGCCGTGAACTTGATCGCGTTGCCCAGCAGGTTGATGAGGATCTGGCACACGCGCTTCTCGTCGGCGCGCACCACCTCGGGCAGCTGCCCCGCTGCCTCGAAGCGGAACTGCAGGCCCTTCTCGGCCGCCTGCAGCTCGAACATGTCGGCCAGCTCGCGCAGCGTGTCGGCGAAGCGCATCGGCCGCGCGTGCAGCGTGAGCTTGCCGGCCTCGATGTGCGCGATGGCCAGCGTGCCCTCGATGAGCGAGAGCAGGTGCTCCCCGCCGCGCTTGATGACCGCCACCGCCTGTTGCCGGTGTGGCGGCACCGAGTGGTCTTCACCCATGAGCTGCGCGTAGCCCAGGATGCTGTTGAGCGGCGTGCGCAGCTCGTGGCTGATGGCGCTGATGTAGCGGCTCTTGGCCTGGTTGGCCTGGTCGGCGGCCTGCTTGGCCTGCTCTGCGATCTCGCGCGCCTCGTCGGCAGCCTGCTTTGCAGCCTGCAGCGCGCGGTCGGTCTCGCGATGCAGTTCGATCTCGCGCATCAGCAGGTGGGTCTGGCGGTTCGATTCCTCCTGCGCCACCTTGCGGCTCTGGTGCGCCAGCACCAGCCACCACGCGACGATGCCCGCGATGACCAGCAGCGCCATGTACGCCTTCAGGAAGCCCGAGCGCAGCGACAGCTTCTGCAGCCCCGCCAGCGCGGCCGTCACTTCCGATTCGGAAGCCAGCTCCAGCGCGCCCTCGGCGAGAGCGCGCAGCTCCTGCTGGTAGAGCACGCCGAACACCACCGCCAGCAGCGGCACGATCACCAGCATCAGCAGCAGGAAGTGCCCCAGCCCCGTGTCGAGGTAGCGCCAGCTGCGCCGCGGCAGCAGCCAGCGCAGCACCGCCGACCACTGCGACGACAGGCTCGCGTGCGGCTTGCACAGGTCGCCGCAGCGCGCGTCCAGCGTGCAGCACAGCGAGCAGATCGGGCCCTGGTAGGCGGGGCAGTGAGCCATGTCCGGCCCCTCGTACTCGCGCTCGCAGATCACGCAGTGCTGCACCTTCAGGCGCTGGTAGCTGCCCTCGTGCTCGACCCTGGCCCAGCGCACCACGCCGGCCCCGGAGGACGCCGCGCCGCGCGCCAGGTAGTACTTGCCGCCGGTCGCCCAGGCCAGCAGCGGCGAGGCCACCAGCGCAGTGCCCAGCGCGATCAGCGCCGAAAAAGCCTGCGCCAGCGGCCCGAACACGCCCAGGTGCGCGGTGATCGACAGCCCCGAGGCCAGCGCCATCGCACCCACGCCCACCGGGTTGATGTCCCACAGGTGCGCGCGCTTGAACTCGATGCCCGGCGGCGACAGGCCCAGCGGCTTGTTGATGACCAGGTCGGCCACCACCGCCATCATCCAGGCGATGGCGATGTTGGCGAACAGGCCCAGCACGTCGCCCAGCGCCTCGAACACGTTCATCTCCATCAGCATGAAGGCGATGAGCGCGTTGAACACCACCCACACCACCCGCCCCGGGTGGCTGTGCGCCACGCGCGAGAAGAAGTTGCTCCAGGCCAGTGAGCCCGCATAGGCGTTGGTCACGTTGATCTTGAGCTGCGAGATCACCACGAACAGCGCCGTGGCCGCCACCGCCCAACCGTAGTGCGGGAACACGTACTCGTAGGCCGCCAGGTACATCTGGTTGGGGTCGACCGCCCGGTCGGCCGGCACCATGTGCGTGAGCGCCAGGTAGGCCAGCAGCGCGCCGCCCAGCATCTTGAGCACGCCCAGCACCACCCAGCCCGGGCCGCCGGCCAGCACCCCGGCCCACCAGCGCCGCGCCGTGGCCGCCGTGCGCGCGGGCATGAAGCGCAGGTAGTCGGCCTGCTCGCCCATCTGGGTGATGAGCGCGATACCGACCGTGAGGGCTGCGCCAAACAGGTGCAGATCGAAGCCCTTCGTGCCCGAGCGCACGCCGTTGTAGTGCACGATGCCCGCGAACGCACCAGGATCGCGCACGAGCACATACGCGAAGGGCACCACCAGCATCAGCAGCCACAGCGGCTGGGTCCACAGCTGCAGCCGGCTGATGGCCGACACCCCGTGCGTGACCAGCGGAATCACCACCAGCGCGCACACCAGGTAGCCCCAGACCGGCGGAATGCCCAGCGCCAGTTCCAGCGCATAGGCCATCACGGCAGCCTCCAGCGCGAAGAAGATGAAGGTGAAGCTCGCGTAGATCAGCGAGGTGAGCGTGGAGCCGATGTAGCCGAAGCCGGCGCCGCGCGTGAGCAGGTCCATGTCCACGCCGTAGCGCGCCGCGTACATGCTGATCGGCACGCCCGCCAGGAAAATGATGAGCCCGGTCGCCAGGATCGCCCAGAAGGCATTGGCGAAGCCGTACTGCACCAGCAGCGTGGCGCCCACCGCCTCCAGGATCAGGAACGAGGCCGCCCCGAACGCCGTGTTGGCCACCCGCCATTCGGACCATTTGCGGAAGCGCTGCGGCGTGTAGCGCAGCGCGTAGTCCTCCAGCGTCTCGCTGGCCACCCAGCTGTTGTAGTCGCGCCGCACCTTGACGATGCGCTGCGGGGCATCGTCGGGGGTGGCGGTCGTGGCTTCAGGGTTCACACCGTTTCGGTGCATCTTCCGTGCCATCCATACGGCTTTTGGCGGACAAGGCACGACTGTTGCAAACAAGCCGGCTTGCCCATAATGGCCGCCTCCTCCCGCCACCCGATGCCGATCCCATGGAACTGACCCCGCGCGAAAAAGACAAGCTGCTGATCTTCACCGCGGCACTCCTGGCCGAACGCCGCAAGGCCCGCGGCCTCAAGCTCAACTACCCCGAGGCCGTCGCCCTGATCTCCGCCGCCGTCATGGAAGGCGCGCGCGACGGCAAGAGCGTCGCCGAACTCATGAGCGAGGGGCGCAGCGTGCTCACCCGCGCCGACGTGATGGACGGCATCGCCGAGATGATTCCCGACATCCAGGTCGAAGCGACCTTCCCCGACGGCACCAAGCTGGTCACCGTCCATCAGCCCATCGTCTGACATTCGAAGAACAAGAGAAAGAACAGAAGGACTTTTCCATGCGCCACAGCACCTCCAAGACCCTTGCCCTGATCGCCCTCCTGCTGCCCTTGGCCGCCAGCGCCCACACCGGCGTCGACGGCGGCATGCACCACGGCTTCGTCACCGGCTTCATGCACCCGCTGACCGGCGCCGACCACCTCGCGGCGATGGTCGCGGTCGGCCTGTGGAGCGCGCTGGCCGCGCGCCGTGCCTGGCCCGACCTGCTCTGGGCGCCGCTGGCCTTCGCCGGCATGCTGCTCGCGGGCGCGCTGGCGGGGCTGGCCGGCGTGCAGCTGCCGGCGGTCGAGCCGATGATCGCGGCCTCGCTGCTGGTGCTGGGCCTGCTGGTGGTCACGCGCGTGCGCCTGCCGGCCGTGGCGGCGATGGTGGTGGTGGGCGTGTTCGCTGTCTTCCACGGCGTGGCGCACGGCTACGAACTGGCGAGCGAGCAAGGCGCCGCCCTCACGCTGGCCGGCATGGCCTGCGCGACCGTGCTGCTGCACGCCATCGGCATCGCATTCGGCTGGGCGCTGCGCAATGCCAACGCATGGCTGCCGCGCGTGGCCGGCGCCGCGGTCGTCGGCCTGGGCGCAACGCTGCTGGCGCAGGCCATCTGAGGCGGCCGGCATGATCCCCGGAGAACTCTTCACCGACGAGGGCGAGCACACGCTCAACCCCGGCCGCCGCACCCTCACGCTGGTGGTGCAGAACACCGCCGACCGGCCGATCCAGGTCGGCTCGCACTATCACTTCGCCGAGACCAACGGCGCGCTCGGCTTCGACCGCGAGGCCGCGCGCGGCATGCGGCTGAACATCGCCTCCGGCGCCGCGGTGCGCTTCGAGCCGGGCCAGCAGCGCACGGTCGAGCTGGTCGACTTTTCGGGCGATCGCATCGTCTACGGCTTTCGCGGCCTGGTTCAAGGAAAGCTCTGATGGCGACCATTTCAAGGCGTGCCTACGCCGAAATCTTCGGCCCCACGGTGGGCGACCGCATCCGTCTCGCGGACACCGAGCTGGTCATCGAGGTCGAGGCCGACTACACGCTTCGCGCCGGCGGCTACGGCGAAGAGGTGAAGTTCGGCGGCGGCAAGACGATCCGCGACGGCATGGCGCAATCGCAGCGCACCCGGGCGCAGGGCGCGGTCGACACGGTGCTGACCAACGCGCTCATCCTCGACCACTGGGGCATCGTGAAGGCCGACATCGGCCTGAAGGACGGCCGCATCGCCGCCATCGGCAAGGCCGGCAACCCCGACGTGCAACCGGGCGTGGACATCGTCATCGGCCCGGGCACCGAGATCATCAGCTGCGAGGGCAACATCGTCACCGCCGGCGGCATCGACAGCCACATCCACTTCATCTGCCCGCAGCAGATCGAGGAGGCGCTCTCCTCCGGCGTGACCACCATGCTCGGCGGCGGCACCGGCCCAGCCACCGGCACCTTCGCCACCACCTCCACGCCCGGTCCCTGGCACATCGAGCGCATGCTGCAGGCGGCCGACGCCTTCCCGATGAACCTGGGCTTCCTGGGCAAGGGCAACGCCAGCCTGCCGCACGCGCTGCACGAGCAGATCGAGGCCGGCGTCATCGGCCTGAAGCTGCACGAAGACTGGGGCACCACGCCCGCGGCGATCAGCAACTGCATGGACGTGGCCGACGCCACCGACACGCAGGTGGCCATCCACAGCGACACGCTCAACGAATCGGGCTTCGTCGAGAACACCATCGCCGCCGTGGGCGGGCGCGGCATCTGTGCCTTCCACACCGAGGGCGCGGGCGGCGGCCATGCGCCCGACATCCTGCGCGTGGTGGGCGAGGAGAACTTCCTGCCGTCTTCGACCAACCCGACGATGCCCTACACCGTGAACACGCTCGACGAGCACGTCGACATGCTCATGGTGTGCCACCACCTCGACGCCGGCATCGCCGAGGACCTGGCCTTCGCCGAGTCGCGCATCCGCAAGGAGACCATCGCGGCCGAGGACGTGCTGCACGACCTGGGCGCGATCAGCATGTTCAGCTCCGACAGCCAGGCCATGGGCCGCGTCGGCGAGGTGGTCATCCGCACCTGGCAGACCGCGCACAAGATGAAGCTGCAGCGCGGCACCCTGCCCGAGGACAGCGCGCGCAACGACAACTTCCGCGCGAAGCGCTACGTCGCCAAGTACACGATCAACCCGGCACTCGCGCACGGCATCGCGCACGAGGTGGGCTCGCTCGAAATCGGCAAGTGGGCCGACATCGTGATCTGGAAGCCGGCCTTCTTCGGTGTGAAGCCCTTCACCATCATCAAGGGCGGCAGCATCGCGCTGGCGGCCATGGGCGACCCCAACGCATCGATCCCCACGCCGCAGCCGGTGCACTACCGCCAGATGTTCGGCGCCTATGGCGGCTCGCTGGCGAAGAGTTCGCTGACCTTCGTCTCGCAGGCCGGCCTGGCCGCTGGCATCGGCGAGCGCTACGGCCTGAAGAAGCAGTTGAGCGCGGTGAAGAACATCCGCAACGTGCGCAAGAAGGACCTGGTCCACAACGGCTACACGCCGAAGATGGAGATCGACGCGCAGACCTACGCGGTGCGCGCCGACGGCAACCTGCTGACCTGCGAGCCGGGGAAGCTGCTGCCGATGGCGCAGCGGTATTTCCTGTTCTGAAGCCCTGGGGAACGCGGCTGCTTGACAGGCTGCGTATCCTCGAAGGTATTCATCCAGCCAGCGGGCGCCCTCCGGAGCGCTCCATTTGCACCATGCTCACCGCCAACAAACTCATGCCCCAGGGCCGCGGCCTCGCGCCCGTGCTGCTCAAGCGTGCCGCCACCATCGAACTCGACTGGGACATCCGCCAGAAGAGCCGCTTCGACGCCACCGACTCGCAGGGCCGCCAGATCGGCGTGTTCCTGCCGCGCGGCACGCTCGTGCGTGGCGGCGACGTGCTGGTGGCCGAGGACGGCTCGCTGGTGCGCGTGATCGCGGCGCCGCAGCCGGTGCTTCGCATCACGCACTGCACCGCCCACGGCACGCCCTTCGACCTGACGCGCGCGGCCTACCACCTGGGCAACCGGCACGTGCCCATCGAGCTGAAGCCCGACCACCTGAAGATCGAGCCCGACCACGTGCTGGCCGACATGCTGCGCTCCATGCACCTGATCGTCGTGGCGGTGGAAGAAGCCTTCGAGCCCGAGGGCGGCGCGTATGGGTCGCATGAGCATTCGCATGGCCATGGCCACAGCCACGACCACGGGCATTCGCACGATCACGGTCACCCGCATGCCCACGGCAGCGGCCCGAAGCCGCTGGTGCTCGCGCCGGAGCTGCTGGACGACCACGATGGCCACGGCCACGGGCATCACGGTCACTCCCACTGACGACGTGTCCGCCCAAAGCCTCCTGCAGCTGATCTGGCTCGCCTCGCCCGCGCTGCCGGTCGGCGGCTTCTCGTACTCCGAGGGCGTCGAAGCCGCCGTCGAATGGGCCGGCATCGATTCGGAGCCGTGCGCGGCCGAGTGGATCTCCGACCAGCTGCACCTGAGCTTCGCGCGCGGCGACCTCGCCGTCTGCGCGCAGGCCATCGCGGCCTGGAGCGCCGGCGACATGCCGCGCATCCGTGCGCTCAACGACTGGGTGATGGCCACCCGCGAGTCGGCCGAGTTCCTGCTGCAGACAGAGCAGATGGGCCGCTCCTTCGTCGAATGGCTGAAGCTGCACCACGCCGATACGGCGGAAGTCTTTGCCGAGCTGGGTGCGAGCTACCCCGTCGCATTCGCCTTCGCCGCCAGCCGCGCGGGCGCCACGGTGCACGACGGCTGCCTGGCCTTCGCCTTCGGCTGGGCCGAGAACATGGTCGCCGCCGCGGTCAAGGCCGTGCCGCTGGGCCAGAGCGCGGGCCAGCGCATCCTGGGCCGGCTGGCGCAGGAGATTCCCGATGCCGTGACCCGCGCAATGGCCTTAGGCGACAACGAGCGCCAGGCCTTCGCGCCCCTGCTGGCGGTGCTGTCGGCTCGCCACGAAACACAATATTCCCGCCTCTTCCGAAGCTGAACCGAGCACCATCCTCATGACCTCCGCCCTGCACCACATTCCCAACCGCACCAAGAGACTTCCGCCCCTGCGCGTGGGCATCGGCGGCCCGGTCGGCTCCGGCAAGACCACCCTGCTCGAGATGCTCTGCAAGGCGATGCGCGACAAGTACGACCTGATCGCGATCACCAACGACATCTACACCAAGGAAGACCAGCGCCTGCTGACGGTGGCCGGCGCGCTGCCGGCCGAGCGCATCATGGGCGTGGAGACGGGCGGCTGCCCGCACACGGCGATCCGCGAAGACGCCTCGATCAACCTCGAGGCCATCGACCGCATGCTGGAAGACTTTCCGGACGCCGACGTGGTGTTCGTCGAATCGGGCGGCGACAACCTCGCGGCCACCTTCAGCCCCGAGCTGTCGGACCTCACCATCTACGTGATCGACGTGGCGGCCGGCGAGAAGATCCCGCGCAAGGGCGGCCCCGGCATTACCAAGAGCGACCTCTTCGTGATCAACAAGACCGACCTCGCGCCCTACGTGGGCGCCAATCTCGACGTGATGGAGCAGGACACGCAGCGCATGCGCCGCCAGCGGCCCTACGTGATGACGAACCTCAAGACGCTCTCGGGCGTGGCCGACGTGGTCGCGTTCATCGAGCAGAAGGGCATGCTGGCCGCAGCGGCCTGAGGTCCAAGGGCCCGAGGCATGGCGCCCGCCGCCTCGGCAGCGGTCAGGGCAGCCCGAGATAGATCCGCAGGTCGTCCCTGTGCGTGCCGGCCGATGCCACGGCGGTGCGCAGCCTGGCCTCGCTCACGCCGAACCAGCGGGTCCAGTAGTCAACCTCCTTCAGGTCGGTGACGTCGATGCGTTCGTCGTCTTGCGGAATGCGGATCTCGCTGTCATCGGGCATCGTCGTCTCCTGGGCAATGAGTGAAATGTCTGGGGTTGAACGAAAGAAAGAAGGAAGCAGAAGCCGCAGTCTCTTTGCCGCGCACCGCGCGCCAACCGGACAGTTCCGACACGGCGTGCAGGACAACGCCTCTGCCTCGCACCACCCGTACCGCAATGTGCAAAGGGATCGCCGCCGACATGGGCTTGGCCTCCCGGCTGGCGCGGCGCGCATGCATTTTCAAACGCTCCATGATGGAATGAGTGTCCGCATGTTTCATGGAGAACGACGATGGAGCCGAACGCCAGCGGCCCCCTCAGCACCGGCGTACCAGGCCTGAACGATGTGCTGGGAGGAGGCCTGGAACCCAACCGCCTCTACCTGCTGGAAGGCATGCCCGGCGCGGGCAAGACCACCATTGCCCTGCAGTTCCTGCTGGAGGGCGTGAGCGCGGGCGAGTCGGTGCTCTACGTCACGCTGTCGGAAACCGAAACCGAACTGCGCGGCGTGGCCGCCTCGCACGGATGGGATCTCACGGCGATCCACATCCGCGAGATGCTGCCCACCCAGGATGCGCTGCAGCCCGAAGAGCAATACACCATGTTTCACCCGTCCGAGATGGAGCTCAGCGAGACCACGCTGCGCATCCTCGGCGACGTGGAAACGCTCAAGCCTTCGCGCGTGGTGTTCGACTCGCTGTCCGAGCTGCGCCTGCTCTCGGGCAACTCGCTGCGCTACCGGCGCCAGATCCTGGCGCTCAAGCAGTTCTTCGCGGGACGCCAGTGCACCGTGGTGCTTCTCGACGACATGACGGCCACCGAGCACGACCTGCAGGTGCAGAGCATCGCGCACGCGGTGCTGCGGCTGGAGCAGTCCAATTCCGACTACGGCGCGGCTCGCCGCCGCCTGCTGGTTGTGAAGTACCGCGGCCAGTCGTTCCGCGGCGGCTACCACGACTACAAGATCGAGCGCGGCGGCCTGCATGTATTTCCGCGGCTGGTGGCGGCCGAGCATTCGCGCGAAATGATGCTGACCAAGCTGCCCAGCGGCATCGACAAGCTCGACGCACTGCTCGGCGGCGGCCTCGAGAAAGGCACGAGCACGCTCTTCGTCGGCGCTCCGGGCACCGGCAAGTCGTCGCTGGCGGTGCAGTTCGCCATCGCGGCAGCGCAGCGGGGCGAGAGCTCCGCGCTCTTCATCTTCGACGAAAGCATCAATACGCTGCGCACGCGGTGCATGGGGCTGGGCATGGAGATCGAGCCGCACCTTGCATCGGGCCTGATCCGCATCAAGCAGATCGACCCGGCCGAACTCTCGCCCGGCGAGCTGGTGCACGAGATCAGGCTCGCGGTCACGCGGCATTCGGCGGCGGTGGTGGTGATCGACAGCCTCAACGGCTACCTCAACGCGATGCCCGACGAGCGCTTCCTGATCGTGCACCTGCATGAGCTGCTCACGTACCTCGGCCAGTCCGGCGTGGCGACGCTGCTGGTGGGCGCCCAGCACGGGCTCGTCGGCATGCAGATGCAGACACCGGTGGACGCCAGCTACCTCGCCGACGCGGTCGTGCTGCTGCGCTACTTCGAATCCGATGGCGAGGTGCACCAGGCGATCTCGGTGCTCAAGAAGCGCGGTGGCGTGCACGAGCGTTCGATCCGCGCCTTCTCGATGGACCACAACGGGCTCAACGTGGGCGAGCCGTTGCGCCGCTTCAGGGGCATCCTGACGGGGGTGCCCGTACCGATCGACGGCGTGTCGGCCGTTCCACCGTGACGAACACCGACGCCCCCGACGCCTCTCCCGTGCACACGCAGCTGCGCGTGCTGCTGCGCACAGCCACGTCGAAGGATGCGGCAATGACCACCGCCGTGCTGAAGCACGCCGGCATCGAATCGCTTGCGTGCCCCTCGCTGCGCGACCTGCTGCAGGAAATTCCGCATGGCGCGGGCGCGCTGCTGGTGTCGGAGGAAATGCTCTCGGGCACCGGCGCGGCGGAACTGGCCGATGCGGTCTCGGCTCAGCCGCCATGGTCCGACCTGCCTGTGCTGATCCTTGCCCGGCAGGGGGCCGACTCGCGTGCCATCGGCGTCGCCATGGACGGCATGGCCAACGTCACCGTGCTGGAGCGGCCCATGCGCGTGGCCTCGCTGGTGAGCGCCTTGCGCAGCGCACTGCGCGCGCGCCGCCGGCAGTACGAACTGCGCCGGATCCTCGACGACCTGGGCGAAGCCGACAAGCGCAAGACCGAGTTCCTCGCCACCCTGGCGCACGAGCTGCGCAACCCGCTCGCGCCATTGAGCACCGCGCTGGCCATCCTCAAGCGCAAGGCCCCCACGCCCGAGGCGGCACTGCCCTACTACGAGCTCATGGGCCGCCAGGTGGAGCACATGGTGCGCCTGGTGAACGACCTGATGGAGGTCTCGCGCATCACCCGCGGCAAGATCGAGCTGCAGCTCGCCGAGCTGACGCTGGCGCAGGTGATCCGCGACGCTGTGGAACTGAGCCGGCCGTTGATGGAAGCCCGCAAGCACACCCTCGCGCTGAACATGCCCGATGCCTCGCTGGCGGTCGAAGGCGACAGCGTGCGGCTCACGCAGGTGTTCGCCAACCTGCTGAACAACGCCGCCAAGTACACGCCCGAGGGCGGAACCGTCGAGGTGTTCCTCGAGCAGGGGGACCACGGCGATGCCGTGGTGCGCGTGAAGGACAGCGGCACGGGCATTCCCTCAGCCATGCTCGACGCGATCTTCGACATGTTCGTGCAGGTGAGCGACACGGCGCGCGCCGCGCAGGGCGGGCTCGGAATCGGCCTCACGCTGGTGAAGAGCCTGGTGGAGCTGCACGGCGGTTCGGTCGACGCGAGGAGCGCAGGCATCGGCCACGGCAGCGAGTTCGTCGTGTCGCTGCCGCTGCTAGGCCGCGGCGTGAAGGCCGGTACCCGGCCCGGCGTTGACGCGGAGGCCGCCGCCGCGCGGCAGCGCATCCTGGTGGTCGACGACAACCGCGACGCGGCGGAATCGCTCGCGGCGCTGCTGGACCTGCTGGGCGCCCAGACGGCCATCGCCTTCGGCGGCATGGAGGCGCTGCGCGCGGCGGAAGACTTCGGCCCGACGCTCGGCATCCTGGACATCGGCATGCCGGGCATGGACGGTTGCGAACTGGCGCGCCGGCTTCGCGCGCACCCGCGTCACCGGCACATGGGGCTGATCGCGCTCACCGGCTGGGGCCAGCCCGGCGACCGGGCCCGCATCGCGCAGGCCGGCTTCGATCATCATCTGCTGAAGCCTGTGAACGAGGATGCGCTCTCGGCCGCGCTGCGCGACCTGGGGCAGCGCCGGCGCAGCTGACGAAACAGCGGCACAGGCGAAGCTGCCCGAAAGCCGCGCTCAGAGCTCGCTGCCGTCGCGCAGCTGCCGCGCCTTGTAGACCAGCCGCACGCTCGCCCTGCGCGGATCGCCGGCCTGCTGCTGCACGTAGATGTCGGTGTCGTTGCTCGCCCATGCGGCGTACGCGCTGCCGGGGTCGCGCGACGCCAGCTCGTTGCCGAAAACGCCCCGGCCCCACTGCACCAGCGCCGCGAAGGCCGCCGAGCCGCCGTCGGGCGTGGATTGGGCCGAGGCCACGTACTCGACGCGCCGCAGTTCCGAGGCCGCGAAGAAGAAGGTCGGCTCGAACAGCAGGCCGGCCATCTCCACAGGCGCCGCGCGCCACGAGCCGACGAGGCCGCCGCCCAGGCGCTGCGGCCTCGGCATGCGCTCGGCGGTGGGCAGCGCGGTCTGCAGTTCCTCGGCCGACATGCCCAGCCGCACGCCGGGCGGCAGGGCCTGCGCGTGCAGGGCGCCTGCGGTGAGAAGGGTCGCGCTCAGGGCGAGCGAGCGAAGAAGGATCGAGAAGGAAGGAAGTCGCACGTCGGGCATCGGACAGAGGAAAGGCGGCGGCAGCGTGGGACCGCAAGTATCGCGCGGAGTTCCGACCAGCCGCCCTCTCCCCTGTCCGTCAGTCCTCGACGAAGGCCTCTTCGCGCTTGGCCTTCACCGAAGGCAGCAGCACCACGATCAGCAGCAGCGCGGCGGCGACCAGCAGGCCCGCCGACAGCGGCCGCATCACGAACACGCTCCAGTCGCCACGCGACAGCAGCAGCGCCCGGCGCAGGTTCTCTTCCATCATCGGCCCGAGGATGAAGCCCAGCAGCAGCGGCGCGGGCTCGCACTTCAGCTTGAGGAACAGGTAGCCCACGATGCCGAAGATCGCCACCATCCACACGTCGAAGGTGTTGTTGTTCTCCGAGTAGACGCCCACCGCGCAGAACAGCACGATCGACGGGAAGAGCCACTTGTAGGGAATGGTCAGCAGCTTGATCCAGATACCGATCATCGGCAGGTTCAGCACGATCAGCATCAGGTTGCCGATCCACATCGAGGCGATCAGGCCCCAGAACAGCTCGGGGTTGCTGGTCATCACCTGCGGGCCCGGCTGGATGTTGTGGATGGTCATGGCCCCGACCATCAGCGCCATCACTGCATTGGGCGGAATGCCCAGCGTCAGCAGCGGAATGAAGGAAGTCTGCGCACCAGCGTTGTTGGCCGACTCGGGGCCCGCCACGCCGCGGATGTTTCCCTTGCCGAAGGCCATCTCGCCCTGCTTGAGCTTGATCTTCTTCTCGATGGTGTAGGCCGCGAAGGCCGACAGCAGCGCGCCGCCGCCGGGCAGGATGCCCAATGCCGAGCCCAGGGCCGTGCCGCGCAGCACGGCGGGCGTCATGTCCTTGAAGTCCTGCCTGGTGGGCCACAGGCCCTTCACCTTGGCGGTGAACACTTCGCGCTCATGCTCGGGCACCGCCAGGTTGGCGATGATCTCGCCGTAGCCGAACACGCCCATCGCGATGGCGATGAAGCCGATACCGTCGGTGAGTTCCGGGATGTCGAAGCTGTAGCGCGCCACGCCCGAGTTCACGTCGGTGCCGACGAGGCCGAGCGCGAGGCCCAGCAGGATCATCGTGATGGCCTTCAGCAGCGAACCCGAGGCCAGCACCACGGCGCCGATCAGGCCCAGGATCATCAGCGAGAAGTATTCGGCCGGGCCGAACTTGAAGGCCAGCTCGGTCAGCGGCGGCGCGAAGGCGGCCAGGATCAGCGTGCCCACGCAGCCCGCGAAGAACGAGCCCAGGCCGGCAGCGGCGAGCGCCGGGCCGGCCCTCCCCTTGCGCGCCATCTGGTAGCCGTCGATCACTGTCACCACCGACGAGGATTCGCCCGGCAGGTTGACCAGAATGGCCGTGGTGGAGCCACCGTACTGCGCACCGTAGTAGATGCCGGCCAGCATGATGAGAGCCGACACCGGCGGCAGCGCATAGGTGGCAGGCAGCAGCATCGCAATGGTCGCCACGGGGCCGATGCCCGGCAGCACGCCGATCAGCGTGCCCAGCAAACAGCCCACGAAGGCATAGACGAGGTTCTGCGCCGTGAAGGCGACGCCGAAGCCGATCGAGAGATTGGTGATCAGGTCCATTTTTCTTGTCTTGTTCTTGTGTCTTGTTCTTGTGTCTTCTTTGCCGCGGATCAGCCCGAGATGAAGGTCGGCCACACCTGGAACTGCAGCTTCAGCGCGACCACGAAGGCCAGGTAGCTGCCGAGCGCGAGGATGGTGGCGAGGATGGTCACGCCCTTCCAGCCGAAGTTGTCGCCCGCGAGGCTGGCGATGAAGGTGAGCGCGTAGATGGCGACGATGAGTCCCATCGACGGCAGCCCGATGCCCGGCAGGCCGCCCAGCAGCACGCCGAACATCAGGTTCGCGCCGATGATGAAGACCAGAGGCTTCCATGCGATGCGCCCGATGGGCTCGCCGTCTTCCGTCTCCACGGCCAGCGCCTTGAGCGTGATGAGCACGCCCATCAGCGCGATGAGGATGCCCACGATCAGGGGAAAGTAGCCCGGCCCCATGCGAGCGCCGGTGCCGACGTTGTATGTGGTGGCGCCCCATGCGAAGGCCACGCCGAAGGCGCTGAAGAGCACGCCCGAGCAGAAGTCTCTCTGACTCTTGATTCTCACCGTTGATGTCTCCTGGAAGGAACTGCGTTGATCCGCACGGTATGTGCGCTCGTTCGATCCTAGGAATTCACGGCCCCGCTGTGCATGAACAGAACATTGCCATTCGGCAATGTCGGGAACGAAGGCGCCCGCTCAGCCGTCCGCCATCGGCAGGTCGATGCATGCGCGCAGGCCCGGTTTCGCGTCCGCGAAATCGAGCCGCCCGCCATGCAGCGCCACCACCGCCAGCACGCTCGCAAGGCCCAGCCCGTGACCCGGCACGCTGCGGTCGAGCCGGTGGAAGCGCACGCCGATGCGTTCGTGCTCGGCCTGCGGAATGCCCGGCCCGTCGTCCTGCACGAAGAGCTGCGCCCTGCCGTCCACCGTGTGCGTGCCTATGCGTACGGTGGCGCCGGTGCCGGCGTACTTCAGCGCGTTGTCGAGCAGGTTGGCGGCCGCGCCAGCCAGCAGGTCGCGGTCGCCCAGCGCCCCGGCCATGTCGGCGGGCTCGCGCAGCAGCACAATGCCGCGCAGCTCGGCCACGGCCTCGTAGAGCTCCGCCACGTCGTCGGCGATGACGTGCAGCGCCACCGGCGCGAACTGCTGCCGCCGCGCGCCGGCTTCCACCTCGGCGATCTGCAGCAGCTTCTCGAAAACCACGGCCAGCTCCTCCAGTTCGCGGATGGCGGTGCTCACGGCCTCGCGCTGCGGGTCGCCCGCATCGAGCCCTGCTTCCACCGCGCGCAGCCGCACCAGCACGCGCGTGAGCGGGGTGCGCAGGTTGTGCGCGATGGTGTTGGAGACGTGGCGAACGCCGTCCATCAGCGACTGGATGCGGTCGAGCATCGCGTTGATGTCGTGCTCCAGCAGCGCGAACTCGTCTTCCTCGCCCGAAGGCTCCACGCGCTCCTGCAGCTCGCCCTCGGCGATGCGCGCCGCCGTGCGCCGCACCGCGCCCACGCTGCGCTCCAGCTCCTGGCGGAAAACGAAGGTGCCGCCGATCAGCAGCAGCACCGCCACGATGCCCGCCGCCGCGCTGGCGCTGGCCACCAGCGATTCGATGGACTCCTGGTCGCGCAGGTCGTGCCCCACCACCAGCAGGCCGCCATCGGGCAGCGGACGCATCACCAGATACGCGATGACGGTCTGTCCCGTGCGCACCACGCGGCGGTGCACGCCGTCGCCTGCATCGGGGGCCTGCGATGGCATCTGGTCGAGGTTGCCCGCGAGCTTGCGGCCTTCGCGGTCGGTCAGCAGGTAGATCTCGTTGTCGGAGTTGCGGCCGTCGGAGAGCGCATTCGCGATCTCCCCGGCCACGCCGTCGGCGCCGCGCGCGTCGTAGCGCACCATCAGCTGCTGCATGCTCGCGGCCACCTGCCGCACCATGCGCTGCTGCAGCACGCCCACCGTCTGCATGTAGACGATGGCCAGCGCCGCCAGCATGGTGATCGCCACCAGCAGCCCGTAGTAGAAGGCGAGCCGGAAGCCGACCGAGCGCCATAGCCGGCGCAGAGCCGCGGTCATTGCGGCGCTGCCAGCGTGTAGCCCACGCCGCGCACGGTGTGGATCAGCGTGGGGGCGCCGCCCGCGTCGAGCTTGCCGCGCAGCCGGCTGACCTGCACGTCGATCACGTTGGTCTGCGGATCGAACTGGTAGTCCCACACCGCCTCCAGCAGCATGGTGCGCGTGACCACCTGGCCCGGATGCATCATGAGATAGGCCAGCAGCCTGAACTCGCGCGGCTGCAGCGCGATGGCCCGGCCGCCGCGCTCGACATGGCGGCGCGTGAGGTCGAGCGTGAGGTCGGCGATCTGCAGCATGCGTATCTCGGGCCCGGTGCGGGAGCGCCGTACCAGCGCTTCGGCGCGCGCTGCAAGCTCCGAGAAAGCGAAGGGCTTGGCCAGGTAGTCGTCGCCGCCGGCCTTGAGCCCGCGCACGCGCTCGTCGAGCGCATTCAGCGCGCTGAGCACCAGCACCGGCGTCTTCTTGCCGAGCGCGCGCATGGTCGAGAGGATCGAGAGGCCGTCCACCTCGTTGGGCAGCATGCGGTCGAGGATGACGATGTCCCACTGCTCGCCGGTGGCGCGAGCGAGCGCGTCGGCGCCGTCGCGGCTGATCACCGCCACGTGGCCGAGCGAGCGAAAGCCGTCGGCGATGTAGCGCGCGTTGTCGGCGTCGTCCTCGACGATGAGGCAGCGCCACATGGCGGTGGGGCCTAGCACCCCTGCGCGGCGCTCCGGCAGGGAGCGGCGATGGAGGCTGGCGACGGAGGATGAAGACGGGGAAGAGGCTGCGTTCTGATGATGCTCATGGCGACGGGGTCGGCCGGCGCCCATCGTCACGTTCACGCGGGCGCCGCCGGGGCCATCCTAGCCGCCATTGGATCAGAGAAAGCGCTGCCCCATCATTACCGTTTGTCCATGTTCGAAAGCCGCGCTCAGGCCCGCA
This sequence comes from Variovorax sp. 160MFSha2.1, assembly GCF_048305075.1. Classification (NCBI taxonomy): domain Bacteria; kingdom Pseudomonadati; phylum Pseudomonadota; class Betaproteobacteria; order Burkholderiales; family Comamonadaceae; genus Variovorax; species Variovorax sp. 160MFSha2.1. The sequence goes on from NZ_CP157624.1 coordinate 5,530,006, forward strand.
GCAGCGGCAGGCGCAGCGTGAGCCCCAGCACGCCGCCGCCATGCGGCGCCGAGTAGATGCGCCCGCCATGGTGGCCGGCGATGCGCTCGCAGGCCTTGGCGCTGGCCGCCATTGCGGCCGGGAGCCTGCCGTCGAAGAACCTCGCGAGCGGCGGATGGGCATCGACTGCATCGAGGTCTCGCCAGTGGACTACCGCCTGCTCGCCATCGGCATGCGCGGACACCTGCAGCGTCGCGCCGGCGCGCATCACGCTGGCCGCGTAGGCCGTGACCTTCGCGAGCAGCTCGCGCAGCTCGGCCTCGATCGCGAACACGCGCACCGCTTCCTGCGGCAGCTGGATGTCGAGGCGGATGGCCTTGCCGTCGGCCTGGGCCGAGGCGGCGCCGAGCAGCGCACCGATGTCCTGCGCGCGGCTCGCGCTCATGCGCTGCCGCGCTTCCCCGCGGGCCTGCGCGGCGAGTTCGCGCGCCTTGGCGCTCTGCCGCAGGTTGGCGACGAACAGCGAGAACATCATGCCGGCCACGCCGCCGAGCCCCAGCAGGATCGCGGCGGCGATGATGAATCCGAGGTTGCCCGATTGCAGCTGCCCTCCGCCCGTCATCAGCGCGCTCCCGGCGGCTGCGGCGCGGGTTCGCCCGGCAGGTCGCGCGCGCAACGCTCCTGCGCCGGTGCGCGGCCGGCCTCGCATGCGCCCCAGCCCGGAGGCGGGCGGCGCGCATCGCCGAAGAGCATTGGAAGCGGCGGTCCCTCGCCGCGGAAGCCGTGCGGCGGCGGACGATAGGGCATGGGCGGCGGGGGCAGCATGATGCAGCCGGCCAGCCCGGAGGCCGCCAGCACGCCCGCGAGAAGTCGGACTCGGTTCATCGGTCGAAGCTCACTGCTGGTTGTGTGGAATGAGGAATACAGGCGCAAACGAAAAAGCCGCGCGGAAAAAAAAGGGCAGCGCGTGCATGCCCCTTCCCTTCCGCGCGGCGCGCGTTCGATATCAGAACGCGTGGCGGATGCCGAAGTCGTAGCCGGTGGAAGAACGCGGCAGGCCGGTGTAGCTGGTGCCCGTGCTGCCGTAGCCGGTGGTGCTGGCCGACACCAGGCTGCCCGTGTAGTTCACGTCGTTGCGGTTGTTCACGCGCGCCACCGTCGCATACAGCGCCGTGCGCTTGGACAGGTTGTGCACGTAGCCGATGGCGAACTTGCGCGCCAGCGGGTCCTCGCCCGTGATGCCGGCCGCGCCTTCGTTGTAGCGCACCTGCGAGTACGCCACGCGGATCAGGCCCGCGCCCACCGGCACCGTCGCGCCGATCAGGTAGCCGTTGTAGCTGTCGTGCGTGTCGGCCACTGCCGCGTAGTCGAACTTGTTCTTCACGTTCGACAGCTCCCCGAACAGCTTCACGGGACCGAAGTCGTACGAGGCGCCCAGGTTGATGGTCTGCACGCTGCGCTGCAGCGCGGTCGTGTCCACGACGGTGCTGCGGCCCACGCCCAGGGCGACGTCCAGCGGGCCGTTGGCGTAGCCGAAGCGGCCACCCACGTAGCGGCCCGCGCTGCTGCTCGAGGCGGCGGTGGTGCTGGTGGCGTCGGTGCTGGCGTTCTCGTGCAGCGCGTACTGGAACTGGCCGTAGAAGCCGCCCAGGTTCGGCGGCAGGAAGTAGCCGATCGAGTTGCTGGCGCGCACGTAGTTGGCGTTGTTGAGGGTGGTGTTGCCGCTGACGGTGCTGATGACGTTGGTGCCCGAGCCGTTGGTGCCGAACGGGTCGAAGACGGTGTCGTTCCAGAAGGTGGGCGTGTAGTCGCGGCCCAGGCGCAGCTCGCCGAAGCCACCCGACAGGCTCACGGTGGAGCGGCGCGCGAAGGTGGAGATGCCGGTGGCGCCGTCGTCGTTGGTGATGGGCGCTTCGAGCCAGAAGCTCGCGGCCAACCCGCCGCCGAGGTCTTCGGTGCCGCGGAAGCCGATGCGGCTGGAGTTGTAGCCGGAGTTGCCCAGGCTGGTCTTGCTTTGCTTGACCGACGCGCCGGTGGTGGTGTCGCGCGAGGTCGTCGACTGGTAGGTCAGGCCGGCGTCCACGACGCCGAACAACGTGACGGACGATTGGGCACAAGCCAGGCCGCAGACGGCCAGGGCAGCGAATGCCGTGAGGGTTTTCTTCATTCAGGTTCTCCAGTTGCAGCGGCTCTACATCGAGCAGCAGACACGCATGGTCCCGTTCAAATTCGGAGGAATCTTGTGATTGACCATTGCTTTGGGAGAACTGTTGTTTGCACGCAAACCATGGCGCTCCACCGAAGGAAACACCTCGTTCAAGAAGTCTCCCAAAAGCGGCGCGATGCTCCCTCGATCGAAGGAGCCCTCCATGACCGTCGCCTTGCCGCCGAGCACTACCGCCACCTCGCTGGGCGTGCAGCAGCTCGCCAGCGCATTCAGCCCCACCTTTTCGTACCTGCGCATTCTTCGCAACCTCATCATCCCGATGCCGGAGGGCCACACGGTGCCCACCGCGCGCGTCGACGCGGTGCTGGTGTGCGAGACCGGCGTGTATCTCTTCGAGATCAAGGCCTGGCGCAACGCGTTCGTCTACCGCAAGAAATCGGACCAGTCGCCGCCGCGCTGGTTTCTGCGCCTGCACGGCGGCAAGAGCGCGCGCGAGGTGAAAGACCCCGCATGGCAAGGGGGGCGCAAGACCACGCAGCTGCGCAGCCTGCTGTCCGACGAGTTGCGGCTGCAGTACTTCGTCCTGCTGCCCTGCGAGGGCATCGAACTGGAAGGCGTGATGCCTGCGGCCGTCATCACGCAGCAGGACCTGCCCTACATCGCGCGCCTGGTTCGCAACAACGGCCGCCTCGCGCGCAACTACCCGCTGCTGGACGAGCGGGCCATCGACCGCACCGTGGAGCGCCTGCTGGAGATACAGGGCAGCCTGACGATCGAGGACCACCTGCGCAACTGCCGCGAAAGAAGCGCGCAGATGCCGGAAGCCGCCGCCGCGCCGGCATGGGCGGCATCGAACGCAATGGGGTTGCAGTAAGCCGCAGGTAAAGACCCCGGCCGGTCCGGGGCAGCCCGGAGAAAGTCCCAAATTTCTCCGACATTGGCGGGAACCATGCGGCGATGCAGTTTCCCAAGTCACTCGCAGCTGCCGCCGCGCTGCTTGCCTCCATCGCCACATCTTCCGCCTGGGCGGTCGAGCCCTTCACCGTCAGGGACATCAGGCTCGAAGGCCTGCAGCGCGTCGAGCCCGGCACCGTCTTCGCCACCATGGGCCTGCGAGCCGGCGACACCTACAGCGACGAACGCGGCAGCGCGGCCATCCGCAAGCTGTTCGAACTCGGTCTCTTCAAGGACGTGCGCATCGACGTGAATGGCAACGTGCTGGTGGTGGTTGTGGAAGAACGCCCCTCCATCGCCGACGTGGATTTCGTGGGCACCAAGGAATTCGACAAGGCGGCGCTGCAGAAAGCGCTGCGCGAGGTGGGGCTGTCCGAAGGGCAGGCCTACGACAAGGCGCTGACCGACCGCGCCGAGCAGGAGCTCAAGCGGCAGTACATCAGCCGCAGCCTCTACAACGCGCAGGTCATCACCACCGTCACGCCGCTGGAGAGGAACCGGGTGAACATCACCTTCACCGTGACCGAAGGCGAGCCCGCTCGCATCAAGGAAGTGCACGTGGTCGGCAACAAGACCTTCAGCGAGAGCACGCTGCTCGATCTCTTCGACCAGGACACGGGCGGCTGGCTCGACTGGTACACCAAGTCCAACCAGTACTCGCGCACCAAGTTCAACGGCGACCTGGAGACGCTGCGCTCCTACTACATCACGCGCGGGTATCTGGAGTTCCGCATCGACTCCACGCAGGTCGCCATCTCGCCCGACCGGCAGACGCTGACCCTCACGATCAACATCACCGAGGGCGAGAAGTTCGTGGTGGCCGGCGTGAAGCTCGCTGGCGACTACATGGGCCACGAGGACGAGTTCAAGACGCTGGTGACCATCCGCCCCGGCAAACCCTACAACGGCGAGGACGTGGCCGCCACCACCAAGGCCTTCACCGACTACTTCGGCACCTTCGGCTATGCCTTCGCGCGCGTGAAGGCCGAGCCGGAGATCGACCGGCAGAACAACCGCGTGACGCTGGTGCTCAAGGCGGAAGCCTCGCGCCGCGCCTATGTGCGCCGAATCAACATCGGCGGCAACACCAGGACGCGCGACGAGGTGATCCGCCGCGAGTTCCGCCAGTACGAGGGCGCCTGGTACGACGGCAACAAGATCCGCGCCTCGCGCGACCGCATCGACCGCCTGGGTTTCTTCACCGACGTGAACGTCGACACCGTCGACGTACCCGGCTCGCCCGACCAGGTCGACCTGGCGGTGAACGTGACCGAGAAGCCCACCGGATCGCTGCAGCTGGGCGCGGGCTATTCGTCGACCGACAAGGTCTCGCTGACCTTCGGCATCACGCAGGAGAACGTGTTCGGCAGCGGCAACTACCTGGGACTGAACGTGAACACCAGCTCGTACAACCGCACCATCTCGCTCACGGCCACCGACCCGTACTTCACCAAGGACGGCATCTCGCGCACGATCAACGTGTTCCACACCACCACGCGGCCCTACTACGAGGCCGACGGCAACTACAAGCTCGCGAGCGACGGCGGCTCCATCCGATTCGGCTTCCCGGTGGGCGAGCAGGACACGGTGTTCCTCGGCATCGGCCTGGAGCGCTGGTCGTTCACGCCGGGCACCAACGGCACCTACACGCTGGTCGACGGCTCGTACGTGTACACCGCCACGCCGCAGGCCTACCTCGACTACTTCAAGTGCACGGGCACGGCGCCGAGCGTGAGCTGCGCCAAGTCGAGCATGATCGCCATCCCGGCCACGCTGGGCTGGTCGCGCGACGACCGCGACAGCGCCCTGGTTCCCACGCGCGGACGCCTGCAGAGCGCAAACCTCGAGATGGGCGTCGGCAGCGAGCTGCGCTACCTCAAGACCAACTACCAGTACCAGCAGTATTTCCCGCTGTCCAAGCAGTACACGCTGGCCATCAACGGGCAGCTGGGCTATGCGCGCGCGCTGGGCGACAGCACCTACCCGATCTTCAAGAACTTCTACGCCGGCGGCCTGGGCTCGATCCGCGGGTTCGAGCAGAACTCGCTCGGCCCAGCCGACTCGGTCACGGGAGGCGCGCTGGGCGGCACGCGCAAGGCGATCTTCAACATGGAGTTCAGCACGCCCTTCCCTGGCGCGGGCAACGACAAGACGCTGCGCCTGTACACCTTCCTCGACGCGGGCAACGTGTTCGCCGACCGCACCGCGAGCATGACCGACGCGCAGTGGAAGGCGCAGAACCGCATCCGCGCCTCCACCGGCATCGGCATCAGCTGGATCTCCCCGCTGGGCCCGTTGCGGCTGGCCTACGCGGTGCCGCTGATCTACCAGAAGGCCGACACCGCGAACAACATCGCGGCCGACCGCACGCAGCGCTTCCAGTTCCAGATCGGAACCTCGTTCTGAGCACGGGGGGTCCTGGCCATGGGTCGCATCCTGCTGGTGGAGGACAAGAGGCACGACAGCGCCTCGCTGCTGCTGGGCCACCTGCACGGCGCGGGCCATGAGATCGAGCAGGTCGGCGACGGAGAGGCCGCGCTCGAGCGCATCCTGGGCGAACCGCCCGCGCTCACCCTGCTCGACGTGGTGCTGCCGCGCATCGACGGCATCCAGGTGCTGGAGAAGGTGCGTTCCTGCGGCAAGCACCCGATCATCATGCTGACCGGGCGCACGCACGAGGCCGACCGGCTGCTGGCGCTGGACATGGGCGCGGACGACTATGTCTGCAAGCCCTTCTCGCCGCGCGAGGTGGTGGCGCGCATCCAGACGGTTTTGCGCCGGCATGCACAGTGGCGCGACAGCGTGGCGCGGCCCTCGACCGCCGTGCGCTTCGACGACCCTCGCGGCAACGCCTGCCTCGAAGGCCGCGCGCTGACGCTCACGCGCCGCGAGCTGCTGCTGTTGCGGGCACTGTCGCGCGACCCCGGACGGGTGTTCACCCGCTCCAAGCTGCTGGAGGCAGCCTTTCCCGAGGCCTTCGACGTGAACGAGCGCGCCGTGGACGGGCACATCAAGAACCTGCGCAGGAAGCTCGCGGCGGCCGTGCCTTCGCACGACTGGATCCGCTCGGTCTACGGCGTTGGCTTCAGCTTCGCGGAGCGGCCGATCGTCAGCTCGTGGTGCGCGGCGGCACCAGCGCCTTGAGGCGCGCGGCGCCGGCCAGCGCGCGCGGATGCATGGGCGGCCAGCCGCCTGCGCCTCCTGCGCCTCCTGCGCCTCCTGCGCCTCCTGCACCGCCTGTTGGCGGCATGCCCTGCGCGCCCGGCGGCATGCCGCCCGCGGAAGGCGGTGGCGGCCGATCGATCGCGGGGTTCGCGGCCGGATCGACCACCAGCGCGAGCGTGGCCACATAGCGCTGCCGCTCCTCGCGCACCGCGCCGAGCACGGTGTCGCCGGCCTTCAGCGCGATGCCGTCGACGCTGTTGAGCGTGTCGCGCACCCGCGTGCGCTGGTAGAGCGGAACCTGCGTGTACAGGAACTCGCTGAGCGCATCGGGCAGGAAGAACTGCGAGGTGAGCACCGCACGCGTTCCGTCGAGCACCTTCATGTGGATGTGCGTGGTGCGCCCCGCGTACCAGCCCGGGTAGATGGTGGCGAAGGCGGCGACGCCCTCGCGGTCGGTGAGCTGGCTGCCCCGCAGGAAGGTCTTGCCCTCGAAGGCGAGCGAGCGGTCGTCGCCCTGCTCGCCGAAGCCGGAATAGCGGCCCTGCATGTCGCAATGCCAGATGTCCACGCGCAGCCCAGGCAGCGGCTTTCCGGTGGCGTCGCAGACGTTGAAGCGCACTTCCAGCGGCACGCCCTCGAGCCCCTCGGTGATGTCCCGGCGCATCCGGTCCAGGTCGAGGTAGTAGGGGCCTTCGGTGGTCTGCGCGGTCAGCAGCAGCTTCTTCAGCGCGGTGGCGGCCCCGGCGGGCCGGGCGGAGGCTGCAGCCAGCGTGGCGGCGCCCAAGGTGGCCAGCAGGCCGCGGCGGCCGATGGCGGTGTCGTCGTGACTTGTCACTCTTCCTCCCTGTGAACGTTGGAGCCTGTGAGTTGCGTACCGGCCGGCCGCGTGACCCGGACCTCGGCCCAGAGCACCAGCAGCACCCACGCCTGGGCAAGGAGGCAGAAAGACACGACGATCGCCCCTCGCAGCGCAAGGCTCGGTTCCGGATTCATGGCCTCATGCTGGGGCCGCATGGTGGAGAAAAGATGGAGATCCCCGAGCGGATTTCCTCCCAGATTCCTCCACATTCGGCCGCGATGATCGGTGGCCGTCCCCTCCAGCCGTCCTCAGCCCGCCTCCCCTCGCCCGCCATGCATGCCGCAGAATGCGGCACTGCCCCTCCGAGCCATGCCTCACCTGACCCTTTCCAGAAAGATCTTCCTGGCGCTGGCCGCCTTGTTGATCGTGCTGCTGATCAGCTTCGCGGGCCTGTCGATCATCGCGCTGCAGCGCGGGCTGGGCTCCTACGTGGCCGAGATCGAGATCCGGCGCATGGACTGGCTCTCGCAGATCCTCCTGAAGTACTACGTGGCCAACGGCGACTGGAAGGGCCTGCACGACAACGAAGACGCATGGCGCCGCCTGCAGATGGGCCGGCTGGCCGCCGCGCTCGACAACGGCACCGGCGGCGCCGACGAAAGGCGCCTGCCGCCCTGGTACGAGCACCGCGCCATGCGCGGCAACCCGCCGCCGGAGGGCAATCGCGGCAATGCCGGCGACGGCAACAACGAGGACGAGGGCCGCCCGCCTCCACCCCCGCCACCGCCGGAATCCGGCCTGCAGTCGCAGCAGCTCGACCTGGTGCCGCGCCGGCTGCCGACGATGCCGCCGCCGTGGTTCTTCCGCGATCCGCGCGAGATGCCGGACTCCATCTTCCAGCGGCTGGCCCTGCTCGACGCGCATGGCGCGCGCGTAGTGGGCGCCGAGGGCGACCTGGCGAGCGCGGCGCGCATACCGATACGGCGCGACCGAAGCGTCATCGGCTACCTGGCGCTGACGCCGATGCAGGGCCTGGAGAGCGAGGCCGACCGGGCCTTCGTCGCGCGGCAGTCGGGCGTGATCGTGCTCACCGGCCTGTGCGGGCTCGGCTTCGCGCTGGTGCTGTCGTGGCTCCTGGCGCGCCGCTGGTTCAGGCCCATCGACGAACTCACGCAGGCAGCGCAGGACGTGGCGCGCGGCCGGCTCTCCACCCGCGTCGCGGTGCAGGGCTCCGACGAACTGGCGCTGCTGGGCCGCACCTTCAACGACATGGCGCAGCGCCTGGACACGATGGAGGCCTCGCGCCGCGCCTGGCTGGCCGACGCGGCCCACGAGCTGCGCACTCCGCTGGCCGCCATGCGCGCAGAAATCGAGGCGCTGCAGGACGGCGTGCGCACCTTCGACGAGCGCACCGCGCTGCGGCTGCACCGGCAGGTGATCCGCCTGGGCCAGCTGGTCGACGACCTGCGCAGCAGCATGCGCGAGCCGCAGAGCGACCTGCTCGCGACCACCGTGTTCCCGCTCTCGCTGCTGAAGGAAGCGCTCGACCACACCCGCGACCGCTTCGACGCGCGCAACATCACGGTGGACCGCCGCGCGGTCGACCGCATCGGCGCCTCCGCGCAGCCCGTGATCGAGGGCGACGCGCACCGGCTGCACCAGGTCTTCATGAACCTGCTGGAGAACGCGCTGGCCTACACCGACGAGGGCGGCGAGCTGCGCATCGACGTCATCGTCGAAGGCGCGTGGACGGGCAACCGCCTCACGCTGGTGTTCGACGACAGCGCGCCGGGCGTGCCCGAGTCCGAGCTGCCGCGCCTGTTCGACCGCCTCTTCCGCGGCGAGAGCTCTCGCAGCCGCGAACACGGCGGCTCCGGGCTCGGCCTTTCCATCTGCCGCGCGACCGTCGAGGCGCACGGCGGCACCATCGACGCGTCGGCGTCGCCACTGGGCGGCCTGCGCCTGACCATCACCCTTCCACTGGCAGCAACGTCATGACACGCATCGTCATCGTCGAAGACGAAACCGACATCGCCTCGGTGGTGCAGGACTACCTGCGCCACGCGGGCTACGACACCGAACTCTTCACCGACGGGCAGAGCGCGCTCGAAAGCATCGTCGCCTCGCCGCCCGGCCTCACGCTGCTGGACATCATGCTGCCGCGTCTCGACGGCATCGAGGTGCTGCGCCGCGCGCGCGAACACACGGCGCACCCGATCATCATGCTGACCGCGCGCATCGAGGAAGTCGACCGGCTGCTGGGCCTGGAGCTGGGTGCCGACGACTACGTGTGCAAGCCCTTCTCGCCGCGCGAGCTGGTGGCGCGGGTGCGCGCCGTGCTGCGCCGCACCGCGCCGGGCCTCGCACAGGGAGCGTCCCCGCAGGGCGACGCGCCGGGACTGGTGCTGGACGACGTGCACTGGCGTGCCTCGCTCGAAGGCACGCCGCTGAACCTCACGCGGCGCGAATTCGGGCTGCTGCAGGTGCTGTCGCGGCACCCGGGGCGCATCTTCTCGCGCGCCCGCCTGCTCGAACTGGCCTACGACGACACGGTGGACGTGACCGAACGCGCCATCGACAGCCACGTGAAGAACCTGCGCCGCAAGCTCGGCGTGGTGACGCCGGAGCACGACTGGATACGGTCGGTGTACGGCGTCGGTTTCGCCTGGGAAGCGCCGGCGGGCTAGCTCCCGTTGTCGACGAGGCTCGAGGCGCGGATCTGCGTCGCGCTCTTCGCCCAGGTCTTCTCCAGCATCCGGGACAGGTACGAGCCCGACTCCCAGCCCACCTGCAGCGCAATGGAAAGCACCGAATCCCGCGTGTTCCTCAGCAGATATTCCGCGCGCTCCAGCCGCCTGCGCTGCAGGTAGGCCAGCGGCGACACGCCGTACTTCGCGCGGAAGACGCGCTCCACCTGGCGACGCGAAAGGCGGTGCTGCTGCGCGAAGGCTTCGAGCGAGAGCGGCTGCGACAGGTCGGCGTCGATGGCCTCCGCCAGCAGTTCGGCCACCAGCAGCGCCGATGAAGGATCGCCGTCGGACAGCGGATTGCCGCCGAGACGCGCAGCCTCCATGACGAGCGCGCCGCACAGCGCGTAGTTCTCGGCGGTGCCTGCTTTCGCCGACTCGAACATCCGCTGCGACAGCGCACGCAGCGCCGTGCTGCCCGCGCGCATGCCCTGCGGCGGCGCCGAGACGCCCTGCGCCTGCAGCGCGGTCGCCCACAGCGCAGGGTCCACATAGACCGCGATGTGCGTCTGCCCCGCAGTGAGCGTGGTCGTCGAATGCGCGCTGCCGGCAGCGAACCAGAGGAAATGCCCGGGGCCCAGGGTCTGCGCGCCGCCCTGCGCATTGCCCACGCTGAAGCGTCCCGCCAGGGGCACGAAGAGCATGTCGCAATCGTGCACGTGGGTGTCGGTGGCGTAGCGCTCGCGGGCGTTCGCGACCATGGTGGCGTGGTGCGACAGCCGCTCGACGAACAGCGACTGGCGCGGCGCCGGTATCCGGGTGTTCGTCAGGTGCATGGGCACTCCTTGTCGCAATTGAACTCGTGCATGTCGCAATCGGCCGCGCGCGTTCGCGCACGCTCAACAGAATCGGGAAACACCACTTCCGCAAGCAAGAAACATGAAACCCCAAGCACTGCGCCGCCGCGCGCTCCTCGGGCTGGCAGCCGCCGGCATCCTGTACGGCCCCGCCGCCTCGTGGTCTGCCCCCGAGGCGGGTTATCCGGCCAAGCCGGTCACGATCATCGTACCCTTCCCCGCCGGCGGCGGCACGGACGTGATCTTCCGCTCTGTGCAGCAGCGGCTGCAGGCTGCCCTCGGCGTGTCGGTGATCATCGACAACCGCTCGGGCGCGGGCGGCACCGTGGGCACGGGCTTCGGCGCCAAGGCGAACCCCGACGGCTACACGCTGGTGGCCGCCACCACCTCGACCATCGCCTCCGCAGACGCGGTGTACCCCAAGCTGCCCTACGACCCGGTCAAGGACCTGGTGCCGATCGGCACCATCGGCACCACGCCCTTCGTGCTGGTGGTGACGCCTTCGCTGGCGGCGCGCGACGTGAAGGGCTTCATCGACTACGCCAAGGCCCATCCGCAGGCGCTCAACTACGGCAGCATCGGCAACGGCAGCCTGAGCCACCTCGCGGGCGAACTCTTCAAGCAGCGCACCGGCATCGAGATGATCCACGTGCCCTACCGCGGCGCGGCGCCCGCGCAGGCCGACCTGATGGCCGGGCAGATCCAGGCGCTGTTCGACAACCCGCCTTCGCTGCTGGCGCAGGTGCGCGGCGGCCGCATGCGGGCACTGGCGATCAGCGAATCCTCCGCCGGCTTCGAGGGGCTGCCGACCTTCGAGCAGGCCGGCATCAAGGGCTTCAAGCCGCAGCTCTGGTATGGACTGATGGCGCCCGCGGCCACGCCACAGCCGGTGGTGCAGCGCCTGCGCACGGCCCTCGACGCCGCCATGCGCGACTCTGCCCTGCGCGCCGACATGCAGTCCAAGGGCGTGACGCCGTGGACCGTGCCGCCCGACGCATTCCAGGCGCAGATCCGCAGCGACATCCAGCTCTGGGGCGGCATCGCGCGCTCGGTGAACGCGAAGGCGGAGTGACGATGGCGACGATTCCTTTCCCCAGCGTTCACGACATCCGCGTCTTCGTGGGGGCCCACCCGAAGGCCGGTGGCAATCCCGCGCCGGTCTGGCTCGATGCCGATGTGCTTTCCGCCGCGCAGATGCAGGAATACACACGGCGCAGCGGGCACGAATCGGTCTTCGTACTCAAGCCGGAAACGCCCGCGCACGCCCTGCGCATGCGCTACTTCGTGCCGAACCACGAGATGGAGATGTGCGGCCACGCCACCGTCGGCGCGCTGTGGCTGCTGCACCGGCGCGGCGAATGGGACGGCTCGCCGGTCGCCATCCAGACGCGGAGCGGCACCGTGACGGGCCAGCGCGTCGACGGCACGGTGCAGATCAGCCAGCCGTGCGCGGTGGTGGAGGAAGTGACGCAGCAGGCTCTGCTCGACGAGATCGCGCAGTGCCTGGGCATCGATGCGGCGCGCATCGTGGGGCCGGTGCTCAATGCCGCGACCAGTCGCGTGAAGACGCTGGTGCGGCTGGCGGACATGGAGCAGCTGCATGGCCTGCGCGTGGACTTCGCGCGCGTCGAGTCGCTGTGCGAGCGGCTGGGCTCCACGGGGCTCTATCCGTACGCGATGTCGGCGCATGAGGCCGGCACGGTCAGCGCGCGACAGTTTCCGAAATCGTCCGGCTACCCGGAAGATGCGGCCACCGGCATCGCCGCGGCGGCGCTCGCGTGGGGCCTGCGCCGCCTGGGCCTGGTCGGCAACGGGGCTTTGACGGTGACGGTGCGACAGGGCGAGGCCATGGGCTCGCCATCCGCCATCCATGTCGGCCTGCCTTCGGAAACGGCCGCGCGGGAAGGCTGTCGCGTCGGCGGCGAGTGCGTCGGGGAGCCCTCGGAGGATCTGCGTCTGGACGTGCTCTGTCCGCCGGAAGCGGCACGCGCCAGCCCCTCGGGCTCCTATGCCACCTTCTCGAAGGTAGGCAATCTGTGGCATTCCAGCGGGATGGTCGGACGCGAGAACGGCGAGGTCATCGCCGGGCCGCTGCGGAGCGCGGACGACATGGCGCATGGGCAGCGTGCGGCAGTGGCCGCAGTTGGCGCGCTGCTGCGCGCGGCGCGCGAGGAACTGGGCAGCCTCGCGCGCGTCGCTCGCATCGTCGCACTGACCGGATATCTCCAGACCGGCAGCGATTTCGCGGAGCACGCGAAGGTGATGGACGCGGCCTCGGAGCTGCTGCGGCAGGTCTTTCCGGAGGCGCCGCTGCCGGCCCGCACCACGGTCGGCGTCGCATCGCTGCCGCGCGGTGGCGCCGCCGAGGTGTCGATGACGCTGGAAGTGCGCGGCTGAGCGGCGCGGCCGCCTCCCTGCTTCCGCTCCTTCCTACTTGTACGCCGCCAGCTCCTGCTTCGCAATCGCGTTGCGATGCACCTCGTCGGGACCATCCGCCACGCGCAGGTGCCGCTCATACGCGTAGAAGTTCGTGAGCAGCGTGTCCTGGCTCAGGCCCATCGCGCCGAAGGCCTGCATGGCCCAGTCGACCACCTTCACGCAGTTGTTGGGCGTGAGCACCTTGATCATCGCGATCTCCTTGGCGGCGACCTTGTTGCCCACGGTGTCCATGCGGTAGGCGGCGTTGAGCACCATCCAGCGCGACTGCTCGATGAGCATGCGCGACTCGGCGATGCGCTCGCGCCACACGCCCTGCTCCGACAGCGGCTTGTGGAAGGCGGTGCGCGACACGAGGCGCTGGCACATCATCTCCAGCGCGGCCTCGGCCATGCCGATGGCGCGCATGCAGTGATGGATGCGGCCGGGGCCAAGGCGGCCCTGCGCGATCTCGAAGCCGCGGCCCTCGCCGAGCAGGATGTTCTCGACCGGCACGCGCACGTTCTCGAACACGATCTCGGGGTGGCCGAAGGGCGGGTCGTACACGCCGAGCAGCGCCATGTCGCGCACGATGGTCACGCCGGGCGTGTTCTTCGGCACGAGGATCATCGACTGCTGCCTGTGGCGGTCGGCGTTGTCGGGGTCGGTCTTGCCCATGAGCACGAAGATCTCGCAGCGCTCGTTCATCGCGCCGGTGATGTACCACTTGCGGCCGTTGATGACGTACTCGTCGCCCTCGCGGCGAATACTGCAGCGGATGTTGGTGGCGTCGCTGGAAGCCACCTCGGGCTCGGTCATCGCAAAGGAGGAGCGGATCTCGCCGGCCAGCAGCGGCTTGAGCCAGCGCTCCTGCTGCGCCTTGGTGCCGTAGCGCGCCAGCACTTCCATGTTGCCGGTGTCGGGGGCGGAGCAGTTGAAGATCTCGGAGGACCAGTAGCGCCGGCCCATGATCTCGCACAGCGGCGCGTACTCGACGTTGCTCAGGCCGGGGCCGTGCTCCGACTCGGGCAGGAACAGGTTCCACAGACCGCGCTCGCGTGCCTTGGCCTTGAGGCCGGCCATCATCGGCAGCTCGGCGTACGGCCGGCCGGCGCGGGCGTTGGCGGCGAGTTCCTCCTCGTGGCGCTTCTCGTTGGGGTAGACGTACTCGTCCATGAACCTGAGCAGTTCCTCGCGCAGCGCGATCACCCGGGGCGTGAATTCGAAATGCATGGTGCGTCCTTCAGCAAGAGTCGGTGTTGTGCATGTGCGCCTTGAAGGTACGTTGCGCGCGGCGTTTCGCACGGTCTTCCGGGTGACAGCGCGGGGCCGGTGCTGTCACCTTGGCAGCACCGGCCGGCGCGACAATGGGGGCATGACAGCCAGCCCCACGCACGACACGCCCCCCTCCGCACAGCCACGCCCCGTGCGCATGGCGGCCACCCTCATCGTGCTGCGCGACGCAAGTGCCGGCCTGGAAGTGCTGATGCTGCGGCGTGCCGAGAAGGCCAACGACCAGAACAGCGGCGCGAGCGTGTTCCCGGGCGGTGTGATCGACGCGCACGACCGCGGCCTGCACGGCTGCTGCAGCGGCCTCGACGACCGGGCCGCGAGCGAACGGCTCGAAGTGCCCGAGGGCGGCCTGGACTACTACGCAGCGGCGATCCGCGAATGCTTCGAGGAAGCCGGGCTTCTGTTCGCGACCGACGACGTCGGACGGCCGGTGGCGCTGGACGGCCTGCCCTCCGGCCAGCTCGCCGAAATGCGCCATGCCGCCGAGCAAGGCACCGACGCGCTGCTGTCGCTGTGCGCGCGGCACGGCTGGAAGCTCGCAGCCGACCGGCTCGCGTACTTCTCGCACTGGCTCACGCCGCCGGGCATGCCGCGCCGCTTCGACACGCGCTTCTTCCTCGCCACCATGCCCGAGTCGCAGAGCGTGCAGCCCGACGGACGCGAGACGGTCGAGCACATGTGGCTGCGTCCCGCCGATGCCGTGGACCCGGCGCGCGGGCTCAAGCTGATGAACGTGACGCGCCGCATCCTGCTGGAACTCGCGCGGTTCGAATGCGTGGGCGAGCTCATGGCGCATGCGCGCGGCCTGAAGCACATTCCACGCGCGATGCCGCGGCTGGCGGACGGTCCGAAGGGACGGCGGCCGGTGAACATGGAGGAGCCTTCGTACGAGGAAGTCGGCTTTGTCGATCCCGATGGCGAAGGCGGCGGCCGCTACGCGCACGAGGCCGGACTGGCGATGCGGCTTTCTGCGCGGGTGCTGCGGGTGACCGGAGAAGCCGGCGACGGATCGGGAACGCTGGTGCACAGCTACTTCGTGGGAACGGCGGGCGGCGATTGCGCCTTGATCGACGCATCGCCCGCGGGCCCCGCGCATGCCGAGGCGCTTGCCGCCGCCGCGCCGGGGCGTGTGCGATGGCTTCTGTCGACGCAGGCGGCTTCCGATGCGGCCACCGTGGTGCCGGTACCGGGCGAGCAGATCCGTATCGGCGACGCCACGCTGCGCGTGCTGCCGGACGATGGCAATGCGCAGGCGCGCCGGTACCTGCTGGTCGAGGAGCGAATGCTGTTCGTGGGCACTTCTGACGCGCCCACGGCCGACGACGAACAGGTGCGGTGGATCGCGCCGCGCCACGGATTCCTGCGCAGCCGGCGCTGACCACCCCGCAGCGCCTCATCCCGCCACATGGCCGTGGCATGCATCGTGCAAGATCGGCCCATCATGCTTCCCCTGTCTCCCGACGCGCTGCGCCAGCGGCTGCGGTCTTTCGCCTCTCGCGCGCAGCCCGTGCGCATCCTTCTCACCCTCGGCAGCCTCATGGCGGGCTGCGCCTGGAGCGGCCACGCCGATGCGGTGATCCCCCTCTTCCTCGGTGCCATCGCCAGCGCGCTCGCCGAGACCGACGACAGCTGGCGCGGCAGGCTGCGTGCGCAGGTGGTAACGCTGGCCTGCTTCGCGGCCATCGCGTTCGCGGTGGAGGCGGCCTTCGGCATGCCGCTGCTGTTCATCGCCGGACTCGCGCTCGCGGCCTTCTGGCTCACCATGCTCGGCGCCGTGGAGGCACGCTACAAGGCGATCGCGTACGCGACGCTGATCCTCGCGATGTACGCCACGCTGGGCATCGAGAACATGGGCGCGCACGGCGTGGCGCATCGCGGCCGCGAGCCCCTGCTGCTGGTGGCGGGCGCCGCCTGGTACGGCGTGTTCTCTGTACTGTGGTGCGCGGCCTTTCCGGCGCAGCCCGTGCAGGCGCGACTGGTGATGCTGTTCACGGTGCTGGGCAACTACGTGCGCTTCAAGGCGTCGCTCTTCGAGCCGCTGCGCGGCATCGACATAGAGCGCAAGCGGCTCGCGCTCGCGCAGCTCAATGCCGAGGTGGTGACGGAGCTCAACGCGGCCAAGGAGAGCATCTTCCGCCGCATCGGCGCGCGGGCACCTACTGGGCGCATCTCGCGCTACCGGGGGCTTTACCTGATCGCGCAGGACGTGCACGAGCGCGCCAGTTCCTCGCACGACGACTACAACGCGCTGGCCGATGCCTTCTTCCACAGCGACCTGCTCTACCGCTGCCAGCGCGTGCTGGGCCTGCAAGGGCTGGCCTGCCAACGGCTGGCCGATTCGGTGGAGCGGCGCGAGCCCTTCGAGGTGGGAACCGAGACCGTGCAGGCGCTGGCCGATCTGCGCAGCGCCATCGAGCACGAACGCGCACGGGCCGACACGCCCGCCCGGCTGGTTCTGCTGGCCTCGGTGGAGGCGCTGGCGCGCAATCTCGCGCTGCTCGATGGCCAGCTCGCGGGGGCCAGCCAGCCTTCGGCGCGCGCGGGCCGCACGGAGATGGGTTTGTTCGACCGCTCGCCACGCTCCTGGCGCGACGCGGTGGAGCGGGTGCGGCGGCAGCTCACGGTGCGATCGCCGCTCTTCCGGCATGCGCTGCGGTTGTCGATCGCGCTGGTGGCGGGCTACGGGGTGATGCATGTCATCCACCCGGCGCAGGGCTACTGGATCCTGCTGACCACGCTCTTCGTCTGCCAGCAGACGTATGGCGACACCATCGCGCGCATGGGGCAGCGCATTGCCGGCACCGCCCTCGGCGTGGTGGCGGGCTGGGCGCTGCTGCAGCTCTTTCCGCAGCCGCTGGTGCAGTCGGTGCTCGCGGTGATCGCGGGGGTGCTCTTCTTCGCGACTCGCGCCACGCGCTACCTGCTGGCCACCGCATCGATGACGCTGCTGGTGCTGATGTGCTTCAACCAGGTCGGCGACAGCGGCGTGCTGCTGTTGCCGCGGCTGGTCGACACCGCCATCGGCAGCGCCATCGCCGGGCTGGCGGTGCTGCTGGTGCTGCCTCACTGGCAGGCCCGCCGCATCAACGAGCTCGCGGCGGCCGCCATGCGCGGCCACGCGGGCTACCTGCGGCAGATCGTCGGCCAGTACCGCACCGGCGCGCGCGACCACCTCGACTACCGGCTGGCGCGGCGCAACGACCACAACGCGGATGCGGCGCTGTCCACCGCCGTGTCGGACATGTTCCGCGAGCCGGGCTACGTGAGGCCGCGCGCGGGGGTGGCGCTGCGCTTCCTGATCCGCTCGCACACGCTGCTGAGCTACCTGTCAGCGCTGGGCGCCCACCGCTCGGCGCTGCCCGATTCGGCCCAGATGGCGGTGCTGCATGCCTCTGCCGAGGGGGCGATCGCGGCGCTGGAGGCGCTGGCGACCGGGCTGGAAAAGGGCGTGGTGGATGCAACAGGCGGCACGGAAGATGAAGCCGCAGCGCGGGCCGCGCTGGCACAGGCCGCAGCCGAAGGCGGGGAAAGCGCCGACCCGCAGGCGCGAACTTTCCATACCGAACTCGGTCTGATCTGGCTGCAGATAGACGCCCTGCGCACCCACGCAAGCGAATGGCTGCAGCCCGAAGGCGGTGATACGACGACCGCGCCAGCCTGAGGAACATCCATGCGATCCGGTCGGTTGAAACCGCCGCCGCGAAGAAAGGCCCGGCGCGGCAGGTAAAATACCCCTACATGTCCCGCTGGTTTGCCGCTACCGTCCTCGCAATCATGTTGTCCTGCTACGGCTTCGCCGTGCTTGCCCACAACATGCTCGGTGCCGGCCATTCGCATGCCGAACCACAGGCGGCACAGGCGACCCAGACGCTGATCGTCAGCGTCGCCTTCTCAGACATCTCCGATCTCTCCGAAGCCAGGAAGCCGGCAGGCGATGCCGACAAGGCATCGGACGACGCCCTCTCCATCGATGAAGCCGGCTCCGAACACGCCGAGCTGGTCGATGCACGCAACGGCGCGCCCGCGCTGCTGCGCTTCACGGAACAGCCGCCGAAACTCGGCCTGACCACCATCGTCTCGCCGTTCCTGGCGCGACCCAAGCGGCCACCCCGCGCCGCGTCCCTCGTCGCCTAGGCCCCAAAAGCCTTCGCGACCGGGAGCCGCCATGGCTCCCGCTCCCCTGTTGTGACCAGGGCCGGCCGCCATCGGGCGGCACCCGCATCGCAACCGCCGCTACCTGATCTCTCTCATTCACGGCCCTGTGCCCCTTTGCGCGCGCCATCCAGTGCGCGCACCCGGCGCCGGTCCAGCTTCAAGGAATCAACACAGAATGAACAACAGCCCTACCACCTATCACGACGGCATCGAGCTGCCGATCGCCTCGCCGCAGGAGCGCAACCGCGTCCTGCGCAACACCTACTGGCTGCTCGCGCTGTCGATGCTGCCGACCGTGCTCGGCGCCTGGATCGGCGTCTCCACCGGCTTCTCGCGCGCCATGTCGCCGGGCATCGGCCTGATGGTCTTCCTCGGCGGCGCCTTCGGCTTCATGTACGCCATCGAGAAGACGAAGGAGTCGGCCGCCGGCGTGCCGGTGCTGCTGGCCTTCACCTTCTTCATGGGCCTGATGCTGTCGCGCCTGGTCGGCACCGTGCTCGGCCTGGCCAATGGCGCCAGCCTGGTGATGACGGCCTTCGCCGGCACCGGCGCGATCTTCTTCGGCATGGCCACGCTGTCGTCGGTCATCAAGCGCGACCTGTCGGCCATGGGCAAGTGGCTCTTCATCGGCGCCATCCTGCTGCTGGTGGCGGGCATCGCCAACTTCTTCATCAAGTCGAGCGCGCTGATGATGACGCTGTCGGTCCTGGCCATCGGCATCTTCTCGGCCTTCATCCTGCACGACCTCAAGCGCGTGAAGGACGGCCTGGAGACCAACTACATCTCCGCCACGCTGGGTGTGTATCTCAGCATCTACAACGTCTTCCAGTCGCTGCTGGCCCTGCTGGGCATCGCCGGCGGCCGGGACGAGTGATTCCCCACGAAGGAAGAAAAGGAAGGAACATCCCATGCGTCTCACCACCAAAGGCCGCTTCGCGGTCACCGCGATGATCGACATCGCCCTTCATGGGCGTTCGGGCCCCGTCACGCTGGCTTCGATCAGCCTGCGCCAGCGCGTGTCGCTGTCGTACCTGGAGCTGCTGTTCGGCAAGCTGCGCCGCGCCAGCCTGGTCGAATCGACCCGCGGCCCGGGCGGCGGGTATTCGCTCAGCCGCAAGGCGGCCGAGATTTCCGTGGCCGACATCGTCCTCTCGATCGAGGACCACGATGCCGAAACCACCCGCCAGCGCGATGCCGACGCGCCGGGCGAGGCCGGCCGCTGCGAGATCGACGAACTCTGGGCCACCGTGAATCTGCGGGCGGTCGAGTTCCTCAAGTCGATCTCGCTGCAGAGCCTGGTCGACGAGCAGAAGGCCAAGGGTGTGCAGGCGGCGGTTCGCAGCGAAGTGCGGCGTTCGCCCAGCGGCCAGCCCGCCACGCGCAAGCCCTTCGTCGTCGACGCGCCGAACTCGGTGTTCGCGCTGGGACGGCGACAGCAAAGCGCCAGCTAGCTCCGAGCCAGCCAGCCCGCCCGGCCCATGCGGCAGGGCCCGTTGCCACGGATCGACGTGGCGGCGGGCTCTCGCCCGCATGGGCTTTTTTCGTTCGCTTCCCCAAGGAAGCCTCAGGAACCCTTCATGTTGCGACGCAACACGGCAGGCAGAATGCACCATAACAGTGCAAATCAACACAGACGCGCGACCCGGGCGATCCCGGCTCGCGCCGCAGCGCGTTTCCGGACGGCCATGACTTTCAAGCTTCTGCTTCTACCCCTCTCCCTGCTCGTGCTCGCCGCGTGCGGCGCCCGGCAGGCCCCTCAAACCGAGACCGCGCCGCCCGAAGTCGGCGTGATGGCGATGCACGCGGGCGATGTGCCCGTGCACACCGAGCTTTCGGGCCGCACGGCCGCGTTCCGCGTGTCCGACGTGCGCCCGCAGGTCAACGGCATCGTGCGCAAGCGCCTGTTCGAGGAAGGCAGCATGGTCCGCGCGGGCCAGGTGCTGTACGAGATCGAGCCCGGCCCCTTCGAAGCGGCGCACGAGCAGGCGCAGGCCGCGCTCGCGACCGCGCAGGCCGGTATCGCGAGCCTGCGCGGCAAGGCCGAGCGATTCGGCGAACTGGTGAAGGCCAATGCCGTGAGCAGGCAGGAGCACGAGGAGGCGCAGGCCGCGCTCGTGCAGGCGCAGGCCGGCGTGAAGGCCGCGCAGGCTGCCCTGAAGGCGGCGCGCATCAACCTCGAATTCACGCGCATCGAGGCGCCCATCTCGGGCCGCATCGGCCGCTCCAGCGTGACCGAGGGCGCGCTGGTGGCGCCGGGCCAGGCCACGGCGCTGGCGACGATCCAGCGCATCGACCCGATCTATGTCGACGTGGTGCAGTCCAGCCTCGAACTCACGCGGCTCAAGCGCCGCTTCATCTCGGGCGACATGGCGCCTGCGAGCACGCGCGTGAGCCTGCGCATGGAAGACGGCCTGCCCTACCCGCACGCCGGCACGCTGAAGTTCACGGAAGTGGCGGTCGACGCCGCGACCGGCTCGGTCACGCTGCGCGCGGAGTTTCCGAACCCGCAGGGGCTGCTGCTGCCCGGCATGTACGTGCGCGCGCAGGTCGAGGCCGGCGTCGAACGGCAGGCCGTGCTCGCGCCGCAGCGCGGCGTGGCGCGCAACGACAAGGGCGAGCCGACCGCACTGGTGGTGGGCAAGGACGACAAGGTCGAACTGCGCGCGCTCGAAGTGCGCGGCGCCTCGGGCGACCAGTGGATCGTGACCGGCGGCCTGCGCGAAGGCGACCGGCTCGTGGTCGACGGCCTGCAGCGCGCGCACCCGGGCGACAAGGTGAAGCCGGTGCCGGTATCGGCGGCGCCGACGCCCGCCTCGGCCGACTGAAGAAAAGACAACACCCGTGATAGCCAACTTCTTCATCCAGCGGCCCGTGTTCGCATGGGTCATCGCCATCCTGATCATGCTGGCCGGCGGCGTGGCCATCCGCACGCTGCCGGTCTCGCAGTACCCGGACATCGCGCCGCCCACCGTCGTGGTCTCGGCCAACTACCCCGGCGCCTCGGCGCAGGCGGTGGAAAGCAGTGTCACGCAGGTGCTGGAGCAGCAGCTCAAGGGCATCGACGGGCTGCTGTATTTCAAGTCGACGAGCAGCTCGGCCGGCTGGGCCGAGATCGCCGTCACCTTCCGCCAGGGCATCAACCCCGACACCGCCCAGGTGCAGGTGCAGAACAAGGTCAGCCAGGCCACCAGCCGCCTGCCGCAGGCGGTGCAGCAGCAGGGTGTGACGGTTGCGAAGTCGCAGAACAACTTCCTGCTGATCGTCGCGCTCTACGACCAGACCGACCGCCGCACCGACACCGACGTGGCCGACTGGATGGCGAGCAACCTGCGCGATCCCATCAGCCGCGTCGACGGCGTGGGCTCGGTGCAGGCCTTCGGCGCTTCGTACGCGATGCGCATCTGGCTCGATCCGCACCGGCTCGCGAGCTACCAGCTGATGCCCTCTGACGTGACCGCCGCCATCGCCGCGCAGAACACGCAGGTGTCGGTCGGCGAGATCGGCGCGCGGCCCTCGCCCGCGAAGCAGCAGCTCACCGCCACCGTGACGGCCCTGTCACGGCTGCAGACGCCGGAGCAGTTCCGCGACATCGTGCTGAAGACGCAGGCCGACGGCGCCGTGGTGCGCCTGGGCGACGTGGCGCGCGTGGAGATGGGCAGCGAGTCGTATGCCGAGACCACGCGCCTGAACGGCCACCCCGCCGCAGGCGCCGCGATCATGCTGGCGCCCGGCGCCAACGCGCTGACCACCGCCAGCGCGGTGAAGGCTCGCATCGCCGAGATGGAGCCCTCGCTGCCCGCCGGCCTGCGCGTGGCCTACGCCGAGGACACGACGCGCTTCGTGAAGATCTCGATCAGGTCGGTCATCAAGACGCTGCTGGAGGCCATCGCGCTGGTGGTGGTCGTCATGTACCTGTTTCTGCAGAACTGGCGCGCCACGGTCATCCCGGCCATCACCGTGCCGGTGGTGCTGCTGGGCACCTTCGGCGTGCTCGCGGCCTTCGGGTATTCGATCAACGTGCTCACGCTCTTCGGCATGGTGCTGGCCATCGGCCTGCTGGTGGACGACGCCATCGTGGTGGTGGAGAACGTCGAGCGCGTGATGCACGAGGAAGGGCTGGACCCGAAGGCCGCCACCATCAAGTCGATGCAGGAAATCACCGGCGCGCTGGTGGGCATCGCGGTGGTGGTTTCGGCGGTGTTCCTGCCGATGGCCTTCTTCGGCGGCTCCGTGGGCGTGATCTACCGGCAGTTCTCGGTGACCATCATCGCGTCGATGGCGCTGTCGGTGGTGGTGGCCATCGTGCTGATTCCGGCGCTGTGCGCACGCTTCCTGCGGGCCAGCGACGCGCCGCGCACGCGCGGTTTTCTGGGCGCCTTCAACCGCCGCTTCGACGCCGCGCAGGGCCGCTACGTGGGCCTGCTGGGCCGCATCCTGCGCAAGCCGCTGCGCTTCGCGGCCGTGTACGCGGCCATCGTGGCCGGCATGGGCCTGCTGTACCTCGGCCTGCCCGGCGGCTTCCTGCCCGAGGAAGACCAGGGCAGCGTGATGGTGCAGCTCACGCTGCCGGCGGGCTCCACCATTGGCCGCACCGATGCGGTGAACCGCATGGTCGAGAGGCACTTCCTCGAAACCGAGAAGGACACGACCGACACCATCTTCACGCTCTCGGGCTGGAGCTATGGCGGCTCGGGGCAGAACATGGGCATGGCCTTCGTCTCGCTCAAGGACTGGTCCGAGCGCGGCCATGCCGACCAGCGCGCCCAGGCCATCGTCGAGCGTGCCGGCACAGCGCTGGGCAGGCAGCAGCGCGACGCCGAGGTCTACGGCATGGTGCCGCCGCCCATCGAGGGGCTGGGGCAGTCGAACGGCTTCGAGTTCTGGCTGCAGGACACCTCGGGCATGGGCGCGCAGAAGCTGGTGCAGGCGCGCGAGTCATTGCTGCGCGACGCGGGCAAGGACACGCGGCTGCAATCGGTGCGCGCCAACAGCGTGGCCGGCACGCCGCAGTTGCAGATCGACATCGACCAGCTCAAGGCCTCGGCCCTGCGGCTGTCGCTGGACGACGTGAACACCACGCTGGGCATCGCCTGGGGCGGCAGCTACGTCAACGACTTCATCGACCGCGGCCGCGTCAAGCGCGTGTACGTGCAGGCCGACGCACCCTACCGCTCCGACCCGGACGACATCCGCCAGTGGTTCGTGCGCGGCGCCACCGGCGCGATGACGCCGTTCTCGGCCTTCGCGACCACGCGCTGGTCGCAAGGCGCGCCGCAGCTGGAGCGCTACAACGGCCTTCCGGCGGTGCAGATCCAGGGCGCGGCCGCGCACGGCACGAGCTCGGGCACGGCGATGTCGGCCATCGAGACCATCGCGAAGAAGCAGCACGGCACCGGCCATGCGTGGAGCGGCCTGTCGTACCAGGAGCGGCTGTCGGGCGGGCAGGCGCCGCTGCTGTTCGCGCTGTCGATCCTCGTGGTGTTCCTGTGCCTGGCGGCGCTGTACGAGAGCTGGTCGGTGCCGTTCTCGGTGATGCTGGTGATTCCGCTTGGCGTACTCGGCGCAGTGATCGCGGCGGCGCTGCGGGGCCTCTCGAACGACATCTACTTCCAGGTCGGCCTGCTCGCGACCATCGGGCTGTCGGCGAAAAACGCGATCCTCATCATCGAGTTCGCCGAAGCCGCGCTGCGCCGGGGCATACCGCTGCTCGACGCGGTGGCCGAAGGCGCGCGCCTGCGGCTGCGGCCGATCCTGATGACTTCGCTGGCCTTCCTGGCCGGCGTGGTGCCGCTGGCGCTGGCCACCGGCGCTGGATCGGCGAGCCAGGTGGCCATCGGTACGGGCGTGTTCGGTGGCGTGCTGGCCGCGACGGCGCTGGGGATCTTCTTCGTGCCGCTGTTCTATCTGCTGGTGAAGCGGGCGGCTGGCACGCTCTTCAGGCGCAGCAGCGGCGTCACCGCCGCATCCTGAGCGAAGCGAAGACGCTGGATCAGTTCTTTCCGGCGGCGGGCACCTGCCTCGGCAGGCCCGGCAGGGTCCATCCGAAAGTCATGCCCGCCGCCGAGATCAGGATGGCCGCTGCGCCCACCAGTTGCAGCGCGCCCAGCCGCTGTCCGAAGACGGCGTAGTCGACACCGATCGCCACCAGCGGATAGATGAACGAGAGCGCCCCCGCCACCGGCGTCGACAGCTTCTGCAGCGCGCCGTACAGCAGCACGAACACCAGCCCCGTGTAGACAACGCCCATCGTCAGGTGCACGCCCCAGGTGGCCGCGTCGGTGGGCAGCGCCTTCAGGTTCGCGAAGGGGGCGAGCATCACGATGCCCACGCACACCTGTATCAGCGCGATGAGGTGCGGCGCGATGCCGTCGAGCTTCTTCGCGACGAAGGCGGCCACCGCGTAGCAGAAGGCCGCACCCAGCGCCATGAGCACCCCGATGAAATACGTGGAACCATCGGCGCCGCCGCCCGGCTTGGCCTGCGCCACCAGCACCACGCCGGCGAACGCGATGCACAGCCAGATCGCCTTCATCGCAGTGAGCCGCTCCGACAGCAGCAACGCACCCAGCGCCACCAGCATGAAGGGCTGCGTGTTGTAGACCGCCGTGGCGATCGAGATCGATGCGCGCGAGAAGGACGCGAAGATCAGCACCCAGTTGACCACCAGGGCCACGCCACCGAATGCGGCCAGCGCGAACTTGCGCGGCGCGAGGCCCCGCTGGAGCAGACCCAGCGCAAGGCACACGACCAGCAGCGTCACCGCGCCGAACACGCAGCGCCAGAACAGCAGGTCGAACAGGGGCTGGTCGAAGCGCACCACGAACCAGCCGATGGTTCCCGAGATCGCCATGGCCGCGCTCATCTCGAGCGCGCCGCGAAGCTGGGTCTGCATGTCCGTCCGTTGTCGCCGCTGTTCAGGGGAAACAAGAGTGCCATGGATCGTGTCGCATGGATATGCTGCGAAGAAGGCGAAAGCCACTGATGGCCTTCGAAAAGAAGGCGTCCATGCCCTTGCACCGGAGAACAGGAAAATACTCGACGCAACCGACGAAGCCATCGTGCTGGCCCTCTCGGGCAATGCGCGCATGTCGCTGAAGGAACTGGCCCGTCACGTGGGGCTGTCGTCGCCCAGCGTGTCGGAGCGGCTGCGCCGGCTCGAGGAGCGCGACGTGATCCGCGGCTACACTCTCGAGCTGAACCCGAAGGCGCTGGGCTATCAGTTCCAGGCCATCGTGCGCATCCGGCCGCTGCCGGGGCAGCTGAAGGCGGTGCAGGAGCTGATCGCGGGCACGCCCGAGTTCTGCGAGTGCGACAAGGTCACGGGAGAAGACTGCTTCGTCGCGCGGCTCCATCTGCAGTCGCTCGAGCAGCTCGACGGCATCCTCGACCGCATCGCGGCCAGGGCGGAGACCAACACCTCCATCGTGAAGGCCCAGACGATCCCGAGGCGGCTGCCGCCCTTCGCGGCGCGGTGAGGCGCCGCAGCCGATCGGCGGCGCCTTCCGGTGGGTTATGTCCTGTTTTTGCATAGATGCGCACCATCGCCACGCGATGCGCCCTTCCAGAATCGATCGGCCGTGAGAGGCACGGCGCACGACGTCCATCCACAAGACCAAGGAGACACATGCCCATGATCACTTCCCGCCGCGGCCTGCTGGCCGGTTCCGCCGCCATGGCCACCGGTGCCATCGCCGGCTGTGCTCTGCCCGCCGGGGCCGGCCGCTCGGCCGCCACGCCGTTCGACGTCGCATCGTCGACCATTCCGATCGTCGGCAGCGACCAGGTCTTCCCGGTGCGGCGCATCTACTGCATCGGCCGAAACTACGAGGCGCACGCGCGCGAGATGGGCTCGGACCCGAGCCGCGAGCCGCCCTTCTTCTTCCAGAAGCCCGCCGATGCGATCCAGGTGGTGACGCCGGGCGTGGTGGCCGACCATCCCTACCCCACGCTCACGAAGAACTACCACTACGAGGTCGAGCTGGTGGTGGCGCTGGGCAAGGGCGGACGCAACATCGCGACGAGCGCAGCGCTCGACCACGTGTACGGCTACTCGCTTGGCCTGGACATGACGCGCCGCGACCTGCAGCGCGAGATGGGCGACCAGAAGAAGCCCTGGGAGATCGGCAAGAGCTTCGACCACTCGGCGCCCGTCGGGCCGATCCACCCGGTGGCGAAGGTCGGGCACTTCAGCGACGGCGCGATCTGGCTCAAGGTGAACGGACAGACGAAGCAGAACGCCACGCTCAGGCACATGATCTGGTCGGTGGCCGAGCAGATCAGCCGGCTGTCGCAGGCCTTCGAGCTGAAGCCGGGCGACATCATCTACTCGGGCACGCCGGAGAACGTCGGGCCGGTGGTGCGCGGCGACCTGATCCAGATCCACATCGACCG
Source organism: Variovorax sp. 160MFSha2.1 (assembly GCF_048305075.1). Lineage (NCBI taxonomy): Bacteria > Pseudomonadati > Pseudomonadota > Betaproteobacteria > Burkholderiales > Comamonadaceae > Variovorax > Variovorax sp. 160MFSha2.1. The sequence continues at coordinate 5,556,868 of NZ_CP157624.1, forward strand.
GCTGCCGGAGCTGTCGGTGAGGATCGTCTGAGGAAGACGCCAAGGGTGCCGGGGGCTGGGCCGGGGCACCATTTTTTCTACGAGATTGGTGTCGATCATCGGGGCTCACGCAAACACCGAGCCACCATGTCCCAGCAACAGCAGCAGACCCCGCAAGCCACCTACATCGACGACCTGCACGCCCCGCAGGTGTTCGCGGACGAAGTCTCGGGCTACTGGGTCAACGCGGGCTGCGTGCACATCACCTTCGACGCCAGCCGCGTGGACCACAGCTCCGACCGGTGCCCGGTACACCGGGCCGCGGTGCTGCGCGTGACGCTGCCGATACCCATCGCGCAGGTGCTGGCGGTCAGCCTCTACGACTTCCTGAAGCAGCGCGGGCTGGCGCCCTCGCCGGGCAACGGGCACTGAGCGGCGGACAACGGACAGGAGGTCAAACCGTACTCGCCGAAGGGGCAAGCTCCAATATTCCTGCCAGATTCATCGCGAAAATGAGATTCATTCTTATCTACAGAGTGAGTCAACGTTGAACCCCGGACGCAAGAAATCCGCCGCCGCAGCCTCGGTCCTTTCCTTTCCCTCCTTCCTATCTCCTTCTTCTCCCTCCCCGGTTTCATTCCGGCGCAGCCCGTTCGGCCCGCCCGCGCGAGCCACGCTGCTGGTGCTGTGGGCCGCCACGCTGGTCGGGCGCACGCACGCGCAGGAAGCGGCTGCCTCCGCCTCGCTGCCGACGGTGACCGTCACGGCCGAATCGCAGGACGGCACGCAGCAGCATCTGGGCGCCAAGGTGAGCAGCGGCGCGCTCGGTGCGCGCTCGCAGCTGGAAACGCCTTTCTCCACCAGCGTGGTCCGAGGCGAGGACATGGCCGAGCGCCAGGTGTCGAAGCTCGGTGACGTGTTCGCGCTCGACGCGTCGGTGTCCGACAACAGCGGCGCCTACAGCGCCTGGGCCAGCTACATCACGGTGCGCGGCCTGCCGCTGGACTGGCAGAACGGCTACCGCATCAACGGCCAGCCTTTCCTCAGCTACGCCATCACCTTGCCCTACGAACACTTCGAGCAGATCGAGCTGCTCAAGGGCTCGTCGGGCTTCATGTACGGCTTCGGCGCGCCGGGCGGCATCGTCAACTACGTGACGAAGAAGCCGACCGACCAGCCGGTGCGCAGCATCGAGGTCGGCTACAAGACCGCAGGCATCTGGAGCGAGCACGTCGACCTCGGCGGGCGCTTCGGCACCGACAACCGCTTCGGCTACCGGCTCAACGCCACGCACGAGGAAGGCAAGACCTACAACGACGGCAACGTGCGCCGCAACTCGGTGTCGCTCGGCCTCGACGCGAAGCTCACCGACAAGCTCACCTGGACCTTCGACTCGCTCTACCAGAAGCGCAACACCTCCGGCCAGACGCCCTCGATCTACCTCGGCAGCTACACCGGCACGCAGCTGCCCTCCACCATCAGCGCCAACGACCAACGCCTGGTGGGCCCGGGCCAGCACCTGAATACCGACTTCAGGCTCTATTCGACCGGCCTGCAGTACCAGCTCGCGCCCGACTGGACATTGAGCACCAGCTACAGCCACAGCAGCGCCACCCGCAGCCGCAACGAAGGCATCGCCTACCTGCAGGACGCCGGCGGCAGCTATGACGACTACCGCTCCGACAGCGCCGAGGGCCACCGCTTCAACCAGTGGCAGGCGATGGTCAACGGCAAGCTGCGCACCGGCGACTTCGAGCACCGGATCACGCTGGGCACCTCGTGGCAGAAGCAGGCCAACTACTACAGCAGCAACGCCGTCTACCAGCTGATCGGCACCGGCAGCATCTTCGGCCAGAACACCAACAGCTACGCCACCTCTACCGACTTCAGGACCTACCGCAACAGCGACATCACGCAGCGCGCGCTGTTCGCGAGCGACACGCTGAAGCTGTCCGACAGGTGGTCGGTGCTAGCCGGCCTGCGCAGCACCACCTACGAACAGATCGGCTACGACACCACCGGCGCGCGGAACTCCAGCTACCGCAAGAGCGGCGTGATCACGCCCACGCTCGCGCTGATGTACAAGCCCGCGCCCGACACCACGCTCTACACCAGCTATGTCGAGTCGCTGGAGCCGGGCAGCACGGTGAGCACCATGTACGCCAACAACGGCCAGCTGCTCAATCCGCTGAAGAGCAAGCAGTACGAACTGGGCGTGAAGACCGAGCACGACCGCTGGAGCGCGACTGCCGCGCTGTTCCGCATCGAGCGCGGCGCCGAGTACGCCAACAGCTCCAACGTGCTGGTGCAGGACGGCCGGTCGATCTACCAGGGCCTGGAAGTCGGCGCTTCCACCTGGCTGGGTTCGCAGTGGCAGATCGGCGGCAACCTGATGCTGCTCGACAGCTCGTACGAGCGCGGCAGCAGCTACATCGGCAACCGTGTGGCGGGCGCGCCCAAGCTGGTGGCGACCGCGCAAGTGTCGTACCTCGTGCCGCAGGTGCCGGGCCTGAAGCTCTCGGCCGACATGAAGTACACGGGCAACACCATGCTCAACGCATCGAACCAGCTGAACCTGCCGGGCTATACCGTCGCCAACATCGGCGCGAGCTACACGACGCGCATCGCGGGCCACAGCACGACCTTCCGCGCCGCGATCAACAACGTGACGAACCGCCGCTACTGGGAATACCAGTACGACAACTACATCAAGCCCGGCGATCCGCGCACCTTCAGCCTGAGCGCCAAGCTCGACTTCTAGTGCGCAGGATGGCCGCAGCGCAGCGCAGCGCAGCGCAGCGCAGCGCGGCCATCCAATTTTTCTCCCCCTTTGAAATTCACGATACGGGTCATGAACAGTCCCAGGTATCGCAACCCACACAGCGCCTCGCGCGAGTCCCTCGCGGCACTGCGCGCCTTCCGCCTCGACGGCCTGCCGGCATTGGCGCACGCGCAGGGCTTCCCTCCGGAGCTCACCGTGCGGGCCCGATGGGACGGCAGGACGCAGTCTTCTTCCATTGCCACGGCGCGTTCCCGCAAGTCCTCCTGGCTGCCGCGCATCGCGGGTCTGCTGGCCTTCGGTGCGCTGGCCTTCGGCATCTTCTTGGCCGGCAGCGACACCTGCACGCGGCGCGAACCTGCCGCGGGCGGCAGCTACAGCCGATCGACCCTCGCACCGATCACCGCGAGCGACACCGCAAGCACGAGCCCGCGCGACGGCGGCTGCAAGCGCAGCCCAGGCGGCTTCGGGCAATCGAAGACTCGCTCGGTGTCTCCGAGCGGAAGGAGCGATGGCTTTTCTGGAGCGGGCTCGCTGGCGCCCTGCTGTCTCTGATCATCGAAGGGCTGCGCCAGATCCTGCGCCTGGCCGTCCACGGCTAGCCGACGGCAGCCGATGAGCCGGGCGCTTCCCGTTCGATCGCGGGCCGCCTGAAGAAGCCGCGCAAGGCTCCCACATGGCCCGGTACATGGACCGGGCCGACACGGCTCACCGCGCCGCGTTCCGATCCGAAATCATCTTCGGGCTGATGAAGATCAGCATCTCGGTCTTGTTGTTGACCCGGCTGCGGGTTCGGAACAGCGCGCCGACCATCGGAAGTTCGCCCAGCACCGGCACGCGCGATTCCGAGTTGGTGTCGGTCAGCTCGAAGACGCCGCCGATGACGACGGTGCCGCCGTTCTCCACCAGCACTTCGGTCTGGATGTGCTTGGTGTTGATGGCATAGCCCGCGGTGGTCGACTGGCCCACGGTGTCCTTGTTGACGTCCAGCGCCAGGATGATGTTGCCCTCGGGCGTGATCTGCGGCGTCACTTCCAGCTTGAGGTTGGCCTTGCGGAAGGCGATGGACGTCGCGCCACTCGAAGTCGCGACCTGGTAGGGCAGCTCGGTACCCTGCTCGATCAGTGCCTTGGTCTGGTCGGCCGTCACCACGCGCGGGCTCGACACCACCTTGCCCTTGCCGTCCGCTTCCAGCGCCGAGATCTCGAGGTTGAGCATCTTCGTCAGGCCCGAGTTGAAGAGCGACAGCGCGAAGGTGCCGACCGCGTCGCCCGTCGTGCTGGTCGCCGGCAGGTTGACGAAGCTGGTGCTCGAATAGGTGTTGGTGCTCGTGGTGGTCGTCACGCCGCTCGTGGTACTTGAACTCACGGAAGGCGTCACGCCCACCGACGAGTTCGCGTTGACGAAACCGCCGCCCAGCTTCGCGCCCAGGGACTTGCTGAAGGTGTCGGTCGCCTCGACGAAGCGCGCCTCGATCAGCACCTGCCGTATCGGCACGTCCAGCTTCTGGATGAGTTCGGCCACCTGCGAAAGACGCGAGGGAATGTCGGTCACGAAGAGCTGGTTGGTGCGCACCTCCGCCAGCACGCTGCCGCGCGAACTCAATATGCGCGTCGCGCCGCCCGAGCTGCCGCTGCCTCCGCCGGCGCTCGTGCCGGTGCCGGAGAGCCCCTGCGCCACCGTGGCCGCCTTCGCATAGTTGAGCTGGAACGACTGCGTGCGCAGTTGCTCGAGCCCCTGCAAGGTGGCCTGGGCCTCGGCCTTTATCTTGTCCTTGGCGTTGAGTTCGTCCTCGGGCGCGATGCGCAGCACGCTGCCGTTCTTGCGCATGCCGAGGTTCTTCGCCTCCAGGATGATGTCCAGCGCCTGGTCCCACGGCACGTCCTTCAGCCGCAGCGTGAGCGAGCCGGTGACCGAGTCGGAGGTGACGATGTTGAAGCTGGTGAAGTCCGCGATCACCTGCAGCAGCGAGCGGATCTCGATGTTCTGGAAATTCAGCGACAGCTTCTCGCCGTTGTAGCCCACGCCCTGCGTCAGCTTGGTCGGATCGACCTTGCGCGGGCGCACCTCCACCACGAACTGGCTGTTGCTCTGGTAGGCGCTGTGGTCCCAGTCGCCGCGCGGCTCGATCAGCATGCGCACGCGGTCGCCGGCCTGCTGCATGCTCACCGTCTGCACGGGCGTGCCGAAGTCGGCCACGTCGAGCTTGCGGTTCAGGCCCTCGGGCAGCAGCGACTTCGTGAATTCGACGACGAGGTTCTTGCCCTGCTGGCGGATGTCCACGCCGACCTGGTCGTTGGGCAGGCTCACGATCACGCGGCCCGCGCCTTCGGTGCCCAGGCGGAAGTCGACGTCGCGCAGCGGCAGCACGTCGCGGTTGCGGTTCTCCGCGAATTCGAAGGGCGTGGCGGCCACCAGAGCCGGGCCCGCCGCGGATTGCAGCGACACCAGCAGCGACTTGCCGCGCACCTCGGTCTTGTAGGCGGTGGCCTCTTTCAGGTTGAGCACGAGGCGCGTGCGTTCACCCGCCTGCACCACGTTCACGGAACGCAGGTTGCCCTGGTTCATCTCGATGGCCTCGCGGCCCAGGCTACTGCGCATGCCCGGAAAATCGAGCGCGATGCGCGCGGGCGACTGGATGGCGAAGCCGTTGGGCGCTGCGGCCAGCGGCTCGGAGAAATCGACACGCAGCACTTCGCTGCCTGCCTGCAAGGAGCCCGTGACCGACTCGATCCTGTTCTGCGCCTGCGCCGCCGTGAGCGACCCGAACGCGACGAGCAGGAACACGGACGCGCGCAACCAGCGCGCGATCGCGAATATCTGTTTGTTCATTTGACTGCCTTGAAATGCGGCACCTTCTCCTCGCTGCCCTGAGCTTCCCTCCCGAGTGCAGCGTGTTCCGGAGACCGCGCAAGCCGTTGCGCGCGGCCGGAACGGGCAGCGCGGCGCCTCTGCGGCGGCCGCGCTGCCCCGTCACATCCTCACGCGATCAGAACGCGTGGCGGATGCCGAAGTCGTAGCCGGTGGAAGAACGCGGCAGGCCGGTGTAGCTGGTGCCCGTGCTGCCGTAGCCGGTGGTGCTGGCCGACACCAGGCTGCCCGTGTAGTTCACGTCGTTGCGGTTGTTCACGCGCGCCACCGTCGCATACAGCGCCGTGCGCTTGGACAGGTTGTGCACGTAGCCGATCGCGAACTTGCGCGCCAGCGGGTCCTCGCCCGTGATGCCGGCCGCGCCTTCGTTGTAGCGCACCTGCGAGTACGCCACGCGGATCAGGCCCGCGCCCACCGGCACCGTCGCGCCGATCAGGTAGCCGTTGTAGCTGTCGTGCGTGTCGGCCACTGCCGCGTAGTCGAACTTGTTCTTCACGTTCGACAGCTCCCCGAACAGCTTCACGGGACCGAAGTCGTACGAGGCGCCCAGGTTGATGGTCTGCACGCTGCGCTGCAGCGCGGTCGTGTCCACGACGGTGCTGCGGCCCACGCCCAGGGCGACGTCCAGCGGGCCGTTGGCGTAGCCGAAGCGGCCACCCACGTAGCGGCCAGCGCTGCTGCTCGAGGCGGCCGTGGTGCTGGTGGCGTCGGTGCTGGCGTTCTCGTGCAGCGCGTACTGGAACTGGCCGTAGAAGCCGCCCAGGTTCGGCGGCAGGAAGTAGCCGATCGAGTTGCTGGCGCGCACGTAGTTGGCGTTGTTGAGGGTGGTGTTGCCGCTGACGGTGCTGATGACGTTGGTGCCCGAGCCGTTGGTGCCGAACGGGTCGAAGACGGTGTCGTTCCAGAAGGTGGGCGTGTAATCGCGGCCCAGGCGCAGTTCGCCGAAGCCACCCGACAGGCTCACGGTGGAGCGGCGCGCGAAGGTGGAGATGCCGGTGGCGCCGTCGTCGTTGGTGATGGGCGCTTCGAGCCAGAAGCTCGCGGCCAGCCCGCCGCCGAGGTCTTCGGTGCCGCGGAAGCCGATGCGGCTGGAGTTGTAGCCGGAGTTGCCCAGGCTGGTCTTGCTTTGCTTGACCGACGCGCCGGTGGTGGTGTCGCGCGAGGTCGTCGACTGGTAGGTCAGGCCGGCGTCCACGACGCCGAACAACGTGACGGACGATTGGGCACAAGCCAGGCCGCAGACGGCCAGGGCAGCGAATGCCGTGAGGGTTTTCTTCATTCAGGGTTCTCCAGTTTCAGGTCTGTTGCGGCCGCTCGGTATCGACCGGCTGTACGCATCGTTTCGTCCAATTCGGGAGGAATTTGGTGGTTTGGTTTTCCTGCGCGCGGAGTGTTGTTCGCGCACATCAGACCTCTTCGCGTGAGCGTTACACCGCCCTTCAAATTTCTCCCAGATCGCCTGAAAAGATCCGTGCATGACGAAGCTGGAGACCCGAAGGTGATGCGTTCACGAACCCTGCTGGCGGCCGTGTGCGGCGCACTCGCCATCGCCTGCGCCAGCACGAGCATCGCGATGGTCCATCGCACTTCGCAGCAGCTTGCCGCGCACATGCTCGCCGGCCATGCCGCGCAAGGAGCACCCACTGCGCCACGCGCACAGGCGGACACACGCTCCTGGTGGTCCGCCTTCGAAGACCCCGCGCTGGACAGGTTGATTGCCGCGTCGCGCGACGGCAATGCCGAAGCCGGCATCGCCGCGACCTACATCGCGCTCAAGGTGAAGACGCTGGAGTCGAGCTACCTGGAGAACACGCGCGCGGCCATCGCGCGGCAGACGATGCTGATCAAGGGCGCGAAGCTGCCGTACGACGACTTTGCGAAACAGCTCGCGCAGCGCCAGTCGGGCGCGCAGGCCACCATCGAGAAGCTGCAGGCACAGCGCGCGAGCTACGTCGCCTACCTCGCGAAACAGTGCCACATGAGCGAAGCGGCGCTCGGCGAGATGCTCGCCGATGCATTGCAGGACAAATCGCTTCCCCGCTTCGCGGCCGAGGTGCCGCGCGAGCTGCCGATGACGGTGCTCGCCAACAGGAACGACATCAACCTGACTGCCGCGCTCTACGACGCCGACCCGGCGGCGATGCCCGCGGGCACCATCGATGCGGCGGCAACCGACGAAGCGCAGGACATCGAAGTGCCCGGCAAGCCACTCTATGCACGCGCGGTCGCACAGGCGCGCGAGCAGGTCGCCGAGGCGCTGCGCCGCCTGCAGATGCAGAGCGACATCGCAAACACCGCCTACGCGCGCGTGGTGAATGCGCGCGCGGGCTTCGAGGTGTCGAAGCGGCGGCGCGACCGTGGAGAGATTTCAGAAGTGCAGCTCATGGAGGACTTCCAGGGCCTGCTGCTCGACCTGCATGTGCTGGCCGCGGCCAACGGCGAGCTCGCGCTCGCATGGGTCGTTCTCATGAGAAGCATCGGAAGCGGTGCATCCATCGACACCGTCGCCGACCCGCGCTCCGCACAAGCCGAGTGCACAGGACAGAACGAGCAAATTCCGTTTCTGCACAAAGTCTCCCGAAAGTTGCGCAATCCTTGAGTTCCGAAGGAGCACCGAATGACCACAGCCCTGCACAAAGTTCCGGCCCGCCCCGTGCTGACACTGGCCGGCCACGGACACAAGAAGCCGGACCCCGCCGCGCTCGCGCGCCGCGCCTGCTCCCCCGACAGCGAACCCGCGACCAGCGCCGCCACCACGCTGGCCATCCAGCAGCTCGCCGCCGCGTTCCAGCCTGCGTTCGGACGCATGCACGTGCTGCGCGACCTCGTCATTCCCATGTACGAAGGCAGCGCCGTTCCCACGGCCCGCTTCGACGTCGCGCTGGTTTGCGAGGCCGGCGTGTACCTGTTCGAGGTGAAGGGCTGGCGCAACGCGGTGGTGTATCGCAAGACCTCCACGCAAACGGTGCCGCGCTGGTTCCTGCGCCAGCACGGGCACTCTCTGGCCCGCGAGGTGAAGGACCCGGCCTGGCAGTGCGGCCGCAAGACCACGCACCTGCGCAGCCTGATGCCTTCCGACCTGCGCGTGCAGTACTTCGTGATGCTGCCCTTCGACGGCGTGGAGCTCGAAGGCGTGATGCCCACCGTCGTCATCACGCCGCAAGACCTTCCCTACATCGCGCGCGTGGCGCGCAACAACGGCCGCAGCGAGCAGGGCTACCCCATGCTCGACAACGCCGCCATCGACCGCACGCTGCAGTTGCTGACCGACCTGCAGGGCGAGCTCACGGTGGACGACCACATGCGCAACTGCCGCGAGCGCACCGCGCAGCCCGGGGCCCTGAAGCTGCAATGACGCGATGAGCCGCATCCTGCTGGTGGAGGAAGGCCACGACGCCGCCTCGGTGCTGCTCGACGAACTGCGCCGCGCGGGGCACGAGACCGAGCACATCGAGGACGGCGCGGTCGCGCTGCACCGCATCCTGACCTCGCCGCCCGCGCTCACCCTGCTCGACGTGGAACTGCCGCGCGTCAGCGGCCTGCAGATACTGGAGAAGATCCGCGCACGCAGCGACCACCCGATCATCATGCTGACCGCGCTCGCGCAGGAGGCCGACCGGCTGCGCGGCTTCGAGCTCGGCGCCGACGACTACGTGTGCAAGCCCTTCTCGCCGCGCGAGGTGGCGGTGCGCATCGGCACGGTGCTGCGCCGCTACGCGCAGCGCCAGCGCGTCGCGCGCCCGGGCATGCCGATCACCTTCGGCGCGGTACGCGGCTGCGCGATCCTCGACGGGCACTACCTGCCGCTGACGCGCCGCGAATCGCTGCTGCTGCGCGCGCTCTCCAGGGAGCCGGGCAAGGTGCTGACGCGCTCCAAGCTGCTGGAGGCCGCCTTCCCGGAAGCGCTGGACGTCAACGAGCGCGTGGTCGATACGCACATCAAGAACCTCAGGAAGAAGCTGGCCACCGTCTCGGCCGCGCACGACTGGATCCGCTCGGTCTACGGCGTCGGCTTCGCATGGGAATCGCAGGCCAGGCAGGACGCCTGAGCGGATACCGGCCTCTCTCCGCACACTCTTCTCTTCACATGAAACTACGCTGGCGCGGTTTGTTTCCGCTGCCGCCGATGGTGCTGCTTTCGCTGCTCATGCTGCGCGCGCAGGCGGCCACGGCACAGGAAGACACATGGACCGAGGCGCCGCTCACGCTGCACCGAACGCCCGAGCTGGCAGAGACCATCCCGCCGGCCGAGCGCGGTCTGCGCCCCAGCATCGTCGACGGCGACAGGCTCGGCGGCCGGCCCGACCTCGAAGTGACGGTGGAGGGCAATGCCGCGCTGCGGCGCGGCGACACGCGCATCACCGCCGACCGGCTCGAATACCAGCCGCCGGGCGACCTCGCCACGGCCACCGGCAACGTGCACCTGAACCAGGCCGGCAACGTGTACGAGGGCCCCGAGCTGCATCTGAAGGTCGAGAGTTTCGAGGGCTTCTTCGACCACGTGCGCTACACGCTGCTGGCCAACGGCGCGCACGGCGAGGCCGAGCGCATCGACTTCGTCGATCCGAAGGTGTCTGTGGCGCGGCATGTCACCTACACCACCTGCCTGCGCGAGAACTACCCGGGCTGGATGCCCGCGTGGATGCTCACGGCGGTCACGATGACCACCGACTCCGAGACCAACCTCGCGACCGCCACCGACGCGCAGATCGCCTTCCTCGGCATCACCACCCCGCCCATACCGTCGGTGAGCTTCCCGCTGAGCAACGCGCGCCAGAGCGGCCTGCTGCCGCCGGTGATCGGCTTCGACACCACCAACGGCTTCGAGTATCTGCAGCCCTACTACTGGAACATCGCGCCGAACCGCGACCTCACGCTGTACCCGGAACTCATGAGCAACCGGGGTGTGAACTTGGGCACCGAGTTCCGCTACCTGGAGAAGACCTACAGCGGCCAGATCCGCATCGACGAGATGCCCAGCGACAGCCTGCGCGACCGCAACCGCTGGGGCCTGTGGGCCAGGCACAGCCAGCAGTTCGACCCCAAGCCCTTCGGGCTGGATTCGCTGAGCACCTCGTTCAACATCAACCGCGTGAGCGACGACGACTACTGGCGCGACTTCACGCACTCGCCCACGCTGACCTCGCGCACGCTCACCAACGAGGTGGACCTCAACTGGAGCAAGGGCGACTGGAGCGGCCAGGCGCGCACCCTCTCCTACCAGACGCTGCAATACGCGGCCTCGCCGATCACGCCCTCGTACAACCGCGTGCCTCAGATCACGGCCAACTACAACAAGTACGACTGGCACGGCTTCGACGTGTCGGGCACGCTGGACTACTCGCGCTTCGAGGTCGACTCGGCCTATTCGCCCACGCTCAACGGCATCAAGCAGCCCAATGGCGAGCGCATGGTGGGCAACCTGCAGATCAGCCGGCCGTGGATCACGCCGGGCGGCTACGTCATTCCGAAGCTGCTGCTGCACACGGCCTCCTACCAGCTCGACTCGGCGCTGGCCAGCGGTGCGACCTCCATCAGCAGCGTGGTGCCCACCGTGAGCCTCGACAGCGGCCTGGTGTTCGAGCGCGACACCAATCTCTTCGGCCGCGCATGGCGCCAGACGCTGGAACCGCGAGCTTTCTACGTGCGCACGCCCTACCGCGACCAGAGCCAGCTGCCGGTGTACGACACGGCCGCCAACGACATCAGCTTCGCCACCCTCTACACGGAGAACGCGTTTTCGGGCAACGACCGCATCTCCGACACCAACACGCTGACCACGGGCGTGACCACGCGGCTGATCGACCCCACCACCGGCGCCGAGTCGGCGCGCTTCGGCGTCGCGCAGCGCTTGCGCTTCAGCGACCAGAACGTCACGCTGCCGGGCGGCACCGCAGTGACCGACCGCTCGGGCGACTTCATCCTCGGCGGGCAGGTGCACTGGAACCCCAAGTGGAGCATCGACGGCCTGGCCCAGTACAACATGGACACCGGCAAGAGCACGCGCGACGCGCTCACCCTGCGCTACACGCCCGCGCCGTATCACACGCTCACCGCGGCCTTCCGCTACCAGGCCGACAGCACCACCACCGCGAACGACGGCACGAAGACGGTGGACTTCAACTGGCAGTGGCCGCTGAGCGAGCTGACCAGGGGGCTCTTCGGCGAAAGAAAGCCCGGCGATCCGGGCCGCTGGTACGCGGTGGGCCGGCTGAGCTACAGCCTGCACGACCGCGCGATGTCAGACAGCCTGATCGGCGCCGAGTACAACGCCTGCTGCTGGGTCGGCCGCGTGGTGCTGGAGCGGCTGGTGTCGGGCCGCACGACGCCCGATACGCGGCTGATGTTCCAGATCCAGTTCAACGGCTTCGGCAACATCGGCTCGAACCCGACGAGCACGCTGCTGCAGAACATCCAGGGCTATCAGCCGCTGAATCCGCAGACGCAGGAGCCCAGCCGTTTCACCAACTACGACTGAGGTTCAGCTCAGGGCAGCATCTCGAACTTGAGCTCGGCAAGCGGCGTGACCTTCTCTTCACGCACCATCTTGTATTCGGTGTTCGGGCCCAGCCACTTGGCCCAGAGGCGGTCGAGCTCGCCCGACTTCTCCAGCGCATAGAGGGCCGCGTTCACCTTCGACAGCAGCACGGGCTCGTCCTTCTTCATGCCGATGCCCACGGGCTGCAGCACCATCGGCTCGCTGATCATCTTCAGCGCCACGCCGCCGGTCTTCGACTGGTTGACCAGCTTGGTGATGGTCATGGTGTTGGCGACCATGCCCACCGACTTGTTCTGCTGCACAGCCATGAAGGCCGAGCCGGTGTCCTGGAAGGTGACCGGCTCGGAGCCGTTCATCTTGATCGACAGCTCGGAGGTGGAACCCTTGGTCGAGCTAAGGCGCTTGCCCTTGAAGTCGGCCTTGGTGGTGCCGGGGTCGGAGACCTTCACGGCCAGCATCTCCTTGGCCACGTAGTACGGGTCGCTGAACTGGATCTGCTCGCCGCGGCTCTTGGTGTAGGCCAGGTTCGCGATGGTCACGTCGACGCGGCCGAGCTTCACCTCGGGCACGCGCGCTTCCACCGACAGCGGCGTGACCTTGGCGGTGAGGCCCAGTTCCTTGGCCAGCGCGTTGCACAGGTCGACGTCGTGGCCCACCATCTCGCGCGTCTTGGGGTCGGGCGCGGCAAATGGCGGAACGTCGGCGAAGGTGCCGCACCTGAGTTCCTTGCGCTGGCTGATGTCGCTCCACTGGTCGGCGTGCGCGAGCAGCGAGGCCGCGCCAAGACATGCACCGACGGCGCAGAGACGAAAGACGGTCTGGTTCGACATGGGGAACTCCTTGTGTGGGATTCGAGGCGAGAAAGCGGAGAGAAAGGCGAAGAGAAAACCGGTGCGGCTCAGTGCGCGCGCAGGTCCGACAGGAAGCGCTGCGCGCGCGGATGCTGCGGGCTGCCGAAGAAGGTGGCGGGGTCGGCCTTCTCGAGGATGCGCCCCGCGTCCATGAACCAGACGCGGTCGGCCACCTCGCGGGCGAAGTTCATCTCGTGGGTGACGCACATCATGGTCATGCCGTCGTGCGCCAGCGCGCGCATCACCGACAACACCTCGCCCACCATCTCGGGGTCGAGCGCGCTGGTGGGCTCGTCGAACAGCATGGCCGGCGGCTCCATCGCCAGCGCGCGGGCAATGGCCACGCGCTGCTGCTGGCCGCCGGAGAGCTGTGCCGGGTATGCGCCCGCCTTGTTCGACAGGCCCACGCGCTCCAGCAGCTGCCCGGCCTTGGCCTTCGCGTCGGCGCGCTTCACACCCAGCACGCGCATCGGCGACAGCATGATGTTCTCCATCACCGACAGGTGCGGAAACAGGTTGAAGCTCTGGAACACGAAGCCGATGCGGCTGCGCAGTTTGTTCAGCGCCGCGCCGCCCATGGGCGCGTGGATGTCGTGGCCATCGAAGAGCAGCTGCCCCGACTTCACTTCCTCCAGCCGGTTCACGGTGCGGATCAGCGTGGACTTGCCCGAGCCCGAAGGGCCGCAGACCACCACCACCTCGCCCTTCTTCACCTCGGCGTTGATGTCGGCCAGCGCCTGGTAGTCGCCGTACCACTTGTTGATGTTCGAGAACAGGATCATGGTGTCGTCCCTGGCGGGCGATGTGTAGGGAGCGGGCGTCGTCATGGTCATGGCTGTGGCGCCGCCACCGGCGAAGGAAGCGGCGTGCTGTCTCCGGCCGCGGGTTGGACCTGCACCGCGCCGAGCCGCTTGTGCGCGATGCGCCGTTCCAGCCACTGGGTGAGCTGGGTCAGGCTGAAGCAGACCACGTAGTAGGTCATCGCCAGGATGAAGAACACCTGGAAGGGCTTGGTCAGCAGCTGGTTGTTGATCTGGTTGGCCGCGAAGGTGAGTTCCTGCACGTTGATCACGTAGCCCAGCGTGGTCTCCTTGATGGTGGAGATGAACTGGCTCAGCATGCTCGGCAGCATGTTGTAGAGCGCCTGCGGCAGGATCACGAACCACATGGTTCCCAGGTGGCTGTGGCCCAGCGCGCGCGCCGCCTCGGTCTGGCCCTTGGGCAGGGCCTGGATGCCCGCGCGCACCACCTCGGAGAGATACGCGCCCTCGTAGATCACCAGCGTGCACAGCATGGTGGTGAAGCCCGACACCTCGCGCCCGATGAGAAGCGGCACCAGGAAATAGACCCACAGGATCACCATCAGCAGCGGCACGCCGCGCACCACGTACACCAGCACGGTGGCGGGCCAGCGCAGCACGCGCCAGGGCGACAACCGCGCCAGCGCGAGCAGCACCGACAGCGGAAAGGCCAGCACAATGCCCAGCACCGAGAGGATCAGCGTGGCGACGATGCCGCCGAGCGGACCGTTGGGGTACTGGCCGACCAGCAGCAGCAGCCAGTTGTCGCGAAGAATTTCGTAGACGCTGTACATGCGATGCCCCGCTTACCTTGTTCCCGCGATGCGATAGCGCCGCGACAGCCATCCGCCCACGGCCATGATGAGCAGCGAGCACACCAGGTACAGCACGGTGGCCACGCTGTAGGCCTCGAAGGTGCGGAAGCTCTGGCTCTCGATCTCCTTCACCGCGTGCGTCAGCTCGGCCACGCCGATGGCCATGGCCAGGCTGCTGTTCTTGAAGAGCGACACGCTGTGGTTGACCAGCGCCGGCACCGCATTGCGGATCGCCTGCGGCAGCATCACGTGGCGCATCGAGCCGATGTAGCCGTGGCCGAGCGCGCGAGCGGCCTCGGCCTGCCCCGCCGGCACGGCGCGCAGCCCCGAGCGCATGTCCTCGCTGAAGTAGGCGGCCTGGCACAGGCCGAGCGCGACGATCGACAGCAGCCGCTCCGCGTTGTTGGCCGACAGCCAGCCCTGCAGCGCGTCGGGCAGCAGGCTGAAGATGCCGAAGTACCAGAACATGAGCTGCACCAGCGTGGGCACGTTGCGGTGGTAGGAGACATAACCGGCCACCGCGCGTTCGGCGATGCGGTTCGGCGTGAGCCGCACCACCAGCAGCACGACAGCCATGGTCATCGCCAGCAGCCAGGAGCCGGCCGCGATCCTCAGCGTCTCCAGCATGCCGTGCAGCAGCATGTCGCCGAACTCCGGTTTCAGCAGGATCGCCAACAGGTCGAAGTCCTTCATGCGCTGTTCCTTTGGCTGGCGTGCATGGACCTGGGGGAATCAGCCGCGCGGAGTTTCGGGCCGGGTGGTCGAGAGGCCGCCGGGCACCTGCAGCGTGGGCGTGATCTCCATGTGCCCCACGTTCACCGCAATGGGCGCCGCGATGGCGAAGGCGATGGCGCCGGCGATGTCCTCGGCCTGCGGCAGCTCAAATCCCTCGACGAAGCGCTTGTAGGTGTCCTCGGAGTCGCCGTGCACGTGCGCGAAGATGTCCGTGGCCACGCGCCCCGGACAGATCTCGGTCACGCGCACGCGCTTGCCGAAGCAGTCGATGCGCAGCTGGCGCGACAGCATGCTCACCGCAGCCTTGGTCGCGTGGTAGGTGCTGTTGCCGCCGAAGTTGTAGGCGCCGGCGATGGAGCTGATGTTGACCACGTGCCCGCGGTCGCGCGCGACCATGCCCGGCACCACGAGCCGGCACAGGTGCAGCACGGCGCGCAGGTTCACGTCCACCAGCAGGTCGATGCCCTCGGCGTCGGCCTTGAGGATGGAGCCGGGGCGATCGACGCCGGCGTTGTTGACCAGCACGTCGAACTCGACTTCCTGCGCGAGCCGGGTGATGCCTGCGATGTCGCTCACGTCGACGGCGTGCGGAACGCAGCCGGTGCGCGCGGCCAGGTCGGCCAGCTTGCCGGCGCTGCGCGCCAGCGCATGCACCTTCAGGCCTTCCTTGCTCAGGCGCTCGACGACGGCGGCGCCGATGCCCGAGGAGGCTCCGGTCACGAGTGCGGTCTTGTAGTCGGAAAACGGCATGTTCGGTTCTTTCGTTGGGGGCAGATGACTGCCTGGATTTCACTGTAGCCAGCGCCCGCGGGCGGCGCCAAGACGGATTGGCTGTGGAGAGATAAGCCGCCCTTATGTCGCCCGCGATCCGTGTATATGGGTAAGGGTTAGCACCATGTTCGTGCCCCGACGCCCCACCGGTCAGGTGCACTCAGGTGCGGTCAGGTGGATTGCCTGGAGATGGGCACCACGCGCCCCGCCTGCTCCACCACGCCGCGCACGGCACGCGCCAGCTCCACAGCGCCGGGGGTGTCGCCGTGCAGCAGGATCGAATGCACGCGCATCGGGATCTTCCGGCCGGTGACGCTGGTGACGGTGCCCTCTTCCAGCAGCTGGCGCACGCGCGCCAGCACGGCGTCGCGCTCGTGGATGACGGCGCCGGGCAGCTTGCGCGGCACCAGCAGGCCGTCGTCTCCACAGGCGCGGTCGGCCAGGAAGGTCCGGCGCACGCGCAAGCCGCAGCGCTCGGCCGCGTCCTCGATGGCTCGGCTGGCGGAGGTGCTGACGGTGAGCGTGGGGTCGAAGTCGGCCACAGCCCGCACCAGCGGCTCGGCCAGCGCGGCATCTGCCGCGGCCATGTTGCCCAGTGCGCCATGAAAGCTCATGTGCGTCATGCGGTGGCCGGCGGTGCGGGCCATGCCGTCGAGCGCACTCAACTGGTAGAGCACATAGGCCACCAGTTCCTTCGTCTCGATCTGCATCTGGCGGCGCCCGAACCCCATCAGGTCGGGAAAGCCCACGTGCGCGCCCACGTCCACGCCGCGCTGGCGCGCCATGCGCACGGTGCGGTCCATGATGACCGGGTCGCCCGCGTGGAAACCGCAGGCCACGTTGGCGGAAGAGACGATGTCCAGCAGGGC
Organism: Variovorax sp. 160MFSha2.1; assembly: GCF_048305075.1. Lineage (NCBI taxonomy): Bacteria > Pseudomonadati > Pseudomonadota > Betaproteobacteria > Burkholderiales > Comamonadaceae > Variovorax > Variovorax sp. 160MFSha2.1. The sequence goes on from NZ_CP157624.1 coordinate 5,573,837, forward strand.
TTCGTCCTCGCCCATGCGCCAGGGGCCGAAGCCTTCGCCGAGATCGGCGTTCAGGTCGATGTCCATGATGGGGAGTCCTTCTCTTTCTGTCAGAGGGGATGCAGGTCGATCAGCGGGCTGCCGTAGCCGACGGCGACACCGTCGGCCGCACGGATGCCGTCGACGATGCCCGCCTGCGGCGCCGTCACCGGAAGCAGCAGCGGGCCGATCTTCAGCAGGCCGACGGCCTGGCCAGCCGCCACGCGCGCGCCGATGCGTGCCAGCGGCACGGCGGCCATCGGATGGCCGTGCAGGAAGACGCCGAGCGAAGGGGCGCGGATCGATACGAGTTCGATCTCTTCTTCCTCCTCCTCTTCCGGCAGCTCGACGATGTAGTCGCCCTTCCGTCCGAGGCGCAGCGTGCCCTGCGGCGTGCGCAGTTCGAGCAAACCGATGTCGGTGCCGGCCAGCCAGGCGGCGAGTCGGGAAACGTCCTGCATGCCGGTCATTTCGTGGCGGCGGGCGCGCCGCGGTGCAGTTCGACCATTCGCGCCACCTTGTCGAGCCAGGCGCGCACCTCGTCCAGCGCGTCGAGCGCCTCGTCCCAGCTGGTCTCGATGAAGCGGATGCGGCTGCCGATGGGCGCCTGCCCCAGGCGCCACATGTCGGCCTCGATCACGGTGCCGAACTTGGGGTAGCCGCCCGAGGGCTGGGCGTCGCGCATCTGGATGATGGGCTGCCCGCTGTGCGGCACCTGGATCACGCCGGGCACGATGCCGTGCGAGCGCAGCTCCATCGGCGCGATGGGCCGCAGCGCCTCGCCTTCGAGCCGGTAGCCGTAGCGGTCGCTGTGCGGCGTGATCTTCCATTCGCCGGCCCAGAAGGCCTCGCGCGAGGTCGGCTCGAAGGCCATGTACTCGGCGGCGGGCAGCACGCGCACGGCCGCGACGCCGTCGCGCTCCAGCGGCAGCGCGAGCGACGGAGGAACCAGACCGAATCCGGTGCGGCACGCAGCCCCGGCGCCAGCCGCACGCAGCAGGTCGCCCTTGCGCAGCGCGCGGCCCTCATGGCCGCCGAAGGCGCCGCGCAGCTGCGTGCTGCGCGAGCCCAGCACCTCGGGCACGTCGATGCCGCCGGCCACGCACAGCATGGCGCGGCTGCCGCGCTGGGCACCGCCCCGCGGCAGGCCCAGCGTGAGCACCTGGCCTGCGCGGGCCTGGTGCACCCACCAAGGCAGCAGGGGCTGGTCGTCGAGCCGGGCCGCGCAGTCGGCGCCGGTGAGCGCGAAGGCGCAGTCATCGTCGAAGAGCACCTTGAACGGGAACACCGGCACCTCTATGGCGGCCGCGCCCAGCGCATTGCCCAGCAGCAGGTTGCCGGCGGCCAGCGCGAGGTTGTCCATGGCGCCCGAAGTGCCCACGCCCCAGCGCAGGCTGCCGGTGCGGCCCAGGTCCTGCACGGTGGCGAGCGCGGCGGAGGAAAGTATCTCGATCATCGGACGATGCCCTCCACGCGGAAGCGGATCATGTCGCCCGGCTGCAGCATCGCGGGCGGGTCCTGCGCGGGGTCGAAGAACACCATCGAGGTGGTGCCGATGGTGTTCCAGCCGCTGGGGCCGGCCGATGCCGACACGCCCGTCTGCGCGCCGCCGATGGACACGGCGCCGCCGGGAATGCTCAGCACCGGCACCTTGCGCCGGGGCGTGGCGATGCGCGGGTCCATGCCGCCCAGGTAGCAGTAGCCCGGGTGGCTGCCCAGCGCGTACACCGGATAGAGCGGCGTGCTGTGCAGCTCGACGATGACGTCGATGCCAAGCCCCGTGTGCGCCATCACGTCGGCCATGTGCGGACCGCCCTCGCCGCCGTAGACCACAGGCAGTTCGACGATGCGGCCCTCGCGCGGCAAGGCGGTGGCCGCGTCCCAGGCTTCGCACAGGCGCGTGCGCAACGCGTCGAGCTGGCGCGGCGCGCGCGTGAAGCTGAGCATCAGGTTGTTCATGCCCGGCACGGCCTCGCGCACCTCGGGCCAGCGCTCGGCCTCGCGCGCCAGCGCCCAGATTCGCTGCTGCGACGGCAGGTTCATGCCGCCGGGCGCCTCGAAGAGCAGCGCGGTGGTGCCCAGGAGGCTGATGGATGGTGCCGTGCTCACGCCGCGCTCCTTTGCTGCAGCCAGCGTTCGAGATGATGGATGTCGACGCCGCCGGCCGCGAAGCCCTCGTCGCTCAGCAGCGCGCGGTGCAGCGGCACGTTGGTGGCGATGCCTTCCACGAGCGTCTCGGCCAGCGCCAGGCGCATGCGCTCGAGCGCGTCGGCGCGGCTCGCGCCGTGCACGATGAGCTTGGCGATCATCGAGTCGTAGTACGGCGGCACGCGGTAGCCCGTGCCCGCGTGTGAATCGACGCGCACGCCGAAGCCGCCGGGCATCTGCCAGCCGGCGATGCGCCCCGGCGAGGGCGCGAAAGTGTCGGGGTTCTCGGCATTGATGCGGCACTCGATGGCGTGGCCCCGGCAGTGCACGTCGGCCTGCGCGATCGACAGGCGCTCGCCGCGCGCCATGCGAAGCTGCTGCTGCACGATGTCGATGCCGGCGGTCATCTCCGTCACCGGGTGCTCGACCTGCAGGCGGGTGTTCATCTCGATGAAGTAGAAGGCGCCCTTCTCGTACAGGAACTCGAAGGTGCCGACGCCGCAGTAGCCGATCTGCCGGCACGCCGCCGCGCAGCGCTCGCCTACCTCGGCCAAGAGCGCCTCGTCGATGCCGGGCGCGGGCGCTTCCTCGATCACCTTCTGGTGGCGCCGCTGCAGCGAGCAGTCGCGGCTGCCCAGCCACACGGCGTTGCCGTGGCTGTCGGCCAGCACCTGGATCTCGACGTGACGCGGGTGCAGCAGGAACTTCTCGATGTAGACCTCGGGGTTTCCGAAGGCCTGGCGGGCCTCCTCGCGCGTGAGCGCCATCGCCCCGGGCAGCGCCGCCTCGTCGTGCACCACGCGCATGCCGCGTCCGCCGCCGCCGCCCGCGGCCTTGACGATGACGGGGTAGCCGATCTCGCGCGCCAGCGCCTGCACGGCGGCGGCATCGTCGGGCAGCGCCTCGTCGGGGCCGGGCACGCAGGGCACGCCGGCCTTGCGCATCGCACGCTTGGCCGAGACCTTGTCGCCCATGGTGCGGATGCAGGCGGCGCTGGGGCCGATGAAGACCAGGCCGGCCTGCTCGACGCGCTGCGCGAAGCCCGCGTTCTCCGACAGGAAGCCGTAGCCGGGATGGATCGCCTGCGCGCCGCTCACTTCGGCGGCGAAAAGAATGGCGGACTGGTTGAGATAGCTCTGGCCCGGCGCGGCGGGGCCCAGGCACAGGGCCTGGTCTGCCTGCGCGACATACACCGCGTCGCGGTCGGCCTCGGAGTGCACGACCACGGTACGCAGGCCGAGCCCACGGCAGGCGCGCTGGATGCGCAGGGCGATCTCGCCCCGGTTGGCGATGAGGACGGTGTCGAAGGACATCGCGCGTGCCTCCTCAGGCGAAGCGGAACAGGGACTGCCCCGCTTCCACTTCCTGGCCCGACTGCACGAGCACCTGCTGCACGGTGCCGCCCGCGTCGGCGCGGACCTCGTTGAACATCTTCATCGCCTCGATCACGCACAGCAGCTGGCCGGCTTCCACGGCCTGGCCCTGCCGCACGAAAGGCGGTTCGCCCGGCGCGGGCTGCAGGTGCACCACGCCGTGCAGCGGCGCGAGGCATTCGGTGCCGGCAGCCGTCGGATCGGCACTTGCTTCCAGGGCCTGTCGCGGAGCCCTGCGTACGACGGAAGGCGCCCGTGCAGCGGGCGCAACGCCCAGCGCCGCGAGCTTCACCAGCCGCAGCGTGCTGCCGTTCTCGCTGAATTCCAGTTCCGCCAGGTCCGATGCGGCCAAAGCGTCGATGAGCGTCTTGATCTGTTCCTGCTTCATGCCGGGGCTTCGATGGCCGACGCGTTCCGCGAACGCGTGACGGCATGCATGAAAGGTAGCGGGCAGCGGGCACAAAGCCCAAGACGGATTGGCTGTGCCGGGATAAGGGCGGCTTATGACGCCCGGCTCAGGACAGGGCGGCGATCTCGGGCTCGGGCGTGGACGCGACGGTGCCCGCGAGGTCGGCCACCAGTTCGAGCAGGATGTCCTTCACCGCCTGCGCCGGCTCCGACAGTGGCAGGTGGTCGGACTGGCACAGCGCCAGCGGCGCCTCGATGACCGGATCGACGATGGGGAACTGCCATGCGCCGCAGCTCGCCACCACCTCGCGCGCCATCGACGCCGGCAGGATGGTGGCGCCCAGCCCGTCGGCAATGGCCGCCGTGAGGGTGAAGGCCGATTCGATCTCCGCCACCACGCGCGGCACCATGCCCGCGCGCACGAAGGCCGCGTCCACCAGCTTGCGCACCACGTTGTAGGGGCGCGGCAGGAAGAGTTCGATGTCGCGCAGGTCGGCCAGCTTCACCGGCTGCGAGGGCGCGGGCATCGAGGCCGGCCCGACCAGGAAGAGCGGTTCCTTCAGCAGCGGCAGGAAGCTCAGGCCGTGGATGGCCTTGTCGCCGTAGAGCACGGCCAGGTCCATGCGGCCGTTCATGATGAGCTCGCTGAGCGTGGTGCCGTAGTTCTCGTTCAGGTAGAGCAGGATGCCCGGGTGCCGCGCGCGCACGGTGCGCAAGAGCGGCAGCGAGAGCGCCGATGCCGCCGTACCCGGCGCCAGGCCCACCGACACCTGGCCCGACAGTCCTTCGCCGGCGGCTTCCATGTCGACGCGAGCCTGCTCGCACTGGCGCAGGATGATCTGCGCGTGGCGGTAGAGCACCTTGCCGGCCTCGGTGGGCGTCACGCCGCGCTTGGTGCGCACCAGCAGTTGCTGGCGCACTTCGCCTTCGAGCGTGGCCAGCTGCTGGCTCAGTGCGGGCTGGGCGATGAAAAGAACCTCGGCCGCCTGAGTGAGGCTTCCGATGTCCACGATCTTCACGAAGTATTTGAGGCGTCGCAGGTTCACGCCTTGTCCCCAAGCAAAAGCCAAGCCTAGCACCGGCCCCGCGCGGCGGATATGGGTGCTCACCATGAGTCATAAGCTGCGCCTATACGACCAGTGCAATCTCGTCTTGGCCTCGCGGGATCGATGTGCGTACCGTTCGGTCCATGCAAGCCACCAACCCACACGCTGCTTCCCACGCTGCCTCCAGAATCGCCACCCGCGTGCGGCGCATCAAGCCCTCGCCCAGCACCTCGGCCGCCGACCGCGCCAACGAACTGCGCAGGCAGGGCAAGTCGATCGTGAACCTCGTGGTGGGCGAGCCCGACTTCGACACGCCCGCGCACATCCGCCAGGCCGCGGCGGCCGCCATCGAGCGCGGCGCCACGCGCTACACGCTGATGGCGGGCACGGTGGAGCTGCGCGAAGCCATCGTCGCCAAGCTGCAGCGCGAGAACGGCCTGAGCTACGCGATGAACGAGATCATCGCCACCAGCGGCGCGAAGAGCGCGATCTACAACGCCTTCGCGGTCACGCTGGAGCCGGGCGACGAGGTGATCATCCCGGCGCCCTACTGGGTGTCGTATCCCGACATGGTTCTGGCCTGCGAGGGCACGCCCGTCACCGTGGCCTGCCCCGAGGCCAACGGCTTCAAGCTGACGCCCGCGCAGCTCGAGGCGGCCATCACGCCGCGCACGCGCTGGCTGCTGATCAACTCGCCGAGCAACCCGACCGGCGCGAGCTACACGGCCGCCGAATACCGCGCGCTGGCCGAGGTGCTGGAACGCCATCCGCAGGTGATGGTGATGACCGACGAGATCTACGAGCACATCCGCTTCGACGGCGAACCGCTGCCGCACATCCTCGGCGTGGCGCCTTCGCTGCGCGAGCGCACGCTGATCGTGAACGGCGTGTCCAAGACCTATGCGATGACGGGCTGGCGCATCGGCTACGCGGCCGGGCCGGTGGACCTGATCAAGGCGCTGGACACGCTGCTTTCGCAGTCCACCGGCAACTGCTGCTCGGTGAGCCAGGCGGCGGCAGCGGCGGCGCTCAACGGCGACCAGGCCTTCGTGACCGAGAGCGTGGCCGTCTACCGGCAGCGGCGCGACCGCACGCTGGCGCTGGTCAACGACATTCCCGGCCTGAGCTGCGCGACGCCGCCCGGCGCCTTCTACCTGTACATCAACTGCGGCGGCCTCATCGGCAAGACCACGCCCGAGGGCAGGCAGTTGCGCGAAGACGGCGACGTGGTGATGTACCTGCTCGAAAGCGAGGGCGTGGCGGTGGTGGCGGGCACGGCCTACGGGCTCTCGCCCTACTTCCGGCTTTCCATCGCCACGTCGCTCGAGACGCTGGAGGAAGGCTGCAAGCGCATCGCGCGCGCCGTGGCCGCATTGCGCTGAAGACTTCAAGACGAGGACGCTCCCCATGCCCTACAAAGCCATTCGCAAGAACCCGTCGGCACCGCAGGTGGCGCCACACATCATTGCCGCGCTGCGCGACATCCCGGTGGCCGCGCTCAGCGACAACATGCACCGCAACATCGGCAGCGTGGGCCTGCAGCCCTATCACCGCCCCGGCCACAAGACCATGGCGGGCACGGCCGTGACCGTGAAGACGCGCGGCGGCGACAACCTCACGCCCATGCGCGCCTTCGAGTTCTGCAGGCCCGGCGACGTGCTGGTGATCGACGCGGGCGGCGACCTCAACAACGCGGTGATCGGGGGCATCCTGTCGTTCTACACCGCGACCATCGGCACCGCCGGCCTGGTGCTCGACGGCGCCATCCGCGACGTGGCCGAGATCCGCGAGCGCGACTACCCGGTGTACGCGCGCGGCGTGAATCACCGCGGTCCCTACAAGGACGGCCCCGGCGAGATCAACGTTCCGGTGTCGGTCGGCGGAATGATCGTGAACCCCGGCGACATCGTGGTGGGCGACCAGGACGGCCTGATGGCCTTTTCGCCCGACGAGGCGGAGCTGCTGATCGAGAAGGCGCGCGCGCACCTGGAGACCGAGGCGCGCACCATCGCGGCGATGAAGGAAGGCCGCTGGGACCGCAGCTTCCTCGATGCGCTGGAAGCGCGCTGCGCCAACTGAAACGGACTGTGCTGATCAGCCGGCCTCGCTGACCAGCCCCCACAACGCCTCCGCCACCGGCGCCATCTGCGCCTGCTGGCGGTACAGGCGTATGTCCACCGGCACGCGCCAGCCGCCCGCGCCGGCATCGACCAGCGCGCCGCCGCGCAGGTCGCCCGACACCAGGCTCATCGGCAGCCATGCGAGACCGCGGCCTTCGAGCGCCATGGTGCGCAGCAGCGCTGCATGGTGGGCGGTGAAAACGATGGACAGCGACGCGGCGAAGTCCTTGCCGAACTCGATGTCCTGGATGGCACGCATGATGCGGCCCAGGCCCGAGGCCTCGCTGTAGGCCAGCACGGAAGGCGACTGGCCCTTGCCCAGCGCATGCAGCGGGGCGCCGCCGGTATCGGGCGCGCTCACTGGCACGAGCACGTCTTCGCTCAGCCGTCGCACGGGGTACTGTGCCTCGTCGAGCCGGCCCGGCGCGTCGGCATGGCCGTGGCACAGCACGAACTGCACGCGGCGCTGCAGCATCAGGTCTTCGCAGGCGTAGGAGCTGTCGGAAATCGTCTGGATCGGGCCCATGCTCAGCCGCGATTCGACGCTCGCGAGCCAGCGCGGAAAGAAGGTGAGCGAGAGCACGTGCGTGGCGGCAAAGCTCAGGCTGGCGGCTGCCAGGTCGTGCGCGGCGCGGGCCTTGATGCGCGCGGCCTCCAGGCCCGCCAGCACTTCCTGCAGCAGCGGCTGGAAGCGCTTGCCGGCGGCCGTGAGCGCAGTGGGGTGCGCGCTGCGGTCGAACAGATCGACGCCCACCCATTCCTCCAGCGAGCGGATGTGGCGGCTGAAGGCGGGCTGCGCGATGGAGCGCGCCTGCGCGGCGCGCGAGAAATTGCCGGTCTCGGCCAGGGCCAGGAAGTCTTCCAGCCATTCGAGGTCGAGGGGTCGGTTGCCGGGGCCCATGCGCTGCGCGGTCGGTCGGGTTGAATAGTTGTATGCGATTCGAGTATTGGACGGTCCGCACCCCGCCGGCAAAAGATGCACCCATTCCTGCACCTTGAACCACCACGGAGACACAGCATGCCTTCCATCGCGAATTATCGCGGGATCATTCCCGCCATTTCCTGCCCCTTCACGGCCGACCACCGCATCGACGAACCCGCGCTGCGCAAGCTGGCCTCCTGGCTCGCCGGCCATGACGGCGTGGTGGCGGTCATGACCAACGGCCACACCGGCGAGGTGTTCTCGCTCACGCCCTCGGAGCGCGCCGAGGTCACGCGCATCGTCGCCGACGAGCTGCGCGGCCGCATGCCGGTGATCTCGTCGATCGTCTGCGAAGGCCTGGCCGAAGCCGCCGAGCACGCCCGCGCCGCCCAGGCCGCCGGCGCGGTGGCGCTGGACGTGATGCCGCCGCACCACTGGCTGCGCTTCGGCTTCACGCCCGGCCACGCGCTGCAGTACTTCGAGGCCATCCACCGCGCCGCGCCCGAACTGGACCTGGTCTGCCACGTGTACCCGGCCTGGACGCGCGCCTCGTATTCGTCGCAGCTGCTGGCCGAACTGGCACGCCTGCCCTACCTGCAGGCCTTCAAGGTGGGCCAGCGCGACATGAACAAGTACGCCCGCGACATCCAGGCGATCCGCGAGGCCGATGCCTCCAAGGCCATCCTCACCTGCCACGACGAGTACCTGCTGGCGTCGATGGTGCAGGGCGTGGACGGCGCGCTGGTCGGCTTCGCGACCTTCATCCCGCAACTCATCATCGACCTGTGGAACGCGGTGAAGGCCGGCGACCTGAAGAAGGCGATGGCGGTGCAGGCGCTCATCACGCCGCTGAAGGACGCGGTGTACGGCGGCGGCGAGCCCACCGGCGAGGCCCACGCCCGCATGAAGGGCGGCATGTACCTGGCCGGCGTGCTGGAGAACGCCACGGTGCGCCCGCCCACGGAGGCGCCCAACGCGCGCGAGATGGACGCGCTGCGCGCCGCCGTCGAGCAGGCGGGCCTGTCGAAGCGCTGACAGCAGGGGGCCGCGCCCCTCGGTGAAAAGAAAACCAGGAGACAAGAGACATGCAACGCAAGCACTTCCTGCGCGCCACGCTGGCCGCGCTCGCACTGGCCGCCGTATCGACCGCCGGCCTCGCCCAGAACTGGCCCGCCCGCCCGGTGCGCATGGTGATTCCCTTCCCGCCCGGCGGCACGCTCGACACGGTCGGCCGCCTGCTGGCGCAGAAACTGGGCGAGCAGACGGGCCAGACCTTCATCGTGGAGAACCGCCCCGGCGGCAACGGCGTGATCGGCGCCGACGTGGTGTCGAAGGCGCCGGCCGACGGCTACACGCTGCTGTTCAACGCATCGACCTTCACCACCGCGCCGATGACCATGAAGTCGGTGCCCTACGAGGTGGTGCGCGACTTCACCCCGGTGGCGCTGGTGGCCAAGGCGCCGCTGTCGGTGGCGGTCAACAAGAACCTGCCGGTGAACGACGTGAAGTCGCTCATCGCCTACGCCAAGGCGCACCCCGGCAAGATGACCTTCGCGGTGGGCTCGATCGGCTCGGCGGGGCACCTGTCGACCGAGCTGCTCAAGCGCGCGGGCGGCGGGCTCGACTACCTGATCGTGCCGTACAAGGGCACGGCGCCTGCCTTCCAGGACCTGATCGGCGGGCAGATCGACGGCTTCATCGACCCCATCCTCGGCTCGCTGCAGTACCACAAGAGCGGCATGCTAAAGGTGATTGCCGTCACCTCGGCCACGCGCGCCACCAGCCTGCCGAACGTGCCCACGGTGGGCGAGAGCATCCCCGGCTACGAGTTCTACAGCTGGTACGGCCTGTGGGGCCCGGCGAAATTGCCGCCGGCCATCACGCAGCGGCTGAACGCCGAGGTCAACAAGGCGCTGGGCACCGACATGCGCGAGACGCTGAACGCGCAGGGCCTGCTGCTGACGCCGGGCAGCGTCGAGGACTTCGCGAAGTTCCAGGCCGAGGACATGGCGCGCTCGAAGAAGATCATCACCGAGGGCAACATCCATGTCGAATAAGGGAGCCCAGCTTCCGCACGCCGTGGTGACGGGCAGCAGCGGCGGCATCGGCCGCGCCATCGCCTCGCACCTGCTGCAGTCGGGCTGGCGCGTGAGCGGGCTGGACCTGGCCCCACCTACCCTGTCTTCTCACGCCGGCTTCTTGCATGTGGCGGTGGACCTCAGCGACGCCGCCGCCATCGCGCGCACCGCCTCGGCGCTGCAGGACGCGGGCGCGCTGGTGCACGCGGCCGGCGTGCTGCGCGTCGGCCCGCTGGGCGAACTCGACCATGCGGGCGGCGAACTGATGTGGCGCCTGCACGTGGACGCTGCCACGCGCCTGGCCGACGCGCTCGTGCCCGCGATGGCGGCGCGTGGCAACGGCCGCGTGGTGTTCGTCGGCAGCCGCGTCGCGCAGGGCCTGCCCGGGCGCGGCCAGTACGCCGCGACCAAGGCCGCGCTGATCGCGCTCGCGCGAAGCTGGGCGGCGGAAGTCGCCTCGCACGGCGTGACCGTCAACGTGGTGTCGCCCGGCGCGACGCAGACATCGATGCTTCAGGACCCGGCCCGCGCGGGCAGCGCACCGCGCCTGCCGCCCATCGGCCGGCTGATCCAGCCCGAGGAGATCGCGGCGCTCACCGGCTTTCTTCTTTCGCCGCAGGCGGCGGCCATCACGGGGCAGGACATCCCGATCTGCGGCGGCTCGTCGCTGCATCTCTGAACCTCTTTCGCTTTCCCTCTCTTCCACCCGGAACCCGACCATGAAAATCGTCAACATCCTCGAATCCACCCGCCCCATCAAGTCGGACATCCGCAACGCCTACATCGATTTCTCGAAGATGACCCTGAGCCTCGTGGCGGTGGTCACCGACGTGATCCGCGACGGCAGGCCCGTCGTCGGCTACGGCTTCAATTCCAATGGCCGCTACGGCCAGGGCGGGTTGATCCGCGAGCGCTTTTTGCCGCGCCTGCTGGAGGCCGACCCGGCCTCGCTGCTCGACGAGACCGGCGACAACCTCGATCCGCACAAGATCTGGGCCCGCATGATGATCAACGAGAAGCCCGGCGGCCATGGCGAGCGCTCGGTGGCCGTGGGCACCATCGACATGGCCGTGTGGGACGCCACCGCCAAGATCGCGGGCAAGCCGCTCTACCAACTGCTGGCCGAGCGCTACGGCACCGGCAAGCCGGACCCGCGCGTGTTCGTCTACGCGGCGGGGGGCTACTACTACCCCGGCAAGGGCCTCGAAGGCCTGCAGCGCGAGATGACCAGCTACCTGGAGCGCGGCTACTCGGTGGTGAAGATGAAGATCGGCGGCGCCACGCTGGCCGAGGACTGCGAGCGCATCGAGTCGGTGCTGAAGATCCTCGGCCCCGGCCAGCAGCTCGCGGTGGACGCCAACGGCCGCTTCGACCTGCCCACCGCCATCGACTACGGCCGCGCGCTCTCGCAGTACCCGCTCTTCTGGTACGAGGAAGCGGGCGATCCGCTCGACTACGAACTGCAGGCCAAGCTGGGCGAGGTGTATGCCGGCCCGATGGCCACGGGCGAGAACCTGTTCTCGATGCAGGACGCGCGCAACCTCATCCGCCACGGCGGCATGCGCCCCGACCGCGACTGGCTGCAGTTCGACTGCGCGCTGAGCTACGGCCTCGTCGAGTACCTGCGCACGCTCGACATGCTGAAGGAAAACGGCTGGTCGCCCTCGCGCTGCATCCCGCACGGCGGCCACCAGATGTCGCTGGCCATTGCCGCCGGCCTCGGCCTGGGTGGCAACGAGAGCTACCCCGACCTGTTCCAGCCCTACGGCGGCTTCCCCGACGGCGTGAAGGTGGACAACGGCTACGTCACCCTGCCGCCGCTGCCGGGCATCGGCTTCGAGGGCAAGGCCGATCTGATCTCCGAGATGCGGGCGCTCGCCAGCTGACGAGTCGAAGGGAACGCCCTCCGGGGCGTTCGGTCCTCAGGGGTGGAAACCGGAGCGGCGCACGACCGGCTCCCACTGTGCGCGGTAGGCCTTCAGCATCTGCGTCGTTTCCGCCGCGTTGCTGGAAACGGGCGTGATGAAGAGCGCGTCGGCCGCCTTGTGCAGGCCCGGGTCCTTCATCACGTCGCGGATCGAATTGGCCAGCAGCTGCACCTTGGCGGGCGGCATGGCCGCTGGCGCGAAAAAGGTGTTCCAGCCGTCGGCGTCGATCTTCATGCCGGCCTCGCTGAAGGTCGGGATGTTGGGCGCGAAGCTCGCGCGCTTCTTGCCCGAGGTGGCCAGGATGCGGATCTTGCCGGCCACGTGCTGCGGATAGAGCGAGTCGAGCGTGTCGATGGCAATCGGCAGGCTGCCGTTGACCAGGTCGGCCGCCAGCGGCGCCGAGCCGCCGTAACCCTTGATCTGCGGCTGCACGCTCAGCGCGTCGCCCACCATCAGGCCGAAGAAGTGCGGCAGGCTACCGGTGGCGGGCACGCCGAAGATGGCTTCCTCGGGGTGCGCCCACAGCCGGCCCACGAGGAACATCGCGCGGTCGAGCTGGAGCTTGCTGCCGACGGCCAGCGCGAAGTCGTAGCTGCTCACCTGCGAAACGGGCACGAAGTCCTTGTCGGGGTCGTAGCCCGCGTCCTTGATGACCAGCGGCGCAACCACCATCACGGCGGGGTTGCCCAGCATCAGCACGTTTTGCGTGGCGGGCGCGCGCTTCACTTCCTTGGCCGCGAGACGGCCGCCCTCACCCGGACGGTTTTCCACGCTCACCTGCACGCCCAGCTTCGGCGTGAGCCGCTCGGCGATCAGCCGCGCGATGCGGTCGGTGCTGCCGCCCGGGGCATAGCCGACCACGAGGGTGAGCGGCCCACCGTCCAGCGCGGCGGGCGCCTGGGCCTGGGCCAGGGGAGCGCAGGCGGCCAGGGCGACGCCCCATGCCATGATGAGCTTGCGCCGGGAAAGGAATGCGGGCATCGGATCGGGTCTCCTGCGGAGGTGGGCACGAACGGAAGGACGGGCAGGCGCGGTTTCGCGGCGAAAATCGCGCACCAAGACTGTTTCCGGTCGTTCAAATTTGTTACTGGTTTATACGTACAGGGAAACAGTTGATCTAATCAATCAAGTGCCTGCCGAGGCGGGCGAACCACACTTCAACCGCTCGCGCCCTTCACGTTCCGTCACCTGTATGCAACAAGCTTTCCCCAATGCAGGAGCGTTGCGCGCGCCCCATTCACTGGACGACCTGCTGCTCTACCGCATGGCGCGCGCCGTGCGCGCGGGCAGCGGCATGGCGACGCGGCTGGTCGAGGGCGGCTTCGGCATCACGCGCCGCGAGTGGGGAATGATCGCCACGCTCGCCCAGGAGGGCGAGATGACGTCATCGGCGCTGGCCACCCAGCTGCACCTGGACCGTGTGCGCACCTCGCGCGGACTGCGCAGCCTGGTCGAGAAGAAGCTGGTGCAGCGCCGGCAGAACGCGGAAGACCGGCGCGAAGTGCATGTGCGGCTGAGCGCCTCGGGCCAGCAGCTCTTCGGCAGGCTCTTTCCGCGCATCGCGGGGCTGAACACGGAACTGTTGGAAGGCGTGGCGCCCGCGGACCTGGACGCCCTCCTGCGCTGCCTGCACCACCTGGAGCAGCGCGGCGAGGAACTGCTCGCGCAGGGCGTGGTGGCGGAAAAGGCAGACCGGCGCTCTGGCGGAACGCGGCACCGCTGGCCCGAGCGCGGCGGCTGACCCCGCGGGCGATCAAGCGGACAGTCAGGCCTGCACGTCCACCACGCTGCCGAGCGTGCCCGACGCACCGCGACTGGCGCGCTGCGTGCCCGCGGCGCTTTCCTCCAGCGAGGCCATCGCGCTCTGCTGGACGCCGGCGTTGCGCAGCGCATTCATCTGCTGCTGCAGCATCGCGAGCTTCGCCGCGAGCGCCTCGAGCTGCATCCGGATCGCATCGCGGGCATCCTCGGGCGCGGCGAGCAGCTGGGCCTGCGTCTCGCCGATCTGTTTCTGCGTGGCGGTGATCTGCCGCTGGATCTTCGCGATCTCGGCGTTCACGTTGACCCCGCTGCCTGTTGCGCCGCCGCTCGCGCCGATGGTATTGAGCATCTCTGTCCTCCTCTGGTTGTCCGCAAGGGAAAGAAGCTATATCGGCAGCCGGCGCGAAAAATAGAGGGCCGCCTCTGATCGCGCCGCAATTGCCCGCGACCGCTTGCACCGCCGCCATGGCCGACTAGACTGGAATTCGAGGGCACCCGCGGTGCCGGGGGCCAAGGAGCCTGCCATGTACAAGCGTGTTCTCGTGGCAACCGACGGCTCTGCGCTGTCGGAGCAGGCGGTCAATGCCGCCATCGATCTGGCCCTGCTCTGCAACGCCGAACTGGTGAGCGTCACCGTCGCGCACATCGAGCCCGTCGGCTACTTCGAAGGATCGCTGATGCTGAGCCAGCGCGACATCGAGGCCGCGCAGGAGCAGTCGGACCATGCCGCGCGCCGGCTGGTCGACAAGTCGGTCGCCGCCGCCACCGCCAGGGGCGTGCGCAATCCGAGGGCGGTGGTCATGAAGTCGAACCAGGTGGCCGAGGCCATCATCGCGGCCGCGAAGAACCAGCAGTGCGACCTGATCGTGATGGCCTCTCACGGCCGGCGCAGCCTGGCGCGCCTGCTGATGGGCAGCGAGACGCTGCATGTGCTGACGCACTCTCACATCCCGGTGCTGGTGCTGCGCTAGCGGCGCCAGCCCTTGTCCTGCCTTCTCCCGCCTTCTCCTGCTCAGCTCGCGTACCGCTTCTCCAGCGCGTCGAGTTCAGGCTTGCCCACCAGCCGCTGGCGTTCCGCGAAGGGCACGACCAGCGCCGGGTCTTCGTCCACGCGCTTCGTGTCGCGCAGCACCGTCAGCGCCTTCTGCATGCCGGCGACTGCCCCCTGCAGCGCCGCGTTGGCATACAGCACGATGCCGTAGCCCAGCCCGGCGAGTTCCTCGGCGCCGAAGATCGGCGTCCTGCCGCCGATCACCATGTTCATGAGCTGCGGCTTCTTCAGCCGCTGCGGCAGCGCGCGGATCTCGTCGGCCGTGGTCACGGCCTCCACGAAGAGGATGTCTGCACCCGCCTCGCTGAACTTCTGCGCGCGCTCGATGGCGGCCTCGAAGCCCAGCGTGGCGGCGGCGTCGGTGCGGGCCATCACGAGCAGATCGGGGTCGGTGCGCGCATCGACGGCAGCCTTGATCTTGTTGACTGCCTCCTCGGTGGAGATCACGTCCTTGCCCGAGAAGTGGCCGCAGCGCTTGGGTGCGATCTGGTCCTCGAACTGGATGCAGTCGGCACCCGCGCGCTCCAGCACGCGCACCGTGTGGCGCACGTTGAGCGCGTTGCCGAAGCCGGTGTCGGCGTCCACGATCAGCGGCAGGCCCACCGCGTCGCGGATGCGCGCCGTGTGGTCGGCGATCTCGTGCAGGCCCATGAAGCCCTGGTCGGGCAGGCCGAACCACATGTTGGTGACGCCTGCGCCGGTGACGTAGATGGCCTCGAAGCCCAGGTCCTCGATCACGCGCGCCGACAGCGCGTTGAAGGCACCCGGCACCAGCATGCCCCGGCGCGCTTCGGCCAGGGCTCGGAGGGTCTTGCGAGTCGACATCGGTTCTTCCTTGTTGTCTGGTTGTCTTGTGATTCTGGAAAGTCAGAGGGTATCGCCGGGCACGCGCACCCAGCCTTCCATCAGCACGCGGGCGCTGCGGCTCATCACGGCCCTGGTCACGCGCCATTCGCCATCGACCCGGCTGGCCTGCGCGCCCACGCGCAGCGTGCCCGAGGGATGGCCGAAGCGCACCGCCGAGCGCTCGCCGCCGCCGGCCGCGAGGTTGACCAGCGTGCCCGGAATGGCCGCCGCCGTGCCGATGGCCACCGCCGCCGTGCCCATCATGGCGTGGTGCAGCTTGCCCATGGACAGCGCGCGCGCCAGCAGGTCGACATCGCCCGCCGCGACCGGCTTGCCGCTGGAAGCCGTGTAGCTCGCTGGCCTCGCGACGAACGCGACCTTGGGCGTGTGCTGGCGCCCTGCCGCTTCGCCGATGTGCCTGATGAGCCCCATGCGCACCGCGCCGTGCGCGCGGATGGCTTCGAACTTCGCGAGCGCGGCGACGTCGCCGTTGATCGCGTCCTGCAGCTCGGTGCCCGTGTAGCCGATGGCCTCGGCCTCCACGAAGATGGTCGGGATGCCGGCGTTGATCATCGTCGCGCGCAGCCTGCCGACGCCCGGCACTTCGAGTTCGTCGACCAGATTGCCGGTCGGAAACATCGCGCCGCCCGCGCCCTCTTCTTCCGCCGCCGGGTCCATGAATTCGAGCTGCACCTCGGCGGCCGGGAAGGTCACGCCGTCGAGCTCGAAGTCGCCGGTCTCCTGCACCGCGCCGTCGCTGATGGGCACGCGCGCGACGATGGTCTTGCCGATGTTGGCCTGCCAGATGCGCACCACCGCCACGCCGTCGCGCGGCACGCGGCTCGAGTCGACGAGGCCATTGGAAATCGCGAAGGGCCCGACCGCCGCCGACAGGTTGCCGCAATTACCGCTCCAGTCGACGAAGGGCTGGTCGATCGACACCTGGCCGAAGAGGTAGTCCACGTCGTGGCCGGGCCTGTCGCTCTTCGAAAGAATCACCGCCTTGCTGGTGCTCGAGGTGGCGGCGCCCATGCCGTCGATCTGCTTGCCGTAGGGGTCGGGGCTGCCGATGACGCGCAGCAGCAGCGCATCGCGCGCCTTGCCGGGCACCTGCGCGGCCCTGGGCAGGTCCTGCAGGCGGAAGAACACGCCCTTGCTGGTGCCGCCGCGCATGTAGGTGGCGGGAATCCTGATCTGTGGTGCGAAGGAAGCCATGGGCTGCGATTCTCGGTTCATGCGGCCACGGGCGCGGCCGAGGCAAGGAAATCCTGTGCGAAGCGCTGCAGCACGCCGCCCGCTTCGTAGATCGACACCTCCTCGGCGGTGTCGAGGCGGCAGGTCATCGGCACTTCGAGCCGTTCACCGTTGCAGCGGCGGACCACCAGCGTGAGGTCGGCGCGCGGCTCGCGCGCGCCGGTCACGTCGTAGGTCTCGGTGCCGTCCAGGCCCAGCGTGAGGCGACTGGTGCCGGGCTTGAATTCGAGCGGCAGCACGCCCATGCCGATCAGGTTGGTGCGGTGGATGCGCTCGAAGCCCTCGGCCGCGATGGCCTCCACGCCCGCGAGGCGCACGCCCTTGGCGGCCCAGTCGCGCGAGGAGCCCTGGCCGTAGTCGGCGCCCGCCACGATGATCAGCGGCTGCCCGCGCAGCATGTAGGTTTCGATGGCCTCCCACATGCGCATGACCTGCCCTTCAGGCTCCACGCGCGCCAGCGAACCGACGCGCACGCTGCCGTCTTCCTTGCGCACCATCTCGTTCCTGAGCGTCGGGTTGGCGAAGGTGGCGCGCTGCGCAGTGAGGTGGTCGCCGCGATGGGTGGCGTAGGAATTGAAGTCCTCCTCGGGCAGGCCCATTTTGTGGAGGTACTCGCCGGCGGCGCTGTCCATCAGGATCGCGTTGGAGGGCGAGAGGTGGTCGGTGGTGATGTTGTCCGGCAGGATCGCCAGCGGCCGCATGCCCCTGAGCGTGCGCTCGCCGGCCAGCGCGCCTTCCCAGTAGGGTGGGCGGCGGATGTAGGTGGAGGCGGGGCGCCAGTCGTACAGCGGCGCCACCTTGTCGCCCGCATCGGGCCGGATCGCGAACATCGGCTCGTACACCTCGCGGAAGTGCGCGGGCTTCACGCTGGACTTCACGATGGCGTCGATCTCCGCGTCGTCGGGCCAGATGTCCTTCAGCCGCACTTCCCTGCCCTCGACCACGGCGAGCACGTCGCGCTCGATGTCGAAGCGCACGGTGCCGGCGATGGCGTAGGCCACCACCAGCGGCGGCGAGGCCAGGAAGGCCTGCCGCGCATACGGATGGATGCGGCCGTCGAAGTTGCGGTTGCCCGAGAGCACCGCCGTCGCGTAGAGGTCGCGTTCGACGATCTCCTGCTGTATCGCCGGATCGAGCGCGCCCGACATGCCGTTGCACGAGGTGCAGGCATAGGCCACCACGCCGAAGCCGAGCTTTTCGAGCTCGCCCATCAGGCCTGCTTCCTGCAGGTAGAGCGTCACGGCCTTGGAGCCCGGCGCCAGCGAAGACTTGACCCAGGGCTTGCGCACGAGCCCCAGCCGGTTGGCATTGCGCGCAAGCAGGCCGGCGGCGATCACGTTGCGCGGGTTGCTGGTGTTGGTGCAGCTGGTGATGGCCGCGATGATCACGGCGCCGTCGGGCATGCGGCCCGGTTCGTCGCGCCACGGCGCCGCGATGCCGCGCGCCGCGAGATCAGCGGTGGCCACGCGCGCATGCGGATTCGACGGGCCCGCCATGTTGCGTACCACCGTCGAGAGGTCGAAGTGCAGCACGCGCTCGTACACCGCGTCCTTCAGCGCATCGGCCCACAGGCCGGTGTGCTTCGCATAGGTTTCCACCAGCCGCACCTGCTCGTCGCTGCGGCCGGTGAGGCGCAGGTAGTCGATGGTCTGCTGGTCGATCGCGAACATCGCGGCCGTGGCGCCGTATTCGGGCGCCATGTTGGAAATGGTCGCGCGGTCGCCCAGCGTGAGGCTCGCGGCGCCTTCGCCATGGAACTCCAGGTACGCGCCCACCACCTTCGACTGGCGCAGGAACTCGGTGAGCGCCAGCACCACGTCGGTGGCGGTGATGCCCGGCCGCGGCCGGCCCGAGAGCTTCACGCCGACGATGACGGGCAGGCGCATCCACGAGGCCCGGCCCAGCATCACGTTCTCGGCCTCCAGCCCGCCCACGCCGATGGCGATGACGCCCAGCGCGTCGACGTGCGGCGTGTGGCTGTCTGTGCCGACCAGCGTGTCGGGGTAGGCCACGCCGTCCTGCGCGTGCACCACGGGCGACATCCGCTCCAGGTTGATCTGATGCATGATCCCGTTGCCCGGCGGTATCACCTCCACATTCCTGAAGGCCCGCTTCGTCCAGTCGATGAAGTGGAAGCGGTCTTCGTTGCGCCTGTCTTCTATGGCGCGGTTCTTGGCGAAGGCATCGGGATCGAAGCCGCCGCACTCCACCGCCAGCGAATGGTCGACGACGAGCTGCACCGGCACCACCGGGTTCACCTGCGCCGGGTCTCCTCCCTGCTCCGCGATGGCATCGCGCAGGCCGGCAAGGTCGACCAGCGCGGTCTGCCCCAGGATGTCGTGGCACACCACGCGCGCCGGAAACCACGGAAAGTCGTGCTCGCGCTTGCCTTCGACGATCTGCCGCAGGCTCTGTTCGAGGATGGCCGGATCGCAGCGGCGCACAAGATTCTCGGCGTGCACGCGCGAGGTGTAGGGTAGCGTGGCCCATGCGCCTGGACGCAGGGACTCGACGGCCTCGCGCGCGTCGAAATGGTCCAGCGAAGTGCCGGGAAGGTTCTTGCGGTACTGGGTGTTCATGGGGCGGCGCTCGGGCCTCTTGCCTTCTTGTCTTTTTACTTCCGATCCTGGATCGGCGCGAACTCCAGGTCTTCCGGCCCGGTGTAGTTGGCGCTGGGCCGGATGATCTTGTTGTCGACGCGCTGCTCGATGATGTGCGCCGCCCAGCCCGAGGTGCGCGCGATGACGAAGAGCGGCGTGAACATGGCCGTGGGCACGCCCATCATGTGATAGCTCACGGCGCTGAACCAGTCGAGGTTGGGAAACATCTTCTTGACTTCCCACATCACGCCTTCGAGCCGCTCGGCGATGTCGAACATCTTGGTCGAGCCCGCCTCCTGCGACAGCGACCTCGCCACGCCCTTGATGACCACGTTGCGTGGATCGCTCACCGTGTAGACCGGGTGGCCGAAGCCGATCACCACCTCCTTGGCCTCCACCCGGCGGCGGATGTCGGCCTCGGCTTCGCCGGGCGAGTCGTAGCGCTTCTGGATCTCGAAGGCCACCTCGTTGGCGCCGCCGTGCTTGGGCCCGCGCAGTGCGCCGATGGCGCCGGTGATGGCCGAGTACATGTCGGAGCCGGTGCCCGCCACCACGCGCGCGGTGAAGGTCGATGCGTTGAACTCGTGCTCGGCGTAGAGGTTGAGCGAGGTGTGCATCGCGCGCACCCAGGCCTCGGAGGGCTTGCGGCCATGCAGCAGGTGGAGGAAGTGGCCACCGATGGAGTCGTCGTCGGTTTCCACGTCGATGCGCTTGCCCTGCGTGGACCAGTGGTACCAGTACAGCAGCATCGAACCGAGCGAAGCCATCAGCCGGTCGGCAATGTCGCGCGCGCCGGGCAGGTTGTGGTCTTCCTTCTCGGGAAGCATGCAGCCCAGCGACGACACGCCGGTGCGCATCACGTCCATCGGATGCGCGCCGGCGGGCAGTTGCTCCAGCGCCTCTTTCAGGCTCGCGGGCAGGCCGCGCATCGACCTGAGCTTCGCCTTGTAGGCGCGCAACTCCGCCGCCGTGGGCAGCTTGCCGTGCACCAGCAGGTGCGCGATTTCCTCGAACTCGCAGACCTCGGCGATGTCGAGGATGTCGTAGCCGCGGTAGTGCAGGTCGTTGCCGGTGCGCCCGACGGTGCACAGCGCAGTGTTGCCGGCCGTCACGCCGGACAGGGCCACGGACTTCTTCGGCTTGAAGCCGGTGAGGGCTTCGGCAGGGGAGGCGGTGTCGTTCATGCTGCTTCCTTTTCTGGGTTCGGTTGTGCGTTGGGGATGCGCCTGGGCCGCCCGCTCTTGTCGACGGCGACCATCTCGAAGAAGGAGCGCAGCGCCTCGCGCGGCGCCTGCCCCAGTTGCTCGAAGCTGCCGGTGACGCTGACGGTGAGCGAGCTGCGGCCCCGCCGGCTGATCCATGCGCGCAGCCGCAGCACGCTGCCGACCGGCACGGGCGCGAGGAACTGCGCGTCGCCGCAACCGGCCATGACCACGTCGGCCTGCGCGAAGTCGCGCGCCGCCAGGAAGGCTGCCTTGGACATCAGCATCAGCGCGTTGCCGCCGAACAGCGTGCCGTAGTGGTTCGCATGCTCCGGAAACACGATTTCCGTGAGTTCGAGCGCCGTGTTCCGGTTTGTCATGATTCGCAATTTACGCAAATGCGTACCCATAATGAAGGACTGAATTTGCCAATCATTGCGAATAGAAAACGCCAGATTTGCAAATATTGCGAATACCACAGATGCAGCAAGGAGCCGCACGATGAGCAAGACCTTCATGGGCGTGCGCCTGCGCAAGCTGCGCGCCGAGCGCGGCATGACGCAGGTGGCGCTGGCGCAGGCGCTGGGCCTGTCGCCCAGCTACCTGAACCAGCTTGAGCAGAACCAGCGGCCGCTCACCGTGGCCGTGCTGCTCAGGATCAGCCGCACGCTCGGCGTCGACGTGCAGCAGTTCTCGGAAGACGAGGAAGCCCGCCTGGTCTCTGGCATGCGCGACGCTCTGGCCGACAACCCCGGCGGTGAACCCGTCGCCCTGCCCGAGCTGCGCGAGGTGGCCTCGCAGATGCCGGCCGTTGCGCGCGCGCTGCTCGCGCTGCACCGCCGCCACCAGGAAGCGATGGAGCGGCTGGAGATCATGGCCGCCGAGCTGGGCGACGGACGCGGCGAACTCACCAACGCGCGGCCCATGCCCTTCGAGGCGGTGCGCGACTTCTTCTTCGCCCACCAGAACCATTTCGAGGAGCTGGACCTGCAGGCGGAAAAGCTCGCCGACGAAGCGCGCGCCCGCGGTGGTCCGCTGTCGGAATGGCTGCAGCAGCGCCTTTCGAAGCAGCACGGCGTGCATGTGGTTCCCACCGATGACGACGCCATCGACAGCCAGCGCCGCTACGACCCCGCCAGCCGCGTGCTGCACCTGTCGGCCGGCCTGGAGCCCGGCCAGCAGGCCTTCCAGCTCGCGACCCAGCTGGCGCTGCTGGAGCAGGCGCGGCTCATCGAGTTGCTGCTGCAGGGCGCCGACTTCAACGACGACGCGCCCACGCATGCGCTGGCCCGCATCGGCCTGGCGAACTATTTCGCCAGCGCCATGCTGCTGCCCTACGGCCTGTTCCTGAAGACGGCGGAATCCCTGCGCTACGACATCGACCTGCTGGCGCGCCGCTTCGGCGTGGGCTTCGAAACCGTCTGCCACCGCCTGAGCTCGATGCAGCGGCCCGGCGCGCCCGGCGTGCCCTTCTTCTTCATCCGCGTGGACCGCGCGGGCAACATCTCGAAGCGGCAGTCGGCCACGCACTTCCACTTCTCGAAGACCGGCGGCACCTGCCCGCTGTGGAACGTGTACGAAGCCTTCGCGCAGCCCGGGCGGGTGCTGCGGCAACTCGCGCGCATGCCCGACGGGCGCACCTACCTGTGGGTGGCGCGCACCGTGTCGCACGGACAGCGCGGCTTCGGCTCACCGAGCAAGACCTTCGCGATCGGCCTGGGCTGCGACATCCGGCATGCGCCGAGGCTGGTCTATTCCAAGGGCCTCGACCTCGCGGACCAGGAAGCGCCCACGCCCATCGGCATGGGCTGCAAGGTGTGCGAGCGCACGGCCTGCCCGCAGCGGGCGTTCCCGTTCATCGGGCGGGCGCTGGACGTGAACGAGAACGAAAGCCGGTTCACGCCCTACGCGGTGGCGAATTCCTAGACGGCCGACATGGCGGCCGGGGCCTAGACCGCCGATACGGCGGCCGATGCCGCAGCGCTGCCGTCGCCATAGACCGGTGGCGCCTTGACGATCGAAGTCAGCGCCGGCTCGGCCGCGCGCAAAGCGGTGAGATCGGGACGCGGCCTGCGCAGCTGCGCGCTGGACGAGAACGCCGCCTCCATCGCATGGGCTGCACCCAGCACCTGGTGGTCGGCCCTGAAGCCGCCCACCACCTGCAGCCCGAAGGGCATGCCCGCATGGTCGAGGCCGCAGGGCAGCGTGATCGCGGGGTGCGTGGTCAGCGTGACCACGTAGGTCAGCGCCAGCCAGCGGTAGTAGTTGGCCTGCGGCTCGCCGTTGATGGCGGCTGCGTACAGTTGCGTCCACGGGAAGGGCGAGACCGGCGTGGTCGGCGACAGCACGAGGTCGTAGTCGGCGAAGGTGGCCTGGAAGCGCTTCAGCAGCCGGGTCTGCTCGGCCTGCGCCCAGGCACTGTCGAGCAGGCTCATCTTCGCGCCCATCTCGTAGTTGGCGCGCGGGTTGGGGCCGAGGCTGTCGGGGTCGCGCTCGTAGGCCGCCTGCACGCCGGCCACGAAGGCCTCGGCGCGCAGCACGTCGAAGCAGCGGTGCGCCTCGCCCATGTCGAACTCGACCCTGTCGCAGCGGCCGAACAGGTGCCGCATCGCTTCGATCTTGCGGCGGAAGGTGGCGCGGATGCCGTCGTCCACGGCGCAAGTGCCGAAGTCTTCGGTCCATGCCACGCGCAGCCGGCCCAGGTCGACGGGCGGCGGCGTGAGGAACGACATCGGGTCGAGCGGATAGCTCAGCGGATCGCCCGCGCACATGCCGGCCGATGCCGCCAGCTGCAGGCAGGCTTCTTCCACGGTGCGGCCCATGGGGCCGACGACAGAGATCGGCGTCCAGCCCAGCGGCTTGCGCACGCTGGGCACCACGCCGGGCGATGGCCTGAAGCCGACCACGCCGCACTTCGCGGCGGGAATGCGCAGCGAGCCACCGGTGTCGGAGCCAGTGCACACGGGCAGCATGTCGCAGGCCAGCGCGGCCGCCGAGCCGCCCGAGGAGCCGCCCGCGTTGAGGTTCGGATTGAAGGGGTTGCCGGTGGCGCCCCAGACGTCGTTGCGCGAGTTGGCGCCCGCGCCCATCTCCGGCACGTTGGTCTTGCCCGCGACAACGGCGCCCGCGCGGCGCAGGCGCGCTACGAGCTCGATGTCTTCCGTCGGCACATGGTCGCGGTAGATCGGCGAGCCCCAGGTGGTGAGCAGGCCCTCGGTGGGCTCCAGGTCCTTCACGCCCATCGGCAGGCCGTGCAGCAGGCCCAGCCTGTCGCCGCGCATCACGGCGCCTTCGGCCGCCTTCGCTTCAGCGCGCGCGCGCTCGAAGCAGGTGGCTGTGACTGCATTGACGAAAGGGTTCACGCGCTCGATGCGCGCGATGCATGCCTCCAGCAGCTCGACGGGCGAGACCTGCTTGCTGCCGATGAGGCGGCGCAGTTCGACGGCGGATTTTTCGACGAGTTCGCTGGCGGAATCGTGGGTTGTCTTGGCAGAGGTCATGGATGTCTCTTGTTCTGGGCATGGCGCTGCGAATTCGCGGGACACCACGGAACCGGCTTCGCCGGGCCGTGGGTGTCGCCCCGGCGAGGGGGTTGGCGCAGCAACACGAAGTGCGCGAAGCCTGGTGGAGTGCCAAGTCAATCTGCAGTGATGTTGGCTCTTGCGGCGACGGCCCGCATGATGGGCAGTTCGCGGTTGATGAGCTCCACGCCCGCCGCGGCGCTGCTGTAGCTCGGCTCGAGCCCCGCGGCCAGCAGCTTGCTCTTCGTTTCCGGGTCGGCGATGGTCGCGGCCAGGGCCTTCTCCAGCTTCGCCTTCACGTCGGCGGGCACGCCCTTCGGCGCGGCCAGCATGAGCCAGGAATCCATCTCGACCTCGGGGTATCCGCTCTCGGCGAAGGTGGGCACATCGGGCAGCAGCGCCGAGCGCTTCGCGGTGGTCAGCGCGATGGCCTTGATCTTTCCGCTCTTGAGCTGCGGGACAGCCGCGCTCACGGTGTCGATGCTGAACGGGATCTGGCCGCCCATCAGGTCGGTCATGGCCGGTGCGCTGCCCTTGTAGGGCACATGCGTCATCTTCAGGCCGGTGGCATGCAGCACGGTTTCGCCCGCGAACTGCGCGGTGGTGCCGGTGCCGAAGGAGCCGTACGAGTATTTGCCCGGCGCGGCTTTCACGTAGTCGACGAACTGCTTCACCGTCTGCACCGGCACTTCGCTGTTCGCCAGAAGGATCAGCGCGACGCGCCCGGCGATGCCGATGGGCTCGAAGCTCTTC
This sequence comes from Variovorax sp. 160MFSha2.1, assembly GCF_048305075.1. Taxonomy (NCBI): domain Bacteria; kingdom Pseudomonadati; phylum Pseudomonadota; class Betaproteobacteria; order Burkholderiales; family Comamonadaceae; genus Variovorax; species Variovorax sp. 160MFSha2.1. The sequence continues at coordinate 5,598,866 of NZ_CP157624.1, forward strand.
ACCGGATCGTAGGGCAGGTTGCTGCGGATCGCGGGGTTGACGGTGAAGGTGGAGCCCGAGCTCAGCAGCAGCGTGTAGCCATCGGGCGCGGACTTGGCCACGTAGCTCGCGCCGACCACCGTGCCGGCGCCGCCGCGGTTCTCGATCACCACCGGCTGGCCCAGTTCCTTGCCCAGGCGCTGCGCGATCACGCGGCCGTTGACGTCGGTGGCTCCGCCGGGCGGGAAAGGAATCACCAGCGTGACCGGCCGTACGGGAAACCCCGTCTCGGCAGCGAGCGACGCCAGCGGTACGGCGCCAAGTCCAAGGCTGCAGCAAAGCAATGCGATGCGCGCCACGAGCGGGAGACGGTTCATCGGGACTCCTGGAATATCGACTGGAAGACGAGGTTCAGCGGGGTTCAGGGTGCAGACGGGCCGATCCTAGGAGCGTCATGACGGTGTCACAAGCGCAATGTTTAGAATTCTGCGTTGCCGAATCGGCAATCGACAGCATCCATCCAGACCACGTGCAGGAGCAAATCCATGGCGCCTCGTGCCTTGCAGGAAACCGCGGTGCGCTACTTTCTCGAGGTCGTGAAGACCGGCTCGGTGAAGGAAGCCGCGGTCAAGCTCAACGTCGCGCCCTCGGCCGTGAGCCGGCAGGTGGCGCGGCTCGAACGCGAGCTCGACACCCTGCTCTTCGAGCGCCATGCGCGCGGCATGGTGCCCAACGCTGCGGGCGAGCTGCTGGCGGCGCACGCCAAGCGCGCGCAGCAGGACATCGAGCGCGTCGCCAACGAGATCGCCGGCCTGCGCGGACTACGCAGCGGCCATGTGCGCGTGGCGAGCACCGAGGGCTTCGCCTTCGACTTCATTCCCCGGCTGATCGCGCAGTTCCGCCTCAAGCACGCGGGCATCCGCTTTCACCTGGAGGTGTGTGCGCCCGCCGACATCTCGCGGCTGGTGCGCGATGGCGAAACCGACGTGGGTATCACCCTCAGCGCCCTGCCCGAGCCAGGCATCGAGGTCGAGCTGCGGCACCCGAGCCCCATCCTTGCGGTGATGGCGATGGACCATCCGCTCGCGCAGCAGCGGCAGCTGTCGCTTCGCCAGGTGGTGGCCTATCCGCTGGGGCTGCCGCAGGAAGACAGCTCCATCCGCCGGCTGCTCGATGCCAGCTGCTCGCGGCAGGAGCTGCGCTACGAGCTGGCCATGTCCAGCAACCATGCGAACTCGCTGCTGAGCTTCGCGGCCGCGGGCGGCGGCAGCATCGCCTTCTACGGGCCGCTGTCGATCCGCACGCTGCTGCAGAGCAAGGCGCTGGTCGCCATTGCGCTGAAGGACCGCGAGATGCACGAGCGGCATCTCGCCATCGAGACCATGGCGGGCCGCTCGCTGCCCGATGCAGCGAAGGCCTTCGTGCGCTTCCTGGTGGATGCGGTGAAGGCCTCGGGCTGAGCGTTCAGCGCTCAGCGCTCAGCGCTCAGCGCTCAGCGCTCAGCGCTCCATCAGCGTATTCGACGGCAGCGTCTCGTCGAGCAGCTTGCGCGCCGTCTCGATGCCGGCCACCGGCAGCAGCTTCGGGTCGAGCAAGCCCACCTGCACCAGCACGCTGGCCTGGTCCCAGTAGATGTGCTCGTGATAGAGCTTGTCGCCGCGGAACTTGATGACCGCGAGCAGCGGAATCTCCACGCGCTTGCCGGTGGGCGCCACGCCCGGCAGCATCCACGGGATCTCGGTGGTGTGGGTGAAGCAGAACAGCATCTCGTCGACCACCTGCGTGGCGCCGATGGTGCGCGAGATCGGCACCAGCGAGGTGTCGGGCGGGTTGCTGTTGACGAAGTGGTTCGAATAGAAGGCGTGCAGGTTCCTGTAGCCCACGCCGCCGGTCATGGTCGGGATGTGGTTGACGTAGGGCTCGGCCACCATGGTGCTCATGGTGTCGTCGACGTTGCGCGTGCCGAACTCGTACTCGCAGTGCTTGTCCCAAAGCGCCGAAAGGTCGTAGTGCGGGCCGATGGCGTCCTTCAGCGTGGCGATGCTGCGCTCGTGCGCCATCAGCGCCGAGGGCTTGTGGTAGTGCTCGCCGCCCAGGCGAGCGAAGGCGTGGTCCATGCCCGGGTACACGTGCAGCGAGACGCCGGGGCGGCCCTTGAGCGCCGCGACGATGCGGTCGCGCGCCTCGGGCGGGCAGAACTTGTCGAGCTCTGCGATGTGCAGCGTGAGCGGGCGCCTGATCTTGTCGGCCTCGTCGAGCGCGGCATCGATGCCCACGCCGTAGTAGCCCACGGCCACGTCCGCGTCGGTGCGGCAGGCCGCGAGGTAGGCCAGCTTGCCGCCGAGGCAGAAACCGAGCACGCCGACCTTGGCACCCTGCACTTCGGGGCGCTGGCGCAGGGCGGTGATGGCAGCCTGCATGTCCTCCATGCCCTTGGCCTCGTCGAAGCCCTGGTAGAAGCCGAAGGCGCGCTGCCAGTCCTCGGGCGAGTAGCCCAGCTCCACGTCGGGCTGCTGGCGCCAGAACAGGTCGGGCACGAGCACCACGTAGCCTTCTTCCGCGTAGTAGTCGGCCACCTCGCGCATCGTGGAGTTCACGCCGAAGATTTCCTGCGCGATGACCAGGCCAGGGCCGGTACCCGAGGCCGGCAGTGCGAGGTAGCCGCTGAAACTGCCGCTCGCGTCGGTGGCCTCGATGCGGATGCGTTGTGGTGCCGCTGCTTGAGGTGCTTTCTGCTGCATGTGTTTTGCTCCGTTCATGGGATGGTGGTTGATGCGGGCCGCGCGCTCATTGCATGCATTCCGGATGTCTTGTGGTCACCTGGTAGTAGCCCGAATGAAAGACCAGCGGCTCGCCGTCGAAGCGGTCGTAGCGCTCGACCTCGCCGATGAAGATGAGGTGGTCGCCGCCATCGTACTGCCTGACGTTGCGGCACACGAATCGCGCGATCACGCCGTTGAGCAGCGGCACGCCGGACGTGCCCTCGCAGCACTCCACGCCGCCGAACTTGTCCGCCTGCGGCGTCGAGAACTGCCGCGACAGGTGATGCTGGTTCGCCGCCAGCACGTTGATCGCGAAATGGCTCGCGCCGGTGAAGTCGGCCAGGCTCGGTGCCTGCCGCGCGAGGCTCCAGAGCACCAGCGGCGGATCGAGCGAGACCGAGGAGAACGAGTTGGCGGTCATGCCCACTCGGCGGCCGTCCATCGCGCGGGTGGTGATCACAGTGACGCCGGTGCTGAACTGCCCCAGCGCCTTGCGGAAGTCGCGCCGGTCGAAGCGGTCCACCACGGCCTCGCGCGCCCGATCTTCGAGAAAGCGATCCGCCTCGGCGGCATCGAACCACCAGGGCGCGAAGGCGCGCGGGTCGTCGAAGCCGTTGACCACGATGCTCGCGACCGCGGGCATGCTGGCGGCGCTCTGCAGCAGCTTCTGCAGATGAGGTTGGGGCGGCGCGAGCAGGCTGTTGGTCCAGCCTGTGGCCCAGCGGGCATAGCCTTCCCAGTAGCGGTCGAAGGTCTGCTGCATCCATGCGGCGTCGAAGGGCGCGTCACCGTGTTCGAGAATGCGCTTGAGGTAGATGTCGGCGCACTTGGCCGCGTTGTTGGAGCCCTGTCCGGTGATCGGATCGTTGAGCACCACCGCGTCGGCCAGGCCCAGAACCTTGCGGCCCGACGGCAGCCGCGCCACCGGCTTGCGCACCGTGGGCGTGAAGCGGCCCGAGAGGATGCCGTTGTCGTCGGTCAGCTCGATGTCGCGGCAACGCTCGGCCTCCCAGGGCAGGAAGGTTTCCAGGATCCACTTGCTGCGGGCAAGGTGCTGCTGCGGTGTCTTCACGTCGGCCCAGCAGTCCATCGGGCCGCCAGGCACGCCTTCGAACACCATGATCTCGCACGGCCCCGTGGTCGTCAGCGCCGGAAACACGAAGTACTCGCCCACGCCGGGAATCAGGTTGAAGCACACCGCCGATTGCGACGCGCGCGGCTTCATGCCCTTCACGTAGGTCAGCGCCAATGCGCGCTGCGGCTGCTCGTACGGGGAGCGCTCGTCGTCGCGCTCGAAGAGCCTGGAGATCTCGCCCTTGCCGCTCGCGACGACCACGAGGTCGTTCATCCGCGCGCAGGTCTCCAGGTCGTCGATGCCCATGTCCTGCAGCACCAGCCGGCCGCCGCGCCTCTCGAACTCGGCCATCCACGCGGGAATCTTGAGCCGCTGGTCGACCGACTGCGCGGGGCCGTCGAGCTTCGCGCTCCATTCGATGGCCTTGCCGCCCTCCGGATTGCGCACCGCGATGCCGATGCCCTCCACCGGCGGACACTCGTCCGCCCACCAGTCCAGTCCCAACTCGCGCTCGGTCTGCAGCGCGGTCTCGAACATGCACTGGCTGGACATCACCGGCCCTTCGCCGATCTCCTGCGCGCTGCGGTTGGAGAAGACCGTCACCTCGAACCCCGAGCGCTGCAGGCCCAGGGCGAGCTGCATGCCGGACTGGCCGGCGCCGACGATGGCCACGCGTCGCTTCATGATGGGCTCCGCTCCAGGCTATGCGACGGCGGCGCAGGTGTCGATGAAGCGCTGCGCCTCGGTCGGGTCCGCGAACCAAGGGAAGTAGGTGCGCGGATCGTCGAAGCCGTTGGCGAATGCGCTGGCCAGCGGCGGCATCGCACCGGCCGCGCCGAGCAGGTTGAGCACGTGGGGCGGCGGCGGTGCCAGCAGCATGTTGGTCCACTGCGAGACCCATTGCGCGTAGCCGAACCAGTAGCGGTCGAAGGTCTGCTGCATCCAGGCCGCGTCGGCCGGGCCGTCGCCGCGCGCGAGGATGCTCCTGAGGTAGGTGTCCGCGCACTTGGCCGCGTTGTTCGAGCCCTGCCCCGTGATCGGATCGTTGAGCACCACCACGTCGGCCAGGCCCAGGACCTTGCGCCCCGATGGCAGGGTTGCCACCGGCTTGCGCACCGTGGGCGCGAAGCGGCCCGCGAGGATGCCGTTGTCGTCGGTCAGCTCGATGTCGTGGCAGCGCTCGGCCTCCCACGGCGTGAAGGTGTCGAGGATCCACTTGCTGCGCGCCAGATGTTCCTCGGGCGTCTTCACGTCGGCCCAGCAGTCCATCGGGCCGCCGGGCACGCCTTCGAACACCATGATCTCGCACGGGCCCGTGGTCGTCAGTGCCGGGAACACGAAGTACTCGCCCACGCCGGGAATCAGGTTGAAGCACACCGCCGAGTGCGGCTCGCGCGGCTTCATGCCCTTCACGTAGGTCAGCGCCAGTGCACGCTGCGGCTTGTCGTAGGTGGATTTGTGAGCGTCGCGCTCGAAGAGCTTGGAGATTTCGCCCTTGCCGCTGGCCACCAGCGTGAGGTCGTGCGTCTGCGTGCAGGTCTCGAGCTCGTCGATGCCCGCATCCTTGAAGACGAGCTCGCCGCCCTTCTTCCGGAATTCGTCCATCCACGCCGGAATCTTCACGCGCTGGTCGACCGACTGTGCGCTCGAATTCAGCCGTGCCACCCAGTCGATGGCCTTGGAGCCCTTCTGCTCGGGATGCGGCACGGCCAGGCCGATGCCTTCCACCGTGGGGCACACGCTGCCCCAGTGGTCGAGCCCCAGGTCGCGCTCGATCTGCAGCGAGGTGTGGAACATGCACTGGCTCGACATGACCTTGCCCTGGCGGATGTCCTCGCCCGTGCGGTTGCTGAACATCGTGACCTCGTAGCCCGCGGCAAGCAGGCCCAGCCCCAGTTGCAGGCCCGACTGGCCCGCGCCGACGATTGCGATTCGCTTCATTGCCTTGCTCCTTGCTTGGTTGCTTGCTAGTCCATCAACTTGGGAATGGCCGGCACGGCCTGCTCGGGGCCCATGGCGGAGTAACCGCCGTCCACCGCATAGTCGGCGCCGGTCACGAAGCTCGCGTGGTCGGAGCACAGGAACAGCACCACCTGCGCCACCTCATCGGGGTCGCCGACGCGGCCCAGCAGGTGGAAGGGCGCGGCCACGCGGTCGGTCTTGGCGCGGTCGCCATTCGTGAGCTGGTTCATCACGGCCGACCAGGTCCAGCCCGGCGACACGCTGTTCACGCGGATGCGGTCGGGCGCGAGGTCCATCGCCATGTTGCGCGTGAGCTGCGCCATCGCGGCCTTGCTCACCGGATAGAGCCAGCGGCCCGTCTGCGCCACGCTCGACGAAATGCTCGTGAAATTGACCACCGCTCCGCCACCGGCCGCCACCATGTGCGGATGCACGGCCTGCAGCATCGCCACCGCGCTGGCCACGTTCACGTTGAACGAGGTGAGCCAGTCGGCGCGGGGCGACTTGAAGCCATCGTCCACGTAGGAGCACGCCAGGTTGACGAGAAAGTGCACGCCGCCGTGCCGCTCGGCTGCCTCAGCCACGCAGGCCTTCACCTGCGCGTCGTCCGTGATGTCGGTGCGCACGAAGCGCACGCCGGTGCCCAGCGAATCGGCCAGGGCCTGGCCGTTGCCGGCGTCGATGTCGGCGATGACGACCTTCACGCCCGCCGCATGCAGGGCGCGCACCACGCCCGCGCCTATCAGTGTGGAGCCACCGGTGACGATGGCGCTCTTGCCTTCGAGTCCCTTGAACATGACGCTTGCTCTCCTCGGTTGATCGGGCAGGCCCGGCTGGTGCCTGTGAAGCGAACGTTAGGGGCAAGGGTTGCCAGGACGAGTCCCGCAAACGCAGGCGCTGTCCCTGGCGCGCAGATTTCTGGGGAGACGGCTCTCGCGGGCTCCCGAGGGGAGGCCCGAATTGTGGGTAGGGATGGTTTTTGCTACGGTGCCCTGGCCCTGTACTCGCCCCATGGAAACCCTCACGACCCCACCGTTGCCGTTGCAGCGCTACCGGCTTTTCGAGAGCCACGACGTGGACGAGGCTCGTGAAAGCGTGGCCCGCATCTTCTGTCCGCACGGCCTCGTCATGCTCAGGCCGCGCACCACGCTGGACGCCTGCCACCACAGCGCGCGGCTGCACCGGGACGTGAGCCTCAACTACGTGCAGTACGGCCCCGGCGTGCAGATCGACCCGGGCTACCTGCAGGATTTCTTCCTGTTGCAGATTCCGTTGCGCGGCGGCGCCGAAATCCGCTGCGGCGCGCAGCAGATCGACGCCACGCCCCGCCTCGCATCGCTGCCCTCGCCCACCGAGCCGCTGTCGATGCGCTGGGCCGACGGCAGCCCGCACCTCATCGTGCGGCTGGCCCGTTCGGCGCTGCATTCGCGGCTGGAGTCGCTGCTGCAGGCGCCCCTCGGACGGCCGCTGGTGTTCGACCTCGGCGTGCCGCTGGACAGCCCCACGCTCGCGCCGCTGGTGCATTTCATCGACTACCTGCGGCTCACGCTCGACGCCGGCAACGGGCTGGAGGCCGGCGGCCCGCTGGCCGAGCATGCGGAGGCGTACCTGATCTCCAGCCTGCTGATGTCTGCCGGGCACAACCACTCGAAGGCCCTCGCCGGGGACAACCAGCGGCGCCTGCTGCCGCGCGTGGTCAGAAAGGCGCAGGAATACATGTCGGCGCATGCGGACCAGCCCCTGTCGCTCGCCGACGTCTGCCGCGAGGTCGGCTGCAGCGCACGCGCCCTGCAGCTGGCGTTTCGCCAGCATGCGGGTCAGGGGCCGATGGAGTTCCTGCGCGAGACGAGGCTCGACAGGGTGCGCACCGAGTTGCAGCGCACATCGGGCGGCGCCGCCGGAGCCGGCGTGCGCGAGGTGGCGCAGAAGTACGGCTTTCTCCACCTGGGGCACTTCGCGGCGCAGTACCGCGCGCGCTTCGGGGAGCGGCCCTCGGAGACGCGGGCTCCGCGCCCCTGCTGACCGCGCGCCCCCTGGGCGTGGATCAGACCGCCAGCGTCTGCTCCACGTCCTGCGTCTTGCGGCGCGCGAGCGCGAGGTTCGACTTCGACTTGTCGAGCACCAGGTAGATAAACAGGCCTTCGTGCTTCTGCAGCGGGCGAATGATGTGGTACTGGCGCCCCAGGGTGATCAGGATGTCCTCGATCACGTCGTTCAGGCCCAGTGCACGCATCGTCTTGTGCTTGGCGCGCACCACTTCGGTATTGCCGGCGGCGGCGACTTCCAGGTCGACGCCCGAACCGATCTGCCCAAGGATCATGCCGCTGCCCGAATCGACCAGTGCCGCGCACAGTGCACCGTCGATCGTCATGAGTTCGTCCATGGATTGCTTGATGTTTGCCATCGGAGTCTTTCGTAGGTAGTCCATCGCCCTGATGATCGGCCGCCGCCCGGGCGAATGATGAGCGGCGGCCGCTTGTAAAAAGGCTGGGTGCTCAGGCTCGCTGTAGCGCGAGCGTGGCCTGCTTGGAGAAGTACAGCGCCTGGCCGATGACGGCGTCCTTGCCCGTCACCACGCTCACGATCAAACCCGCTTCCTCGTGGCGGGCCTGCAGCATCAGGATGTGGCCCAGCGCGGTTTCGATGGCGACGTTCTCGCACTGGCCGAGGCCGCTCTCCTCGCCCGCCACCGCGCCGAGCGCGGCCAGCGAGCTCGCGATGGCCGACATGCGCGCGACCTGCGCGGTGTTCTCGGCGCGCGCGGCGAGCTCCATGCCGTCCTCGGTGGCGATCACCACGGCCTTCACGCCCTTGATCTCGCGCATGAGCGTGTCCACGACGGTCTCGGCGGCGTCCTTGATGCGGGGTGCGATGTTCATGTGGGTGGGGTCCGGCGTTGCGGCAGGAAGAGAAGAAAAGGGAAGAACAGGAAAAAAGAAAGCAGTCCGGTGCTCGCTCAGGCTTCGAGCTGGATCAGCAGCAGATCTAGCAACTGCACCACCTGCTGCGGATCGGTCACGTTGGCGGGCAGCACGGGGCACAGCACGCCCTTGTCCTGCATGCGCTGGGAGTAGGCCTCCAGCCCGGGCTCGGGGTGCGTCTCCATGCGGCCCACCGCGACCACGCAGGCGGTCTTCTCGATGAGTTCGGCGAAGCCATCGAGATACACCTCGAGATCGGCCAGCGGATCGGGACGGCTGTTGTCGACCAGGACCACGAGGCCCAGCGCGCCGCGCGCCAGGATGCGCCACATGAAGTCGAAGCGCATCTGCCCGGGCGTGCCGTACAGGCGCAGCCTCTCGCCGTTGTCGAGCGTGAGCTCGCCGTAGTCCAGGCCGACGGTGGTGGTGGCCTTGGCGACCGAGGCGTCGTTGTTGCGCACCTCGGTGCGCACCGGTGGAATCTCGCTCACCGCGGCGATGGCGGTGGTCTTGCCCGCACCCATGGTGCCGGTGAAAAGAATCTTGTGCTCCACGCTGTTCAGGCCCTCGGTCCGGATGACAGCAGCCCCAGGCGGCTGCGGATGCGCGCGAGCAGTCCCGGCTCCACGGTGGCTCGCGGCGCGGAAGGTGCGGCGTGAGGCGCCTCGTTGCCGGTCGCGATGTGCGAATCGGGCCAGATCGACTCGGGCGCGCGGCTATTGGCGAAGCCGGTGGCCCCATGACCACCACCACTGCTCGCGACGAAGCCCGCGCGCTCGAGCGCGGAAATGAAATCCGCGCACTCCTGCGCGCTGGCGTTCGAGCGCTGCTGCAGCGCCTGCAGCGAGGCCGGACGACTCGCGAGCAGCGTGGCGAGCTTCATGCGCATGGTGGTGTCGAGCAGCGTCGACGAAGGCCAGCGCAGCAGCCGGTATTCCTCGCTGCGCGCGGCCTGCTCGTTGCGGCTGCGCGAAGCCGCGGCCAGCCCGAGTTCGCGGGCATGGACCACCATCGCGCCGAGGCGGTTGAGCATGGCCTCGAGCGCATCTGCATGCAGCGGCAGGCGCAGGAACGGGCCGCGCGAGGGGGGTGTGTCGCCGATGGTCAGCAACGGCACCGGGCGGTCGGCCGGGTCTACTTCAGGCGGCGCCGCAGCGAGCTTGTCGCCCACCACGCGGAGGTCGGCGTCCTCGACCTGCCAGGCCCAATGCTGATGGGTGCGATGGTCCAGCAGCCGAACCAGGGACTTGAAGAGCAGTTCGTCGCGGGCCGGCAGGCCCTCTACGCTGAAGCTCAACAGCGGCCGGCGGGCACGCGAGGCGGCGACCGGCGTGTTCATGGACAGCCCCGGGACAGGCATGCGACGGCCGAAGCTGGCCGCACCAAATTGGGGCTTTCTTGCGGCTTGAACTGCAATTCCGGAGCTCCCCATGATGAACATTCACAGGGCGACGCGACGTCTGCCCTGGACTGAATGCCTAAGTGTTATGAGAATGTTTCTGGGAAAATATAACATTCGTTGCAAATAAAAACACTAGATTACAGAACCCGACTGCGGCCTACGGGAATCGGTGGGGGAGAGAGGGTGTGATGAGAGGGCGACGGGATGCTCCCTCCGCGCGCAAGAGTCAGGACGCCGCGTCGATGCGGGAGCCTCGAAGCCAGCGACCGAGGGCGTTCGCATTGCCATGAGCACGAGCAAAAGGACGGCTGCGAGCTTCTCTCGACGACTCCGCAGTTCACGACCAGCGGGCTGTCGGTGGCCCTGATCTACGACGACGGCCAGCGGAATCTGCTGAACGAACAAGATCGTCGCCGACCAGAAACAGCGCGACCTGATTCGGCGCCGCTGAGGTCTCGCAACATGAAGCGCTCGGGCTGGAGGAGCGCGAAGACAGATGCCTCTTGCGGTGAAAAGACATCTGCCAATGAAAAAGTCCCGTCGCAGGAACTGCGCGGGACTTTTAAAAACTGCCAGAGATTGATCCTGGCGGAGAGTGTGTCCCCCAGTTAACTAAGACTGATGCGGGTTTTGAGACCTTCATTGCTTCTACCGGCCATCCTACCGGCCATTACGCTACTGCCGCGCCGCTAGAACTGGCCTGCACTGAACTCAGACCTCTACCAGTTCCTCTTCAGCTTCTGGCGCCCCATCATCAGAGGCCGGGCCGGCGTCGATCACGCCCACCGAGGGCAGCACTAGCATTTCGCGCGCCTCTTCAACGGTGCAGGTCAACCAACGATCGAAGTCGTGCTCTTCGAGCGGCACCACCGAACGCTTGTCGAAGATCTCCAGCCCAGTCGCTTTGTCAATCTCGATCCTGTGCATGCGCGACATCAGCGGGTGCAGGTTCGCGTTGATGGTCAGCATGGTGTAGCTGTCCCAGACCTCGCCGGTTTTCAGGTCGGTCCAGGTGTCCCACAGGCCTGCGATGCCCCAGGGCCTGCCGTCGGCGCGCTTGAAGCGCCACCACTGGTTCTTCCCGGACTCCCAGTTCGGCTCGTCGAAGCTGCTGGCCGGGATGATGCAGCGCTGGCCCTTCTTCCAGGCGCTGCCGTAGGTCGGCGATTTCTCCATGCGGTCGGTGCGCGCGTTGACCGTGCTCAGGCGCTTGCCCTTCACCTCGCCCTTGCGCGGCTTCGTCTGAGGGATGTTGGAGGTTGACCAGGGCGGAATCATCCCCCACTGCCCAACCGCCAGTTCCCGCTCGTACTCGGTCACGTCCCGCGCGCGGCGAATGAAAGGTCCCTTGCGAAGCGGATTCATGCTGCGCAGCCAACGCTCGGCGCTGCGGGCTCCGATGTACCAGGCCGCCTCGATCTCGCGGTCTTCGGGGGATATGTAACGAGTACACATGACTGACATTCTGCGTCGGGAAATCTGTTGACGGTCATAAACCCTGGGAAGATACTGTAAATCCATACAGTATTTTTAGGAGCTTGAAATGCCTGAAATCACCCCGCAGCCGGACTACGTCGCCTGGGCCTCACTCTTCGCCTCTGAGTGGCTGCTCCTGGCCAAAGGCCATGGCGACTACGAAGACCTGTTCTCCCAAGGCCTCGCGCTGTACCGGGTCGTCGGTGGCCAGCCTGCCCAAGAGATTGCCGCCGTCCACTTCAAGAGCTGCAGCTCCGATCACGAAGACCTCGTTCGCGACCCTGCGGGCGAGTTCGAGAAGCTGGCGACGCGCGCCGAGATCATCATGAATGGCGACAAGCTGGATCCTGCCCTGCAGGAATTCGCTTTCAATGTCGTCGAGCTGTGCGCCTCGACGGCCGACGGGTTCGGGCACCCGAAAAAGGGCAACGCTGGCGACCGCATCAGAGCGCTCTATGGACGCCTGCCCTTCTAGCCCTGCCCAGTGAGTACGTGATGGAAATTGAGGTTGAGCTGGTGGAAATGGCACGCAGGGCCGGTGAACTCGGCCCTGACGATCCGATGCGCCCCACCCTGCGTGATTTCGCCGATGAGGTCGCCGGGCGCTGTGCGCGCATCGGCGACCTGTATGGCGACTGGGACCGCAACGCCGGTGACCACATCCGCGCTGTGATGCATGAGCTGCCTGGGCTCATGCCCAGGCCTGCTGAGAAGCTTTGAGGCCAGCATGCGAGTGAAGATGCGCCGCCGTTATCGAGGCGGCACCAGACTCAGCAAGCGCGAATTCGTAGATCAGGAGTGGGTCTGCGGCATGCTGTTGCTGCAATCGGTGGAGGGCCGTTTGCAACTCGGGCTCTGGCACGCCCGACCAGGCGACCCCGTGCCGCCATTGGGAATCTTGTGGCGCCCCGAGATTGTTGCTTGCGCGAACGACACGATTAGCTTCGCCGGCGCAGAACATGTCTCAGGGCGCTGGTGCTATCAAGTGTGGTTTTGCGAATGTCATAACCTGCCCAGCTCGCTCTCCTTGGAGTTGTTAGCGCACGCGGCTGGAGAACATCATGATCCAGGTTGAAATCGCAAGATCTCAGGTACTCGTTTGCAATTCAAGTGACACCCGACGCGCGCCCCTCGACCAAGGCCTATTCAATTAGTACGACACGCAGCCACGACTTATTAAACGTGGTACTTCGCAGAAATAGTCTGAAGAGTCACAATCGCCAAAAAGCTCAAAATAACAGGATTTATCTTTCCAAAATACTCATCGGAATCAAGCATCTCATTGGCTGTTATATTTTCCCTCCCATCACCGGTACGCAGATGGAAGAACCTATTTCTTATGGTTATTAGGAATTCAGGAATATCAGAGAATTTAATCTCAACCTGATGAATTGCAGGATCTTTGCTCGAAAAATTGGAAAATCTATTGCAAGTCAAGTCGTAGTACGCAGCACCTCCTACGGCCGTCGAAAGTGAAACCTTTTGAACAACCTGCAATTTAAGGGGATCAATAAATTTACCCTTGCCAAGAAACTTTTTAAATAACCCAAGCTCGCCCTCGACATCGGCATTAAGAATCGCTTTGAGATCCTTAAATGTGCCTCGAAAATCGCTTTGCGTAGATGTGTAGAGCAAGGGGACCGAATAGGAGATTCTTTCTAGAATTCTATAAAGAAAGACGAAAGCACTTGTATTATTCCCTCGTGCCGCCTGAATATAGTAATTGAGAAATTCAGAAAGTATGTCTCTATAGAAATCTCGGTTGTCTGCGCGAGTCAGCTTTACAAAGCGAGCAACACTGCCGCCGACCGCATAACTCACAAGGAAATCTTTTACTGCGACCGCTGGGGTCTTAGTTTGGGTAGATGCCGGGAGCGAGGAATAATCCATAGACTGCTTAGCACGCGTACTCCCTCTAGACGCTGTTGCAGTTCCCAGAAGAAGTCGGACTAGCAAGTACTGGAATGAATGCTCGGCGTTTTTCGGAATATTTCCCAGGGCTCCGACGCTGGTACCGGATACTTGAACAAGCACGCTCAGATCCGATCAGAGATTCTATCCAGAAGTTCGAATTCATCCAGTTTACTTAGTGTCGCGTAATTTTGGAAAAAATAGGCAACTAATTCGCGACGAACCTTGCCAAGGTTAACTTTACTAACGTTGATCGAAGAGAACGCTTGCTCGAAGTTATTAAGAGACTCCGCAATACTGTTAACTTTTACGGACTTCAGACCGGCGGCCGATGATTTTGCACCAACACAAAATCCGATAAAATTATTCTGAACTCTAATCCAATCACGCAAATCGTCCGACTTGCTGAACTTGTTGACCAGTTCAACGACATCCATGAACTCAACATTACTAGTAGGGATGTCTGAATCAATGATTTTCGAGGCGATCAGCTCGTCCATCTTTTCTTCAATAATTTTTTGATTGTCAATATTGACTGATCCACTCAAATAGGCAACATAGCCTTTTACGAAATCAGCCTTCTTGAACGACTCTGGCGCGCGAACCCGGCCCTTGCCCTTTTCGGCAACAAGTTTTAAATCGATTCCATCAAAATCAAAAAATGCATCGGCCAACACATCAATTTGATGCCGCGCCGACATTGGCTTCTGCCCGTTGTTGAGCGTTATCATCCGATAAAGCAACCTGTCTCGGGAGCTTGCGATGACGAAGTTCACATGTATGGCCCGATTAAAATCAAAGCCATCTCGCTCACAAGCGCGACGCAAAGTGTTCAAGCGCTGTATGCCATCCAAAACGAATGCATTCTCGATATTCTTGGAGATAAATTCCTCGATATCGGAGGGACTTCTTTTTTTGGCGGGAAACGAATGAATCAGCGCAATGGTGATCGGCGGCATCACGCAGCCTCGCACGATGTCATCCTCGAGACGATTATAAAATTTTGTATTTAATGCATCTCGCTGAATATCCAAACGGCCGATTAGCGGAACAAAATTATCAAGCGCGAATTGATATTGAGTCGATGCGGTAACAACAAAACCATCAATTACGGTATCTGTGTCTAACCTATAAAAATCAAGACTCATATGCTTTTTGATTAACTTTCAACAATTTTCTGATGTTAGCGGCCATGGCATACATGGTCAAAGCACGAAAGTAGACGGCTGCCAGCGGGTCGCCGTATACGACAAAGCTGGCTGATCAGTGCGGCTACGGGTAGCGCGTGAGCGTGATGATGCCTCGTGCTGCGGATACATACACCCGAATCGGCATCGCAAGATGATCCGCTGCTCCCCGAGAGCGTTGATTCGCCTGAGGCAACTCCCATGGGCCTCAGGGGTCCCTCTTCCCCGCACATACAAGCCCAGAACACGTAAAAACGGGAAACCGTAAGGGGGCCCCACATCATCATGGGGCCCATGCAGGCACAGGATCAGTATCAAGGAACATGAGCTCGTAAAAACCGCTACCCAAAGCGCGCGGGCTCGGTGGGGGCTAGACCGCGCGCCAGGGGGCACGGGTGGCCCGCGGACCGCGGCCGGCGGAGGTCGAGGCAGGAAGGCTGCGCCAAGGCGCCAGGAAGGGCCGCAATGGGCCGAAGCGGCGCGCGGCAGGGCACGGAGACACCGGGACGAAAAAAAGGGCGCTATGCGCGCCCTTGGGTCTGTGTGATGAGGGTTCAGGCTGCCGCGGCAGTCCCCGGCGTGTCGATGAACCGCACCAGTTCCTCCCCTGCCCACTCGTTGAGTTCGCGAAAGCGCTGCATCAGAGGCCGGATCTCGTTGTCGATGAACACCCCCAGAGCTTCCGGCGCATTGCCGAACCCACCGGCGTTAGTCGGCACGATGCCCAGCAAGCCCGGCGGCACGCGGTGGGCGGCGAGCACGTCGTCCTTGCTCACATTCTTGATAGCCGCGAAGTCGTCCTTTGCTGCCACCTCGCTGACCGGAATCAGCTTCAAGCCATCGGACTTGCCACCAGGCGCATGCAGGAACAGATTCCGGAAGTTGCCCGGCCCCTTCGCTCCCTTCAGCGCCTCACGCAACGCGTCCGCATCGGTGGTGCTGACCTGGGCATCCGACAGGTACAGGATGAAGCCCGCGTGCGAGCCGTTCGCGTAGTACTTGCGCCGGAACATCGTGGCTGACTCGTTGAGCCAGGCCGACTGCAGCGCGCTGATGTACTCGGGCAGACCATAGACCTCCTGATTGACGTCGTCCTCGCGAAGATGGAAGACCGAACCGGCGGGGAACTCATGCTCCTGATGCCAGCCACGCACGAAAAAGTAGCGGCCCGCCTCTTCCCCGCGCCGCGTGAATTTGGCCAGCGCATGCTGCAGCGCCAGAGGCCGGCCGGTGACGGCACGCGGCTGCTCGACGTAGGCATTGCCGAACACCAGAAAATCCAGCGCCATCGCGCCGAACGTCGCGCTCGACAGCCGCGGGTGCGGGATGAACATCGTCTTCAGCAGGTTGCGCTTCAGGAAGATCGCGGAGCCATGGTGCGGCGACGCCCGGAACGCGCTCGCCAGCCCTTCCCATGGAAGCGGTGGCTCGTACCAACGGCCGTTGAACATGCTCTCGACATAGTCGAGCAACTGGATGCGACTCACCGGCTCGGGATCGCCGAAGCTGAAGGCCGCGACGGCACCACCGCCAGGCTGTGTCATCAGGTCTGCACCAGCGTCGGCCAGCGGCACGGCGTGCGTCGATCGATGGGCCAGGTTGCCCTTGCGTTTGCTCATCCAAAAATCTCCATGCGAGAGCCGCCGCCGACGACGTCGCCGGCGAGTGTTTCGTTATCGAGCGCGTGCATCGTTGCCCACGCAAGATCCGCGTGTCCTGTCTCTTCCGAGCGGCCCGAGTCGTAGGTCACATTCCGGCCGCTGGCCGTGAGCACGCGTTTGATGGCCATGAACGACGCCGCGATGTCAGTCCACCCTGCATCGAATTCGAGCCTGCCCTTGTGAATCACCTGCTGCGCCTTCAGCACGAGGCGTTGCTTCACCTCGATGCTGTACTGGTAGCCCTTCACCTGGGGGAAGAACTTCTCCACGATCTGGAACACGCCGGCGCCAAGGCCCGTCTTGTCGATCCCGATATGCACGACGTTGTATTGCTGGGTGACACGCCGGATCGCCTCGGCCTGGGCCTCGAAGTCCGAGCCCTTGAACTGCTCGCGGTGCAGGATGCGGAACTTGCCGCCGGGCACTCGCGGCGGCGCGACAACCACCAGCGCAGCCGCATCACCCTTGTCCGAAGGGTCATAGCCAAGCCACACAGGGTGATGCGCATAGGGCCGAAGCCATAGTGGCTTGACGTCGCTCCACGTCTCCCAGCTGTCGACCATGCAGGCCTGCATCTGTGCCAGCGTGAACAGCGAAAGACTGTCGTCGATGAATTGGCACATGAACAGGTTCGCGAACTCGTCGACGCTGTATTCCTCGCGCAGCTCGGCAATGTCGAAGAGATCGAAGCCCAGCGCGACCGCGTCTTCCACCGTGACGATGTCGCGCCACTTCCGGTCGAGGCCCAGCGCGCCGCCGCGCAGCGCCCTGTGCGTCGTGTCGATGCGGACATGGTCTTTCTTCGCGCGGCCCTTGTTCCTGTCGTCGCCGGTCCAGAAGCCATAGGCCTCGTGCGACATCGCCGACGGCGTCGAAAAATACGTCTTGCGCCAGTGCTTGTGCGAGGCCATCGCGCTCGCCAGCTTGTTGATCGTGCGAAAGCGCGGAACCCAGAAGAACTCGTCGAAGTAGAAGTCGCCGTGATACGACTGGGCCGTCATCGCGTTCGTGCCCAGGAAGATCAGCTCGGCGCCGTTCCAAAGCTTGATGTTCTCGCCCTTCAGCTCGACGTCGACCTCCTTGGCGAAGTCCACGATGTAGCTGCGGAACTGATGCGCCTGCGCCTTCGAGGCTGACAGAAAGAGCTTGTTGCGCCCCTCCTTCGCGGCCGACAGCAGCGCCTCGCGCGAGAAATAGAACGTCGCACCGATCTGCCGCGACTTGAGAATCGCGCGCAGCCGCTGGTACTGCTGATCGAACCACGTCTGATGGAACGGGAAGTTCGATTCGCGCAGCTTCGATTCGAGCAGTGCGATCTGGTCCTCGCTGAACTCGTTGCGTTTGGGCTTGCGCTTCGGCGCTGCGTTGCGCGCCGCAATGTTCGGATTCAGGTCGCCTTCGCGCCCGGTCTGCTGGTACTTCTCGACGCGGGCCGTGCGCTCCAGCTGACGGCCCAGCAGGTCGATCTCCTTGTAGTCGCCGCCGGTCTTCTCGGTCTTCAGGATCAGCTGGATGAGCCGCACTTCGAGCGCGCCGTTCACTCGGTCGAGCGGCTGCGCGTCATCCCACTTGTCGGCCTCCTTCCAGCCGTAGACCGTCGACGCCGGCACGCCCAGGTGCTCGGCGATCTGCTTGACCTTCCAGCCCGTCCACGCGAGGAACCGGGCCGCGGTGCGGGGTTGCGCCTGCGGCGTCAACGTGGCAATCTGGCCCGTCGCAGTGCTTGCAACGCTGCCGACATCGGCGACAGGCGCCGCCGCTTTGGCGACGTTCGAAGCCCGTCCACGCTTGTGCGACGCGGACTTCTTCGCAGCGACAGAAATAGTCCGGCGAGTGCGGCCGGACGCAGCGGATTTCAGGGGCATGCCGCCGAGATTGCCCGCGCGCGCGAAGCATCGCCACCACGTCCAACAGTGCCCGCCACTGCCACATGCGCAGCGGCTTGAGAGCGGACGTACGCGCCGACACCATTGGCTCACCGCATCGCGAACACCACGCGATTCCCCGTTCAACCAGCAGTGAGCCTCCCCATGTCCACACCCGCAAAGAAGCCGGTCTCCAAGTTCTTCCGCGTAGCTGTCGAAGGCGCGACCAGCGACGGCCGTGTCATCGACCGCGCAATGCTGGAACAGATCGCCGCCAGCTACGACCCGAACCTCTATGGCGCCCGCGTCAACATCGAGCACATGCGCGGCTACAGCCCGAACAGCGACTTTCGCGCTTATGGTGATGTCACCGCTGTAAAGACGGGCGAGGTCGAGATCGGCGGCGTCAAGAAGCTCGCCCTCTTCGCGCAGATCTCCCCCACCGATGAGCTGGTCGACCTCAACAAGAAGCGCCAGAAGATCTATTCATCGATGGAAGTCCGGCCGCGCTTCGCCGACAGCGAAAAGGCCTATCTCGTCGGCCTGGCCGTCACCGACAACCCCGCCAGCCTCGGCACCGAAATGCTGGAGTTCGCGGCCAAGAACCCGAACTCCAACCCCTTCGCCGCGCGCAAGGAAAAGCCCGACGACCTCTTCACGGCCGCCGAAGAGTTCACCCTCGAACTCGAGGACGCACCCGACGAAGGCGCCCTGGCCAAGTTCCGCGCGGCCGTCGCGGGCGCCCTGGCGAAGTTCGGCGCGAAGACCGCCACCGACGACGCGCGCTTCGCCGCCATCGCGGAAGGCTTCGAGCAGATCGGCGACGCCTTCGCGGCCCACGTCACCGCCACCGAACAGAAGCTGTCCGCTCGCGACAAGACCATCGGCGACCTGCAGGCCACCGTGGCCGACCTGAAGGCCAAGTACTCGGTCCTCGACACCACGCCCAGCGGCACCACTCGCCCGCTGGCCACCGGCGGCCACGGCACCACGAAGACCGACTGCTGAGCCACGTCGACCCACCGCAAGCACCTCATCCGCAACACCACACAGGCAGCACACACCATGCGCAAAGAAACCCGCCAGGCCCTCGACGCCTACTTCGGCCAGCTGGCCACCCTCAACGAAGTCGCCAGCGTCGTTCAGAAATTCAATGTCGTGCCGCGCGTGCAGCAGACCCTTGAAGCGAAGATGCAGGAGTCGAGTGCGTTTCTGCAGCGCATCAACATCATCGGCGTCACCGAGCAGATCGCCGCAAAGGTCGGCGTCGGCGTCACCGGCCCGGTGGCCAGCCGCACCGACACCAGCGGCAATCTCACGCGCAAGCCGCGCAACGTCGCGGCGCTCGACGACAACCAATACCGTTGCGTGCAGACCAACTTCGACACGGCCATCCGCTATGCGCAGCTTGACGCCTGGGCCGGCTTCCCCAACTTCCAGACGCTGCTGCGCGACGCGATCCTGCGGCGTCAGGCGCTGGACCGCATCTGCATCGGCTTCAACGGCACCAGCATCGCCGCCACCACGGACCTCGCCGCAAACCCGCTGCTGCAGGACGTGAACAAGGGCTGGCTGCAGCAGATGCGTGAGCACGCCCCGGAGAACGTGCTCGCCGCGGGCGGCAAGCAGGCCGGCAAGGTCATCGTCGGCCCCGACAAGGCGACCAGCGACTACGCCAACCTCGACGCCGTGGTCTACGACGCCGTCACGATGCTCGACCCGTGGAATCAGGAAGACCCGGACCTCGTGGCCGTGGTCGGTCGCGGCCTGATGCACGACAAGTACTTCCCGCTCGTCAACAAGGACCAGCCGCCGACCGAATCGCTCGCGGCCGACATCGTCATCAGCCAGAAGCGCGTGGGCGGCCTGCAGGCCGTCACCGTGCCATTCTTCCCGGCAGGCACGGTGCTGGTTACCAAGCTGAGCAACCTGTCGATGTACTGGCAGCGCGATGCGCGCCGCCGCAACATCAAGGACGTGCCCGAGCGCGACCAGATCGAGAACTACGAGTCTTCCAACGACGCCTATGTCGTCGAGGACTACGGCAGCGCCGCCCTCGTGGAACACATCGAGATCGTCGACTAAGCCCGCGCCAAAAGTCTGACGAAAGACCGCGCGGGCCCGCCCGGCCCGCGCCCTCCTCCACCAGCCCGGAACATCACCATGCGCCCACTCAGCCCCGCACAGCGTCACCGCGCGCGCGTCCTGCAAGAACAGGCCCAGGCCGCCAGCCCCTACGGCGTCGAGCTGCAGGGCGACGCCTACGGCCTCATGCGCGTCAAGCTCTCGCAGGACAAGACACGCCTGTCGCAGATCCAGTCGCACGAGCGACGCGCCGAAATGAAGGCCCGGCTGCTGCCGGAGTACTTCGACTGGATCTATACATCGATCGACACAGGCAAGGGCGCGGTGGATCAGGTGCTCACCACTGTGATGGTGTGGGCGTTCGACGCTGGCGCCTACCGCCTGGGCCTGGACATCGCGGCCTATGTCATCCGCCATCGCATGGCCATGGCCGACGACTACAGGCGCAGCCCGGCCGCCATCGTGATCGACGAACTGGCCAATGCCTACCTGAAGGGCCAATGGTCGCCCCTGTTCGTGCTGCTCGATGCCGAGAACGTGCGGCATCTGGCGCCCGTGCCACTCGACGATGACCCCGCCCGCGCACGGGCGCAAGCGGCAGCGCTGCTCATCGAGGCCGACACCTTGACGGCCGAGCAGGACGCGCCCGATCAGGCGCGCGCCAAGCTGCACAAGGCCATCGCCTACGCGGCGCTCGGCAAGGTGCAAACGGCAGAAGAGCCCGACCTGTCCGCAATCGAACCGGGGGCGCTGTCGCTGGCCCTCGCGCGCCTGCAGCGCGCCCTGGAGCTGGACAGCAATGCCGGCGTGAAAAAGGACATCGAGCGCGTCGAGCGAGCGCTCAACAAGGCCGGCGCGAACGTCGACCCGAAAGCCGAGGCGGCGACCACCGCCCCACCCGAACAACCCGCTACGGCCTCGCTGGCCAGCAGCCGCAAGAACGCGGCGCCGGCGAGGAAGTCGACGGCGCCCGCGCGCAAGCGCGCCGCCGCGAAGTAGCGCAACCGAGCACCCCCGCGTGCCGGGCGGCCCGTGGCGCTGCGTGAAAGGCTGATTCCTCACCACAACGCGCCACGGCCACCGCCCACCTATTCCAAGCCAGACCTCAAGCCCGAGACCGACCATGTCCCTCATCGCGGCAGCCCCGCCCCTCGTGCGCACCACGCCGCCCAGCGACCCCGCGCCGCTGGGCAAGGTCTCCGCGGGCGCATGGTGGCCCGAGATCGACCTCGCGGCCCTGCGCGACGCCATGCGCCTCGACGGCACCATCACGCCCCAACGCCTGCTGCCGGCCGTGCAGGAAGCGGTCGCGGCCACCATCGGCCAGCTCGCCGACTGGGCGAAGAGTCGCGAGGAAGATGGCCACGCCTCGCTGGCCGCCGTACCCGCCCTGAAGGTCGATGGCGAGTCGATCAACGTGCAGCGCTTCCGCCGCGCCGTGCACTGCCATGCGAAGGCCAATCTGATCGAGCGCTACAGCGACTACGACACCACGGGACGCGAGCGCCGCAAGGATCAGGACGAAGCGCGCGAAGACCAGGCCGAACATCACCGCCGGGATGCCACATGGGCCGTGCGCGACATCCTGGGCGTCTCGCGTACCACCGTCGAGCTGATCTAGCCATGCCCCGAACCGTTGTCACCCAGCAGCACGACACGGTGGATCTGCTGTGCCTGCGCCACCTCGGCGCAACCGCGGGCGTCACCGAGGCAACGTACCGAATGAATCCCGGCCTCGCGGACCTGGGGCCGATCTTGCCGATCGGCCTCGCCGTCGTGCTGCCGGACCTCCCCGCCAATGCTGCTCGCGTCGACACCGTGCAGCTCTGGGACTAGGAGACATCACCATGCCCACTTCAACCCTACGACACCACACCATGACCGAGCCCACCACCACCGCCGCAGCTGCCGGCACCGCTGCAGGCTACAAGCTGGCCTTGCTTTCGCTGCCCGTCATTGCCAGCCTGATCGCCTTCTGGCTCGGCATCCGCTTCGTGCCACTGCGTCCCGGCCAGGCGTGGGACGACCTCATCAATCGCGTCATGGGTTGCCTGGCCAGCTCCTTCATCCTGGGCACCATCGCCCTCGTGCTGCTCATGCAGCACAAGCCCGACGTCTTCACCGCCGGCGCCGCGCTCGCCCGGCTCGCCACCTTCCCGCCCGAGGCCGGCTTCTTCGTCATCACGGGCTGCGTGTTCGTGCTCTGCAGCATCCCCGGTCCGTGGATCGTGGCCGCGGTCTTCCTCTGGCTGGAGCGCCGCAAGGATCGCGACATCGGCGAACTCGCCGCCGAGATCCGCGCCGGGATCGGCGCCCCGCGCGTGCCGGCTCCCGTGGTCGCCACGCCAGAGCAATCGGCCACCGCTGACACCATCGCCAAGACCTGAAGTCGCCATGCTCACCCTGCCACAGCTCATTGCCGCCGGCATCACACCGACCGTCGCGCGCGTCCTGCTTCCACACCTGATCGTCGCGTTCGATCGCTTCGAGATCGACACGCCTCGGCGAATGGCCGCCTTCGTCGGCCAGTACAGCCACGAAACCAGCGGTTTCACCCGCCTGGAAGAAAACCTCTACTACAGCGACCCGGCACGCATCGCGCAGATGTTCTCCGCGCTGCGCGAGGTGGAGAAGGCGCGAGCTTTCACGCGCCAGCCCAAGGCGCTCGCGAACAGGGTCTATGCCAACCGGAACGGCAACGGCAGCGAGGCCAGCGGCGACGGGTGGAACTACCGCGGCCGCGGCCTCCCGCACCTGACCGGCCGCGGCAACTATCGGGCGGCAGGATCTGCCATGGGCCTGCCGCTCGAACAGAACCCGGACCGAGTCGCAGAGCCGGAAGCCGCTGTGCTGGTCGGTGCGTGGTACTGGAAGGCCAATGGCCTCAACGCCCTCGCCGACCGATGGCAGCTCGATGCCATCACGCGCGGGATCAACGGCGCGGCGATGGCCGGCCGCGCCGACCGCGTCGAGCGGTGCAACCGAGCGCTCGACGCCATGCTGTCCACGTCATGAAAGCCGCGCTGATCGCCATCGCCGCCGCGGTGCTGATCGCCGCCGCCTCGGCCCTGCCCGCCTACTGGTTAGGAGACAGCCACGGCGCAGCGCGTGTGCAGCAGGCCTGGGACAACGACACCAAGGGCCGAGCCACTGCCGCTCTCGAAGAGACCAACACCTCCCGAACCAAGGAACAAGGCCATGCCAACAGCGTCACCCGCGCCGTCGACGACTTCCAAGCCGCGCAAGCGCCTGCTGCTGCCTACGGCGCTGCTCGCATCGCTGATGCTGAGCGCCTGCAGCGCGCCGCCGAAGGGCGTGCCGCTCAGTACCTCGCTATGTCCAAGGCCGGCGCAGCTGAGCGCGACCGTCTTGCAAGCCATGCGGCCCGACTCGACGCCAGCCTTGCAGAGGGTCGACGCGTGGCTGAACAGCTCCGCGCTGATCTTGTCGACCGCGACCAGCGAATCGGGCTCCTGGCCGACATCATCCGTGCCGATCGCTCCCTCTTCGAGCCCGGCGAGTCCGCCAAGCACTGACCCATGAAGAAGCCGCAGCTGCTGCGCGACCACATCACCCGCGCCTGCCCAGAGCTGGCCACCAACCCGGAAAAGCTCACGGTCTTCATCGAGCGCGGCAACGTCGTCCACACGGGCACGCCGGCCCTTTCCTTCGAGTACCGGTACACGCTGAATATCGTCGTGACAGACTGGAACGGCAGCACCGACGTGATCGTCGTACCTGTCGTAGCGTGGCTCAAGCGCAATCAGCCCGACATCTTCGAGAACCCCGAGCGGCGCGCGAAGGCCTTCCGCTTCGAGGTCGAGATCATCGATCACGCCACGTCCGACATCGGCTTCGAGATCGACCTGACCGAGACCGTCGCCGTCCAAGGCGGCACCGTCGACGGCATCAACCGGCTCACGACCCGACACATCGGCGAGCCCGTGCTCGCGGGTGCCGAGCCCGTCGAATCGCTTCTCGACCTCCAGGCGGAGTGGCGCATCCACCCGCTGGACGAAGGCTGATCGTGGCCGACGCGCTCAACCGCCTGGCGAACTGGGCTGCTCCGCTGATGGCCGGGCTTTCGCCCGAGCGCCGGCGCGCGGCCATGGTGCAGATCTCGACCTACCTGCGCCGCAGCCAGGCGGAACGCATCGGAGCGCAGCTCAACGCAGACGGCACGCCCTACGAGCCCAGGAAGCCGCGCAAGCAGCTGCGCAACAAGAAAGGCGAGATCCGCCGCAAGATGTTCGAAAGGCTGCGCACCGCGCAGTACCTGCGCAAGGCTGCGACGGCCGAGAGCGCCACGGTCACCATCGGCGGGAAGTCCGCGCGCATCGCGCGCGTGCACCAGCGCGGCCTGCGCGACAAGGTCGATTGGCGCAAGCCGAACAGCCCTACCGTGCAGTATCCGAAGCGCGAGCTGCTGGGCTTCACACCCGCGGACGAAGACGCCGTGACCGAGATCCTGCTGCACCACGTCACCGCCAGCGGCTGACGCTTGAGGGCGCCGCGCAACGCCCTTCAGTGCCCACCGCATGCACCGTCGCGTTCGCTCGCGCACGCGAGAGCATTTCGGCACATTGGGCGCATGCCCGGACCAACCGAATCGCCGCAACTCTTTGCCGACCTGCAACGCCAGATGGCGAACGTCGTGCGCATGGGCACCATCGCCGATGTTGACCACAGCGCCACCCCGCCGCTCGTGCGCGTACAGCTCACCGAGAAGGGCAGCACCGACTGGCGGCCCTACGTCGAGCTGCGCGCAGGCAAGACCGGCACATGGAACCCGCCGACCGTTGGCGAGTGCGTCCTGTTCCTCTCCCCCAACGGAATGACCGAGGGCGGCTACGCGCTGCCGGGCCTGCCCACCGAGAGCCACCCGGCGCCCAGCTCCGACCCAAACAAGACCGTCACGAAGTACCCCGACGGCGCTGTCGTGGAGTACGACCACGCCGCCCACAAGCTCAAGGTCACGCTGCCCGCCGCCGGCACCGCTGATATCGAGGTTCCCGACGCGATCACCGTGAAATGCAAGACGGCCGACGTGACGGCCAGTGAGAGCGCAAAAGTGCACTCGCAGGAGATCACCCTCGACGCACCGAAGACCATCACCACGGGCGAGCTCGTCGTACAGGGCCTGCTGACCTGGCTGTCCGGGATGGAAGGCTACGGCGTCGGCCCAAGCGGCCGGGGCGCACAGATCGACTGCGACGTCGAGTTCATCAATGGCCACGGCGTGAAGACCGATGGCGGCGACATCGTCGCCGGCGACATCAGCCTGCTGGAACACCGCACATCCGGTGTGCACGGCGGCGATGAGATCAGCGGGAAGCCCGTGCCATGAGCGGAATCTCCAAGACCACCGGCAAAGTGCTCTCGCGCCGGGATCACATCGCGCAGTCCATCAATGACATCCTGACGACGCCCATCCGCACGCGCCTGATGCGCCGCAACTACGGCAGCTACCTGCCGCAGATGGTCGACCACCCAGCCACCGCGGCGAATCGCCTTCGCCTCATCGCGGCGACCGCCCAGGCCATCATGAAGTGGGAACCACGCACCCGGCTGCTGAGCGTGCACGTCGGGTTCACCGCACAGGGCAAGTGCCAGCTGCACATCGTGCGTCGCGATACCAACAGCATCGACAGCACCACTTTCACCGTCACCGTTGCGGGAGGCGCATGAGCCTGGACATGTCCCTGCTGCCGGCGCCGGCCGTCATCGAGACGCTGGACTACGAAGCCATCCTCGCCAGGCGCGTTGCGCTCTTTCAGGATGAGTGCAGAAAGGTCGGCTTCGACTACACGCTGCTGCTCGAATCCGATCCGGCGATGAAGCTGCTGCAGGTGCAGGCCTACCAAGAGCTGGAGATGCGCCAGCGCATCAATGATGCGGCCAAGGCCTGCATGCTGGCCTACGCCACGAAGTCGGACCTCGACAACCTCGGCGCGAACTATCGGGTTTCCCGGCTGCTGGTCACGCCCGCTGACCCGGACGCGGTGCCCCCGGTCGAGGCCGTCTATGAAGACGACGAACGCTTCCGCGAGCGCATCCAGCTCGCGCCCGAAGGCATCACGACGGCAGGCCCGACGGAAAGCTATCGCTACCACGCCCTCACGGCCAGTGCCGAGGTGGCGGACGCGCAGGTCGACAGCCCGCTGCCCGGCACCGTGCGCGTCACGGTGCTTTCAGCGTCCGCGAGCGGCATTCCTTCCGAAGCGCTGCTCAACACCGTGAGCGCCGCACTCAACGCCGAGAAGATCCGCCCGCTTTGCGACAGCGTGCCCGTGCAAGGGCCGGAGATCTTCGAGACCGCCATCACGGCGAAGGTGTACCGCTACGAAGGGCCTGCGGGCGAGGTGGCCATACAGAACGGCGAGACAGCGCTGGCAAAGTGGCTCAAGCAGATCCGCAAGCTCGGCAAAGGGTTGCCTCACTCCGGCATCGACGCCGCGCTCCATCAGCCAGGCGTCGACCGTGTCGAGATCACGCAGCCGCCCACGGACATCCTGTGCACGAAGACCCAGTGGGTCCGCGTGACTGCCGTCAACGTCCTCGAAGAGGTAGTCCGTGTCTAGCCTCGCCCCGTCGCAGCGACTGCTGCCGCCCAACCGCACACCGCTGGAGCTGGCGCT
Source organism: Variovorax sp. 160MFSha2.1 (assembly GCF_048305075.1). Classification (NCBI taxonomy): domain Bacteria; kingdom Pseudomonadati; phylum Pseudomonadota; class Betaproteobacteria; order Burkholderiales; family Comamonadaceae; genus Variovorax; species Variovorax sp. 160MFSha2.1. The sequence continues at coordinate 5,625,790 of NZ_CP157624.1, forward strand.
CGCGGGTGCGTCGCCGCTGGATCTGGACACCGATGGTCTGCGGCACCTGTGGACGGCCATGCTTTGCCTCGCGCCGCTGCTCCCATGGCTCTCGTGGACGCTCTCCGTAGAGGCTTGGCAGGACGCCAGGTCCGACGACGCCAAGCGTGCGCTGATCCTGAACTCCATCGAGATCCATCGGCACAAGGGCACGCCCTGGGCGATCCGGCTGCTGATCCGCTCGCTGGGCTTCGGCGAGGTGGACATCATCGAGCGCGTCGGTGGGCGAACTCACAACGGAACCATCCGGCGCGACGGAATCTATCCGCACGCCTCGTTGGCCAGCACCTGGGCGACCTACATGGTCGCGCTGCAGCGGCCTATCACCAATGCGCAGGCCGAGCGCCTGCGCAAGCTCCTGCCGTCCGTCGCGCCCGCACGCTGCCATCTGGTCGCGCTGCGCTATGCCTCGGTCGCCAACAGCCACAACGGCGCCACCCGACGCGACGGCGCCTACAACCAGGGAAGCGCCTGATGGCAAACCTCAACGAATCCGATCAGTGGGAAACCGGGATCTACCAGCTCGAAGAAGATGACCCGGTCCTGGGCGGTCCCACCGGCATCGATAACCGCCCACCGCGCGAGCTGGCGAATCGCACCCGCTATCAGCGCCTGCGCAACGTCACGCCGTGGGATGCCACGTTCACGTATCCCGCCAACGTCGCCTATGTGAGCTACGGCGGCACCACTTGGAAGAGCGTGGGCGAGAGCCTCAACGTCGCGCCCGGAACGGATACGGCAAAGTGGGTCCGCTGGGCCTTTACCGCGGGTGAGCTCAGCTCCGCCCTCGGCGATGCCGTGGCCGCGCACGAAGCCAGGGTCAATCCACACCCGCAGTACGCCACAGATGAAGATTTGTCGGCGCACGCGGCCGACCCGAATCCCCACCCCCAGTACGCCACGGACGCCGATCTCGCTGCGCACCTTGCAGCTGCAGATCCGCACTCCCAGTACATCCTGGCCACCGGTGATGCGATGACCGGCCCCCTCGCCCTCATGGATGCCGGTCAATTCGACAGCAGCGCCAAGGCGGCCAGCACCGCTCACGTGCAGCGGGCGCTTGGCAACTACAGCGGCGCACGGGATATCTCGGTCACGGGCAGCACCAACCTCACTGCGGCCGACATGGGCCGGTACATCAGCGTCTCTGCTTCCGGTGTGAACTTGACCTTGCCTGCAGGCAGCGCGGTAGCAGGCGGCTCGACCTTCGTGCTGGGGCCGTCTCAACGCTGCGTCATCACCCGCAGCGGCGCGGACGGGATCATGACGCCTGCAGGCTCCGTAGTGACCAGCATGGCGCTTTTCTCTCCGGCCATCGTGACATGGCGTGGTGACATCTGGCACGTCCTCGAACTCCCCATGGGAGGCGATGCCAGCGCGGGGGAGGTGTTCTACACCGCGCGCGCGACCCCGCCGCCAGGCTCAATCAAAGCGAATGGCGCAGCGGTGTCCCGCACCACGTACAGCCGACTTTTTGCGGCCATCGGAACCACCTTCGGCATTGGCGATGGCGCGACCACTTTCAACGTGCCTAACGCTCGTGGGCTGGTGCTTCGAGGTTTCGATGATGGACGCGGACTTGATACGGGCCGCGTCCTGGGCACCGAACAAGAAGGCACCTGGCTACGCACGATGTCGCAGGAGTGGACAGGTGCCGATGCCGTGCAAGGCGGGCCGTATGGATTCGGCAATCCCTTCGCGAACGCAGACGCAGTCATTTCCAACAGTGGAGGCCCGGGTCTCGCCGTGCCCAGCGGCGCCAAGGGGCCTGCGGGTGGCGCATGGCAATCGGCCGCAAGCGACAACTTCATGTTTGCGACTGCAGTAGTAGATGCGGCGGTCGCAAACACATGGATTCGCTTCCGCATGTCCAACCTCGCGCTGCTGGCCTGCATCAAGTACTGAGAGCACCCCGATGAACATCAAGACGGTCTATTCGTTCGATCCTGATACGCGGTTCTACAAGGGTCCGGTCTACCTCGACGATGGCGACCTCTCGCCGCTGGAACCCGGCGTCTATCTGACGCCGGGGGACTGCCTCGAAGAGAGCCCGCCGCACGTTCCCGAAGGTTTCCGTGCCGTGGCGCAGGGCAATACCTGGGCGCTGATCGCGATCCCCGTTGTCGCGCCGCCGGCGCTACCGTCGCTCGACGATCTGCGCGCCGCCCTGATGGAACAGGCCACCGCTCGCCGCTGGGACGTCGAAACCGGCGGCGTCACTCTGCCCAACGGCGTCAAGGTGCGCACGGGCATCGACGATCAGACCCGCATCAACTCTGTCATCACTGGCATGCGATCCGAAGGCTACGAGACCGTCGATTTCAAGGCGGCTTCGGGCTGGGTCGAGCTATCGCTCGAAGAACTGCGCGTCATTCGCGGATTCATCGCGGGCCATGTGCGTGCCTGCTATGCGGCGGAGCGTGCCCACCACAACGCAATTGCGGCCCTCCCCACCGTGGAAGCCGCTCAGACCTACGACATCGGCGCAGGCTGGCCCAGCCCAGTCATCACCGCTTCGCCTCAAGCCTGAACCACTTTTCCTAGGAGCACTCCACCATGCCCACCGAATACCACCACGGCGTACGCGTCTTCGAAGTCGAGGAAGGCGGCGCCACCATCCGCGTCGTCAGCACGGCCATCATCGGCCTCGTGGCCACCGCGCCGCAGGCCGATCCGGCGGCCTTCCCGCTCAACACTCCGGTGCTGCTCACCAACCCCGGCGGCAGCGTCGGCAAGGCGGGCGCAACCGGCACGCTGGCGAAAGCGCTGAAGGCGATCAGCCAGCAGGCGCAGGCCGTCACCATCGTGGTTCGCGTCGAGCCCGGCGCCGACGACGCCGCGACCACCAGCAACGTCATCGGCACCACCACCGCCACCGGCCAGAAGACCGGCCTGCAGGCGCTGCTCGCCGCCCAGGGCCAGCTCGGCTACAAGCCGCGCATCATCGGCGCGCCCGGCCTGGACACCGAGGCCGTCGCGGTAGAGATCGGCGTCGTCGCCGAGGCGCTGCGCGGCTTCGGCTACATCGCGGCGCGCAAGGCTGACGGCATGGCCTACGCCACCACGAAGGAAGAAGCCACGCTGTATCGCGCCAAGTTCGGCAAGCGCGAACTGATGGTCATCTGGCCCAGCTTCCTCGCGTGGGACACCGTCACCAACGACGTCGAGACCGTGCCGGCCATCGGCTATGCCCTAGGCCTGCGCGCCAAGCTCGACCAGCAGATCGGCTGGCACAAGACCCTGTCGAACATCGTGGTCAACGGCCCGCAAGGGATCAGTGCCGACGTGTTCTTCGACCTGCAGAGCCCGAGCAGCGATACGACGTACCTCAACGCGCTCGAAGTCACGACCATCATCAACCGCAGCGGCTATCGCTTCTGGGGCAACCGCACCACCGAGGCCCAGGGCGGAAAGTTCTTCTTCGAGAACTACACCCGCACCGCTCAGGTGCTGGCGGACACGATGGCCGAGGCGCATTTCACGTTCGTGGACAAGCCCATGCATCCCACGCTCGTGAAGGACATGCTCGAAAACATCAACGCCAAGGGCAAGGACCTCGTGACGGGCGGCTACCTGATCGGCTTCGAGGCCTTCATCAATCCCGACCTCAACCCGAAAGAAGAGCTCTTCGTCGGCCGCCTGCGCATCAGCTACCGCTACACGCCGGTGCCGCCGCTCGAAGACCTGGGCTTCCGCCAGACCATCACCGACGACTTTCTCGCCAACTTCGCCGCGGCCGTGCAGGCCGCCTGAACGGCGTCAACGCATCACGCATAGGAGCACACCACCATGGCACTGCCTAAGAAACTCAAGAACTTCGCAATGTTCGGCGACGGCGAAAGCTGGGTCGGCGAGATCCCCAGCGTCACCCTTCCCAAGATCACGAAGAAGACCGAGGAATACCGCGCAGGCGGCATGCATGGCCCAGTCGAGATCGACCTCGGCCACGAAAAGCTCGAGCTGGGCATCAAGGCCGGCGGCCTGAAGACCCAGCTCATCGCCATGCTCGGCGCGCAGACCGTCGGCGCCAACATCTTCCGCTTCGCCGGCGCTTATCAGGACGAAGCCACCGGCCAAGTGACCGCGGCCGAAGTCGTCATCCGCGGGCGCCTGCGCGAGTGGAACCCCAACGAGGCCAAGGCCGGCGAAGACAACGACCACGAGTTCACCATCGCCGCGAGCTACTACAAGCTGACAGTCAACGCCCAGGAACTGCTGGAGATCGACGTGCCCGGCATGGTGTTCCGCGTCGGCGGCACCGACCAGTACGACGCCATCCGCGCCGCCATCGGCATGGCCTTCGGCGTCAACTGACGCCAATCCGAAACCTCGCCCCCCGCCCTTCCCCTTCGAACTGAGCCACCACCATGAACGACGACGCCCAACAGCCCACCGCCACCCTCGCGCCCAGCGTGCCCAACACCATCACCCTCGACACGCCCATCCAGCGCGGCAGCACCACCATCGCCGAGATCGTCCTGCGCAAGCCCAACGCCGGCGAGCTGCGCGGCCTCTCGCTGCAGCGGCTGCACGCGGCCGATGCCGACGAACTGCTCAAGCTGCTGCCGCGCATCACCTCCCCCAGCCTCACGCCGCCCGAGTGCGCGCAGCTCGACCCCGCCGACCTGTCCGAAGCGGGAGGCGTCGTCATCAGTTTTTTGTTGAAGAAAGCAGTTCGGGACGCGGTCTTGCAGAGCGCGTAGAGGACGCCATGGCGGATCTGGCGCTCGTCTTCCACTGGCGCCCGCAGGACATGAACGGCCTTCCGCTGGCCGAGCTGATGGACTGGCGCGAGGCCGCCCGCAAGCGCTACGCCCCCAGCAAGCACGACGACGACTGACCGCACCCCCTTCGAACCACCATGGCCACCGCGCTAACTCTCAAGCTGATCCTGGCCGGCGCGGCCAAGGCGGTCAACGAACTCAAGCCGCTCGACGCGCAGAGCAAGGCCACGGCCGCGAGCTTGAAACAGTCGCGCGACGCCCTCAAGCTGCTGAACGGCCAGCTCGGCCAGGTCGCCGCCATCCGGAAATACCAGGCCGAGCTGTCCAAGCAGGGCAACAGCCTCAAGGTGCTGCGCGCCAACCTCGACAGCGTCACCCGCACCTACGGCGCGAACAGCGATCAGGCCCGCACCCTGCAGGGCCAGGTCGACCGCGCGACGGCCGCGTACGACAAGCAGCGCCATGCCCTCGTGCAGCTCCGCACCGCGGCCACCGCCAGCGGCATCGGCAAGCTGTCGGCAGACCAGCACCGCCTGCAGGCCGATATCACGTCCACCAACACCGCCATCGCCCAGCAGAAGGCACGACTCGAAGCGCTGGCCAACGCTGGCAACCGCAAGGCGCAGTTGCAGAAGAGCTTCAACAGCACCCGCGCCACCGCTGGACACCTTGCCATGGCCGGCGCCGCCGGCGTTGGCACCGCCTACGGCATCCGCCGTGCCGTCACCGAGCCGCTGCACCAGATTCGCGCATACGAAACAGCGACGGCGCGCATCGAGTCGCTGGGCCTCGGCAAGGAAGAGTCCGACAAGGCCATCGACTATGCGAAGCGGATGAAGACCTACGGCACCAGCATGAACGACAACCTCGGGTTGATGCTGGACGCGACCACCGCCTTTGCCGACGTGCATCACGCCGAAATGGTCATGCCGGCAATGGCGAAGATGAAGTTCGCGAACAAGGCCATGTTCGGGGAGGAACAAGGCACCGAGAACGAACGCAAGTTCATGGACATGCTCAAGGTCATCGAGGCACGCAACGGCCTGAGCAGCAAGGAAGAATTCACCAAGCAGGCCGACATGGTGCAGCGCGTCATCACCGCCACCGGTGGCCGCGTGGACTCCACCCAATGGCTGGATTTCGTCAAGCGCGGCGGCATCGCCGCCAAAGGCCTCTCCAGCGAGGCGATGTACTACCAGCTTGAGCCCATCGTGCAGATCATGGGTGGCGCAAGCGCCGGCGTGGCCACCATGTCCGCCTACCAGAACCTCTACCAGGGGCGTACCACCAAGCGCGCCGCGCAGAACCTGATGAAGTACGACCTGATCGGCGACCCGTCGAAGGTGAAGCACGACAAGACGGGGCAGGTCTCGTTCCTCGATCCCGGCGCGCTGAAGGGCAGCGACCTCTTCCGCACCAACCAGTTCGAATGGATGGAAAAGGTGCTCCTGCCGGCACTAGCCGCCAAGGGCCTCACCACCCAGGACCAAGTGAACGATGCCATTGGCTCCATCTTCAGCAACCGCACGGCATCGAGCCTGTTCTCTCAGATGTACATGATGAGAGACCAGATCCACAAGAACGCCAAGCTCAACGCCGGCGCCTTCGGAATTGACGAACTGGACGCCAGGGCGCGAGACAGCCTGAGCGGGAAGGAACTCGAAGCGCAGGCCCGATTTCACGACGCCATGCAAGAGGCCGGGCGCGCTCTGCTCCCGGCCTACATCAGCCTGCTCAACACCGCGGGCAGCGCGCTGCAGCGCATTACCCAGTTCGCGCAGGAAAACCCGGTGCTCGCCTCCTACATCGGCAAGGCTGTCCTGTGGGTCGGCCTGCTCGCCGCAGGCTTCGGCGCGCTGAGCCTGGGCGCGGCTGCACTGCTGGGGCCGTTTGCAGTGGTGCGCTATGGCCTGGGCCTCTTCGGCTTCCAGATGCTTCGCGTCGGCCCGCTGCTGAGTTCCGGCGCCGGGCTGCTCGTGCGCCTTGGGTCGGCGTTCCTGAGTGTCGGCATGGCCGTCGCGCGCGTGGGCCTGCTGCTGCTGGCCAACCCCTTGGGAATCGCCATCGCGCTGCTCGCCGGCGCGGCGTACCTGATCTATCGGAACTGGAGCGGGATCGTCGGCGGGCTGAAGACCATCTGGGACCAGCTCGGCGGATCGTTCTCGGGCGTGGTGACCACCATCACCCAGACCATCGTCAACTGGTCGCCCCTTGGTCTGTTCTACCAAGCCTTCGCTGGCGTCCTGCAGTGGTTCGGCATCGACCTGCCGTCTAGGTTCACCACCTTCGGCGCCCAGATGATGCAGGGCTTGGTGAGCGGCATCACCGGCATGCTGGGCACCGTGCAAGACGCCATCGCTGGCGTCGCAGAATCGACCCTCATCCGGTTCAAGGAAAAGCTTGGCATTCGCAGCCCGTCGCGCGTGTTCATGCAGGCCGGGGAGAACATCGTCGAAGGCGCCGCCATCGGCATCGACCGCACCCGGCCGCTGCTCCGCGCCGCAGCGCTGGGCATGGCCGGCGCAACGGCCGTGGCCATGCCTGCCATGGCGGCAGAGTTCCCCCGCGCCCCCGGCAACTTCGACACCCGTGCGCCACTCGCGGCCGCGCCGGCCGGCCGCGGAGCCGGCGGAGTCGTCGTGCAGGGCGACACCATCACCATCCACATCACCGCAGCGCCGGGCGCAGATGCGGCGCAGCTCGCCCGCGCCATTCGCGCCGAGCTGGACAAGCGCGACGCCGACAAGCGCGCCCGCGCCCGAGGCGCCTTCATCGACTACGACAACTGACACCCGCCATGCTCTGCCTCGGCCTCTTCGTCTTCATGCTCGACACAATGAGCTATCAAGAGCTTCAGCGGCGCAGCAGCTGGAAGCACGCCTCGCAGCCACTGGTGGGCGCGCGCAACGCCTCGCAGTACCTCGGGCCGGGCGACGACATCATCACGCTCAATGGCATCGTGGTGCCCGAGTTCGCCGGCACTGCGGCCAGCCTGTCGGTGCTGCGCCTCATGGCCGACCAGGGCGCCGCGTGGGTGCTGGTGGAAGGCACCGGCACCATCTACGGCGCCTTCGTCATCACCGAGCTACAGGAAACCCGAACCCTCTTCTTCGAGACCGGCGAGGCGCGCCGCATCGATTTCACCCTCACGCTGCAGCGCGTCGACCAAGATGCGCAGGAAGTCGCCGAGCAGCTCATCGCCGACAGCATGGGCGACCTGGGCGCCCTGCTGCAAGACGCGGCGGACAACATGGGCCTGTCGCTGGGCGTGGGCGCCAGCGCGGTTTGAACAGACCATGTCCGACGTAGACGCCATCACCGCCACGCTGCCGACGGTCAATGTCAGCGCCAACAGCTGCAGACGCGACACCCGGCGCGCCGCGGCGCACCTCACGCCTATCTGGCGCATTACCGTGAACGGCGCCAACGTGTCCGATCGCATCCTGCCGCGCTTCGTGCGCCTCACCATCACCGATGACCGGCAGAACGATGCCGATGAGGTCGAGCTCGTCGTGAGCGACCACGACGGCGCCGTCGAGCTGCCGGAAACCGGCGACACCGTCGAGGTGGCCATCGGCTGGCTCGCCGAGCCCAACGCGGCGCCCTATCGCCAGCTGACCACCGAGGAAATGGGCTTCCCCGTCGGCTTGGTCGAGAAAGGCGCGTACACCGTGCAGGCGGTGGAGTACGCCGGCACGCCCGACGAGATCACCATCCGCGCCCGCGCCGCCAACCTGCTCGACAGCCTGCGCACCCTGCGCGATGAGTCATGGCACAAGACCACCGTCGGCGCCATCGTCAACAGCGTGGCCAAGCGCAACCGCATCGAGGCGGTCGTCGCCAAGGAAATCGCCTCGCGCAAGGTCAAGCATGCGGACCAGCTCGGCGAATCGGATGCGTCCTTTCTTCGCCGGCTCGCGCAGACCTACGACTGCCTGTGCACTGTGAAGAACGGCAAGCTCCTGTTCAGCCAGGCGCGCGCCGCGCGCACGCCGAGCGGCAAGGTGCTGCCGCCCGTAGTCATCACGCGGCAAGACGGCGACAGGCACCGCTGGAGCCGCGCCGACCGGGACGCGTACAGTGGCGTGAAGGCATGGTGGAACAACATCAAGACCGGGCGTCGCAGCAGCGTCATCGCCGGCCTGAGTGGTCGCGCGAAGGAACTACGCACGACCTTCGCGAGCGAAGCGGACGCCCTGGCCGCAGCCCGCGCGGAGTGGCTGCGCATTCAGCGCGGGATCTTCGATTTCGAGATCACCCTCGCCTACGGCCGCGCTGACATCACGCCTCAACGGCCCGCCCGCGTTGTTGGCTACAAGCGAAAGATCGACGAGACGCCATGGATCGTCGCCAGCGTGCGCCACACGCTCGACGGAAGCGGCTACGTCAGCCAACTCACCCTCGAAACCGAGCAGGCTGAGGGCGTTGAAGGGCAGGAAGGCTCGCCCGACGAAGACTGAGCCGTTGGGGCGGCCGGCACAAGCTCTCAGGCCACTGAGACTGGGCGGTGGCCCGGACGCCTCGCCGTTGCCCAGGGTTGACACACCTATATCGGTTCGGATATAATCACGTTGCCGTCAATTCTGGCGGTCTTTACTGAAAGAGAAAGAGGAGCACCAACTTATGGGCATAATTTTTAAGAGGAAACCATCATCATGGAAGAAGACAATGAGCCTCCAAAGCAAGTAATCTTTATTGGGCGTTCGCTTGAAGAGATAAAAGCTTTTCCCGGCGATGTTAAGAGTGACGCGGGATATAACATCGATCTGGTGCAACGGGGCAAAGAGCCTTCTGATTGGAAACCGTTTCGAGGCGTGGGGCGCGGCGGCGTTAAGGAAATAAGGCTTTGGGACGACAGCGGAACTTATCGCGTGATCTATGTAGTCGATTTGGAAGATACAGTTTTTGTACTGTGTGGTTTTAAAAAGACTTCAGAAAAGACAGAAAAGGCTCACATCGAATTGATTAAGAAACGAATCAAAATGATGGATGAGTAAAGAACTAGGGAGGCCCAAATTGGGCCTCCTTTTACTCTCTCGCAGAGTAGTCAATCAATTTGATTGTTTTAAACTTTGAATATTAACTTTTAAAGAAATTTGTCTTCGCAGCAATTCGGAGACTCACCATGAAAACTAAGGAAAACCAAAGCCTTGCCAATGGAAATAGGCGAGCTTTTACCTCCGTCTGGGATGCGCTCTCGGACACCACTGACGAAGCCGAGAACATGAAGATTCGCTCGGCTTTGATGATGAGTATTAGGTCGTATATAAACGCACAGAAACTAACCCAAGCTGAGGCGGCAAAGGCTTGCCAAATTACTCAGCCGCGGATGAACGACCTACTAAACGGGAAAATTTCGAAGTTCTCGCTCGATGCCCTCATCAATATCGCGACGGCTGCAGGCCTGCGAATTGATCTCATCGTTAGAGAACCAGAGCCGGCCTGAATAACCGGAGACAGCCTTTCGGCACGAAGGCAACCAGCACTGCAGGACCGTGCCGGACGCGACGCACGCAATGTGCGTGCGAGACATAAAAAATCACAGACCGGAACCGCAGCTCTCTCGCTGAAAGCCTTAAAGGCCGGGCGAGGGAGTGCTAAGCACGCGGCGTCCCGGCGCCCTCGCCTATGGGCGCGCCGACATCACCCGCAGCGCCCCCGCGCGTCAAAGGCCAAGAAGGCGCAAGCAGCGAAGAGTGAGCTGCCTTCCGATCCCTGGGCTACGGCTGATCGTCAGCAGGTTCGAAAGTCTCGATAGGTGCCCACATGCCGTCGCTCGCCGTCTTGTTCGATACGTGCGTGAATTCAACTCTGCTGACCCCCACAGAAAGCAACCTGTACTTCTGATCGCTCGGGAGCTGCATGCAGTTGAATTCGCTGAACATGGCCGCGAACTTTGATTTCTCCCCTCGCACCGAATGCTCAAGTGCCTTGGTCAGCGCCGCGTCGCTCACGCATCCCATCTGGACGCCGGGAGCTAACTTCACCACCATCTCGGGGCGAAGAGGCTTCTTTTTGCTTTTGATGGCCGCCTGGGAAGGGGCATCCGAATCGCCGCAACCCGCAAGCATTCCACCGGCGAACGCCAGGGCCAGGAACATACCTCGCATCGATCCCCCTACTCTGCTGCGTCGACGGCAGCATCCTCCATCACCATCAACACCCAACGGATCAGCGTTCCGACGATCAGTCCAAACCTACCCGTTGGCTCTCTTCGGCTGCGATTGCGTGAGCGCATTAAGAACGCTGCGTGCCGCGGCGCGACCTCGCTCATCCGCAGCTTCGTAGTTGTCCAAAAGCGCAGCTTCCTCACGCGTTACCGAGCGCATCACTGAATCACCGGTTGCGTCGGACGAATCGCTTGCTCCTGGCGCGCTCAACGGCAGCGCGCGGACACCGGTCAGCAAGTAGGTGACGTCAACACCGATGGTCGCCACTCGCGCCAGGTACTCAGCATCCGGCGACCTGTGGCCGTTTTCGTAGTTCGACTGCGAATTCAGGCCGACACCTCCCGCCTCGGCCATGGCGGCCTGGGAAAGCCGCAGACGACTGCGCTCAGCTTTCAAGCGTTCAGAAAAATCAGGCATTCGCCCCTCAAGAACGGCGCGTCGGCACACCCCCGACACACACAAAACCGCAGATGGACATCCACAAAATCACATGTTTCGTTTGACACATGCGGTTTTGTGGGTGTAAATTCCGCCGCACACACACATTTAACCGTTCGGATATTAATCGCATGGCCCATACCGCCCGCCGCCGTGGTCGCCCCGAGCTTCCGCCGGAGATCCGCCTCGTCAACGAAGCGCCGATTGCCATGCGCTTGGCCCCGTCCGAAAAAGAACGAACACAGCAGTACGCAGCACGTGAAGGCCGGTCGCTCGGCAACTTCGCACGCCGCGTCTACCTCAAGGGCCTCGCGCAATACGAGGCCGAGCAGGCCGGCGCCGGCACCACCGCCGCCTGACCTCACAGCACCAGTCATACCCCTCCTTTGCCCGAAGGACTTTCGACGATGTACCCAGATCCCAAGCGCGTGCGCGACAACCGCCAGACCGTCCGGTTTGACGACTACGAGGACGAGCTGCTGCGCATCCTGTCCAAGATGACCGGCGCTCAGACCTCGACGCTCATCCGCGAGCTGGCCATGCGCCAGGCCGAAGAAATGCTGGCCGACGCCTTCTTCGGCCAGGAACCCAAGGCCGACGCCAGTCTGCCCCGCGCCGCGGGCTAAGCCCAGCCGCATCAACGCGGCCTGAAGCCAGCGCAACAAACGCCGAATGTCTGACGAAAAGATGACGTCCACAGAGATCGAACTCACCGACGCCGAGCACGACGTGTTCGACCGGGTGCGCCGGGAGCAAGGTCTGGCGGACGTTGCCGAGGCCATCGAATGGCTGGTGCGGACCCGGCTGCGCAAGGGCATCGAACACATCACCGGCCGCCGTCGCGGCCCGCGTCTAGTTACCTCGGGAGGAAAGCGGCAATGAGCGAGAGCCTTCACGAGCAGGCGGCTGAGGCCGGCAACCGCTACATGCGCATCACCATCGAGTGCCCGCACTGTGGCACCCGCTGCGTGGCCTGCGACAGCCGCGCAATGAGCAAGACCATGCGCGAGATCACCTACCGCTGCCGCAACTGGCGGTGCGGCTTCACGGGCGTGGCCACGCTGGAGTTTCAGCGCGTGCTGGTGCTCTCCAGCATTCCGGCAGCTGACGTTTCGCTGCCGCTTTCGCGCCACATCCGCCGCGGCCAGCTCGCATTGGCGCTGGCGGACGAAGACAACGTCGCCGACGACGAAGCCACCTACGTCGCGAACCTGCATACGCCCACCAACGACTGGGGCACGGGCGGCGCCATGAGTGGCGCCCCGCCCGACTGATCTAGTCCGCGCCCCCGCGGCGCTTCCCTTCCGCCCAACCCCTGCCACGCGCCTTTTTCAAGGCGTGCGGCCCTTCTCACGCCTTTTTTCAGCACAGGAGCCGAAGTCATGTCTCTCAACGCCCGCCGCTTCACCGACAAGCCTGCCCAGCGCATCGAGGTGCCCAAGATGTCCAAGGTTACGCACGAAGAGGCTGCGCGCCTGCCGCTGCTGGACCGCGTGCTGCTGCAGGAGCACCAACGCCATGCGGCCAGGCTGGCGGACCTTCGGTGCGTGGCCGACAAGCTCTCGGCACTCGATGCCATCGTGCGTGCCGCCCAGGCCGACGGCGCCTACATCGATATCGCCGACGTGCGGCAGAGCTACATGAGCCACCGCATCAGCGGCTACGGCCGGCGCGTGAATGCCGTGGTGCTGCGACCCGCGGACACGATTTCGAGCTGGCGCGACCCCAAGACACAGAACGCGGTCGCGAATGCATTGCTGGCGGCCGGCTGGCGCTTGGTCAACGTCGAAGCCGCCGGCTCGGAGATCTCCCGCGATGTCCTGATCTTCATGCACGGCATGCGCGCCGTCGAGACAACGTGCATGCGGCAGTGGGTCATCGACGCCATCGAGGCCGGCCACATCACGGCCGCGACCGAGGGCCGGCACCCGGCCACGGACACCGGCAAGCCGCTGAACGCCGGCAACGCAGCGGCCGAGCACGCCGAGTGCGAACGCTGACCGCATGCACCCCCACGAGCCCACAGAACCACCAGCGTTCCCAGGCCCGGCCAAACCGACACCCATCGCAGATGGCATCCCCAACCCGTTCTATGCCCGTCACGCGGCCCGCCTGGCCGAGCTGCGCGAGGAGTTCGCCCAAGGCACGAGCCATGCCCGAAACATCACCGCAGCGGAGCGGGAATGGGAAGGCATCTCGAAGCGCTCGCGCGCAATGCTGCTGTTCTGGGCGGGCTACGACATCAACAGCATCGCCTTCGCCGTCGAGCGCGCATGGCGCGAGCTGCCACCGCTGGAGCGCACCGCGGTCGGCGAAGCCATCCGCGAGCTGCAGAACGACCTGCGCACGGTCTTCGCGCTGACCTTGTAGGCCCGCCATGCGCATCGTCGCCAAACGCCACGCCAAGCCGGATCCGGTCTTCTGGATGCGGCAGCGCTCCAACCTCCCGCACGACCAGCACGTCGCGCGGGTGGCGCGAGAAATGGACGCGCGCATGCGCGGCGAGCTGCCGCCGCAGTGGGGGCCGGCGTTCGACACCATCATGCCGCTCAAGCCCACGGTGCGCGCCGTGGGCGGCGACTGGCTGAGCTGGAACCTCGCGCGTGTCGACGCGATGCGCGCTTTCGAGCACGAGCACAAGGACATCCTGCATTGGGCCGTGGGCGACTCCGAGGTGTGCGCCCGCGCGCGGCGCTGCGCCAGCGCGCTCGACGACATGCTCAACGGCCACCCGCTGCCGATGAGCCTGCAGGACAAGCTGGACACGGTGCTCGACTACTGCGAGCGCCTGGGCGTCGACAAACCCAACTCCAAGACGCCCGAGGGCCTGATCGCCCGCGCCATCACAGAGCAATGGTGGCGCCGCGCGCTGCGGCGCAAGGTGGCGCGCACGGTTGAGCATGCGGCCATCAAGCTGGGCGTGGTGCACCACCGCAACGGCGGGTACGCCAGCGATGAGGCCTGCCGCCGGCGCGCCGACCAGAACAAGCGCAACGCCGATCTGCTGGCACGCGTGAAGATGCGCAACGAGGCCGGCCAGGTCTACAGCCTGGCCGAGCTGGCCGCGCTCTCGCCGAGCAATCGCGACATCCGCCGCGGCGAGCTGATGACGCGCATTCGCGGCTGCGAAGAGTTCGCGGACGCCAACGAGCACCACGGCCTGTTTCTCACGCTCACGTGCCCAAGCCGCTTCCACGCGGTGCTGTCGGGCGGCAAGTCGCGCTGGGCGAAGCCGAGCCGCAACAACAAGTACGAGGGCGACTCGCCACGCGATGCGCAGCAGTGGCTTTGCCGCATGTGGGCGAAGGCCCGCGCGAAGATGGCGCGCAAGGGCATCGCGGCCTATGGCTTTCGCGTGGCCGAGCCGCATCACGATGGGTGCCCGCATTGGCATGCCCTGCTGTGGTTCCACACGCCAGAGCAGGCCCAGTCAGCGCGGGAAATCATCACCGGCTACTGGCTCAGCGACGCGGGCGATGAGCCCGGCGCGCTGCGCAACCGCTGCGACTTCAAGCCCATGGAGCGCGGCGGCGCCGCGGGCTACGTCGCGAAGTACGTGTCCAAGAACATTGGCGCCGAAGACGGCGGCGACGCCGGCGTCGGTGAGCACACCGACACCCTCGACGGTGTCGAGCAGATCATGGACACCCGCGAATTCAAGGGCTGGCAGCGCGTCGACGCCTGGGCCAGCACCTGGGGCATTCGCCAGTTCCAAGCCATCGGACAGCCCAGCGTGACGGTGTGGCGCGAAATGCGCCGCGTCACCAAAGACCAGATCGACCACGCGCAGATGCGCCTCGACCTGGGCGACGCCGCCGCAGTGAAGGCATGGTGGGCCTGCCACAAGCAAGGCGCAATTCAGGCCTCGTGGGAGGGCTACGTCCGCGCCCAGGGCGGCATGTGCCGCAGGCGGCGCGAATGGGCACTTCGCACCGCCGTGCGCGTCACCGAGGACACGACCAACTGCTACGGCGAGAGCATCGACCGCAAGGCTGTCGTCGGCATCGAGACACGCGTCGGGCACTGGCTCGTGAGCCGCCGGCAGGCGTGGCGCTCCTGCGCGAGCGAAGCCGCGCAGGACAAGGGCCAGCGCGAAGCGCTGGGCCGCCCTTGGACTCGTTTCAATAACTGTACGGTCCGGCTCAACGATGAGCCGCAGCGCCTGCTGATGCGCGGCGATCTGTCGTGGCCAAAGGCCCACGACACCGACGAAATCGAGCCGCCGGCGCCCCGAAAGCCCACCCCGGCCGCCCCGATCGAGCAAGTCAACCACATCGCCGGCGAGCGAACCACGTTCCGCATGCCCCAGTGCGTCCGGATCGCACCCGCGGCGCCCCCTGCCAACGACCTCGACGCCCTGCTCGCCCGCATGAAGGCCTTCGCGCCGGTCATGCGCGAGCTGGCCGCGGCCGGGCGATGAGTTTCCCCATGCATCCCACCACTTCAACCACCAACCGGAGCCGCATCACCATGCCACGCACCAGCACCGCTGCCGTCGTCCAGATCGCGCAGCACAAACCCTACGCACCGCCGATGGCGCACAAGGTGCACATCACCGCGCCCTACCTGCCCGCCTGCGCCACCGACGTGCGCGCCACCATCGAGCGCGTGCGCGGCCTGCTCGAAGCCCAGGCCACCGGCCGGCGCAAGCCGCGCCGCGTCGACGCGCGGCCGGTGCAGCAGGCCGACATGTTCCCCTCGACCGTCGTGCGCCTCGCCGCCGTGCAGCAACGGAGGGCCGCATGAACGCGCATCGCCTCAACCACCACGACATCCAGGCCGTGAAGACCATCGAGGAGCGAGCCAGGCGCAAGGCGCGCGCGGCGCGCATCGCCGATCGCATCACGCTGGTGGGCTGCGCGCTGGCCACGCTGGCACTGCTCGCCCTGGGCCTGACGGGAGGCCTCGCGCATTGACCGCCGCACCCAACTCCCTGCGCGCCGGCCGCGTCTACATCGCAGGCCCAATGACCGGCTACGCTGAACTCAACTTCCCGGCGTTCCATGCCGAGGCCAGGGCCCTGCGAGTCGCCGGCCTCGAAGTCATCAACCCAGCCGAGATCAACGTCGACCCGAACATGGGCTGGAGCGCCTGCATGCGTGCCGACATCGCGCAACTGGTGACGTGCGACCGGATCCACCTCTTGCCCGGCTGGTCGAAAAGCAAGGGCGCATTGCTCGAGCACCACGTCGCGAGCGCGCTGGGACTGCTGGTCACGCTGGCGGAAGGTGCCGAGAGCATGCCGGAGCAATTCAGCTTCAAGGGCAGTGCCGACGAGTTCGTAAGCCAGTTCCTCAACCGCGTAGTGCTGGCCGCCGATGAGGCTGACGCCTGGGCCTCGTGCGCCGTGACAAGTGTCAGCCACGAAGCCGCGCTGGCCATCTGCGAGAACGTCGCGAACTACCACCAGACCCAGCTGCGGGCGGGGCTTCATGCCAACGGCTATCACACGGTGGTGACGCAGGCCCACGGGTACCAGTACCTCGGCGCACGCCGGTGCATCGAGGCGATTCGAATCGCGGCTCGGGCGGAGGGCTGAACGATGCGGAAGAAGTCTCCCAAGCTGTGCCCGCTCGCGCAGCACATCGTGAAGATGCTGGCCGAGTCCGACCGTCCAGGCCATGGCCCCAGCTATGCCACCGGCAAGGCGTTCGAACTGAAAGACCTGTCGACCAGCGACGCGCTGATGTGGGCGGGTCGCAACCTCGACAGTCGCAACCAGGGCGAGCTGGTCGACGTCATCAGGAAAGCGTCCGGTCGCGACCTCGACGCCGCAGATTTGGCCGCTGCGGCACGGGTCGGACAGGCTGTCGCCGCCCTGCCGACCATCGATCTGCTGGAGCTGCTGCTGTGAGGCGCGCGAGGAACCGCCTTCGCCGCAACAGTGGCGAACCGTGCCACAGCCATCCGGTCGCAACCGCGGTCGCGAAAGCGAGGATGGCCAGTCACATGACCACCGTCAGCATCGCCGTCTACATGACGGCCGACGGCGAGCCGGCGCGCGATCTTCTCTCGCACCTGGGATGGGTGATCGGCATTGGAGCCGAGATCGCCGCCGCGGTCGCACCCGGTCTCCCGCAGGCGAAGCGGCTGCACGCCGCGCTGCGCACGGTGATCCAGCTCGGCATCGACGACGCATGGCAGGCGGCGCAAGCCGGCGTGCTGTCTGACGCGGCCAACGAGGCGAGCGCCCTGCTGATCGCGAATCCCGGCATCGGGGTGGAGCACATCTCCAGCGGCGACTACATTGCGGCGCGGATACGCGATGGCGTGGCGCGACTCACCGACGTGGCCGGCGCAGAGATCTACGCAGACGCCGGCATCGCCGAGAAAGGCGGTGCTTGATGCGCGTCGAAACCATCGGCGGCGCCACGCTGTACCACGGCGAAGCCCTCGAAGTACTGCAGGCTCTCATGCCTGGAACGGCCGACGCCGTCATCACCGATCCGCCTTACTCCAGCGGCGGCGCCTTCCGTGGCGATCGCGCGCTGGACACGAAAGCCAAGTACCTCAGCACCGGATCCGGCAACCATGAGAAGACGTCGGACTTTGGTGGCGACAACCGCGATCAACGGTCATTCCATTTCTGGTCGACGCTCTGGTCAGCGGCTGCGCTTCGTGCATCGAAGCCCGGCGCCCCTGCGGCGTTCTTCTCGGACTGGCGGCAATTGCCTGTCTCGTCCGACTACCTGCAGGCCGGTGGGTGGGTGTGGCGCGGAGTGGTGCCATGGGTGAAGAAGTCGCCGCGGCCGCAGATGGGGCGCTTCACCTCAGCCGCCGAGTACGTAGTCTGGGGTTCAGCGGGGCCGATGCCAGTCGATCGCGGCGTCGGGTGCCTGCCTGGCTTCTACGAATACCACGCCCCAACCGATCGCGAGCACGTGACGCAGAAGCCGGTAGCGCTGATGGCCGACATGGTCGAGATCTGTGAGCCGGGCGGTTTGGTTCTGGATCCGTTCATGGGCTCGGGCACCACCGGCGTGGCCGCACTCAAGCTGGGCCGCCGGTTCATCGGGTGCGAGCAGAGCCTGCAGTACTTCGACATCGCGTGCCGGCGCATCGAGGAAGCGCTCGAGAGCATCTTCGCTCAAGAGCGAAGCCGCCCCGTACAGCTCGATTTGGGAGGGCAGACATGAGCACAAAGCAGGTTCTTTCCGCATCTAGCAGTCAGAGTTCGCGTACGACCGCAGGAGCCGCCCCGCTGATCTATCGCAAGAACATCGTGCTTGCGAAGTTCGGGATCTCAGAAACCACGCTGCGGCGCTGGATGTCCAGCGAGAGGTTTCCACGCCCGCGGCAACTCGGCCCGCGTGCCGTTGGCTGGGTCGCGGCCGAGGTCGACTCTTGGCTTGAAGAACGGCCGGTGGCGTCCACCACCAGCTCTTCCAGCGACGACTAGGACCTCCGGCGCTTCCGCTTCGGCGGGGGCGCCGGCATGCAGTAGTCGGCCCAGTCTTGCATCATCGCAAGGCGCTTGGCGAGCATGTCGCCGCGGCGGTAGGCCGCTTCCACCTTGCTTTCGATAGCGTGCGCCAAGGCCATCTCGGCCATCTCAGGCGGATAGTGGGTGTGCTCTGCGGCCCAATCTCGAAAGGTCGACCGAAGGCCGTGCGGCACACAAACCCGGCCGGCTGCATCCAGAAAGTTCAGCCGCCGCATGCACGCGGTCAGCGACATATCCGATAGCGGCTGCATCTTCCGGCCGGGAAACACCAGATCGCACTGCTCGTAGCGGGGCATCGATTTAAGCAGTTCGATGGCCTGCGTGGAGAGCGGCACCCGGTGCGGCCTCTTTCCCTTCATCCGTTCGGCTGGCACATCCCATTGCCCGGCCTCAAGGTCGAACTCTGGCCAGCGCGCGCCCCTGATTTCCCCAGAACGGCCTGCCGTCAGCACCTGAAAGAGAAGGGCCTGCGCGCTCACCCCTTCGACCGCCCGGAGTGCCGCAACCGCGTCGGCCACCTTCGCGACCGGCACCGCCGGGTGATGCTTCACCTTCGCGATCTTCTCTGGCTTGGGCAGCAGCTTGTCCAGGTGCCCGCGCCATGCGGCCGGGTTCTCTCCCTGCCGATGGCCACGCGTCTTCGCCCAGTCGAGCACCTGCTCTATCCGGCCTCGCAGACGGCTGGCTGTTTCGGTCTTGGTGCGCCAGATCGGATCGAGCACGCGCAAAACCTCATCCTGGCCGATAGCCGAAACGTCGAGCTGTCCGATCACGGGCTCAGCGTATGTCTCTAGCGTGTTTTCCCACTGCTGCCGATGCTTTGGGTTACGCCATTCGGACTCTTTCGCTGCAATGAAGCGCTCGCAGGCGACCTTGAAGGTCAACGCCCGAGCTTGAGAAGCCAAGGCAGCCTTTTTGACGGCGTCGCGCGCTTCGATGGGGTCCACCCCTTCATCGAGCAGCTTGTGGGCCTCCCGTGCCCGCTCTCGCGCCTGCGCGAGCGGCACCGCCGGAAAGCTGCCAAGGCCCATGCGCCGCCGTCGTGCCCCGAACTTGAAGCGAAGAATCCACGAGCGCGAGCCGTCGATGATCTGAAGGTACAGGCCTGGGATGCCGCCGACGTTGTGATCGCCCTCTTCCCTCAGGCGCCCCACTTCCAGCGCAGACAGTTCACGAGATCGCTTGGGCATTGCTTCCTACCGGCCATCCAACAGGCCATCCCCGTAGCACTTTCACGGCGTGTTACGGTCGCTTGGGGCGGCCAAGTATAGGCATTCCCCCAATGAAAAACGCGCCCTGAGGCGCGTTTCGGTGCGTGAAAAAAGTTATTCCTGGCGGAGAGTGTGAGATTCGAACTCACGGACGCTTTCACGTCGGCAGTTTTCAAGACTGCTGGTTTAAACCACTCACCCAACTCTCCGGAGCCGGCGATTTTATGCCGACCGTGGCGCCCTACTCCTCGTCGGGCAGGAACATGGCCTGCAGGTCGCTCAGGAAGTCGAGGCCGCGCTCGGTCGGCCATACGCGGAACAGGTCTCGGGCAATGAGGCCCTTGCGCTCGGCCTCTTCGAGGCCGCGCTGGATCGACGTCATCGCCAGCCCGGTGCGTTCGCTGAACTGCGGCAGCGTGAAGCCCTGTTTCAGCCGCAGCGCATTCAGCATGAATTCGAACGGCAGGTCTGCCAGCGCCACTTCGTCGCTCTGCGACACGGCGGCGCCGGCGCGTGCGTTATCCATATACAGGCGCGGTTCGCGAAAACGCACCTGCCGCACTATGCGGTGCGCGAAGCTCAGCTTGCTGTGCGCGCCGGCGCCGATGCCGAGATAGTCGCCGAACTGCCAGTAGTTGAGGTTGTGCGCGCACTGGTGCCCCTCGCGCGCATAGGCCGAGATCTCGTAGCGCGACATGCCGCTGGCACTGGTGCGCTCGGTGATGCGGTCGAGCATGGCGTAGGCGATGTCGTCCTCGGGCAGCGTCGGCGGAAACTTGGCGAACCAGGTGTTGGGCTCGATGGTCAGGTGGTAGACCGAGAGGTGCGGCGGCGCGAGCGACAGGGCCTGCGAGAGGTCGGTCTCGAGGTCTTCGAGGGTCTGGCCCGGCAGCGCGTACATCAGGTCGAGATTGAAGGTGTCGAAGGCGCTCGCGGCTTCCTCGAGCGCGGCGATGGCCTGCGCGCGGTCGTGCACGCGGCCCAGCGCCTTCAGGTGCTCGTCGTTGAAGCTCTGCACGCCCACCGACAGGCGCGTGACGCCGGCCGAGCGGTACGCACGGAAGCGGTTGCGCTCGAAGGTGCCGGGGTTGGCCTCGAGCGTGATCTCGCAATCGGGCGTGAGCTTCAGGCGTGCGCGCACGTCGCTCAGCAGGCGGTCGATGGCCTGCGGCGAGAACAGGCTGGGCGTGCCGCCGCCGATAAAGATGGTGTGGACGCTGCGGCCCCAGATGAGCGGCAAGGCGGCATCGAGGTCCGCCACCAGCGCGTCGATGTAGGCGGCTTCGGGAATGCCGTCGATGTCGGCCGCGCTGGCGGCGCGCCATTCGTGCGAATTGAAGTCGCAGTACGGGCACTTGCGCAGGCACCACGGCAGGTGGATGTACAGCGACAGCGGCGGCAGCGCGCTGAGCTGCAGCGGGCCGGGGCGCATCCAGTGCAGGACGTCGTTGGCGTGCTGCGCGCCGGCGGGCTGCGCCGGCTGAATCGGGAAGGTGGTAGCCATCTATCGACCGCCGGTCAGAACCAGCGCTCGCGCATCAGCACCAGCATGGCCTGTGCCGCGCGGCCGCGGTGGCTGTTGGCATTCTTCACCTCGGACGTCAGCTGCGCGAAGGTCTTGCCGAAGGACGGCAGGTACATGACGGGGTCGAAGCCGAAGCCGTTGTCGCCGATGGGCGCGGGAGCGATCTCGCCGACCACGCGGCCCACGGCGACGAGCGGCTCGGGGTCGTCGTGGCTGCGCAGCGCGACCAGCGTGCTGACGAGCGCGGCGCGGCGGTTGGCGACGCCGTCGAGCTGCTCGAGCAGGGCCTTCACGTTGTTGGCGTCGCCCTTGGCGTAGCCGAACTGCGTGGCGTAGTAGGCGGTATCGACGCCCGGCAGGCCGCCGAAGGCATCGACGCACAGGCCGGCGTCGTCGGCGATGGCCGGCAGGCCGGTGGCGGCGCTGGCATGGCGCGCCTTGGTCAGCGCGTTCTCGACGAAGGTACGGAAGGGTTCTTCAGCCTCGCTCACCCCCAGCGCCGACTGCGGCACGAGGGTGACGGCGAGCTCCGCGAACAGTTGCTGGAGTTCGGCGAGCTTGCCCGCGTTGTTGGAAGCCAGAACCAGTTTCATGAATTCGCCAGTGGATGCGTCAGTTGGAGAGCAGTGCCTGCTTCTGCAGTTCCACGAGTTCGCCGATGCCCTTCTCGGCCAGGCCGAGCAGGATGTTCATTTCTTCGCGCGTGAAGGCCACGCCTTCGGCCGTGCCCTGCACTTCGACGAAATGGCCGGCGCCCGTCATGACGACGTTCATGTCGGTGTCGCAGGCCGAGTCTTCGGTGTATTCCAGGTCGAGCAGCGGCGTACCGCCGACGATGCCGACCGAGATGGCCGCCACGTGCCCCTTGACGGGCGATGCGGCAATGGCGCCCGAGGCCAGCAGCTTGTTGACGGCATCCTGCGCCGCGACGAAGGCGCCCGTGATGGCCGCGGTGCGCGTGCCGCCGTCGGCCTGCAGCACGTCGCAGTCGAGGTGGATGGTGCGTTCGCCGAGCGCGGCGAGATCGAACACGGCGCGCATCGAGCGGCCGATGAGACGCTGGATTTCCTGCGTGCGGCCGGTCTGCTTGCCCTTGGCGGCCTCGCGGCTGCTGCGGGTGTGGGTGGCGCGCGGCAGCATGCCGTATTCGGCCGTAACCCAGCCTTCGCCGCTGCCCTTCTTGTGCGGCGGCACTTTTTCCTCGACGGAGGCGGTGCACAGCACGCGGGTCTGGCCGAACTCGATGAGCACGGAGCCTTCGGCGTGGATGGTGAAACCGCGGGTGATGCGCACCGGGCGCAGCTGGTCGGCGGCGCGGCCGCCGCTTCGTGTGAAAGCAGTCATTGTTCGGGAACCGGAAAAGAAAAAAGAAAGAAGGCCGCGCTCAGGTCTTGCGCGCCGCCGATCTGCGGATGGCTTCGTTGATCTCGGCGATGGAGCGCTCGATGGCGTCCTCGTCGAGGTCGTCGATCTCGTTGTCGGAGGGCATGCCGGCCTGGATGGTCGAGGCGAAGACGCCGTCCTCGATGGTCTCGGTGGAAACGCCGCTGCGGTCGTCCGCGCTGTCGGGCATTTCCCATTCGAGCGCGATGAGCGTGACGTTGTCGCTGTGGGAGCCGCCCTTGCGCAGGGCCATCTCGGCGAGGTCGGGGGCAGCGTCGGACACGGGCTTGCCGGAGGAAAGCGTGTGCACGATGAGTTCGTCGTCGAGCACGCCCCAGACGCCGTCCGAGCACAGCATGATGCGGTCGCCGCGCTGCAGCTGCAGCGGCGCCGAAACGTCGAAGAGCGGCGTGGTCGGCGAGCCCAGGCAGGTCAGCAGCAGGTTGCGGTTGACGGGCATGTCGGAGCCATGCGGCTTCGGGCGTTCGGCGTGCGAATGGTCGCGCGTGCGCACCAGCAGGCGGCCGTCGCGCACGACGTACAGGCGCGAATCGCCGCAGTGCATCCAGGTGGCGGCGTTGTTCTGGAGCACGGCCGCCACGACGGTGGTGCGCGGCGTGTCGAGCATGGCCTTGTGGCTCGCGTAGCGCATGATCTGCTGATGCGCAGCCATGGCCGATTCGGCGAGGAAGGATTTCACGTCCTTCACCATCGGGCGCGCCTCGCGCTGGTAGAGCGCGGCAATGGTCTGCAGCGCGAGCTGCGCCGCCACTTCGCCTTCCGGGTGGCCTCCCATGCCGTCGGCCAGCACGAACAACCCCGATTCCCGCGTGTAGCAATAGCCCATGCGGTCTTCGTTCTTGAGACGCCCGCCCTTGCGGCTGACCTGGAAGACGGAGAATTTCATGATGTCATGCAGGGCGCGTGGTCGGCGCGGCAGCCTTGGGCAGGGCCTTCTTGTCGAAGGAGCGGATGTTGTCGATCGACAGGCGCACTTTCTCGCCCACCGTGAGCTTGGTGTAGCGGCGCTCGCCCTCGCGGCTGAGCTCCTTCTGCAGCGCGAAGACCGACTGCGGGCGCGACAGCGGGTCGAGCGACATGCACCACTCGACCACTTCGATCAGGTTGTCGGAGTAGACGCCGCGCAGCCGCGAGAGCGACAGGCTGAGGCGGTCTTTTTCGATGCGACGGGGCGCGTCGTTGGGCGGATAGCCCTGCATGCAGGCGTAGATGCAGGCGCCGATGGCGTAGATGTCGGTCCAGGGGCCCATGGACGAATCGCGCCGGTACATCTCGGGGGCGGCGAAGCCTGGGGTGTACATCGGGCGGATGAAGATGCCTTCCTTGCTGAGCACTTCGCGCGCGGCGCCGAAGTCGATGAGCACGGCGCGGTCGTCGTCGGTGACGAAGATGTTGGCCGGCTTGATGTCCAGGTGCAGCATCTTGTACTGGTGGACGATGCGCAGGCCGCGCAGGATCTCGTCGAAGAGCGAACGGATGGTCGACTCGCGGAACACCTTCTGCTTCTTCAGGTCACGCGCCGTGACCACGAAATCCTGCAGGGTCGCGCCCTCCAGGTAATTCATGACCATGTAGACGGTCTCGTTCTCGCGGAAGAAATTGAGCACGCTGACCACCGACGCGTGCGAGATCTGCGCCAGCGAGCGCCCTTCCTCGAAGAAGCTCTTCAGGCCCAGCCGGTACAGCGACAGTTTCTCCGGCGGCACCTGTGGCGCAAGCTCGCCCGGACCCCGCGTGGCCAGCGACGACGGCAGATATTCCTTGATGGCCACCTGCTGGCCGCTGGAATCGATGGCGAGGTAGACGACCCCGAAACCGCCCGCGGAAAGCCGGCGTACAACGCGGTAACCACCAATGACCGTATCGGGCGGCAGGGGCGTAGGCTTGACCTTTGACATAATCCGGGAGTTTCGCCCGAAGGCGATGGTGCGGCAAGCGAACGCCGTGCCGGCGCCTCGGAGCATGCAAGCAAAACCACAGTGAGGCGCAATGCCAGTTTACAGCATGACCGGCTACGCCAGCGGCCAGAACGGGCCCGCAGGC
Source organism: Variovorax sp. 160MFSha2.1 (assembly GCF_048305075.1). Taxonomy (NCBI): domain Bacteria; kingdom Pseudomonadati; phylum Pseudomonadota; class Betaproteobacteria; order Burkholderiales; family Comamonadaceae; genus Variovorax; species Variovorax sp. 160MFSha2.1. Next base: position 5,650,788 of record NZ_CP157624.1, read on the forward strand.
AGCCACTCCGAAGCCGAAGCACGGCCTTCCGCCGCGGGCCGGCTCGGGGTTGAAATCCGCTCGGTCAACAGCCGCTTCCTCGATCTCACCTTCAAGCTGCCGGAAGAACTCCGCCAGCACGAAACCGCCCTGCGCGAACTGCTCACGGCCAAGCTCAAGCGCGGCAAGGTCGAAGTGCGCGCCGCCATCGAAAGCACCTCTTCCTCGGGCGTGGTCGAACCCTCCGTCAAGCTGCTGCAGCGGCTCAATGGCGTGCAGGACAGCATCAAGGCATGGCTGCCGGGCGCACGCGAACTCAGCGTGGCCGACGTGCTGCGCCTGGCCGGCGGCGACAGCGCCACGCGCGGCGATTGGGGCCCCGACCTGCTCGACGTGACAGGCAAGGCGCTCGAAGGCCTGATCTCGGCCCGCCAGCGCGAAGGCGCCCGGCTGGCCAAGATGCTCGAAGCCCACCTCGCGCAACTGCGCACCCTGGTGCAGCAGGCCGGTCCGCTGGTTCCGCAATTGGTCGAACAGCAACGCACCCGGTTCCTGGAGCGCTGGCAGGAAGCCATGGGCCTGAGCGCCGGAACGGGCGGCACGCCGCCCGAGGCTGCTCAAGACCGTGCACTGACCGAAGCGACCGCGTTCGCCATCCGCATCGACGTGGCGGAAGAGCTCACCCGGCTGAACTCGCATCTCGACGAGATCGAGCGCCTGCTCAAGAAGGGCGGCGAGATCGGCAAGCGCCTCGACTTCCTGATCCAGGAGCTGCACCGCGAGGCCAACACCCTGGGCTCGAAGTCTGCGGCGCTGGAACTCACGCGCATCGGCGTGGACATGAAGGTCCTGATCGAGCAGATGCGCGAGCAGGTCCAGAACATCGAATGACGACGAAGACGAGCGAGAGAATGGACTACCCCGGCAATATCTTCGTGGTGGCGGCGCCCAGCGGCGCGGGCAAGTCGAGCCTGGTGAAGGCGCTGATGGAACTCGATTCGGCGGTGCAGCCTTCGGTGTCGCACACGACCCGGTCGCCGCGCGGACAGGAAAAGCACGGCCGCGAATACTTTTTTGCCTCGCCGACGGAGTTCGACGCCATGATCGCGGCCGACGGCTTCGTGGAATGGGCCCATGTGCACGGCCACCGCTACGGCACGTCGAAGAAGGCCGTCGAGGACCGCATCGCCCAGGGGGCCGACGTGATCCTGGAAATCGACTTCCAGGGCGCGTTGCAGATCCGCAAGACCTTCGCCAATGCGGTCATGATCTTCATCCTGCCGCCCAGCTGGGAAGAACTGCGCTCCCGGCTCGAACGGCGCGGGGAAGACAGCGCCTCGGTCATCGAATTGCGCCTGAAGAACGCCGCCGAAGAGATGGCCCAGGCCGGGCAATTCGACTTCGTTATAATCAACGAGTTATTTGAGCGGGCACTTTTCGATCTCAAGGCGATCGTCCACGCTCAGCGGCTTCGGTATTCCGCACAACGCCGAGCGCGTGCCGACACCTTCGCCGCACTGAACATCCCCTGATTTCCGAGCCCGCCGCTCACCAGACCGACCGAAAGATCCTCATCATGGCCCGCATCACCGTCGAAGATTGTCTCGTCAACATTCCGAACCGCTTCCAGCTCGTCCTGGCCGCCACCTACCGTGCGCGCATGCTGAGCCAGGGCCACGCACCCAAGATCGAGAGCAAGAACAAGCCGGCAGTGACCGCCCTGCGCGAGATCGCCGAAGGCAAGATCGGCCTCGAAATGCTCAAGAAGGTGCCGGGCTGATCTGACGCAGCCCTGCAACGAAAAGGCACCGCAAAGCGGTGCTTTTTTTATGTCCGGACGCGTGCACACATCGGTCACGCTAAAGTGGTAGGCATGAGCGCGGTCGCCAAATCTCAGTCCCATGCCCCCAAAGGCACGCCGAAGCCGAGCCCGGCGGCGCTGAACGCGGCCGCAGCGAGCTTCGCCGCACTCACCGCTCGCCTGGACTACCTGAGCCCCGAAGACACCGAACTGGTCCGCCGCGCCTACCGCTTCGCGGACGAGGCGCACCTGGGGCAGCTGCGCAACAGCGGCGAGCCGTACATCACCCACCCCATCGCCGTGGCGGCGCAGTGCGCCGAATGGAAGCTCGACGCCCAGGCACTGATGGCCGCCCTGCTGCACGACGCCATCGAAGACTGCGGCGTCACCAAGCCTGAGCTCATCGAGCGCTTCGGCGCCCCGGTCGCCGAACTGGTCGACGGGCTCACCAAGCTCGACAAGCTGCAGTTCAACACCCGCGAGGAAAACCAGGCCGAGTCCTTCCGCAAGATGCTTCTGGCCATGGCGCGCGATGTGCGCGTCATCCTGGTCAAGCTGGCGGACCGCACGCACAACATGCGCACGCTGGCCGATGCACCGCGTGAGAAATGGGGCCGGATCTCGCGCGAAACGCTCGACATCTACGCGCCCATCGCGCACCGACTGGGGCTGAACCAGACCTACCGCGAGCTGCAGGAGCTGTCGTTCCGGCATCTGAAACCGTGGCGTTATGCAACGCTGTCCAAGGCCGTCGCCAAGGCCCGCGGGCGCCGGCGAGACCTGATCCAGAAAGTGCAGAAGGAGGTCGAGGCCGCCTTTTCCGCCGCCGGGATGATGCTGCGGATCGCCGGCCGCGAGAAGACGCTCTATTCCATCTACCGCAAGATGGAAGAAAAGCACCTGAGCTTCGCCCAGGTGACCGACATCTACGGCTTCCGCCTGATCGTGCCGAACGTGATCGCCTGCTACACCGGGCTCGGCATCCTGCACCAGATGTACAAGCCCCTGCCGGGCAAGTTCAAGGACCACATCGCGATCGCCAAGCTCAACGGCTACCAGTCGCTGCACACCACGCTCGTGGGTCCGGCCGGCGTGAGCGTCGAGTTCCAGCTGCGCACCGAGGCCATGCACGTGGTGGCCGAATCGGGCGTGGCCGCCCACTGGCTCTACAAGGCGGCCGAGCCGAATGCGGCCAGCAACGACCGGCTGGGCACCAAGTGGCTGCAGTCGCTGCTCGACATCCAGGACGAGACGCGCGATGCGGCCGAGTTCTGGGACCATGTCAAGGTCGACCTGTTTCCCGACGCGGTCTACGTCTTCACGCCCAAGAGCCAGATCATGGCGCTGCCGCGCGGGGCGACGGTGGTTGATTTCGCCTACGCCATCCACAGCAACATCGGCGACCACACCTCGGCCGCGCGCATCAACGGCGACCAGGTGCCCCTGCGCACCGAGCTCAAGAACGGCGACGTGGTCGAAGTGATCACCGCGCCGGTTTCCACGCCCAATCCGGCCTGGCTGGGCTTCGTGCGCACCGGCCGCGCGCGCTCGAAGATCCGCCACTACCTGAAGACGCTGGCGCATGCCGAGTCCGAAGGGCTGGGTGAAAAGCTGCTCGCTCAAGCGCTGCGCGCCGAGGGGCTGAGCAAGCTGCCCGAGGAAGACGAAGAGCACCAGGCGCTGTGGGAGAAGCTGCTGCGCTTCACCGGCAACCGCACGCGCTCCGAGTTGCTGACCGATATCGGCCTGGGCAAGCGCATTGCAAGCATCGTCGCCAAGCGGCTGGTAGCGATGCTGACCGAACTGGGCGAGCGGCCCGACGCGCTGCTGCTGAGCCGCGAGCGCTTCATCTCGCACGAAACGGTGTCGCAGGGCGCGGTCACGCTGGACGGCAGCGAGAACTCGTCGGTGCGCTTTGCGCTGTGCTGCAGGCCGATTCCCGGCGACTCGATCGTCGGGTATCTCGGCCATGGCGAAGGCCTGGTGGTGCACACGGAAGAATGCGGCGTCGGCCAGCGGCTGCGCCACAAGGACAGCGAACGCTTCTTCGCCGTCGAGTGGGCGGACGAGCCCACGCGTGCGTTCGAGACCGGGGTTGTCATCACCGTGCGCAACGACAAGGGCGTGCTGGCGCGCGTCGCGGCGACGCTGGCCGATGCGGAAGCCGACATCACGCACGTGGAAATGGCCGACGAGACTCCACAGGATTCGACGGATCTGCGCTTCGTGATCGCGGTGCGCGACCGTGCGCATCTGGATGCGGTGCTGCGGGCGGCGCGGCGCACGGCATCGGTGCTGACCGCTTCCAGGACGATTCCCGCGCCCTGACCCGATGGCCCTGCCGGGCCGGGCTACGAAGCTCCGGCCGGGCGCGGCGCCGGGTAGCTCACGGACAGGATCTCTACATCGTGCGCCCCGCCGGGCGTGACCAGCTTCACGACATCGCCTTCGCGCGACTTCAGCAGCGCCCGGGCGATCGGCGAGATCCAGCTGACCTGCGACTTCGCGCTTTCCGCTTCGTCGATGCCGAGGATCGTCACGCTGCGTTCATCGCCGGTCTCGTCGGCATAGAGGACGGTGGCGCCGAAGAAGACCTGATCGCGGCCATGGTGCACCGACGGATCGGTGACCTCCGCGATTTCGAGGCGCTTGGTGAGGAAGCGGATGCGCCGGTCGATCTCGCGCAGGCGCTTCTTGCCGTAGAGGTAGTCGCCGTTCTCCGAGCGGTCGCCGTTCTTGGCGGCCCAATGGACGGTCTCGACGATCTTCGGGCGCTCCTCGTCCATCAGCTGCAGCAGCTCGTCGCGCAGGCGCGCGTAGCCTTCGGGGGTGATGTAGTTCTTGCCGCCCGCAGGAAGCGGAGGCGAGGCACCGTCGGCGCCGTCGTCGTCTGCGTCGGAATCCGTTTCCTTGGTGAATGCCTTGTTCACGCCAAACCTCCAAAAGAAAAAAGCCCGCAACTCGCGTTGCGGGCTTTCTTTATAGTGGTGCGGCTGGCAGGAATCGAACCCACGACCCCTTGGTTCGTAGCCAAGTACTCTATCCAGCTGAGCTACAGCCGCACAGCTTGCGATTATAGCCCGCTTTAATGGCCATTCCCGAACTATTCGGGTTAATTGGAGCGAAAGACTAAAAAAGAAAAATGCCCGGAAGACGAATCTTCCGGGCATTTTCAAGATGGTGCGGCTGGCAGGAATCGAACCCACGACCCCTTGGTTCGTAGCCAAGTACTCTATCCAGCTGAGCTACAGCCGCGAAGCTTTCGATTATAGCCTGATTTTTGGCTGCTCCCCGAAAGCATGGCAAGACGTTGCAATATCGAATCGCCGAAGGGAGGGTGGTAGGCCGTGCTGGGCTTGAACCAGCGACCAACGGATTATGAGTCCGCTGCTCTAACCAACTGAGCTAACGGCCCACGCGGCACGATTCTATTCGCGCAACCGGGCCTACTTGCGATGGCTCAGCGCATTGGTCACCAGGCGCGACGTGATGTCGACAATCTGGATCATGCGCTCATACGGCATGCGAGTCGGTCCGATCACGCCGAGCGTACCCACGACTTCCCCGTCGACCTCGTAGTTGGCGCTGACGATGGAGAGCTCCTCGAACGGCACCACCTGGCTCTCGCCGCCGATGAAGATGCGCACGCCCTCGGCCTTGCTGGATACGTCGAGCAACCGCATCAGCTGGGCCTTCTGCTCGAAGAGTTCGAAGGCGCGGCGCAGTTGCCCCATGTCGCTGGAGAAATCGCTCACCGCCAGCAGGTTGCGCTCGCCGGAGATGACGACGTCGTCCTCCTGCGCCTCGGTCAGCACTTCCGAGCTGACCTGCACTGCCGCCTGCATCAGAGTGGCGATCTCGCCGCGCAGCTTTTCTATCTCGGACTGCAGCCGGTCGCGCACCTGTTCGATGGTCAGCCCGGCATAGTTCGCATTGATGTAGTTCGAGGCCTCGACCAACTGCGACTGCGAGTAATCGGCCTCCGGAAAGATCACCCTGTTCTGCACGTCGCCATCGGGCGAGACGATGATCACCAGCAGTCGCTTCTCCGACAGCCGCAGGAACTCGATCTGCTTGAACACCGACGCACGCCGCGGCGCCATCACCACGCCCACGAACTGCGACATGTTCGACAGCAGGTGCGCCGCATTGGCGATCACCTTCTGCGGCTGGTCGGGCGCGAGGCTGGGCGCGGTCATCTGCTCGCGCTGTGCCGTCAGCATGGTGTCGACGAAGAGGCGATAGCCGCGGTGCGTGGGAATGCGCCCGGCCGAGGTGTGCGGGCTGGCGATCAGCCCCAGCGCCTCCAGGTCGGACATGACGTTGCGGATGGTCGCCGGCGACAGATCGAGCCCCGAGGAGCGCGACAACGTACGCGACCCGACGGGCTGCCCATCGGCTATGTAGCGCTCGACGAGCGTCTTGAGCAGCAACTTGGCACGGTCGTCCAGCATTGCAAGATTTTAGTGTTGTAATTTGTGAGATATGACCTCACGCTTTCGTCACGTCGCCCTGATCGGCAAATACCAGGCTTCCGGCGCCCGGGCGCAGGCGGATGCGCGCGACAGCGTCATGGAAGGCATCGGAGCCTTTCTGGAATCGCAGGGTTGCACGGTCTATGTCGAGCGGCCGACGTGCGAGGAAGCCGATGCCGGCGCCCCCGCCCATCCGCGCTACGCCGCCCTCACCGTCGAGGAAATCGGCCAGCGCTGCGACCTCGGCCTGGTGGTCGGCGGCGACGGCACCATGCTGGGCATCGGCCGGCAGCTCGCGAGCTACGGCATTCCGCTGATCGGCATCAACCGCGGCCGGCTGGGCTTCATCACCGACATCCCGCTCGACAACTACCAGGCCACGCTGATTCCGATGCTGGCCGGCGAGTACGAGGAAGACCACCGCAGCCTGATGCAGGCCAAGGTCGTGCGCGACGGCGCCTCGGTGTTCGATGCCTTCGCCATGAACGACGTGGTCGTCAACCGCGGCGCCACCTCCGGAATGGTCGAGCTGCGCGTGTCGGTGGGCCGCCATTTCGTGGCCAACCAGCGCGCCGATGGCCTGATCATCGCCACGCCGACGGGCTCGACCGCCTACGCGCTATCGGCCGGCGGCCCGCTGCTGCACCCCGCGGTGCCGGGCTGGGTGCTGGTGCCGATCGCGCCGCACACGCTTTCCAACCGGCCCGTGCTGCTGCCCGACGCCGACGAGATCGTCATCGAGCTGGTCGGCGGGCGCGACGCCAGCGCCAATTTCGACATGCAGTCGCTCGCCTCGCTCGCCATCGGCGACCGCGTGGTGGTGCGCCGCTCCGATTTCCGCGTGCGCTTCCTGCATCCGCGCGGCTGGAGCTATTTCGACACGCTGCGCAAGAAACTTCATTGGAACGAGGGAGGCTCCTGAATGAAGCACACCCCCAGGCTGCGCGCACTTCGTGTCGCTTCGCCAACCCCCTTGCAGGGGGCAACACCGGCGGCCCGGCAAAGCCGGTTCCGCGGTGTTTCACAGCTCGAACCCTACAAATTCGCACAACGCCCCCTGCCCGGAACCTGGAGGAACAACTGAGATGGCATTGCGACGCATCGCACTGCGCGACTTCGTGATCGTGCGATCACTCGAACTCGACCTGTCCGGCGGCTTCACCGTGCTGACCGGTGAAACAGGCGCGGGCAAATCCATCCTGATCGACGCGCTGCAACTGGCGCTGGGCAACCGGGCCGATGCCGGCGCGGTGCGCGAAGGCGCCGAGCGCCTGGACGTGAGCGCCGAATTCGACGCCGACCCGGCCCTGGACAGCTGGCTCGACGAAGGCGGCTTCGAGCGCGGTGACGCACTGCTGCTGCGCCGCACCGTCGACCTGCAGGGCCGCAGCCGAGGCTGGATCAACGGCAGCCCCGCCACCGCCACGCAACTGCGCGAACTGGGTGATCGCCTGCTCGACATCCACGGCCAGCACGCCTGGCAGAGCCTGACACGGCCCGAGGCGGTGCGCGGCCTGCTCGACGCCTACGCGGGCGCGCGCACCGATGCGCTGGACGCCGCATGGCAGGCCTGGCGGCAGGCGCTCTCCACGCTCGAACACGCCCGCTCGGCGCAGGACTCGCTGCAGCGCGAACGTGAGCGGCTGCAATGGCAGATTTCCGAAGTCGCCAAGCTCGCACCGGGTGCCGACGAGTGGGAAGAGCTCTCCACCAATCACTCGCGCATCTCCAACGCGCAGGCGCTGATCGACGCGGCCCAGGGCGCCAGCCAGGCGCTGGAAGACGACGACAACGGCGCCCTCTCCGCGCTGCAGCGCGCGGCCACGCTGCTGCAGAACTGCGAGCACATCGAGCCCGAGTTCCGCGCGCTGGGCGAAGTGCTCGCCTCGTGCGTGGCCCAGGCCTCCGACGCCGCTCACACGCTGCACGGCTACCTGCGCGATGCCGACGCCGATCCGCAGAGCCTCGCCGAGCTCGACGAGCGCATGGGCCTGTGGATGTCGCTCGCGCGCCGCTACAAGCGCCCGCCGGCCGAGCTGCCGGCGCTGCTGGCCGGCTGGCAGGCCGAGTTGCAGGCGCTCGACGCGCAAAGCGATCTCGAAGGCCTGGAGCGTACCGAAGAGGCCGCGCAGCAGGCCTACATGAAGGAAGCCAAGGCGCTGGGCAAGATCCGCAAGCAGGCGGCACCCCGCCTCTCGCAGGCCGTCACCGACGCGATGCAGGGCCTGGGCATGCAGGGCGGGCGCTTCGAGGTCGAGCTGCAGCCACTCGCGCAGCCGGGCCGCGCCGGCCTCGAAGAGGTGGCCTTCCTCGTGGCGGGCCACACCGGCAGCACGCCGCGCGCCATCGGCAAGGTGGCTTCGGGCGGCGAGCTTTCGCGCATCGCGCTGGCCATTGCGGTCACCACCAGCCAGCTCGGCGCGGCGCAGACGCTGATCTTCGACGAGGTCGATTCCGGCGTGGGCGGCGCGGTCGCCGAGACCGTCGGCCGACTGATGAAGCAACTCGGCCGCGACCGCCAGGTGCTCGCCGTGACCCACCTGCCGCAGGTGGCAGCCTGCGCCGACCATCACCTGGTGGTGGCCAAGCGCCAGACAGCGGCCACCGGCGGCGACGGACCGCGCACCGAGAGCGGCGTATCTCGCCTCGACGACGACAACCGCGCCAGGGAAATCGCCCGCATGCTGGGCGGCGAAAAAGTCTCGCAGACCTCGCTCGCGCACGCGCGCGAGATGCTCGGCCACAAGACCTCGGCGACGGTGCAATGAGCCTCGCCCTCGTGCTCATCACGGGCATGTCGGGCTCCGGCAAGTCGGTCGCCCTGCATGCACTGGAAGACGCGAGCTACTACTGCGTCGACAACCTGCCGCCCGAGCTGCTGACCTCGTTCATCGCGCTGCAGCACGAGCAGCAGGCCACGCGCGTGGCGATTGCCATGGACGTGCGCAGCGGCGTCTCGCTGCCCATCGTTCCACAGCAGCTCGAGGCGCTGCGCCGCGACGGCGGCATCTCGCTGCGCTCGCTTTTCCTCGACGCGACCACCGATGCGCTGCTGCGCCGCTATTCCGAAACCCGCCGCCGCCATCCGCTCTCGCGCCAGGAAGGCCGCACCGACGTGCCCGAGCAGCACCGGGTGTTGACCCAGGCCATCGAGCTCGAACGCGAACTGCTGGCCGACCTGCGCGACGGCGCCGACGTGATCGACACCAGCCTGATCCGGCCGGCGCAGCTGCAGAGCTACATCAAGTCGCTGATCTCCGCGCCGCAGACGCCGCTCACGCTGGTGTTCGAATCCTTCGCCTTCAAGCGCGGCGTGCCGCTGGATGCCGACTACGTATTCGACGTGCGCATGCTGCCCAACCCGCACTACGTGCCCGCGCTGCGCCCGCTCACCGGCCGCGACGAGCCGGTGATCGAATGGCTGCGCGAGCACGACGACGTGGCGCGCATGTACGACGACATCGAGCAGTTCCTGGCGCACTGGCTCGACGCGCTGGCGCGCGACCATCGCAGCTACGTGACGGTGGCCATCGGGTGCACCGGCGGGCAGCACCGCTCGGTGTTCCTGGTCGAGCAACTGGCGCGTTCGTTCGGCGCGCGCTGGGGTGCGTTGAAGAGGCACCGCGAACTCGACGCGGGCTGACCAGCCAGGGGCGGGTTGGCTGGCTGGCTAAGCCTCGCCGCCTTCCAGCAGCTTGCGCATCGGAGCCGGCAGGCCCAGCCGGCTCCATTCATCCGCTTCGAACCAGCGCGCGGCCTCGCCCTGTGGCTGGCCGCCGTCGATCCGCACAGGGTGCAGGTGCAGGTCCTTGTGGGTCAGCACGTGCACGAAGGCCGGCAAGTCATGCACTCCGCGCCTTGCGGCCGGCAAGGCAGCAAGAAGTTCTTCGCGGCTGTCGAACACCGGCAGGCAGTAGAGCCCGGCCCAGATGCCCTTCGCCGGCCGCTTCTCCAGCCACACGCGCCCTTGCTCATCGCGCGCCAGCAGCACCCACAGCGACTGCGCGCTGCGCTTGAGCTTGCGCGTCTTGACCGGGTAACGCTCCGGCGCGCCTTCGCGCAAGGCCACGCAACTCTTCTGCACAGGGCAGATCATGCAGCTCGGCTTGCGCGGCAGGCAGACCGTGGCGCCCATGTCCATCACGCCCTGCGTGTAAGACGCGATGGCTTCCCTGTCATTCGCAGGCGGGAGCAGTTGCGTCGCCAGATCCCACAGCGCGCGCTCCTGCGCCGCCGAGGACATGTCGCCCGCGAAGCCGAGCACGCGCGTGAGCACGCGCTTGACGTTGCCGTCGAGGATCGCCACTCGCTCGCCGAAGCAGAAGGCCGCGATGGCCGCCGAGGTGGAGCGCCCGATGCCCGGCAGCGTGACGAGTTCTGCAGCGGTGCGCGGAAACTCCCCGCCGAATCGCGCGACGACTTCCTGCGCGCAGCGGTGCATGTTGCGCGCGCGGCTGTAGTAGCCCAGCCCGCTCCACAGGCCGAACACCTCGTCCTCGGTGCCCGCGGCGAGAGCCTTCACGTCGGGAAAGCGTTCGAGAAAGCGCGCGAAATAACCGAGCACCGTCGACACCTGCGTCTGCTGCAGCATCACTTCCGACAGCCACACGCGATACGGGTCGCGCGTGTTCTGCCACGGCAGTTGGCTGCGCCCGTGGCTGCGCTGCCAGCTCACGATCCGCGCGGCGAAATCCGGAGGCAATGGCTGGGTCGCGGTCGCCGCCGTGGAGGCGGTTTTCTCAGGCCGCACGCAGCTCGCCGATGGTGGCCGCGGGCTGCGGCTTTCCGTGCTGCGCGATCAGCGAAGTGAACTCGCGCAGCTGCACATGGAGTTCGGTGAGGTTGCTCTCCTGCGCGGCCAGCTCGACCAGCCGCTCGTCGAGGCTGCCCGCCGCGCTCTGGATGCGCTCGATCGCCTCGATGCGCTTGCTGAAGTTGCGGCGGCGCTCCTTGAGCTGCGCATCGATCTGCGCGCTCGCGCCCTTGCTCCAGCGCTCGACCTCGGTCATGGCCGCCTCGTTCACCAGCCGCAGCCGGCTGGCGAGCGCGCGCACCAGCTTGTCGCAGAAATCGGCCTGCGCGAGCTTCAGCAGGTTGCCCACGCCCAGGTAGTGGATGTGGCTGCGCTCGATCTGCGCGAGCTCCTGCTCGAAGCCGGTGAGGTCGGGCTCGGCCGGCGCCTGCAGGGTGAAGCCCTGCTCGGCGTTGAGCTGGCGGAAGGTGGCGTGCAGCATCGACTGGATCTCGGCCGTGGTCGCCTGCACCTCGCGCAGGTTGTTGCGCAGCGAGTCGAAGGTCTCGGCGTACACCTTGCGCACGTTGAACTTGACGCCGGGGCGCTTGAGCGCGGCCGACAGCTTCACCATGTCGGCCTTCAGCGCGGTGCGCCCGAGCACGGCATACACCTCGCGCAGCAGCTTGCCCTGCACCGATCGCAGCGCCAGGATGCGCGTGTTGCTGCCCTCGAACTCGGCATGTTCCTGGTCGATGCGCGCGCGCATGTGGCGGATCACCGAAACGTTCTTGCCGCGCAGGCCCTGCAGTTCGAGCGCCTGCTCCGCCAGGTCGCGCTGGCGCACCTTCAGGATGCGCTCGGCCTCGGCGCGCAGCGCGGTCATGCCCGCATCGACCGCGAGCCGCAGCATGGTTTCGCGCTTGCCCAGAACGCCTTCGGCCAGCAGCGTTTCGAGCGCCGGCAGGCGGCTGGCCTGCAGCAGCTGGCCGTCGTGCTGGATCTTGGCCTGCAGGCCCTTCTGCGCCGACACGGGCAGCACCTGCGCCAGCGGCACCTCGAGCAATCGGGCCGCGCCTTCGCGCTGGCGCTCGATCTGCTGCTCGATCTGCGCGGGCGTGCTGAGCGTGTCCCACATGGTGTCGATCTTGTTGAGCACCACGAAGCGCGTGTCGTTGCTTTCGTCCTCGGTGATCAGGTGCTCGCGCCAGATGGAAAGATCGGAGCGGGTCACGCCGGTTTCGGCGCCGAGGATGAAGACCACCGCGTGCGCCTGCGGGATCAGGCTCACTGTCAGTTCGGGTTCGGCGCCGATCGCGTTCAGGCCCGGCGTGTCCAGAATTACCAGCCCCTGCTCCAGCAGCGGATGCGGCATGTTCAGCACCGCATGGCGCCAGCGCGGAATCTCGACGCGGCCTTCGGCGTCCTGCACCGGGTTGTCGTCGGGCGTCTCGTCGTTCCAGAAGCCCAGCGTGCGGGCTTCGTCCTTGCTTACCCAGCGCACCTCGGCCACCTTGCCCATGGCCTGCGCCAGGTGCTCGGCGTTGCCCACGTCGATGGCGATCTCGGTCCAGCGCGTGGGCTTGTCGCGCCAGTGGGCCAGCGAATGGGGCTCCAGCCGGGTCTCGATGGGCAGCAGCCGCAGCTTGGGCGCGATCGCGGCGTCGTAGCCCAGCTCGGTCGGGCACATCGTGGTGCGGCCTGCGCTGGCGGGCATGATGCGCCGCCCGTAGCCGGCGAAGAAGATGGCGTTGATCAGCTCCGACTTGCCGCGCGAGAACTCGGCGACGAAGGCGACCATGACCTTGCTGGTGCGGATCTGCGTTTCCAGCCCGCGCAGGCGCTCCGCCACCGCCTGGTCGAGCAGCTCGTTCTCGGTCAGCCAGCGGGACAGCCACTGCAGCCGGTGGGCGAAGTTGCTCCGCCACGCACCGTGCTGATCGAGTTGTTGATTGAAGGAGCGGCTCAAGGGGAATGTGTAAGAAACAATTTACAAATATACATCGGCGGGCGGGGCACCACCGTTTCTAGATTGTTTCTATTTTTCTGTTTCCATCGCGCGAGCCCGCGCCTACTTCTGGCAATTGGGGCAGTAATAGGTGGAGCGCTGCCCCTGGCGCAACAGCCGGATCGGCGTTGCGCAAACCCGACAGGGCTCGCCCGCCCGGCCGTAGACGGTCGCTTCGAGCTGGAAATAGCCGTTCTGCCCGTCGATGTTGGAGAAATCACGCAGCGTGCTGCCGCCCTTCTCCACCGCCCGCGCCAGGATCTCGCGCACCGCCGCATGCAGCCTGGCCGCCCGTGGCCGGCTGATGCGCGCCGCCGACAGCGTCGGCCGGATGCCCGCCTGGAACAGCGCCTCCGACGCGTAGATGTTGCCCACGCCCACCACCACGTCGCCCGCCAGCAGCACCTGCTTGACCGCCGTCTTGCGCTTCTTGAGGCCGGCGTGGAAGGCGTCGAGGTCGAATCCTTCGTCCAGCGGCTCCATGCCAAGGCCGCCCAGCAGTTTGATCGCCCACGGGGCGGACTCGTCTTCCACGTAAACAACTGCGCCGAAGCGGCGCGGATCGTTGAGCCTGAGCGTGCCGAGGTTGGTAACAAGATCGAAGTGATCGTGCGGTCCGGGCGGCGGCAGCGCGGCATCGAAGCGCAGGCTGCCCGACATGCCCAGGTGCAGCAGCAGGATGCCGCGATCAAGATCGATCAGCAGGTACTTGCCGCGCCGGCGCACCTCGCGCACCTGCCGGCCGACCAGCGCCTCGGGCAGCACCATCAGCGCCCATCGCAGCGGCTTGCCGATGCGCACCGCCTCGATGCGCCCGCCTGCGATGCGGTCAGCGAACCCACGGCGGGTGACTTCGACTTCGGGTAGCTCGGGCATGAAAGGTAAATCTTCGGCAAACGCCCGCGGCGGCGAAGCCCCACGGCGATGCTCGTACAAAAGGCTGGATTATTATGGTTGCATGAACCTTTCGCCCCGCCGACACCGCCTTGCGGCGGCCGCGTCTCTCGCCTTGATGGCTTGCGCCGTCAATGCGCAATCTTCCGATCCCGCAGCCCCTTTCAGCCCCACACCTGTCATCGAACGGCCGGCGCAGACGAGGCCCATAGTCAGGCCGCGACCGGCCGCAGCCAAGGAAGCAGCCGAACCCGCGCCGCTGCAGTCCGCGCTGACGGCCGACCTGTTCTACGAGATCCTGATGGGCGAAATGACCGCCCGTTCCGGCGACCCCGGCTCCGGCTATGCGCTCGTGCTCGATGCGGCCCGCCGGCTGCGCGACGGCAAGCTGTTCCAGCGCGCGGTCGAGATCGCGCTGCAGTCGCGCTCCGGCGACGCGGCGCTCGCCGCGGCACGTGCCTGGCAGGAAACCCTGCCGAATTCGCGCGACGCGCGCCGCATCGAGTTGCAGATCCTGATCGCGCTGAACCGCATCAGCGAAACCGTCGAGCCGCTGCGCGCCGAGGTGGCGGCCACCTCGCAGATCGAGCGCCCGCTGCTGATGGCCGTGATCGCGCGCAACTACTCGCGCGCATCGGACAAGAAGCTGGCCGCCTCGGTGGTCGAGCAGGCGCTGGTCGACGAGCTGAAGAGCCCCACCACCGGCGGGCTTGCCTGGGCCACGGTCGGCCGGCTGCGCCTGAACGCGGGCGATGCCTCGGGCGCGCTGGAAGCCGCGCGCAAGGGCCAGGAGATCGACCCGGCCTCCGAAGCCCCCGCCGCGCTGGCGCTCGAGATGATCGACCCGGGCCAGCCGCTGGCCGAGCCGATCGTCACGCGCTTCCTGAACAGCAACCCGAAGGCCTCGGCCGAGCTGCGCGTGGCCTACGCCCGCGTGCTGGTCGAGAACCGCCGCTACAGCGACGCCTCCGCGCAGCTGCAGACGCTGACCACCTCGCGCCCCGAACTCGCCGAGCCCTGGCTGCTGCTGGGCAGCCTGCAGATGCAGGCGCGGCAGGACGCCGCGGCCGAAGCCTCGATCAAGCGCTTCATCGAGCTGTCGGGCAATCCGAAGAGCGGCGCCGGCAACAAGGATGCCGACGACGCCACCGACCGCAAGCGCGGCATCTCGCAGGCCTACTTCGCGCTGTCGCAGCTGGCCGAGCGGCGCAAGGACTATGCGGCCGCCGAACGCTGGCTCTCGCGCATCGACGGCGCCGACGAGCTGGTGGCCGCGCAGACCCGCCGCGCGACGCTGCTGGCGCGCCAGGGCAAGCTGCCGCAGGCACGCGAGATCATCCGGGGCCTGCCCGAGCGCACAGCCGACGACAAGAAGCAGAAGTTCCTCGCCGAAGTGCAGCTGCTGCGCGACGCGAAGCAGTACCAGGCGGCCTACGACATGCTCGCCCAGGCTTCGGCGGCATCGCCGGACGACGGCGACCTCGTCTACGACCAGGCCATGGTCGCCGAGAAGCTCAACCGTCTCGACGACATGGAGCGCCTGCTGCGCCGCCTCATCGAGCTCAAGCCCGAGAACCAGAACGCATACAACGCGCTGGGCTACTCGCTGGCCGATCGCAAGATCAGGCTCGAGGAGGCACGCACGCTGATCCAGAAGGCGGTGCAGCTGGCGCCGGAAGACCCGTTCATCGCCGACAGCCTGGGCTGGGTCGAATTCCGGCTCGGCAACACGGCGGAGGCCATCCGCATCCTCGAGGCGGCCTACAAGACGCGGCCCGACCCCGAGATCGGCGCGCACTTCGGCGAAGTCCTGTGGACCTCCGGCCAGAAGGACCGCGCGGTCACGATCTGGAAGGAAGCCCTGCTGAGCGACGCCGAGAACGAAACGCTGCAGGAAACGCTCAAGCGCCTGCGAGTGAAGCCCTGACATGGCGCAGGCAGAGGCATTCGCGCCGGTGCAGGGCGGCCGTCGCGCTTTTCTCGCGGCCGGCGGTGCAGCAGCCTTGCTGGCGACCGGTTGCGCGCAGCTGTCCGGCGGTTCGTCGGCACCGAAGCCGACGGACAGCTGGAGCGGACGCATGTCGCTGCGCATCGAGAGCGAGCCGGTGCAGACCTTCGCGGCACTGTTCGAACTTCGCGGCTCGGCCGAGGCGGGCGACCTGACGCTCACGACACCCATCGGCAGCACCCTGGCCCAGTTGCATTGGGCGCCGGGCGAAGCGCTGCTGAAGGACGGCAACCGGACACGCCGGTTCGACTCGGTCGATGAGCTCATCGAGGCGGCTACCGGCGCGGCCATTCCGGTCGGAGCTCTTTTCGGCTGGCTGGCGGGCCGCAACGAACCCGTGCTCGGCTGGAAGCCCGATCTCGCGCAGCTCGGCAGCGGACGGCTGCAGGCGGTGCGCGAGTCGCCGAGTCCGAGGGCCGATCTGCGCATCGTGTTCGAGCAGCCATGAAGGCGATCTACGACCTCCCCGCGCCGGCCAAGCTCAATCTCTTTCTCCACATCACCGGCAGGCGCGACGACGGGTATCACCTGCTGCAGTCGGTGTTCATGCTGATCGACTGGTGTGACACGCTGCACGTCGAACTGCGGCGCGATGGCCAGCTCAGCCGGGAGGATCTGACGACGGAACTGCCGGCGGACGACCTGATCCTGCGTGCCGCGCGTGCGCTGCAGCCCTTCGCCGCGCCAGGCCAGGGTGCGCACATCGGCGTCGCCAAGCATGTGCCGGCGCAGGCGGGGATGGGTGGTGGCTCGTCGGATGCCGCCACCTGCCTGCTCGCGCTGAACCGCCTGTGGGGCCTGAACCTGCCGTTGTCGCGGCTGGCCCACATTGGCCTGAAGCTGGGCGCCGACGTGCCTTTCTTCCTCGGCGGGCTCAACGCGTGGGTGGAAGGCATCGGGGAGGAAATCACACCGGTTACACTCCCTTCCGCGCGCTTCGTGGTGGTCAAACCACCCGAAGGACTCGATACCCGATTAATTTTTTCGGATTCGAACCTTCAACGTGCCACGCCTGTTGCTATAATCTCAGGCTTTGCTGCAGACAGCGAATCGTCGGAAGCGACAAACTTGGGAAACCGGGTTTTCGAGTTCGGCCACAACGACCTGCAGCCGGTTGCCCAGCGACTTTGTCCCGCGGTCACCGACGCCATCGAATGGCTCGGTACCCAAGGATTGAAGGCCCGGATGACCGGCTCCGGAAGCTCGGTGTTCGCGAAGCTGCCGCAATCGCCGCAGGAAGCGGAACTGCTCGAGGCCCCCGAAGGCTGGCAGGTTCGTCAATGCAGCAATCTGGAAGTTCATCCGCTCTGGGGATGGGCAACCTGAAGATAATCGGATCGTTCGTTCGGTTCGATGCGACATATATCGGTTGATGGCGAAAGCCGTGGACCCGTGTAGGGGAGTCGCCAAGCTGGTTAAGGCACTGGATTTTGATTCCAGCATGCAAAGGTTCGAATCCTTTCTCCCCTGCCAAATCTTCACGACTGCGGCCCGAGGGCCGCAGTCTTCATTTGCAGCCCACCCGCTGCAATAATCGGCGGCTCACCGGCCGCCATGCATACGAACCTTTTGGCGGCTTCCTAAGCCCACTTGCACTGCCGGGACGCGCTCATGCAGGCTAATCACCCTGATTTCATGGTTTTCACCGGCAATGCCAATCCGGGCCTTGCCGCAGAAATCGCGCACAACCTCGGCACCTCGCTGGGCGCTGCCCGCGTGGGCCGCTTCTCCGACGGCGAAGTCACTGTCGAGATCAACCAGAACGTCCGCGCACGCGACGTGTTCGTGGTGCAGTCGACCTGCGCTCCGACGAACGAAAACCTGATGGAACTGCTGATCATGGTCGACGCGCTCAAGCGCGCTTCGGCCGAACGTATCAGCGCCGTGATCCCCTACTTCGGCTATGCCCGCCAGGACCGCCGCCCGCGCTCGAGCCGCGTGCCGATCTCGGCGAAGGTCGTCGCCAACCTGCTGGAAACCGTCGGCGTCGAGCGCGTGCTCACCATGGACCTGCACGCAGACCAGATCCAGGGCTTCTTCGACATCCCCGTCGACAACATCTACGCCTCGCCGGTGCTGCTGGGCGACCTGCGCGCCAAGAACTACGAAGACCTGATCGTGGTCTCGCCGGACGTCGGCGGCGTGGTTCGCGCCCGCGCGCTGGCCAAGCAGTTGAACTGCGACCTCGCCATCATCGACAAGCGCCGCCCGAAGGCCAACGTCAGCGAAGTCATGAACGTGATCGGCGAGATCGACGGCCGCAACTGCGTGATCATGGACGACATGATCGACACCGCCGGCACGCTGGTCAAAGCGGCGGAGGTGCTCAAGGAGCGCGGCGCCAAGAGCGTGTACGCCTACTGCACGCACCCGATCTTCTCGGGCCCGGCCATCGAGCGC
The DNA here is from genome assembly GCF_048305075.1 of Variovorax sp. 160MFSha2.1. Lineage (NCBI taxonomy): Bacteria > Pseudomonadati > Pseudomonadota > Betaproteobacteria > Burkholderiales > Comamonadaceae > Variovorax > Variovorax sp. 160MFSha2.1. The sequence continues at coordinate 5,669,085 of NZ_CP157624.1, forward strand.
ATCACCAAGGGCTCGGCCCTCGACGAAGTGGTCGTGACCAACACCATCCCCCTCTCCGACGGCGCCAATGCCTGCGGAAAGATCCGCCAGCTCTCCGTGGCACCGCTGATCGCCGAAACGATCCAGCGCATTGCCAAGGGCGAGTCGGTGATGAGTTTGTTCTCGGATCAGGACAACCTGTTCTGACCTGGGCAAAGAGCGGGCTTCACCCCTGAAGCCTTTTTGAACCGGAGTCGCACTGGTCGCGGTGGACTCTTACAGGAGCTAGTTATGAAATTCGTCGCTTTTGAGCGCGCAAAGCAGGGCACGGGTGCGAGCCGCCGTCTCCGCATCACGGGCAAGACCCCCGGCATCGTCTACGGCGGTGGCGCCGAGCCCCAACTGATCGAGCTCGATCACAACGCACTGTGGCACGCCCTGAAGAAGGAAGCCTTCCACTCCAGCGTTCTCGAGATGGAACTGGGCGGCAACGTCAGCAAGGTTCTGCTGCGTGACGTGCAATACCACCCCTTCCGCCAGCTGGTGCAGCACATCGACTTCCAGCGCGTGGACGCCAAGACCCGCATGACCCTGAAGGTGCCCGTGCACTTCAAGGGCGAGGAAGAGTCCGACGCCGTCAAGCTCGACCACAACCTGGTCAACCACGTCACGACCGAACTGGAAGTGAACTGCCTGCCGACCGACCTGCCCGAGTTCATCGAAGTCGACCTGTCGGGCCTGAAGAAGAACGGCACCGTCACGCTGAAGGACATCAAGCTGCCCCGCGGCGTGAAGTGGGTCAGCCACGGCAAGGCCAACCCGGTGCTGGCTTCGGCCGTGACCCCGGCTGCCGAAGAAGAAGCTCCCGCCGAAGGCGCAGCAGCTGCCGACGCAGCAGCCGCTCCGGCAGGCAAGGGTGGTAAGGCCGCGGCCAAGACGCCCGCTGCCAAGGCACCTGCCAAGAAGTAATCCGCTTCTTCGCACTCGTTGCTTCCCGATGAAGGCCCGCCTCGTGCGGGCCTTTTTGCTTTTACGGCGACCGGATAATCCACGACCATGATCAAGCTGTTTGTCGGCCTCGGAAACCCGGGCCCCGAGTACGAAGCCACGCGGCACAACGCCGGCTTCTGGTGGATCGACGCCCTCGCGCGTGAATGGAAGCTCAACCTCGTGCCCGAGCGCAGCTACCACGGCCTCGCCGCGCGCACGAGCATCGGCGGCCAGAGCATCTGGCTGCTGGAGCCGCAGACCTTCATGAACCTGTCGGGCAAATCGGTGGCCGCCTTGGCGCGCTTCTTCAAGATCGCGCCGGAAGAAATCCTCGTGGTGCACGACGAGCTTGACGTGGTCCCTGGCCAGGTCAAGCTCAAGTTCGGCGGCAGCCATGCCGGCCACAACGGACTGCGCGACATCCACGCGCAACTGGGCACCGGCGACTACTGGCGGCTGCGCCTGGGCATAGGCCACCCCGGCGTGAAGTCGGAGGTCGTCAACTGGGTGCTCAAGAAGCCACTCAAGGAACAGCGCGAAGCGATCGAGGACGCCATCACCCGCACGCTGCACGCGATTCCCGCGCTGGTGGCAGGCGAGATGGAAAAGGCGACCCTGGTCATTCACACGAGCAAACCGCCCCGGCCCAAGCCGCCGCGGAGGGAGCCCGGCGAAGGGGGCACGCCTGCCGCCACCTAGCCGGCCATTGAAGTGCAGGAGGGAGAGAAATAAAAAATGAGCGAAAAAAAAGAGAAGAACGGAAAGACGGTTTCGAAAACCGCAATCGCTATCTTTTCAATAGCAATCGGCATCTGCTCCGCAGGCGCTGCCGCCCAAGGGGCGAACACCTGGCGCTGCGGCAACACATATTCCGACCAGCCCTGTGAAGGCGGCAGGACGGTGAAGGTGGACGACCGCCGCAGCGACGAAGACCGCCGCGCCGCCGATGCCGGCACCCGCAGCGCCCAGACCCAGGCCGACCGCATGGAGCGCAACCGCCTGTCGCTGGAAAAGGCCGCTCATGACCGCGACCAGCGCGCCGCGCGGGAGGCAAGAAGCGCGGCCCTGGCGGAAAGGCGGCTCGCCATGGCCGAGCAGAGGGAGCGCGACCGCGCTCGCAAGGAAGCCAATGCGCCCCGCAAATCGAGCCTGAGCTTCAGCAGCAGCCCAGGCGCTGACGCACCGGAGCGCAAGAAAAAGAAACGGAAATCGGCCGATTAAGCGCCGGACGAAGCTGCCGCTGCAGTCACCTTGATCGCCGTGAGACGCTGGTATTTCTGCATCAGCGTCTCGCGGCTTTCCACATGCTCGGGGTTCACGGGAATACAGGCCACGGGGCAGATCTGCACGCACTGCGGCTCATCGAAATGGCCCACGCACTCGGTGCACTTGTGCGGATCGATCTCGTAGAACGCCTCGCCCATGTAGATCGCGTCGTTCGGGCACTCGGGCTCGCAGACATCGCAATTGATGCATTCGTCGGTGATCATGAGGGCCATGGCCCCGATTATCGCGGCTCGGGCCGGGCCGGCAGCCGGTGAATGACAAAGGCCACATTCGCGGCACATTTGTTGCGGGAGTCAGTTATGCTGCGCCCCGCCCCATGAGTCTGTTCCTAGTCAAGCGCCTCGCCACGCTGATCGGCACCCTGATCGGCGCCTCGGTCATCGTCTTCCTCGTGCTCGAGATCCTGCCCGGCAACGCCGCGCAGATGCTCATGGGCCCCGACGCCTCCCCCGAGGCCGTGGCCGCCCTGGCCACCAAGCTCGGCCTCGATCAGCCCGCGTGGACGCGCTACTGGCACTGGATCGGCGGCCTGCTCACCGGCAGCCTCGGCGACAGCTACGCCTACAGCTCGCCCGTGCTCGATCTCATCCTCGAACGCCTCGCGCTCACCGTGCCCCTGGCCGTGCTCGCCATGGCGCTCACCGTCGTGATCGCCCTGCTCGTGGGCGTGACCGCCGCGGCCCGCCACAACAAGCTCGGCGACGTCGGCCTCATGGGCATGGCCCAGGTCGGCATCGCCATTCCGAACTTCTGGTTCGCCATCCTGCTGATCCTGGTGTTCTCGGTGCAGCTGCAGTGGTTCTCCGCTGGCGGCTTCGAGGGATGGGGCGAAGGTATCTTTGCCGGCATCAAGTCGCTGCTGCTGCCTGCCCTTTCGCTGGCTGTGGTCCAGGCGGCGATCCTCGCGCGCATCACGCGCTCGGCAGTGCTGGAAGTGATGCGCGAAGACTTCGTTCGCACCGCACGCGCCAAGGGCGTGTCGCAGCGCATGGTGCTTTGGACTCATGTGCTGCGCAACGCGATGATCCCCGTCATCACGGTCATGGGCATGCAGTTCTCGGAGCTCTTGGCCGGCACCATCGTGGTGGAGAACGTGTTCTATCTTCCCGGCCTGGGGCGGCTGATCTTCCAGGCCATCAGCAACCGCGACCTGATCGTGGTGCGCAACTGCGTGATGCTGCTGGCGGCCATGGTGGTCATCGTGAACTTCGTGGTCGACGTGCTCTATGCCGTCATCGACCCGCGCATCAAGGCCAGCGACATATGAGCACAGCAGCAGTTCCCAACGCCGCCGCGCTCAAGGTGCCGGGCTTCTGGCGCCGCGCATTGCATCACCGCAGCTTCGTCATCGGCGGCGCGCTCACGCTGCTCCTGCTGCTGGCCGCGGCCGTCTCGCTGGTGTGGACGCCATGGTCGCCCTACGAGATGGACATGGCCAGCAAGCTGAAGCCGCCGACGGGTTCGCACTGGCTGGGCACCGACACCTACGGACGCGACGTGGCCTCGTTGCTGCTCGTGGGCGCGCGCGCGTCCATCCTCGTGGGCGTGATCGCGGTCGGCATCGGCCTCGTGGTCGGCACCGCGCTGGGCCTGCTCGCGGCAGCGAAGCGCGGCTGGGTGGAAGAAGCCATCATGCGGCTCACCGACTTCTCGCTGGCTTTCCCCGCGATCCTCTCGGCCATCATGATGACGGCCGTGTTCGGCGCGGGCATCGTCAACGCGATCATCGCGATCGGCATCTACAACATCCCGACCTTCGCGCGCATCACGCGCGCATCGGCCAACGCCATCTGGTCGCGCGAATACGTGGCCGCCGCACGCGCCTGCGGCAAGGGCAGCTTCGCGATCACCATGCAGCACGTGCTGCCGAACATCTCGGCGGTGCTGATCGTGCAGATCACCATCCGCTTCGCCATTGCGATCCTGGCCGAGGCCGCCCTCTCCTATCTCGGACTCGGCACGCAGCCGCCGCAGCCTTCTTGGGGCCGCATGCTCAGCGAAGCGCAGACGATGATGTTCCAGGCGCCTCTGCTCGCGGTGTTCCCCGGCATGGCCATCGCCTTCGCGGTGCTGGGCCTGAACCTGCTCGGCGACGGTCTGCGCGACCTGCTCGATCCGCGCCTGGCGAGAGCAAGGTAAGCAAGATGCCCCTGCTCGAAGTCAAGGACCTCCACATCGGCCTGCAGACGCAACGCGGCCCCGCGGAGGCGGTGCGCGGCATCGGTTTCTCGCTGGAACGCGGCGAAACCCTGGGCATCGTCGGCGAATCGGGCTGCGGCAAGTCGATCACGGTGATGTCGCTCATGGGCCTGCTGCCCTCCACCGCGAAGGTCGGCGGCAGCATCCGCTTCGACGGCACCGAGCTCGTCGGGTTGCCCGAGAAGCGGATGTGCGAGATCCGCGGCAACCGCATCGGCATGATCTTCCAGGAGCCGATGACGGCGCTGAACCCGGTACACACCATCGCGCGCCAGGTCGGCGAGCCGCTGCGGCTGCATCGCGGGCTCTCGAAGGCCGACGCGCGCAAGGAGGTGCTCGCGCTGCTGGAGCGCGTGGGCATTCCGGATGCGGCTTCGCGCCTCGACGCGTATCCGCACCAGTTCTCCGGCGGCCAGCGGCAGCGCATCGGTATCGCCATGGCGCTCGCGTGCGGGCCCGACCTGTTGATCGCCGACGAGCCCACCACCGCGCTCGACGTGACCATCCAGAAGCAGATCCTCGAGTTGATCAAGAGCCTCGTGGCCGAGCGCGGCATGGCGCTGATCCTGATCTCGCACGACCTCGGCGTGATCGCGCAGACGGTCTCGAAGATGCTCGTGATGTATGGCGGCAGCGTGGTCGAGAGCGGGCCGACCGAAGCCGTGTTCGCCCGGCGCGCCCACCCGTACACGCAAGGCCTGTTCGCCGCGCGCCCCGTCATCGGCGCGCCGCGCGGCGTGCGGCTGGCCACCATCAAGGGCAGCGTGCCCGAGCTGGTCGACCTGCCCAAGGGCTGCCCCTTCGCGGGACGGTGCAGCTACACCGTCGACGCCTGCATGACCACGCGGCCGCCGGCCACGATGCTGCCGCAGGACCATGCGGTGCGCTGCATCCGCCTCGAAGAGATCGCCGCTGAAGGAGCCATCGCACCATGAGCGCGACCGCCGCCGCTTCTTCGCCGCTGCTGCGGGTCACCGACCTCGTCCGCCACTACGCGCTGCCGCGCGAGAAGCTCTTCGGCCCGCCGCCGACCGTGAAGGCGCTCAACGGCGTGAGCTTCGAAGTGCAGGCCGGCCAAAGCGTGGGCATCGTCGGCGAATCGGGCTCGGGCAAGTCGACCATCGCGCGTCTGGTGATGGCACTCGACACTCCGACCTCGGGCACCGTCTCGCTCGAAGGCCGCAATCTGCACGCGCTCTCCAAGGAAGAGCTGCGCGTGGCGCGCCGCGACTTCCAGATGGTGTTCCAGGACCCGTACGGCTCGCTCGATCCGCGCCAGACGGTCGCGCGCATCGTCGCCGAGCCGCTCGAAGCGCTCGCGGCCACCACTCGCGCCGAGCAGCGCGAACGCGCCGCCGAAACACTCGCCGCCGTGGGCCTGCGCGCCACCGACCTCGACAAGTACCCGCACGAGTTCTCGGGTGGGCAGCGCCAGCGCATCGCCATCGCACGCGCCCTCATCACGCGCCCCAAGCTCATCGTGGCCGACGAACCCGTGAGCGCGCTCGACGTGTCGGTGCAGGCGCAGGTGCTCAACCTCATGCAGGACCTTCAGCAGCAGTTCGGCATCAGCTACCTGCTCATCAGCCATGACCTCGCGGTGGTCAACCACCTCTGCGACAACGTGTGCGTGGTCTTCAAGGGCCGCATCGTGGAGCAGGGAGCGCCTGCCGAACTCTTCCAGCACGCGCAGCACGAATACACGCGCACGCTGCTCGACGCCGTGCCGCGCACGCCTGCCGGCGGCACGCTGCTGCCCGGCTGACATCGAAGCGTCGTCCCGCCTCCCTAGGATGAGTGGGTCATAAGCATCTGGTTGCGCACGCGCGCGCCGTCGCGGATGATGCCTGCCCCTGTTTCGAGGACACCGCTCCATGCTCAAACGACGCACCCTGCTCGCCACCGGCGCCGCAGCCCTGACCCCGCTGACACTGCCGACCCTCGCGCTGGCACAGAAAAAGAAGGATGCGCTGGTCATCGGCCTCACGCTGGAGCCCACGGGGTTGGACCCCACGGCCAAGGCCGGCGCGGAGATTGCAGAAGTGGTGCTCTACACCGTCTTTGAAACCCTCACCAAGATCAACTCCGACGGCAGCGTCACGTCGCTCCTGGCCGAGAGCTGGGAAGTCTCGCCCGACCTGAAGACGCTCACCTTCAAGCTGCGGCGCGGCGTGAGGTTCCAGAACGGCGAGCCCTTCAACGCGCAGAGCGTGAAGTTCTCGTTCGACCGCGCGGCCGCCGCCAACAGCACCAACAAGGACAAGCGCACCTTCACCAACATCGCGACGCAGGTAGTCGACGATCACACGGTGGTGCTGATCACCAAGGAGATCGAGCCCGACCTGCTGTTCCTCCTCGGGCAGGCCTCGGCCATCATCGTCGAGCCCAAGACAGCGGAGACCAACGCCACCAGGCCTGTCGGCACCGGCCCCTACAGGCTCGACAACTGGGCCAAGGGTTCGAGCATCGTGCTCGCCAAGTGGGACGGCTGGCGCGGCGCCGACACGGTGCAGATCCGCAAGGCCAGCTTCCGCTTCATCTCCGAACCGGCCGCGCAGACCACGGCGCTGCTCTCGGGCGACGTCGACCTGTTCCCGCATGCCTCGGTGTCGCGCAGCCTGCCGCAGTTCCAGAACGACAAGCGCTTCCAGGTGGTGTTCAACGCATCGCGCGGCAAGACCATCCTCGCCATCAACAACAGGCGCAAGCCGCTGGACGACGTGCGCGTTCGCCGCGCCATCTCGGCGGCCATCGACCGCAAGGCGGTGATCGAAGCCGCGGCCGACGGCCGGGGCGTGCCCATCGGCAGCCACTACGTGCCGGGCGCGCCGGGCTACGTCGACACCACGGGCATCAACGACTACGACGTGGAGAAGGCGAAGAAGCTGCTGGCCGAGGCCGGCGTGAAGACACCGCTCGAACTCGAACTGGTGCTGCCTCCACCGCCCTACGCGCGCCAGGGCGGCGAACTCATCGCCGCGCAGCTCGCCAAGGTGGGGATCGTCGCGAAGATCCAGAACGTCGAATGGGCGCAGTGGATCAGCGGCACCTACGGCAACAAGAACTACGACCTCTCGCTGATCCTGCACGTCGAGCCCTTCGACCTCGTCAACTACACCAAGCCCGACTACTACTGGGGCTACCAGTCGGCGAAGTTCAACGAGGTCTTCGAGAAGGCCCGCAATGCGGCGCGCCCCGCCGACCGCCAGCGCTACCTGGGCGACGCCCAGCGGCTGCTGGCGGAGGACGCGGCCAACGTGTTCCTGTACCAGCCGCAGTTCATCACCGTGGCAGCGCGCAACCTGCGCGGGCTGTGGAAGGACACGCCGATCTTCGTGAACGACATCGCGGCACTGTCCTGGGCCTGAGTCACCGGGTCCGAGCCCGGCCGGGGCCCCCGCATACGGGAACGTCCCGAGGAAAAACCGGCCCGAGGGCCGCGCACCGGCGTGCCCTCTGCATCAAAATGACCGCTCGCGCAGGTGGCATCCTTCGTGCTGCTTGCCGTGTCTTTCGCGGCGCCGCGCCTCCCTTCGGGGCACGGCGTGCGCCGCAGCAGTCATCCGCCCTTCGAACCTGGCATGTTTTTCCGGAGATCACACGTATGTTGAACCGTCGCACCCTCCTTACCACCGCCGGCGCCACCGTGGCGCTGGCCAGCCCGCTCGCCGGCATGGCGCAGGGCAGGAAGGACGCCATCGTGATCGGCATGGCGCTCGAGCCGCCGGGGCTCGACCCGACCACGGGCGCGGCGGCCGCCATCGCCGAAGTGGTGCAGTACAACATCCTGGAGACGCTCACCAAGATCAACTCCGACGGCAGCGTCACCCCGCTGCTGGCCGAGAGCTGGGAGATCTCCCCCGACCTCAAGACCTACACCTTCAAGCTGAAGCGCGGCGTGAAGTACCAGAACGGCGAGCCCTTCAACGCGGCGGCCGTCAAGTTCTCGTTCGACCGCGCCGGCAGCGAGAAGAGCACCAACAAGGACAAGCGCACCTTCGCCAACCTGAGCACGCAGGTGGTCGACGACTACACGGTGGTCATCATCAACAAGGAGATCGACCCCGACCTGCCCTTCGTGCTGGGCCAGGCCACGGCAGTGATCGTCGAGCCCAAGAGCGCCGAGGGCAACGCCACCAAGCCGGTGGGCACCGGCCCCTACAAGCTCGACAACTGGGCCAAGGGGTCGTCGATCACGCTGAGCAAGTGGGAAGGCTTTCGCAGCCCCGCCACCGCGAAGATCAACAAGGTCACTTTCCGCTTCATCTCCGACACGGCCGCGCAGGCCGCGGCCATGCTCTCGGGCGACATCGACGTGTTCCCGCGCATCGGCACGCGCGTGGTGCAGCAGTTCAAGATGAATCCGCAGTTCCAGGTGATCCTGGCCGGTTCTCGCGCCAAGACCATCCTGTCGATCAACAACAGGAAGAAGCCGCTGGACGACGTGCGCGTGCGCCGCGCCATCCTCGCGGCCATAGACCGCAAGGCCGTCATCGAGGGCGCTGCCGACGGCTTCGGCGTGCCTATCGGCAGCCACTACGTGCCGGGCGCGGCGGGCTATGTCGACACCACCGGCATCAACCCCTTCGACGTCGAGAAGGCCAAGAAGCTGCTGGCCGAGGCCGGCGTGAAGACGCCGCTCGAGCTGAAGATGACGCTGCCCCCGCCGCCCTACGCACGCCAGGGCGGCGAGGTGATCGTGGCGCAGCTGGCCAAGATCGGCATCGTGGTGAAGGTTCAGAACGTCGAGTGGGCGCAGTGGCTCAGCGGCACCTACGGCAACAAGGACTACGACCTGTCGATCGTGTCGCATGTGGAGCCCTTCGACCTGGGCAACTACGCCAAGGCCGACTACTACTGGGGCTACCAGTCGAAGGCCTTCGACGCGCTGTTCGACAAGATCAAGACCACCGCCAACGCCACCGAGCGCAACAAGCTGCTGGGCGACGCGCAGAAGATGCTGGCCACCGACGCGGCCAACGGCTTCCTGTACCAGCCGCAGTTCCCGACGGTCGCGAAGAAGAGCGTGAAGGGCATCTGGAAAGAGAACCCCATCTTCGTGAACGATCTCTCCGCGCTCTCGTGGGGGTGATGAGGCTCGCCCCCAGGCTTCGCGCGCTTCGTGTCGCTTCGCCAACCCCCTACCGGGGGCAACACCAGTGGCCCGGCAAAGCCGGTTCCACGGTGTTCCCCGAAGGGGCCGTGGGCGTCTCGTGCGCTGTGAATCATGATGAATGCGGAGCTTGAGTGAGTGACGCAATGTCCGATGTCGCCTTGCTGAGCAGTCTTTCCGCGCAGGAGCTTGCCGCCGCCTACCGCGACCGCAAGCTCTCGCCGGTCGAGGTCACGCAGGCCGTGATCGCGCAGGTGGAGCGCTGGGAGCCCCACCTGCAGGCCACCTGGCTCTTCAGGCCCGAGGCTGCGCTCGAACAGGCGCGGGCCTCGGAGGCGCGCTGGCTGCGCGGCGACGCGCGCGGGCCGCTGGATGGCGTGCCGGCCACCATCAAGGAAAACATCGCGACGCGCGGCGACCCGATGCCCGCAGGCACCGCCGCCGTCGACCTGAAGCCCGCGGCTGCGGATGCACCGCCTGCCGCGCGCCTGAAGGAAGCCGGCGCGGTGATCGTGAGCAAGACCACGATGCCGGACTACGGCATGTTGTCTTCGGGGCTGTCGAGCTTCCACACGCTGGCGCGCAATCCGTGGGACCTGAGCCTGACACCGGGCGGCTCCAGCGCGGGTGCCGCAGCTGCCACAGCGGCGGGCTACGGCCCCCTGCACCTGGGCACAGACATCGGCGGCTCGCTGCGCCTGCCCGCGAGCTGGTGCGGCATCTTCACGCTCAAGCCCAGCCTGGGGCGCGTTCCCATCGACCCGCCCTACATGGGCCGCGCCGCAGGGCCGATGACCCGCGCCGTGGGCGACGCCGCGCTGCTGATGCAGGTGCTGTCCAAACCCGACGCACGCGACAGCATGAGCTTGCCGCCGCAGGACATGGCCTGGGCGAGCTTCGACGTTGCGCCCGACCATCTGCGCGGCCTGCGCTTCGGGCTGCTGCTCGATGCGGGCTGCGGCCTGGCGGTGGAGCCCGAGATTCAGGCGGCGGTCGAGCAGGCGGCGCGCCTGCTGGAGAAGGCCGGCGCCGTCATCGAGCCGATGCGACCCTTCATGTCGCAGGCCATGCTCGACGGCATGGACCACTTCTGGCGCATGCGCTCGCTGGTGGACATGAAGAGCCTGCGCGCCGACCAGCGCTCGAAGGTGCTGCCCTACATCCGCGAATGGGCCGAGAGCGCGGCGGAGTTCAGCGGCGAGCATGTGTTCCGCGGCTTCAGCCAGTTCCATGCGACGCGGGTGGCCGCCGTGAGCGCCTGCGCGCGCTTCGACTACGTGATCTCGCCCGTGTCGCCCAACATGCCGGCGGCGGCCGAGGCGCCCTCGCCCACCAACGACCCGCTGCGGCCGCTGGAGCACATCGGGTTCACCGTGCCGTTCAACATGTCGGAGCAGCCTGCGGCCTCGGTGAACTGCGGGTACTCGGCTGCGGGCCTGCCGATCGGGCTGCAGATCGCCGGCCAGCGCTTCGATGATCTCGGCGTACTGCGCGTGTCGCGCGCCTTCGAGCAGATCCGCGAACCGCAGCGCCCCTGGCCCTCGCCGCCCGGCCGCTAGCGAGGCACCTCAGGTCGCGGCATAGCGCCCGGGCTTGTGGTTGATCCAGAGGAAGAGTCCCATCACCACCGCGGCCAGCACCGACCAACCCACCCGCTGCGGCGGGATCACGAACAGCGCCAGCAGCACTACGGTGCAGTCGATGCCGATCTGCACCTTGCCGGCGGGCCAGCCGCGCTTTTCCTGCAGGTAGAGCGTGAGCACCGTCGCGCCGCCCAGGCTGGCGCGATGGCGGGCGAGGAACAGGCAGCCGGTGCCCAGCATCAGGCCGCCGAGCACGGCCGCGAAGGCCGGGTGCAGCGAACCGATCGACAGGTAGCGCGGCGCCAGGTCGGTCATCACCGAGAGCAGCGCGATGGCCGAGAAGGTCTTGAGCGTGAACGCCCGGCCCATGTGGTGCCAGGCGAACCAGTAGAACGGCAGGTTGACCAGGAAGAACAGCTTGCCGAAGCTCGCGCCGGTGGCGTAATGCAGCAGGAACGCGATGCCGGCCGTGCCGCCGGTGAGCAGGCCTGCCTGGCCGAACAGCATCATCGCGATGGCGACGAAGAGCGTGCCCGAGAAGATGGCCTGCGCGTCGTCGAAGCGGGTGTGGCGCAGCAGGCTGGGCGAGGAGGTCGTGGGAGGTGGCGCATCCATGGCCGGGGCTGACGCAAATCCCGCGCCACCCCTGGCGAGATCCGTCACATCAGGTGAGTGGCCAGCATCTCCCTCGCCCGGGTCACGAACGCGGTCTCGCCCTTGCGCCCCGCCAGGAACTGGAAGGCAACGCGCGGCAGCGCCGGCAGGCCGTGAGGCGGCGCCAGCCGTGTCACGCCGTCGCTGATCGATGACTCGTTGAGGCAGGCAACGCCCAGGCCCGCCGCCAGCGCCGACTGCAGCCCCGCCACGCCCGACGCGACGTGCGCCAGCGCATACGGTATGCGCCGGCGCCGCAGCAGCGAAACGGTGAACTGGTGCAGCGAGCAGGTGTCCGGCAGGGCCAGCAGCCGCAGCGGCTCCCCGCGCACGAGCCGCATGCCCTCCGCGCCGAGCCACACCAGCGACTCGCGCCGCAGCACCGAGCCCCGGGCCTCGGGCGCGGAAGCTCCGGCGATGTTCATCGCGATGGCCACGTCGAAATCGCCTTGGGCATAGGCCGAACGCAGCGCGTCGCTCTTCAGGATGGTGACGTGCAGCCGCACCTGCGGATAGCTCTCGCCGAGCCGCCCCAGCAGCCGCGTCAGGTCGCCCGGGCGGAAGTAGTCGGTGACCGCGAGACGCAGCTCCCCCTGCAACGTCTCGCCGTGCAGGTCGCGGAATGCCTCGTCGCTCAGCGCGAGGATGCGCCGCGCATAGCCCAGCAGCCGCACCCCCGCCTCGGTGGGCGCGACGCCAGCCTTGCTGCGCGTGAGCAGCGACTGCCCTGCCCGCTCCTCCAGCTTGCGGATCTGCTCGCTCACCGACGACTGCGAGAGAAAAACACGCGGCGCGGCCGCCGTGAGGCTGCCCGCGTCGACGACGGCGGCCAGCGTGCGCAGTTGCTCCAGGTCGAACCCTTGCATGGTCAATCCATCCGTTTATCCGATGGAATGCATCATATATTCCCGCTTTTCCGATGACCAGCAGGCTCCCACAATCACCCCATCGACAACCCATTCATCCAAGGAGCCAGCCATGCCCCACATCGTCGTCCACCTCTCCGGCCAACCCGACGCCGACCTCACCCGCAAGACCGTCGACGCCGTCGCCGAGCTCACGCAGAGCGTGCTCGGCAAGCAGCTGCCGGTCATCGCCGTCACCGTGCAGTACATCGCCGCCGACGCCTGGTTCATCGGCGGGCAGTCGCTCGCCTCGCTGGGCAAGTCGGCCTTCCACCTCGACATCAGCATCACCGACGAGACCAACACCAAGGCCGAGAAGGCGCGCTACCTGCGCGAGGTGCATGCGGCCATGGCGAAGATCAGGCCGGACCTGCACGAGGTGTCGTACATCCATGTGATCGACGCGCGCGGCGCAGCCTACGGCTATGGCGGCAAGACGCAGGAGTACCGGCACCAGCAGGCCGGGGTATAGGTTCACCCCCAGGCTGCGCGCACTTCGTGTCGCTGCGCCAACCCCCTTCCGGGGGCAACACCTGCGGCCCGGCAAAGCCGGTTCCGCGGTGTTCCTGGCCTTGGCAGTTGCAATCCGGCGTTGCGCGCCCGGCAATGGCACGGCAGAAAAACTATGCGACGCTGAAGCATTCCTGCCGTGGCACCATGCCGCCATGCCTTCCGCAAATCCCCTCGCCGACAGCCTCGGCAACCCGCTCACCCTCGACGATGCCGCAAGCCTGCCGCTGGTCGACGACTTCGTCATGGGCTTCATCTCCAGCGAGGCGCGCGCGGTCAACCTGCTAGCTGCCGCCGGCAACGACGCGAGCCCCGTCGTCCAGGCCTACTGCGCCACGCTGCACCTGTTCGCCGAATCGCGGGAAGCCGTGGCCAATGCACGGCCGTTCCTCGCGAAGGCTCGCGCCGGCGCCTCGCGCGCCACGCCGCGCGAGCAGCGCTACATCGCGGCCATCGAAGCCTGGGCCGAGGGCGACATCGCCCGCGCCATCGCGCTGCACGCCGAGCAGGCGCGCGAGCATCCGCGCGACCTGGTGTCGGTCAAGCTCGGCCAGTACCACTGCTTCAACACCGGCGACTGCCCCGGCATGCTGAAGCTCGCGCTGGCGGTGCTGCCGCACGCGGCAGACGTGCCCTACGTGCACGGCATGGCGGCCTTCGGCTACGAGCAATGCCATCTGATGCGCGAAGCCGAGGCAAGCGCGCGCTGCGCCATCGCGATGTGCCGCAAGGAGCCTTGGGCGCACCATGCGCTGGCGCACGTGATGCTCACCGAGGGCCGGCTTGCCGAGGGGCTGGCGTTCATGGAGAGCGTGAGCGACACCTGGATCGGCCTCAACTCGTTCATGGTCACGCACAACTGGTGGCACGTGGCGCTGTTCCTCATCGACCTCGGGCGCGATGCCGAGGCGCTCGCGGTGTACGACGAGCACGCCTGGGGTGTGGTGAAGGACTACTCGCAGGACCAGATCGGTGCGGTCTCGCTGCTCGCGCGGCTTGAGCTTGCCGGCATCGACGTGGGCAGGCGCTGGGACGACGTGGCCGACCACCTGCGGCAGCGGCAGGCCGACCACGTGCTGCCCTTTCTCGACCTGCAGTACCTCTACGGCCTGGCGCGCGCCGGCCGCCCCGAGGCGGGGGTTCTGTTGCGCAACATCTTGGCCTTCGCACCGGATGCGCCGGCGTCGACGCGCGCGGCATGGCAGCGCGTCTGCGTCCCCGCCGCGCACGGGCTGGTGGCCTACGCGCAGGGCAATCTTCCGGCAGCCATCGAAGGCCTGGGCACGGCGCTGCCGCGCATGATCGAGATCGGCGGCAGCCACGCGCAGCGCGACCTGTTCGAGCAGGTGTATCTCGATGCGCTGGTGCGCAGCGGCACGGCGTCTTCGCTGGGGGTTGCCCAGGGCATCCTGCAGCAGCAGCTCAACGGCCAGCCCGAGTCGCTGCGCCTGCGCAGGCAGGCGGCCGCGGTGTATGCCCGGCTCGGCCTCGGGCAGTTGACCGGTGGAACCGCGGCGCACGCCTGAGCAGGTCCGGCCCGAGCGTTGAGGCAGACCCAAACTCCATGCCTTCAGGTCATGGGGCATGGTGCAAAAGGAATTGGCGACAGCATGCGAGCGGCTCCTAGACTGGCCGCTCCCTCAGACACCACGCCCTCGCGGGCAGGCCTTCCATGCACAAGTCGCTCGTCACTCTGGCCGTTCTCTCGGCACTCGCGCCCTTCTCACCCGCTCTCCATGCCGCCGATGGCGCCCCGGTCGCCCTCGACCTGCTGCTGCGCGGCGGCACCGTGTACACGGGCGACTCCGACATGCCGGTGGTGGGCGACGTCGGCATCGCTGGCGACCGCATCGTGTTCGCGGGCAAGGCGGCGCCGGCGCAGTTCACGGCAAGGCGCGTCATCGACGCCACGGGCATGGTGGTGGCGCCGGGCTTCATCGACGCCCATACGCACGCGGATGCCGACCTGCACTCGAACGACCCGAAGAAGCGGCTGAACATCCCGTTCATCACGCAGGGCGTGACCACCGCGGTGATCGGCAACGACGGCTTCGGTGGCTTCGACATCGCGGCACAGGCGCAGAAGCTGCGCGCCGCGCCGGTGGGCACCAACGTTGCCATGTACGTGGGTTTCGGCCCGGTGCGCATGAGCGAACTGGGCGAGGCCAACCGGGCGCCCACGCCCGAACAGCTGGAGGCGATGAAGAAGCTCGTGAGCCAGGGCATGTGCGAGGGCGCGCTGGGCCTTTCCACCGGCCTCTTCTACACGCCGCAGAACTTCTCGAAGACCGAGGAGGTCATCGAGCTCGCGAAAGTGGCGGCACGGCACGGCGGCCTGTACGACAGCCACATCCGCGACGAGTCCATGTACAACATCGGCCTGAAGGGCTCCATCGACGAGGTGATCCGCATCGGCCACGAGGCGAAGCTGCCGGTGCACGTGGCGCACATCAAGGCGCTGGGCGTCGACGTGCAGGGCCAGAGCGGCGACATCATCGGGCGCATCGAGAAGGAGCGCGCGGGCGGGCTGGACATCACGGCCGACCACTATCCGTGGACCGCGTCGAGCACGCGTTTCTCGGCCGCGCTGCTGCCGCCCTGGGCCAACGAGGGCGGCCGTGCGGCGACGCTGCACCGCTTCGACGACGCCTCGCAGCAGGAGCGCCTGCGCAAGGACATGCGCGAGAACCTGCGGCTGCGCGGCGGCCCCGAGGCCATCCTGTTCTCGGCCGGCAGCACGAAGTACGTGGGCAAGACGCTGGCCGACGTGGCCAAGGCATCGAACGCCGATCCGGTGGACGCCGCCATCGCGGTGCTGCGCGACGGCGACCTGATGATCGCCTCGTTCAACCAGAGCGACGACGACGTGCGCGCCTTCATGAAGCGGCCGTGGGTCATGACCTCGTCGGACTCCTCGCTCGGCCATCCGCGCGCCTACGGCACCTTCGCGCGCAAGTACGACCAGTACGTGGTGAAGGAGCACACGATCTCGCTGGCGCAGTTCATCCGCAGCAGCTCGTCGCTTACGGCCGACACGCTGGGGCTGAAGCAGCGCGGCCATCTGCGCCCGGGCTACTACGCGGACGTGGTGGTGTTCGACCCCACCCGTTATGCGGCGAAGGCCACCTATACGCAGCCGACGCTGCTCTCCGAAGGGGTGAGCACTGTGCTGGTGAACGGCCAGCTCGCCGTCGACGGCGGCAAGCCCACGGGTGTGGGCGCGGGCCAGCCGCTGCTGCGCACGCCGAAGGCCGGCAGCTGCGTCTGAGCGTGCCCGCTCAGTCCTTGTTCTTCAGGTGCCGCGTCTGGTCGTAGGTCGGCTGCGGCGGCAGGTCGGCCAGGTGGCGCGTGTCGGCCCATTCGACGATCTCGATGTCGTCGGGCCGCTGCGGATCGGCGATGCGGATGCGGTTGAAGCCTGCGTTGGGAATGTCGCTGCGGCGCGGGCCGCTCAGGCTCAGGCCCCTGGCGGTGCGCCACACCATGTCGAGCACGCCGCCATGCGTGACGACGATCAGGTGCCGGCCCCGGTGCTCCGAGGCGATGCCGCCCAGCGCCGCGATGATGCGCGCGTGGAACTCGCGTGCCGTCTCGCCCTCGGGCATGGCGTGGTCTTCACGGAACTCCAGCCACTCTTCCCAGGCACGCGGATGCAGGCTCTGGATCTCGTCGGAGCGCATGCCCTCGACCACGCCGAAGAACTGCTCGCGCAGCGCCGCCGAGGTGACCACCGGCAGCGACAGCTGCTGCGCCCCGGGCGCGGCGGTCTGCTGCGCGCGCATGAGGTCGCTGCTGATGATGTGCCGCACCGCCGTCTCGCTGGCCAACCTCAGTCCGATGCGGCGGGCCTGCTCGTGGCCGATGTCGTTGAGCGGAACGTCGGCATGCCCCTGGAAGCGGAGTTCGCGGTTCCAGGCGGTCTCGCCGTGGCGGATCAGGATCAGGTCGGTGGTGGTTTCGGGCTTGGGCGTTGGCATTGCCGCCCATTTTCCACCGTGCGCATGACGCTCAGGTATTCGCCCGCGCCGCCTGTTGCAGCACCGCCACCACGGCGTCGGCCGCGGGCGCCGCGCCCAGTCGCATCGGCGACGGCGTGAGCAGCGCCAGCACCCAGGCGATCACCACGCCGCCGACGATGGCGCAGACCACCACCACGGCGGTGTACGCGACGGCCTTGTCGGGCGGGCATTTCATGAGCACCGGCAGGCCGGTGTAGAGCAGGTAGACGCCATAGAGCGCCGCCAGCGCCCCCAGCACCGAAAGCGAAGGCAGCAGGCTGAACACGCCGCCGACGAAGGCGGCGGTGCTCGCATAGGACGAAAGCTTGAGCGCGCCGATCTGGCTCCTGGTGCCCTCGAAAGTGGGCGCCATCGCGTCGATGATCAGCGCGAGCACGAACACCATCACCAGCGACAGCACGTAGCCCACGATCATGTTCGCGAGCCCCGAGGCCAGCGGCACGCGGAAGCTCACGCCAAAGGCACCTACGCCGATCAGCGACAGGCCGATGAAGCTGGCGAGCGCCGGGATCAGCGCGAGGATCATCACGTAGTTCCTGTAGAGCGATGCGGCGTCGGCCGGCTCGGCGTCGATCTCGGGCCAGGTGGCCTTCGGCTTGAGAAGGATGGCCTGGACGCGTTCTACAAGATTCATTGCGGGATTCCTCTGCACGGGCTGTCGAGTATGTCGGCGCCGCCGCGCGACGGCTGCTGGCCATGAGGCCTATGCCACGACCTATGCCGCTGCGTCCTCTGCCGCAATCGCGCAGAATCCGTGGCCATGCCCAATCTGATCCTGCTGCCCGGCCTCGCCTGCGACGAGCGCATCTGGGAAGCCCAGCTGCCCGCCCTTCCCTCCGCCTTCGGCGCCCGCGTGAGCGACGTCCAGCGGCACAACGACACCATCGAGGGCATGGCCGCAGCCGTGCTGCGCGACAACGAGGGGCCGCTGGTGCTGTGCGGCGCCTCGATGGGCGGCATGGTCGCCATGGAGGCTGCCCGCCAGGCGCCCGAACGCATCGCGGGGCTCGTGCTGCTCGGCACCAGCGCACGGCCCGAGACGCCGGAGATGTTCACGCTGCGCGAAGGCGCCATCGAGTACTTCGAGCGCGGCGAGCTGCGCGACGTGATCGAACCGAACGTCTACTTCGCTTTCCACCCCATGCAGGCCGCCGACGAGGCGCTGGTGCAGCGCTACCTCGACATCGTGCTGGGCGCGGGCGCGCAGCAGCTCATCAGCCAGAACCGCGCGGTGATGCGCCGGCCCGACGCGCGCCTGCACCTCGCGTCGGTGCGCGCGCCCGTGCTGCTGATGTGCGGCAACGAGGACAAGCTCGCGCCTCCCGAGTGCACCACCGAGATGGCGGCACTGCTGCCGCAGGCCGAGGTGGTGTGGTTGCCCGACTGCGGCCACATGCTGACGATGGAGAAGCCCGACCTCGTCAACACCGCGCTCAACCGCTGGCTGGCGAAGAACTTTCCCGCCTGAGCCCGGACTCCCGCGGCCGCTCAGTGCAGCTGGCCGCCTGTCTCGGCGATGTCGTGCTCCACGGCCAGCGATGTGCTCACCGCGATGCGCAGCGCCTTGACCATGGTCTCCAGCGACATGCTCGGCGCCCCCGGAAACCGCGCCGCCTGCTCCGGCAGGTAGGGAATGTGGATGAAGCCGCCGCGCAGTCCCGGCACCGCCACCGGCTGCGTCGCGATGCGGTGCATCAGCCCGTAGAAGATGTGGTTGCACACGAAGGTGCCCGCGCTGTTCGACACCGAGGCCGGCACGCCGGCCGCGCGCAGCTCGCGCACCATCGCCTTGATCGGCAGCGTCGAGAAGTACGCGGCGGGCCCGCCCGGCACCACCGGCACGTCGATGGGCTCCTGCCCCTTGTTGTCGGCCGTGCGCGCGTCGTCGATGTTGATGGCGATGCGCTCCGGCGTGAACTCCGTGCGGCCGCCGGCCTGGCCGATGCACAGCACCAGTTGGGGCTGCAGCTCGTCCATGGCCGCCAGCAAGGCGTCGATGGCATCGCCGAAGACACAGGGCACCAGTCGCGCATGGACCGTCGCTCGGCCCACCTTCCAGCCGTCGAGCGCGCGCACGGCGTCCCACGAGGGGTTGAGCACCTCCTGCTCGAAGGGCTCGAAGCCGGTGAGCAGGACCTTGATGGGCTTGGCTGCCACGGTCTGCCTTGCTCGTTCAGGCGTTCCGGCGGTCAGGCCGTCGCCCGGACGGCGATGCCCTCGGCCTCCAGCCGCTCGCGGATGCGGCGCGCAAAGGCCAGCGCATGGGCGCCGTCGCCATGCAGGCAGACGGTCTGCGCATTGACCGGCACGACACTGCCGTCGATGGCGGTCACGCGGCGGTCGCGCACCAGCGAGAGGGTCTGCGCGAGCGACTGCTCCTCGCTCTCGATCAGCGCGCCGGGCTGGCTGCGCGGCACGAGGCTGCCGTCGGGCATGTAGCCGCGGTCGGCGAACACTTCCTCCACGGGCTCGAGGCCGGCGCGGCGGGCCGCGTCGATCATGTTGCTGCCCGCCAGGCCGAAGAACCTGAGCGAGGGATCGAAGCGGCGCACGGCCTCGCACAGCGCGTCGGCGAGTTCGGGCTCCTTCACGGCCTGGTTGTAGAGCTGGCCGTGGGCCTTCACGTGCGAGAGCCTGCCCCCCTCGGCCTTCACGATGGCCGCCAGCGCGCCCACCTGGTAGAGCACGTTGGCCACGATCTCCTCGGGCGGCAGGTGCATGGTGCTGCGGCCGAAGTTCTCGCGGTCGGGAAAGCTGGGATGCGCGCCGATGGCCACGCCGTTGCGCATGGCCCAGCGCACGCACTGCTGCATGGTCTTCGCGTCGCCGGCGTGCCAGCCGCAGGCGATGTTGGCGGAACTCACCAGCGCGAGCAGCGCTTCGTCGTTGCCGGCGCCTTCGCCGAGGTCGGCATTCAGATCGATTTGCATCGTGGGCTTCCTTTTTCTCTCTCGCGATTTCCGGGCAGTCTATGCCGCGCCCGGCCAACCCGCAGCCGCAAGGCCTTGAGCCACCTGCGCGAGGTAGCGCTGCTGGCCGGCCCACGCGGCCAGCGCCTGCGGCTGGTCGACCTGCACGAGGCGCAGCCTGCCGTTGAGCGGCGCCTGCGCGAGCTTCCAGAGGTCGGCGCGGATGACCACGCCGATGCGCGGATAGCCGCCGGTGGTCTGCGCATCGCCCATCAGGATGATCGGCTGGCCCGAGGGCGGCACCTGGATCGTGCCGGGGATCACGCCAGAGGAAAGCATGTCGCCGCTGCGCTTGCGCCTGAGCTCGGCGCCTTCGAGGCGGCTGCCCATGCGGTTGCTCTGCGGGGTGATGCGCCAGCGCTCGCCCCAGAGTTGCTCGCGCGCGGCCAGCGTGAACAGTTCGAACTCGGGGCCTGGCAGCACGCGCAGCGCGATGGCGCCGTCGTCCTCGGCCGGTCCCCAGTCAGGACCGCGGATGCCGAAGGGCCGGCGTTCGCGCTGCGCGGCATCGAGCATCGCAACACCCGTCGGCAAGCGGTCTCCCTTGCGCAGCGCACGGCCTTGAAGCCCGCCGAAGCCGGCCTTGAGATCGGTGCTGCGCGAGTCGAGGACCGGCGGCACGTCGATGCCGCCCGCCACCGCGAGCCAGCTGCGCACGCCGGGCTTCTTCGTGCCGCCGGCGTTGGCGCCTGCGAGCCTGAGCGTCTGGCCGGCAGCGACCGGCACGCTCCAGCAGGGCCACAGCGGCACGCCGTCGAGGCTGGCGCCGAAGTCGTCGCCCGCGAGCGCGATGCGCGTGTCGGCCTCGAACTGCAGCTCGCAGCCGCCCATGGTGAGCTCCAGCCCCGCCGCGCGATCGGCATTGCCCACCAGCCGGTTGGCCAGCGTGAGGGCCAGCACGTCGAGCGCGCCGCCCGGGCAGATGCCGAGCTGGCGATGGCCATGGCGGCCCAGGTCCTGCACCGAGGCGAGCACGCCGGGCTTGCGCACGACGATCATGTCTGCACGCTCTCGGCCACGAAGCGCACGCGGTCGCCAGGTCGCAGCAGCGTAGGCGGCTCGGCGGCAGGGTCGAACATCTCCAGCGGCGTGCGGCCGATCAGCTGCCAGCCGCCCGGCGACACCAGCGGATAGATGCCGGTCTGCTCGCCGCCGATGCCGACCGAGCGCGCGGGCACCGCGAGGCGCGGCTCCGCCCGGCGTGGCGTGGCGAGTTCGGGCGGCAGTCCGCCCATGAAACTGAAGCCGGGCAGGAAGCCCAGCAGGTAGACGACGTACTCGGCGGCGGTGTGGCGCCGCACCACCTCGGCCGGTGTGAAGCCGGTGTGGGCCGCGACGTCGGCCAGATCGGGCCCGTGCTCGCCGCCATAGGCCACCGGGATCTCGACCAGTCGGCCCTCGACAGCGCCAGCCGACAGCTTCGGCCAGGCTTCGAGCACCCGCGCGGTGAGCGTGTCGAGGTCGATCGCGGTCGGATCGAAGGTGAGCGTGAGGTTGTTCATGCCCGGCAGCGTCTCGCCGACGCCGGGCCACTCCCGCGCATGCTCGGCCAGCGCCCAGATGCGCTGCTGCTGCGCGAGCGTGGCGGGTGCGGGCAGGTCGCACAGCAGTGCTGCGTCGCCCAGCAGATGCAGGCGGGGCAGGGGCACGTCGTTCACTTCACGCCGGCCCGTGGTCAAGGCCGGGCTCTTCGCGCGACACCGTGGAACCGGCTTTGCCGGGCCACCGGTGTCGCCCCCGGAGTGGGGGTTGGCGAAGCGACACGAAGTGCGCGCAGCCTGGGGGAGAACTTACTCACGTCCGAGGCTGCGGACTTTTGCAGCCAGCTGCTGCTCCACGTTCGGGGAGACGAACTTGTGGACTTCGCCGCCGAGCATCGCGATCTCGCGCACGAAGGTGCTGGAGATGAACTGGTACTTGTCGCTCGGGGTCAGGAAGACGGTCTCGACGTCGGGCATCAGGGAGCGGTTCATGCCCGCGAGCTGGAACTCGTAGTCGAAGTCGGTCACGGCGCGCAGGCCGCGCACCATGGCCTTGCCGCCGCGCGCGACGACGAAGTCGCGCAACAGGCCCGAGAAGCTTTCGACGGAGACCTGGTCGCTGTAGGGCTTGACGGCCTCGCGGGCCATGTCCATGCGTTCGGAGAGGGTGAACAGCGCCTTCTTGTGATGGCCCGCCGCGACCGCGACGATCACCTTGGAAAAGAGCTGGGTGGCACGGCGCACCACGTCCTCGTGACCGAGGGTGATGGGGTCGAAAGTGCCGGGATAAACCGCGATGACGTTGCTGGCCATGGTTGCTTCTTCCTCATGCTGCCGGTGCGGCTTGTCCGGCGGATTATGCAGTCCCCTGCGCGGCGGGCCTCAGCAGATGTGCATGCACGGCGCCGGCCTTCAGGTAGCGGAACTCGGCGAGGCCCAGGGCCGCGAGTTCTCCGCCGCTCCAGCGGCGCGGGGCCTCGAGGTACACCGAGCCTTCGGCGCGCAGCGAACGTGCGGCGGCACGAAGCGCGGGCTCGTAGAGCGCGGCGTTGTCGAAGGGCGGATCGAGGAAGACGACGTCGAGGCTGCCCGCGGGCGCTCGTTCGAGCGCGGTGACGCCGTTGCCGCGCTCGATGCGAACGGCCTCGGCTTCGAGCTTGGTCTTGACGGCCTGCAGCTGGGCGACGAGCGCGGCGTCCTGCTCGCACAGCAGCACGCTGGCCGCGCCGCGCGAAGCGGCCTCGAGGCCGAGCGCGCCGGTGCCCGCGAAGGCATCCACGCACCGCCAGCCGGGAAGCTCCCCGCCACCGGCGCCGGCCAGGCTCGCGAGCCAGTTGAAGAGGGTCTCGCGCACGCGGTCGGGTGTGGGGCGCAGGCCGGGCTTGTCGGCCACGGCGAGGCGGGTGCGCTTCCATTCGCCGCCGATGATGCGCACCTCGCTGGGCTTCGAGGGGCGCTTGACCGCCGGCTTGGACCTGTTGCCGGCAGGTGCGGATCGGGAGGGTGAGGCGGCTTTCTTCTGGTGCTGGGGCATGCGACGAGCTTAACGCCGCCGAATCCGCCGGACTCTCAAGCCCCTGCCAACGCGCGGCGCAGAAGCATTGCCGCGAGCACGAGCATGGTGCCGCCGATCAGCGCGTCGAGCATCTGCCAGGCGCGGGGCTTGGCGAAAACAGGCGCGAGCAGCCGCGCTCCGAAGCCCAGCGAGGTGAACCACAGCGCGCTCGCCGTGGCGGCGCCCGCCACGAACCAGACCTTCAGCAGTCCCGCCTGCTGCGCACCCGCGCTGCCCACGAGCAGCACCGTGTCGAGGTAGACGTGCGGATTCAGCAGCGTGAAGCCGGCCGCCTGCGCCACCACCGCCGCGCGCGACAGCGACGAGGCGCCCTGCGCCGTGGCCTGCAGTGCCGCCGGCTGCCGCGAGCGCCACAGCGCCCTGAGCCCGTAGGCGCACAGGAAGGCGGCGCCCAGCCCCGCGAGCGCGGTGGCCAGCATCGGCCGCCCCTTCAGCGCCTGCGCCATGCCGGCCACGCCGGCGCCGATCAGCACCGCGTCGCTGGCGGCGCAGAACAGCACCACCGCGCCGACGTGCTCGCGCCGCAGGCCCTGGCGCAGCACATAGGCGTTCTGAGCACCGATGGCGACGATGAGGACCAGGCTCATGAAGAGCCCGTTGGCGAAGGCGGTGGTGACTTGTACGGCTTGCATCCGTCGGAGGATGCCGGCCGCCGCGCATTAACTCAAACTAAACTTTCTTAAGCAGATTCAGTTTTTCTTCATTACTCGAGGACCGCCCATGCTCGACTACGCCGCCCTGAACGCCCTCTCCGCCGTTGTGCGCGAAGGCAGCTTCGAACGCGCCGCGCGCGCGTTGCACGTCACGCCTTCGGCGGTGTCGCAGCGCATCCGTCAGCTGGAGGAGAAAACCGGCGGGGCGCTGCTGGTGCGCGGCCAGCCCTGCGTGGCGACCGAAGCCGGCCAGCAACTGTGCCGGCACGTCGAGCGCGTGGGCATGCTGGAGCACGAGCTGCGCGACGCCCTGCCCGCCCTCGGCATGGGCAGCGGCGAAGCGGGGGACGAGCGCGTCACGATCCGCGTGGCGGTCAATGCCGACACGCTTGCGACCTGGTTCATCGCAGCGGCGTCGGCCTTCACCGCGCAGGAACCGGGCGCGCTGCTCGACCTGACGGTGGACGACCAGGACCACACGGCCGAGCGCCTGCGCAGCGGCGCGGTGCTCGCGGCGGTCACCGCGCTGGCCCAGCCGGTGGCGGGCTGCAACAGCGAGGCCCTGGGCACGACGCACTACGTGGCGGCGGCCAGCCCCGGTTTCGTGCGGGAGCATTTCGCAAAAGGCGTGGGCGCCCGCACGCTGGCGAGCGCGCCCAGCCTGGTGTTCGACCGCAAGGACAGGCTGCAGGCGCGCTGGGTGCGGCGCATCTGCCACCGCAATGTCGAGACGCCGAGGCACTGGATTCCGTCGCCCAGCGCTTTCGTCGAAGCTGCGTGCTCGGGGATGGGCTGGGGCATGCACCCGGTCAGCATGGTGGCCGGGGCACTCAAGGAGGGAAGGCTGGTCGAGCTGGTGCCCGATTCGATGCTGCCGGTGCCGCTCTACTGGCAGCACGCGCGCGCGGCGCCGAAACTGCTCGAACGGCTGGGCGCCGCGGTGCGCGCGGCCGCCACCAGCGGGCCGCACGCATTGGCCCAGTAGCTATTGCTGCGCCTTGGCAGTACTGGCGTCCTTGCCGCCCACCACCACCGTCACCATGCGTTCGGGCTGCAGCTTGCGCTGGAACGCGGCCTTCACGTCGGCGGCGGTGACCGCGTTCATGCGCGCGGTCCAGGTGTCGAGATAGTCCAGCGGCAGGTCGTGCCAGGCGATGTTGGCGACGTTGCCGATCAGCTTGCGGTTGCTGTCCAGCAGCAGCGGGAAGCCGCCGATCAGGTTGTCCTTGGCCGCCTTCAGCTCGGCGGCGGTCGGGCCCTCAGCCACGAACTTCGCGAGCACTTCGCGCGACACCTTGACGGCCTCTTCGGCCTGGTCGGGACGGGTCTGGAAGCCGATGCGGAACGCGCCTGCCTCGAGCCCCGGCGCGAAGCCGCTGTAGATGCTGTAGGTGAGGCCGCGCTTCTCGCGCACCTCGTTCATCAGGCGCGAGACGAAACCGCCGCCGCCCAGCACATAGTTGCCCAGCGTGAGCGCGAAGTGGTCCGGGTCCTTGCGCGGATAGCCGGGCTGGCCGATGAGCACATGGGCCTGCGCCGAGTCGAAGGCGATGCGCTCGTTCTTCGGCGCGGTCAGCGCAGCAACCGGGGCGACGGCCGGCAGCGGCGTGCAGGCCTCGGGGCCGGGCAGGCGCGACAGCAGCGTGGTCGCGATGGTCTCGGCCTCCGCGCGCGTGACGGCACCGACGATGCTGAGCTTGGCGCGGCACGGCACGATGAGCTGCTGGTAGCGCTGGCGCATGGCGGCGGTGTCGATGCGCGCGAGCGTCTCTTCCGTCACTTCCTGGCCGTAGGGGTGCGTGCCGTACACGTCTGCAGCGAAGGCGCGGCCAGTAACGGTGGCGGGCTTGGTGTTGGCCTCCTTGATGGCGGCGTTGATGCGCTCGCGCTCGCGCTGCCACACGTCGTCGGGGAAGGAGGGTTCGCCGATCTCGCGCGCGGCCAGCGCCACCGCCTTGTTCAGCAGCGCCGGATCGGACAGCGAGCGCAGCGAATAGCTGGTGCGATCGGTGCCGGCGCTCACGTCGAAGCTGGCGCCCAGATCGGCCCAGGCTTCGCCCAGCGCGTTCTGGTCGAGCGCGGGCTCGCCATTCTTTCCTGCACGCACGCCCTTCTCGACCATGGTCGCGGTCACGCTGGCCAGGCCGGCCTGCGCGGCGGGGTCGCGGCGGCTGCCGGCGTCGAAATCGATCTGCGCGTCGACGATCGGCAGCGCGTTGGTCGACACGAGATAGATCTTCGCGCCGTTGGCCAGCGTCCAGTGCTGGATGGGCAGCGCGGCCTGCGCGCCGGTGATGCCCGCCACGGCGACGGCACCCGCGATCAGGGCGCGACGCGCGGTCTTCATGAAAGTCTTCTGCATGGGAATCGTCACCTTTCAGCGCATCTCGCCCGCGGGGGCGGCGAAGCCACGGCCACGCGGCTTGGCCTCGGGTGGCAGGGGGCGCAGCGTGGCGACGGTGAGCTGGTCGTCGCCGAAGTACTTTGCGGCCACGGCCTGCACCTGGGCGGCCGTGACGGATTGCAACCGGGCGACGATGCGCTCGCTGGCGTCCAGCGGCAGGCCCTGGATCCAGTTGCTGCCGAGCTCGCGCGCCTGCGCCATCACGGAGTCGCGCTTGTAGGTCTCGCTCGCCACCCACTGGGTCTTGACGCGGGCCAGTTCGGCCTCGCCCACGCCCTCCTTGGCAATGCGCACGACCTGTGCACGCAAAGCGGCCTCGACCACCTCCGCGCTCTTGCCGGCGGCCGGAACGCCGTCGAGCACGAAGAGCTGCGGGCCGCGGCCGACGAAGCCCGAGTAGGCGCCCGCGGAATCGGCGACGCGATCGGGTCCCTGGGTCAGCGCGCGGTCGAGCCGGGCGCCGGAATAGCCGTCGAGCACGGCCGAGAGCACCACCAGCGCCCAGGCGTCGCTGTTCACGTCGTCGATATTGGCGAGCTGCGGCACGCGGTACGCGAGCGACACGTAGGCCTGTTCAGCCGGGGCCTTCAGCTCGATGCGGCGGATGCCGCGCTGTGGCGGCTCGATGCGCGGCTTGCGCGCGGGCACGGCGCGCGAGGGGATGCGGCCGTAGTACTTCTCGGCCATGGCGCGCACCTGCGCCACGTCGACGTCGCCGGCCACCACGAGCACGGCGTTGGCGGGCACGTACCACTGCTTGAAGAAGGCGCGCGCATCCTCGGGCGTCATGGCGTCGAGGTCGCTCATCCAGCCGACCACGGGGCGGTGGTAGGGAGAGGCGGTGAAGACGGCGGCGTTCTGCTGCTCGCCCAGCAGGGCGCGCGGCTGGTCTTCGGTGCGCAGGCGGCGCTCTTCCTTGACCACCTCGATCTCGCGCTTGAACTCGTCGTCGGGCCACTGGTTGTTGGCGAAGCGGTCCGATTCGAGCTTCATCACCTGCTCCAGGCTGCCGACCGGGATCTGCTGGTAGTAGCCGGTGTAGTCGCGGGTGGTGAAGGCGTTTTCCTGGCCGCCGAGGGCGGCCACGCGGCGGGAGAACTCGCCGGGCTTGATGTCCTTGGTGCCCTTGAACATCATGTGTTCGAGCGCATGGGCCACGCCGGAGGTGCCGTCGACCTCGTCGATGGAGCCGACGCGGACCCACACCATCTGCACCGCCGTCGGCGAGCGCCGGTCGGGCTGCACGATCAGCGTCATGCCGTTGGCGAGCGTGAATTGCTGGGGACCGGGAGCCGCGGCGGCGGCTGCGGCGGAAGGCGAAGCGGATTGAGCCTGGGCAGGCACGGCCCATGGCGCCAGGAGCGCCATCGCCAGCACCGCACCAGACGCAGCGCGGCGTGGCGGGAGGTGTTTCATAGAATGGCTCGGATTGTAAAAAGCTCCCGATGTTCAGTTTCTTCAAGAAAAAACCGTCTGCCGAGGCCCCCGACGCGCCGGCGCCCACCCCGCCGGCCCCGGCGGCGCCTGCCCCGGAGCCCGCGCCCGCACGCTCGGTGTTTTCGCCTTCGAGCTGGTTCGGCTCGAAGCCGGCGGCGGAAGAAACGCCGGCGCCCGCACCCGTCACCACGCCAGCGTCCGTACCGGTTCCCTCCCCCGCTCCCGCACCGGCCGCTACACCGGTCGTGCCATCCTCCCCGGCCCCCGCTCCTTCCGCCACGCCTGCGCCCGCGCCGACTCCGGTGGCCGCCGCGCCGGTTGCCGAACCCGTGATCGCCACCGAGCGCAAGGGCTGGTTCGACAAGCTCAAGACCGGCCTGCGCAAGACCGGCACCGGCATCCAGGCCGTGTTCGTCAATGCGAAGATCGACGAAGAGCTCTACGAGGAGCTCGAATCCGCCCTGCTGATGGCCGACACCGGCGTCAAGGCGACCGAATACCTGCTCGAAGACCTGCGCGGCCGCGTGAAGCGCCAGATGGCCACCGATGCTTCGCAGGTCAAGGCACTGCTGGCCGAGACAGTGGCCGACCTGCTGAAGCCGCTCGAGAAGCCGCTGGTCATCGGCCAGTTCACGCCCACCGTGATCATGGTGGCCGGCGTCAACGGCGCGGGCAAGACCACCTCCATCGGCAAGCTCACCAAGCACCTGGCCGACGAAGGCGCCTCGGTGCTGCTGGCGGCGGCCGACACCTTCCGGGCGGCGGCGCGCGAGCAACTGCTGGTCTGGGCCGACCGCAACACCGTCGAGATCGTGAGCCAGGAAGGCGGCGATCCGTCGGCCGTGAGCTTCGACGCGGTGAACGCCGGCAAGGCGCGCGGCAAGGACGTTGTGCTGGTCGACACGGCCGGCCGCTTGCCGACGCAGCTGCACCTGATGGACGAGCTCAAGAAGATCAAGCGCGTCGTCACCAAGGCCGACGGCACCGCGCCGCACGAGGTGCTGCTGGTGATCGACGGCAACACCGGCCAGAACGCGCTGGCGCAGGTCAAGGCCTTCGACGAAACGCTGGGCCTCACCGGCCTGGTCGTGACCAAGCTCGACGGCACGGCCAAGGGCGGCGTGCTGTGCGCCATCGCGCGGGAGAGGCCGATTCCGGTCTACTTCATCGGTGTGGGCGAGAAGCTGGAAGACCTGGAAACCTTCAACGCCCGCGAGTTCGCGCAGGCGCTGCTCGGATAAAAAAAACGGCCCCGGCTTGCGCCGGGGCCGCTCACTTTCTCTCTCCCCTACCTACTACTCCATCGCGAGCGACGCGATGCAGTGAAGATAGGTCACGGCGCCGTTACCCGCCAGTGTCGAAAGTCATGGGCGCTGCCGAACACGACGCCTACTCGCCGCATCTGGCGTCAAAAATAATACAAATGAATTCAAATGCAGCCGGACCTGTTGCGGTCGGCTGGCGCTATCTGGCAACGGCAACCTCGGCCATCGCCTGCAGCAGCAGGTCGGCCACCACCGGCTTGAAGAGCACCGGCACCTGCGACTCGCGCACACGCTGCAGCCGGTCCGGCGAGGTTTCGCCGGTGATGAGCAGCAGCGGCGTGGCAGCGCCCTCGGACTGGCTCAGCCGCAGGCCGGCATCGAGCCCGTCGACGCCGTCGGCCAGCCGGTAGTCGCACAGCAGCAGATCGAAGGGCCGGCCCTCGCGCGCAGCCTGGCGCAGGGCGGCCGCGGCACCAGCCTCGTCCGACACGGCGTGGGCGTCGATGGCGTGGGAGCGCAGCAGGCCGGTCATGGCCTCGCGGATTTCCAGTTCGTCGTCGAGCAGCAGCACGCGGCCAGGCAATGCCAGAGTCGACACCTTGCGCTCCCCGGCGGAGGCTGCCTCGTTCAGGGAGGCCGCAGCCAGCTCGGCCTGCGCCCGCTCCGGCGCACTCGCGATAGGCACCACCACGCGGAAATGCGTGCCCCGCCCCGGACGTGAATGCATCTGCACCGGATGGCCAAGCAGCCGCGACAGCCGCTGCACGATCGACAACCCGATGCCCAGCCCCCGCGAACGGTCGCGGCCCGGATTGTTGATCTGATAGAACTCCTCGAAGATCCGCCCCGACTGCTCGGGCGCGATGCCGATGCCGGTGTCGCGCACCTCGATCCACACAGCTTCGCCGCGCTCGCGCGCCGTGACGGTCACGCCGCCGCGCATCGTGTACTTCAGCGCGTTGTCCATGAGGTTCGACAGCATGCGGTGCAGCAATTGAGGGTCGCTGTACACCCACAGGCCGCTGGCGCGCACGCGCAGTTGCAGCTCCTTGTGCTCGGCCCGCGCCGCGAAGGTGTGGTTCAGCGGCAGGAAGAGCGCGTCGAGCTGCACCGGCTGGGGCGCTGGCGTGATCACGCCGGCATCCAGGCGCGAGACGTCGAGCATGGTGTCGAGCGAGGCGCCCAGCGCGTTCACCGCTCGCATCAGGCGCTCGGCGTTGCGGCCTTCGGGGCGGTCGCGCAGCTCGTTCTCGAGCGCGGCACCGAAGAGCGCGATGGCGTGCAGCGGCTGCCGCAGGTCGTGGCTGGCCGTGCCGAGGAAGCGCGTTTTCTCCTCGCTCGCGCGTTCGGTGGCGGCGATCTGCTCGCCGAGCCGGGCGGCGAGTGCCTCGTTCTCGAAGCGCAGCATGAGCGATTCAGTCAGCAGCTTGTGCTGGCCGATGCCCGCATACAGCGTGAGCAGCAGGTAGGCCGCGCCGGCCGCCGCCAGGAACAGGTGCAGCCCGTCGCCCTGCCAGGCCAGCGCGGTGATCATGCCCAGCGACATCGGCATGGTGTAGCCGAAGAGCGCCGGCTTCAGCGGCCAGAGCGACTGCGCCGCCCGCGCGCAGCTGCCGACGATCACCGCCATCAGCAGCGAGGTCATCGGCAGGTTGTTATGCGGCACGATGAGCCAGGGCACCACCGCCGTGACCATGCTCACCAGCGTGACCACGCGCGAGATCTTGCGCGCCCAGTAGGCACTCTCCCGCACCGGCCGCGACGGGTTCCAGCGCGGCGTGAAGAAAACGTAGATGTCGGCCATCAGCAGGCCGGCGAGCCAGAACAGCAGGCTCGGGTCTTTCAGCTGCGAATAGATGATGCTGCCGAACACGACCACGAAGGCCATGTGCGTGAGCGTCGAGGCGCTGTAGGTGCTGTAGACCGAGGCGACGTGCTCGCGCAGCACCCGCTGGCCGAGCGCGTGGTCGGCGGTCGGGGCGTTCGGCGCGGCGGGCTGCACGCTCAATGCAGGGTGCTGATCAGCTGGGCACGCGAGCGCATGCCGAAGAGCAGCAGGATGGTCGAGACATGGTTCTTCACCGTGCCTTCGCTCAGGTTCGCGAGCTGGGCGATTTCCTTGTTGGCCTTGCCTTCGAGCACCCACTGCAGCACCTGCATCTGCCGGGGCGTGAGTTCCTGCCAGGCGCTGGCGTGGGCGAACTCGGCATATCCGCTGAGTGCCTTGCCGGGCATGGCCGGGGCCGCCGGTTGCTGCTGCTGTTGCGTGGCGTCGGGGCCGCCGTCGAGCAGGCCGCAGGCGCGGATGAAGCTCACGACCTCCTTGAGATCGGCCGACTTCGGCAGGAAGGCGGCGGCGCCCAGCGCGAGCACGCCTTGCGCCAGGGTGCTGTTGCCGGTGCCCGAGAGCACGACGATCCGTGCCTCGGGAAAGCGCATCCGGAACTCGGCCAGGCCGCTCAGGCCGTGGGTGTCGGGCAGCGCCAGGTCGAGCAGCACAAGGCCGATGGAAGCCCGATGGGCCTCGTAGAGCCTGAGCGCATCGGCGACGTTGCTGGCCTCGAAGACCTCGATGCGCGCGTCGGAGGGACCGGCCTGGGCCTGCACCAGGGCGCAGACACCCAGGCGCAGCAGATCGTGATCGTCCACGACGAGGATCGCCCGGGGCATGCGGGTGGCCGTACCGGTCTCCGCGGCCGGCGACTGGGATGCGGGTGGAGAGTCGAAGGGAGGCACATGCCGATCTTAGCGATGTAACCTTCTTGTGACAGTGTAGAAAGTCACGGCAACAACCGTGGCTGTAGTACCTTATGCTACTTATTTGATAGCATTTTCACATGGCGGCCGCCCTTGCCATCGGGCTTCTCTGTGGGCACCATCGAAAGCCTCGCCGCATCGCACGGCGCCCACGGAGACTTGCCATGACGCACACCGCTGCCGCCCCCCTCGAGTCGAGTGATCGCAAGGTCGACCGGCTGCTCGCCCACTACGAGGAGAGCCACCGCAATCCGACCAACGAGCTGATCCACTTCGCGGCGATCCCGGCCATCATGCTGAGCATCGTGGGGCTGCTGTTCGCGATCCATCCCTGGGTGGCCTACGCCTTCGTGGCGGCCAGCCTCGTCTACTACGTCCTGCTGCGGTCCCCCGCTTTCCTGGTGGCCATGCTCGTGCTGACCGCCCTGGCCCTGGTGCTGGTGCATGCGATGGGGGGACTTGTATTGCCGGTTTCCGCCGCTATCTTTGTAGTGGCCTGGGTCTTCCAGTTCGTGGGCCACAAGATCGAAGGCAAGAAGCCCTCGTTCTTCGAAGACATCCAATATCTCTGGGTCGGTCCCCTTTTCGTCTTGTCCAAGCTCTTCCTAAGATTGGGCATCCGCTGGTAGCCATTGGCTATTCCGGCGATAGAAATTCAAGGGAACCCTTGGATTAGCACTCCCTCTAACCGAGTGCTAATATGGCCAACACAAAGGAGTTCCCCCTGATGACAACGCTGTCTGGAGTCTCTGCCAACCAGCTGGCCGTCGCCAACCCGTGGTCGATGGTTCCCCCGCTGGGCAACCTGGACGCCTATATTTCGGCCGCCAACCGCCTGCCCATGCTCACGCTCGAAGAAGAGCAAGGCTACGCACGCAAGCTGCGCGA
Source organism: Variovorax sp. 160MFSha2.1 (assembly GCF_048305075.1). Classification (NCBI taxonomy): domain Bacteria; kingdom Pseudomonadati; phylum Pseudomonadota; class Betaproteobacteria; order Burkholderiales; family Comamonadaceae; genus Variovorax; species Variovorax sp. 160MFSha2.1. Next base: position 5,701,754 of record NZ_CP157624.1, read on the forward strand.
CCACAACGATCTCGAAGCCGCCGGCGCGCTCGTGCTGTCGCACCTGCGCCTCGTGGTCTCCATTTCCCGCCAGTACCTGGGCTACGGGCTGCCGCACGGCGACCTGATCCAGGAAGGCAACGTCGGTCTCATGAAGGCCGTGAAGCGCTTCGACCCCGACCAGGGCGTGCGGCTCGTGAGCTACGCCATGCACTGGATCAAGGCCGAGATTCACGAGTACATCCTGAAGAACTGGCGCATGGTCAAGGTCGCGACGACCAAGGCCCAGCGCAAGCTGTTCTTCAACCTGCGTTCGATGAAGCAGGGCTTCAAGGCCGACTCTGCCGCTGCCGACAACGGCACGCATCGCGAAACGCTGAGCTCCGACGAGGTTTCGCAGATGGCTACCCGCCTGAATGTGAAGCCCGAGGAAGTGCTCGAGATGGAAACCCGCCTCTCCGGCGGCGACGTGATGCTCGATCCGGGCCCGACGGACGACGGCGACGAAGCCTTCGGCCCGATCGCCTACCTGGCCGACGCTTCGCAGGAACCGACTGCCCTGCTCGAATCGCAGCAGCGCGACCGCCTCTCGAGCGACGGCATCGCGACTGCGCTCGAAGCGCTGGACGACCGCAGCCGCCGCATCGTCGAAGAACGCTGGCTCAAGGTCAACGACGACGGTTCGGGCGGGATGACGCTGCACGATCTGGCTGCCGTGTACGGCGTGAGCGCCGAGCGCATTCGCCAGATCGAAGTGGCGGCAATGAAGAAGATGAAGAAGGCCCTCGCGGACTACGCGTAAGTACCTTCCCCCTTCCACAAAGACAAAGCCCGGCAGTGCCGGGCTTTTTTCATTGTCTGGACAGCGTTCGCAGCGCCCGCTTCGCGATGTAGCGGGTCTCGGCGGCATCCGACTCCGCCAGCCAACGCGCGCAGAGCTTGTCGACCCACTCGGGCTGGCTCTTGCTCGCGTCGTTGAGCCAGTTCGCCACCGAGTTCTGCACATAGCGGCTGGTGTCGGCGCGCAGCGGTTCGATCAGCGGCAGCGCGCGCCAGGGCTCGGCCTTGAGCACCTCGATCTGCGCGCACCACACGCCGCGCGGCCGCGTGAGTTCGCTGGCGAAGCGGCGGATGTTGGGGTCGGCGTCGCGCACCCAGGGCTGCAGCAGCACGAGCGCCTCGTCGAGCGATGCATTCACAGCGTCGCGCACCGCCATCCACGCGATCTCGCGCACGCCGAAATGCGGGTCGGCGGCGAAGCGGCGCACCGATTCCAGCTGCGCCGCCAGCGGCAGGCCCGAGAGCGTGACCCACTGCGCCGCCCAGCAGCGGGCCACGTCGCTGGCGTGCGTGGCCAGCCGGTGAGCGACGGCATCGCGCTCGTCGTGCAGCGCGGCCAGGTCGTAGAGCGCACGCGCGATGTGCCCGTGCCGCTGCATCGGCTTGAGGGCGCCCAGCATCGCGATCGTGTCGGCCAGCCGCTCGCTCTGCGCGTCCAGCCCGATGTGCCCCGCCACGCTGCGCGCCAGCCGGGGCAGTTCCAGCGCGAGGAATTCGTTGAGATTGACGGTTTCGATCAACCCGTCGTTGAGGGCATCGAGCACCTCGGGCGGGATCAGCGCGATGCGGAACGCGCCCTTGCGCCCCTTCAGGTGCCCGAGGGGATCGATGGCGGACATCGGGTGGCGGCCCCTTTCAGGAAGCCAGCAGCGTTTTCAGGTCGGACACCATCGGCGCCACGCCCGCGCCGTAGCGCGCATAGAGCCGCAGCCGGCCCTGCGTGTCATAGACGTAGCTGGCGGCCGAGTGGTCCATCGAGTAGCTGGTCGGCGTCTTGCCGTCGACCTTCTTGTAGTAGACCTTGTAGTCCTTCGCGACCGCAGCCAGCTGGTCGGCCGTGGGAATCAGCGCGACGAAGCTCGGGTCGAACGCGCCCATGTAGGCCTTGAGCACCTCCGCGGTGTCGCGAGCCGGGTCGACCGTGATGAACAGCACCTGCAGCTTGTCGCCGTCCTTGCCGAGCTGCTGCTTGACCTGCGCCATCTCGGTCATGGTGGTCGGGCAGACGTCCGGGCACTGCGCGTAGCCGAAGAACAGCACGACCAGCTTGCCCTTGAAGTCGGCGAGCGTGCGGACCTTGCCGTCGGCGTCCTTCAGCGAGAAGTCCTTGGCGTAGTCGGCGCCGGTGATGTCGACGGCATTGAAGCTCTGCCTGGTCTCGCTGCACGCCGAGAGACCCAGGCCGAGCGCGGCGCTGACGCCCACCCAGCCGGCGCCGGCAGCCATCAGTCGAAGAACGTTGCGCTTGTTCATTGAAACTTGATGCTCACTGGATGTAGTGATCCACCAGCAGCGCCAGGAACAGCACGCTCAGGTGGATCAGCGAGAAGCGGAAGGTCTTGCGCGCCAGCGCGTCGGAGTAATTGCGCCACAGCGCGAAGGCATAGCCGGTGAAGCCGATGCTCACCGCGACCGCCACCGCCAGGTACAGCCAGCCGCTCATGCCGTGGATGAAAGGCATCAGGCAGGCCGCGAAAAGGATGAAGGTGTAGAGCAGCACCTGCAGCCGCGTGAACTCGTTGCCGTGCGTCACGGGCAGCATCGGAAGGCCGGCCTTGCGGTAGTCCTCCACGCGGTAGAGCGCCAGCGCCCAGAAGTGCGGCGGCGTCCAGAGGAAGATGATGAGAAAGAGAATCCAAGCGCCCGGATCGAGGCTGCCCGTCATCGCGGCCCAGCCCAGCACAGGCGGCATAGCACCCGAGGCGCCGCCGATCACGATGTTCTGCGGCGTGAGCGGCTTGAGGATCACGGTGTAGATCACCGCATAGCCCACGAAGGTGGCGAAGGTCAGCCACATGGTCAGCGGGTTGACCATGAACCACAGCAGCGCCGAACCCGCCGCGCACAGAAGCGCCGAGAACACCAGCGCCTGCCGGTCGCTGAGCTCGCCGCGCGCCGTCGGGCGCCAGGCCGTGCGCTTCATCTTCGCGTCGATGCCCTTCTCGACCAGGCAGTTGAAGGCCGCGGCCGCGCCGGCCACCAGCCAGATGCCGATGCAGGCGACCACCGCGCGCTTCACCTCGGCCCACGAAGGCAGCCCCGGAACGGCCAGCACCATGCCGATCAGCGCGCAGAACACGATCAGCTGCACCACGCGCGGCTTGGTCAGCGCGTAGTACTGGCGCAGCACGTTGGCGCTGGCGGTTTGCTGAACGGAAATCGGGGTGCTCACGCGGCGGCCTTCCTTTGACTGTTGTTGCGACCGGCCGTATTTTCACTGGCATGGGCGATCTGCGCCGCCGGAGCGCGCCGGCTCTCGCACAGCGCCCAGGTGAGCACCACGGCGAGCGCCGCGGCGCCGCCGGTATGGAGTACCGCAGCGGCCAGCGGCCAGCCGAGCAGCACGTTGCCCAGGCCGGTGGCCAGTTGCAGCAGCGCGAGGCCCGCGAGCCACCGCGCCTGCGGGCGCAGCGCGCCGATGCGGCGCATGTGCCAGGCCAGCACGCCGAGCGCGACGAAGACCGCATAGGCCATCAGCCGGTGCGCGTAGTGGATGGCGGTGAGCGCGGAGAAATCGAGCGGCTGGCCGTCACCGGTCACGCCCAGGTGGCGCCAGATCTCGAAGCCCTGCGCGAAATTCATGGTCGGCCACCAGCTGTCCTGGCAGGTCGGAAACTGCGTGCAGGCCAGCACCGCGTAGTTGGTGCTGACCCAGCCGCCCAGAGCGATCTGCAGCACGAGCAGCACGGTGGTCGCGATGAGGCCGTTGCGCAGCGCGGGCGACACGGGAGTGGGCAGCCGGTCGGCGGCCGCCTGCCGGTAGTGCACGGCCTGGATGCACAGCAGCGCCAGCAGCACCACGGCGCCGAGCAGGTGCAGCGTGACGATCGCGGGGAACAGCTTCCACGTCACCGTGAGCGCGCCGAAGGCTCCCTGCAGGCACACCCAGACCAGCGTGAAGGCCGGCCACCAGGCGCTCAGCGTGGCGTGGTGCTCTCCGCCCTTCTCAGGCGGGATGCGGCTCTGGCGCCGGCGCACGATCCAGGTGGCCGCCGCGAGCGTGAGGATCAGCACCCCCACCCCAGTGGCCAGGTAGCGGTGGACCATCTCGACCCACGCCTTGCTGTGCGTGACCGGGCCGGTCGGCTGCGCCGACTGCGCCATCGCGATCTCGTGGCGTGCGCCGTGCGGACTGGCGTTGCCGTAGCAACCCGGCCAGTCGGGGCAGCCCAGGCCCGAATCGGTGAGCCGCGTGAAGGCGCCGAACAGCGTCAAGTCGAAGGTGAGGAAGAGCGTGAGCACCGTCAGCGCATGCAGCCGCCGCGCAGGTCCACTGCCTGCATTGCGGCGCCACACCCACACCAGCGGCCCGAGCGCGATCAGCACGCCGACCGCCATGAGCCAGGCGATGGGCGTCAGGTCGTAGAGCGAGCTCGTGGTGTCCATGCGGCGTCCGTCGTGCCGTCAGCGGCCGGGTTCGTCCCACGACGCCGAGGCGCGCAGCAGGCGGTCGAGGTCGCGCTTGGCGCGGCTCGCGCCGGCGACGTCCATGCGGGCCGGAAAACGCATCATCCAGTTGCCCATGGGGTCGACCACGTACAGGTGTTCGGCCAGCGAGTGGCCTTGCGCGGGCGCTAGCCATTTCGAGAGCTGGTCGGCCGGCACGCGCAGCACGGTCGCGCCGTGCAGGCCGTTGTTCAGGCGCTCGGGCACGGGAGCGGCGTCGCTCACCAGCCAGACGCGGTCCATGCGATCTTTCTCGCGGCCCAGGCTCTCGCGCAGCTGCCGCGCCAGATAGAGCTGCTGCTCGCACAGCGTGTCGCACGCGGCATCGGCCACCGTCACCAGCAGCCACTGGCCCTTGAGCGTAGCGAGATCGACCGGCGCACCGCTGCGGTCGGTGGCGGCGATCTTCGGCAGCTCGCGCTGCGGGTCGATCAGCTCGCCGTAGACGCTGCGCCCTTCGGGCCGGATCACGTAGTACGTGAAGTACGAGGCGATGACGGGCGATGCGCACATCAGCATCACCGCGATCATCTTCCAGCGTCCCATGGCCGTGCGCCGGCCCTCCGCGCCGTCGAGCGCCTGGTTGGGCGACGGCATCGAATGCACCGTCAGGCCCAGGGGCTCGTCAGAAGCGGTCATCGCGTGCGCGGCGCCTTGAGCGGCGGATGGGCGTGATGAATTGGAACCAGACATAGAGGATGACGACGAGGGCCGACAGGCCGAACCACTGGAATGCGTAACCGTAGTGCCTCTCGAGGCCCAGTGCCGGCGCCGGCCAGTCGCGCTGCAGGCCCTCGGAAGCCGGGCCGCCCTGCTGCAGCGACACGTCGGTGCGCAGAGGCAGCCTGGTTTCGGCACGGAAGGCCTCAAGGTCGAGATTCTGCCGGATGGGCGAATACCCTTCGGCGACCGGTGCCGCAGCGGCGGTGGAAGCCGGGGCCGAGGCCGCCGCGGCAGGCGCGGAGGCTGCGGGCACGGGCGCCGGCGCGGCGGAGCCCAGTTCCAGCAGGTGGCTCGGCGGCGGCTCGATCAGGCCGGTGACTTCGACGATGCCGGCCGGCGTCTCGACCGCGCCCAGCTTCGTTCGGTCGACGAAATTGCGCTGGATCCAGCCGCGCTGCACCATCACCGTCTGCTCGGTGCCCTCGAGGGCGAAGGGCGTCAGCACGTAGAAGCCGGGCGTGCCGTGCATCTGGCGGTTGTCGAGATACACAGTCTGCGGCGTGAGCCAGAGGCCGCGCAGGCGCACTGCGCGATGCATCGCGTCGGAGGCCTTGCCGAGGGCGAGGAACTCTGCCTGCGTCAGCGGCGGCTTCAGCTTCTCGGCATCGATGCTGGCCTGAAGCGCTTCCTTCTGGGCGGCGCGCGAGAGCTGCCAGCGGCCCAGCGAAATGGTGGCCGACACGGTCAGGGCGGCGGCAATGGTCATCACCCAGAAGCGGCCCCGGCGCAGGCGAGGTTCGTCGGGATACAGGGATACGGGAGTCACTGGAGGGGGCGGGGCGTGCGGCCGATAATGCGGGTCATGAAATACTTCGTCGCCCTGGTGTTTGTGGGCATCTTCGCGAGCCTCGCGTTTGCCCTGTACTTCATGCTGAAGGACGGGCGCAACGGGCGCGCCAAGAGCGGCGGCATGGCGCGCGCGCTCACCGTTCGGATCGGCCTCTCGGTGTTTTTGTTCCTCTGCATGCTGCTCGCCTGGAAGTTCGGATACATCCAGCCAACCGGGCTCCCGCTCGGCAAGTAGATGATGCTCGTGCCAGGAGAACCAAGAAAAAGGCGCCTTCCGGCGCCTTTTTTTTGGAATGCCGCGAGGTTCTTCGCTCAAAGCCAATAGACCAGCAGATAGAGGCCGAGCCAGACCACGTCCACGAAGTGCCAGTACCAGGCCGCGCCCTCGAAGCCGAAGTGGCGCTCGGGCGTGAAGTGGCCCTTGCGCAGTCGCAGCGTGATGAACAGCAGCATCAGCATGCCGATGAACACGTGCAGGCCGTGGAAGCCGGTCAGCATGAAGAAGGTCGAGCCGTAGGTGCCGGAGCTGAGCTTGAGGTTCAGTTCGGTGTACAGGTGGTGGTATTCGTAACCCTGCACGCCCAGGAAGATCACCCCCAGCAGCACAGTGAGCCACATGAAGCGGATCGTCTGCGCACGATGGCCGGCGCGCAGCGCGTGGTGGGCGATGGTGAGCGTCACGCCCGAGCTCAGCAGCAGCGCGGTGTTGATCGTGGGCAGCCAGAACGGGCCGACGGTCTGGAAGGGCTCGACGATGCCTGCCGGCGAGGCGGTGGCGCCGGCGGCGACGCTGGGCCACACGGCCTTGAAGTCGGGCCACAGCAGCGCGTTGTCCAGGCTGCCGAGCGATGGCAGCGCGTGAGTGCGTGCCCACCAGAGCGCGGTGAAGAACGCGCCGAAGAACATCACTTCCGAGAAGATGAACCAGCTCATGCTCCAGCGGAACGAGAGGTCGATCTTGTGGCCGTACTGGCCGCTCTCGCTCTCGCCGATGGCGGCGCGGAACCAGACGAAGAGCGTGCCGAGCCAGATCACCATGCCGGCCAGCAGGGACCATGCGCCCCACTGGTGGCCGTTGATCCATTGCGCGGCGCCAAGGATCACGAAGAACAAACCGATCGCGGCCGAGACCGGATAGGCCGAGGGGCCCGGCACGAAATAGTAGGGCGTGGTGCCGTGGGTGGTTGAACTCATATCAGCTCCTGGCTCTCTTTCTTCTCTTCTCGGTTCAATGGATTCTGCTTGCCGTGGAAGGCTTCTTTTCCGTCAGGCCCCGGCCGACGCGACCACATGGCGCACCACCAGCACGAGGGCGACCACGAAGACCACCACCGCCACGAACGCCACCGCGATGATGTGCAGCGGGTTGAGCTTGCGCAGGTCTTCCTGGTAGGCGCTGTTCTTGCGCACACCGAAGAACGACCAGCCCACCGCCTTCACCGTGTCCCACAGCGAAGCCTTCGGCCGGTTCGAGGGATCGGTCACGAGCGGGGCTCATTCGTGGTGCCGGAAACTGCGGCCACCGGGGCCGCGGGCGTCTTGCCGCCCACCTCGAAGAAGGTGTACGACAGCGTGATGGTCTTCACGTCCTTGGAGATCTTCGGGTCGATCACGAACGCGACCGGCCACTGCTTCTTCTCGCCCGGATCGAGCGTGTACTGGTTGAAACAGAAGCACTCGAGCTTGTTGAAGTACGGCGCGGCCTGCTGCGGCGCGTAGCTCGGGATGGCCTGCGCGGCCATGCGGCGGTTCTGCACATTCTGGAATTCGTACATCACCGTGTTGAGCTCACCCGGGTGCACCTGGATGGTCCGCTCCGCGGGCTTGAAGTCCCAGAGGCCGCCGCGCACGTTGGAATCGAACTCGACCGTGATGGTGCGGGTCTTGTCGACCTGCGTGTTGTCGGGCACGCGCACGTTCTTGCCGCCGCTCGCACCGCCGGGCACCTCGAGCTCGGAGAGCGCGAGGATGTTGATGCCGGTCATCTCGCAGATCGCGCGGTACATCGGCACCAGCGCGTAGCCGAAGGCGAACATGCCGCAGGCCACGAAGGCCAGCTTGCCGACCATGCGGACGTTGGCGCGGCGGATGCGAGGACCGAGGCTCATGCGCGTGTGCTCCCGTTCGTTGCCTGCTCGAATGCCCGGTTCAGCGGCCGCTGAACCAGACCATGCGGACGATGAAGCCGATGAAGAACACCACGGCGATGGAGGCCAGCGTGAGCCCCATGCGGCGGTTATTCCTTTTCTGCTCGGGCGTCATCGTGCTGCGTAGACTGACAGTGCGTTCAACCGATCACCTTGGTGGCGGTCGCGTCGAGCTTGGGCGGGTTCTCGAAGGTGTGGAACGGTGCCGGCGACGGCACTTCCCACTCGAGGCCCTCGGCAGCTTCCCACGGCTTCTGGGCAGCCTTCTCGCCCTTGCCGCGCATCGTGGGCAGCACGATGAACAGGAAGAAATACAACTGGGCAAAACCGAAGAAGAAGGCACCGACAGACGCGACGGCGTTGAAGTCGGCGAACTGCATCGGGTAGTCGGCGTAGCGTCGCGGCATGCCGGCCAGGCCCAGGAAGTGCATCGGGAAGAAGGTCACGTTGAACGAGATCAGCGACCACCAGAAGTGCACCTTGCCGCGCGTCTCGTTGTACATCACGCCGGTCCACTTCGGAGCCCAGTAGTAGAAGCCCGAGAACATGGCGAACAGCGAGCCGGCCACCAGCACGTAATGGAAGTGGGCCACCACGTAGTAGGTGTCCTGCAGCTGCGTGTCGATGGGTGCGACGGCCAGGATCAGGCCGGTGAAGCCGCCCATGGTGAACACGAAGATGAAGCCCACCGCGAACAGCATCGGGGTCTCGAAGGTCATCGAGCCTTGCCACATCGTCGCGATCCAGTTGAAGATCTTCACGGCCGTGGGCACCGCGATCAGCATGGTCGCGTACATGAAGAACAGCTGGCCGGTCAGCGGCATGCCGGTCGTGAACATGTGGTGAGCCCACACGATGAACGACAGGATGGCGATCGACGAGGTGGCGTAAACCATCGAGGCGTAGCCGAAGAGCTTCTTGCGGGCAAAGGCCGGCACCACCTGGCTGATGATGCCGAAGGCCGGCAGGATCATGATGTAGACCTCGGGGTGGCCGAAGAACCAGAAGATGTGCTGGTACATCACCGGGTCGCCGCCGCCGGCGGGGTTGAAGAAGCTGGTGCCGAAGTGGCGGTCGGTCAGCGTCATCGTGATGGCGCCCGCGAGCACGGGCATCACGGCGATCAGCAGGTAGGCGGTGATGAGCCAGGTCCAGCAGAACATCGGCATCTTCATCAGCGTCATGCCGGGGGCGCGCATGTTGAGGATGGTCACGATGATGTTGATCGAGCCCATGATCGACGAGGCGCCCATGATGTGCATCGCGAAGATGCCGGCGTCCATCGAGGGGCCCATCTGCAGCGTGAGCGGCGCGTACAGCGTCCAGCCCGCGGCGGGCGCGCCGCCGGGCATGAAGAAGGAGCCCACCAGCATCAGCGCCGCCGGGATCAGCAGCCAGAAGCTGAAATTGTTCATGCGCGCGAACGCCATGTCGGAGGCGCCCACCTGCAGCGGGATCATCCAGTTCGCGAAGCCCACGAAGGCCGGCATGATCGCGCCGAACACCATGATCAGGCCGTGCATGGTGGTGAACTGGTTGAAGAGCTCCGGGTTCACCAGCTGCAGCCCGGGCTGGAACAGCTCGGCGCGGATCAGCAGCGCGAGCACGCCGCCCACCATTAGCATCGTGAAGCTGAACAGCAGGTACAGCGTGCCGATGTCCTTGTGGTTGGTGGCGAACACCCAGCGGCGCCAGCCGGTGGGCGCGTGGTGGTCGTGATGATCGTCGTGTGCGTGGTCGCCGTGGCCTGCTGCGTGACCGTGGGGGTCGAGAACTGCGCTCATTTCGTTGTTCCTTGCAATTTCTTCGTCGCGGGGCGCTCGCGCATCACTTGGCGCGCAGGGCCAGCACTTCGGCCGGCTGCACCAGCTGGCCCGTCTTGTTCGACCAGCTGTTCTTGGTGTACGTGGCCACGGCCGCGAGGTCGGTATCGCTCAGTTGCTTCCAGGAGGGCATTGCACCGTTGTTCTGGCCGTTCAGCAGCACCGTCAGCTGGACCTTGTGGTCGGCGTCGGTCACCTTGGCCGAGCCGTCCAGCGGCTTGATCGGGCCGGCGCCCTTGCCGTTGGCCTGGTGGCAGGCCGCGCAGTTGGCGGCATAGACCTTCTCGCCGCGCGCAAGCATGTCGGGCAGGGTCCAGACCTTGGTCGGGTCGTCGAGCTTGGCGGCAGCTTCCTTGCGCTTGGCGGCCACCCAGGTCGTGTAGTCGGCGGCCGAGACCACCTTCACGTGGATCGGCATGTAGGCGTGTTCCTTGCCGCACAGTTCCTGGCACTGGCCGTAGTAGTCGCCCACGGTCTCGGCGCGGAACCAGGTGTCGCGCACGAAGCCGGGGATGGCGTCCTGCTTGAGGCCCAGTTGCGGCACGGCGAAGGCGTGGATCACGTCGTTCGCGGTGGTGATGATGCGGACCTTCTTGTTGACCGGCACGACCAGAGGGTTGTCGACCTTGAGCAGGTAGTCGTCGGGCATCTGGCCCCTGGCGCCCGCGTCGGACATGGCGCGCTGCGAGCTGTCGAGCGTGGAGATGAAGGCCAGGCCCTCGCCTTCGCCGTTGAGGTAGTCGTAGCCCCACTTCCACTGATAGCCAGTGGTCTTGATCGTGAGGTCGGCGTTGGTGGTGTCCTTCTGGGCCACCAGCACCTTGGTGGCGGGCAGCGCCATGATGATGACGATGAGGAAGGGCACGATGGTCCAGATGACCTCGACCACCACCGATTCATGGAAGTTGGCGGCCTTGTGGCCCACCGACTTGCGGTGCTTCCAGATGGAATAGAACATCACCGCGAACACGCCGACGAAGATGACCGTGCACAGGATCATCATGATCGTGTGGAGCAGATGCTGCTCCTGCGCGATCTTGGTCACGCCGACCGGAAGATTCAACTGGCGCACCGAAGGGCCGCCGGGCAGATCGTTGACTGCGTGCGCCGCGCTGCTGAAAGCCGCGCCGGCCGCCAGCAACAGATTCGCCGGCCTGTACTTATTGCGCCAAATGCTCTTCATCGTGTTCACGTTTCTTCAATTTTTCGACAAACCCAACCGTGCAGCACTGCGCGAGCCCCCTCAGGCGCCACGCAACGCCATTCGAATCTCGCGGGCCAAGGCCGCACGCAACTCCGGGCGTACATAGCGCCCCACCCTGACCGATCGACCCTGCCCCGAGACCTCGATCAGCGAGCGATCGCCGGTCTGGGGTTCGATCCGCACCTGGTGCGGAAGAAATTCCGTGCGCTCGTAGTGCCCGCCGTTTTCGAGCTCCACGACGAGCCGTCCCTCCTGCAATGCGATCTTCTCGCCGTCTGTCGCATGCCGTGCGTAGACCATGAACGCAAACCCGACAGCGGCCAGTTCGAGCCAGGCAAAAGGCAGCACCATGGGCGCACCGTGCAGCCAGAACAGGGTGCCGATGCCGAGAGATACCACGCACAGCGAAGCGTAGAGCCAGCCCAGCTGGCTCGGCGTCACCGAGCAGTTGCGCTTCAGGAACCAGTGGATGCTCTGGCCTGAAACGGTGGCAAATCGAAACACGGAATTCGACACGGGCGAGTTCAGCAAATCGGTGCGTCGACGGTCGCCAAACCCTCTCGTACGAACAGGATCCGACACCCCTCGATCGCGGGACAATACCCGCGAGTTTCACGCAACGGCGGATTGTAGCGGGTAGATACCTGCGCCCGAGTGCCCTGTGGGACGCCTACGGGTCACTACTAGTAGGCAAGAAACGCCCTGTACGACTAGCGTTTCCGACACGCGTTTTCCACACGCGCCCGCCGCGATCGCTCAGGCGCCCGGACGCCCGCGCTGGAGCATCGATCGCATCTCGCGCAACGACACCGCGCTCTCGGCCGCGAGCGACACGCGCGGCACCGGCTTGAACGCGTGGCCGTAGACGACCTCGAAGGTCAGCGCGATGCGCCCGTCGCCGCCCTCGGCCGGCGCGAGTTCGGGCAGCGCCTTCTTCAACGACTGGAGCCAGCCCTTGCCCCGCAGCGCCGGAAAGCGCGCCGGATGCAGGTTGCGGCCCAGCGTGCGCAGCTCGGCCAGCGCCGCCTCGGGCGTGGCCCAGGTCAGCACGATGCGCTCCATGTCCATCACCGGCTCGGCGAAGCCGGCATGCACCAGCATGTCGCCCCAGTCGTGCATGTCGGTGTACTCGTGGCCCGCGGCCGGCCAGCCGAGGCGGGCATGCAGCGCGCGCAGCTCGCGCACGGTGTCAGGGCCGAGGCAGGAGAACATGAGGAAGCCGTCGGTCGCCACCAGCCTGTGCCAGTGCGAGATCAGCGCCTCGGGGTCGGCCGCCATGTGCAGCGACATGTTGGCCCAGAGCAGGTCGACGCCGTCTTCGGGCGGTGCCTCGAAGCGCGCCTTGCCGGCCTGCCAGCGCCGCGCGCTCCACCACGGCGCGGCGAGCGCCTGGCCGGTGGCCGCGGCGAGCGCGGGCTCGGGTTCGATCACGTAGGAGGCCGCGTCCTTGTAGCGGCGGGCGACGAGTTCATGCGCCTCGAGGCCGCTGCGCAGCGGGGCCCAGTCGGCCCAGTGGCGGGGCTGGGCCTTGATCCATTGCAGCCGGTCTTCCATGCGGCGGCCGATTTCCTCGTGCAGCCAGGGAGAGGCGCCATCGGCGGGCGCGAGCCGGCGCCAGCGGGCGGCCGCCGTGGCATCGATGGTCGGCGGTCGTCTTGTGGGGTCGGTGGCCATGGGGCCGTGAGTATATTGAGCCGATGTCCAGCCACCGGGCCATGTGGCCTTTCGCTCCTCTTTCCCCTTTCGCGTCCTTCGGCTCGCTGCTCGCGCAGCTGCCCAGCCAGTGCGCGGTCTGCCGCGCCTGGCCCTCGCGCCCCGTGTGCGACGCCTGCGTGGCCCGCTTCGCGCCGCCAGCCGCGCGCTGCGGGGGCTGCGCCCTGCCCGTGCCCGATGGCGTTAGCCGCTGCGGCGTGTGCGTGAAGAACCCGCCGCCGCTGGATGCCTGCCTCGCCGCCTGCACCTACGCCTGGCCCTGGCCGGACGCCATCGCCGCCTTCAAGTTCCGTGGCGAGGCCGGCTGGGCCGGTCCCTTCGCCACGCTCCTGCGCAGCGCGCCCTGGGTGGAGCCCGCGCTGGAAGCCGGCGACATCGTGCTGCCGATGCCGCTTGCGCGCGGCCGATTGCGCGAACGCGGCTTCAACCAGGCGCACGAACTGGCACGCCGACTGGCGCCAACGAAGACCGACGCCACCCTGCTCCTTCGCACGCGCGAAACGCCGGCGCAGAGCGGCCTGTCGCGCGCCGAGCGGCTGCGCAACCTGCGCGGCGCCTTCGTGGTGGAGCCGCTGCGCGCCCACAAGCTGCGCGGCCGGCGCGTCGTGCTGGTGGACGACGTGATGACCAGCGGCGCATCGATCTTCACCGCCGCGGAGGTGCTGCGGCAGGCCGGCGCGGCCCACGTCACCGCCATCGTGCTCGCCCGGACCGATCCGCCGCGCTGAGCCTCGTGCCGCCCCGCCGACAATCGCCGCATGTTCAATATCGTCCTGGTCCACCCCGAAATCCCGCCGAACACCGGCAACGTGATCCGGCTCGCAGCCAACACCGGCTGCAAGCTGCACCTCGTGGAGCCGCTGGGTTTCTCGATGGACGACCGCCTGCTGCGTCGTGCCGGCCTCGACTATCACGAGTACGCCGAAGTCAGGCGCCACGCCGACTGGCAGGCCCTGCTCTCGGCCGAGCAGCCGGCCACCGATCGCATGTTCGCGCTCACCACGCGCGGCTCGCGTCCGGTGCACGACATACGCTTCCAGCCCGGCGACTGGCTGGTGTTCGGCTCGGAAACCAGCGGCCTGCCATCCGCGCTGCGCGACGGCTTCCCCGAGGCCCAGCGCCTGCGGCTGCCGATGCGCGAGGGCCAGCGCAGCCTGAATCTCTCGAACGCGGTGGCGGTGACGGTGTTCGAAGCCTGGCGGCAAAACGGCTTCGGCTGAACCATCGGCCGCCCCTACGGGCAACAGGGGCGGACACATCCGACCGGCGAGGTGCGCCGTAAGGAAGACATGCCGGCCATCAGCCGACCGGCATTTGCTCCATCCACCACCTTGCTCCAAGGAGTCCCGCCATGAACGCCAAGCCGATTGCCCTCGCCGCCTTCGCCACGCTCGTTTTCGCCAGCGGCGCGCAAGCCTTCCAGGGAGAGCAGAACCCGCTGCCGCCCGCGCCGTTCCAGTCGACGCTGTCGCGCGCGCAAGTGCAGGCCGATGCGCGCCAGCCGCTGCAGATCGGCAACGGCGGCACCGGCGTGACGCAGGCCAGGAACGGCAATACCGACCGAGACGCAGTGCGCGCCAGCGCCCGCAGCATCACCCGCCAGGGCGCAGCCACCTATGGCGAAGTGACCGACCGCCGGATCTAGAAAGAAAGAGAAAGAGAAAAGAAGGCCGCCGCGCCTTCAGCGGTAGCGGCGCACCACCGACTCGGCCACGCAGGCCGGCTTGGCGGCACCCTCGAGCTCGATGGTGGTTTCCCAGGTCATCTGGAAACCATCGTCGGCAATGGGCTCCGCCGTCAGCAGCTTCATGCGCGCCCGCAGGCGCTTGCCCACCGGCACCGGCGACATGAAGCGCACCTTGTTGAGGCCGTAGTTCACGCCCATGCGCGACTCGACCACGTCCAGCGCCGTCTCGTAGAAGCGCGGCAGCAGCGACAGCGTGAGAAAACCATGCGCGATCGGCCCGCCGAAGGGGCCAGCCTTGGCCCGCTCGATGTCGACGTGGATCCACTGGTGGTCGCCCGTCGCCTCGGCGAACTGGTTGACCTGCTCCTGCGTGATGGCGATCCAGTCGCTCACGGCGACTTCCTGGCCGACGCAGGCGGCGAGATCCTGAAGGGTCTGGAATGTCTTCTTGGTCATGCGGGGCATTCTGGCGTCTGGGGTCGCCGCGCGGCTGTCGGCCTCGCGACAACCGGGATCAGGGTAAACCGGGAGCAGGCAGCACGCCGTTCAGGCGTCGAGCCATTCGCAGATCGGCTGCCACTGCTCCAGGTCGCGCTGCACGCGCCCGGGTGCGATGTCGAACAGCGTGAGCCCGCGCGCGGCCAGCTGCACGTAGTTCTGCGTGTCGCGCAGCTCGCCGATCACCGGCACGCCAAGCCCCGCGATGAACTCGTGGAGCCGGTCGGCCGCCAGCGTGCGGGCGTTCACCCGCATGCCGACGAGGCCGATCTTCGTCTTCTCGGCGCGGCGGTTCTCCAGCAGCCGGTCGAGGAAATCGCGCGTGGCGTAGATGTCGAAGATGCTGGGCTGCAGCGGCACGATCACCCGGTCGGCCAGCGCCAGCACTTCCTTGAAGCGCCAGCCGTGCAGGCCGGCGGGCGTGTCGAGCACCGCGTGCGTGGTGCCGCGCGGCGGGCGCACCACGGTGCTTTCGCCGGTGGCTTCCCAGGTGGAGATCGGCCGGGCCATCGGCGGGCGCAGGCCCAGCCACAGGCGTGAGGATTGCTGGCGGTCCACGTCGCCCAGCATCACGGCATGGCCGCGGCTTGCGAAGTAGCCCGCGACGTTCGTCGCGATCGTCGACTTGCCCACGCCCCCCTTGGGATTGGCGACCAGAACCACCGGCATAAAAGCACTCCTCCAGAACGGCAACAGCGCAAATGGTAGTCGCTGAGCGTTTTTGCCCGGCGAAACGCCTTGCAGCGTGCTCTTGAGATATGTTCGCGGGATGACGACAACAACACCGACGGGAACTCCCGCCGAGGGCACCGAAACCGGCTCCGGCGGCATCTATGTGCTGGCCGCGCACCCCCACTGGCGCGACTCGCGCGTCAACCGCCGCATGCTCGCAGCCGCGCGCGGCGTGCCGGGGGTCGACGTCAACGACCTCTACGGCAGCTACCCCGATTTCGCCATCGACGTCGAGGCCGAGCAGGCCCGGCTCGCCAGGGCCAGCCTGGTGGTGCTGGTGCATCCGATCCAGTGGTACTCGATGCCCGCGCTGCAGAAGCTCTGGCTCGACGACGTGCTCGCCTACAGCTGGGCCTACGGCCCCGGCGGCACCGCCCTGCAGGGCAAGGACCTCTGGCTGGTCGCCACCACCGGCAGCCCCGAGGCCAGCTACCACCCGCAGAACTACCACCGCTATTTCTTCGATGCCTTCCTGCCGCCCTACGAGCAGACCGCCGCGCTGTGCGGCATGCGCTTTTTGCCGCCGATGATCTTCTACGGCGCGCGCAGCGCCGGCGAGGCGGCGGTGAAGGCCCATGTCGACACCTTCGCCCAGCGGCTGGGCAGCTATCCCGACTGGCCGGAGATCGAGGAGATCGACGCCTGCATCGCCTGCCCCGTGCCCGAGAGCGACCGGCCTGCCGACAACGACGAGGTCGGCAAGGTGGTCTCCGACGCATTCCGCGCGGCAATGACCCATGGGCTGGCCACCACCACAGCCTCCACTGGCGGAAACGGGAAGGCGGCCTGAATGGAACACGCACCCGCCTGGCTGACCAACAGCCTGATCTACCTGAGCGCCGCCGTGCTGGTGGTGCCGCTGTCGAAGGCCCTGGGCCTGGGCTCGATCATCGGCTACCTCGTGGCCGGCATCGCCATCGGCCCCTGGGGCCTGGGGCTGGTCTCCAGTGTCGAGGACGTGCTGCACTTCGCCGAGTTCGGCGTGGTGCTGATGCTCTTCCTGGTGGGCCTGGAGCTCGAACCCAAGCGCCTGTGGAACCTGCGCCGGCCCATCTTCGGCTGGGGCACGGCGCAGGTGCTGAGCTGCGCCGCCGTGCTGTTCGCGGTCGGCTGCGCCGTGGGTGCCAGCTGGCGCGTGTCGCTGGTGGCCGCGCTGGGACTGGCGCTCTCTTCCACCGCCATCGCGCTGCAGGTGTTCGGCGAGCGCAACCTGCTGAAGACGCCCAGCGGGCAGGCCGGCTTCTCGATCCTGCTGTTCCAGGACGTGGCGGCCATTCCGATCCTCGCGCTGCTGCCGCTGCTGGCCGGCGCCACCGCGGCAGAGCAGTCGATGACCGGGCTGGAGCGCGCGCTGGAGGCAGCGAAGATCATCGGCGTGATCGGCGGCATCATCCTCGGCGGCCGGCTGCTGCTGCGGCCCATCCTGCGCTGGATCGCGCGCAGCGACACGCCCGAGATCTTCACCGCCGCCGCCCTGCTGCTGGTGGTGGCCATCGCGGCACTGATGCAGCTGGTGGGCCTGTCGATGGCGCTGGGCGCCTTCCTCGCCGGCGTGCTGCTGGCCGAGAGCGAATACCGGCGCGAGCTGGAGACCGACATCGAGCCCTTCAAGGGCCTGCTGCTGGGCCTCTTCTTCATCGCGGTGGGCATGTCGATCAACTTCGGCGTGCTGATCGCGAGCCCGTGGATCATGGCGATGCTGGTGGTCGGCTTCATGGTCGTCAAGCTGGTGGTGATCTACGCGCTCGCCAAGGCCATGGGCATCGCCTACCAGGAGCGGCCGGTGTTCACGCTGCTGCTCGCGCAGGGCGGCGAATTCGCCTTCGTGGTGTTCCAGGCGGCGGGCCCCGACGTGCTGCCGCCCGAGGTCACCTCGCTGCTGATCGGCGCGGTGGCGCTGTCGATGCTGCTGTCGCCGCTTCTGCTGGTGCTGCTCGACCGGTTCGTGCTGCCGCGCTACAGCCGCAACGGCGGCACCAAGCTCGAGGAGATTTCGGAGCAGCAGGACGCCAAGGTGCTGATCTGCGGCTTCGGCCGCTACGGCCAGATCGTCGGGCGCATGCTGATGTCGCAGGGCCTGCGCGTGACGGTGCTCGACCACGACGCCGACACCGTCGAAGGCCTGCGGCAGTTCGGCTTCCGCGTGTTCTACGGCGACGCGACGCGGCTCGACCTGCTGCGCACCGCAGGCGCGGGCACGGCCAAGGTGATCGTGGTGGCGGTGGACGACATCGAGCAGTCGCTCGAAATCGTCGACCTCGTGAAGGAGAACTTCCCGCAGGCGCGCATCATCGCGCGGGCGCGCAACGTGACACACCTGTTCCAGCTGCGCGACCGCGGCGTGACGGAGGTGGAGCGCGAGGTGTTCGAGTCCTCGCTGCGCAGCGCGCGCTCGACGCTGGAGGCGCTGGGCTGGCCAGCGCACGAGGCGCGCGAATCGGCGATGCGCTTCCGTCGCCGCAACATCGAGCTCAGCAACGAGATCTACCCGCACTACAAGGACCGCGCCAAGCTGATCGCCGCCAACAAGGCCGGCCGCCAGCAGTTCGAGGAGCAGATGGCACGCGAGCGCGAGGAGCGCCAGCGGCGGCTGGGGCGCGACTGGGGCAAGCTCGACGACGAGGAAGTGCCGGCATCGGAAGCCGAGCCGGAATCGCAGTCCGCGCCCTGAGCGCAGGCGCAGCTAGATCGGCACCGTCAGGTACACGCCCTCGCGGCCCACCAGCGGCGCGCGCGTGGGCATGAAGATCGTGCAGTCGTCGCAGGGCGAGCGGATCTCCTGCCCCGCGTCGGTCGCGATCAGCTCGCCCTTGCGGAAGACTTCGAAGCCCAGCACCGGTCGAGCGAAGGCGAAGCTCTCGGTCTTCACCATGTGCACTTCGAGCAGCCGGAAGCGCCGCGCGGGCGCCTTCGCCGCTGCACTGGCCGGCGCGTCGACCAGCCCCAGGTGCGCGAGGAAGCGCAGCGTCACGTCGGTCGCCAGGTCGGCCGCCGACTGGCTGAAATGCTGGCCGCATTCCACGACCACCGCGCCGCCGTCGACGCCCTCCTCGCCATGGCGGCCGTAGGCCGTCACGCCCGTGCCCGGAGCGCCACCCACCGGCATCACCAGGTGCACCAGCGGATTGCCGATGGTCAGCGCCAGCCCGGCGTTGCGCTCGAACTCCGGGTATACCCAGAAGGGCTGCACCGGTGCGCGGGTCGAATGGATGTCGAGCACGTAGTCGGCCGCGTCCAGCACCGGCCGCAGCTCGCGCGCCCGGCGCAGTTCGGGGCTGTCCTCGCTGCCATCGAGCATGGCCTTCGACCAGATGCGGTTGAGGTTGTGCACCAGCTGGCGGTTCTCGTAAGGCAGCGTGATGTCGAAGGCGTTGTAGGCCTCCACGTTCGCGAAGCTCACGGTGAGCGTGCCGGTCTTCGGCCGCACGCCGGTGTCCAGCAGGTGCGTGGCGGCGACCATGCCGCAGATCTCGTTGCCGTGGGTCAGCGCGTTGACCAGCACGTGCGGCCCCGGCCGGCCCGACTCGAAGCGGTGCACGTAATCGATGCCTGTGTTTCCCTGCCGGTAGGCTGAGATGTCACGCGGCAGCACTTCCAGCGGCGCCGTGTCGGGTGCGAAAGATGGCTCTGTCATGCGGCGCTCACTCGCCGCGGATGCCGGCGCGCTTGACCAGGTCGCCGTAGACCGCGAGCCGCTCCGACATCATGGCGGTGAACTGCGCGGGCGACTGAGCCTCGGGCGGCAGCGAGCCGCGCGACTGCAGCGCCTCGACCATCGAGGGCTGGTCGGCCACCGAGCGCACGGCCTTGTGCAGCGCCTCAACGATCTCGGGTGGCGTCTTCGCGGGCGCGGCCAGGCCGATCCACGAAGTGGTGTTGAGCACCGGATAGCCCAGCTCCGCGAAGGTCGGGATGTCGGGCAGCGCCGCCACGCGCGTGGGCGCGGCCACGGCGAGTGCGCGCAGCTTGCCCGACTGGATCAGCGGCAGGAAGGGCGCGAGGTTGTCGAGGCCGAACTGCACTTCGTTCGAGATCAGCGCGGTGACCAGGGGACCACCGCCGCGATACGGCACGTGCGTGGCGTTGAGCTGCAGCTGCGACTTCATCAGCTCCACGTTGAGCTGCCCCATGCTGCCGGGGCCGGCGCTGCAGAAGTTGAGCTCGCCGGGGCGCGACTTCACCAGCGCGATGAATTCCTTGAAGTTCTTTGCAGGCACCGCCGGATTGACCAGCAGCACGTTGATCGAGCGCGCGAGCTGGCTGATCGAGGCGAAGTCCTTGATCGGGTCGTAGCCCGGGTTGGGCTGGGTCAGCGGATTGGCCAGGTGCGAGCTCTGCGACGAAGCGACCAGCGTGTAGCCGTCGGGCTTGGCGCGCGCCACCTGCGCGCTGGCGATGGAGCCGCCTGCACCGGCGCGGTTGTCGATGACCACCGCCGTACCCAGCGCCTTCGCCAGCGGATCGGCGTACAGCCGCGCGATCAGGTCCACCGAACCGCCCGCCGGGAACGGCACCACCAGCGTGACCGGCCGCGAGGGCCAGGCCTGCGCGTGCGCCGCCAGAGGCAGCACCGATGCGAGGCCGGCGGCGAGGAGCTCGCGGCGGCGCAGTGCCGCGGCGGTGAAGAAGGATTCCATGGGGCGTCCTGTCGTGCAATAGAAAGTGCGTGCATTGTTGCAAGATGATTTAATTTTTGCAATGATCATTGCAAAATTGGGTGTAACAGCGCTGCGCGTGCAGAATGCCCCCGACCATGAACCTGAACCAACGCATCGCGGGCTACGGCAGGAAGCTCACCCGGAGCGAGCAGCGCCTGATCGACGAACTGCAGACGCGCTACCCGCAGGGCCTCCTCGAATCTGCAACGAGCCTTGCAAAGAAGGTGGGCACCAGCGCCTCGACCGTGGTGCGGCTGCTGGCCAAGCTGGGCTATCCCAGCTACGCCGACGCACAGATCGAGGCGCGCTCGGAGGTGACCGCGCGGCTGTCGTCGCCGGCCACGCGTGCGGACGCCGTCATCGCCGATGACGCCTCGGTGCGCAGCTGCCTGGACAACGCGCTGCTGCACGACCAGCACAACCTGGCCTCGACCTTCGCGGCGCTCGACGTCGCGGCCTTCGAGGGCGCGGTGCGGCTGCTCACGCAGCGCAGGACGCGGGTGCACGTGACCGGCCAGCGGCATGCCGCCGCGCTGGCCGGCCATCTATCGCTGCACCTGAACATGTGCCTGCCCGACGTTCGTCCGATGAACGGCGGCGGCCCGCTGCTGCTGGAAGACCAGCTGCTGTGGATCGGCGAGAACGACGTGCTGCTGGCCCTCACCTTCAGGCGCCACGGGCTCGCCACCGCGCGCGCGGTCAGGTACTTCAGGGAGAAGGGGGCGAAGGTCATCGTCATCACAGACGGCCCGTCGGTCGCTGCGGCCTCTGCGGCCGACCATGTGATGCTGGTGCGCACGTCGAGCGCGTCGCCCTTCGATTCGTACACGGCGGCGCTGTCGCTGTGCAACGCGCTGGTCACCGCCGTCGTGCAGCGGCGCAAGAAGGAGCTGGGCGCAGCGCTCGAACGTGGCGACGCCCTGTGGGAGCAGCACTGGAACGACACGGCCGCGCCGGCCGGCCGTTCGCGCAAGGCGGCTTCAGCCGGCTGACGGCGCGGGAGCGGCCGGCGCGGCATCGAGCCGCAGCAGCCGAATCGCGTTGCCCTTGAGGATGCCGGGCATCACCTCGGGCTTGAAGCCCGCGTTCTCGAAGTCGCGCATCCAGCGGTCCGGCGTGATCAGCGGGTAGTCGCTGCCGAAGAGCACGCGGTCCTTCAGCAGGGTGTTGGCGTACTGCACCAGCTGCTTCGGAAAGTACTTGGGGCTCCAGCCCGACAGGTCGATCCACACGTTGGGCTTGTGCGTGGCCACGCTCAGCGCCTCGTCCTGCCAGGGGAAGCTGGGGTGCGCCATGACGATCTGCATGTCGGGGAAGTCGATGGCCACGTCGTCCAGGTGCATCGGGTTGCTGTACTCCAGCCGCAGGCCGCCGCCGCAGCGCATGCCCGAACCGATGCCGCTGTGGCCGGTGTGGAAGATGGCCGGCAGGCCGTATTCGGCGATGACCTCGTAGATGGGCCAGGCCATGCGGTCGTAGGGGTGGTAGCCCTGCACCGTGGGATGGAACTTGAAGCCCTTCACGCCGTGCTCCTCGATGAGCCGGCGCGCCTCGCGCGCGCCCATCTTTCCCTTGTGCGGATCGACGCTGCCGAAGGCGATCATGATGTCGCTGTTGTTCTTCGCGGCCTCGGCGATCTCCTCGTTGGGGATGCGGCGGCGGCCCATGTTCGATTCGGCGTCGACCATGAACATCACCAGGCCGATCTTCCTTTCGCGGTAGTACGCCACGCTCTCCGCAATGGTGGGCCGGCCGCTGGAGCCGAAGTACTTGTCGGCCGCGCGGTCGTATTCCTCGCCGTAGTTGTCGAACGGGTTCCAGCAGCTGACTTCTGCGTGGGTGTGGATGTCGATCGCGATCAGGTTCTGATGGTCCATGCGCTGTCTCCTGTACGGGTAAATCCCTAGTCTCTGGGGGCTCCAAATTCCTTGAATTGATTATTTCCCATAACCATAATTCGACGCAACCCCGGACCCCATCATGACCAATCCAGACCTCCAACTCGACATCCGCGACGAAGTCGCCATCGTCCGCCTGACGCGCGGCTCCAAGCGCAACGCGCTGTCCGACGGACTGATCCTCGCGCTGCGCGACACCTTCGAGAAGCTGCCGTCCAGCGTGCGCGCCGCGGTGATCGACGGCGAGGGGCCGCACTTCTGCGCCGGCCTCGACCTGAGCGAGCTGAAGGAGCGCGACGCCGGCCAGGGCATGCAGCACTCGCGCATGTGGCACGCCGCGCTCGACCTGATCCAGCACGGCCCGGTGCCGGTGATCGCCGCGCTGCACGGCGCGGTGGTCGGCGGCGGGCTCGAATTGGCAAGCGCCTGCCACATCCGCGTGGCCGACCGCACCACCTTCTACGCGCTGCCCGAGGGCTCGCGCGGCATCTTCGTGGGCGGCGGCGGCTCGGTGCGCATCCCCAAGCTGATCGGCGTGGCCCGCATGACCGACATGATGATGACCGGCCGCGTCTACAACGCCGAGGACGGCGAGCGCGCCAACTTCGCGCAGTACCTCGTCGACGAAGGCCAGGCCTTCGACAAGGCTTTCGAGCTCGCCAGGCGCGTGGCCACCAACGCGCCGCTCACCAACTACGCGCTGATGCACGCGCTGCCGCGCATCGCCGAGCAGTCGGCCGACCATGGCTTCTTCACCGAGGCGCTGATCTCCGGCATCACGCAGGCCGCGCCCGAGGCCAAGCAGCGCGTTCGCGACTTCCTCGAAGGACGCGGCGCGAAAGTGAGCAAGGGATGAGCGCCCCCGCCGTCCGCTACCGCCCGCTGGTCTTCGGCGTCACCCGCGCGGTGCTGCGCGACGGCGCGCCGGGCACGCAGTACCTGAGCGCCGAAACGCCGCTCGCCCCCTACCGCGAGCGCATGACCGACCGCCTCGCCCACTGGGCAGAGCGCACGCCCGACCGCACCTTCATCGCCCGCCGCGAACGGCTGGCCGACGGCAGCACCGGCGACTGGCTGCGCGTGAGCTACGCGCAGGCGCTGGAGGAAGCACGCGGTATCGGACAGGCACTGCTGGAGCGCGGCCTGAGCGCCGAGCGCCCGGTCGCGATCCTCAGCGAGAACGGCATCGAGCACGCGCTGATGGCGCTGGGCTGCCTCTACGCCGGGGTGCCCTATTGCCCCGTCTCGCCCCCTTACTCGGTGGTGAGCCAGGACTTCGAGAAGCTGCGCCACGTCTTCGACACCCTCACGCCCGGCCTCGTCTTCGCGAGCGACGCGGCGCGCTTCGCCAAGGCTATCGCCGCCGTGGTGCCCACCGGCACAGAGGTCGTGCTGGCCGAGGGCAGCCTCGAGGACCGGCCCGTCACCGCGTTCAGCGCCCTCGCCTCCACGCCGGCCACGAGCGCCATCGACGAGGCGATGCGCGCCACCGGCCCCGACACCATCACCAAGTTCCTCTTCACCTCGGGCTCGACCAAGATGCCCAAGGCCGTGATCAACACGCACCGCATGTGGTGCGCCAACCAGCAGCAGCTGCGCCAGTCGATACCCGCCCTGGGCGACGAGCCGCCCGTGCTGGTCGACTGGCTGCCCTGGAACCACACCTTCGGCGGCAACCACAACGTGGGCATCGTGCTGGACAACGGCGGCACGCTCTACATCGACGACGGCAAGCCCACGCCCGCCGGCATGGCCGAGACGCTGCGCAACCTGCGCGAGATCGCGCCCACCATCTACTTCAACGTGCCCACCGGCTTCGAGGCCATCGCGCAGGCGATGGAAACCGACGAGGTGCTGCGCCGCAACCTGCTGTCGCGCGTGAAGATGTTCTTCTACTCGGGCGCGGCGCTCTCGCAGCCGGTGTGGGACAGCCTGCACCGCACGCAGGAGTCGGAAGTCGGCGAGCGCATCGTGATGGGCACGGGCCTGGGCATGACCGAATCGGGCCCCTTCGCGCTCTACGTGACCGGCCCCGACGTGAAGTCGGGCGACGTGGGCCTGCCTGCGCCGGGCATCGAGCTCAAGCTGATCGAGGTCGACGGCAAGACCGAGGTGCGCTACCGCGGCCCCAACATCACGCCCGGCTACTGGCGCGCGCCCGAGGCCACGGCCGAGGCCTTCGACGAGGAAGGCTTCTTTTCCACCGGCGACGCGGTGAAGTGGATCGACGAGGGCAACATCCATCGCGGCCTGCGCTTCGACGGCCGCATCGCCGAAGACTTCAAGCTCGCCACCGGCACCTTCGTGAGCGTGGGCCCGATGCGCGCGAAGATCATCGCGGCCGGCGCACCCTACGTGCAGGACGCGGTGCTGACCGGCATCAACCTGAAGGAAGTGGGCGCGCTGATCTTCCCGACGCAGAAGGTACGCGATCTCGCCGGCCTGCCCGCCGACGCCACCATGCAGCAGGTGCTGGAAAGCGCGCCCGTGCAGGCGCACTTCCAGCAGGTGGTCGACACGCTGGCCGCCGCCTCCACCGGCAGCGCCAACCGCATCGCGCGGTTGCACCTGATGGCAGAGCCGCCTTCCATCGACAGGGGCGAGGTCACCGACAAGGGCTCGATCAACCAGCGCTCCGTGCTCAAGCACCGCGCCGCGCTGGCCGATGCCATGCACGACGGCAGCCTGCCCTTCACCCTGAAGCCGCGCTGAGCTTTTTCCAACCTTTCCTGGAGACGAGACACATGAAGATCGAAGGACAAGCCGCACTGGTCACCGGCGGCGCATCGGGCCTGGGCGAAGCCACCGCGCGCGAGCTCGCGCGGCTGGGCGCGAAGGTCGCGGTGCTCGACCGCAACGGCGAATTGGCCGAGAAGGTGGCGGCCGAGATCGGCGGCGTCGCCTGCGCCTGCGACATCACCGACACCGACAGCGTGAACGCCGCGCTCGACAAGGCCGAGGCCGCGCACGGCCCCGCGCGCATCCTGATGAACGTGGCCGGCATCGGCAGCGCCAAGCGCATCGTCGGCAAGGACGGCAGCCCCGCGCCGCTGGAAGACTTCGTGCGCGTGGTCAACATCAACCTGATCGGCGGCTACAACATGGCGCGCCTGTTCGCCGCGCGCTGCGCGAAGCTGGAGGCGCTCGACAACGGCGAGAAGGGTGTGATGCTCTTCACCGCCTCGGTCGCCGCCTTCGACGGACAGGTGGGCCAGCAGGCCTACAGCGCCTCCAAGGGCGGGCTGGTCGGCATGACGCTGCCGATGGCGCGCGACCTCGCGCAGCACGCCATCCGCGTGTGCACGGTGGCGCCGGGCATCTTCGCCACGCCGCTGCTGCTGGAGCTGCCCGAGCCGGTGCAGCAGTCGCTGGCCGCCTCCATCCCCTTCCCGCCGCGCCTGGGCAAGCCCTCGGAGTTCGCCGAGCTGGCCTGCCACATCGTCACCAACGGCCACCTCAACGGCGAGGTGATCCGCATCGACGGCGCGCTGCGCATGGCGCCGCGCTGAGGCCCTTCTTTCTTTTTCGCGTTCGTTCCGCCCGCTTCACAACGTACCCAGGAGACACCGATGACCTTCAAGAAGACCACCCTTGCCGCCGTGCTGGCGCTCATGGCCATGGGCCTCGCCCATGCCGACATCACCGTGGGCGTGGTGCAGCCGCTCACCGGCCCGGCCTCGGGCCTGGGCATTCCGGTGAAGAACGGCATCGCCATCTGGCCGAAGACCATCGCGGGCGAGACGCTCAAGGTGGTGGTGCTCGACGACGCCACCGACCCGACCACCGGCGTGAAGGACGCGCAGCGCCTGGTCACCGAAGACAAGGCAGACATCATCATCGGCTCCAGCGCCACGCCCGTCGCCATCCCGATGGCCGACGTCACGGCCGAGTCGGGCACGCCGCAGCTGTCGACCGCGCCTGCCGGCCTGCCGCCGGGCAAGGACAAGTGGTTCTTCCGCCTGCCGCAGTCGAACGACGTGATGGCCTACGCGGTGGTCGCGCACATGAAGAAGCAGAACGTGAAGACGGTCGGCTTCCTCGGCTACACCGACGCCTACGGCGAGCTGTGGCTCAAGGCGCTGACGGCCGAGGCCGCCAAGAACGGCATCAAGATCGTCGCCACCGAGCGCTTCGCGCGCGCCGACACCAGCGTGACCGGCCAGGTGCTCAAGCTCACCTCGGCCAATCCCGACGCGATCCTGATCGTGGCTTCGGGCAGCGGCGCCGGCATGCCGCAGAAGGCGGTGATGGAGCGCGGCTACAAGGGCAAGGTCTACCAGACGCACGCCGCCGCCACGCAGGACCTGATGCGCACCGCGGGCAAGGACGCCGAGGGGACCTTCGTGGTCTCGGGCCCCGCCACCGTGGCCGAGCAGCTGCCCGACAGCCATCCCTCGAAGGCCGCCGCCGTCGCCTTCGTGCAGGGCTACGAGAAGGCCTACGGCCCCGGCTCGCGCAACCAGTTCGCCGGCCACGCGGCCGACGCGCTCACGGTGCTCGAGAAGGCCGTGCCGGTCGCGCTCAAGAAGGCCAAGCCCGGCACGCCCGAGTTCCGCGCCGCGCTGCGCGACGCGCTCGAGGGCATGGGCCGCACGGTGCTCGCGCACGGCGTGCTGAACTGGACGGCGCAGGACCACTGGGGCTACACGACCGAGACCGGCGTGATGCTCAAGGTGGTGAACGGCGCGTTCAAGGTCGAGCAGTAATCCTCTTCTTCAGCCGCATCGAACACACGCCATGGATCTCTCGATCGCCAGCATCCTGACGCTGGACGGCCTCACCAATGGCGCGATCTATGCCCTGCTGGGCATGGGCATCGTGCTCGTCTTCACGGTGACCCGCGTCATCTTCATTCCGCAGGGCGAATTCGTGGCGTACGGCGCGCTGACGCTGGCGATCTTCCAGACCGGCAAGACGCCGGGCACGGTGTGGCTGCTGCTCATCCTGGCCGGCGTCGCGGCGCTGATGGACCTGGTCACCACCTGGCGCCACAACGGCAGCGCGGCGGCCGGGCTGAAGGCTGCCTTGCGCACGCTCGCGGCACCCGCCGTCATCTGCGCGATCTCGGCCTGGGCCGGCCCGCGCAACCTGCCGATCGGCGTGCAGGCGCTGCTCACGGTGTTCATCGTCACGGCGTTCGGGCCACTGGTTTACCGCGTGGCCTACCAGTCGCTGGCGGGTGCGAGCTCGCTGGTGCTGCTGATCGTCTCGGTGGGCGTGCACTTCGCGATGACCGGGCTGGGCCTGCTCTTCTTCGGCGCGGAGGGTTTCCGCAACCCGCCGTTCTGGGACGAGCGCATGGCGCTCGGGCCTCTCAACGTGAGCGGGCAGGCGCTCATCATCTTCGGCATGTCGGCCGCGCTGATCGTGCTGCTGTACCTGTTCTTCGAGCGCAGCCTGTACGGCAAGGCGCTGCGCGCCACCGCCGTGAACCGGCTGGGCGCTCGGCTCATGGGCATCTCCACCCAGGCGGCCGGGCAGCTCACCTTCGCGATGGCGGCGCTGATCGGCGCGCTCTCGGGCCTGCTGATCGGTCCGACCACCACGGTGTTCTACGACTCGGGCTTCCTCATCGGCCTGAAGGGCTTCGTGGCCGGCGTGATCGCAGGCCTGGCGAGCTACCCCGGCGCGCTCGTCGGCGCGCTGGCCGTGGGCGTGATCGAGTCCTTCGGCTCCTTCTGGGCCAGTTCGTTCAAGGAAGTGATCGTGTTCACCATCATCCTGCCGGTGCTGCTATGGCGCTCGCTGAAAAGCGGCCATTCGGACGAGGAACATTGACATGGAAGCGCTCCTGAATCCCTCGACGGCCCATGCGCCCGACAAGAGCGCGCTGCGCACCTGGGGCCCGCTCGCGCTGGTGCTGGTGCTCATCGCGCTGCCGCTGCTGCCGCTGCCCGACTTCTGGATCATCCAGCTCAACTACGTCGGCATCTACACGCTGCCGGTGCTGGGCCTGGTGCTGCTCACCGGCGTGGGGGGCCTCACCTCCTTCGGGCAGGCGGCCTTCGTGGGCATCGGCGCGTACACCACCGCCTACCTCACGGTGAACACCGGCCTGTCGCCGTGGGTCACGCTCTTCATCGGCATGGCGCTCACGGGCATCAGCGCGGCGATCATCGGCGCGATCACGCTGCGCATGTCGGGCCACTACCTGCCGCTGGCCACCATCGCGTGGGCACTGTCGCTCTACTACCTCATGGGCAACCTGGAGGCGCTGGGCAAGTACGACGGCATCCTCGGCGTGAAGGGCCTCACGGTGTTCGGCTTCGAGATCGGCCAGCAGCGCATGTTCTATGCGGTGGTGTGGATCTTCGCGCTGCTCGCGGCCTTCGCGGTGATCCGCCTGCTCGACTCGCGAAGCGGCCGCGCCATCCGCGCGCTGGCCGGCGGCTCGCAGATGGCCGAGGCCATGGGCGTGAACACGCTGCGCTTCAAGATCGGCATCTTCGTACTCGCCGCCCTCTTCGCATCGGTCTCGGGCTGGCTCTTCGCGCACTTCCAGCGCACGGTGAACCCGTCGCCCTTCGGGCTGAAGATGGGCATCGAGTACCTGTTCATGGCGGTGCTCGGCGGCGCGGCCCACGTGTGGGGCGCGATCGCCGGCGCGGGCGTGGTCAAGCAGCTCGAAGACCAGCTGCAGGTGCTGCTGCCCAAGCTGATCGGCACGGCCGGCAGCTACGAGCTGATCGTCTTCGGCATCATGATCGTGCTGGTGCTCAAGTACCTGCCCGACGGGCTCTGGGCCTTCGTCGACCGCCGCCTGCCGCGTCCGCGCCGCGCGGTCGACTGGCGCGATGCCGGCGACCTGCCCGCGCGCGCCAGGCCTGCCGCCGGCGAGGTGGTGCTCGACGTGCGGGCCATCCGCAAGACCTTCGGCGGACTGGTGGCGGTGAACGACATCAGCTTCCAGACACGCGCCGGCCAGATCGTCGGCCTGATCGGTCCGAACGGCGCGGGCAAGTCGACCACCTTCAACCTGATCACCGGCGTGCTCGGGCTCTCGGGCGGCGCGGTGAGCTTCCGCGGCGAAGCCATCGGCGGACTGGGCGCGCGGCAGATCGCGCAGCGCGGCGTGTCGCGCACCTTCCAGCACGTGAAGATGGTGGCCGACATGACGGTGCTGGAGAACGTGGCGCTGGGCGCGCACCTGCGGGGGCGCAAGGGCGCCGTCGCCGCCATGCTGCGCATCGACCGCGCCGAGGAGCGCGCGCTGTTCCGCGAGGCCGAGCGCCAGCTGCAGCGCGTGGGCATGGGCGACTACCTGCACGAGCTCGCGGGCAACCTCGCGATGGGCCAGCAGCGCCTGCTGGAAATCGCGCGCGCCCTGTGCGCCGACCCCGCCCTGCTGCTGCTCGACGAACCCGCCGCCGGCCTGCGGCACAAGGAGAAGGAAGCGCTGGGCAAGGTGCTGCGCCAGCTGCGCGGCGAGGGCATGAGCATCCTGCTGGTCGAGCACGACATGGGACTGGTGATGGACATCTGCGATCACATCGTGGTGATGGAATTCGGCACGCACCTGATGGAGGGCACGCCCGCCGAGGTGCAGGCGAGCGACAAGGTGCGCGCTGCGTATCTGGGAACGGAGCACTGACATGACATCTCCATTGCTCCGCATCCGCGGCCTGCACGCCGGCTACGGCCGCGCCGAGGTGCTGCACGGCATCGACCTGCAGGCCGGCCAGGGCAGCGTGGTCACGGTGATCGGACCGAACGGCGCCGGCAAGTCCACGCTGCTGAATTCGCTGATGGGCGTGCTGCCCTCCAAAGGCACCATCGAGTTCAAGGGCCAGCCGGTCAACGGGCTGTCGCTGGAGGAGCGCGTGATGCTCGGCATTGCGCTCGTGCCAGAGAAGCGCGAACTGTTCGGCACCATGCCGGTGGAAGACAACCTCGTGCTCGGCGCCTTCCGCCAGGTGCGGCTGCGCAACCGCCAGTGGCGCGACCGCATCGACGAGGTCTACACGCTGTTCCCGCGCCTGAAGGAGCGCCGCGCGCAGCTGGCCGGCACGCTCTCGGGCGGCGAGCGGCAGATGCTGGCGGTGGGCCGCGCGCTGATGTCGCGCCCCACGCTGCTGATGCTCGACGAGCCCAGCCTCGGGCTCGCGCCGCTGGTGGTGCAGGAGATCTTCCGCACCGTGGAGGCGCTGCGCGCCACCGGCGTGACCATCCTGCTGGTGGAGCAGAACGCGCGCGCCGCGCTCGAAGTGGCGGACCACGGCTACGTGCTCGAGATGGGCAGCGTCAGCCTGGAGGGCGAGGCGAAGAAGCTGGCCGTCGACTCGCGCGTGATCGACACCTACCTGGGCGCCGCGAGAAAAGCCGCCTGAGCCAACGACAACGCCGCGACCCGCGCGGCCGCAAGGAGACCACAGCATGAAGAAGCCACAGCGCCGCTTCCATCCAGCCCTGTGCGCGACCGCGCTCGGCGCCGCCGCGCTGCTCGCGGCCTGCGCGAGCTGGTCCACCGCGCCTCCGGCGCCTCATGCGCCGCTGGCCGCCGCGCGCCCCGGCACGCTGCAGTCCTGCACCGACCTCGCCGCCCGCGCGGCGCTGCCCGGCACCGTCTACACATCGGCCACCGAGGTGGCGGCCGGCACCGTCACGGTCGGCGGCGTCGCGATGGCGGCGCCTGCGCACTGCCTCGTGCAGGGCCGCATGAACGAGCGCACCAGCCCCGTCGACGGCCAGCGCTATGCCATCGGCTTCGAGATGCGGCTGCCGGTCGCCTGGAACGGCCGCTTCTTCTACCAGACCAACGGCGGGCTCGACGGTGTAGTGGTGCCCGCGCTCGGCGGCATCGGCGGCGGCGGGCCGCGCAGCAGCGCGCTGCAGATGGGCTTCGCGGTCATCAGCTCCGACGCCGGCCATGCGGGCTCGATGGGTCCGCGCTTCGGGCTCGACCCGCAGGCGCGGCTCGACTACGGCTACAACGCCGTCGCGCAGCTCACGCCGATGGCCAAGAACCTGATCGCCAAGGCCTACGGCCGCGGGCCCGACCGCTCGTACATCGGCGGCTGCTCCAACGGCGGCCGGCATGCGATGGTGGCGGCCGTGCGCTCGGCCGGCCAGTACGACGGCGTGCTCGCGGGCGACCCCGGCTTCAACCTGCCGAAGGCGGCGGTGGCGCAGCTCTACGGCGCGCAGCAGTACGCGGCGGTGGCCAGCGCGAAGACGCCCGCCGGCCAGCCCGACCTGCAGAGCGCCTTCACGCCTGCCGAGCTGAAGCTGGTGGCCGACAAGGTGCTGCAGCGCTGCGATGCACTCGACGGCTTGGCCGACGGCATCGTGTCGGACGTCAACGCCTGCCGCACGCGCTTCGACATCCAGCGCGACGTGCCGACCTGCGCCGCCGGCACGCGCGACGCCATGTGCCTGAGCGCGCCGCAGAAGAACGCGCTCGCCAACGTGTTCAAGGGCGCGCGCAACAGCGCGGGCCAGCCGATCTACAGCGGCTTTCCGTTCGACGCGGGCGTGAGCGGCGCCAACTGGCGCGAATGGAAGTTCGCGAGCCCGCCGACGCGCGACGCAGGCGCGGTCGGCTTCATCTTCAGCACGCCGCCGCTGGCCGACCGGCCGCAGGGCCTGCCCTTCGCGCTGGGCTTCGACATGGACCGCGACGCGCCGCGCATCGCAGCCACCGACGGCGTGTTCCGCGAATCGGCGCTGTCGTTCATGACGCCGCCCGACGCGGCCAACCTGGGCGCGCTGCGCGAGCGCGGCGGCCGCATGATCGTCTACCACGGCACCAGCGACCCGGTGTT
The DNA here is from genome assembly GCF_048305075.1 of Variovorax sp. 160MFSha2.1. Lineage (NCBI taxonomy): Bacteria > Pseudomonadati > Pseudomonadota > Betaproteobacteria > Burkholderiales > Comamonadaceae > Variovorax > Variovorax sp. 160MFSha2.1. Next base: position 5,733,872 of record NZ_CP157624.1, read on the forward strand.
CTCGTCCGACGACACGCAGGCCTGGTACGAGCGCGTGCGCGCCGCGAACGGCGGCGATGCCTCCTCGTTCGCGCGCTACTTCCCGGTGCCCGGCATGAACCACTGCGCGGGCGGTCCGGCCACCGACCAGTTCGACATGCTCAGCGCGCTGGTCGACTGGGTCGAGCAGGGCAAGGCGCCCGCATCCGTTACCGCCTCGGCACGCGGCGCGGGCACGCCGGTGCCGAATGCCGAAGTGCCTGCCGGCTGGGCCGCGCAACGCACGCGGCCGCTGTGCCCCTATCCGCAGGTCGCCACCTACACCGGCGGCGATGCCGAGCGCGCAGGCAGCTTCGCTTGCAAGCTGCCCACGCCCTGATATCTAGCCAGTTACCGAGCCTCCGATGGATTACCAGCCCCGCCCCGATGACGTCCGCTTCCTGCTGAACGCGGTGCTCGATGCGCCCGCGCGCCTTGCCGCGCTCGCGCCCTTTGCCGAAGTCGACGAGGCGCTGCACTCGCAGGTGCTCGAGGAGGCGGGGCGCTTCGTCGGCGAAGTGGTCGCGCCGATCAACCGGGCCGGCGATGAAACAGGCTGCAGTTTTTCCAATGGCGAAGTCACCTCGCCGCCTGGCTTTCGCGAGGCGTACCAGGCCTTCGTCGACGGCGGCTGGCCCGCGCTCTCGGCCGCGCCGGAAGACGGCGGCCAGGGCCTGCCGGCGGTGCTCGAAGCGGTGCTCTACGAGTGGCTGGCCGCCGCCAACCACGGCCTCACGATGGCGCCCGGTCTGCTGCACGGCGCGTACGCCTGCCTCAAGCACCACGGCAGCGACGAGCTGAAGCAGCGCTACCTGCAGAAGATCGCCACCGGCGAATGGCTCGCCACCATGTGCCTCACCGAGGCCCACGCAGGCAGCGACCTGGGCCAGGTGCGCACGCGCGCCGTGCCGCAAGCCGACGGCAGCCTGCGGGTGAGCGGCAGCAAGATCTTCATCTCCGGCGGCGAGCACGACCTGACGCCGAACATCGTCCACCTCGTGCTGTGCCGCCTGCCCGATGCGCCGGCCGGCCCCAAGGGCCTGTCGCTGGCGCTGGTACCCAGGCTGCTGCCCAACGGCACGCGCAACACGGTGCACTGCGAGCGAATCGAGGAAAAGATGGGCCTGCACGGCAGCCCCACCTGCAGCATGCGCTTCGACGACGCCACCGGCTGGCTGGTCGGCGAGCCCGGCCGTGGGCTGGCCGCGATGTTCGTGATGATGAATTCGGCGCGCCTGCACGTGGCCCTGCAGGGCATCGGCCTGCTCGACGCGGCCTGGCAGAAAGCCGACGCCTACGCGGCGGAGCGCCGCCAGATGCGCGCGCCGGGCCCGGTGCCCGCGAGCCGCGGCGGCGAGAGTGCCGACCTGATCGCCGAGCATCCGGCGGTGCGCCGCATCCTCGACACGCAGCGCGCCTGGATCGACGGGGCGCGCACCATCGCCTACCGCAGCGCGCTGATGCTCGACGTGGCCGCGCACGACGCCGACCCCAAGGCCCGCGAGCGCGCGCAGCGCTGGTGCTCGCTGGTCACGCCGGTGCTCAAGGCCGCGTGCACGCACCAGGCCTTCCACGGCGCGAGCGAGTGCTTGCAGGTGTTCGGCGGCCACGGCTACGTGCGCGAATGGGGCATCGAGCAGATCGTGCGCGACTCGCGCGTGACGATGATCTACGAGGGCACCAACGAGATCCAGGCCATCGACCTGCTCGTGCGCAAGGTGCTGCCCGACGGCGGCGCGGCCATGTCGGCCGTGCTGCTGGAGCTGCGCGACACGCTGGACGCCTCCCGCGAGGCCGACGCCGACGTGCAGCGCCGGCTGGCGCAGCTGCGCTACCTGGGCACCACCGTGGCCATGGCTGCGCATGCCGACCCGGCGCTGCCGTACCAGGTGGCCGACGACTACCTGCGCTCGACCATGCTCGCGATGCTGGCGTGGGCCTGGGCGCGCATCGAGGCGGCCTCGCCCGGCGATGCGGAGAAGGCGCGCGTGGCGGCCGCCTTCAGGCGCTGGGTGCTGCCTGAATTCGAGATGCGGATGGGCATCGTCAAGAAGGCCTGCGAAACGGTGGCGCTGACCCATGCGGCCGCGCCCGGTGGCGGTGTCTCCAACTAGCCACTCCGGGCGTTCGCGGGCGTCCGGGCGGGGTTACGCTCGGGCCATGGCCTCCACCCCGAAATCCGCTCCCGCCAAAGGCGAGCAGGCCGCGGCGCCGCAAGGCAAGCCGGACCGGCTCGATGCGCGCATGCTCGAAACCCTGGTCGGCTACAACGCCCGCCGGGCCTGGCTGATCGTCAGCGCCTTCTTCGCGGAGCGCATGGCGCCCTACGGGCTCAAGCAGATCGATTTCTCGGTACTGTCGCTGCTGGCGCACAACCCCGGCGCCACTTCGCGGCAGCTGTGCAATGCGCTGGACATCCTGCCGCCGAACCTCGTGAGCCTGGTGGCGACGCTCGACAGCCGCGGATTGATAGAACGCCGGCCTCATCCGCATGATGGCCGCGCGGTCGGGCTGCATCTCACGGCGGCCGGAGAGGCGCTGATCCGCGAGGCGGAGCAGACCGTGATCCAGCTGGAAGCCGATGCCAGCGCCAAGCTCACGGCGCGGGAGCGCGAGACGCTGATACGGCTGCTGCAGAAGATCTATCTGTAGCAGCGGTCGTGGGGCTCAGAGGCCCCGTTCGACCATGTCGATCAGCTGCTGGCCCAGCTTGTAGGCCGCTTCGGGCGGGATCTCGCGCAGCGGCCCGTCGATGATGAGCAGCGCCAGCCCGTGCACCGCGCTCCAGGCGCAGTACTCGGCATTCGGGCGCCGCGCCGCATCGAGCACGCCGGCATCCACCAGCCGGTCGATGGCCTTGCCCAGCAGCTGGAACGGATCGAGCCCGCTCTCACCGGCCTTGCCTGGGCCGAGTTCGCCGCGGCCCTCGTCGGAGATCACGAAGGCCGTGCGGAACAGGCCCGGCTCGGCCTGGGCGAAGCGCAGGTAGGCGGTGCCGATGGCGCGCACCTGCCCGCGCGCGAAGTCGGCGGGGGGCTGGTCGCAGGGCTGGGCCGCCAGTTCTTTTTCCATCGCCTGCGCCGCCGCGGCCAGCGCTGCCTCGCGCACCGCGAGCAGCAACTCCTGCCGGCTTTCGAAGTGGCGGTAGGCCGCGTTGGGCACCACGCCGACGCGCCGGGTGGCCTCGCGCAACACGACCGCGTCGGGACCGCCGTCGCGGGCCAGTTCGATGCCTGCTTCCAGCAGCGCCCGGCGCAGATCGCCGTGGCGATAAGTGCTGCGGGCGGGCGGCAGGCTCTCGGGGACGTTGTTGAGCTTCATCGCTTCTCCATGTGGACACTGTCCATTATCTCTGCTATTCTTTGTGGACGGTGTACACAAAGTAATCCGATTGTTTGCGGCCCGAGACACCGGGGGCCTCCGAGTCACCTCTTCAGTCCAAAGGAATCGTCATGAAAGTCCAGTCGTATCTCTCATTCGAAGGCCGCTGCGACGAAGCGCTCGGCTTCTACAGGAAGGCGCTCGGCGCCGAAGTCACCCAGCTCATGCGCTACAAGGAAGCACCCGCGGGCGCCCCTTCGGAGAATGCCGAAGCCGGCTGTGCCGGCGGCACGCCCGATGCCGAGAAAGTGATGCACGCGGTGTTCCGCATCGGCGAGACCGAGCTGATGGCCTCCGATGGCCGCTGCTCGGGCCAGCCGAAGTTCGAGGGCGTGATGCTCGCCCTCACCGCCAGCACCGACGCCGAAGCCGTCAAGTGGTTCGACGCGCTGGCCGAAGGCGGACAGGTCATGCAGCCGCTGATCCCGACCTTCTTCACCTCCAAGTTCGGCATGCTGACCGACCGCTTCGGCGTGGGCTGGCTGCTGGTCGTCGCACACCCTGCCTGATCGCACCCGCCCGCGCCGCCAATCTCCCGGAAGCCCCGCCATGCTCAAGAAAATCGCCCTCGTCATCGTGCTCGCGATCGCCGCGCTGCTGGTCTTCGCGGCCACCCGGCCCGACACTTTCCGCGTCGAGCGCACCGCGCGCATCGAGGCGCCGGCCGAGAAGATCTTTCCGCTGATCGACGACTTCCACCGCTGGGGCGCCTGGTCGCCCTACGAGAAGCTCGACCCCGCCATGAAGCGCAGCTTCGGCGGCAGCGCGAGCGGCAAGGGCGCGACCTATGCCTGGGAAGGCAACGACAAGGCCGGCGCGGGCCGCATGGAGATCGTCGAGTCGGCGCCTTCGTCGAAGGTCGCGATCAAGCTCGACTTCATCAAGCCCTTCGAAGGCCACAACACGGCCGAATTCACGCTGCAGCCCCAGGGCAATGCGACGCAGGTCACCTGGGCCATGTACGGCCCGAGCCCCTACGTCGCCAAGCTCATGGGCATCTTCTTCAACATGGACCAGATGATCGGCAAGGACTTCGAGACGGGCCTTGCCAACCTGAAGGCCGCCACCGAAAAGTAATTCCCGAAAGGAAAAATCATGCCCCACATCCACGCCTACCTCACCTTCGACGGCAACGCAGCCGAGGCCATGCGCTTCTACGAGAAGACGCTGGGCGGCACCATGCAGATGATGATGACCGTCGGCGAAGCGCCCGACACCGAGCAGTTCCCGCCCGAGGCGAAGAAGCGCATCATGCATGCCTCGCTCGCCTACGGCCAGGGCATCCTCATGGCCTCCGACTCCATGCCCGGCCAGCCGTACGAAGGCATGAAGGGCTTCGGCGTCGCGCTGACCATCGAGACCGTGGCCGAGGCCCGCCGCGTGTTCGACGCCTTCGCCGAGGGCGGCCATGTCGGCATGCCCTTCGAGAAGACCTTCTGGGTCGAAGGCTTCGGCATGGTGACCGACCGCTTCGGCACTCCGTGGCTCATCAACGGCGGCAAGCCGCTGGTCTGAGCCGCTTCCTGTCCACTCCAAGAAACCCGCTTCCCATGACCAACCAACTCGACAGCCGCAAGCGCTGGCTCGCATTGATGGTGCTGTGCCTCGGCGTACTGATGATCGTGCTCGACACCACCATCGTGAACGTGGCCCTGCCCTCGATCCGCACCGACCTGGGCTTCACCGAGACCTCGCTGGTCTGGGTGGTGAACGCCTACATGCTGACCTTCGGCGGCTTCCTGCTGCTGGGCGGCCGGCTGGGCGACCTGTACGGCCACCGCCGCGTGTTCCTCGCGGGCCTGGTGCTGTTCACGCTGGCATCGCTGGCCTGCGGGGTCTCGACCTCGCAGGGCCTGCTGGTGGCGGCACGCGCGGTGCAGGGCCTGGGCGGCGCGGTGGTGTCGGCCGTGTCGCTCTCGCTCATCATGAATCTCTTCACCGAGCCGGCCGACCGCGCAAAGGCGATGGGCGTGTACGGCTTCGTGTGCGCCGGCGGCGGCAGCATCGGCGTGCTGCTCGGCGGCCTGCTCACCAGCACGCTGAGCTGGCACTGGATCTTCCTGGTCAACCTGCCCATCGGCATCGCGGTGTACGCGCTGTGCGTGGCGCTGCTGCCGAGCGCGCGCGGCCATGCGCACGGCGAGAAGCTCGACGTGGCCGGCGCCGTCACCGTCACGCTCTCGCTGATGCTCGCTGTGTACGGCGTGGTCAACGGCAACGAGGCCGGCTGGACCTCCACCCAGACGCTCGGCCTGCTCGGCGCCGCCGTGGTGCTGCTGGCGATCTTCATCGCCATCGAATCGCGGGTGCAGCATCCGCTGATGCCGCTGGGCCTGTTCAAGCTGCGCAGCGTGTCGGTGGCCAACGTGGTCGGCGTGCTGTGGGCCGCGGCCATGTTCGCGTGGTTCTTCATCTCGGCGCTCTACATGCAGCTGGTGCTGAACTACACGCCAATGCAGATCGGCCTGGCCTTCCTGCCGGCCAACATCATCATGGCGGTGTTCTCGCTGGGCCTCTCGGCGAAGATCGTGATGCGCTTCGGCATCCGCAAGCCGTTGGCCGCCGGGTTGTGGCTCGCGGCCATCGGGCTGGCGCTGTTCGCGCGCGCGCCGGTCAACGGCAGCTTCGTGGTCGACGTGCTGCCCGGCATGATGCTGCTGGGCTTGGGCGCGGGCATGGCCTTCAACCCGGTGCTGCTGGCCGCGATGAGCGAGGTGAGCCCTGCCGACTCGGGCCTGGCCTCGGGCGTGGTCAACACCTCCTTCATGATGGGCGGCGCGCTGGGCCTGGCCGTGCTGGCGAGCGCCGCAGCGGCGCGCACCGCGTCGATGGAAGCCGCCGGCGCGCAGATGCCGCTGGCGCTCACGGGCGGCTACAACCTCGCGTTCCTCGTCGGCGCCGTGTTCGCGGCGGTGGCGGGTCTGCTCGGTGCCTTGCTGCTTCGCTCCGCCATGCCGGGGCAGATGCAGAACAACGAAGAAACAGCGGCACCCCAGGGAACGGCGGCATCGCAATGAGCGGCAACGTGCCATGCAGCCGCCGGTCTTCTTTCTTCAACGGTTCCACAGACTCTTCAGGAGAACAAACATGGCTCGCTATGTAGACGGCTTCATCATCGCCATCCCCACGGCCAACGTCGAGGCCTACCGCAAGCTGGCGCGCAAGGCCGGCAAGGTATGGATGGAGTACGGCGCGCTCGAATACGTGGAGTGCATCGCCGACGACGTGAAGCCGGGCAAGCTCACTTCATTTCCGCAGAGCGTGAAGCAGAAGCCCGACGAGACCGTCGCTTTCTCGTGGATCGTCTACAAGTCGCGCAAGCACCGCGACACGGTCAACGCGAAGGTGATGGCAGACCCGCGCATCGCCGGTATGGACCCCAAGTCCATGCCCTTCGACGGCAAGCGCATGATCTTCGGTGGCTTCAAATCCATCGTCGAGTTCTAGGCTCGCCCCCAGGCTTCGCGCACTTCGTGTCGCTACGCCACCCCCTACCGGGGGCAACACCTGCGGCCCGGCAAAGCCGGTTCCGCGGTGTTCGCGAAAAGGCCTCGCTTCGCCGGCCTCAGGCCAGGAAGCCGTCATAGACGAGCTTGAGGCCGGTCAGAAACATCCCGAGATAGACGAAGCGATAGAACCACGTCGCATCGATGCGCCGCGCGATGCGGATGCCGACCCACACGCCGAAGGGCGCGATCGGCATCAGCACCAGCGAGGTGGCCAGCGTGCGGAAGTCGAGCAGGCCGAGCCACGCGTAGGGAATCCACTTGCTGAGATTCACCACGAAGAAGAAGTAGGCCATGGTGGCCGTGAAGATCACCGGCGAGAGCCGCAGCGGAATCACGTAGGCGTTGATCGGCGGCCCGCCCGCGTGGGCGATGAAGCTGGTGAAGCCCGACACCGTGGTCAGCACCGCGCCGACGCCGCGCGAGGGCAGCGGATCGTCGGGCTTCGGCGGAAACAGCAGGCGCTGCGCCAGAAAGAGCAGCGTGAACACGCCGACGATGCCCGCCACCGTGTGAGCCGAGAGCATGCGAAACAGCAGCGTGCCGATCACCGTGCCCAGCAGCCCGAACGGAATCAGGAACTTCAGCAGCGAGCGGTCGAAGTCGCGCCGGAACGCGGCAAGGCCCAGCACGTCCATCAGCAGCAACAGCGGCATCAGGATCGCCGCCGCCTGCGGCACGGTGACGGCCAGCGCCATCATCGGCACCGCCAGCGAGCCGAAGCCCGCGCCGAAGCCGCTCTTGCTGATGCCGAGCAGGAGCACGGCGGGAATGGCGACCGCGTAGAAGTACGGGTCGGTGATCAGGGGAAAAGCCATGGAGGGAGGAAGCAGCCGCACAAGCCCCGCCATCGCGGCGGGCCTGCCGAGCGTAGCAGGACGGTGCCGGCCGCGCCCGCCAGGGGACTACTCCGTCCGCTGCAGAACAGCCGCTATCCCTGCTTCAGCGGATTGAGCACGAAGTCGAAGTCGAGCCGCCAGCGGCCGTTGTCCTGCTTCGTCCAAGGCGCGACCAGCGACTGGCGCACCGCGAACACGGCATCCGAGTCGAGGTACTCGTCGCCCTCGCGGAACACGTGCGTGATGAGCCGCTCGTAGCCCGGCGCCTCGATCTTGAAATGCAGGTGCGCGGGCCGCCACGGATGGCGCTTCGTCGCGCGCAGCAGGTCGCCCACCGGCCCGTCGACCGGGATCGGATACGCCACCGCCACCACGCTGCGGAAGTGCAGCGAGCCGTCGGGCCCCGTGCGCAGCGTGCCCCGGTTCTCCGCGTGGTCGAGCCCCGCGTGCTGCACGTCGTAGTGCCCGCCCGCATCGGCCTGCCAAACATCGACGACCGCATTCGCCACTGGCTCGCCGTCGAGACCGCGCACCGTGGCGAACACGTCGCAGGGCTCGCCCTCGGCGCCGTTGGCCACGTCGTCGCCATGCTCGTACTCGGGCGCGCCATCGAAATAGAAGGGGCCGAACACGGTGGCCTCCGTGCAGCCGGCCGGCTTGTCGTTGTTCATCGCGATGGTGAGCATCGAGAGCCCCAGCACGTCCGACAGCAGGATGAACTCCTGCCGCTTGTCGTCGCACTTCCGGCCGGTGGCCGTAAGGTACTGGATGCCCTGGAACCACTCGTCCTCGGTGAGCTTCACCTCGCGCGCGAAGGCGTGCAGGTGCTGCACCAGGCTGGTCAGGATCTCGCGCAGGCGCGGGTCGGGCGTGTCGGCGAAGCGCGCGAGCACGGCCTGCGTGATGTTGTCCTGGTTGAGGTTGCGCATCGTGGCTGTCTCCATGTTGTCCGGTCGAACTTCGACTTCGCCAGACTGTAGGCCGCTCTCCGCGCCGGTTGAAGCACCCCGGGCGCAAATGATTTTTCCGTGCAGCGGAAAGGTCGTTCGCCCTGTGGCGGCGTTCCGTCTGCGGCTGGCTATCGGGGAGACGCGCTCACCGCTTCCGGCCGCTGTCACCACAGGCGGGGGAGCAACCTCCAGCGCACGCGACCGGCATAGTCCGCGTAACCGGAAAGCTCTGCCTGCAACAGGCGATCTTCCCAGGAGGTTCGCAGTACCAGCAACGCCGAAGCGAGCGCGGCGGGCAGGAGCGCCCACAGCGAGCCCAGCGCGAGCGCCATGCCGAAGAACAGTGCGAGCGCCGCGGCATAACCCGGATGCCGGATGAACCGGTAAGGCCCCGCATCGATCACGCGCTGATGGCGCTCCGACTGGATTCGAACGCCGGGCTCGAAGAAAGGATTCACGGCCTGTGCCCAAGCGGTCATTGCGATCCCGGCGAGCAACGCGACGTGCCCCACCACCATGACCCAGGCCGGCACTGGTGACCACTGATAGCGCCCGGCATCGAGCGCCGCGACGGGAAGAATCGCCACCATCGCCGGCAGGATGACCGCAAGCAGCGCCTTGTCCCAGTCTTTCGTCCCCGGCTGGAAGCGACTGCGTGCACGATAGATCATCGGGTTGACTCGCGCGAGCACCAGTGCCGAGACACCGAACCCAAGAAGCAGCACTGCAAGGAACACCCACCCAGGTCGCCAGCCGATGGAGCCTGCGGGCAGGAAGATCAGGACGAGCAAGGCCAGCGGCAGGCCGATCGCATAGGCGATCGCTGCAGGCGGTGAGATCGATGGCGGTTGCCTGGGGGCTTCCATGACTGGTGCTCCTTCCGGGGTCATCCGATCTGGCGCGCTTCTTCGTCATTGCGCTGCCGCGCGCGAGCCGATGACGTGCGTTGCGGGTCTCGATGATGTGGTCATCATGCCGGATCAGGCATGTCAATTTTCTTCAAGACAGGCGTTTCCTGCGCTGCAAGAATGGCTTCATGCGAGAAGACGGACACCGTGAAGAAGCACTCGGGCCTGATGCCCCCCGATCCCGCAACGCGCTGCGGGACGACGCACGCTTCTTCACCTCGGGGTGCATGACAGGCGAGGAACGGGTGGACTGCCTGACCGCGACCTTCAGGAAGCACCGCTATGCCCTGCATGCGCACGAGACTTTCGTGATCGGAGCGATTACCTCGGGCTGCGGCACCTTGTGGCTTCAAGGTACGCGGCATCGCGCCAGCCCGGGAGACCTGACGCTGCTCAACCCGGAAGACGTGCACGACGGGACGCCCCATGACGACACGGGCTACAGCTACCGGGTGACCTACCCTTCCGCGTCGCTCGTTCAGCGCCTGGCGGCCGAGATCACCGGCCATGAAGTCCAGCCGCATTTCCGGTGCCGGGTGATCCGGGACCCCGCCGCGGCCACTCGCCTGGTGGCCGCGCACCTGGCACTGGAGACCTCTGGCTGGTCGCTGGGCACGGAGGAAGCGCTGCTGCTGGCCTATGCCTGCTGCCTCGAGCGACACGCCGAGGGCTTCCGCCCCGAGGCCCCGCGAGGCCGGGAGCAGCAGCGAGTGTCCAGGGTCAAGTCGATGCTGGAAGATCAAGCCACGTCGAGCGACGTGTGCCTGGCCGACCTCGCCGGCGAAGTCGGCGTGAGCCGGTTTCACCTGATCCGCATGTTCCGCAATGAAGCGGGGACCACACCGCACGCCTATCTGGTCGGCCGCCGCATCGAGGCGGCAAAGCGCCGCCTGCGCCGGGGAGAAGCGCCGATCGCCGTGGCGTCGGCAACCGGCTTTGCAGACCAGGCCCACCTGACACGCGTCTTCAAGGCCAGGGTCGGCGTGACGCCCGGTGCCTACAGGGACGGGGTGTCGAAATGAGGCCGCGCGAAGGCCCCGCCTCATCCGCGGCTCCGCCGGATCGCCGACCCTCCTCGCTCGCCACAGCCGCCGAGGGCGCAAGGGACATCCTGCCTGCGGTGATGGTCGCGGTTCCGATCGGCCTGCTGCTCGGAGCCCTGTGCAGGTCCAAGGGCATCCACGCCGCGGAGGCCGGATGGATGTCACTGCTCGTCAACGCGGGCGCATCGCAGTTCGCGGCGGTCCAGCTGTGGGCGAACGACGGGCCGAGGCTCGGGCCGATCCTGCTGTCCACCTTGCTGATCAATGTGCGCCACGCGCTGATGAGCCTGACCCTCGTTCCGAAGCTCGCGAAGGCCGGCATGACGCGCCTGCGCATGTGCGTGGCGCTGGCCTTGCTCACCGATCCGACATGGGGATTCGCAGAGCAGCGTGCGCGCGCGGGCCTGCCGGTCACCTGGTCCTACTGGATGGGCCTGGCGCTCGTCTTCACGGCCGCGTGGGCTGGTGCGACCATGGCCGGCGCGTGGCTGGGCGCCTATCTCGGCGATCCCCGGCAGATCGGCGCGGACTTCGCGCTGGCGGCCTTGTTCATCGGCATGACGGCCAGGTTCTGGATGGGGTGGCGGCGCACCGGTTTTGCCATCGCCGCCAGCGGCCTGTCGTCGGCGGCCGTGTTCCACACCCTGGGTGCGCCGTGGCACGTGATGGCCGGCGCCATGGCCGGCATCGCGGTGGCCTACTTCGCGGCGCGGCCGGAGCAAGCACAGGAGCCGCAGCCCGCATGACGTTCCACGCGACAACCCTCGAGGCGATCGCGGCGATGGCCATCGTCACCTATCTCACCCGGGTCGCCGGCATGCTGTTGGTGCGCGGGGATCGGTTCGCCGTCCGCGGCCGCGCGAAAGCAGCCCTGGATGCCATACCGCCCGTCATGTTCGTCACGATCATCGCGCCGACCCTGCTGGTCACCGGCTGGCCGGAAACGCTGGCGGGTCTGCTGGCGGCGGTGGCCTCGGTCCGCCTTCCGCTTCTCGGAACGATCCTGGTGGGCGTCGTTGCAGTGGCCGTGCTGCGTCTTGGCCTCGGCATGGCAGGTGCGCCATGAGTGTCCGCGAGTACGGCAGCAACGGCTCGGATCGGCTTCCCGGTTCCTCGATACCCTGGATGCGATGAGCCCGGCCATACATTCCTTCCTGACGTCGAGCGATGCGATCTTCGAAGTGCACGACCACGACGCCGTGGTGAGCTTCGCTGAAGCGCAGCGCCTGCTTCCCTTCGATCCCGATGCGATGGTCAAGAGCCTGGCCTTCCGCCTGCCGGGCGATCGCTACGCGATCGCCGCCATGCGGGCGGCCGAGCGCGCGGACTACAAGAAGATCGCCGATGCACTTGGCGTGAGGAGAGCGGATCTCCACATGGCAACGGACATGGAACTGGCACAGTTCCTCGCGATGGTCCCGGGAGGCGTCGTACCCTTGCCGATCAACGGGGCACGGGTAGTCGTCGATTCGGGAGTGACGGCAATGGAAACGATCTATTGCGGCACGGGGCGGAACGATTCGACTCTGCAGATTCGCAGTGCCGAACTTGTCCGGGTAAGTCGCTGTGCGCTGCACGACCTCGTCAAGCGGTGATCGCCCGCATTTGCCGGACTGAGTCCAGCATTGCCGGTCGCGGCTCTTCGTTTGATCGCCAGAGTCAACGGGTCGGCCGCGCCTGAGTCCAAGAGATTCCTCGCAGCCATCAGGGCGCAGCCGCCGGCAGGCAGCCCCGCAGCTCTTCCTGCACATCGCTGCCTGGCAGGATGCCCCAGCGCACCCGCACACTGCGCGCATCTTCCTCGCCCGCCCAGGGCAGGCGCAGGCTGCCGGAGCAGCTGGCGGTGGCCAGCAGCGGCTCCAGCAGCGCGCCCTCGGAGCGGAACTCCGGCGTGTCGAGGATCAGCACCATGCCGCCCTCGCGCGCCAGCGCATCGGGCGGCAGCCATGGCGAGGTGCGGGGATCGCCGTCGATCAGCAGCTGTACGTCCGGGTCCATGTGCAGCACCACCGCGCCAGTGAACCAGGTGTCGCCCACCATGAGCTTCAGCGGACGGTCGCCGGCGCGCTCATGCCACACGGCCTGAACGGCTTCGGCGATCTGCCCCGATGGCAGGTTGGCGCGGGTGATGTAGCCATGGCGCGCGCTCCAGACGCCATCGACCCAGGCCTGGCCGAACGATCCGGCGATGTGGAGGATGGCAGCCACAGTCAGCGTGCCGACCCATCGGCGGCGCGTCCAGCGGTCGGCTTCGAGGCCCGGCACCACCATCACGGCCCACACGGCGACCGGCAGGAAGAAGGTGCTGAGCCACGAGGCCACCAGCCGCATGTGGAGCAGCACCGACATCGCCAGCACCAGGCACAGCGGCCCGAAGGTGGCCCAGGCGAGGAAGCGGCGGTCGAAGCCGCCTTGCGGCGTCTTCTCCTGCGCCGTGCCGCGCTCGCGCGTGAACCACGCCCACGCGACGAACAGCAGCATCGGCGACAGGCGAGCGACCTGCACCAGCAGGATGCGAAGCGGCCGCGGGTGCACATGCTTCAGCAGCGGCCCCGACGGATGCACCGAATGCCGCGCATAGCCGATGGTCTGGTCGCCGTGCTGCAACAGCCATGCGAGATGCGGCGCCATGAGCAGCAGCGCCACGCCGCCTGCGCGCAGCAGGTCGCGGCGCACGCGCGCGTCTCGCCACGATCCCTCGCGCAGGATGAAGCCCGCGCCCACCGCGAACTGCACCAGCGCGCTGTACTTGGTGAGCATCGACAGCGCCGCGAACACGCCGAGCCAGAGCCAATCGAAGCGGCCGCCTGCCGAAGGCCTGCGCAGCACGCGCCACAGCATCCACCAGTAGCCCGCCATCGGCAGCAGCTGCACGGTGTTGTGGTTGAAGATGGTGGCGCGCTGCACGTGGTAGGTCACCAGCGAGCCGAGCAGCACCGCGAGCGCCGCCCGCATCGGCGGCATCATGCCCAGCGACCAGCGCCACATGATGTAGAGAGCGCCCACGCCGCAGCCCACGCCAGCGGCATAGGTCAGCCAGGGCTGGCGGCCGGCCAGCAAGACAGGCAGGCCCATCAGCCAGCTCGGCAGCGGCGGGTGTTTGTAGTAGCCCCATTGCATGCTGCCGCCCCAGAAGAGTTCCTCGACGTTGTCCCAGGGCGGCGTCTCGTAGAACGTTGCCATGGGCAGCGTCCACAGCACCACCAGCGCCAGCAACGCGACGACGACCGCGCCATTCAGGGAAAGATGCCGCGCGAATGCGGGCGCCGGACGGGTGCCGGGAGGGATCAGCCAGGAATTCATTGCCTCCCTTTGTAAAACTGCAGTCCTAACGGCACCTGACCAACCGGCCTTCCCTGCACTTCCCGCCACATAGAATCGCCAGCCTGCCTGCAGGCGTCCGGGGCCCGGTTCAGCCCAGGATCGGCCCGCAAGTCTCGGAGACACACAACCCATGGACCGCTGGACCGAAATCGCCCTGCTCGTGCAGATCGCCGATGCCGGCAGCCTGAGCCGCGCCGCCGAGGCGCTGGGCCTCTCGAACGCGGCCGCCAGCCGCCACCTGAGCGCGCTCGAGGCACGGCTGGGCGCGCGGCTGGTCGAGCGCAACACGCGCCGGCTGTACCTCACCGACACCGGCCGCGAGTTCTGCGGCCGCGCCCGCACCATCCTGGCCGACCTGTCGGACGCCGAATCGGCGGTGAACGCCACCGCGCTCAACCCGACGGGCACGCTGCGCGTCACGGCCTCGCTGTCGTTCTCCATCCACCACATCGCGCCCCTGCTGCGCGAGTACACCGACCGCTACCCGGGCGTGACGGTGCACGTGGAGGCGGCCAACCGCTACTTCGACCTGATCGACAACAACATCGACGTGGCGATCCGCACCCGCGAGTTCGAGCCCGACTCCAACGTCACCATCCGCCGGCTCGGCGAGACGCGGCGCATCCTCGCGGCCTCGCCGCGCTACTTCGCGCAGCACGGCTTTCCGAAGACGCTGGACGAACTGAAGCGGCACAAGCTGCTGATCTACACCCATGCCAACAACCCGAACGAGCTGCGCTTTCGCCGCGGGAAGGAGACGCACACGGTGTCGGTCACGGGCCTGCTGGAGTCGAACGACGGCCAGGTGCTGCGCGCGGCCGCGCTGGACGGCATGGGCATCCTGGTGCAGCCCACCTACATCGTCTACGACGACATCGTGGCCGGCCGGCTGGTGCCCACGCTGGACGACTGGGACCTGCCGCACCTGACGATCAACCTGGCCTACCCGAGCCGCAAGCACCTGTCGGCCAAGGTGCGCAGCTTCATCGACTTCATGGCAGCCCACTTCCGCAAGATGGACTACGAGCGCAAGTGGACAGGCAGGTTCTAGGCTCGCCCCCAGGCTTCGCGCACTTCGTGTCGCTGCGCCAACCCCCTACCGGGGGCAACACCTGCGGCCCGGCAAAGCCGGTTCCGCGGTGTTCCACGAAAGGGACTGCACCGCAGCCAATGCTTGAAACATGTGCGTAAACGCACATTCCGCATTTCCGCAGCCCCGCACACTGGAACCGCAACCGTCGCATTCCGCGGCGGACCCACCGTTTCCACCCTGCAAGGATCTGCCATGAACACCCAGGCCACCGCCGCCAATACCCCGCGTGCGCCGATCGCGTCGCCGCTGTCCGCCCTCTCCCCCTCCACGCTGGACGATTCCGGCAAGCTGCTGATCCGCGTGACGGTCGGCTTCCTGGTGCTGCTGCATGGCATCTTCAAGATCTCGGCCGGCGTGGGCTTCATCGCCGGCATGCTGGCCAAGGCCGGCCTGCCGGGCGGCATCGCCTACCTGGTGTACGTCGGCGAGATCGTCGCGCCGCTGCTGATGATCGCGGGCCTCTACACCCGCGCCGCCGCCGGCGTGGTGGTCATCAACATGCTGGTGGCCTTCGGCCTCGTGCACATGGCCGATTTCTTCGCGCTGACCAAGCAGGGCGGCTGGGCGCTGGAACTGCAGGGCCTGTACCTGTTCGGCGCGCTGACCGTGGTGCTGCTGGGCGCTGGCCGCTTCTCTCTCGGCGGCATCAAGGGCCGCTGGAACTGATCGCCTCCCGGCTCAGCCGGCGTCGCCGCGTACCTGCGAGACCATCGCCTCCAGGCGGGCCACGTCGGCGACCAGAAGGGCCTTGTCGTCCTTGCGCAGCACGCCGCTGCGCGCCAGCACGTTGAGTTCACGGGTCACCTGCTCGCGGTTGGTGCTGATCTGGCTGGCCAGCGCCGCGTGCTTGGGCGCCGGGTCGAGCCGGGCCTGGTTGCCCTCCACGCCGGCGGCGCGGGCCAGGCGCAGCAGCTCGGCATGCAGCCGGTTCTGCACGCCCAGGGTGCTCAGGTCGATCACCCGCTCCGAGAGCTGCCGCACCAGCGTCGCCAGCCGCAGCATCACCCGGCCGGCCACCAGGGGCTCGTCGCGCAGCAGGGCCATGAAGGAAGCGCGGTCGAGGCTGGCGACCACGCTGGGCTCCAGCGTGACCACGTCGGCGGAGCGCGGGCCACCGTCGATGGCGGAGATATCGCCGAAGTGCTCGCCCGCTTCGGAGTCGCGAAAGGTCACCTGGCGGCCGTTGGCCGAGTAGGTCGTCACCCGCACACGGCCCGAGACCAGCAGGAACACCTCGCCCTGCTGCTCGGCGCGCAGCAGCAGGGGCTTGCCGGCCTCCACGCTGTGCCACAGGCATTGCTGGGCCAGCAGGTCCAGCCGCTGGTCGGAAAGGCCTTCGAGCAGCGCGATCTGGCGCAGCGCGAGGCTGGAGCGGGGGGTAGGTTCGGGTTTGGCCATGCCGGGGGACGGTAGGGGCGCGCGCATTATGCTCGGGTGCCGCTTCGAACCCGTTCATGGACAGACGTTCCCCCAAAGCCGTTGCTGCCGACACCTTTTCGCTGAGACCGCCCACACGGCGCAATCTCCGCTGGGCGAGCGGGCTGGTGCTGATGGCCTACGTCACGGCGCACCTGCTGAACCATTCGCTGGGCATCTATTCTTTTGCCGCCGCCGAGACCGTGCTGCGCGGCGTGCAGGCCTTCTGGCACACCCTGGCGGGCACTGCGCTGCTGTATGGCGCGGCCGCCACGCACCTGGCGCTGGCGGTGGTCGCCCTGTGGGAGCGGCGCACGCTGCGCATGCCCCCGCTCGAAGGCCTGCGCGTGGCGCTGGGCTTCGCACTGCCGCTGCTGCTGGCCACGCACCTCACGGCCATGCGCGGCGCCTACCTGGCCTACGGCATCGAGGGCTCGTATGCCCGCGTGGTCTGGGGCCTCTGGGACTGGCAGGGCGCGGCAGCACAGCTGCTGATGATGCTGGCCGCCTGGACGCACGGCTGCCTGGGCCTGCACTTCGCGCTGCGGGCCAAGCCGGTGTGGAGGCGCTTCTCGCACCTGCTGCTGGCCGTCGCGGTGGTACTTCCGCTGACCGCCGCGATGGGCTTCGTCTCGATGGGGCGCGAGTTCCAGTGGGCCGGCGTGCCGCCGACCGCCCTCCCCACGGCCGAACAGGGCAAGGCGCTGGGCGCGGCCGAGAACGCGATCAAGTGGGGCTACGGGCTGGCGCTGGTCGCCCTGCTGGCAGCGCGCTGGGGCCGCAACGGCCTCGCGCGCTGGTCGCGCCAGCCGCAGGTGGCGCTGCGCTACCCGGGCCGCACGGTGCATGTTCCGCATGGCTGGAGCGTGCTGGAGGCGAGCCGCTCCCACGGCATCGACCATGTGTCGATCTGCGGCGGACGGGCGCGCTGCTCCACCTGCCGCGTGCGCGTGGCCGGCCCGGCCGACCACATCGGCGAGCCGGGCCGCGACGAGCGGCGCACGCTCGAACGGGTGCGCGCGCCGGCCGACGTGCGGCTGGCCTGCCAGCTGCGCCCGCGCGGCGACATCGAGGTCACTCCGCTGTTCGCGCCGCTGCCCAACGAGGGCCGGCCCGCACCGGTCGGCAGCTTCGGGCGCGAGCGCGACGTGGCCATCCTCTTCGTCGACCTGCGGCGCTGGTCGGGCCTGTCGGAGCGGCAGTGGCCCTTCGACCTCGCCTACGTGCTCGACCGCTACTTCGCCACCGTGGGCGCGGCCGTGCGCGAAAGTGGCGGCGTGCCCAACCAGTTCATCGGCGACAGCGTGATGGCGATCTTCGGCCTCGACTGCGACCTGCCCACCGCGTGCAGGCAGGCATTGCGCGCCACCGAGCTGATCGGGCAGCGCATGGACGCATGGAGCGAAGGCTTCGAGGCGCAGTTCGGCCAGCGGCTGGAGTTCGGCATGGGCCTGCACGCGGGCCGCGCGGCTGTCGGCGAAGTGGGCTACCTGGAGACCACCACCTTCACCGCCATCGGCGAAGTGGTCAACACCGCGAGCCGGTTGCAGGATCATTCGAAGACAGCAGCGTCACGCCTCGTTGTGTCGCTGTTCGCGGCCGAGAAGGCCGGTGTCGCGCACGCCATGGGCGCGGCCGAGACGCTCACGGTGCGCGGCCGCTCCGAGCCGCTGGCGGTGCTCTACGGACAGCACGCGGCAGCCTCCGCCCTCTGACCAATCGCCGAAAGCGGTGCGCAAACGCACAGCGCCGGCCGCGATGCGGTTTCACACTGCATCCCGTGGCAACGACGAATGTCCGCCGCCCACACCAGTCAGCAAAGGGACTCGCATCATGAACACCAAGCAACGCATCGCCGCTCTCTCCGCCATCGCATTCGCCATGCTCGGCGCAGCGGGCGCGGTCCACGCCGAAACCTATGAAGGCGTGCATCCGATCACCTCGTCCGTCAGCCGTGCAGACGTACGTGCCGAAGCCGTGGCTGCCGCGCGCGCCGACAACCCCTACGCCGATGGCGCCAGCGCCGGTCCCGCTCCGGTGATCGCCTCGTCGGCCAGCCGCGCCGCTGTGCGCGCCGAAGCTGTCGCCGCCGCGCACAACGACAACCCGTACGCCGAAGCCGCTTCGTCGGGCGTGGCCCCGATGGTGGCCAGCACGGTCGACCGTGCCACCGTGCGTGCGGCAGCACGCGCTGCAGCCCGCGGCGACGCACTGCCGCTCTGATCGGCCCAAATCGCTCGAAAGGAATCTCGCAATGAACAACAAGCAACGCATCGCCGCATCCGCCCTCGCCGCAGCCTTCGCCATGCTGGGCGCCGCCGGCGCGCACGCCGAAGCCTATGAAGGCGTGCAGCCCCTGACCTCCTCCGCCAGCCGCACCGACGTGAAGGCCGAAGCCGTGGCCGCGGCGCGCGAAGGCAACCCCTATTCGGACACCGTCGCCGAAGGCGCCGTGGCCTTCAAGTCCACGCTCGACCGCAGCACCGTGCGCGAGCAGGCCGTGGCCGCCGCCAACAACCCGCTGCAAAGCCTGGACCGCCGCGCCTTCTACCGCGACGAAGTGCCCGCTGCCTACAAGAAGCCCAGCGTCTCGTTCACGCAGCAGGCTGGCCTGCCGGTCACGGCACGCCCCTGACGCACTGGCATTGCCTCAGGGCCGCACGCCTTCCCAGGCGTTCTGCAGCAGCGCGCGGATCGCCGCGCGCTCCAGCGGACGCGGGTTGGGGTACTGGTTCTTGAGCGCGTGCTCGCAGGCCAGGTCCAGATCGGCTTCCTTCATGCCGATGTCGCGCAATGCGACCGGCGCGCCGTTGTCGCGCGCCAGGTCGTACACGGCCTGCGCGGCGCCACCGCTTCCCCCAAGTGCCCTCGCGATCTTCGCCATGGCTTCGGGCGCAGCCCCGGCGTTGTAGGCCAGCGCATGCGGCAGCACGATGGTGTGGGTCTCGGCGTGCGGCAGGTTGAAGCTGCCGCCCAGCGTGTGGCACAGCTTGTGGTGCAGCGCCATGCCCACATTGCCCAGCACCGTGCCGCACAGCCATGCGCCGTAGAGCGCGTCGCTGCGGGCGGCCGGGTCCTTCGGCGTGGCGCGGATGGCCGGCAGCGCGCGGCCCAGCGCGGCGATGCCTTCCTGCGCCATCAGGTCCATGATCGGGTTCGAATCGACCGCATAGAGCCCCTCGGCCGCATGCGCGATGGCGTTGATGCCGCTGGTCACGCTCATGCCCACGGGAAGGCCGAGCGACAGCTCGGGGTCGTAGATCACGGTGCGGGGCAGCACGCGGAAGTCCTTGCCGGTCTTCTTCATGCCGGCTTCGGTGATGCCGTAGATCGGCGTCATCTCGGAGCCCGCGTAGGTCGTCGGAATCGCCAGGATCGGCAGGCCCGAGTCGAGCGCGATCGCCTTGCCCAGGCCGGTGGTGGAGCCGCCGCCGATGGCCACGGCGCAATCGGCGCCGAGCCTGGTGGCCACTTCCCTCGCCTCGCGCGCGGTCTCGATGGGCACATGCATCACGGCGCGGTCGAACACGCCGGCCGCATGGGCGCCGAGCATGTCGGCCACGCGCTCGGCCTGCGGGCGCTGCTCGGGCGTGGAAAGCACCAAGGCCCGGCGCGCGCCCAGCGCATCGATCTCGCGGGCCAGGTGCTGCAGCGAGCCGGCGCCGAAAACCACCCGCTGGGGGGCGCTGGTGTAGATGAACGAGGGTGTGGTCATGGCTTTGGCCTGTGTCTCGGGTCTTTGCTCGAACGGATCTGTCTGCCGCCCGGCTCGCGCCGGGACATCCACGATACGCCGGCTCGCCCCTCGCTAAATGGCGGAAAACGGAAAGGAGTTTTCCGCTCAGCCCCTGGAGCCGGCCCCGCGCTCGACCGTCGAGACGTAGGCGATGAGCACCAGGAAGCCGCCGACCATTGCCACGTTCTTCAGGAAGTTGTTGAGCTGGCCGGCGAACTGGGCCGCGTCGGCCGCCCAGAAGGCATGCGCGGCGAAGGCCGTGGCCAGCGTGAAGAGCGCCAGCGCCGAAGCCACCCATCGCACCTGCCAGCCCGCGATCAGCAGCAGCCCGCCGCCCACTTCGAGCGCGATGGTCAGCGGCAGCACCACGTCGGCCAGCGGAATGCCGAGCTTGCCGAAGTAGCCCAGCGTGGCGCCGTAGGTCAGCAGCTTGCGCACGCCCGCGACCAGGAAGATCACCGCCATCAGCACGCGCGCGGCCAGGACCAGGCCGCTGCGGGCCTGGGCGTTGTTCATCGTTTTCGTCATTTCGTTGCTCCGGAAGATGCCTGGCGCGCGGTGGCGCCGGTGAATTTCAATCGCCCCATGCACAGCACCATGGCGCAGGACAGCAGCGCCGGCACGGCCGCCGCGAAGAAGAGCGCGCTGTTGCTCCAGTGCAGCCCGATGAGCCAGCCCGCCAGCACCGGCCCCGCGATGGAACCCGCGCGGCCGATGCCCAGGCTCCAGCCCATGCCGGTGGCGCGCACCGTCGTCGGGTAGACGCCCGAGGCCAGCGCGATGAGCGCCGGCTGCGCGCCGACCACGCAGAAGCCGCTGACCGCAACCACCGCGAGCAACAGCAGCAGGGGCAGCGCCGGCTGGCCGATGACCGCGATGGCCACTGCCGCCACCGCGAACACCGGCACCAGCACGCGGTAGAAGCCCACGCGGTCGATCAGCGGCCCCATCGCCACCGTGCCGACCACGCCGCCCACCTGCAGCAGCGTGCCCACCAGCACGGCGGTGCTCGCGCTGTAGCCTGCTCCGGCCGCGATGGTGGGCAGCCAGTTCGCCAGGAAGAACAGGTTGAGCAGGTTCATGAAGTTGATGCCCCACAGCAGCAGCGTGGCCGGCCCGCGTCCGGCGCGGAACAGCTCGACCACCGGCGCGCCGTCCTGCTTCGCCTCGTGCACCACGTAGCGCGTGCCGGGCCCGGCGGGCACGCCGGGCGCGATGCGGCCCAGCCACTGCTGCACGCGGTCGAGCTTGCGCCCGCGCAGCACCAGGAACTGCATCGACTCGGGCATGTAGCGCCACATGAGCGCGGCGATCAGCAACGGCATCACGCCGCCGAAGACGAACACCGACTGCCAGCCGCCCCAGGGGATGAGCACCGCCGAAATCAACCCGCCCAGCACCGCGCCGCCGGTGAAGCCGCAGGACACCCACATCATCAGCGTGACGCGCCTGCGCTGCGGGCTGTACTCGCTGGCCAGCGCGCTCGCGTTGGCCATGATGCCGCCCAGCCCGATGCCGGTGATGAAGCGCATGGCGAGCAGCTGGTCGAGCGTGTGCGCGAAGGCCGTGGCCAGCATGCACAGCGCGAAGAACACCGTGGCGCCCAGCAGCACCGGGCGCCGGCCGATGCGGTCCGCGCAGACGCTCAGCACCAGCGAGCCGACCAGCATGCCGAGCAGGCCGGCGCCGAACACCGGGCCCAGCGCGGCCTTCTCGATGCCCCAGGCCTGCACGATGGCGGGCGCGACGAAGCCCATGGCCTGCACATCGAAGCCGTCCATGACGACCGCGCAGCCGACCAGCAGAAGAATCCATTTCTGGAAGGCGCTGACGGGGTGGCTGTCGATCAGGGCCGGTATGTCGATCGTCGCAGCGGCCGCGCCGCCGCCGCCCGCCTCGATGGATGCCGAGTCGATCTTCACGCGCCAGCCCCGTCGCTGTCGGCGAGGCAGCTCGCGGCGGTCCATCCGTAGAGCCATTCGAGCGCGTCGTAGAAGCGCTCCTGCGGCCTGCCGGTCCACATGCTGTTGCGCACCAGCCGCTCCACGCCCTTGGCATGGTAGATGCGGCCCATCTCCCGCGCCGACAGAACCACCCGCGCGGTGCGGGCGACGCGGGATCGCTCGTACAGCGCGAGCGCTCGTGTCCAGTCACCGCCTTCGCGCCGCAGGGCCAGGCCCAGCGTCACCGCGTCCTCGCAGGCCATGCACGCGCCCTGGGCCAGGTACTGCACCATCGGGTGTGCCGCATCGCCCAGCAGCGTGGCGCGTCCGAAGGTCCATTGTTCGATGGGGTCGCGGTCGGCCGTGGAGTAGCGCTTCCAGGCCTTCGGGATGCGCAGCAGTTGCTGCACCTGCTCGCAGGTCGAGCGGAAGTAGCGCTGCACTTCGGCCGGGTCGCCGTCCATCGAGCCCCATTCTTCCGGCTGGTCGCTGTGGAAGGTGACGGCGATGTTGAACTTGTCGCCGCCTTTCAGCGGGTAATGCACCAGATGGCAGTTGGGGCCGACCCAGATGCAGGGCGCTGTGAAGCGCAGCGCTTCGGGAAAGTCAGCCGTGTCGACCACAGCGCGGAACACCACATGGCCCGAGACGCGGATGCTGTCGCCCACGTACTGCTGGCGCACCGCCGAGCGCACGCCGTCGCAGCCGATCACGGCCTGGCCCTCGTGGCGGCCGCCCTGGGCATCGATGAGCGTCACGCCGCCTTCGTCCTGCTCGATGTGCACCACCTTGGTCGAGGTGAGGAACTCGATGCCCTCGGTGGTCGCCTTCACGCCTTCGAGCAATGCGCCGTGGATGTCGGCACGGTGGATCACCGCATAGGGGTTGCCGAAGCGCTCGCGGAAGCGCTCCGACAGCGAGATGCCCGCCACGCGCTTCGCGTCGATGGCGTCGAACATCACCATCTCTTCGGTGTAGACCGCCTTGGCGCGCAGGTTCGCGCCAACGCCCAGCGCATCGCAGGCCGCGAAGGCATTGGGGCTGAGCTGGATGCCCGCGCCGATCTCGCCGATCTGGCCGGCCTGCTCGATCACCTTCACGCGGTAGCCCTCGCGCACCAGCGCCAGCGCCGCGGCGAGCCCGCCGATGCCGCCGCCGGACACGAGCACGGGGCGGTTGTCTTTGTGCCGGCTCATGTCACTTCAGCCCGAAGAGCTTGACCGCGTTGTCGCGGCCGATCTTGCGGCGGTCGTTCTCGCTGATCTCGCACCTGTCGAACCAGCGCGCCGCGTCCTCGTGCTTCTCGAACGGGTAGTCGACCGAATACATGATGCGGTCCGCGCCCACCTCGAGCATGGTCGACAGCAGCGTGGGCGTGCGGAAGTTGCCGCTGGTCGTGATGTGGACGTTGCTTCGCAGGTAGTCGCCGATCTCCCTGTCGCAGGGCATGCCGCGGCGGCCCTTGCGCAGGATGTGGTCCACGCGCCAGATGTTGAACGGGATGCCTTCGCCAAAGTGGCCGAGGATCATCTGCAGCTCCGGATGGCGGTCGAAGAGGCCGCTCGAGAGCAGTCGCAGCGCGTGGATGCCCGTTTCCACCGCGAAGGCCCAGGTCGGTCCGGTGAGCCAGTGCGCGCCTTCGTAGATGGGCTCGCGGCCGAGCAGCGGATCGCGCGGGTGCATGTAGAAGGGCTTCTTCAGCGCCGCGGCCACGGCCCAGAAATCGGCGAAGCGCGGATCGTCGTAGTAGACGACGGTGTTCTCGTCTCCCACCTGCGAGAAGCCGTTGACCAGGAAGCCGTGAAAGCCCAACTGCGTGACGCAGCGTTCCAGCTCGCGCGCGGCAGCCTGCGGGTTCTGCATGGGCAGCGCGGCGAAACCGCCGAAGCGCGTCGGGTGGCGGGCGATCTGCTCGGCAAGCACGTCGTTGGCGCGGCGGGCCACGTCGATGGCGCGCTGTGCGTCGGGAATGCCCTGCACCGCCGGCGAGTTGAGCGAGAGGATGGACAGCTCGGTGCCCCACTCGTCCATCTGCTCGATGCGCTGCTGCTCGAAGTCGAACAGGTTGCTCTTCAGCGTCTGCCACACCTCTGGGCGGGCGTAGACCTGCGAGTCGCCGATGGTCAGGTCGATCGCGAAATGCTCTTCGAGCGCAATCTTGTTCTTCATTGGGGAAATCACTCCGGTTTGATGTTGAGCTTGTCCAGCACGTCCTGCCAGGTCTTGCGGTCCTCGGCGATGTAGCGCGCCAGCTGTTCGGGGGTGCCGGGCCTCGGGTAGGTGCCGAGCTCGCGCGACTTGGCCACCACGTCGGGCAAGAGCAGGGCTTCGTTCATGTCCTTGTTGAGCCTGGCGAGCACCTGCGGATCGACGCCTTTCTTCGCGATGACGGCGAACCAGCCGTGCGCGACGGCGCCGGGTACTGTCTTGCTCGCTAGCGGGAACTGCTCCAGCCCGGCTTCCACGCGGTCGCCCATGCTGGCCAGCACGCGCATGCGGCCGCCCTGCACGTTGCCGGCGACCACGTTGTAGGTCTCGACCATCATCTGGGTCTGGCCGCCCAGCGTGGCCTGCATGGCCTGCGCACCGCCCGGGTAGTGCACTTCGAGGAACTGCGCGCCCGACTGCAGGCCCAGCAGCGCCGACGCGAGGTGCGGCGCCGTGCCGCGTCCGTTGTCGGCCACCTCGATGCCCTGCGGCCTGGCACGCGCGGCGGCGATGAAGTCGGCCAGTGTCTTGTACGGCGAATTGGCGGGCACCGCGAGCATGAAAGGCGCGACGGCCGCGAGCGTGACGGGCACGAAGTCGCGGTTGAAGTCGTAGCTCACGCCCCTGATGGTGCTGGGCGCCACCGAGATCGCCGAGCCCTGCACGAAGCCGAAGGTGTAGCCGTCGGTCGGTGCCGCGAGGATCGCGTTCATGCCGATCACGCCGCTGCCGCCGGGCTTGTTGTCGACGATCACCCCCTGCCCCCACTTCTCGCCGAGCCTGGCGCCGACGTGGCGGATCAGCACGTCGGGCGCGGAGCCCGCCGGAAACGGCACCACGAAGCGCACGGCCTGCGACGGCCATTTCGCCGCGCCCTGCGCATGAGCCGGCGGCAGCGCCGACAGCAGGGAAAGTGAAACGGCCCATGCGATGGCACCGCGGCGGGAAGGCGTCCGGCTCATTTTCATCTCCATATTTGCTTGATTATTCAAGTAATTGCGGCGGACTATATACTTGATTGTTCAAGCATGTCTAGATGAAAACCCTCCCCCAAGACCACGACCTCGAGAAGGCCATCCCCTTCCTCCTCGCACGCGCCGGCGCTCGCATGGGCAATGCCTTCGCGAAGGCGCTCAAACCCTACGGACTGAGCCTGAGCGAATGGCGTGTTTGCGCCTCGCTGCAGCACACGCCGCGGCAGACGCTGTCGGAACTGGCCACGCACGCATCGACCGACCTGTCGGCGCTGTCGCGCATCGTCGACCGGCTGGTTTCGCATGAACTGGTGGCGCGCGAGAAGTGCGACACCGACAAGCGAGCGGTACGCATCGCGCTCACCGAGCGCGGCCTTGCGTTGACGCTGGAGCTGATTCCGCTCGCGCAGCACTACGAGGCCGTCGCGACCTCGGACTTCACTGCAGCCGAAGTGAAGACACTGCGCGCGATGCTGCTGCGCCTGTACGCGAACGCCACGCCGCTCGCCTGAGCGGATGGCACCCGTTTGCCTGCTTCAGGCAGGCGAGACCTGCACCGTGCAGGCCTGGCGGCTCTCGGCGATCGCGAAGCGCACCGGCAGGAAGCGCTCGATCACCGCGCAGTTGGTACGCGTGTGCTCCGTCACCTCGCTGCAGGTGAAGGCGCCGGCCTTCCTGCTTTGCCACGCGGCGAGCGCCAGCAGCAGCGCCAGCTGGTCCGCCAGGTGCGGACCGACAGCCGCCTCGCTCTTCTGGAAAGAGCGCAGTTCCTTCACCAGCCCATGCGCGACCTGCTCTGCGCTCAGCGACTTCTCGCCGAAGGCGGTGAACACCTCCGTCACGTGCTCGTAAGCCAGCGTGGCCAGCAGCGCGTTGCCCGGGCCTTCGTTCTGGCGCACCGAGCCGAAGCGCAGTTGCTCGCCCGACCAGCCCATCGCGCCACCCAGCGTGTCGAGCTCGCGCGTCGGCACATGGCGCGGGATGCCCGGCGCCAGGCACTCCGCATAGCTCGACAGATGCGAGCCGCGCGCCATCAGGTCGAAGGGCTGCAGCGCACCAGCCGCAGGCACGATGGCCGCCTCGACCTCGCCGCCGCCGGCCGGATAGAAACCGCAGCGGCGCAGCGTCAGCTGCAGGTCGGCGCCGAGCCGGCGCACCAGCGGCGCGAACGCGCGCTCCAGGAAGTGGAACGGCGGCGCCATCGGGTTGTGCGTGCCGCCGCTCAGATGCACGCGGCTCTGCGCGCCGGCCAGCAGCAGCGGCGGCAGCACGGTCTGCAGCACCAGCATGCAGCTGCCGGCGCCCGAGATCGCGAAGCGATACTCGCCCGCGCGCACTGCGCCGGGCACGAAACGCAGCGACTGCGAACCGAGCTCGGCGCCATCGACTTCCGCGCCGCTGATCGCGGCCGCCGCGTTCACGCACGCGAGGTGCTGGCGCATCAGGCCCGGCTTGGCGCGGCCTGCGCGGATCTTCTCGATGGACATGGGCTGGCCCGTGACCATCGACAGCGCGAGGCTGGTGCGCAGGATCTGGCCGCCGCCCTCGCCTTGGGACCCGTCGAGTTCAACCATGCGCGGCCTCCTTCTCGCTCTTCTTCGCTTCGAAACGCAGGACCGTTTCGTACAGGAAGGCATCGAGGCCGGCCTGCTCGGACTGCGGCAGCGGCGTCACCGGTTGCGCGGCATTGGCTGCCAGCTCCGACTCGATGAATGCATGGATGCCGGGCCAGCGCGGGCTGGTCGCGGCCTCGCCGGCGCGCATCTTCACTTCGAGCAGCGCGTTGATCTCGCCGATCAGCGCGGCGTCGCGCACCGGGTCGAGCGTGCGCTGCGCAAGGTCGGCGAAGCGCATAGGCGGCACACCTGGCTGCGAGCGGATCCAGCGCGCGGCCAGCAGCGGGCGAAGCACGTAGAGGTATTTCTTGTAGCGCACCTCGTCGGCCTGCAGGTGCTCGCGGAAGTTCTTCTTTGCCATCGAGCTGTAGTGGTGCCAGCCGCGCGCGTTGGAGAACACCGCCTCCGACAGTTCGCGAAAGCGCGGCATCGCCGTCGCGTCGTCGCGGTACACGACAGGCGAGCGCAGCCATTCGAGCAGCGTCGGGTTCGACTCGCGCATCAGGCCCAGGGCTTTGCGCAGGTCCCATCCGTTGATGTCGAGGTCGCCGCTGATCGGCACCTCGATCACGTCGCGGCGCGGCGCCACCGTGAGATACCACGGCAGGCGGTTGACGTAGATGAAGCGCACGTCATAGTCGCTGTCGGGCGAGGCGAAGCCCCAGCCTCGGCTGCCGGATTCGCAGGCGAACAGCACGCTCACGTCGTGCTTCGCCTCGATGTCGCGCAGGGCCTCCATGATCTGCGCGCGCATGGCAGGCTCGATCGGATGGGCGGAGCGCAGGAATTCTTCTTCGGTACTCATCTTCGATTCTTCTTTCTTCTTCTTTCTCTCGTCAGGCCCGCGTGACGGTCACCTTGCCGGCACTGTCGAGCTCGTAAACATCAAGGTCGTTGGCCAGGAACGCATGGCCGCGGTAGTGCGCCTGCGTCTCGGCCATCAGCGCCGCCATGCCTTCCCCGTTCTGGTGGCGCGCGCTGAAGTGCGTGAGGATCAGATTCGGCACTTCGACGGACTGCGCGAACTCGGCCAGCAGGCGCGCCGAGCTGTGCATCGGCCCGGGGCCGACCTTGTCGAGCGCGTCCTGCGTGAACGTGGCTTCATGCACCAGCAGCTGCGCGCCCTGGCAGGCTTCATGGAGCATCGCCGGCTCGGCGTTGTCTCCGCCGAGCACGGCGACGGCCGTGTCGACCTGCGTATCCACGAAATCAGCGCTGTGCAGCGTCTCGCCGTTGAATGACACATCCTCGCCGTTCTGAAGCGCACGCCATGCCGGACCGGGCGGCAGTCCGACAGCCCGCAGCGCCTCGGCCTTGAGCCGCACGCGCCGCGTCTCGACCTGCACGCGATAGGCGTGGCTCGGCACGCGATGCCGCAGCACGTGGCGCTCGATGCGCAAACCGGGCATGTCGTACACCAGCGCTTCGTTCTCCAGATCGACATGCTCCACCTCGTAGGGCAGATGCAGGTCGGTCAGCCGTCGCGTGGCCTCGAACCATTCCCACACCGGCAGCGGCGCGATCAGCTTCAGCGGCTTCGTGCGCTTGCCCATGCCGGCACTCGCGAGCAATCCCGGCAGGCCATAGCAATGGTCGCCATGCACATGCGTGATGCAGACGGCGGCCAGGTCGTTCAGCGACAGCGGGGTCTGCAGCACGCGGTGCTGCGTACCCTCGCCGCAATCGACCAGGAACCAGTCGGCGCCAAGCACCGTCTGCACCGCAAGCCCGGAGACGTTGCGGTGGCGCGTGGGGGTGCCGGAAGAGGTCCCCAGGAAAGTCAGTTTCATCATCGTCGTCAAGGCCATCGCTCCCTGTTCAGCAGCGCGCTCCTTGCCGCATCGGCGGCAACGCGCTCCCAGGCAAAGTATCGGCGACCTCCCTCGGGACGAGCCGCCATCAACTCATGCAGCTTCGCGAGGTTCGCTTCGCCTCCCCAGCGAGCCATGGTCTGGATCGCCACGACGCGCAGGCTCCACCATTTGCTTTCAAGCGCAGCCTCGATTTCGGTGACGGCGCTCGCGGTCGGTTTTGCATCGCCCAGCGCACGAAGGCGATCCGTCTGCTCGCGCAGGAGGCTCGCACCCGGCGGCGCGTTGCGCAGACGCTCGCGCCGTGCGCGCCGACATGCGAGGCATCGCACGGCGCGGCTATCGATATGCCCGTGCACGACCTCGTACCACCACTTCTGCTGCTTGGCCGTCCACACTTCTTCAGCGCCGCAATCGCGGCAGGTGAAGGGGCGGGCTGCATAGAACGCAGGCAGCACACCATAGGTGTTGTTGTATTGCTCCAGGACGAACCGATCAGCCGGCTCGCAGCCGAGCGCGGACCCGAAATCGGGCTGCGGCAGGCGAACATCTTTCTCGCGCAGATGCGCGGCCGACGCTGCTGCGGCTCGCTCGAGGCGCCGCGCCTTGATCTCGGCACGGCGCTGCTTGTTGCTCTTCTTCATCTCTCGGACCTTTCCCAAACGCGAGGTGCCGCGAAGGAGGGCCCGAGCCCTCCTCCCTACGTCACCCCAGCCATGAGGCCGTGCACCGGCCTCGAATTCATCCCTTCACGCATACGACCTGCTTGAGCGTGTAGACCACCTCCACCAGGTCCTTCTGCGCATCCATCACCGCGTCGATGTCCTTGTAGGCCATCGGAATCTCGTCGATCACGTCGGCGTCCTTTCGGCATTCCACGCCTTCGGTCGCGGCGATCTGGTCGGCCACCGTGTAGAGCTTCTTGGCCTTGGTACGGCTCATCTTTCGACCGGCGCCGTGGCTGCAGCTCATGAAGCTCTCGGGGTTGCCCTTTCCGCGCACGATGTAGCTCTTGGCGCCCATGCTGCCGGGGATGATCCCCAGCTCGCCGGCCTTGGCACTCACCGCGCCCTTGCGGGTCACGAGCACGTCTTCGCCGAAGTGCGTTTCGCGGCTCACGTAGTTGTGGTGGCAGTTCACCGCTTCCACGTGCGCTTCGAACGGCTTGGTGATGACCTTGCGCGCGGCCGCGACCACGCGCTGCATCATCACTTCGCGGTTCGCTCGCGCGAACTTCTGGGCCCAGCCCACCGCGCGCACGTAGTCGCCGAAGTACTTAGCGCCTTCCTCGAAGTACGCCAGGTCCTGGTCGGGCAGATTGCGCTGATGCTGCTCGGCGTCCTTCTTCGCGAGTTCGATGAAGTGCGTGCCGATGGCGTTGCCCACACCGCGCGATCCCGAGTGCAGCATGAACCACACGGAACCCGCCTCGTCCAGGCATACCTCGATGAAGTGGTTGCCCGTACCCAGCGTTCCCAGGTGCTTGTGGTTGTTGGTGTTCTTCAGGCGCGGGTAGTCCTCGCAGATCGCGTCGAACTCGTCCACCAGTCCGGCCCAGGCCACGTCGGTCTCGTTGGGAGGCGTCTCCCACGAACCCTTGTCGCGGCCCATGCGCTTGGGGTTCGAGCCGTGCGGCACGGCCTTCTCGATCGCCGAGCGCAGCGGCGCCAGGTTGTCGGGCAGGTCGTTGGCATGCAGCGTGGTCTTGCACGCCATCATTCCGCAGCCGATGTCCACGCCCACCGCGGCCGGGATGATGGCCTTGAAGGTCGGGATCACCGAACCCACCGTTGCGCCGATGCCGTAGTGCACGTCGGGCATGGCCGCGATGTGCTTGAACACGATGGGCAGGCGGGCGGCGTTCTCGAGCTGCTTCTGCGCCTCGTCTTCCACTGGCACGCCGCGGGTCCACATCTTCACGGGAACGCCGTTGGCGACTTCGTGCAGGTTGTAGTTCTTGCTCTGTTCCATTTTTCTTTCTCTCTCTCTTTGCTATCTATCTATTCATTCTTCACGAACGACTGGTGGACACGGCGGGATTCGAACTCGCATCAATACGGCGACCGTGGTGTTTCAATCCAGCGGCCCAGTCGACGATTGGAAACGCGCGCCAGTGACAGACCCGTCATCGGAGCCAGCACCTGCATCCTCAACCTTGCTCGTCGACCGACTTGCCCGCCGCATCCGGTGCTACCCGGACTGCCGGCAATATCAACATTTTTGGCAGTGGCGCTCCCTTCTGTGCCTGCGTGCCCGTATCCCTTTTTTCCTTCAGAACTCAGGAACCGTTCGGCCGAAGCGTCACCAGTCCGTTGAGCACCTGGTCCAGACCGCCGACCACCGAGATCTTGTCGATCCGCTCGGCCACGCGTTCCAGCGTTTCAAGTTCCTTCATCCGCAACGCGACGGGGTTGCCCTCCATCACCTTGGCGGTGTTCAGCAGCGAGCGCGTGGCCGCGGTTTCCTCGCGGCGACGGATCACGTTGGCCTGGGCCGACTTCTCGGCCTCCACCACCTGCGCAAGGATGGTCTTCATCTCACCCGGCAGGATGATGTCCTTCACGCCCACGCTTTCCAGCACGACTCCCGAGCCTTCCAGCCGCTCGCGCACCTGCGCCAGCACGGTCTGGTCGATGGCTGCCTTGTTCTCCAGCAGCGCGTCGAGCGTCTGCTCGCCGACCGCGGCACGCAGACCGAACTGCAGCTCGCGGTACACGTGCTCCGCCGGCTTGGGCATCTGCGCCATGGCCTGCCGCACGTCGAGGAAACGCCATACCGCCGACAGGTTCAGCCGCAGTCCCACCTTGTCGCGGGTCAGGATCTCCTGGCCGCTCACTTCGGCGATCTGCGAACGCAGGTCCACGGAGGTCACCGACACCTGACGGTTGAAGCGCCAGAAACCGTGGTTTCCAGGCGGCAGCAAGGCCTGCATCTGCCCTTCGAGCGTCAGCACACCGGCATGGAACTCTGGCACCTGCACCAGCAGTACGCCCTCGAGCCCCTGCACCGCGCGCGGACGCAAGGCCACGCTCTGCAGCTTTGCCAGCAACTCGGCCGGCAGACGCGCATCGGCGGAAACATCGATCACGTCGATGCGCTGCTCGCGCAGCCCACGCCAGTAGAGCTTGCGGGTAGAGGGCGGCAGGATCTGCACAAGCACGCCCTCCTCATGACGCAGGCCGACCTGGGTTTCGCCCAGCGACACCTGCACGAACTCGCGTTCGACCAGCTCCGGCTCGCGTGCCAGGAAGTAGTCGGCCAGCTCGTGCTCGAACACCGGCTCGGCGAGCGAGAAGCGTTGCAGCTGGACGGTGTCGAAGCCCGCGAACACGCGGTGCTTTCCCGGTCCGAGCAGTCGCTCGAAGTCGCCGTTGCGCAGCAGCAGTGCGCGTTCGTTCTTCTTGATGGTGTATTGGTTGAAGCCCAGCATTCTTTTTCTCCTCTTTGTTCGGTTCGACTGTTCGTTTCGTTCTCGTCGGCCAGTCGTCATTCATCCATTCATTCAATCCAGGCCCTCGAAAGGGCAGGCGGCGGACACTGCGGCGGTCAAGGCCTGTCATGCGGCGGTCGCGCGGTTCGGTAGGTGCCTCCCGTCGTTGCATCGCAACGTCCTCACCTCCCTTGCCGTCGATGGCCACACGCAGTTCCTTGCCACGCACGCGGTGCGCAAGCCGCCTGCGCTTGGCACTGTGTCGCGCGCCGCAAGGCTTTGAGGGCCTTGCGCCGTCGCTCCGGTGTGCCGGGGCGGGGGGCTTTCGCCCCATCAGATGGCGGTGCGAGCACCGCCAGGGTTTTTCGCGGGAATCGAACCCACAACGCCGTGCGGTTGGCACGGTGCTCAACCATGAGCAGAACTGAAACAAGTTCAGTTGCCAGCCAGTTCAACAGCGGCATACCGCGAGCCCAAGACAGGATCTGGCCTGCGGCACCGGGCCGCTTTCACGCGGCACCTGCGAGCGGATGAACTGCATCCGACGGGTTGTCTATTGCACCCAGCGTGCCAGGCGACGGCGAGAGAGGCAAAAAAGCGTTCGAAACTCACGCAAGCCGTTGATATGAATAGACAAATTCTTCTTTATCGACCGGTGCACGTCATATTCGATCTGCTAGAATTCAACCGATTTCTATAAATTTAGCTAGATCTTTATTCATGAAGCCAATCGTCGTCATCGGCTTCCTCGGCACCCAGCTCGATGCCGGCCAGGGCGCGGGCCGCTGGAACAAGTGGCGCCCCACCGTCTCGCTCGCTCAGCACGAGGACATGGTCGTCTCGCGCATGGAGTTGCTCTACACGCTGCGGCACAAAGCGCTGGCCGAGGTGGTGAAGGCTGACATCGCCACCGTGTCGCCGGAGACCACGGTCAACCTCGTGCCGCTCGACCTGGCGGACCCCTGGGACTTCGGCGAGGTCTACACGCGCCTGTACGACTGGGCGCGCGGCTACAGCTTCGACACCGAACGCGAGCAGTACTGGACGCACATCACCACCGGCACGCACGTCGCGCAGATCTGCATGTTCCTGCTGTCCGAATCGCGCGTGGTTCCAGGCGTGCTGGCGCAGACATCGCCGCCGAAGAAGCAGCGAGAGGGCGAAGCCGGCAAGTGCACGCTGATCGACCTCGACCTGTCTCGCTATGACGTGATCGCGCGGCGCTTCGACGCGGAGCAGCGCGACGCGGTCGCCTTCCTGAAGAGCGGCATCGCCACGCGCAACGCGCGCTTCAACGCGCTGATCGACGAAATCGAGCGCGTGGCAGTGCGCTCGCGCGCGCCCATCCTACTGGTGGGGCCGACGGGCGCCGGCAAGTCCTTCCTGGCGCGGCGCATGTTCGAGCTGAAGCAGTCGCGCCACCAGATGACGGGACCTTTCGTCGAAGTGAACTGCGCGACGCTGCGTGGCGACGGCGCGGCCTCCACGCTCTTCGGCCACAAGAAGGGCTCCTTCACGGGCGCCGCCGCCGACCGCGCGGGCCTGCTGCGCACCGCGCACCAGGGAGCCCTTTTCCTCGACGAGATCGGCGAGCTCGGCCTCGACGAGCAGGCGATGCTGCTGAAGGCCATCGAGGAGAAGCGCTTCTTCCCCGTGGGTGCCGACAAGGAGGTGGAAAGCGACTTCCAGCTGATCGCCGGCACCAACCGCGACCTGCGCAGCGACGTGGCCGAGGGACGCTTTCGCGAAGACCTGTTCGCGCGCATCAACCTCTGGACCTACGACCTGCCCGGCCTCGCGCAGCGGCCGGAGGACATCGAGCCCAACGTCGACCATCTGCTGGCCCTCCACGCCGCCGAGAACAACCGCGTGGTGCGCTTCAACGCCGAGGCGCGCGCCGCCTACCTGCGCTTCGCGCAAAGCGGCGAGGCGATCTGGAGCGGCAACTTCCGCGACCTGTCTGCCAGCGTGACACGGCTGGCCACGCTGGCCGACGGCGGACGCATTCCGGTCGCGCTGGTGGAAGCCGAGATCGCGCGGCTGCGCTGGCTGTGGAAGCACGCGGGCGCCGTACCGCCCACTACCGAAGGCGTGGATCTCGATGCCCTGCTCGGCGAGGAACGCAGCGCAGCGCTCGACCTGTTCGATCGCCTGCAGCTCGAAGCAGTGGTGCGCGTCTGCCGTCAGTCGCGCAGCCTGTCGGATGCAGGCCGACAGCTCTTCCAGGCTTCGCGCGCGCAGCGCAGCGTGGTGAACGACGCCGACCGGCTGCGCAAGTACCTCGCCAAGCACGGCCTGGAATGGGGCCGGATCGCGAACGCCTGAGCTATCCTCCGCCGCCATGGCCATCTCCGCATTCGCCGTGAAGGTTCCCGCCGCCGAGCCCATGGTGGGCGATCTGCGCCGCCTCTACGACGCCACCGTGGCCCTCGGAGTGCCTGCACACATCACGGTGCTCGTTCCTTTCATGGACCCGGCGCGAATCACGCCCGAAGTCCTGGAGCGTGCGAGGCTGGCCTTGAATCGGACGACTTCGTTCTCCTTCACGCTGAACAGGGTCGGGCGTTTTCCGGAAACCGCGTACCTCGCGCCGGAGCCTGCGGCACCTTTCATCGAAATGACGCGAGCGCTCGTGGAAGCGTTTCCCGACTTTCCTCCGTATGGCGGCGAGCACGACAGCATCGTTGCGCATCTGTCGGTTGCGCATGGCAGTGCATCCGATGCGGATGCTGCGGCGGTCGAACTGCAGGCCCGGCTTGCCGCGTCGGGAGCCGTGCATGCGAGTTGCACGGAAGTCGCGCTGATCGAGAACTCGACGGGCAACTGGCGGGACATGCACGTCTTTCATCTGCAGCGTGCAATCCAGCCAATACCCTCCATCCGATAAGAACAACACATGTCAGAAATCTACATAAGCACAGACGTCGAATCCGATGGCCCCATCCCCGGCCCGAACTCGATGCTCAGCTTCGGCTCGGCCGCCTACACGGCCGACAAGCAACTCGTTTCCACATTCAGCGCCAACCTTCACACGCTGCCCGGCGCGCAAGCCGATCCGAAGACCGCCGCATGGTGGAAGACCCAGCCCGAGGCATGGGCCGCCTGCCGCACCGATCTGCAGGACCCGGCCCACGCGATGAAGAACTACGTGAACTGGCTCAAGGGCCTGCATGCGCGGCCGGTATTCGTCGCGTATCCGGCGGGCTTCGACTTTCTCTTCGTCTATTGGTACCTGATGCGGTTCGCGGGCGAGAGCCCGTTCAGCCATTCGGCGCTCGACGTGAAGTCGTTCGCGATGGCGATGCTGAAGCTCGACTACCGCGACAGCACCAAGCGCGCGATGCCGCGCCGCTGGTTCGACGCCGGCCTGCCGCACACGCACGTGGCGCTCGACGACGCCATCGAGCAGGGCGCGCTCTTCTGCAACATGCTCGCGGAAAACCGCGCGGCATCCGCCGGCGGACGGCTTTCATGAAGGGCGGCGCGCTGCGTCGGTGGTTCGCAAGGCTGGCGCTGTGCACGCTGCCGCTCATGCTGGGCGGCTGCGTGCAGTCGATGTTCTATTACCCGGACAGCGTGCGCTACGAGACCCCCGAGGCTCTCGGCATGCGCTACGAGAACGTGCAGTTCGCCAGCGCCGACGGCACACGCCTGAGCGGCTGGTTCCTGCCCGCCGAGAACCGGCAGAACCCGAAGGAGGCCAAGGGCACGGTGGTGCACTTCCACGGCAACGCGCAGAACATGAGCACGCACTGGCGCTTCGTGGCCTGGCTGCCGAAGCGGGACTACAACGTGCTCGTGTTCGACTACCGCGGCTACGGACAGTCGGAAGGCAAGCCAGAGCCCAAGGGCGTCTTCGAGGATTCGAACGCCGCGCTGAACTACGTGCGCTCGCGCAAGGACGTGGACCCCGAACGGCTCTTCGTCTTCGGCCAGAGCCTGGGCGGCACCAACGCGATCGCGGTGGTGGGCTCGGGCAACCGCGCGGGCGTGAAGGCCGCGGCCATCGAGTCGACCTTCTATTCCTACTCGTCGATCGCCAACGAGAAGCTCAGCGGCGCCGGCCTGCTGGTGAGCGACGAGTACGCGGCCTCGAAATACGTGGCGGCCATATCGCCCATTCCGCTGCTGCTGATCCACGGCACGGCCGACCAGGTGATTCCGCCCTCGCACTCCAAGCGGCTGCTGGCCGACGCGCGCGAGCCCAAGCGGCTGATCGAGGCGCCGGGCGCCGCGCATCTCGAACCGATGACGGCCCTGCGCTATGGCGCGGCCTACCGCAAGGCGCTGACCGAGTTCTTCGAGTCGGCACTGCACCCGCTACAGCAATGACGACTGCCATGAAGCATTTCGACGAAGCCGCCACCCGTGCGCCGCTGGCCTTCGACCGGCTGGTACCCGCGCTGCGCGCGGCCTTCGCGGCGGGCGCCCAGGTGCCGCCGCGCCACGTGCACGCCATCGACACCACAGCCGGCGCCAGCGGCAGGGGCACCGTGCTCATCATGCCGGCATGGAGCGACGCGGGCTTCCTCGGCATCAAGACGATCAACATCTTCCCTGGCAACAGCGAGCGCGGACTGCCCGGCCTGCATGCGACCTACGTGCTGTACGACGCGTGCACCGGCGTGCCGCTGGCGATGATGGACGGCAACGAGATCACCGCGCGCCGCACGGCCGCGGCCTCGGCGCTGGGCGCGTCGTTCCTGGCGCGCGCCGATGCGCGCCGGCTGCTGGTGCTGGGCACCGGCCGCATCGCACGCATGCTGCCCGCCGCGCATGCGAGCGTGCGGCCCATCGACGAACTGTGGGTGTGGAACCACCGGCCGGAAGGCGCGCAAGCGCTGGCCGCCCAATGGCGCGCCGAGGGCTGGAACGCGCGGGCGGCAACGGATCTGGAAGCCGCCGTGCGTCAGGCCGACATCGTGAGCTGCGCCACGCTGGCCACCTCGCCGCTGGTGCGCGGCGAGTGGCTGGCACCGGGCTCGCACCTGGACCTGATCGGCAGCTTCACGCCCGCGATGCGCGAAGCCGACGCCCGGTGCTTCGACGGCGCCCTGACCTGGGTCGACACCGAGGAGGCGCTGCAGAAATCCGGTGACCTGCTCGACGCGATGGCCGCCGGCACGCTGCGCGCGGAGGAGGTGCAGGGCACGCTGGCGATGCTGTGCCGCGGGGAGCACCCTGGCCGCACGAACGATGCCGGGCGCACCGTGTTCAAGGCCGTCGGCAGCGCGCTGGAAGACCTGGCCGCTGCCACGCTCGTGTGGCAATCAGGCGACGCCATCTAATACTTATGGCTTGTTTTCCGCTGTGTTTTCCTACATCCGGATACGTCTTGTAGCCAATAGCGCACGCAGCGCATCGCGAGTACCGTGCTCCTCACGCCATCGAATCGGGGGGCACGACATGCTGAGCACCGAACACAAAGCCAACATCCTGCGCAAGGCCGGATACACCGTGCCCGCAGGTCCGGGAAACCCCAACAGCCCCTACCAGACGGCCCAATGCTGGGCGAAAGCGATCGACACGCTCTACGTGACGTACGCCGCCAGCCGCGCAGCCAAGAGCCTGCGCGACGCGGAAGAGGCCCGGATGCTGGCGCTGCTGCAACTGCGCTCGGCCAAGGCCTGGGCCTGACGGCCCGTGCAGCCTCAGGGCTTCTTCTGCTTTTCGGGCGCGTCGCCGCTGCCGCCGCGCGAGAGCTGGCCCGCCTTCATGGCCTCGCGGTTCGCCGCACGGCGCTTGGCCGCGGCGGCCAGGCGCTCTTCCCTCGACATCTTCGGTGCGGTCGTCGCGCGCACCTCGCCCTCCTGCATCTGCGGCCCACGGGCGGCGGCTGCGCCATCCGCGCGGCGCTCCTTGCGAGCCTCGGCGCGCTCCGCCCTGGTGGTGGGCGCCGTGGGCCGCGCCTTGCCCTGCGCCGGATCGGCTTCGCCGGAAGACTGGGCGGACGCCACTTGCACGACCATCATCTGAGCCAGGGCCAGGCAAGCCGGCACGAGCATTTTTTTCATTGCGATGACCTTTCAGCACCCGCGACGGCACGGGGCCGGGGCATTGTGGTCAGGGTCCGGGGGCGGTGTCCACACCGGCAACCCGCATGCCGATGGAGCTTCAGTCCGTACGCTGGCGGTCGCCCAGATAGGCCAACACCAGCCTGAGGAGTTCGGTCCTCATCGCCGGAGCATCCAGGTCGCCGCGGCGCGCCGCCGCGTGGACCGCGCCTTCGACCGCGGACGAGAGCATGCGGGCTGCGATGTCGGCATCTGCGCCGTCTCCCGGCCCACCGCTTTCAACGACGAGTGCCCGGTAGCGGCGCTGGTATTCGGCCTCGAACTCGGGGTAGGTCGAGCGCGCGGCGAGCGGCACCTCGTCGACGAGCACGCGGTGCAGCGCCTGGTCGACCGAATGGGCGGCGATGACCCCGTCGACGAAGCGCTCCACGCGGCGCGAAAGCGGAGCCGAAGCGTCGACATCCGCATCGGAACCGTTCAACGCCGCCAGCACCTCGTCGAGGTGACGCTGCCGTATCGCCTCGGCGATGGCCAGCTTGTCCGGGAAGTACTGGTAGAGCGAGCCGACGCTGACGCCAGCCACCGCCGCGATCTCATTGGTGGTGAACCGCGCCCATCCGCGGCGCGCCAGAACGCGAGTTGCGGCCTCGACGATGGCGTCCACCGTGACGCGCGAACGCTGCTGCCGGGGCGCTTTGCGCATGGTCCTGCGCTGTGGGGGAATGCGAGTACCCAAGTTCGAGGCTCCACTCAAGAATGGGAGCGCACGCCAGGCGTGCGTTCAACTGTCCGAAGGGAGATTGTGATGAGTACGCAGACGCTTCTGGCCTCGCTGTTCCGCTACAAGGCCTGGGCCGACGAGGGCCTGCTGGCGGCCCTGGCCGATCTGGCGGCCAACGGCCCGGCCGACGAGTACCGCGCGGCCGCGCGCGTGTTCAACCACGGCCTCATCGTCGACCGCATCTTCGTCGCTAACGTGCAGCGCAAGGCACACGGCCACACCGCGACCGGCGCGCCCGAGCCGCCGCCGCTGGAAACGCTGGGCGAGGCGGTGCGGGAAACCGATCGCTGGTACATCGACTACGTCGCGCGCCTGAGCCCGCGCGAGCTGGAGGAAGGCATCGAGTTCACCTTCACCGACGGCGCGCCGGGCCGGATGTCGCGCGAGGAAATGCTGGCCCACGTGGCGACTCACGCGGGCTATCACCGTGGAGAAGTCGGCCGGATACTGACCCGGCTCACGGGCTCGTCGCCGCCGGACACCTTCACCGGCTTTCTGCATCAGGCCGAACCCGCGCGCCGCGCACGCAACGCATAGCGGCGGCGTCTCCCGTCTTCGGGGCCACGGCCCGCCGGCTTACTTGCCTTGTGCCGATTGCAGCACCGGGTTCTGCATGGTCGAGATGACCTTGCTGTTGACGCGCGAGCCGCTGGTCACGTTCTGGTCGGGCGCCGCGGCGGTGGCCATGGCTTCCTGGTAGACCTGCGCCGGGTCGCGGCTGGAGGTGAACGGGTCCGCGCCGCGCGAGCCGCGCGTCACGTTCTGGTTGGGCGCGTGGGCGGTCTCCACGGCCTGCCTGTACATGGCTTCGGCATCGGCCGTGGACGTGAACGGATCGGCGCCGCGCGAACCGCGCGTGACGTTCTGGTCCTTGGCGTGGGCGGCGGCGACGGCTTCGGCTTCGACGGCTTCGCGCGTGCGCTGCTGGGCCTGGGCGGGCACGGAAGCGATGGCGAGCAGGGCGAGCGCGGCAGCGAGGGCGATCTGGGAGGTCTTCATGGTTCGGTCTTTTCTGTGAGTTGTCTGTCGGTCCGTAAGAGGCTTGCCCGGGGATACGGGAAAACCCTGAGCGAGGCTATTCAGCGCAAAAGGCAGATCCGTGACGCCCCCGCCCCGGGCACCAGCTCTCGCGCGCGCCCTGCAGCCTCTGCGAACTTCTGTTAACTGACGCGGCCCGGTCCGCCCGTTTCCTGCGCCGCGAACGCACTTCGGGCTTGCGCGCGGACCATCGCTTCTGAGACAGTCGCCCGGGCCACACCCGGACCGCCCCCTGTCTCCATCGGAAAGAACGAAGGGAAAACCGCAACCATGGGAATGTTCGATTTCCTGAAGAAGAAACCCGCCATGCCCGCGACGCTGGAGGAAGGCATGGCCTCGCAGGCCAAGGACTTCGTCGGCGCCTTCTCGCAGCCCGGCGCGCCCATCGACGGCTCCCGGCTCGACTACACGGCCCCCTCGCTGGCGCTTGTCGACCGCGTGCTCGACGACTTCTTCAAGGAGCAGGCGCCGCTGCCGGACGATCTGCACTTCCTCGCATCGGCCTACGTCTTCGAGGTCGCGCGCCGCGAGTTCGGCGGGCGCTACCTGCGCGGCGACGAGGACAACCCCTTCGTGCTCGTCATCGGCGAGGGCGAATCGCAGGTCGGCGTGTGCGTGATGGGCAAGGTGCGCGGACGGGCCACCAACGGCCCCGAGGACGACCTGGGCTTCTTCTACGCCGGCATCGCGCCCACGGTGGCACGCGGCGTGCGCGCGACCATCATCTGAAGCCACGGCGCCGGGCCGCGGTCACAGCCGGCTGCTACCCGCCGCGCCCTGCTCCTTCGAATAATCCGGAAACGGCCCGCGCCCGGTGCGCCGGGCCGCATTCCAACCTCATCCGAAGGAGACAAGAGACATGGCGCGCAAGATCCTGATGCTCTGCGGCGACTACGCCGAAGACTACGAAACCATGGTGCCTTTCCAGGCCCTGCTGGCCGTGGGCCACACGGTGCATGCGGTGGCGCCGGACAAGAAGGCCGGCGACTGGGTCCACACCGCCATCCACGACTTCGAGGGCGCCCAGACCTACAGCGAAAAGCCCGGCCACCGCTTCACGCTGAACGCCAACTTCGCCGACGTCCGCCCCGAGGCCTACGACGCGCTGGTCATTCCGGGCGGCCGCGCGCCGGAGTACCTGCGCATGAACACCCGCGTGGTCGAGATCGCTCGGCACTTCCTGGCCGCCGACAAGCCGCTGGCGGCGGTGTGCCACGGCGCCCAGCTGCTCGCGGCCACGGGCCTGCTCAAGGGCCGCAAGGTGTCGGCCTATCCGGCCTGCCAGGTGGAGGTGGAACTTGCGGGCGCCGAGTACATGGGCATCCCGGTCGACCAGGCCGTGACCGACCGCAACCTGGTCACCGCGCCCGCATGGCCGGCGCACCCGGCATGGCTCTCGCAGTTCCTCGTGGTGCTGGGCACGCGCATCGAGCATTGAACTCCCGGCGGGCGGCGCGGCGCTACAGTGCGGCGTCGCCCACCTTCCTTCAAGCAAAGGAGACAGCCACCATGTGCGAAGTCTTCATCAGTGCCGATCCGCAGAGCTATGACGCGCGCACGCGCTCGGTGCGGCTGCACGGCGTCGTCACCAGCATCCGGCTGGAGAACCTGTTCTGGCAGGTGCTGGAAGAAATCGCGCGGCGCGACGGCATGGTCGTGGTGCAGCTCATCGAGCGGCTCTACGACGAGCTGGTGGCCGCGCGCGGCGAAGTCGGCAACTTCGCCTCGTTCCTTCGGGTGAGCGCCCTGCGCTACGAGGCGCTGCTGGCGCAGGGGCGCATTCCCGCCGACAACTCGGTGGCGATCCGTTCGCTCGATGCGAAGGCGGTGCTGCACGAGCTGCCCGAGGGCTGGGGCAGCCCTCTGCCTGAACAGGCGCGCGTGCACACGCTGCACGTGGCAGCGCGGCGCCAGGCCTAGCGATCAGTCCAGCGAGACGTTCGCCTTGCGGATCACGTCGGTGAAGCGCTTCGTCTCGCTCGCCACGAACTCGTCGAACTGCGGGCGCGTGGTCGGGAAGGGCTCGTAGCCGAAGCTCTTGAACTTCTCCAGCACGTCGGGCTCTGCCAGCCCCTTCTCGATGTCGCGCTTGATCTTCTCGGTGACCGATGCGGGCAGGCCCTTCGGCACGGCGATGGCGTTCCAGCCGATGACCTCGAAGCCCTTCGGGCCACCCGATTCGCCGACCGTCGGCACGTCGGGGAAGGCCGCCACGCGCTGGGGCGCGGCAGCGGCCAGGAAGCGCAGCTTGTTCGCGCGCTGCAGCGGGCCGGCGGTCGCGCTGCTGCCTAGCGCGAAGGCCAGCTCGCCGGTGGCGACCGAGGTGTAGAGCTGCGTGGTCTCCTTGTAGACGATGTGCTCCATCTGCGTGCCGGTGGCCGACTCGAAGAGCTCCGAGCCCAGGTGCACCGGGTTGCCGACCGACCAGGAGCCGTAGTCGAGCTTGCCGGGGTTGGCCTTGGCGTCGGCGATCAGGTCGCCGATGGTCTTGTACTTGCTGTTGGTGGCGACGGTGAAGAAGAAGTAGGTCTTGAACAGCGGCAGCAGCGCGTCGAAGTCCTTGGCGGTGTCGTAGGGCAGCTTCTTGAAGAGCGCCGGGTACGCGGCAAGGTGCACGTTGTCGAGCACGATGATGTCGTGGCCGTCCTTCGCGCCGCGCTTGAAGGCGTCGATGGCGATGAAGCCGTTTCCACCGGGGCGGTTCTCGACCACCACCGGCTGGCCCCAGGCGCGCGAGAGCTTGTCGGCCACCAGCCGCGCCACGCCGTCGGGTCCGCCGCCCACCGGGAACGGCGTGATGATGCGCACCGGCTTGGTGGGAAAGGCCTGCTGTGCGAGGGCCGGTGTGGGCAGCAGCGCCGCTGCGGCCAGTGCGAGCGTTGCAAGGCCAGCGCCGCGGCGCGTTGCCTTCCTGGTCGACGTGTCGTTCATCCTCTGATCCTTCTCTTTCATCCTCTTCGGTTAAAAAAATGCCATCGGGCCGCTGTTGCCGCGGCTGCCGATGGCCTTGTCTTCTTGCTTCTCTGGTTGTTTTCGTTGCGTGGCCGCCCGATCGGCGGCGCTGTTGTCGTCAGACGCGCTCGAGGATC
Organism: Variovorax sp. 160MFSha2.1; assembly: GCF_048305075.1. NCBI lineage: Bacteria > Pseudomonadati > Pseudomonadota > Betaproteobacteria > Burkholderiales > Comamonadaceae > Variovorax > Variovorax sp. 160MFSha2.1. The sequence continues at coordinate 5,776,990 of NZ_CP157624.1, forward strand.
ACCGCGATGCCCTGACCCACGCCGATGCACATGGTGCAAAGCGCGTAGCGGCCGCCGCCCTTGTGCAGCTGGTTCACCGCAGTGGTGGCAAGGCGCGCGCCGCTGGCGCCCAGCGGGTGGCCCAGCGCGATGGCGCCGCCGTTGATGTTGACGCGCGCGTCGTCGTCCTTCAGGCCCAGCAGGCGCAGCACGGCCAGGCCCTGCGCGGCGAAGGCTTCGTTGAGTTCGATCACGTCGATCTGCTCGAGCTTCAGGCCGGTGAGCGCCAGCACCTTCTGCGTGGCGGGCGCGGGGCCGATGCCCATCACGCGCGGCGCGACGCCGGCGGTGGCCATGCCGACCACGCGGGCGCGCGGCGTGAGGCCGTGCTTCGCTGCGCTGGCTTCGTCGGCCAGCAGCAGCGCGCAGGCGCCGTCGTTCACGCCGCTGGCATTGCCGGCGGTGACGGTGCCGTCGGGACGCACCACGCCCTTGAGCTTGGCCAGCGACTCGAGGCTGGTTTCGCGCGGATGCTCGTCCTTGTTGACGATGATCGCGTCGCCCTTCTTCTGCGGCACGGTCACGGGCACGATCTCGGCGTCGAAGAAGCCCGACTTCTGCGAGGCCACGGCGCGCAGTTGCGAGTTCAGCGCCATCAGGTCCTGCGCCTCGCGCTCGATCTTGTAGTCGGTGGCCACGTTCTCCGCCGTCTCGGGCATGGAGTCGACGCCGTACTGCGCCTTCATGAGCTTGTTGACGAAGCGCCAGCCGATGGTGGTGTCGTACACCGCGTTGTTGCGGCTGAAGGCGCTCTCGGCCTTGGGCATGACGAAGGGCGCGCGGCTCATGCTCTCGACGCCGCCGGCGATCATGAGGCCCGCTTCACCGGCGCGGATGGCGCGTGCCGCGGTGCCCACGGCGTCGAGGCCCGAGCCGCACAGGCGGTTGATGGTGGCGCCGCCGAGTTCGATCGGCAGGCCCGCCAGCAGCGCCGACATGCGCGCGACGTTGCGGTTGTCCTCGCCGGCCTGGTTGGCGCAGCCGTAGAGCACGTCGCTCACGGCCTGCCAGTCGACGTTCTTGTTGCGCTCCATCAGCGCCTTCAGCGGCACGGCGCCGAGGTCGTCGGTGCGCACGCTGCTGAGCGAGCCGCCGTAGCGGCCGAAGGGGGTGCGAACGGCGTCACAGATGAAGGCTTGGTTGGTCATGGATGTCTCTGTTTGAGGAAAGTTGAATTCGGGTACCGAACGCAGAGGGCGCGAAGGTTACGCGAAGGTCGCAGAAGGAAAACCATAAAAGGCTTTCATGGTCTTCTCTGCGACTTCTGCGTAGTTTTTGTCTTCCTTCTGCGTTCGGCTGTCCGCCTTAAGCGGCGATGGGCAGACCCACGAGCTTCTCGAGCTCCTCGCGGCTCAGGCCGTCGACCAGGTCGACGAGCTTCAGGCCCTGCGGGGTGCATTCGAGCGTGGCGAGGTCGGAGTAGACGCGCTTGACGCAGCCGATGCCGGTCAGCGGATAGGTGCATTCCTTCACCAGCTTGCTCACGCCCTGCTTGGTGAGCAGGTCCATCATGACCCAGGTCTGCTTGGCGCCGATGGCGAGGTCCATCGCGCCGCCGACGGCGGGAATGGCGTCCTTCTCGCCGGTGTGCCAGTTGGCGAGGTCGCCGGTGGCCGACACCTGGAACGCGCCGAGCACGCAGATGTCGAGGTGGCCGCCGCGCATCATCGCGAAGCTGTCGGAGTGGTGGAAGAAGGAGCCGCCCGGCAGCAGCGTGACGGGCTGCTTGCCGGCGTTGATGAGGTCGTAGTCTTCCTCGCCGGCCTCGGGCGCGGGGCCCATGCCGAGGATGCCGTTCTCGCTCTGCAGGATGACTTCGCGGCCCTTGGGCAGGTGGTTGGCCACCAGCGTGGGCTGGCCGATGCCCAGGTTGACGACGGCGCCGTCGAAGATGTCCTGCGCCACGCGGGCGGCGAGCTGGTCCTTGGTGCGGCGGGTGTAGTTCGTGCTCATGGTCATGCTGCCTTCTTGAAGCCGCCGGCCTGGGTGGCGACGCGTTCGATGCGCACCACCTGGTGCACGAAGATTCCCGGGGTGACGATGGTTTCGGGGTCGAGGGTGCCGAGCTCGGCGACGTCGTGCACGGTGGCGATGGTCTTCTTCGCGGCCATGGCCATCACCGGGCCGAAGTTGCGCGCCGCCTTGCGGTAGATCAGGTTGCCCCAGCGGTCGCCGCGCTCGGCCTTGATGAGCGCCACGTCGCCGTGGATGGGGTACTCGAGCACGTACTGCTTGCCGTCGATCTCGCGGGTCTCGCGGTTGCCCGCCAGCTGCGTGCCGTAGCCAGTGGGGCAGAAGAAGGCGCCGATGCCGGCGCCGGCGGCGCGGATGCGCTCGGCAAGGTTGCCCTGGGGCACGAGTTCGAGCTCGATCTTGCCGCTGCGGTAGAGCCCGTCGAACACCTGGCTGTCGGCCTGGCGCGGGAAGCTGCAGATGATCTTGCGCACGCGGCCGGCCTTGAGCAGCGCCGCGAGGCCGGTCTCGCCGTTGCCCGCGTTGTTGTTGACGACGGTGAGGTCCTTGGCGCCCTGCTCGACGAGGCCCTCGATGAGTTCGTTGGGAATGCCGGCGGTGCCGAAACCGCCGATGAGAACCGTGGCGCCGTCGGGGATGCCAGCCAAGGCATCGGCGACCGAGCGCGCGATCTTGTTGATCATGAAGCCTGTCTCCGGGAGTGAAGAAAGAGAACGAAGAAAAGAACCTGCCTGAACGCTCCAGCCGATTCTGCGAATTGCCGATTTGTTCGTCTAAAGAACATTTGTTCGTATAATGAATTCTAGAGAGGAAGACGAACCATGGCAACCCACCCGTCACAACCCGAAACACCGGCCCCCGGCGACAGCTACGTGCAGTCCTTCGCGCGGGGCCTGCAGGTGATCCGCTCGTTCAGCGCCAATGCACCGCACCAGACGCTCAGCGAGGTGGCCGCCGGCAGCGGGCTGACGCGCGCGGGCGCGCGGCGCATCCTGCTCACGCTGCAGACGCTGGGCTACGTGGTGACCGACGGCAAGCTCTTCACGCTCACGCCGCGCATCCTCGACCTGGGCTTCGCGTATCTGTCCTCGATGCCGATCTGGAACCGTGCCGAGCCGGTGATGGAAGCGCTGGTGCAGCAGGTGCAGGAGTCGTGCTCGGCCGCCGTGCTCGACGCGACGGACATCGTCTACGTGCTGCGCGTGCCGACCAAGAAGATCATGCACATCAACCTGGGCGTGGGCTCGCGCCTGCCGGCCTACTGCACCTCGCTGGGCCGGCTGCTGCTGGCCGACCTCGACGACGACGAGGTGCGCGCGCGGCTCGAGGCCTCGAACATCGAGGCGCTGACCAAGCACACGCTGACCGACATCGACGCGCTCATGGCCAAGGTCGCGCAGGCGCGCAAGCAGCAGTGGTGCCTGGTGAACCAGGAACTCGAGGAAGGCCTCATCTCGGTGGCCGCACCCGTGGTCGACAGGCAGGGCCGCATGGTGGCCGCACTCAACATCAGCGGCCAGGCGAACCGCACCAGCGCGAAGGCGATGCAGGAGACCATGCTTCCCGCGCTGCGCGAAGCGGCGGACCGGGTCTCGCGGATGCTCTGATCGCGGCCGATCCGCACTGAATGAAAGCGAAAGGTAAACAGCGAAGGACGAAAGGCGAAAGGACATTCACGGACAGGTCACATCGGCTTCCTAGATTGCACCCCTCACAACAACACCGGAGGATCCAATCGTGTCCAGTCGCTTCATCTCGCTCAGCCTGCCGCGCCATATTGCAATCGCGGCCGTTGCATCCGCAGTCCTCGCCGCATGCGGGGGCGGCGGCAACGGAAACGGCATCGTCCTTCCGCCAGTGGCGGGTACGCCGGCTCCTTCGCCTGCTCCGGCACCCGCCCCGGCTCCTGCGCCCGCTCCCCAGCCGTCACCGGATCCTTCCGCGGGACTGCCGCACAAGCTCACCGGCTGGGCCTCGCTGCCCGCGTCGTTCCGCCAGCCCGGCCCGACCACCGGCCAGTTCATCACCGCCGCGCTCGGCGTAACGCCGCCCTTCGTCGACGGCCAGCCGCTTCCGGGCTTCTCGGCACTGCTGAAGAACGACGACGGCACCTGGACCGCCATGCCCGACAACGGCTACGGCAGCAAGAGCAACTCCGGCGACTTCGTGGTCGGCTTCTACAACGTCAGCATCGACTTCCGCACCGCATCCAACGGCACGACGGTGCCCGGCACCGTGAAAGTCAACAGCCACGTCGCCTTCAACGATTCCAAGGGCTTCCTGAAGGACGGCAAGGGCGTCGACCTGAAGATCACCGCCGACTTCGCCAACTACCAGACGGTCTCGGGCAACAACCTTGTCGACAGCGGCAAGCCGGTGGATCCGCGCATCGTCAGCGGCCGCCTGCTGACGGGCTTCGATCTCGACGTGGAGTCGATCGCCCGCGCGAAGGACGGCACATACTTCGTGGGCGAGGAATTCGGCCCCTACATCCTGCACTTCGACAAGGACGGCACGCTGATGGGCGACCCGGTGCCGCATCCCTTCCTGCGCAGCCCGTCCAACCCGCTGGTGATGAACGAAGGCGCCACGGTGACTTCGCTTTCGAGCCGGGGCTTCGAGAGCCTGGCCTTCAACGCCGACAAGACCCGCCTCTACGCGGTGCCCGAGGCAGCGCCTTCGCTGGCCGCGCTGCGCCCGGTGGCCGATGACGAGCGTTACCTGAACTTCTTCGAGTTCGATCCCGCCTCGATGCTCTACACCGGCAAGAACCCGGTCTACAGGAAGGACGGCCCCGCCAAGGACAACCAGATCGTCATCGGCGACATGACCAACATCGGCGGCAACAGGTTCGTACTGATCGAACGCGACAGCCTCTACGGCTCGAAGGCCGTGGTCAAGCGCCTCTACATGGTCGACCTCGACGTGAAGGACGCCGACGGCGTGCTGAAGAAGACGCTGCTGGTCGACCTGCTGAACATCTCCGACCCGGACGACATCGGCGGCCCGCTGGCCAACGTCGCGAACGGCAAGTTCAGCATGCCCTTCGACTCGGTCGAGAGCGTCGAGGTGGTGGACGACTACACGCTCGCCGTCGCCATCGACACCAACTTCCCGACCGAGGACGGCCGCGTGCCCGGCAAGCCGGACGACACCGAGATCATCACGATCCGCTTCGAGCAGCCGCTGTTCAAGCGCGCCGCGTCGAAGACCTGAAGACGAGCCCGGTGTGGAATCCGGAGGGCATCAGCCCTCCGAGTGGATGCCCTTCATGATGATCACGCCGCCCAGGCGCGTGGTGTCGGCGCGCATGCGCTTGGCCAGCGTGTCGGGCGAACCGGGCTGGGCCTGCCAGCCGGTCTTCAGCAGCGCCTGGCTCACGTCGGGCGAGCTGATGACTTCGACCAGCGCTGCGTTGAGCTTGGCGACTGCCGCGGGCTTCATGCTCGCGGGCGCGGCCAGCGCGGTCCAGATTTCCAGGTCGGCGCCGCGCACGTCGGCGTCGCGGATGGTGGGCAGTTCGCCCGCCAGCGGGCTGCGCTCGGGCGAGGTCACGCCGATGGCCTTGATCTTTCCCGATTTGATGTGCGGCAGCGCGAGGCCCGGCGGCAGCAGCGCCAGCTGGATCTCGTTGGCCAGCAGCCCCGCGATGACCTGCGGATTGCCGGTGTAGGGCTTGTGCTGCGCGGTGATGGCCGCGCGGCTCTTGATGAGCTCCATGCCCAGGTGGCCCACCGTGCCCACGCCCGGCGTGCCGTACTTGCCGCCGCTGCCGAGGTTGCGCACCCACAGCAGTTGCTCGGCCGATGTCTTGCCCGTGGCGCTGCCCGACACCGCCAGCACCAGCGGCGCGGTGCCGATCAGGCCGACCGGCGCGAAGTCTTTCTCGGGGTCGAAGGTCAGCGCGGGGTTGAGCAGCTTCGCGATGGTCAGGTTGCCGTTGATGAGCGCTCCGACGGTGTGATCGTCGGTGGCCTTCGCCACCTGGTCGGCCACGGTGTTGCCGCTGGCGCCGGGCTTGTTCTCGACGATCACCGGCTGGCGCAGGATCTTCGACAGCGGCTCCGCGATGGCGCGCGCCGCGAGGTCGGGCGATGCGCCAGCGGGAAAGCCCACGAGGATGTGAAGGGGCTTGGTCGGCCAGGAAGCCTCGCCGGCGCTGTTGTTGCGTTGCTGCTGAGCCCACGAAGTCTTCGCAAGCAGCGAAGCGGCAATGGCTGCCGCGCCGCCTTCGAGCAGGCGGCGTTTGGTGATCGTCAAGATGACTCCAGGAGAGTGAGAAGAACGGGAACGCGCTTACATTGTGTTTACACAACGTTACAGGACGACGATGTTTTTCGCAAGTCCGAAGTGCCTTCCCGTCAGGGTCTCTCGTGTAGGAAAGTACTAGCGCACCGCCGATGTGCCAAGCAGTTTTCGCTGCGTGGGGAACAGCGACCAGCCCCAGCGCTGCTGCGCATATCCCCACAGCCCCTGCTTGAAGAACAGCGTGACGAGGATCGCGAGCAGCCCGAGCCCCAGCAGGTACCAGGTGCCGTAGTCGCTCAGGAACTTGTTCAGCGCCCAGAAGATGAGCGCCCCCACCAGCGGCCCCTCGATGCGCCCGATGCCGCCGATCACCACCATGAAGATGGCGAAGGCCGTCCAGTTGACGCTGAATGCCGCATCAGGGCTGATGCGCAGGTTGCCCACGAAGTACAGCGCGCCCGCGAGCCCCGCGCCGAAGGCCGCGACCACGTACACCGCGAGCTTCATGCGCGCCACAGGTATGCCCTGCGACTCCGCGGCCACTTCGTTGTCGCGTATCGCCAGCAGCGCCAGCCCGCGCTTGCTGCGCAGGAACAGGTACACCAGCGCAACCGCCGCGACCACGCAGGCCAGCGCCATCCAGTAGGTCGTGCTCTCGCGCATCGCCTTGTCGATGCCGCGCAGCGCGGTCAGCGTGGTGCCCGAGCCGCCGCCCACCGCCGACGCGTTGGCGAAGCTCAGCCTGAACACCTCCGCGATGACCCAGGTGCCGATGGCGAAGTAGCCGCCCGAGAGCCGGAACGCGACGAAGGACACCGGCACCGCCACCAACCCCGCCGCCAGCGCCCCCAGCGGGATCGCCACGAAGGGATTCACGCCCGCGAAATTGCCCAGCATCAGCATCACGTAGCCGCCGAAGCCGAAGAAGGCCTGCTGCCCGATGCTCACCATGCCGCCGTAGCCGGCGAGCAGGTTCCACATCATCGCGAAGATGAAGTAGCAGGCGATCTCGACGAACTCGCGCATCCAGCTCGACTCGCCCCACAAGGGCAGGCTGGCCGCGACGAGAACGATGGCGATGCCGGCGATCAGCGCCGCGCGGCTCGCGGCCGTCGCACGTTCGACCGCGACGATGGGAGGAGGCATGTTCGTCATCCGCGCGTCCTTGGAAAGAGTCCCTGCGGCCGCAGCACCAGCACGGCGAGGAACACGATGTGCCCGAACCAGATGCCCCAGCCCGGGTCGAGCCTGAAGCCGATCTGCTGCGTGATGCCCAGGATCATCGCGCCCGCCAGCGTGCCCCAGAAGGAGCCCATGCCGCCGATGATCACCGCCTCGAAGGCGAAGAGCAGCAGCAGCGGCCCGTCCGAAGGCGACACCGTCGTGCGCATGCCCTGCAGTACTCCGGCGATGGCGATGAGCACGAAGGCGATGGCGGTCGCGAGTGCGTAGACCTTCTTCGCGTTCAGCCCCATGAGCTCCGCGATCTCGCGGTCGTCCGACACCGCGCGGAACGAACGCCCCAGCGCCGTGCGCGCGAAGAGCCATTGCAGCGCGCCCGTCGCGGTCAGCGCCACGGCCAGCACGACGAGCGGCAGCACGCCCACCGACATCGCCTCGCCCAGCGCGATGCCCTGCGTGCTGAGCCCGCCGGTCTCGATGGCGCGCGGATCGGCCGAGAACAGCTCGAGCAGCAGGTTCTGGATCACGATCGACAGGCCGAAGGTCACGACCAGCGAGGGCAGCGGATCCTTGCCGAGGGTGCCGTTGAGCACGAAGCGCTGCAGCACGTAGCCGAAGCCGAAGGCCACCGGCAGCACCGCAAGCGCGACCAGCCACGGCGCCTCGCCGCCCGTCAGCGACATGCCCGCGATCACCGCGAACGCGCCGAGGATGATGAAGTCGCCCTGCGCCGTGTTGGTGAGCCGCATCACGCCGAACATCAGCGACTGCCCCAGCGCGAAGAGCGTGTAGAGGCCGCCGAGCAGCGCGCCCTGGACGAGGGTCTCAAGCATGGGCCGCCTCCGCGATGCCGAAGTAGGCCTGCGAGATCTGCTCGCGCGTGAGGTCGGCGGAACGGCCTTCGAGCGACACGCGCCCTTCCTGGAAGCAGTAGACGCGCTGCGAGACCTGCCGCGCCATGGTCACGTCCTGCTCGACGATGACGACGGTCATGCCTTCCGCGGTGATGGCCGGCATCGCTGCATAGATCTCGCGGATGACGATGGGCGCGAGGCCCAGCGAGAGTTCGTCGCACAGCAGCACCTCGGGGTTGCTCATCAGCGCGCGGCCGAGCGCGACCATCTGCTGCTGCCCGCCCGAAAGCGAAGTGCCCGGCTGGTTGCGCTTCTCGGCGAGGATGGGAAAGAGCGCGTACAGCCGCTGCAGGTTCCACGGCCCCTTGCGCGATGGCGTGGCACCCATCAGCAGGTTCTCCTCGACGCTGAGGCTCGGAAAGAGCCTTCGGCCCTCGGGAACCATGGCGAGCCCGCGGCGCACGATGTCGCCCGGCGGCAGGCCGCCGATGGGCTCGCCCTTGAAGCGGATCGCATCACGCGGCGCGCGCACCAGGCCCGTGAGGCTTTTGAGGAAGGTCGACTTGCCCGCGCCGTTGGCGCCGATGATGGCGACGAGCTCGCCGCGCTCCAGGGCAAAGTCGATGCCGAAGAGGGCCTGGGCGTCGCCGTAGAAGGCCTTGAGGGCGTGGGTCGTGAGCAGCGTGTTCATGGTCTTTGCTCCCGCGGTGTTTGCTCCCTCTCCCGCTGGCGGGAGAGGGTTGGGGTGAGGGCCGGCGGCAATGGCAAGGCACGCGATGCATCGAACGCCGCCACCCTCACCCTAACCCTCTCCCGCATGCGGGAGAGGGAACAAGTCCGAAGACAGGCGATTGCGCTCATGCTTCCATCCCCATGTAGACCCGCCTCACCTCCGGATCGCCCATCACCGCTCGCGGCGCCCCCTCCGCCAGCTTCTGCCCGAAGTTGATGACGAACAACCGGTCCGCCAGCGACAGCAGCGCATGCACGACATGCTCGATCCAGATCATCGTCACGCCGCGCGCCTTGATGCGCTTGAGCTCGCCGACCAGCACCGCGGCCTCGGGCTCCGTGAGGCCGCCCGCGATCTCATCGAGCAGCAGCAGCTTGGGCCGCGTCGCCAGCGCGCGCGCCAGCTCCAGCCGCTTGCGGTCGAGCAGGGTCAGGCCGCCCGCCGGCTTGTTCGCATGCGCCATCAGGCCCGTCTGTTCCAGCACCTCGTGCGCAGTGCCCCAGGCCTCGCGCTCGGTCTGCTGCCCGCCGAAGCAGGCGGCGGTCACGAGGTTCTCGAACACGCTCATGTTGCCGAAGGGCTGCGGCACCTGGTAGCTGCGGCCGATGCCGGCATGGCAGCGCTGGTGCGGCTTCAGCCGCGTCACGTCGCGGCCGGCGTATTCCACGCGCCCGGCGTCCACGCGCACGTCGCCCGAGATCAGGTTGAACAGCGTGGTCTTGCCCGCGCCGTTCGGCCCGAGGATGCCCAGCGTCTCGCCCTCGGCCACCGCGAGCGTGATGTCGTCGGTGACCTTGAGCGCGCCGTAGGACTTGCTCACGGCATGCAGTGCCAGCAGCGTCATGGCGTTCCCGGGTTCACAGCGGCCGCAGCTTGCCGCCGGTGGGAATGCTGGTCGCCGCCTCGTTGTTCACGATGGTCAGCTCCACCTTGTACTTGCTGCCCTTGCCCCACTGGCCGAGCACCAGCGGCGTCTTGCTGACATTCTTGAACGGCCCCTGCCCGCCCCACTTCACCGGCCCGACCACCGAGTTGATCGCAGTCGATGCCACCGCGTCGCGCACGTCCGAAGCCTTCAGCGACTTCGCACGGCCCAGCGCATTCGCCGCGACTTCGAAGAGCGCGTGCGCGAAGCCGATGGGCTGGGTCCACTGCTTCTTCGTGCCGGCCTCGTAGGCCTCGGCCAGCGCCTTCGCGCTCTGCTGCGTGAGGCTCGAGGTGAACGGGTGCGAAGGGCTCCACCACACCTCGGTCGAGAGGCCGTCGCCCAGATCGCCCAGCGCCTCGATCGCGCCGGGGAACAGCAGCGCCTTGCCCAGCGTGATGACCTTGGGCTTGAAGCCCTGCTGCCGCGCCTGCGTGAGGAAGGTCTTGGCGTCGGGCGGGATCACCACGCCCGTGACGATCTCCACGCCCTCCTTCTTGAAGGCCGCGATCTGCGCGCTGAAGTCCTGCGTGCCGTTCTGGAAGCGGCCCGGGTCGGTGAGCGTGAAACCCATCTGCGAGAGCGGCTTGGGAAAGCCCAGCTCCTTGTCGCCCCAGGCGTTGCCGTCGCCGTCGTTCGGGAACAGGCCGCCCACCTTCTTGTTGGTGGCGAGCGTCATCCAGCCGTTGGTGAAATTGGCGATGACGTCCTCCAGGCCCCAGAACATGTGGTACGTCCAGTTGAAGCCTTTCGCCGGGTCGCCCTTGCGGCCGAAGAACCACGGCTGCCACGGCACCACGCTGGAGATGCAGGGCACCTCGTTGAGTTCGCAGGCGTCGCTCACCGGATTGGCGGTCTCGGGCGTGCCGGCCGTGAGCACCAGCGCGACCTTGTCCTTCAGGATCAGGTCGTTCGCCACCTCGCCCGCGCGGTTGGGGTTCGACTGGCTGTCCTTCAGCACGATCTGCACCGCGTACTTCTTTCCGCCGACGCTGATGCCGTCCTTGAACGCCGTCTTCATCTGGTCGATGACCCACTTGTCGGCCTCGCCGAAAGGCGCGAGCGGTCCGGTCTGCGGCGACACGTAGCCGATCTTCAGCGTGTCGGCCGCGAACACCAGCGGTGCCGCGCCCGACGCCACCAGCGCGGCCGTGGCCTGCGTGAACTGTCTGCGATTGAATGTCATGGCTGTCTCCGTTTCTTCTGTCGTGTTCTTCTTGCCGCCGGTTCAGGGGTCAGCGCGCGAAGTGCGGCGGTATCCGCGCGTCGACGTTCACCCACACGCTCTTGACCTGCGTGTATTCGCGCATCGCGTCGAACCCCATCTCGCGGCCGTAGCCGCTCTGGCCGACGCCGCCGAAGGGCGAGCCGGGGTTCACGCGCTTGTAGCTGTTGATCCAGACCATGCCGGCATGCAGGTCGCGCGCGACCTTGTGGGCGCGCTGCAGGTCGCGAGTCCACAGGCCGCTGCCCAGGCCGTAGTCGGTGCCGTTGGCGATCTGCATCGCCTCCTCGTCCGACTTGAAAGTGAGCACGGTGACGAACGGGCCGAAGACTTCTTCCTGCGCAACGCGGTCCTTGTACGACTTCGCTCGCATCACGGTGGGTTCCACGTAGCAGCCTTTGGCCAGGTCGCCTCCGGGCGACCTGCCGCCCGCCAGCAACTCACCGCCTTCGCCCAGCGCCACGTCGACATAGCTCAGCACGCGCTCGCGGTGCTGCGCGCTGGTGAGCGGGCCCATCTCCGTCGCGTCGTCCAGCGGGTTGCCCAGGCGGATCGACTTGGCGAGCGGAATGAACTGCGCGAGGAATTCGTCGGCGATCTTCTCGTGCAGCATCAGCCGCGAGCCCGCGATGCAGGCCTGCCCCTGGTTGTGGAAGATGGCCCATGCGCTGCCGTTGACCGCCGCCTGCAGGTTCGCGTCCTCGAAGACGATGTTCGGCCCCTTGCCGCCGAGTTCCAGCTGCACCTTCTTCAGATTGCCGGCGCTGGCCTGCACGATGCGCCGGCCGGTGGCTGTGCTGCCCGTGAAGGCGATCTTCGCGATCTCCGGATGCTCGGCGATGTACTGGCCCGCCACGCTGCCCAGCCCCGGCAGCATGTTGACCACGCCGGGCGGCAGGCCGGCCTCGGCCATCAGCTCGGCGATGCGCAGCGAGCTCAGCGGCGTGATCTCCGCCGGCTTCATCACGATGCAGTTGCCGGCCGCGAGCGCGGGCGCCATCTTCCAGCTGGTGAACATCAGCGGGAAGTTCCACGGCACCACCTGGCCGACGATGCCGACGGGCTCGCGCAGCGTGTAGTTGAGGAAACCCTCTTCCACCGGGATGGTCTCGCCCTGGAACTTGTCGGCCATGCCGCCGAAGTAGCGGAAGCACGCGGCGGTGCGCGGCACGTCGAGGCGGCGCGAATCGCGGATCGGGTGGCCGGTGTCCAGCGATTCGAGGCGCGCGAGTTCTTCGGCATTGGCCTCGATGAGGTCGGCCAGCTTCAGCAGGATGCGGCCGCGGTCGGCGGCGGCCATGCGGCTCCACTTGGGAAAGGCGCGCTTTGCGGCGGCCACGGCCTTGTCGACGTCGGCCTTGCCGGCGAGTGCCACCTCGACGATGGGCGTGTTGTCGTGCGGGTTCAGCGTGGCAAGGGTCTCGCCGGACTCGGCGTCGACGAAGCGGCCGTCGATGAAGAGCTGGCGGCGGATGGGCGTGCGCAGGCCTGCCGAAGCGGCGATGTCATTGGGCTTCATGTCTTTGCATTCCTCCCTCTCCCCTTGGGGAGAGGGTCTGGGTGAGGGGGCGTTCAGGGCGCAGCGGCGACCCTCACCCCAGCCCTCTCCCGCTCGCGGGAGAGGGGGCCATTCAGAACTGGACCGGAATCTCCGGCGACTCGCCCTTCTGGATCTCGTAGACCAGGCTGGGCGAGCCGTTCTCCCACACCAGCAGCATCGAGCGCTTGGGGCTGAAGCCCTGGTGGCGGCAGTAGGCGGGCATGGCGGCCATGTCGCCGGCCTTCATGATCACGCGGGCCATGGGCCTGCCGGTGTTCTTGTCGCCGCAGTCCCAGTGGATCTCGTCGGTCATCTGGAAGAACCACTCGACGCGGTCGTTGCCGTGGATGATCGGCAGGATGTGCTCCTCGGTGGTCGGGCACATGTAGCTGTGCTTCACCACCGAGGTGAAGCTCGGGTTCCAGGTGACCTGCGAGCGGCTCAGGAAGCCGAAGAGATTGAAGGCGTGCACCTCGTTCTCGAAGCCGGGCTCGGGGTGCAGCTCGGGCTGGCCCTGCGGCACGTCGGCAAAGGCGCGGTTGACCGGCGCGCCGCGCTCGTCGCTGCGCAGGTCGAGGTCGCCCTTCAGGCCCACGCAGCGCTTGGCGAGCTCGCGCGCCCTGGTGATCTTGGCGGTGTTGTTGCCGCTCTTGCGGCCGTAGGGCGAGCCGGTTTCCTGCGGCGCGGCGAAGGGATCGAAGCTCTCGTTGGTCCAGTCGTCGAGCATCGCCTCGAAGGTGGCGCGGATCTGCGCGGTCGGGAAGTTCTCCAGCAGGTCGATGCCCGCTTCCTTCATGGTGCCGTTGAAGCTGCCGGCGTACAGGTCGACCGACTCGTAGTGATTGACGGTGCCGAACACGTCGTCGAAGTTGACCCAGCCGTAGAAAAAGCCCCAGGCCACGTCGCGCATCAGCGCGCGCAGGTAGCTGCCGGCGTCCATGGTGTGGCTCATGGGTCGGCCGTCGCGGGTCTTCCAGCCGATGTGCACGAAATACTCGTCGCGGCGGAAGCTGAAGCTGCCGAGCGAGAAGTCCTTGTAGCCGAGCGTGGCGTCGGGCTGCGACGCGATCACCTTGGCGAGTTCTGCGGGTGCGTTCATGGTGTTTTCCTTGTCTGGTCTGAACAGGTGGCCTGCATCCTTCGTGGAACACCGCGGAACCGGCTTTGCCGGGCCGCAGGTGTTGCCCCCGGTAGGGGGTTGGCGTAGCGACACGAAGTGCGCGAAGCCTGGGGGCGAGTCAATGTGCTTGGCAGATGTCGGCCCACTTCTCGATCGAGAGATCGCCCTTGCAGCTCTGCAGCACGATCACGCCCGGCTCGCCGGCATTGCGGAACTGGTAGGCGGTGTTCTTCGGCAGCAGCCCCTGGTGGCCGCGCGAGAGCTTCATCCAGCCCATCTTCTTTCCCCTGGGCTCGCCCTTCACGAGCACGGCGCCGTTCTTGTCCTTGTCGGCCACCGCCTGGCTCTCGTCGAGCTGCACCAGGTGCACCTCGACGTCGCCGTCCATCACCAGCGCGAACTCGTCGTGCGCGCAGGTGTACCAGGGCGAGGCGCCTTCGGCGCGCAGCGTCTCCAGCACGTAGATCTGGTTCTGGCCGAACACGACCTTCTCGTACGGCTTGCTGAGGCTCGCGATCTCGAAGCAGTTGGAAAAGGCGTAGTGGCGCACGTCGTCGTCGATGGGTTCGACGTGGCCCTTCTCGAAGTGCTTGAGGGATCCGAAGCGGGTCTTGTAGGTGGCGGTGGATTTGGCGGCTGTCATGGCTTGTCTCCTTGGGTGAGCGAACTCTAGGAGCCATGCGGCGGCACCGGTAGGGACCAGTTTGGAAGAGGATTATTCGGAGCTTCCGAATAATCGCTGGGGTTTACCCCCTGTCGGACCTGCGCTCGGGAGCAACCCACGAGGCTCGTTCGCAGGACGCCGCGGAACCGGCTCCGCCGGGCCGCCGGCGTCGCCCCCGGCGAGGGGGTTGGCGAAGCGACACGAAGTGCGCGGAGCCTGGGGGAGTGCTCACCTCATCCGCTGGTGCGGCTGAACTCGATGAGCTCCGACGGGATGAGGCCACGCTCGATCAACGTCGCATCCCACGGAGGAACGCGCGTGAACCGGGTGGCGATGTGCTCGATGAAAAGGCGCAGCTTCAGCGCATTGCGCGAGGTGCCGGCATACACCGCGCTCAGCGAGAACGACGACAGCTGGTGCTCGGCCAGCACCACGCTGAGTTCGCCGCGCGCGATGGCGTCACCCGCCACCAGCGTGGGCAGGCAGACGATGCCCGCATGCTCCAGCGCATATTCGCGCAGCAGGTGCACGCTGTTGGTCAGAAGCGCCGCGGCGAGGTAGATGGTGGTCTGCTCGCCGCCGTGGTGGAAGGTCCAGCGGTCGCGCGTGGGGTAGCCCGAATAGAGGCCGAGCTTGTGGCGGTGCAGTTCGCGCGGCGTGGCAGGCGTGCCGTGCGCCTTCAGGTACGCCGGCGTGGCGCACAGCACCCGCCGCACAGGGAAGAGCGGCCTGGCCACCAACTCCTGCGAGGCCGCGGGAAAGATCTGCAGCGCGCAGTCGACACCCGCCTTTACCGGGTCGGCCACCGCGTCGCTCACGATCAGCTCGAGGTGGATGTCGGGGTAAGTCGACTGGAACTCGCGCAGCAGCGAGGCGAAGCGTCCCAGCACCATGCCGGTCAGCGCATGCACGCGCAGCGTGCCAGAAGGCGTACCGCGCGCATCGCGCATCTGGTCGACGATGCTGTCGGCGCGGGCCACCAGCTCGGTGCAGTCGCGCAGGAAGGCCTGGCCCATGTCGCTGAGCCGCACCACGCGCGTGCTGCGATGGAAGAGCGGCGCGCCGAGGAACTCCTCGAGCTGCTTGACCCGCGTGGTGACGACCGAATTGGCCACCCGCAGCTGCCTTGCGGCTTCGGCGAAGCTCTGGGTCTGCGCGACACGAACGAAAGTTTCAATGCTTTGGAGGCGGTCCACGGCGGCACTGTACTGCGGGGCTGCCCGGCGCGGGGGCTTCGGGCGGCGTTGCGGGCAAGCCTAAAGGCCGCGAAAGCCCCGTCATCCCTGTATCGGGGGGTTACCCGCCCCACTTACAATCCCTGCCGCATCACCCACCCCTACGAGGTCTTGTCCGCAATGCCCAAGAGCCCCAGGCCACGCGCCCGTTTCAGCTTCTCCCCCACCGTGCGCGCCCTGCTCCTGGCCGCGGCCACCTGTGGCGCCGCCCTTCCGGCGCTGGCCGCCATCGAGCATGAGGAAGTCGACAAGCTCATGCAGGCCGGCAAGCTCGACGAGGCCATGGCGAAGGCCGAGGCCTACCTGAAGGACAAGCCGCGCGATCCGC
This sequence comes from Variovorax sp. 160MFSha2.1, assembly GCF_048305075.1. Taxonomy (NCBI): domain Bacteria; kingdom Pseudomonadati; phylum Pseudomonadota; class Betaproteobacteria; order Burkholderiales; family Comamonadaceae; genus Variovorax; species Variovorax sp. 160MFSha2.1. The sequence continues at coordinate 5,793,057 of NZ_CP157624.1, forward strand.
AGATGCGCTTCCTCAAGGGCGTGATCCAGCTCGACACCGGCAAGCGCAACGAAGCCATCGCCGCCTTCACGCAACTCACGCTCGACGCGCCCGAACTGCCCGAGCCCTACAACAACCTCGCGGTGATCTACGCGAGCCAGAACCAGTTCGACAAGGCCCGCGCCGCGCTGGAAAGCGCGATCCGCACCAACCCCAGCTACGCCACCGCCCAGGAGAACCTCGGCGACGTGTACGCCCGGCTCGCGAGCCAGGCCTACAGCAAGGCGCTGCAGCTCGACCAGAACAACACGGCCGTGCAGCCCAAGCTGGCGGTGATCCGTACACTCTTCACGCCGACGCCGCCCGGCGCCAAGCCGACCGCGCTGATCGCCGCCGCGCCCGCGCCGGCCCCGGTTGCAAAGGCAGCGCCTGCGCCGGCTCCGGCACCTGTCGCTCCGCCGCCCGCCAAGGTCGCGGCCGCTCCCGCACCGGTGGCCGCCGCACCCAAGCCGCCGGAAACAGCGCCGGCTCCCGCGCCCGCCCCGGCACCGGCTGCCAGCGCGACCGCCAATGCCGAAGTCGAATCGGCCGTGCGCGCCTGGGCCTCGGCCTGGGCCAGCCAGGACATGGACCGCTACCTTGCGGCCTACGGCCCCGACTTCACGCCCGCCGGCGGCCAGAGCCGCAAGAACTGGGAAGAAGACCGCCGCGCGCGCATCGTCGGCAAGTCGAGCATCAGCGTGAACATCGAGAACCTCGCGATCAAGGTCGACGGCCAGAACGCGACGGCCAGGTTCCGCCAGATCTACCGCGCGGACAACCTCAATGTTTCGAGCCGCAAGACGCTGGAGATGCAGCGCTCGGGCAATCAATGGCACATTCGCAAGGAAAGCGTCGGCGGCTAGTGGCAGACATCGTCCGGCAGGGCCGGCTTCAGCATCCCCTTTTTCGTCTGCGCAGCGGGCAGCAACTGCTCGCGGCGCTTGCCGCCGTTTCCGCACTGATGTTCGCGGCGCCCGGTGCCGCGCTGGCTTCGAACGCCGCCGGCAAGACGGCCAAGACAAGCGGCAGCGTCCACAAGGAAAAAACCAGGGCGAAGGGCCCGGCTGCCAATGCACGGTCCACGGCGCGTGCCGGTGCGGCCGGACGCCCCTCTTCCGCCAAGGAAGCGAAGGAAGCCCGCAGCGCCAAAAGCAGGAAGGCCGGTACCGCCGTTGTTGCAGCGGCCGCGACTTCGGCGACCGCCGCCAGGACCACGCGCAAGCCTGCGCCCGCAGGCGCCATCCAGGAAGCCAGCAACGCCGAAGCCCGCCTGATCGCGGTCTACGAAATGTTCGGCCGCGGCCAGACCCGCCCCGCGCTGGCCAAGGCGCGCGACCTGGTGCGCGACTATCCGAACTTCCAGCTCGCGCAGCTCGTCTACGGCGACCTGCTCGCGGCGCAGCTGCCGCCGTCGAACTCGCTGCCCGACACCGCCAGCATCGCGAAGATGCGCGGCAACCCGGCCATGGCCGAACTGCACGAGGAATCGAAGCGCCGCCTGCAGGCCCTGCGCGACCGCCCGCCGGCCAACACCGTGCCCTCGCAGTTCCTGGCGCTGTCCACCCGCAGCCGCTACGCCATCGCCGTGGACGCATCGCGCTCGCGGCTGTACCTGTTCGAGAACTCGGACAAGGGCCTGAAGCTCACGGCCGACTACTACATCTCGGTCGGCAAGGCCGGCACCGACAAGGTCACCGAAGGCGATGCGCGCACGCCGCTGGGCGTGTACTACATCACCAGCAGCCTCGATCCGAAGTCGCTGAAGGACTTTTACGGCGCGGGTGCCCTGCCCATCAACTACCCCAACCCGTACGACGTGCGGCGCGGCAAGACCGGCGGCGGCATCTGGCTGCACGGCACGCCGCCGCAGCAGTTCGCCCGGGCGCCGCTGGCGAGCGACGGCTGCGTGGTCATGGCAAACCCCGACCTCAGGCAGCTATTGCGAAAAGTGCAAATCGGCGCCACCCCGGTGGTGACCGCGCGCAGCCTGCAATGGATTTCGCAACCGCAGGCAGAAAAAGAATCCCAGTCAATTACAAGTGCTATCAACGGCTGGAAAGACGCCCGCGCCAGCGGAAATGAAGCGCAATTGAAGAAATTCTATTTGCCCGATTTCCAGCGCAGCAGCAAGAAATCCAATGAGGGAATTTCAGTCGTCGACGACGAAGTGAAATATGCGCAGGGCAAGCGCGTCCAACTCAAGGACATGTCGTACCTTCACTGGAAGGACGGCGACGACACCATGGTCGTTACCTTCGGCGAAGTGTTCGAAGGCGAGAAGAGCGGACGTTCCCGTCGCCAGTACTGGTTACGCCAGGGTACCGACTGGAAGCTCTTCCACGAAGAAATCCTGGGCTGAAGCCCGGCCCGAAACCCTCCCGCCGAAGGGGCGACCCCCTCAAACTCGTGACTTTTTGCTCACGAGTTGGGCCTTTTTTGACCGTTACATCTGGGGCTCCGAGCCCCATGCTACGTAACGCGTAACGGGTTTGTTCCCGTAACACCCCCGCTCCGAGCGTTCCCCGAGGCGTTACGCCACATCCCCCCTTCATGGGAGGCGCCATGTGGCCTACAGAGGGAAAAATTCGTTTCCTAATCGTTAACCAGCTGACCAGGCCACTCCTGGCTCGGGCTGGCGAGAGGCTGGCCGCTATCCTGCTTTACCCCTTTCGGCTAGCACACTCTGACGAAAGTCTTGCGGGTTTGCCTTGTTGATACACGGAGTTACGCTGTATAACATCCACCTCGCAAGCCTTTGTTAACACTTCCTGAAAGGGGAAATCATGCTTAGCTCTATTGCTCGTTTTTTGCGCGATGAAGAAGGCGCGACCGCAATTGAATATGGAATTATTGCGGGGCTTATTTCCGTTGCCATCGTTGGAGTTTTGGCAGGAGAAGATGGTCTAGGTGCCCGACTGGCCAAGGTCTTCACGGACATTACCAGTGAGTTGAAGACTACCGTCAAGTAAAAACAAGTGCCGGCATTGACCTGCTTGTTCTGGCTGCTCTGTGTTGCCGTATATGACTTCCGAAAGCGCCGTGTTCCCAACTGGCTGGTCCTGTCCGGAGTTGTCCTGGCTCTGGCAATCCTCGGCCTCGGGGCGCAGCCTTTCGGCATCGGCTGGAAAGCAGCACTCGCAGGCGCCGCATCAGGCTTCGGTTTCCTCTTGCTCTTCTACGCAATGGGGCTCATGGGAGCAGGCGACGTGAAATTCGCTGGTGCTCTCGGACTTTGGGTCGGCATGTCCGCCTTGGTGCCGATCTGGATCATCGCCAGTCTGTTCGCAGGATTGCACGGAGCCCTCTGGCTCGCCCTGCAGCGCTGGCCCCTCTTCCCACGGCTTGCCCTGATCCTTTCGGGCCCGCCCTCCCCCTCCGCTGGCGGCAGATCGCCAAGCCGGGCTCGCTTCATCCCTTACGGGGCCTACCTCGCACTGGCCACGGTGGCCTGGATGTTCTGGGGACGACAGAGTTAGCAGCCATACGCCTCTGTCGCCGCAGGCCATTCATTTCCCATTTTTCATGATCGCTTGCCCTCACCCTCCAGCCCGCCGCACATGATCAATCTCTCCAAAATCATCGCAGCCATCCTGGTACTCCTGGCCATCGCGCTGGGCGTCTATGCATGGATGCTGAGCCGGCAGGCGCCCGTGCCAGTGACGACAGCCGCCAACCCGGCGAACGTTCCCGCCAAGACCCAGCAGGCGCTTACATACCCCGTCGTGGTGGCGTCCAAGCTCCTGCCTGCCGGCCTGGCGATTCCCGCGGATGCGCTACGCGTGGAACGGCTGACGATCAATCCCGTTGGCGCCTTCCAAGACGTGAACGTTGCGACGGGCCGAGTTCCGGTGCTCGACCTCGCCGAAGGTACGCCGGTGATGGAGAACCAGTTGGTCTCCGGCCTCGCGCTGCGCATCAACGAAGGCGAGCGTGCCGTGGCGGTCAAGGCCGACGAGGTCATGGGCGTAGGCAACAAGATCCAGCCCGGTGACTTCGTGGATGTTTTCATCACGCTCAAGTCGGACGGCAAGGACGTGGATCGCAGCCAGGCACGACTGCTGCTCGCACGCAAGCGCGTGCTGGCTTTCGGCAGCGCCTCCGTCGACGGTCTGCAATCCAAGTCGCCGGACAAGGCAGCCGCACAGCAGGCCCAGCGCAACGAACAGGCCCGCACTGCCGTTCTCGCCGTGCCTGTCGACGAAGTGAACCGCCTGACCATCGGCGACGCCAGCGGCCGCCTGATGCTCGCCCTGCGCAACCCGACCGACATGTCGGAGCCCGATCCGAAGCTCTTCGCCGAGTTGCCCACCGCCCTGCAGCCGTCCGTTTCCAAGGCAGGCGAGCCGCGCCGCACACCTCTCGAAGGACTCGACCGCGCCCAGGCCGGCCTGACCGCCGCAGACCTCGTCACCGGCGGCAAGGGCCCGGGTGTCCGCCCGCAAGCCATCGAAGTGCGCGCCGCCCCCAACGGTGCCCCGCGCGCGGGCGGTCCCGCGCGAAGCGGGCTTCAGGTCGAAGTCTTTCGCGGCGAACGCAGCGAGACCGTGAGCTACTGAGCAGGCAGCCAGCCGGAATCCGCCATCCAGGAAAACAACACATGCACACCACGCCTCGCGAGCAGTCGACACGTGCCACTCGCAGCCTCATGAACACTTCCTCGCGGCTGCTGCGCCCGTCCCTGATTGCCCTGTGCGCGATGACACAAGCCGTCTGGTCCCCGGTAACGGTTGCCGCCGACGCGCAGCCGGCGCGCACACAACCGCAACGTCCCATCGTGCTGAGCGCGGGAACCCAGCAGGAGTTGGTGATCGACAAGGGCATCGACCGCATGGCCATCGGCGACGAGGCGGTGGCCGGCGTCACCATCACGCGCAAGACGCAGAGTTCGCCCGCGGCACGGCTGATCGTGACCGGCAAGGCCGCGGGCCGTACCTCGCTGATGGTCTGGGAAAAGGGCAGCGCGGCAGCGACCAGCTACGTCATCGAAGTACGGCGCCGCACTGCCACTCTTGCCGGCTCTATGGACAGCATGGCAGCCCACCAGCAGGCACGCGACACAGCCTTGGCGAGCGCCGCCGACAAGGCCGAGCTTGTCGACCGCTCGATCGTGAACGTGCGCAGCAGCACCGTCCAGGTCGAAGTAAAGGTGGTGGAGTTCAATCGCAGCGTGCTCAAGCAGGCCGGCCTGAACATCTTCAGCACGCGGCCCAACTCCAGCGGTTTCAGCTTCGGCGTGTTCTCGCCATCCTCACTGAAATCCGCGACCTTCGCGTCCGACGGACAGATCAGCGGCGAATACAACAACCCGATGGCACAGGCCTTCAGCTTGCTCTTCAATTTCAGCAAGGCCGGCATCGGCCTGAACGTCGGCTTCCTCGAAGGCAACGGCATGGCGCGCGTTCTGGCCGAGCCCACGCTGGTGGCGCTGTCGGGACAGAGCGCGAGCTTCCTGGCCGGCGGCGAGTTGCCAATTCCGGTGCCGCAGGGCCTGGGCACCACCAGCATCGAATACAAGCCCTTCGGCATTGGCCTCACGCTCACGCCCACGGTGCTCTCGAACGAGCGCATCGTGCTGAAGGTGGCACCTGAAGCCAGCGACCTCGACTACACCAATTCCCTGAGCCTCAACGGCGTCGCCGTGCCCGCCATCACCACCCGCCGCGCCGACACCACGGTGGAGCTGGGCGACGGCGAGAGCTTCATCATCGGCGGCCTCGTCAGCCGCACCACCACCTCCAACGCCGACAAGGTGCCCCTGCTGGGCGATCTGCCGATCCTCGGCACCTTCTTCAGCAAGAACAACTACCAGATGAAGGAGAAGGAACTGGTGATCCTGGTCACCCCGCACCTGGTCAAGCCCATCGCGCGCGGCACCGACCTCACTCCCTACCTGCCCGGCACCGCCGAGCAGCGCGACGGCGCGGTGTGGCGCTCGTACTTCCTGGGCGGCGCGATCGACACGCCCGTGCCCGGCTTCTCCCGCTGACCGACCCGACATCGATGACCCGGAACATGCATCGCAGGCTGGCACCATGAACGCACCACGCGACAGCATCCCAGAAACAGGCAGCGAGACCTATCTCTTCGCGTCGAGCAATGGCGGCCACATCACCTGGCTGACCGACGCGCTCGGCACCCTCGGCTCCGTGGTGGTCCTGCCGCCGGACACGAAGTCGATCGACGAGCGCATCGCCCTGCTGGGGCCGGTGGCGGTCTTCATCGACTTCTCGCCCGACCAGGGCGCCACCGCCAGCCAGCTCCACCAGCGCCTGAAGCGCGACTGGCCCACGCTGCCGGTGCTGGCCACCGGTGTCTCCGCCGAGCCCGCCGCCATGCTCTCGGCGCTGCGCGCGGGCGTGGACGACTTCATCGACATGGCCGCGCCGCCTACCGACGCCGTGGTCACGCTGCGCACATTGCTCGAGCGGCGCAGCACGCTCCAGGGCGGCACGCGCGGCAGCACGCTCGCGCTGCTGGGCGCGCGCGCCGGCCTCGGCGTGACCACGCTGGCCACCAGCCTGTCTCTCGCGCTGAACGACCAGCTCACGCAGGCGCCGCAGCGCCCGCCGGGCCGCAGTTCGCGTCACGGCGTGGCCCTGCTCGACCTGGGCCTGCCCGCGCGCGACGGCCTGCTCTACCTCGACACGCAAAGCGGCTTCAGCTTCGTCGACGGCGTGCGCAACCTGCGCCGGCTCGACCAGACGCTGCTGCACACCGCGCTCGCGCACCACACCAGCGGGGTGGCCATCCTGCCGCTGCCCGCGAGCCTGGCGCAGGTGCGCGAGATCTCGCACGCCGACTCGGTCTCGCTGATCAAGCGCCTGGCCGACTTCTTCGACTTCCAGATCGCCGACCTCGGCGGCTTCTCGACCATCGACTTCATGGCCCAGACCGTGCGCGAGGCGCAGCAGGCGTGGGTGGTGTGCGACCAGAGCATCGGCGGCATCGTTTCCACGGCCAACATGCTCAAGGAGCTGCGCGCGCGCGGCGTCGAAACCGAGCGCCTGTCGCTGGTGGTGAACAAGTTCGACAGCCACGTCGGCCTGTCGGCCAAGGACATCGCCGAGCGGCTCGAGCTGCCGCTGCGGCATGTGCTGCCCGCGCGCAGCGCCCAGCTGCTCGCTGCCGCCAGCCGCGGCGAGATGCTGGTGCGCACCGCGCGCAACGACCCCTATTCGCAGGCCGTGACGGGACTCGCCCGCAGCCTGCACCAGGAATACATGTCTGCCTCGGGCCAACCCCCGGCCAAGGATCCACGCTGGGTTGCGCTCATGTCGCAGGTCACCGGCCTCTGGAAGAGTTCACACGAAGGTTGAGCCCATGTCCACCGATATCGAATTCGCCGACGACGACCAGGCGTTCATCAACTCCCAGCAGTTCCAGGACATCAAGAGCTGGACGCACGACCACCTGCTCAGCCGCATCGAGGAACTGGGCGCGGAGTTCGGCCGCTGGTCGCGCGCATCGATCCAGCAGTTCGTCGAACTGGAGGTCGACAGCTTCGTGCGCCTGCGCCGCGTGCCGATCAACGACCGCGAGATGCAGCTCATCTCCGATGCACTCACCAAGGAGCTCGCCGGCTTCGGGCCGCTGGAAGACCTGCTCAACGACCCGGCCGTGGAAGACATCCTGATCAACGGCTACCAGAACGTGTACGTGTCGCGCCACGGCGTGCTGGAACGCGAGACGGTGCGCTTCGCCGATTCGGAGCACGTGATGCGCATCGTGCGGCGCATCCTCGCGCCGCTGGGGCGCCGGCTCGACGAGTCGAACCCGATGGTCGACGCGCGCCTGCCCGACGGCGGGCGCATCAACGTCATCATCGAGCCGCTGGCCATCGACGGCCTGTCGGTGTCGATCCGCAAGTTCCGCAAGGAGCCGCTCACGCCGGCCGACCTGGTGAAGCTGGGCACCTTCGACGCGGGCATGGCGCAGCTGCTGGAGATCGCGGTGCGCGCGCGCTGCAACGTCCTCGTGAGCGGCGGCACCAGCTCGGGCAAGACATCGCTGCTCAATGCGCTCGCCAGCTTCATTCCTGCGCGCGAGCGCGTGATCACCATCGAGGACACGGCCGAACTTTCGCTGGGCACCAGCCACGTGGTGCGGCTGGAGAGCCGCCCCGGCGGCTTCGACGGCCAGGGCGTGGTGTCGATCCGCGACCTGCTGCGCAACAGCCTGCGCATGCGGCCCGACCGCATCATCGTGGGCGAGGTGCGCGGCGCCGAAGTCATCGAGATGATGCAGGCCATGAACACCGGCCACGAAGGCTCGATGGGCACCATCCACGCGAGTTCGCCGCGCGAATGCCTCTACCGCCTGGAGATGCTCGCGGGCTTCGCCGGCTACCAGGGCAGCGAGGTGAGCCTGCGCCGCCAGATCGCCAACGCCATCGACTTCATCGTGCAGATCGGGCGCCTCTCGAACGGGCAGCGCCGCATCATCTCGCTGAGCGAGGTCACGGGCGTGAACGACAACGTGGTGGCGATGCAGGAGCTTTACCGCTACGAACCGATCGTCTCGCCCGACGGCGAGGAGCGCGACCGCTGGGTGTCGCTGGGCATCGCGCCGCACTCGCCGAAGATCACGCGCTTCCGCCAGTCGCTGCAGCGCGCGGCGCAGCATGGAGGAGACAACCGTGCGTGAAGGCCTGCTCGTCGCGTTCTGCATCGCGCTGCTGCTCGCGGCCGCGGGGCTGCTGCTGTGGCAGTGGGCGAAGAACCGGCAGGAGCGGCAGGCGACGGGGCGGCATCTGAGTCAGCAGATTCAGGCGTCAGCGGCGGCTTCGGCAGCCGATGCTTCGCCGATTCCAATGCCGCTGCGCGACATGCCGGGCGACGGCCTTGCCTCCAGCCTCACCACCGACCCATGGCTGGACACCGGCGCAGCCCCCGTCGCGCCGGAGCGCATCAGCCTTGTCGAACGAGTGATTCCCGGGTGGATGGTGGGCGTGGTCGAGCCACGCACCATCGCCTTCGCACTCGCGGCCATCGTCGGCATCGTCGTGCTCGTAGGCTTGCTGATCGGATGGCTCGCGGCACTGGGCGTGCTGTTCCTTCTGGTGCTGCTGACGAGCTTCGCACTGTGGCTGCAGCTGCAGAAGTTCCGCCGCAAGCTCATTCACCAGCTTCCCGGCTACATCGACGCCATGGTGCGGCTGATCACCATCGGCAACTCCACACAGGCGGCTTTCCAGCTCGCGATCGCCACCACGCAGGCGCCGTTGCGCGGCCACCTGGAACGCGCGGCGGCACTGGTGCGCGCGGGCGTCGATCTCGACCGCGCGCTGCACCAGACAGCGGACAACGTGCGCATCGAGGAGATGTACCTGCTCGCCTCCATCCTAGGCCTGGGCGTGCGATACGGCGGCCGCGCCGACCTGCTGTTGGAACGCGTGAGCAACTTCATGCGCGACCGCGAGCAGGCCGAGCAGGAACTGATCGCGCTGTCTTCGGAGACGCGTCTTTCGGCCTGGATCCTGGGCCTGCTGCCGGTGGCGGTTGGTGCCTTCCTGATCCTCACCAATCCGAGCTATTTCATGGGCATGTGGAACGATGGCACCGGCCGCATCCTGATCTTTTCCGCGGTGGGCCTGCAGCTGACGGGTGCAGCGCTGCTCTACCGTCTGGCGAGGCTGGCATGACGGCGCTCACGTCCAGCCAACTGACCATCTACAGCATCGTTCTGCTGGCGCTGGGCCTGCTGGTGGGCGCCGCGGCGCTCATCGCGGCCGAGCTTCGCCGCACGCGCAGCGGGCAGGTCATCGGCCGGGCCATCAGGCAGGCGGCCGGAGCCGCCGATCCGGGCTCGAAGTCCGCCGTCGAACTCGCCGTGGATCAGGACGCCCCTCCCAAGCCCGAACTCGACCTGCCCTTCCACTGGCTGGACTCGAAGCTCGGCCGTGCGCTGGTGGCGGACGAAGACCGCAACCTCATCGACCAGTGCGGCTTTCCTTCGAAGCGGTCGCAGCTCATCTTCCTGGTCACGCGGATCTCGCTTGCCTTCGTGCTCCCGCTGCTGGCCTATGTCTTCTGGAGCGGCGGGCATGTGCGCAGCACCGTCACCATCGTCCTCGCCACCGCGACCGCCGTCGGCTTCATGGCGCCCAAGTGGGTGCTCGGCCGCATCGCCGCCGGCCGGCGCGAGCGCGCGGCGCAGGAGCTGCCCCTGTTCATCGACTTGCTGCGGCTGTTGCAAGGCGTGGGTCTGAGCCTGGACCAGAGCCTGCAGATCATGGCGACCGACTTCCGCCATGTGCTGCGGGTGCTCGGCTTCGAGCTGGCCATTGCCAACGCGCAGTACAGCCAGGGCCGCACGCGCGAGCATTCCCTGCATCGCCTCGCAACGCTGCACAGGAACGAGAACATGCGCGGCCTCGTCTCGCTGCTGGTGCAGGTCGACAGACACGGTGGCGCGGTGCAGGAGCCGCTACGCATCTACAGCGACCGGTTGCGCGAAAGCCGCCGCTCCGAGATGAAGGAACGCATCGGAAAGATCACCGTGAAGATGACCGGCGTCATGGTGACCACGCTGCTGCCGGCACTGGTCATCGTCACCGCGGGACCGGGCTTCATCGCAATATTCCGTTCACTGGGAGCCATCAGCAAATGACACCCCTCGATCTCCCCGGGCGCACGGGCCGCGCCGGCCGTCTGCTAGCCTGCGGCGTCGCGGTGGTGGCCGCCGTCGCAATCACCGGATGTGGCGCGCTCAAGGACCAGTACGCCGCTGCTGCCGATGCGCAGCAGCGCGCCTCCGCCGAAGCAGCCGCCGAAACCAAGGCAGGAGCATCCGTCGACACCAAAGCCACCTATCTCAAGCTCGTCGAGCAGATGCAGAAGGAAGGCCTGTGGTTCGCCTCGCTGGCGCACATCGATGCACTGGAACAGCGATGGGGCGTGTCGCCCGAGTCGACCCGCATGCGCGCCGATGCCCTGCGCCAGACCGGACAGGCCGCCGCGAGCGAACAGGCCTACAAGCGCCTGGTCGGCACGCCGCTCGAAAGCGCCGGCTACCGCGGCCTCGGCCTCCTGGCCGGCACCCGCGGCAGCTTCGCCGAAGCCGTGCAACTGCTGAAGCAGGCCCAGCGACTGACGCCCACCGACGCAGCCCTGCTCAGCGACCTGGGCTATGCCAACCTGCGCGCCGGACAGATCGACGAAGCACGGTTGCCGCTGATGCAGGCGCTGCAGCTGCGCCCCGACAGCGCCCAGGCACAGTCGAATCTCGCGCTGTATCTCGAAGTCACGGGCCAGAGCGAACAGGCCGACAGGCTGATGGAAGCCAACCGCATGTCCGCCGCGGCACGCGCGGCGGTGCGCGACGCAGCGCAGCAGCTGCGCGCGGGCGGTACGACGCCTCTCGCAGCTGCCCGCGCCGCGCTGCCTTCCGTTGCCATCGTGCGCCCGCTTCCCGCCGCCACCGAGCCGGCGCGCGAAGACAGTATGGCAACGCAGCAACAGCCGCTGATGCTCAAGGCATCCCGCTGGTCCGGCAGCGGCGGCATTCGCACGGCCAGCCAGCTCAACCCCGTTGCAGTAGATGCCGCGGCCGCCATTTCGCCGACCCCGACCTCACGAGGCACCCAATGAGAAGAGAAGAAAAAAAGCAGGCGCGCGCCGTCGCTACGAACGGTCTGGCCATGCTGTCCGCGTTCGGCATCGCAGCCGTGCTGATGGCTTTCGGACCCGCGGTGAAGGCACAGCAGCAAGCACAGCCCACACCCGCGAAGGTCCAGGAATCGAAGGCCCCGGCCGCCGCTGGTACCGCAGGCCCGACCACTCCCGACCCGACGCCCGCGCAGGGGCAGGAAGGGATGGACGAGGAGGACTACGTCATATACGAACCGCTTCAGGTGGGCGACGCCACGCATGATCTGTTCGCATGGCAGCGCGGCGGCGAGATCGCCTCCACAACGCCGCGTCCTATTGCGGGCAATGTCGCGACGCGCAGCTACGAACGCTACCTGAAGAGCTTCGAATTTCCCATTCCCGAGCGCATGAGCTCGACCGTCAAGCAGACGGGCAGCGGCTCAGGCTCCAGCTCCATCCCGAAGTAGGCGGCCACGCAACCAGCACAGACGCAGTAGGCGCGCCATGGACAGCTCCCTCCGACTTCGCAACCGCAACCGTGCACACGGCCAGCGAGGCGCGTACGCCGTCGAGTTCGCCATGGTGTTCCTGATCTCCTTTTCCCTGCTGTACGGCGTCATCACCTACGGCATGCTGTTCGCGTTCCGCATGGGGTTGCAGAACGCTGCGGAAGATGGTGCCCGCGCGGCGTTGCGCTACCAGCCCACTCTGAATAAGCGTAAGGATCAGGCCACGGCGACTGCAATGTCCAGCAGCAGCTGGATGCCGAGCAAAGTGGCTCCAGGCGTCGAAGCAACAGTGTGCGAGGTGCTGACGAACAACTGCGCAAACCCCGCATGCACTACTTGGGATACACGATGCCAGATGATCGTGACCGTCACGGCCAACAATCTGCAGCAATTGCTGCCACCCTTCCCCAGCTTTGCAATGCCTGACCAGATTGTCGGCAAGGCAAACATGCTCCTCGATGGGAGAGTTCCTTGACTGCTGGTCGATATTCGAATGGCAAGAGGCGCCAGACTGCCGGTGGAATGCAGCGCGGCGTGGCCGCCATCGAGTTCGCGATGGTCTTTGTCATCCTGTTCAGCGTGCTGTATGCACTGGCGACCTTCGGAGCGGTGTTTTATGTGCAGCAGTCGATCACGCGAGCATCGGAAGAAGGGGCGCGGACTGTGGGCCTGCTTACGCCAGCACCAACTGCAGGCGATCAGCGCGTCAAGGATGCTGTGTACGACTCACTTGCCAACTCGATAGTGGTTCCCGCGTCGGCCAACACCAGCATTGCAGCGCGACGCAGTTGGATCATCGCCAACGTTCCGGTGGACGTGGCCCGCAGCACTCCGAGCAGCCCGGGAGCCTACATCCGCTATGTAGTCACCGTAAGGTACCCCTATAGCGCAAACCAGCTACTACCCACGATTCCACTGGTGGAGCAATGGATGCCCGATCAATTGCAAAGCCGGACAACCGCCGCGCTTCAAGCGTCTTGAAGGGCATCTTCGACATGAACGCTGCATTTCAGAATCACCCTCGCCACAGGCGAATCCGTGGTTCGGTCCTCATCAACACGGCAATCGCGATGAGCTTGATCGTCATCACTCTGATCGGTACCGAGATCGGCTTCATGTACTTCATGAAGCGGGAATTCCAGAAGGCGGCGGACCTTGCCGCGCTGGCGGGTGCACAGCAGATCCGCAGCGGCTGCACCGCAGCGAGTACCGCGGCGCAATCGAACGCAAACGGCACCTCGGCAAGCGATACGGCACGCAATATGCCTATTGGTTTCTCGCTGGTCGCAAGTGAAGTGCAATGCGGCTATTGGGACAGGGCCACCAGCTTCCAGTCTCCCGCGACCTCCGGCACTCCGAATGCAGTACGTGTGAGCTTTCAGAAGGAGACTGTGAAACTTCTGCCCTTCTTCGACGGCAATCGCATCATCAGCGTCAGTGCCGTGGCTGCACTGAGTGCTCCGCTTGCTTCATTTTCCATCGGCACCAAGCTCGTCGAGATCAGCGGCGATTCACTGCTGGGACGGGCACTCAAAGGCATCGGCCTCAATCTATCCGGCTCATTGGTTGGCTATGACGGTCTTGCCCAACTTAAAGTGACACCGGCCGGTTTGCTGGAAAAACTGGAACTGCCAGTCAGCGCAGACATAACCGTAGGAGAGTTGAATGCACTTCTCAACGCACAGACCGTCACGCTCGCCAAGTTGTTAGACGCAACGGTGCAAGCGGCAGGTGCCGGTAGCGATTTGCTGGCAAGCAACATCCTTCTTCTTAATGCCATCCAGGCCAAGCTCGGCCTCTCGGGATTGACCGTTCCCCTAGGATCCCTGTTACAAATCACCGCACCCGACGGCCCGGCGGGTGCGGCATTGAACGTGGGAATCAATGCACTCGACGTTCTTTCTACCGGCATCGGTATCGCCACGCAAAAGCATGCCATCGCCATCAACGATTTGAGCGTAGCAAATCTCATCAAGTCTCGCGTGGCACTCATCGAGCCGCCGTCTATCGCCGTCGGTGGTGTCGGGGCAACTGCATATACCGGGCAGTTGAGAACCTATGTCCAGATCGATACTGGCAACCTTCCCATAGTGGGCAGCCTTGTGCGGCTGAAGCTTCCGGTCATGATTGACGCAGTCAACGGCAAGGGAACTCTCACGCAGATGTGCACACCCGAGTTGAGAACTCCTGCAGGAGTGGATCGTGCGCGCATCGATGTGCAAGCATCGATTCTCAAAGTCTGCGTGGGCAAACCAGGAGCCGATCCTTCGAAGGAAGACGAGATTTTCTCAAAGAGCGCCAGCTGCGACACCAACCTTCAGAATGAGCAGTTGCTGAACGTGGGGCTCCTCGGCATCAACCTTGTGTCGCTCAACACTCAACTCAAGATCGATGCGTTGCCACTCCCGCCTAACTCCTACGTGACGTTGGCGCAGTCCGAGACCGGCACGCTAGGCAACGATCTACTGGTTGGAACGACCGTCTCGAATATCACCAATGCTTTGCTTGCATCGCTCTTGGCAAACTCACTGAGCCAATCGCCGCCGCTGACCGATGCACAGCGTCAGGCCATGGCGACGGATCTTTGGGGAGCCCCTCCCTGCGGTGCAAACGACAGTGCTTGCCGGAAAGCAAGACTGACAACGGTCAACAACAAGATCACAGCAGCGGCCAACGGTCTCGGCGGCTTTCTCGGCAACTTGGGCACAGACACAGTGAGCATCTTGAACCAGCTGCTGACACTGGATGTCGCCGGTCTTATTTCTGGAATCCTCAATTTGGTGGGTGGCCTTCTCAACAATGTAGGAGACGTACTAAACGGCATCCTTGGTGGCCTCCTAGGCAATACATGCACAGGAGGAGGCCTACTCGGCGGCTATGGCTCGGATGCCGGATGCATCAGCAAGATCGCGGACAGCTTGAAGAATTCGTCCAGCAGCGGAAGCGGGTCGACACCGAATGCAGTTACCTCCCTAGTTGGCTTCTTGCTTCAACTGTTGCAGCCGATTCTTGACGCCCTAGGCACCCAAATACTCACTCCTCTACTGCAGAACGTCCTCGGACTTCACCTGGGTCAAGTAGACGTCAATCTCCGTACTCTGGATTGCAATGCCGCACCATCGCTCGTCTATTGAGTTGCCCCAATCTGCAGACCTAAGCGTCGACCAATTCAAGCGTTCATGACCTCCCCCGCCAATTTCGACGAACTCGACCTCTTTGTCTGGGAAGGCAAGGCAGACATCCTCGACCGCATCGCGCGGTGCATGGCGAGCTTCGACGTGGAGGTCATCCGGGCCGACGGCATGCCGACGCCGCATCCGGAGCAGGGGGCTGCGCTGCGGCCTTCGGTGGCGATCATCAGCGTGACGGTCATCGACGGCGGAGGGCTGGCGCATGCGACGGAGCTGCTGCAGGGCATGCCGGTGATCTGGGTGGCGGCCGGCTCGCGCGAGCGCGACTCGCGCACCTATCCGCCCGAGTACCTGCACGTGCTGCCCTACGACTTCACCTGCGCCGAGTTGCGCACGATGGTCGCGAAGCTGGTGCGCCAGCTGCGTGCGCGCGAGGTGGCGCCACAGGCGCCCGACGTGCTGGTGGCGCATTCCGATGCGATGAAGGCGCTGCTGGCCGAAGTGGGCGCGTTCGCCGACTGCGACCACAGCGTGCTGGTGCGCGGCGAAACCGGCGTGGGCAAGGAGCGCATCGCGCAGCAGCTGCACCTGGGCCACCAGCGCTACGGCAAGGGCGCGTTCGTGGCGGTGAACTGCGGCGCGATTCCCGACGGTCTTTTCGAGTCGCTCTTCTTCGGCCATACCAAGGGTTCTTTCACGGGCGCGGTGCATGCGCATCGCGGCTACTTCGAGCAGGCCACGGGCGGCACGCTGTTCCTCGACGAGATCGGCGACCTGCCGCGCTACCAGCAGGTGAAGCTGCTGCGCGTGCTGGAAGACAACGCGGTCACGCGGCTGGGCGCGACGGCGCCGGTGCGGGTGGACTTCCGGCTGGTGGCGGCCACCAACCGCAACCTGCGCGAGATGGTGGCCAGCGGCGAGTTCCGCGCCGACCTGTTCTACCGGCTCGCGGTGATCGAGCTTCACGTGCCCAGCCTCGAGGAGCGCGGCGAGATCGATAAGATCGCGATCTTCAAGGCGCTGCTGAGCAACGTGCTCGGCGACGAACTCGAAGCGCTTGGCGAGACGCCGCACTGGCTCAGCGACGCTGTTGCCGAGACCTACTTCCCCGGCAACGTGCGGCAGCTGCGCAATCTCGCGGAGCGCGTGGGCGTGATCGCTCGGCAGCTGCACGGCTGGGACCAGAACCTGATCCAGCGCGCCATCGCGCTCACGCGCGGAACGCCGGCACCGGCTGCATCGGCCGGCAACGGCATGAACGGCAATGGCGGCGGCCTCGGCGCGATCGACGGCAGCGCCGACCGCAAGGGCTGGAACAGCAGCGAGCGCAACCGCATCATCGCGGCGCTGGAGATCAACGACTGGAAGCGCCAGGACACGGCGCAGCACCTGGGCATCAGCCGCAAGGTGCTGTGGGAAAAAATGCGCAAGTACCAGATCCTCGACGGCGAACCGGGCATTCCGGAAGAGCAATAGGCTCTCCCCCAGGCTGCGCGGCACTCTTCGTGTCCGCTTCGCCAACCCCCTTCCGGGGGCAACACCTGCGGCCCGGCAGAGCCGGTTCCGCGGTGTTCCCGAATTGGCTTCGCTTCGCTTGCCTCGTGTTTATGGGATCGAGAGACGTTGTGCTCTGCGTAGCGCAGGCGGCGCGCCGGCTGCTCCCGTCGCGCGTTCGGCCACCACCGGCTCGCTCGCGCAGGCCGTATTGCTCGAGATGCACAGCTTCGCAAGCAGCCCGTCTTCGGTCAGCACCTGGCGGCTAGGCGCGCCGAAGAGGCGGTCGATCCAGTTGTTGGGGCCGTTGGGGTCGATGCGCAGTTCGCCGGTGGTGCGCGCCAGGCGCAGCTCGGAGATGCGCAGGTCGAAGACGCCGTCGACGTAGTCGAACAGCAGCGTGTAGTAGTCGAGCTGGGCGTCGAGCACCTTGGGCAGGGTCTCGCGGCCGAACTCCATCAGGCGGCGGCGGCCGCGGAAGGCCTGGCCGGCGGTGCTGACGGCTTCCATCAGCTGCTTCTCGCGCTCGCGGCCCGAGACGGTGCGCGACCACGAGGCCGACGTGAGCTCGAACAGGTTGAGCTTCACGCCCTCGAGCTTGGCTTCCTGGTTGGCGACTTCGGCCAGCGCCGACTTCATGCGCAACTGGCGGTCGAAGCCGTTGCCGAAGTTCCAGTTGAGTTCGAAGGCGGCGCGCGTCGGGTCCTGCGGAGAAACGCCGCGTGGGTCGCGGCTCTTCACGAGCACGGCGTCGAGCGTGGGGTAGAGGCTCGCATCCTGCTGGTCGGCCAGCGCCCTCGCCCGCTCGATGCGGCCCAGCGCCTCGGCGATCTCGGTGCTGCGCGACTCGGCACGGCGCAGCGCCTCTTCCTGCGAGCCGATGCGCCACTGCACCGGCGCCGCGAGCACCGGCAGCGATTCGGCGTTCGGCGAGAACTTGAAGTAGTTGCGGAACTTGGCCATCGCCTCGTCGCGCTGCGCCTCGAAGTCGGACTCGCGCGCAGCCACCAGCGCGCGGCGCGAGGCCGCCATGTTCAGGTCGTTGTCACCGCTCACGCCCAGTGCCACGCGGCGGGCCTCGGCCTTCGAGAGTTCGGCCACCACCTCGGTGGCCTTGTGCGCGATCTGCTTCTTGAGGTCGAAGCGCTGCACCTGCAGGTAGGCGGTGAGCGCGTCCAGCACCACCTTCTGCGACGTGGTGACGACGGCCTCGTCGTCGGCCTGGTTGCCGGCTTCGGCGGCGCGCTGGGCGGCGCTCATGGCGCCGCCGTCGATCAGGCTCACGCGGGCTTCGGCTGTCAGCACCGTGTAGCTCTGCGTCTTGGCGTTGGCCGCGCCGCTGTTGTAGTTGCCCGATGAGGTGCCGACCTTGAACTTCGGGTAGCGCGCCTGCTTGGCGGCGTCCACGCCGTAGCTGCTGGTGTTGGCGGCCGCCTGCATGGTCTGCACTTCGGGATAGTCCTGCGACAGCGCGATCAGCGCCTGCTTCACCTGCTGCGCGTAGCTGGCGGCGCCGAGCGAAGGCGGCGACAGCCTGCGCGCGACCGTGAGCCTGGCGGCGCTTTCCATCTCCTGCTGCTGCAGCAGGTGCTCCGGCAGCGGCTGTTGCTGCTCCTGGGCGTACGCAGGCGGCAGCGCGAAGCCCGCGCACAGCGCCGCGCAGACGGCGCCGGTGCCAACGCGGCGCAGATCGACCGGTTTGCGGTACTTCATGGTTCGCGGAAAGCTTCGCGGCGAAGCTTGAGCACAGGTCGCAGGATGTACCAGATGAACGGGTCGGTGCCCACGCGCAGGTCCACCTCGGACTCCATGCCGGCGGTGATGCGGTTCTCGACGCGGCCCACGTGCGACTGCGACATGCTGATGAGCAGCCGGTAGTAGGGCGCGCCGTTGGAGATGGCGGGGTCGCGGTCGGCGTCGGCCGCCACCAGCCTGACCTTGCCGTCGACCGCGCCGTAGCGCAGGTAGTCGTAGGCGGTGATCTTCACGCGCGCCTCCTGGCCCACTTCGATGAAGCCGCGGTCGTTGGGGTTGAGCCGCGCCTCGACCATGATCTCGTCCTCGTCGGGCACCACTTCGAGAATCGATTCGCCCGGCTTCACCACCCACCCCGGGCTGGAGTTGCGCAGCCCCTTCACGATGCCGTCGGAAGGCGCCTTCACCACGGTGCGCGAGCGCTGCGTGCGCGCACGCGCCAGGTCTTCGCTCAGGCTCGCGAACTGGCGCTCGACGGTGGCCAGTTCGTCCGACGCGCGGCGGCGGAAGCGCCCCTCGGCCTCCGCCATCTTGGCCTGCGCCTCGGTGATGGAGGCGTTGGCGGAAACCACGCCCTGGCGCGCCACCGCGAGTTCGCTGCGCACGCTCTCGGCCTGGCGGCGCTTCTCCAGCACTTCGACCTGGCCCACCAGCTTCTCGCTGAGCAGCTGTTCGGAAATTTCCAGCTCCTTCTGCATCAGCGCGAGCCGGTCGCTCAGGCCCTTGACCTTGGCCTCCTGCTCCAGCTTCTTGCTGCGCGCCTGCTCCAGGCCCGACACCGCGCCGGCCATCACGCCGCGCTGCTCGAGCGCGCGCGCCTGGTAGGCGCCGGTCTCGCCTTCGAACACGCCCTCGTCGATGTCGGTCGCGAAAGACTGCCGCGTGAGCGGCTGGCCACGGCTCTCGGCCATGAGCCGTACGCGCGTGGCCTGCGTGGCGGCGTAGCGGGCGGTGAGCTCCTCGAGGTTGAGGCCGCTGCCGCCCAGGTCGATCTCGACCAGCGACTGGCCCTGCTTGACCTTCTCGCCCTCCTTCACCAGCACGTTGCTGACGATGCCGCCTTCCAGATGCTGGATGGATTTCACGCGGTCCGAAGGGATCACGCGGCCTGGCGCGACCACCACGGTCTCCATCGGAAAGCCGAGGCCGACCAGCGCGAGCACGGCGATGGCGCCGCCGATGATCCACTGTCGCCGCCTTCCCTGCGGCGAGGTCTGGGCCGCGCGCTTCTCGTTCTCGTCCTGAAGAATCTGCGGCAGGTCTGATTTCAAGTCGCGTCCCCGATCACTCTTCGTTCGTCACTCATCACATCGCCAGTCGATCACGCCATCGAGCGGGAAGCCGGGGAGGCTCCCGCCGCGCCATCTTCCGCGTCGCCCAGCGCCACCAGCGGCTTCTTCACGCCGAACAGCTTCGGCACCATCACCGCCGCCGTGCCCTGTTCCACGTTGCCCATGCCGGTGACGTGGTAGACCACGTTGGCGGCCGAGACGATGCGCAGCGAGTGCGTGACCACCACCACGGTGCGCACCTTGGCCACCGCAAGCAGCGTGGCGAGCAGGTTGCGCTCGCTCTGGAAATCGAGGTCGTTGCTGGGCTCGTCGAGCACCAGCACCGAAGGCTTGCGCAGGAAGCTCATGGCCAGCGCGAGCTTGCGCCGCTCGCCCACCGAAACACCGGTGCCGCCTTCGCCGATCATGGTGCGATAGCCGTCGGGCAGCCGCGAGATGAAGTCGTGCGCGCCCGAGAGCTTGCAGGCCGCGACGATCTGCTCGTCGCTCTGGCCCGGCGCGTTGCGGCGCATCACGTCGATCATCGAGCCGCCGAACCAGTAGACCTCCTGCGAGAGATAGCTGATCCAGCGCGAGAGCTCCTCGCGGCCGAACTGCGAGAGGTCGTACTCGCCGATGCTCACGATGCCGCGCGTGGGCGTGTACAGGCCCGACAGCAGCTTCACCAGCGTGGACTTGCCCGCGCCGTTGCGCCCGACGATCACGTGCAGGCCGCCCGGGCCGATGTCGAGGTCGACGTTCTCCAGCACCGGCTGCTGCGCGGTTTCGGTGAAGCTGAAGCTCACGTCCTTCAGGGTGATGCGGCCCAGCGGCTGGGGCAGCGTCATGCCCGTGGGCGGCTTCTCGACCGGCTCGCGCAGCACGGTCTCCAGCCGCTTGGCGGCTTCCTTCGCGGTGGCCAGCGAGCGCCAGTTCGACACGAGCCCCGCCACCGGCTGCAGCGCCTTCAGGGCCAGCATGTTCGATGCGACGAGGCCACCTACCGTCATCCACTGCTCCATCACGGAAACGGCGCCGACGGTCACGACGACGACCGAGAACACGGTGAGCAGCACGGTGGTGCCGTCGCGCGCGGTCTCGATCTGGCCGTTCTTGCTGAAGCTCTCGGCGAGCCAGGCGTTGTAGGTCTGGCGCCACATCTCGATGGTGGGGCCGTCGTTGGCCTGGGCCTTGAGCGTCTCGCGCGCGTTGCAGATCTCGGCGGTCACGCGTTCCAGGCCGCGCCCGCGCTGCACTTCTTCCACGCGGCCGGAACGCACTTCGTCGGCCCACCACCACGCCAGGAAGGACATGATGCCGAGGAACAGCACCACCACCGGCAGCACCGGCAGCGCGACGATGCCGATGACCACCAGCGCGAAGACGGCCATGGGCAGGTCGAAGATGGATTGCGCCAGCCCGCCGGTGATGGTGCCGCGCACCGAGGCCACGTCGCGGAAGTACAGGTGCCACACCGACGCCGGCCGCGCTTCCAGCGCGCGCAGCGGGCGGCCCAGCATCGAGTTCAGCAGCGCGCCCGAGACGCCGTGGTCGACGATGGCGCCCGCGTTGCGCAGCAGGCGCGAGCGGCGCGTGCGCAGCCAGAATTCGATGCACAGGAAGAACAGGATGCCGCTGACCAGCGCGGCGAGCGTGGAAGTGCCGCTGCGCGAGAGCACGCGGTCATAAACCTGCAGCAGGAAGATGGAAGGCAGCAGCCCGAACAGGCTGATGGGCAGCGAGCGCCATGCCGCGCTCTTCACCAGCGGGTAGGCCGCGCGGAACGCGGCGTTCAACGCACCCGCGTAGGGACTGGCGCCGGGCTCGTCCGGGGTCTCGGCAACCAGTTGGCTTGGCAGGAGGAACTTGATCATGGGAAAGAGCCGGTTCGTCGTGCAATGACGCCTGCGTCATTATCAACTGTTACCCGACTGTTACAAGGCAAATATTCACTCACCGTGTGCTTCAAACACACATCAGCACGGCAGCCTTTGCCCCCTCGCCACATCGGCCCTGATCCCATGAACCGGAACCGGTTGCGCGGCGCTTCCCGTTACCGCGCAACCGGCCGGCCTCCCTGCCCTTGCCTCCCCCGTTCGCCCTGACAAATCCTGCGCGAACACCAGCGCGATGTTGGCGCACAGCAGCATGCAAAGCACCCATGCGCACAGCAGCTGCAGCCAGCCCAGCCACCAGTGGCGCGCGACCGGCTGTCGCTTGACCGGAGCCTCGTATCCGAAGGCCGTGTGCAGAAGTGCGTTCAATCTCATGGCAGTGCTTTCAAAACCCGGGCGAGGCGCGAAAGGCCCACGCCCGCGGAACTCTTCGCCAGCACCCAGTCGCCGGGCTGCAGCAGCCCGCCGAGCGCTGTCGACAGATCGGATACATCGACGAACCAGTGCGAGCGGACCTTGGTGCGGATGCGCGCATGCAGCGCGCGCATCAGCGGGCCGCACAGCAGCACGCGGTCGGGCTGCGATGCGAGCAACTCGGCCTCGAGGTCGAGGTGGTGGCGTTGCGCGGCGGGGCCGAGCTCCTGCATGTCGCCGAGGATCGCCACGCGCCGCGCCGGCTCGCAGGGTGCCTGCGACAGCAGCTCCAGCGCCGCGCGCATCGAGCTCGGGTTGGCGTCGTAGGTCTCGTCGATCAGCTTGAAGCTGCCGCCGCCGATGTGGATGGTGTGCAGCGCGCCGCGTCCGCCCGGCGGCTCGAAATGCGCGAAGGGCTCGACCGCGGCGGCCAGCGGCAGGCGCATGGCCTGCAGCGCGGCGAGCGCTGCGATGGCGCTCGCGCCCATGTGCCGGCCCGGCGCGTTCAGCCGCAGCTGGAAGGGCTCGCCCGCCACCAGCGCCTGCACCTCGCCGTGGTCGAAGGCCAGCAGGCGCACGTCGGCGTCGCGGTGCTCGCCGCAGGTCACGATCTGCAGCTGCTGCGCCATCGCCGCTTCGGCGAAGGTGGCGAACTCGGGCATGTCGCGGTTGAGCACCACCGAATCGCCCGGCGCCATGGCCTGGAAGATCCGGCTGTCCATGCGCGCGGCGGCCTCGCTCGGGCCGCGGTGCTTCTGCGACGCGGCGGAAAGCCCCGTCACCACGACGAGCGAAGGCCGCACCAACTGGGCCGACGCCGGCATGTGCGAGGTGCCCATCTCCAGCACCCAGTAGGCGGCGTGCCTGGGCATGCAGGTCATGTTCCACGCGATGCCCGAAGGCAGGCTCACGTTGCCCTCGGGCTGGCCGACCTCGCCCCACACTGTGAGCGCGCCGGCCAGCATCGCGGCCACGGTACTGCTGCCCGCGCCGCTGCCGAGCACGCCGCACACGCGGCCGGTGAACTCGGCGCGCGCATGGTCGCCGAGCTCCAGCACCGCCTGCAGCACGTTCTGCACCTTGAGCACGGGCACGCGCTTGTCGAGGTGCGGCTTGGGGTCGGAGCACAGCACCGCGGCAGCCGGCTGCAGCACGCCCTTGAGCGTGACGGCGGCCAGCGGCGTCCTGGAAGGCCGCGTCTGGTGGTCGAACACCACGCGGCCCTTGCGCATGAAGGAGCGCTGCGCCACGCCCGCGGCGCGCCAGCCGTCCTCGGGCTTGACGACCCACTCGCCGCCGGTCACGCGCGCCATCTCGCTGGCGGTCCACACGGCGCCGTCGTCGCGCCCGCCACCGGAGCCCGTGCCCGCCGCACCGGGCGCCGCGCGGCGCTCCACCAGGTAGCGGTGGTAGGCGGCGAAGCCCGAGAGGTACTGCTCCACGTCGTCGATGCGCACGCGGAACGAGTGATGGCGGATGAAGAACGAGCCCACCACTGCCGAGGGCCGGCGGAAGTACATCGCCATCTCGGGCCAGAAGAAGCCGTTGAGCAGGTAGTGCGCGCGGTAGTCGAGCGCGCGGTAGAACTTCTCGGTATCGAGTTCGTCCAGAAGGTGCCGCATCGCGGGCATGCCTTCGAGCCGCTGGAGCATCTGCTGCGCGGCCAGCATGAGTTCGAGCAGCGTCGGGAAGGTGGTCTTCCGGTCGAGCACGAAGTCGAGATACCCCGCCACGTTCTGCAGGCCGAAGCGGAAATACTTCTCCTGCGGGCTCCAGTGCGTGAGTTCGCACACGCAGCAGCTGAGCCAGTGATCGTGCGCCTGCCAGTGCTGGCTGGCGATGAAATGGTCGAAGGCCTTCTCCACCACCGCCAGCCACTGCGGCTCGCGCGTGAGCGAGTAAAGGCGCATGAGCGCGAAGGCGGCCTCGCCGTCGTAGTAGATGATGCGCGAGGCCTGCTTGACCGTGAGGTCGGCCGCGTGCAGAACGTGGTTGAAGCGGCCGGTGGCCGCATCCTGCATCGAGGCGATGCCCAGCGCGAGCTTCTCCAGCAGCGGCAGCCAGCGGCGCGTGTCCATCAGCTCGCAGTACTTCACCAGCGCGAGCACGCAGGCCGCGTTGCCGCCGAGCTTGATCTCGCCGCCGGTGTCGACCAGGAAGGCCACCGCGCGCCCGTCGAGCAGCGTGTACTCGCGGATCAGCGAGATGGTGAGATGGTCCAGCGCCCGGTCGATGGCCGCGCGCAGCGTCTCGTCGCGCGTGAGCTCCCACGACTCGAGCATGGCGTAGACCGCGCTCGCGTGGCGCATCGCGTCGTAGGTGGGAATGCGGCGGTCGAAGCACGGGAAGTAGCCGTACACGAAGAGGCCGTCGCTCTGCACCTGGCGCGCCAGGTACGACGAGCCGCTGCGCACCAAATCCATCACCGACTGCGGATTGAGCGCCGGCAGCTGCCTGCGGCCCGCGTCGAGCCCCGTGCCCACGAGCTTGTGCACCACGCCGTCGGGCTGGCAGAACACGCCCACCGTCGCCAGCAGGTAGACGGGCTGGTCCGAGGGCATGTCCAGCGGCGGCGAGCACTCGAAGCGCGCCTGCCCGTAGACCTCGAAGTTGCGCGCGTTCACCACCGAGTGCGCGATGGTCGAGTCGCCGCACAGCATGGCGTTGGCATTGAGCTCCTGCTCGGTGAAGGCGAGCGTGAAATCCTTGTCGAAGGCCAGGCCAAGGCGGAAGTAGTTGCGCTTGACGGCCGTGAGCTGCGTCTTGAACTGGGCCCAGTCCATAGGGCTCGCGCCCTCGACCCAGTCGATGCGCAGCCAGGGCGAGACGATGCCGCGCTCGCGCACCCAGCGCTCGACGTGGCCGGCGCCTTCGCGCCACGCGGTCTCGAAGTCGGCGGCCCGCGCGTGCACCACGTGCGCGCGCTGCGCGCCGTCGCTGACCGAGAAGAACAGCGTGAACGCCGGGTAAGGGGCAGGCAGCGCCGCGCACACCGACGCGAGGCGTTCGTGGCAGGCGTGGAGCTGGTCTGGGAAGGACATCATTCGGCCCCGTTCGGATGCGGGAAACCGGCCACGCCCGTCATCTGCTTTCGCTCTGGTGACGTGTGCGTGGTCCGGGGACTGCCACCACCGAGGTCATCGCGGTGACCCGGCTTCAGCGATAGCTGAATTCGGCTCGGCGATTGAGCTGATAGCCCTCCTCGGTGGTCTCGAGCGATGCCGGTTTCTCCAGGCCCCAACTGATGGCCTCGATGCGCTCGGCGGGCACGCCCAGCTGCGTGAGCGCGCGCTGCACCGCGTCGGCGCGGCGCTGGCCCAGAGCCAGGTTGTATTCGCGGCCGCCGCGCTGGTCGGTGTGGCCTTCGATCACGACCCTGCTCTGCGGCCGGTTGCGCATGAAGCTGGCGTGAGCTTCCACGACGTTCCGGTCGGCAGGCCTGATGTTGTATTTGTCGAAGTCGAAATAGACGATTTTCGGCACGCCGGCCGGTCCGTTCTGCACCGGTGGCGGCGGTGCCGGCTCCACCTTCGGCACCGCGGTCGCAGCCTTGTTCGAGTAGTAGTAGGTCGCATCGTCACGGCCGGTCTTGGGGGCCGCGCAGCCCACTAGGACTGCGCCGAGCGCGACGATGGCCACTGTCTGGAAATTCTTCTTCATATCGGTCCTTTCGCGGGACAGGCCGGTGGCGGCCTGTCCCTGGTGCTGCGGCAAGCTCCCTCGCCCCTCTTCCTTCTTGTGTTCTTGCTTCCGGTGTCCGCCGATCAGCCCAGCAGGCCGTGGAGGATGTTCGTCACCGGCGAAACCGTGTGCTCCACCAGGCTGGTGATCGGCGTCACGACTTCCGTCACCAGCGGGGTGACGGCATGTTCGACGCCGCTCGTCACGTTGCTGACGGCATCCGTCACCGGGGCAGCCGCCGTCGTGGCGCCAGCCAGGATGTCGGTCACCGGCGCCGTCACGTCGTGCGCCGCGCTGGTCGCATTCGAGACGATCGGCGAGACGGCATCGGTCACGCCGCCAGCGACTTCGCTCACCGGCTGCAGGATGTTCGCCACCGGGCTGTCGCCACCGGTCAGGCCGCCGAGCAGGCTGCCCACCAGGCCGTCCTGGCCCAGGAGGCTGCCGACGAGGCCGTCGCTGCCGAGCACGCCGTCCAGCAGGCCGCCCGTGTCGCCACCGGTCACGGTGCCGAGCAGGCCGCCGACAAGGCCGTCGCTGCCGAGCACGCCGTCCAGCAGGCCGCCCGTGTCGCCACCGGTCACGGTGCCGAGCAGGCCGCCGACGAGGCCGTCGCTGCCGAGCACGCCGTCCAGCAGGCCGCCAGCGTCGCCACCGGTCACGGAACCGAGCAGGCCACCGACCAGGCCGTCGCTGCCGAGCACGCCATCCAGCAGGCCGCCAGCGTCGCCGCCGGTCACGGAACCGAGCAAACCGCCGACCAGGCCGTCGCTGCCGAGCACGCCGTCCAGCAGGCCGCCAGCGTCGCCGCCGGTCACGGTGCCGAGCAGGCCACCGACCAGGCCGTCGCTGCCGAGCACGCCGTCCAGCAGGCCGCCAGCGTCGCCGCCGGTCACGGTGCCGAGCAGGCCACCGACCAGGCCGTCGCTGCCGAGCACGCCGTCCAGCAGGCCGCCAGCGTCGCCGCCGGTCACGGAACCGAGCAGGCCACCGACCAGGCCGTCGCTGCCGAGCACGCCGTCCAGCAGGCCGCCAGCGTCGCCGCCGGTCACGGAACCGAGCAGGCCGCCGACCAGGCCGTCGCTGCCGAGCACGCCATCCAGCAGACCGCCAGCATCGCCGCCGGTCAGACCACCCAGCAGACCGCCAGCATCGCCGCCGGTCAGGCCACCCAGCAGGCCGCCGACCAAGCCGTCGTCGCCGAGGACGCCACCGAGCAGACCGCCGTCCCCGCCGAGCACACCGCCCAGCAGGCCGTCGTCACCCAGCACGCCGCCGAGCAGGCCACCATCGCCACCGAGCACGCCGCCCAGCAGGCCGTCGTCACCCAGCACACCACCGAGCAGGCCGCCGTCGCCACCGAGCACGCCGCCCAGCAGGCCGTCGTCACCCAGCACGCCGCCGAGCAGGCCACCGTCGCCACCGAGCACGCCGCCCAGCAGGCCGTCGCCGGACAGGACGTTGGCCACGCCGTCGGTCAGGTAGTCGACTTGCGCCGTGACGCCGTTCAGCAGCGCGGCCGTCGTGTTCGTGCCGAGCAGCTGGTCGGTCAGCGGGCTCAGCAGGCCGGAGGCACCGCTCGCCACCTGGCCGACGAGGCCGTCGACCGGGTCGAGCACGTTGGGATCGTTTTCCGAGAAGCTGGTGCCGAGCACCGGGCCCAGCAGGCCGTCGACCGTGTCGGTCAGGCCGTCGGCGACGCCGACCACCGGTCCGAGCACATTGGTCAGGCCGAGCCCGCCCAGCGCGCCTTGGCCCAGGCCGTCGACCAGGTTGCCGAGCACGCCGTCGGCCGGGTCGAGCAGCGCCGCGCCGGTACCGGGGGTGCCGCCACCGCCGACGCCGTCCAGCAGACCGCCGAGCAGGCCGCCGACGATGCCGTCTTCACCGAGCAGGCCACCGACCGGGCCCTCTTCGCCCAGCACGCCGCCGACCAGGCCGCCAGGCCCGAACAGGCCGCCGGCGATGCCGCCGTCGCCGAGCACGCCGCCCAGCAGGCCGTCGTCACCGAGCAGGCCGCCGACAAGACCGTCGTCGCCGAGCAGGCCACCCACGAGGCCGTCGCCGCCCAGCAGGCCGCCGACCAGGCCGTCATCGCCCAGCACGCCGCCCAGGAGGCCGTCGTTGCCGAGCAGGCCACCGGCGAGGCCGTCATCACCCAGCACGCCGCCGAGCAGGCCGTCATTGCCGAGCACGCCGCCCAGCAGGCCGTCGCTGCCCACCACGCCGCCAAGGAGACCGTCGTTGCCGAGCAGGCCACCCACGAGGCCGTCGTCACCCAGCAGGCCGCCGACCAGGCCGTCGTCGCCAAGCACGCCATCGAGCGCGCCACCAAGCAGGCCGCCTTCGCCACCGAGCAGGCCGCCCAGCGGGCTGTCGGCGAGGATGCCGGAGATGGCGCCGTCCTGGCCCAGCAGGCTGTCGACCAGGCCGCCGTGGCCCAGCAGTTCGCCGGTGAGGCCACCGCTGCCCAGCACGTTGGCCAGGGTGCCTTCGCCGCCCACCAGGCCGCCGACGAGGCCGTCGTTGCCGAGCAGGCCGCCCACCGCGCTGCCGTCGCCGAGCAGGCCGCCCAGCAGGCCGTCGTCGCCCAGAAGGCCGCCGGTCAGGCTGCCCACGGCGCCGTCGCCGAGCAGGCCGCCCACGACGCCGTCGCTACCCAGCACGTTGCCGAGCACGCCGCCCAGGGCGCTGTCTTCACCGAGCAGGCCGCCGACGACGCCGTCTTCGCCGAGCAGGCCGCCGACCAGGCCGTCTTCGGCCAGCAGGCCGTTCACCAGGCTGCCTTCGCCCAGCACGTTGTCGAGCGTGCCGCCCAGCAGGCCGTCGTTGCCCACGAGCTGGTCGGTGAGGCCGCCGAGGCCGAGCGCGTCGGTCAGGCCGCTGATGATGCCGTGGTCGCCGATGAGGTTGGTCAGGCCGTTGTCCAGCGCGTCGGTCAGGTAGTCGACCTGGCCCGCCACCGTGCCGAGGATGGCGCCGGTCGCGCCCTGGCCCAGCAGGTTGTCGAGCGTCGGGCTCAGCGAGTCGCCCAGCAGGTCGGTGACGCCGCTCACGGTGTTGTCGATCGGGTCGAACTGGTTGGGGTCGTTCGGCGTGAACTCGCTGCCCAGCAGCGGAGCCAGCACGTCGTCGAGCGTGTCGGTCACGCCATCGACCGCGTTGGTGACCGGGGTGAGCGAGTCGCCCAGGCCGAGTGCGCCGCCAAGGCTGTCGGTGACGTGGTTGACGAGGCTGTCGCCGGGGTTGAGGAGGGCGTCTGCGTCGGCATCGGCATCGGCATCCGCATCGGCGTCCGCATCAGCATCAGCATCGGCGTCCGCATCAGCGTCGGCATCCGCATCCGCATCGGCGTCCGCATCAGCGTCAGCGTCAGCGTCAGCGTCGGCATCGGCATCGGCATCGGCATCGGCATCGGCATCGGCATCGGCATCGGCATCGGCATCGGCATCGGCGTCAGCGTCAGCGTCAGCGTCGGCGTCGGCGTCAGCGTCAGCGTCGGCGTCGGCGTCAGCGTCAGCGTCGGCGTCGGCGTCAGCGTCGGCGTCGGCGTCAGCGTCAGCGTCGGCGTCGGCGTCAGCGTCAGCGTCGGCGTCAGCGTCAGCGTCAGCGTCGGCATCGGCATCGGCATCGGCGTCCGCATCGGCGTCACCGTCCGCATCCGCATCGGCATCGGCGTCCGCATCCGAGTCGGCGTCCGCGTCGGATTCACCGGGGTTGTTCGGGTTGCCCGAGCCGACGAGCAGCGGAACGACGCTGTCGCTGCCGCCGCCACCGCCGCTCAGGGCAGCGCCCAGCGCCGCGGCGCCCAGGGCGCCGAGTGCGAATTCGCCCAGCCCGATGCCACTGCCGGCAGCGAGCTTCTTGGTGACGGCCAGTGCAGCGGCGTCGGCGTCGCTGTCGGGCGGGGTCACCTGCAGGTCGCCCGAGGCGACATCCACGTTCACCTGTTCGAGGCCGCCGGGCAGCTTGGTCGAGCCGATGGTGGCGTCGGTGCCGCCGGTGAACACACCTGCGAGCGGGGCCTTGTTGGTGGCCGATCCGGGGAAGAGGACATTGGCGTGGCCGTCCTGCGGGACGAGCACGCGGTCGCCGGCCATCAGTGTCTGATTGCCATCGACGGGAATGCTGACACCATCGCGCATGACGGTGACGCCGGGCGTGGCGTTCGATAATGTGCCGATGCTGGCCGGGGCGGCAGCTGCGGCAGGAGCGGCCGGGCTCACCACGCCGGGAGTACCCAGCGGAGTGACGGTGGCCTGGGCGAGAACCACAGGGGCAGCGCCAGCGGCGGCAAGTCCCTCGGTCGAGTTGGTCGATGCTTGTTGAGCGGTCATTGGGCAGCCTCTGTGACAAAAGATGCCTACTCAGGGGCAACTAGCGTGCCGCTTTTGCGAGGCGCCATGCCGAAGCTGCCTCGAACACCGCAACTCGTTGATTCGTATGGAAAATTTTCTTTTTGCAGGGCCTCCGGCGGGGTGTGGAAACAGCTCGTAAGGAGGTCAATCGGCGATTCGTTACGTTACGAAGTAACGCCGCGTACCCGGAACGTCCGACACATCCGAGGCACCGCGAAGCCGCCGAAAAAGCAGTTCGCGCCGGCCCCTCCCTCTCATCTTTTCGCCACCTCTATATAGATATGTTCAACCCCTCCCAGGAAGACGTGCGCCGCTTCTTCTGCGACGTCTACGCCAAGCACCGCCAGGGCCTGCCGATGGAAGCGCTCGAGACCATCGCCGCCGGCTGGATCGACCAGCACCCCGAGTACCACGAGGACCTGGCCGACGCCGACGCGGCGGTGGCGCGCGTGTACGACGGCTCGAACGGACGCGAGAACCCGTTCCTTCACCTGTCGATGCACCTGTCGATCAGCGAGCAGTGCTCCATCGACCAGCCGCGCGGCATCCGCCAGGCGGTCGAGCTGCTGGCGGCGCGGCGCGGCTCGCTGCTGCATGCGCATCACGAGGCGATGGAGTGCCTCGGGCAAATGATGTGGGAGAGCCAGCGCGCCGGTCGGCCGCCGGATGGCGAGGGCTACGTGGCCTGCGTGCAGCGCCGGGCGACGAAGGACTAGCCGCCACGCTTGCGCTTTGCCGCGGGAGGCACGCCCCCCTGCTGCTTCGCTGCCTCGCGCAGCAGCGCGGCCATGGCGGCTCGCAGGGCCGAGGGCTCGGCATCGCTGCGCTGCAGCAGTCCGACCGGCTCTTCCGTGCCGGCCGTCTCTATGCGCAGCCGCACGAGGCGCCCATCGTCCAGTTCGCCGCGCGCGGCGCCCAGCGGCGTGATCCACACCGCATCGGACACCGCCACCAGCGCGCGCGCCACCGCCACGTCGAGCGTCTGCAGCGTGTTGGCCGGCAGCACGAGGCCGCGCGCCGAAAGAAAGCTCTCGGTGTTGTGGCGCGGGATCGTGCCTTCGCCGTACACCACGAGCGGATAGGCCAGCACCGCCTGCACCGACACCGCCTTGTGCGCCAGCGGATGGCCCGCGCGCACCGCGAACACCAGCGCCTCGGTGTGCAGCAGCTCGAAGCTCAGACCGCCCATCAGGCGCGGATCGCTCATGCGGCCCACCACCAGGTCGAGCTCGCCGGCGCGCAGCTCGTCGAGCAGCGCGGCGTTGGCAGCGCTCTTCACCACGATCTGCACAGAGGGACGGCTGTCGCGCAGCCGCGCCAGCGCCTGCGGCAGCAGGGCCGGCGCCACGCTGGGCAGCGCGCCGATGCGCAGCCGCTCGATGCGCTCTCCCGCCGCCGGCGCCACGGCCTGCGCACTGGCGTCGAGCGCCTCCAGCACGCGCAGCGCGTGCGCGAGCAGCTGTTCGCCGGCGGCCGTGAGGCCCTGCACGCCGCGCCGGCCGGCGTTGCTGCGCTCGACCAGCCGCGTGCCGGCAATGGCCTCGAGCTCGGACAACGTCTTCGACACCGCCGGCTGGCTCAGCGCCAGCCGCTCGGCGGCGCGCGCGAGGTGGCGTTCCTGCGCCACCGTGACGAGGCAGCGCAAGTGCCGCAACTGCACGTTGCGCACGAAGTCCTGGCGAAGATCGGTGAGGGGGTCTTTCAAGTGTGGGCCTTCAATTCCTGCCGGTTATTGAAAACGTAGCAATCTTCAATTTACATCATCGGATGCCGCTTCTACAGTGGCGGCTTCCGGATTCGTCCCACGACAGGAGACAACGTTGACCAAGATCCAGGGCCCCTCGCCCATCCTCACCCCGCGCGACTGGGATGCCCACCCCAGCTACATCTACCCCGGCTACAAGTCCACCGTGAAGCGCGGCCCGCAGAAGCCGCTGATTCCGCTGAAGGCCTCGCTCGGCGAACTGCAGCAGCCGGTGTACGGCCACGACAGCATCGGCGAGTTCGACCACGACCTCACGCGCAATGCGCGCAAGAACGGCGAGCCGCTGGGCGAACGCATGATCCTCACCGGCCAGGTGCTCGACGAGCGCCGCCGCCCGGTGGCCAACACGCTGGTCGAGCTGTGGCAGGCCAACGCCGCCGGCCGCTACGTGCACAAGGTCGACCAGCACGACGCGCCGCTGGACCCCAACTTCCTCGGCGCCGGCCGCTGCCTGACCGACAGCGAAGGCCGCTACCGCTTCCTCACCATCAAGCCCGGCGCCTACCCCTGGGGCAACCACCCCAACGCCTGGCGTCCGCAGCACATCCACCTGTCGCTGTTCGGCCAGAGCTTCGCGAGCCGCCTGGTCACGCAGATGTACTTCCCCGGCGACCCGCTGCACCAGTACGACCCGATGATCACCGGCACCCCCGAGCGCTACCGCAACCGCCTGATCGCCGACTTCAGCCTCGACATCACCGAGGACGGCTACGCACTGGGCTACCAGTTCGACATCGTGCTGCGCGGCGCCGACGAGACGCCTTTCGAGAACCGCTGAGCCAGGAGACACACACCATGCTGATGACCGCACTGGAAGCCGACTTCGGCCAGACCCCCTCGCAGACCGTGGGCCCCTACTTCGCCTACGGCCTCACCGCCACGCAATACGGCTACGACTTCGACCAGCCCTTCGACGCCGTCCTCGCGCTCGACAGCGCCAAGGGCCAGCGCATCCGCCTCGAAGGCCGCGTGCTCGACGGCGACGGCAACCCGATCAACGACGCGATGGTCGAGATCAGCCAGCCCGACGGCGAAGGCCGCTATCCGCAGACGCCCGAAGAGGCGCGCGCCATGGGCTTTCGCGCCTTCGGCCGCGTGGGCACCGGCACGCACGAGGGCAACCGCTTCGTGTTCCACACCGTCAAGCCCGGCGCCGAGTCGCCCGGCGAGGCACCGCACATCAACGCGATCGTGCTGATGCGCGGCCTGCTGCTGCATGCCTTCACGCGCATCTACTTCAGCGACGAAGCCGAAGCCAACGCGAAGGACGCGGTGCTGCAGAGCGTGCCGGCCGAGCGCCGCCACACGCTGATCGCCGAGCGCGTGGAGCAAGGCGGCGCCGTCACCTACCGCTTCGACATCCGCATGCAGGGTGCCGACGAGACGGCGTTCTTCGACGTCTGATCCACCTGATCTCTCAGGGAAATCCCGGACACAAAAAAGCCCGCTGACGCGGGCTTTTTGTTTCTGGAAGCGCTCGGCCTGCTTATTCGGCGCCGTGGTGGATGCGCGACTCGGGCACCGTCTTCAGCTCGCCCGGCAGCGAGCTGATGTAGCTGGCCAGCGTCTTCAGTTCGGCGTTGGTGAACTTCTTCTCCTCGACCTGCTGGCCCATCACAGCGTTCGAACGGCCCAGGTGCGAGTTGTTCTTCACGCGGTACGACTTGAGCGCGACGAAGAGGTAGTCGGCATGCTGGCCGGCCAGCTTGGGCACGGTGCCGTCGTTGGGCGTGTTGAAGTTGGCGCCGTGGCACTTGGTGCAGCTGTTGTCGGCGTTGCGGGTGATGAGGGCCTCCACGTTGGCCGGCGTGGGCTTGGCCAGCGTGGCGGGAGGTGCGCTGCCGTCCTTCAGGCCGAGCTGGCTGTAGTAGGCGGCGACGTCGGCGATGTCCTGGTCGGTGAGCGTGTCCGCGATGGCGCGCATGGTGGGATGCTTGCGGTCGCCGCCCTTGTACGCGGTGAGCGCTGCCGTGATGTACGTGGCGCTCTGGCCAGCGATCATCGGCACCTTGTGAATCTCCGGGAAGCTGGCCTGGTAGCCGATGATGCCGTGGCAGCCCACGCACATCTGTACCTTCTTTGCTCCGTCCTGGGCCTTGCCAGTGACTTGTTGGGCTTCAGCCGAGACCGTCACGGAAGCGACAGCAAGGGCAAACATCGTGGTCAACAACTTGTTCATTTTGCGCGCACAATCTCGTGGAGAGTACAGTTTTTCGGATCAACATTCGATTATATGCAGGGGTCCCCTGGAACCCTGTGCAGGCCAACCCTGAGGCTGCACGACGCACATCGGGTGTGTTCTTTTCTCCACCCCAGCCTTCGCTCCACCCATCGCACTCATGAAATTCCAGGGCTCAGACAACTACGTCGCCACTCAGGACCTGATGCTCGCCGTCAACGCGGCCATCACGCTCAAGCGCCCGCTGCTCGTCAAGGGCGAGCCCGGCACCGGCAAGACAATGCTGGCAGAGGAAGTGGCCCAGTCGCTCGGACTGCCGCTTCTGCAGTGGCACATCAAGTCGACCACCAAGGCGCAGCAGGGCCTCTATGAATACGACGCCGTGAGCCGCCTGCGCGACTCGCAACTGAAGGACCTCGACGGCGGCGAGCGCGTGAGCGACATCAACAACTACATCGTCAAGGGCGTGCTCTGGCAGGCCTTCACGGCCGACCAGCCCGTGGCGCTGCTGATCGACGAGATCGACAAGGCCGACATCGAATTTCCGAACGACCTGCTGCGCGAGATCGACCGCATGGAGTTCTACTGCTACGAGACGCGCGAACTCATCCGCGCCAAGCACCGGCCGGTGGTGTTCATCACCTCCAACAACGAGAAGGAACTGCCCGACGCCTTCCTGCGCCGCTGCTTCTTCCACTACATCAAGTTCCCCGACGCCGAGACGATGAAGCACATCGTCGCCGTGCACTTCCCCGGCCTCAAGCAGGAGCTGCTCGCGGCCGCGATGAAGACTTTCTACGACGTGCGCAACCTGCCCGGCCTGAAGAAGAAGCCCTCCACCTCCGAGCTGCTCGACTGGCTCAAGCTGCTGGTGGCCGAGGACATCCCGCTCGAGGCCCTGCAGAGCAAGGACGACAAGGTCGCGGTGCCGCCGCTGGTGGGCGCGCTGCTCAAGAACGAACAGGACGTGACGCTCTTCGAGAAGCTCGTCTTCATGCAGCGCAACAACCGCTGAACCCATGAGCGGCCAGAAACACTCCACCAGACAGCTGATGAAGCTGGGCATCGCCCAGGCGGTGCTCTTCATGGTGGGCGCGCTGCTGGGCCGCGGGCTCGGGCTGCTGCTGGGTTTCGACGCTTTCGGCAGCGGCGAATACAACAAGCGAGAGCTCATCGGCATCGCGCTGATCGGCCTGGGCGGCGGCGCAGGCGCACAGGCCGCGCGTGTCTGGTACACAGGCAAGTACGGCGACCCGCGCGGCTGAAGAGGGACACGACCGGAGAGTGGGAGAAGAAGAGATGGCGTTCGTCGAACCTGTCACGCTGAAGGCACGCGGCATCGCGCTGGTGCCGCTGTCGCTTGACCACGAAGAGGGCCTTCGCACCGCGGCCGCCGACGGCGAGCTGTGGAAGCTGCGCGTCACCTCCGTGCCCGAGCCGGAGAACACCCGCGCCTACATCGAGACCGCGCTCAAGACCACCGACCGCTTCGCCTTCGCCGTGACTGACGAGGCCACCGGCACCGTGCTCGGCTCCACCAGCTACCACGACATCCTGAGCGCGGTGAAGCGCGTGGAGATCGGCTACACGTGGTACGCCGCGCGCTGCCAGCGCACGCACGTCAACACCGCCTGCAAGCTGCTGCTGCTCGCCCATGCCTTCGACGCACTGGGCTGCAACGTGGTGGGCTGGCGCACCGACAACTTCAACTTCGCATCGCAGCGTGCCATCGAGCGGCTGGGCGCCAGGAAAGACGGCGTGATCCGCGGCAACGCGATGCGCCGCGACGGCACCATCCGCGACACCGTCATGTACAGCCTGCGCGCGGGCGAGTGGCCCGAGGTGAAGGCGCAGCTGCTGTACCTGCTCGACAAGCCGCGCGCCTGAAAGAAACACAAGGAGCACCCCATGCTCATCGACTTCTTCTACACCCTGCGCTCGGCCAAGCTGCCGGTGTCGGTCAAGGAATACCTCACGCTGCTGGAGGCCCTGCAGGCCGACGTGGTGGGCCCCAACTCCGACGGCGCCTACGGCATCGACGACTTCTACTACCTCTCGCGCACCGCGCTGGTGAAGGACGAGAAGCACTACGACAAGTTCGACCGCGCCTTCGCCGCCTACTTCAAGGGCGTGGAGATGCTGACCGACTTCACCAAGGAAGTGCCGCTCGACTGGCTGCGCAAGACGCTGGAGCGCGAGTTCACGGCGGAAGAGAAGGCCAAGATCGAGAAGATGGGCTGGGACGAGCTCATGGAAACGCTCAAGAAGCGCTTCGAAGAGCAGAAGGAGCGCCACGAGGGCGGCAGCAAGTGGATCGGCACCGGCGGCACCTCGCCCTTCGGCAACGGCGGCTACAACCCGCAAGGCATCCGCATCGGCGGGGCGGGCAAGAACCGCAGCGCCGTGAAGGTGTGGGACCAGCGCGCCTACAAGGACTACGACGACACGCAGGAACTCGGCACGCGCAACATCAAGGTCGCGCTGCGCCGGCTGCGCAAGTTCGCGCGCGAGGGCCATGACGAGGAACTGGACCTCGACGACACCATCCACTCGACCGCCGCCAACGCCGGTTTCCTCGACATCAAGATGCGGCCTGAGCGCCACAACAACGTCAAGGTGCTGCTGTTGATGGACGTGGGCGGCACGATGGACGAGCACATCCAGCGCGTGGAGGAGCTGTTCTCGGCCGTGAAGACCGAGTTCAAACACCTGGAGTTCTTCTACTTCCACAACTGCGTGTACGACTTCATGTGGAAGAACAACAAGCGCCGCTTCTCCGAGAAGTTCGCCACCTGGGACATCCTGCGCAAATACAACAAGGACTACAAGCTCATCTTCGTCGGCGACGCGACCATGAGCCCCTACGAGATCCTGCAGCCCGGCGGCAGCGTCGAATACAACAACGAGGAAGCCGGCGCCGAGTGGATCCAGCGCCTGACGCACGCCTTTCCGAAGTTCGCGTGGATCAACCCCGAGCCGCAGGGCGTGTGGCAGTACCGCCAGAGCATCGCGGTGATGCAGCAGCTGATGTCCAACCGCATGTACCCCCTCACCTTGCGCGGGCTCGAGGAGGCGATGCGCATGCTGTCCAAGTAGGACGATGCCGCCGATCCGGCGGGGCCTTCAGGAACCGGCCGGGCTTGCTGTCAGAATCCGCCCATGGTCAGGGCGGTTCCTGTTTCTTCGCCGGCGTGGTGGCCGGCTTTGTTTTTGTGCGGCGTCCTGCTCTTGCAAGGCTGCAGCCTGCTGCCGAAAAAGGAATCCGCCGAAGAAAACAAACCCGTGGCCGGCCTCGTGCGCAGCGGCGCGGCGGGTGCCGGCACCACCGGTGCCGACAAGGACGAGAAGGAAGACGGCGGCAGGAAGGCCGGTGACAAGCGCGACGCCTTCACCGTCGACGTGCGCGGCCCCGAAGCCGTGCGCGACTACCTCAAGCTGCATCTCGAAATCCAGCGCTACCGCGAGCTCGACGACCTCGGCGCCACCGAGATCTCCCGCCTCATGGTGGCCGCAGAGGCCAACGCCCGCGAACTGCTCGCCACGCTCGGCTACTTCACGCCCACGCTGACGCTCGAACTCAACGAGACGCCGCAGGGCGCGAAGGCCCCGCGCGAGATCGTCATCAACGTCTCGCCCGGCGAGCTCACCAAGGTGAGCAACGTGCAGATCAGCTACGCCGGCCCTATCGCCGACGACCCGGCCGCCGAGTCGCAGCGCGACACCATCCGCACCGCCTGGGCCCTGCGCGCCGGCCAGCCCTTCACCCAGCAGGCCTGGGACGACGCGAAGACCACCGCGCTGCGCAGCCTCACGGCGAAGCGCTTTCCCACGGGCAGCATCGCGATCAGCCGCGCCGAGGTGGATGCCGACCGCAGCGAGGCGCGCCTGAGCGTGACCTACCAGTCGGGCCCGGCCTACAAGTTCGGGCCGCTGGTGCTGCGCGGCATCCAGCGCTACGACCCCGACGGCGCGCGCCGCATCGCGCGCCTGCCCAGCGGCCAGGACTACGACCAGCAGAAGCTGCTCGACGCCCAGCAGCGCCTGGCCAGCAGCGGCTACTACGACTCTGTGTTCCTCACGCTCGACACCGACGGCGGCAACCCGCTGGCCGCGCCCGTCATCGCGCAGCTGCGCGAGGCGCCGCTGCAGAAGGTGGTGCTGGGCGTGGGCTTCACCACCGACAACGGCCCGCGGCTTTCGATCGACCACATCCACAACCAGGTGCCGCTGCTGGGCTGGCGCGCCGTCTCGCGGCTGTCGGTGGACAACGACATCAAGTCGCTGTCTACCGAGCTCAAGGCCATTCCCGACGACCGCGGCTGGCGCTGGTTCGCGGGCGCGGAGCTCAAGAGCGAGCAATCGGGCAGCTACGTGGTCGACAGCGGCCGGCTGCGCGGCGGGCGCAGCAAGTCGGGCGACCACATCGACCGCAGCTATTTCCTGCAGTACGACTACGCGCAGAACCGCGGCACCAACGCGCCGCCCTCGGCCTCGGCCGTGACGGCCAACTGGGGCTGGACAGGGCGCTACTTCGACGACAACTCCGCCCCCTCGCGCGGCTACGGCCTCGCGCTGGAGGTGGCTGCCGGCTACACGCTCACCGGCGAGCAGGTGCCCTTCACGCGCACCTACGCGCGCTGGCTCGGCGTGCTGCCGCTGGGCTCGGCCGAGGACAAGGAGCTGCGCGCGCGCCGCAGCCGCCTGCAGCTGCGCGTGGAGGCCGGCGCGGTATCGGCGAAAGACAGCGCGCAGATCCCCTCCACGCTGATGTTCCTGACCGGCGGCGACACCACCGTGCGCGGCTACAGCTACAAGCAGATCGGCACCGTGCGCCCCGACGGCACCACCGTCGCCGGCCGCTACCTCGGCGTGGCCAGCGTGGAGTGGCAGCGCCCCTTCGTCTACAACGACAAGCTCACCGAATGGGAGAGCGTGGTGTTCGTCGATGCCGGCGCCGTGGCCGACAAGCCCGGCGAGCTCAAGCCCAAGGTGGGCGTGGGCGTGGGCGCGCGCTGGCGCAGCCCGGTCGGGCCGGTGCAGGCCGACCTGGCCTACGGCGTGGACTCGAAGAAGTTCCGCCTGCACTTCCGCCTCGGCTTCACCTTCTGACGCAGGCCACGCAGATGCAGACCGACGACCAGAAGCCTACGCCGCCCTCGCCTCCCCGCCGTTCGCGCGCGCGGCGCGCGGTGCGCGCCCTGGCCTGGACTGTCGCCGGCCTGTTGCTGGCCGTGGTGCTGCTGGTCGCCGGCGCATGGTGGTGGCTGGGCTCGAACACCTCACTCGCATTCGCGCTCGCGCAGGCGGCGCAGCGCCTGCCAGCCGGCCAGACGCTCGAAAGCCGCGACGTGAGCGGCTCGCTGCGCACCGGCGGCCGCATCGGCTGGCTCAAGTACCAGAGCGAGAGCATCGCCGTGGAGGTGAACGACGCCACCATCGGCTGGCAGCTCGCGCCGCTGCTGAAGCGCAGGGTGCAGCTCGGCGAGGTGCATGCGAAGCAGGTGCTGATCGAGAAGCGCGGCCCGCCGAGCGACAAGCCCACCGAGCCGCTCGAACAGCTCGCCCTGCCGATAGAGGTCGAACTGCCCTTCCGCATCGACGAACTGCGCGGGGCCGGCCCGCCCGTGCTGCAGGCGCTCAATCTCTCGGGCAGCTACAGCTACAAGGCGGCCGAGCATGCGCTCGAGGTCAAGGGCGTGGACATCGCCAGCGGCCACTACAGCGCCCGCGTGAAGCTGCAGGGCCCTGCGCCGATGGCGATCGACGCCGCACTCGACGGCCGCGTGAAGGCGCCCGTGGCCGAGGACCACGACATCGACGTGATGGCCACCGCCACTGTCAAGGGCACGCTCGCCGGCGCCGGTGCGCGCCTGCAGGTGGCGGCAGAGCTGAAGCCTGCCGAGGAGAACGCCGACGCGCCCATGGCGGCCAGCCTGCAGGCGCAGATCGCGCCCTGGCTGCCCCAGCCGGTGATCGACGCGAAGGCCGACCTGCGCAACGTCGACGCATCGAGCCTGTGGCCCGGTGCGCCCGAAACGCGGCTCACCGGCACCGTCGAACTGCAGCCCGATGCCGACACCGGCCCCGCAGCCTGGAAGGCCTCGGCCGACATCCGCAACGCCCTGCCCGGCCCGTGGGACAAGGAGAAGCTGCCGCTCGAACAGCTGCTGGCCAGGGTCGGCTTCGACGGCACCAGCTGGACCATTTCCGAAGCCACCGTGCGCGCGGGCGGCGGGCGCATCGACGCGGCCGGCAAGTGGAGCCCGGCGCCCTCGCCCTGGCAGGCGCAGGCCACCGTGCGCGGCGTGAGGCCCGCGGCGCTGCACAGCGAGCTTTCTGGCGCACCGGTCAGCGGACAGATCAAGGCCGAGCAGAAGGACAGCGCCATCGCCTTCGACGCCAGCCTGCGCGCCGAGGGCGGCGGCGCGGGCAGCAAGGCCCTGCCCGGCTTCGCGCTCGACCGCGCGCTGGCCCAGGGCCAGTGGAAGGACCAGGTGCTCGAGCTGCGCACGCTGCGCATCGATGCGCAGCGCGCCAGCGTCGACGGCCGCCTGCAGGTGCGCGTGGCCGAGCAGGCCGCCAGCGGCAAGCTGGCCCTCGCCCTGCCCGGCGGCAGCGCGCAGGTCGAAGGCCGCATTGCGCCCGATTCGGGCAGCGGCGAGGTCAAGGCCGCCATCGATGACGCCGACACCGTGCAGCGCTGGGTGCAGGGCCTGCCGGGGATGTCCGGCGTGTTCGGCAACGCCGGCGCCAAGGGATCGGCAAAGCTCGACGCCAGCTGGCAGGGTGGCTGGCGCACCATCCAGCGCCGGCTGGAAAACCCCAACGCCCCCGCCCCGCGCGGCGTCGCCGAACCGAGCCTGAAGGCCGCACTCTCGGTGCCGCGCCTCGACCTCACCCTGCCCTCCGAGCAGCCCGGCGCAACGAACACCGACATCCAGCTGCGCAACCTGCAGGCCGACCTTGCCGGCAGCCTCGCGCAGGCCACGCTCGCGCTGAAGGGCGAGGCCGCCACCGGCACGCAGAAGTTCGACATCGACACCCGCGCCAGCGGCGGCATCGCCGGTGTCGGCCAGTGGCGCGCGGCGCTGGCCAGCCTGAAGCTGCAGGCGCAGGACAGCGCTCGACCCGGCGCGCCATGGGTGCTGGAGCTGGGGCGCGAAGTCACCGCGACCATCCGCACCGCGAGCGGCAATGCGCCGCGCCTCGACGTGGAAGCTTCCGCCGCCTCGGCCACGCTGCGAGGCCCCGTACCGGGCACGGTGCGCATCGACTGGCAGCCGCTGCGCTTCAGCCAGAGCGGCGCGGCGCCCAACCGCGTGTTCCGCGTGCAGTCCAAGGGCCAGCTGCAGGGCCTGCCGATGGCCTGGGCCAGCGCGCTCGGCGCCAATACCGCGCTCGGCGAATACGGCATCAGCGGCGACCTGATGTTCAACGGCGACTGGGACATCGACGCGGGCGACACGCTGCACGCCAAGGCCCGCCTCGCACGCCAGAGCGGCGACATCCGCGTGCAGGCCGGCGAGGCCGCGCTGGTCACGCGCATCACCAGCACCGGCACGGGCACCGCGAGCGAGCGCACGATGAATTCCGCCTCGGCCAGCGGCGACGCGCCCAGCACGCCGGCCGGCCTGCGCCAGGCCGAGCTGCGCCTGGATGCCGACGGCGACGCGGTGCGCGCCGTTCTCGCGTGGGACAGCGAGCGCGCCGGCAAGATCGACGCGCAGCTCGACACCCGCGTGCAGCAGCGCGCCGGCGGCTGGCAGTGGGCGCCCGACGCGCCGCTGGGCGGCACCATCAAGGCCATGCTGCCGAACCTGGGCGTGTGGTCCATGCTCGCGCCTCCGGGCTGGCGCATTGCGGGCACATTGGACGCCAACGCCACGCTCTCGGGCAACCGCGCCGCGCCGCGCTGGAACGGCACGCTGGGCGCCGACAAGCTCGCGCTGCGCGCGCCGGTCGAAGGGCTGGACCTGCGCGACGGCCGGCTGCGCGCCACGCTCACCGGCGAGCGCGTGCAGATCACCGAATTCACGCTCAAGGGCGGCGCCGGCAGTTCGGCGCGCATCGGCGGCCAGAGCGGCAACCGCAGCACCGCCGCCAGCGAGGCCCGCACCGACGGCGGCACGCTCTCAGCCAGCGGCGAGCTCGCCTGGGGCCCGGCCAGTGGCTCGGCCTCCGGCATCCGCATGGCGCTGCAGGGCCAGCTGCGCGCGCTGCGCGTGCTGGTGCGCACCGACCGGCAGGTCACACTCTCGGGCGACCTGCAGGCGCGGCTGGACAACGGCCAGTTCACCGTGCGCGGCAAGCTCAGGACCGACCGCGCCGTCATCATCCTGCCCGACGAGACCGCGCCCAGCCTGGGCAGCGACGTCGTCGTGCGCTCCGCCGCCAAGGACCGCGAGGCCGCCGAGGCGGCGAAGCGCGAGGCCGCCCGCGCCGACGCACAGGCCGCGAAGCCGCAGACCGCCAAGCCGCCGGACATCACCGTCGAGTTCGACCTGGGCGACGACTTCGCGGTGCAGGGCCGCGGCATCACCACGCGCCTCGAAGGCAACCTCGAGATCCGCAGCACCCGGCTCGATGCGCCGCCGCGCATCACCGGCGAGGTGAAGACGGTGAAGGGCCAGTACCGCGCCTACGGCCAGCAGCTCGACGTGGAAACCGGCATCGCGCGCTTCAACGGCCCCTTCGACAACCCGGCGCTCGACATCCTCGCGATCCGCCCCAACCTCTCGCAGCGCGCGGGCGTGCAGATCACCGGCACCGCGCAGTCGCCGCGCGTGAAGCTGTATTCGGAGCCGGCGCTGTCCGATGCCGAGACGCTCTCATGGGTCGTGCTGGGCCGCGCCTCGGCCACCAGCGGCGGCGAATCGGCGCTGCTGCAGCAGGCCGCGCTGTCGCTGCTCGGCAAGATCGGCGGCGCCTCCACCGGCGGCAGCCTCGCGAGCCGCTTCGGCCTCGACGAACTCGGCTTCAAGGGCCCGGGCGACGGCGGCGACCTGCGCGAATCGGCAGTGACGCTGGGCAAGCGCCTGTCGAAGGACTTCTACATCACCTACGAGCGCAGCATCGGCGGCACCTTCGGCACCCTCTTCATCTTCTACGACCTGACGACGCGCCTCACCCTGCGCGGCCAGGCCGGACAGACGAGCGGCCTCGACCTGATCTACACGGTCAAGTACGACTGAAGCGGGATCGGGACCGGGCAGCCGAACGCAGAGGTCGCGAAGGTTGCGCGAAAGTCGCAAAAGGAAAACCAGAAAATGGTTTTCTGTCTCTTCTGCGGCCTCTGCGTAGCTTTTGTATTTTTTCTGCGTTCGGCTGTCGGATCCCTTCCCCCGGCCCGCTCCCGACTTCGGCCTTGACCCGCGTCTTGCGCGCGTGATAAGAACCGTCCCTCGCCTTCACCGAGGAGCGACCACGATGAAAAGAGTTGGAGACAAGGGCGAGAGCCTTCGGAACTTTCCAGATGGCTCTCGGACATCCGCCCCGCCGGGGCTCTCGCGCATCGCCCTCACGCGAGGCGCATTGCGCGGCACGATCGCGCTGATCGCGGGCCTCGCGCTCGTGGCGTCCGTCCCCTACTGGGGCGGCATGCACTTTCCCGTCACCAGCCTCGTGATCTACGTCGCGGGCATGGTGTTCATCGCGATGCCGCTGTGCC
Source organism: Variovorax sp. 160MFSha2.1 (assembly GCF_048305075.1). Classification (NCBI taxonomy): domain Bacteria; kingdom Pseudomonadati; phylum Pseudomonadota; class Betaproteobacteria; order Burkholderiales; family Comamonadaceae; genus Variovorax; species Variovorax sp. 160MFSha2.1. Next base: position 5,836,785 of record NZ_CP157624.1, read on the forward strand.
TCTACTACGAGTCCCTGCTCATGGCGCAGGCAGCAGCGTCGCCCGATGGCTGCGAAGCGCCGATGCCACGATAGACATCAGCTGCGGCGTCTTGCCCGCATCGAAATCGCGCAGCAGCTGGATGCGCATGCTCGGTGCCCAGAACGACTTCAGGTGCGCGGCAATGGCCTGCGTGGCCGCGCCCGCGTCGCTGGGCGACTGCGCCTGGAAGAAGCTGCCGATCTGGTTGGCCATCTTCACGAGTTGCGCCGATTGATCGTGCTCCATTTGGTTTCCGGAAAGTTGTAGCGTTGAAAAAGGGAACGGCTCAGCGCAGCCGCTGGGGGTGGCTGTACACGCCAAGATCTTCCTGCCGCACGAAGCCCACCAGCGTGAGCCCCGCGCGCTGCGCCGTGGTCACCGCGAACGAGGTCGGTGCCGACACGGCGGCCAGCAGCGGCGCGCCGGCCATCGCGGCCTTCTGCACCATCTCGAAGCTCGCGCGGCTGGTGACGGCGATGAAGCCGCCGGACGCATCGACGTCGTTGGCCGCGAGCGCGCCCACCAGCTTGTCGAGCGCGTTGTGGCGGCCCACGTCCTCGCGCAGCCACATCACCTCGCCCTCGGGCGAACACCACGCCGCCGCGTGCACCGCGCCGGTGGCTTCCTGCAAGGTCTGCTGCGAAGGCAGCCGCGACATCGCCCGGCCGATGGCCTCGCGCTCGAAGCGCACGGCGGCATCGTCGCGCAGCACGGGAATCTCGCGCGACACTTGCGTGAGGCTTTCGGTGCCGCACAGGCCGCAGCCGGTGCGCCCGGCCATCGAGCGGCGGCGCTGCCTGAGGCGCGCGAATGCGGCGCTCGACACCTGCATGTGCACCGTGAAGCCCAGCGCCGACTGCTCGGCCTCCACCGAATAGAGCTCGTGCGCCTCGTCGAGGATGCCCTCGCTCAGCGAGAAGCCTAGCGCGAAGTCTTCCAGGTCGAGCGGCGTAGCCAGCATCACCGCATGCGAGATGCCGTTGTATTCGAGCGCGACGGGCACCTCCTCGGCAACCCAGTCCTGCACGTCGAAGGGCCGGCCGCCGCGCACGCCGTGCACGGGCAGCAGCTGCGCGCCTTCGCAGAAGCGGACCGTGTCTGCGGCCTGCATGGTCATGCGCGATGCATCCTCACTTGGCCGGCACCGTCTCGTTGCTCTGGTGCGAGGCAGCGGCGAGCAGGTCGTGCTGCGTCCGGTTGAAGCGGCTGTACTCCTGCTGCCATGCCGAAGGCTGCATCACCGGCGCCACCTGCACCGCCGTGACCTTGTATTCGGGGCAGTTGGTGGCCCAGTCGGAGTTGTCGGTGGTGATCACGTTCGCCCCCGACTCGGGGAAGTGGAAGGTGGTGTAGACAACGCCCGGCTGCACGCGCTCCGACACCGTGGCGCGCAGCACCGTCTCGCCCGCGCGGCTCTGGATGCCGACCCAGTCGCCTTCCTTCACGCCGCGTTCCTCGGCGTCGTGAGGATGGATCTCCAGCCGATCCTCGCTGTGCCACTGGTTGTTCTCGGTGCGCCGCGTCTGCGCGCCCACGTTGTACTGCGAGAGGATGCGCCCGGTGGTCAGCAGCAGCGGGAACCTGCGCGTGACCTTCTCGTCGGTCGCCACGTACTGCGTGACGATGAACTTGCCCTTGCCGCGCACGAAGCGGTCGATGTGCATGGTGGGCGTGCCGTCGGGCGCGTTCTCGTTGCAGGGCCACTGGATGCTGCCGAGCTCGTCGAGGCGCTTGTAGCTCACGCCGTGGAAGGTGGGCGTGAGCGCGGCGATCTCGTCCATGATCTCCTCCGGGCTCTGGTAGTCCATCGGATAACCCAGGGCCTGCGCGAGCTTCACCGTCACTTCCCAGTCGGCATAGCCCGCCTTCGGCGGCATCACCTTGCGCACGCGCGAGATCCGGCGCTCGGCGTTGGTGAAGGTGCCGTCCTTCTCCAGGAAGGAGGAGCCCGGCAGGAACACGTGCGCGTACTTGGCGGTCTCGTTGAGGAAGATGTCCTGCACCACCACGCATTCCATGGCCATCATCGCGGCGGCCACGTGCTGGGTGTTCGGGTCGGACTGCACGATGTCCTCGCCCTCGCAGTAGAGGCCCTTGAAGCTGCCGCCGATGGCGGCATCGAACATGTTGGGAATGCGCAGGCCCGGCTCGGGGTCGATCGGCACGCCCCAGGCGGCCTCGAACGCGGAGCGCGTGGTGCTGTCCGACACATGGCGGTAGCCCGGCAGCTCGTGCGGGAAGGAGCCCATGTCGCAGGAGCCCTGCACGTTGTTCTGGCCGCGCAGCGGGTTCACCCCCACGCCCTCGCGGCCGACGTTGCCGGTGACCATCGCGAGGTTGGCGATGCCCATCACCGTCGTCGAGCCCTGGCTGTGCTCGGTCACGCCCAGGCCGTAGTAGATGGCGGCATTGCCGCCGGTGGCGAAGAGCCGCGCGGCCGCGCGCATCTCGGCGGCCGGCACGCCGGTCACCGCCTCGGTGGCCTCGGGCGACTGCTCGGGGCGTTCGACGTACAACTTCCACTCCTTGAAAGAAGCGGTGTCGCAGCGCTCGGCCACGAACTCGTCGGCCATCAGCCCCTCGGTCACGATGACGTGCGCCAGCGCCGTGACCACCGCCACGTTGGTGCCGGGGCGCAGCTGCAGGTGGTGCGCCGCCTCGATGTGCGGCGACTTCACGATGTCGATGCGGCGCGGGTCGACCACGATCAGCTTCGCGCCCTGGCGCAGCCGCTTCTTCATGCGCGAGGCGAACACCGGGTGGCCGTCGGTCGGGTTGGCGCCGATCACCATGATGACGTCGGCCTTGTCCACCGAGGCGAAAGTCTGCGTGCCCGCCGATTCGCCCAGCGTCTGCTTCAGGCCGTAGCCCGTGGGCGAATGGCACACGCGCGCGCAGGTGTCGACGTTGTTGTTGCCGAAGGCGGCGCGCACCAGCTTCTGCACGAGGTAGGTCTCCTCGTTGGTGCAGCGCGAGGAAGTGATGCCGCCGATGGAGTCGCGGCCGTACTTGGCCTGCAGGCGCTTGAACTCGCTGGCCGCATAGCCGAGCGCGGTCTCCCAGCTCACCTCCTGCCACGGGTCGCTGATGTTCTTGCGGATCATCGGCTTGAGCATGCGGTCCTGGTGCGTGGCATAGCCCCAGGCGAAGCGGCCCTTCACGCAGGAGTGGCCCTCGTTGGCCTTGCCGTCCTTCCACGGCACCATGCGCACCACCTCGTTGCCCTTCATCTCGGCCTTGAACGAGCAGCCCACGCCGCAGTAGGCGCAGGTGGTGATCACGCTGTGCTCGGGCTGGCCGAGCCAGATCACCGACTTCTCCTGCAGCGTGGCGGTGGGGCAGGCCTCGACGCAGGCGCCGCAGCTCACGCACTCCGAATCCATGAAGGCCTCGTCCTGGCCCGGCGACACGCGCGACTCGAAGCCGCGGCCGCTGATGGTCAGCGCGAAGGTGCCCTGCGTTTCCTCGCAGGCGCGCACGCAGCGGTTGCACACGATGCACTTCGAGGGGTCGTAGCTGAAGTACGGGTTCGACTCGTCCTTCTCGCTCTTGAGGTGGTTGGCGCCGTCGAAGCCGTAGCGCACGTTGCGCAGGCCGGTCACGCCCGCCATGTCCTGCAGCTCGCAGTTGCCGTTGGCCGAGCAGGTGAGGCAGTCCAGCGGATGGTCGGAGATGTAGAGCTCCATCACGCCCTTGCGCAGCTCCTGCAGCCTGGGCGTCTGCGTGCGCACCTTCATGCCGGCTTCGGCGGGCGTGGTGCACGAGGCCGGAAAGCCCCGGCGGCCCTCGATCTCGACCAGGCACAACCGGCACGAGCCGAAGGGCTCCAGGCTGTCGGTGGCGCAGAGCTTGGGCACCTGGATGCCCGCATCCACCGCCGCGCGCATCAGCGAGGTGCCCGCGGGCACCGTGACTTCGTTGCCGTCGATCTCCAGCGTCACCTCGCGCTCCGATTCGCGCTTGGGGGTGCCGTAGTCGATGTCCTTGAGATGGTTCAACATGTTGGGGGCTTTCACTGAGGCCTGAGGCAAATGCGGGAGCGGACAGCCGAACGCAGAAGTCGCGAAGATTTCGCAGAAGTCGCAAAAGGAAAACCCAAAATGGTGTTTGTCTCTTCTGCGATCTCTGCGTAGTTTTTGTATTCCTTCTGCGTTCGGCTGTCCGTATCCGGATGCGTCATGTCAGGCGGCCTTTCTATCGGGAGCTTCGATGCCGAAGTCCTGCGGGAAATGATCGAGCGCCGAGAGCACCGGGAACGGCGTCATGCCGCCCATGGCGCACAACGAGCCGTGGACCATCGTGTCGCACAGGTCGCGCAGCAGCATCACCTGCTGCGGGCGGTTCTGGTTGCCGCGGATCTTGTCGATCACTTCCACGCCGCGCGTCGAGCCGATGCGGCAGGGCGTGCACTTGCCGCAGGATTCGAGCGCACAGAACTCCATGGCGTAGCGCGCGAGCTTCGAGAGGTCGGCCGTGTCGTCGTGCACCACGATGCCGCCATGGCCCACGGTGCCGCCCACGGCCGCGTAGGCCTCGTAGTCCAGAGGCAGGTCCCACTTCGATTCGGGCAGGTAGGCGCCCAGCGGACCACCGACCTGCACCGCCTTGATGGGCCGGCCCGAGGCCGAGCCGCCGCCGTAGTCGTAGAGCAGTTCGCGCAACGTGACGCCGAAGGCCTTCTCGACCAGGCCGCCGTACTTGATGTTGCCCGCCAGCTGCATCGGCAGCGTGCCACGCGAGCGGCCCACGCCGTAGTCGCGGTAGAAGGCCGCGCCGCGCGCCAGGATCAGCGGCACGCTGGCCAGCGTGATGACGTTGTTGATGAGCGTGGGCTTGCCGAACAGCCCCTCGATGGCCGGCAGCGGCGGCTTGGCGCGCACGATGCCGCGCTTGCCTTCCAGGCTTTCGAGCAGCGCCGTCTCCTCGCCGCACACGTACGAGCCCGCGCCCTTGCGCACCGCGAGCGAGAAGCGCTTGCCCGAACGCAGGATGTTGTCGCCGAGGAAGCCCGCCGCCTCGGCGATACGGATCGCCTCGTTCAGCGTCGCGATCGCGTGCGGGTACTCCGAGCGCACGTAGATGTAGCCCTGCGTCGCGCCGGTGGCGAGGCCCGCGATGGTCATGCCCTCGATGAGCATGAAGGGGTCGCCCTCCATCGTCATGCGGTCGGAGTACGTGCCCGAGTCGCCTTCGTCGGCATTGCAGACGATGTACTTCTGCGAAGCAGCCGTGCCGAGCACCGTCTTCCACTTGATGCCGGCCGGAAAGGCCGCGCCGCCACGACCGCGCAGGCCGGAGTCGAGCACCTGCTGCACGATGTCCTCGGGCGCGAGCGCCAGCGCGCGGCGCAGGCCGGCGAAGCCCTCGTAGGCCTGATAGTCGGTGAGCGACACCGGGTCGGTGATGCCCATGCGCGAGAAGGTCAGGCGCTCCTGCTTCTTCAGGTAAGGGATCTCCTCGGTCGGGCCGAGCGCCAGCGGATGCCTGCCGCCGGTGATGAAGCCCGCGTCGAACAGCCCCGCCACGTCGTCGGGCGTCACCGGGCCGTAGGCGATGCGGCCGGCGGGCGTGTTCACCTCCACCAGCGGCTCGAGCCAGAACATGCCGCGCGAGCCGTTGCGCACGATCTCCAGCATCAGGCCGCGCGCCGCTGCCTCCTTCGCGATGCAGCGGGCCACGCGGTCTGCGCCGGCGGCGAGCGCGGCCGAGTCGCGCGGGACGTATACGGTGATGGTGCTCATGGGTTGACCTGCGCGACCAGCGCATCGAACGTGCGGGGCGTCATGCGCGCATGCGGCTGGTCGTCCAGCGTCATCGCGGGCGAGGAGGCGCACAGGCCGAGGCAGAAGGCCGGCTCCAGCGTGAACGCGCCGTCCTTCGTGGTGCCGTGCGCGCTGCAGCCCAGACGAAGTTCCGCATGGGCCAGCAGCGCATCGGCGCCCATCGACTGGCAGGCCTCGGCGCGGCAGATCTGGATCACATGGCGGCCCGCGGGCGCGCTGCGGAAGTGGTGGTAGTAGGTGACGACGCCGTGCACCTCGGCGCGCGAGAGGTTCTGCGCCTCGGCGATCACCGGCACCGCGTGGGCGGGGATGTAGCCGAGCGCGTCCTGCACGTCGTGCAGTATCGGCAGCAGCGCGCCGGGTTCGTTCTCGTGCACATGCAGGATGCGCTGCACGGCGGCGAGTTCGCTCGCCTCGTGCCCCTGCTGCGCCTGCTGAACCTGTTCTTGTCTCATGGTCCGTCCGATCTGCTCCGCTGCGTGAAGCCTTCGAGGCCTTGCAGGCGGAGCTGTTTTCATCGTGGTTCGTCACGGGTTCGACGTCGCGAATTCGACGCGAATCCCGTGGTCGTCCGCTTGGGGATCAATGTCGATGAATCGGGCGTCGGGGGCCTTGACACAAGTCAATTTCCGCCGAAACAAGCACGGTGCCAATGCGCACAAACCCTGCGGGCGCGCAGGGTTTCGCAAGGACCGGGAGAACTGCCTGAAAGACCCTATCGGGCGGAGGCTTCGCGCGCCCTGCGCAGCTGCGCTTCGGCTTCTTCGTCGCCCACCTCGCCGGTGACCTTCGCGGGGCGGCCCGCGATGCGCGAACGGTCGGGAAAAACCTTGCCTTCGGTGAGCAGCGAACCGGGCTCGACGATGCATCCGCGGCCCACCACCGAGCCGTTGAGCGCGACGGTGTTCTCGCCGACGACGGCGCCGTCGCCCACGGTGCAACCGTGCAGCATCACGTGCGGGCCGACCATCACCTCGGCGCCGATGGTGAGCGGGAAGCCGGGGTCGGCGTGCAGCATCACGCCCGCCTCCACCTGGCTGCCGCGGCCGACGGTGATGGGCTCGTTGTCGCCACGCAGCACCGAGTGCGCGCCGATGCTGCAGCCGGCCGCCAGCACGACCTGGCCGATCACGCTGGCGCTCTCGGCCACTCGGGCGCTGGCGTCGATGACCGGTTCATGCGCGTCAAGTCGGTAGATCGTCACTGCAAAGGCTCCTGTTCATCGGCAAAAGGCCCCGCCATCTTCATGGCGGGGCCGCGGGGGAAAGGCGGATGCCCGGATGGTACCGGCGCTGCCGCCTTCGGTGGTGTGCAGGTGTTCTATTCGGTGCTATTCGGTACGGCTGGCCTCGATGTGCTTGCGGCGCATCGGGCGCAGCACGAACCAGGCCATCAGCGCCGCGAGCGCATTGACCGCGCTGGCCGCGATGAAGACGGCCTGCCAGCTGCCTGTGGAGGCGGCCAGCACGCTCGACAGGGGCACCAGCAGCGAGGCCGTGCCCTTGGCGGTATAGAGCATGCCGGCGTTCGAGGCCGCGTACTTGGAGCCGAAGGTGTCGGCGCAGGTCGAGGGGAACAGGCTGTAGATCTCGCCCCATGCGAAGAACACGATGCCCGTGAGGATCACGAACAGCAGCGGGTTCTGGCCGTAGTGGTAGAGCATCAGGATGCCGACCGACTCGATCGCGAAGGCGATGAACATGGTCTGCTCGCGGCCGATCTTGTCCGACACCCATCCGAAGAATGGCCGCGTGAGGCCGTTGAGCACGCGGTCGATGGCCAGTGCGAAGGTCAGCGCGGGCAGCACCAGGCCCATGATGTTGACCGGCACGTCGATGATCTTGAAGTCCTTGGCGATGGGCGCGAGCTGCGCGGTGGCCATCAGGCCGCCGGCCGCCACCATCACGAACATCGCGTACATCACCCAGAACACCGGCGAGCGCAGCACCTCGGAGGGCGCGTAGTCGCGGCGCGACTGCTGCACGGCGCGGTTGTTGGAAGCCTTGGCGTGGTCGGGCGCGCGGGTCAGGAGCCATGCGAGCAGGAACACGATGAGTCCCTGCCCGATTCCAAAATAGAGAAAGGCTGCCTCATAGCCGCTCGACTTGATCATCGCGGAGATCGGGATGATCGTGAGCGCAGAGCCCGCACCGAAGCCCGCGGCGGTCATGCCCGCCGCGAGGCCGCGCCGGTCGGGGAACCACTTGAGCGCATTGCCCACGCAGGTGCCGTAGACCGCGCCCGCGCCGATGCCGCCGATGGCCGCCGCCACGTACAGCAGCGCCAGCGAGTCGGCGAACGAGTTGAGCACCCAGCCCACGCCGCAGAGCACACCGCCCACCAGCACCACGGGACGTGGTCCGAAGCGGTCGACGAGGTAGCCCTCGATGGGCACCAGCCAGGTTTCGGTGAGCACGAAGATGGTGAAGGCGACCTGGATCGCGGCGCGGCTCCAGCCGTGCTTGTCGGCGATCGGATTGACGAAGAGCGTCCAGCCGTACTGCAGGTTGGCGATCATCGCCATGCAGACGATGCCTATGAGCAATTGGCCCCATCGGTACGCCTCGGATCGGGTCGCGTTGGCGCCATAGGTTTCGGACGGGGGGTACATCGCGGCGTTGGAACCTGCGATCGTGGAGGTGGGCCGAGTCATGGAGTTGTCCTTGGTGTTTTCGTTGAAATCCGACGGGCTGCCAGAGCAGAGCAATCAGTCGAGCGAACTGTGCGCATCGACGGGCGACGAGGCTTCGTTGACATCGATACACGGCATTGGAATCACCAGTTTTCTGCGCGTGAATGACTGTCGGACCGAGCGACTCAAAAACTCTTGACCTCAGTCAAGTTCACACGAATCGCGCCCTCGGCGAACCCCCGAGGTATCCCTAGCACGAGGCACTGATTCCTCTCTGGAAATCGCACCGCGCGCGACGCGCACGAGAGGCCGCTGCGACGCGTGTCGAACGGCCTCTCGCGCATCGCATCAAGGAACAGAAATGGATGGAGGAATTTCGATGATTCGCGCGTGATGGTTGCGCGCCATTTTTCGATGCACGCATCGGCTCTTGGGATGTCCCTCGATGGCTTCGCGATGCGCGTCGCGCGCGGCCGATGCTCTTCCGATCGGCTCTGGCAGGCGGAACTTTCACCCCATGACGGGACCCTGTCCGACAGGGAAAAAATTGACCCAGGTCAAGAAACGCAAAAATCGCGTTTGCCCTCGTCTAGGGTAAACCCTAAAATTCAGGGTAATCCCTTCGGTCTTTCCGATTCAGTTTCAGATTCTTTTTTTGGAGCCATCAAATGAGCCACACGACCCTGAATTCCAACGCACTGCGTGCCCCGTCTTCTTCCTCGGCCGCCAGCAACGTCATGCGCGAGCTGTTCGCGGTGATGCCCATCGTGATCTTCTACAAGGCCGCTCGCGCCGCGCTGATGCAGCGTCGCTCGTCGTTCGTGCAACGCTGATCCGCCGCACGCAGCAGCCAGGCAATCCCCGCAAGGAGCGCGCGCGAGTCACTCGCCGCGCTCTTTTTCCTTGGGGCCTTCGAACGGGACGATCTGCGCGATCAGCGCGGGCCCGTCGCTCAGCAGGAACTCCTTGAAGGCCTGCGCCACCGGCGGCAGCCGCTTGCTGCGGCGATGCACCACGTACCAGTTGAGCATCAGCGGGAATCCCTGCACGTCGAGCACGCAGAGGCTGCCGGCGCGCAGCTCCTGGCTCACAGTGTGGGCCGACACGAAACTCACGCCCATGCCCGCGATCACCGCCTGCTTGATGGTCTCGGTGCTGCGTATCTCCATCGCGACGTTGATGCCGCTCAGGTCGCCGCCGAAGCCGTCCTCCATCGAGTGCCAGGTGTCGGAAGCCTTCTCGCGTACCACGAAGGGCTCGCGCATCAGCCGCGCCCGCGGGATGTTTCTCTCTTGCGCCAGCGGATGACCGGGCGCCGCGACGATCACGTAAGGGTGCGGCGCAAAGGGCTGGTTGACGGTGTCCAGGTCGGTAGGCGGGCGCACCATGATCGCGAGATCCGTAAGGTTCTCCGCGATGTGGGTCAGCAGCTCCGCGCGGTTGTGGACCGTGAAGTTCAGCGTCACGCCCTGGTGGCGGCTCGCGAACTCGACCAGCAGGCGCGGAAAGAAGTAGTCGCCCGCGCTGATCACGCCCACGTTGAGCTTGCCGCCCGAGACGCCCTTGAACTGCATCATCGCGTGCTCGGCCGCCTCGAACTGCTGGATGATCGCGCGGCTGATCTGCAGCAGCTCGGTGCCCGCGGGCGTGAGGTAGATCTTCTTGCCGAACTGCTCGAAGAGCGCGTTGTCCGCATGCTCCTCGAGCTTGCGCACCTGCGTGGAGACGGCGGGCTGCGTGAGGTGCAGTTCCTCGGCCGCGCGCGAGAAGCTCAGCAGCCGCGCCACCGCCTCGAAGACCTTCATCTGGCGCAAGGTCGCGTGTTTCATCGCAGGGCCTTCGAAGCTGGGGGCGCTCAGCGCGGTATTCGGGCGACGTGCAGCAGGTTGGTGGTGCCCGACTGCCCGAAGGGCAGGCCCGCCACCACCACCACGTCGTCCCCCTCCTTCGCGAAGCCCTCGGTGCGCGCCGTGCGGCATGCGCAGTCGATCATCTCCGCCACGTCGTGCACGTCGTCGACCAGCACCGCGTGCACGCCCCAGACCATCGCCATGCGACGCGCGGCGGCCACGTCGGGCGTGAGGCTCAGGATGGGCACCGCCGGGCGCTCGCGCGCCGCGCGCAGGCTCGTGAAGCCCGACGACGTGTAGGTCACGGTGGCGGCCGGCGCGAGCAGCGAGGCCACCTGGCGCATCGAGGCGCACACCGCATCGGCCGTGGTGGAAAGCGCTGCATCGTGCGTGGCGTCGATGCCCGTGCGGTACGACGGATCGGCCTCCACGCGCGCGATGATGCGGTCCATCATCGCGACCGCCTCCAAAGGGTACTTGCCCGAGGCCGACTCGGCCGAGAGCATCACCGCGTCGACGCCGTCGTACACGGCGGTCGCCACGTCCGACACTTCGGCGCGCGTGGGTACGGGCGAGACGATCATCGATTCGAGCATCTGCGTCGCCACCACCACGGGCTTGCCGCGCTTGCGGCATGAACGCACGATCAGCCGCTGAAGCTCCGGCACCTGCTCGGGCGGCAGCTCCACGCCGAGGTCGCCGCGCGCCACCATGATGCCGTCGCACAGTGCGACGATGGCATCCAGGTGCTCGATGGCAGCGGGCTTCTCCAGCTTGGCCATGATCCAGGCACGCGAGCCGATGATGGCGCGCGCCTCCTCGATGTCCTCGGGCCGCTGCACGAAGGAGAGCGCGACCCAGTCCACGCCCATCGAGAGGCCGAAGGCCAGGTCGTCGCGGTCCTTGGGCGTGAGCGGCGAGATCGGCAGCAGCACGCTGGGCACGTTGACGCCCTTGCGGTCGGAGATGTCCCCGCCGACCAGCACCGTGGTCTCGGCGAAGTCGGGGCCATGGCTGTCCACGCGCAGGCGCAGCTTGCCGTCGTCGAGCAGCAGCTCGGTGCCGTTCTGCAGCGCGGCGAAGATTTCCGGGTGCGGCAGCGGCGCACGGCGTGCATTGCCACTGGCCTGGTTCATGTCGAGCCGGAAACGCGCGCCCGCGTCGAGATGCGTCCGCCCGCCCTCGAAGGTGCCCAGCCGCAGCTTGGGCCCCTGCAGGTCGAGCAGGATGCCGATGGGCCGGCCGTGCTCCTTCTCGAGCCGGCGGATGGTCTCGATGCGGCGCGCATGGTCGTGCTGCGTGCCGTGGCTCAGGTTGAGCCGGAACACGTCCACGCCGCGTCCGAACAGCGCGCGGATGGCCTGCTCGTCGGTGGTGGCCGGGCCGAGGGTTGCGACGATCTTGGCGCTGCGCGTGCGTCTCATCGAACGCCTCCGGTACCGAGGGCCTGGCTCCCTCTCCCCTCGGGGAGAGGGTTGGGGTGAGGGCTGGCGGCGCTGGTCGAGGCAGGGCTTGTGCGAGGGCCGTCACCCTCACCCCTGCCCTCTCCCCGAGGGGAGAGGGAGAAACACCGTCCGCTCATGCCGCGATCTCGTCGAGCTTCACCCGGCCACGCTGGTCTTCCATGGTGCGAGCGAGCAGCTTCACAAGGCTGTAGACGGTGTCGATGTGCGGCGTCGGCGTTTCGGTGAGCCGTGCCAGCTCGACCACGGCGCCGACCAGCGCGTCGATCTCGGGCGCGCGGCCCGCTTCCACGTCCTGCAGCATCGAGGTCTTGTGCTTGCCGACCTTCTCCGCGCCCGCGATGCGCTTCTCCAGCGTCACGCGGAACTCGATGCCGAGCTTGTGCGCGACGGCCTGGGCCTCGCGCATCATTGCCGCGGCGAGCTCGCGCGAAGGCGGGTACTGGCAGATGTCCACGAGCGTGGAATGCGCGAGGCTGCTGATCGGGTTGAAGGTGAGGTTGCCCCACAGCTTGAGCCAGATCTCGGCGCGGATGTTGTCGAGCACCGGCGCCTTGAAACCCGCGCCGGTGAAGCAGGCCGACACGCGCTCGACGCGCTCGCTGGCCGAGCCGTCGAGCTCGCCCACCGGAAAGCGGTCGCCCTCGATGTGCCTGACCACGCCGGGCGCGATGAGCTCCGAAGCCGGATACACCACGCAGCCGATCACCCGCTGCGCCGGAATCTTCGCCGCGAGCGTTCCCGATGGGTCGACGCTGCGCACCGGCGTGCCTTCGAGCGTGCCGCCATGCTTGTGGAAGTACCAGTACGGGATGCCGTTCTGCATGGTCACGACCACCGTGTCCGGCCCGAAGAGCTTCGGCACGTCGTTGGCCACGGCCTCGACCTGGTGGGCCTTCATCGCGAGCACCACGATGTCCTGCGGGCCCGCCTCGTCGTAGCGGTCGGTGGCCTTCACGTTGCGCGCCACCTGTTCCTCGCCTTCGGCCGAGACCAGCCTGATGCCGTTGCGGCCTATGGCTTCGAGGTTGGCGCCACGCACGATGAACGTGACGTCCTCGCCGGCCAGCGCGAGTTTCGCGCCGACCAGTCCGCCGATGGCGCCTGCGCCGATGATTGCAATCTTCATGTCGTCGATCCCCAAGAGTTGAATTCCTTGCGCGACCCTTCGGCTGCGTTCAGCCGAAGCGGTTGCTGAGCTTTCCGATGCCGCCGATCTCGATCTCGACGAGGCTGCCGGGCTTCATGGAGCCGACGCCGATCGAGGTGCCGCAGAGGATCACGTCGCCGCGGTGCAGCGTCATGTCCTGCGAGATGAGGCTCACGAGCTGCTGCACCGAAAAGCGCATGTCGCTGATCGGGTAGTTCTGGCGCTGCTCGCCGTTGAGCGTGGTGGTCACGGTGAGCGTGGCGGGATCGAGGCCGGTGGCCACCACCGGGCCCATGGGGCAGAAGGTGTCGAAGCCCTTGGCGCGCACCCACTGCGCGAAGGACGCGTCGCGGTTGAGGATGTCGGCCACGGTGACGTCGTTGGCGCAGGTGTAACCGAACACGTGGTCGAGCGCGTCGGCTTCGGAGACGGCGGTGGCGGTCTTGCCGATGACGATGCCGAGCTCGCCCTCGAACACCACCTTGCCGTCGCACAGCGGCTTGCGGATGGGCGCGCCGGGCGCGAGGTAAGAATTGGGCGTCTTCAGCAGGTACAGCGGCTCGGCCGGCACCGGCAGGCTCAGCTTGGCGCCCAGCGCGTGGAAGTTGTTCCACAGCGCGATCACCTTGGTCGGCTCGGTGGGCGTGAGCAGCTGCAGCCCCGCGAGCGCGAACACGCGGCCCGTGGGCTCGGAGCTGCCGAACATGTCGCCCTGCCGCTCGTGCACGGCGTCGCCCTCGAGCGTGCCGAAGCCGATGCCACCCGCGTGCTCGAAGCGGACCCATTTCTTCATCTGCTGCTGTTCCATGTTGTTGTCGTCTTTCTGGATGTTGAGGATTCGGGTCCGCCGCCGTTCGATCGGTCAGTCGAACGGCAGGTAGTCGGGCACCACGAGCGAGGCGAGCAGCTTTCCCATGTCCGCCGGATTGCGCGTGACGTGGATGCCGCACTCCTTCATCACCGCGAGCTTTTCCTGCGCCGTGCCGCGGCCTCCGGAGACGATGGCGCCCGCATGGCCCATGCGCTTGCCGGGCGGTGCGCTGGCGCCGGCGATGAAGCCGACCACGGGCTTGGTCATGTGGTCGCGTATCCAGCGCGCGCATTGCTCCTCGGCGTCGCCGCCGATCTCGCCGACCATGATCACGGCGTCGGTGCGCGGGTCGTCGTTGAACATCTTCAGCACGTCGATGTGCCGCAGCCCGCCGACCGGGTCGCCGCCGATGCCCACCACCGTCGACTGCCCGATGCCGAAGCTCGCCAGCTGGCTCGCGGCCTCGTAGGTCAGCGTGCCGGAGCGCGAGACGACGCCGATGCGCCCGCGCTGGTGGATGTGGCCGGGCATGATGCCGATCTTGATCTCGCCGGGCGTGATGAGCCCCGGGCAGTTGGGCCCCAGCAGCAGCGTCTTGCGGCCCTGCATGCGGTGGCGCGTGCGGATCATGTCGCGCACCGGAATGCCCTCGGTGATGCAGATGACGAGGTCGAGCTCGGCATCGACGGCCTCGTCGATGGCGGCGGCCGCGAAAGCCGGCGGCACGTAGATCACGGAGACGGTCGCGCCGGTCTCGGCCTTGGCTTCCTTCACCGTGCCGAAGATCGGGATGCCCGCCATCGACTGGCCGCCCTTCATCGGATTCACGCCCGCCACGAAGCAGTGCCTGCCGTTGCCGTATTCGAGGCAGGCCTGGGTGTGGAACTGGCCCGTCCTGCCGGTGATGCCCTGCGTGATGACGCGGGTGTGCTTGTCGATCAGGATGGACATGCGGCAATCTCCATCGGCTGTTGCTGGAAACAGGAGCGGTTCATCGCGGGCGCTCCCAGTTGCTGGCCGCGCCGATGGCGCGCTGCGCGGCCTCGGCCATGTCGTCGGCGTTGATGATCGACAGGCCCGACTGCGCGAGGATGGTCCGGCCCAGGTCCTCGTTGGTGCCTTTCATGCGCACGATCAGCGGCACCTTGAGGCCGGTCTCGCGCACCGCGTCGACCACGCCGTGTGCGATCACGTCGCACTTCATGATCCCGCCGAAGATGTTGACCAGCACGGCCTTGAGCCTCGGGTTGCGCAGCATCAGCCGCACGGCCTCGGCCACCTTGTCGGCCGTCGCGCCGCCGCCCACGTCGAGGAAGTTGGCGGGCTCGCCGCCGTAGAGCTTGATGGCGTCCATCGTCGCCATCGCGAGGCCCGCACCGTTGACCAGGCAGCCGATGTCGCCGTCGAGCGCGATGTACGAGAGCCCGGCGTCCGAGGCCTCGATCTCCACCGGGTCTTCCTCGTCGAGGTCGCGCATCGCGACGATGTCGGGCTGGCGGAAGAGCGCGTTGTCGTCGAAGTCGAACTTGGCGTCGAGTGCGATCACGCGGCCGTCGCGGGTGAGCACCAGCGGGTTGATCTCGGCCAGCGAGGCGTCGCTGCCGTCGAAGGCCTGCCAGAGGTTCTGCATCAGCACGCGCGCCTGCACCACCGCGCGGTCGGCAATGCCGATGCGTCGCGCGATGCCGTCCGCCTCGGCTACGCCGAGGCCGTTGACGGGGTCGATGAAGAGCCGGTGGATCTTCTCGGGCGTGCGCGCGGCCACTTCCTCGATGTCCATGCCGCCTTCGCTCGAAGCCATCAGCGCCACGCGCTGCGAGTTGCGGTCGACCACGAAGCCCAGGTAGAGCTCCTTGTCGATCTCCACGCTTTCTTCCACCAGCAGCTGCTTCACCACGCGGCCCTCGGGGCCGGTCTGCGGCGTCTGCAGCGTCATGCCGAGCATCTGGCCGGCGTGGCGCCGCACCTCGTCCACCGACCAGGCCGGCTTCACGCCGCCGCCCTTGCCGCGGCCGCCCGCGTGGATTTGCGCCTTGACCACCCAGGCGCGCCCGCCGATGCGGCTGGCGGCCTCGGCGGCCTCGTCGGGCGAGCGGCAGACGAAGCCGCGAGGCGTTGCCACGCCGTATTGGCGCAGCACTTCCTTGCCTTGGTATTCGTGGATGTTCATCGCCGCAATTGCCCTGAATCGTTAATTGGAATTCAGGCGCCCAGCTCGACGCCGTGGCTTTCAGCCCAATTGAAATAGCTCGACGAAGCCATTTCGCGCTTGCGGTGGATTTCCTTCTTCTGCTCGATGGCCACGGCGAGGAATTCCGCGTCGTAGGCCTTCAGCAAATGCGGCTGCTCGGTCTTCAGGTAATGGCCGATGCGCGTATTGGCGTCCTCGCCCAGGCCCATCAGGCGGTCATAGGTCTCGCCGTCCCAATGCCAGCGCAGCCCCAGCTCGAAGAAGGCGGCGTTGTAGGCATTGCGCTCGATCTCGTCGCGCCAGTATTGGATGGGTGACTGGTTTTCCATGATCTTCTCCTTGAATGAATGCCGGATCGATGAATAAGATGGGCAATTCCGGCGAGTTCAAAATGTAGAAGCGATGGACGATAAATAAAAATCAAATGAATTTATAAAAACCATTCATTGCAGGTTATGGATGGAAATTCCGAAATTCCAGCCAGATCGACAACCGGCAATTGATTCGAATCCGGGCGCGCAGGCGCCCTCCGCGCTGCCCGCGAACAGGCAGCGCGCCAGGAAAAAGGAAAACGGCAAGAGGCGGCGGCCCGCGCCGCCGGGCCTCAGATCACGCGTTCGGCCCGCAGGGTCGCCAGGGCGTCCGCGTCGTAACCGAGTTGCCTGAGCACTTCCTCGGTGTGTTCGCCGAGCAGCGGCGAGCGCGTCACCACCGTCGGGCTGTCGGACATCTTGATGGGGTTGCCCACCGTCAGGTACTTGCCGCGCACCGGGTGGTCGACCTCGACGATGGTGCCGGTCTCGCGCAGCGACTCGTCCGCGGCGATCTCCTTCATCGAGAGGATCGGTCCGCACGGAATGTCGTACTCGTTGAGGATGTCCATGGCCTCGAACTTGGTCTTGGTCATGGTCCACTGCTCGATGCGCGCGAAGATCGGCTTCAGGTGCAGCAATCGCGCCGCCGGCGTGGCGTAGGCCTCGTCGGTGATCCAGCCTTCCTCGCCGATGACTTTGCACACCGCCGGCCACACCGCCGCCTGCGTGATGAAGTAGATGTAGGCGTTGGGGTCGGTCTCCCAGCCCTTGCACTTGAGGATGGAGCCGGGCTGGCCGCCGCCCGATGCGTTGCCCGCGCGCGGCACTGCGTCGCCGAACTTGCCGTCGGGGTACTGCGGGTACTCGTGCATGGTGCCGGTGCGCTCCAGCCGCTGCTGGTCGCGCATCTTCACGCGGCACAGGTTGAGCACCGCGTCCTGCATCGGCGCGAGCACCTGCTGGCCGCGCCCGGTGCTGTTGCGCTGGAAGAGCGCCGCGAGGATGCCGAGCGCCAGGTGCAGCCCGGTGCCGCTGTCGCCGATCTGCGCGCCGGTCACGAGCGGCGGGCCGTCCTCGAAGCCGGTGGTGGAGGCCGCGCCGCCCGCGCACTGGGCCACGTTCTCGTAGACCTTGCAGTGCTCGTACTTGCCGGGGCCGAAGCCCTTGACCGAGGCGACGATCATGCGCGGGTTGAGCTTCTGGATGTGGGCCCAGGTGATGCCCATGCGGTCGAGCGCGCCGGGCGCGAAGTTCTCGACCAGCACGTCGCAGGTCTTGATGAGGCTGTCGAGAACCTCCTTGCCCTTGGGGTTCTTGGTATCCAGCGTGATCGAGCGCTTGTTGTGGTTCAGCATCGTGAAGTAGAGGCTGTCCGCGCCGGGAATGTCGCGCAGCTGGCCGCGCGTGGCGTCGCCTTCGCCGGCGCGCTCGACCTTGATCACGTCGGCGCCGAACCAGGCCAGAAGCTGGGTGCAGGTGGGGCCCGACTGCACGTGGGTGAAGTCGAGGATGCGCACGCCCTCGAGTGCTTGGCTCATTGACTGTCTCCTTCTCTGATCATCGTGGCTTCGACTTCTACCAGACGGGCGCGGAGTTTGCGCTCCTCGGCGAAGCGGGCTGTCTCGTCGCGCACGATGGCGACGATGCCCGTGACTTGGTGATCGGCGGAGAACAGCATCGAAACCGTGAAGGCGATCGAAAGGGTGCGACCGTCTTTGTGCAGCGCGGGAACGCGCAGCAGGTCGGCGCCGTACTTGGTGACGCCGGTTTCCATGGTCTTGTGGTAGCCGTCCCAGTGCCGCTGGCGCTGCCTCTGCGGAATGATCAGGTCGAGAGACTGGCCGAGTGCCTCGGCCTCGCTGAAGCCGAAGATGCGTTCGGCGGCGCGGTTCCACAGCGTGATCGCGCCCTGCGCGTCGCACACCATGATCGCATCGCCGGCGCCTTCGACGAGCTGCTTGAAATCGACATTCGCTTGCATGTGAACCTCCGGCGCTTCGTTTAATCCAGGCCAGGCTCCCGCAGCAGCCTCCCCCAGTTCCAGGGACACCGCGGAACCGGCTCCGCCGGGCCGCAGGTGTCGCCCCCTGGAGGGGGTTGGCGCTGCCACACGAAGTGGGCAAGCCTGGGGGTGGGCTTCTACACCGCCTTGGCGGCGTGCAGGCCGGCGATCTGATCCTGGCTGTAGCCGAGCTCCGCCAGCACTTCGTCGGTGTGCTCGCCCAGCAGGGGCGACGCGGTGACTTCGGGCTTGAGGTCAGAGAACTTGATCGGGCTGCCGATGGTCCAGTAAGTGCCGCGCTCCTTGTGCGGGACTTCGACGATCGAGCCGCTCTTGCGCAGCGACTCGTCGTGCAGCAGTTCCTTCATCGAGAGCACCGGGGCGCACGGAATGTCGTACTTGCGGAAGATGTCCACCGCCTCGAACTTGGTCTTGTCCTTGATGAAGTCCTCGATGGTGGCGAAGATCTGCTCGATGTGCGGCTGGCGGGCCTTGGCCGTCATGTAGTCGGGATCGGTCTTCCACTCGGGCTTGCCCAGCGCCTCGCAGATCGGCTCCCAGGCGTGGCCCTGCACCGTGAAGTAGATGTAGGCGTTGGGGTCGGTCTGCCAGCCCTTGCACTTCAGGATCCAGCCGGGCTGGCCGCCGCCGCCGGCGTTGCCGCCGCGCGGCACGACCTTGTCGGCGAACGCGCCCATCTCGTGCGGGTACTGCGGGTACTCCTCGAGGTAGCCCACGCTGTCCAGGCGCTGCTGGTCGCGCATCTTCACGCGGCACAGGTTGAGCACGGCGTCCTGCATCGAGCAGGCCACCTTCTGGCCCTTGCCGGTCTGCTGGCGGCCGATGATGGCCGTCAGGATGCCGATGGCCAGGTGCATGCCGGTGTTGGAGTCGCCCAGCGCGGCAGCCGAGATGGTCGGCACGGAATTGCCGCCCTTCCACCAGCCGGTGGTGGATGCCGCGCCGCCGGCGCACTGCGCCACGTTCTCGTACACCTTCAGGTCCTCGTAGTGGTGGCCTTCGCTGAAGCCCTTGACCGAGGCGACGATCATCTTGGGGTTCAGCTCCTGGATGCGCTCCCAGGTGAAGCCCATGCGGTCGAGCGCGCCGGGGCCGAAGTTTTCCACCAGCACGTCGGATTCGCGGATCAGCTTCTCCAGCACGGCCTTGCCCTCGGGCTTCTTCGTGTCCAGCGTGATCGAGCGCTTGTTGCTGTTGAGCATGGTGAAGTAGAGCGCGTCGACGTCGGGGATGTCGCGCAGCTGCGAGCGCGTCACGTCGCCCGCGCCGGGACGCTCCACCTTGATCACGTCGGCGCCGAACCAGGCCAGCATCTGCGTGCATGCGGGACCGGCCTGCACGTGCGTGAAGTCGATGATCTTGATGCCGTTGAGGGGCTTGTTGCTCATTGGGATATCTCCTTGAATGAAACGGAACGCGGGTTACTTCTTCTTCGCCGTGGCGGGGTTCAGGCTCGTGATGCGGCCGCTCTCGGTGCCCGCCGTCTCGTCGATGACGGCGTTGATGAGGGTCGGGCGGCCCGAGGCGACGGCCTCGGCGAGGGCCTTCTGCAGCTCGTCGGCGGTGGTGGCGTTCACGCCCACGCCGCCGAAGGCTTCCATCAGCTTGTCGTAGCGCGCGTTCTTGACGAACACGGTGGGCGCCACGTCGCTCGTGCCGCTGGGGTTCACGTCGGTGCCGCGGTAGACGCCGTTGTTGTTGAAGACGATCACGCAGACCGGCAGGTTGTAGCGGCAGATGGTTTCCACCTCCATGCCGCTGAAGCCGAAGGCGCTGTCGCCCTCGATGGCGATCACCGGCTTGCCCGTGACCACGGCCGCGGCCACGGAGAAGCCCATGCCGATGCCCATGATCCCCCAGGTGCCCACGTCCAGGCGCTTGCGCGGCTCGTACATGTCGACGATGCTGCGCGCGAAGTCCAGCGTGTTGGCGCCCTCGTTGACGACGATGGCGTCGGGCCGCGCCTTCACCTGGTCGCGGATCACGCTCAGCGCGCTGTGGAAGTTCATCGGCGAGGGCCGCGCGGCCAGCGTGGCGGCCATCTTCGACAGGTTCTTGTCCTTGCGCTCGGCGATGGCGCCGGTCCATTCGGCCGGCGGCTTGGCCCACTTGGCGTCGATGCCGGCCAGCAGCGCGGCCACGCAGGAGCCGATGTCGCCGATCACCGGCGCCTCGATGGCGACGTTGCTGTCGATCTCGGTCGGGGCGATGTCGATCTGGATGAATCGCTTGGCGCCCTTCTCCTGAGCCCAGGTCTTGCCCTTGCCGTGCGAGAGCAGCCAGTTCAGGCGCGCGCCGATCAGCACCACCACGTCGGCTTCCTGCAGCACGTAGGAGCGCGCGGCCGATGCCGACTGCGCGTGCGTGTCGGGCAGCAGGCCCTTGGCCATGGACATCGGCAGGTAGGGAATACCCGTCTTCTCGACCAGCGCGCGGATGTCGGCGTCGGCCTGCGCGTAGGCGGCACCCTTGCCGAGCAGGATCAGCGGACGCTTGGCGCCCTTGAGCAGTTCGAGGGCGCGGTTCACCGCGTCGGCAGCGGGAATCTGGCGCGGCGCGGCGTCCACCACCTTGATGAGCGAGGCCTTGCCGGCGGCCGCTTCCATGGTCTGCGCGAAGAGCTTGGCCGGCAGGTCGAGGTAGACGCCGCCCGGACGGCCCGAGAGCGCGGCGCGGATGGCGCGCGCGATGCCCACGCCGATGTCCTGCGCGTGCAGCACGCGGAAGGCGGCCTTGCACAGCGGCTTGGCGATGGCCAGCTGGTCCATCTCCTCGTAGTCGCCCTGCTGCAGGTCGACGATCTCGCGCTCGCTGGAGCCGCTGATGAGGATCATCGGGAAGCAGTTGGTGGTGGCGTTGGCAAGCGCGGTCAGGCCGTTGAGGAAGCCGGGCGCCGACACGGTCAGGCAGATGCCGGGCTTCTGCGTGAGGAAGCCGGCTGCCGCCGCCGCGTTGCCGGCGTGCTGCTCGTGGCGGAAGGAGATCACGCGCAGCCCTTCGGCCTGGGCCATGCGCGTGAGGTCGGTGATCGGGATGCCGGGCAGGCCGAAGATGGTGTCGATGCCATTGAGCTTGAGGGCATCGATGACGAGGTGGAAGCCGTCGATGGTCTCGCCCTCGGGCGCGTTGTCTTCCGTCACGCTCTTGAGCGCGCGCACCACCGCGTCGCCGTCGGCGTCACGGGTTTTCGCGGACTTGAGGGCTTCGCTCAGCGTGGTGGTCGCCTCTTTCTCTGTTCTGACTGAAGACATGTCTCTCCTTCTGCATGGGTGAATGGCCGAGGCCCGAGCCGCGACTATGATTCGGGCCAAACTTTCGGCCGTTGACCTCGGTCAACTTTCCCGAAAACGGCGACGGCCCCGATGACCGGCGCCGGCAGCGAAATCGAGCAAGACGGTGACCATGACGACGTTGGAAAACCACCCGGAGAAGAACATCATTCGCGCCCAGCTGCGGCAGAACGTGCTTCTCAAGGACCTGAGCGAAGCCGACCGCGCGGAGCTCGAGGCGCACCTGGTCATCGTGGACGGCAACAAGGGCGAGTTCCTGCTGCACCAGGGCGTGCGGGAGATGGAGCAGTACTTCATCCTCGACGGCATCCTCAAGCGGGTGGTGAGCAACCCGGAGGGCAAGGAAATGATCCTTCGCTTCGCCGACGAGAACGACATGGAGACGAGCTACGCTGCGCTGCGGCTGGGCACGCCCACGCCCTACGGCATCGTCTGCGTGACCAAGGCGCGGGTGGCGAGCCTGCCGCTGAAGGAGTGGATCGCCTTCTTGAACAGGCATCCCGAGACCAAGGAACTGTTCGAGTTCCTCGTGATGCGCGGCATGAGCGAGATCATGGCGCACACGATCACGCTGCACCTGCTCGACGCGGCCGGGCGCGTGCACCGCTTCATGCGCAAGCACCCGGAGCTGGAAGACCGGATTCCGAGCAAGGAACTGGCTTCGTATCTGAATCTCTCGGCGGAAACCCTTAGCCGGCTGCGCAAGCGCGGAAAGATCTGAGTCTGTCTTGGCATTGGTTCCCTCTCCCGCTTGCGGGAGAGGGTCAGGGTGAGGGTGCGGCGGCTTCCATCGCAGCACCATTGGCAAGTTCCAGCGCCCTTCCCTCACCCCCCCTCTCCCGCACACGGGAGAAGGAGCAAGACCGAATACAGAGCCCGGCGCTCAGGTCTGCTTCGCCGAAGCAAAGCGCCGCGTGCTGGCCATCAGCCTCAGCTGGTTGTGCACGCCGCTCACGCCCGAGACCTCAGCCGCGACAGCCTCGGCCTGCGCCCGCTCGTCGGAATTCAGCACGATTCCGCGCAGCAGCAGTTCGCCATGATTCGCGGTGATCGTCACGTTGATGTCCCGCGTCGCCTCGTGCTCCTTCAGCGCCGCGCGCACGCGCGCCTCCAGCGCCATGTTGGCGAGCAGCGCACGCGAGGCCGGTGTCTCCGCGAACTCGGGGCGGTTCACCATCAGCCGGATCTGCTCGACGCAACTCTCGACAGAAAGGCGGTCGGTGTTGAGCACCAGGTCGTAGAGCACCGGGTCGCCCCAGGTCACGCCGAACTGCGCGTGCATGCGCGCGGCGTGCGCCTGGTCGCTGCGGCGGATCTCGGCTTCGGCGAACTCGGCGTCGTCGGTCTCGAGGTCGCCCATCAGCCATTCGACGCGCTTCTTCATCGAGCGCGTGATGCGCACGCACACCACGTGCGGCACCGGCCGCAGCAGGCAGGTGGCGCCCCAGCCGCGCAGCACCACGTTGCCGCGGTCGGCCAGCGCGAAGAGTTCTTCGGCGGTGTAGAGCGCCACGCTGCGCCGGTCGGTGGTGAGGCGCTCCACCAGGCCTGCCTTGCCGCTGCGCAGCCGGCCGATGAGGCTGGTGGAGACCTGCATGCGGTCCGCGACGTGCTCGATGACCTCGTGGCGCATCACGGCGAGGCCCAGCGTCTCGGCGAGTTTCAGCGAAACATCCTTCGCGAGGGAACCCATCTCCTGGGTCAGTGCGATCACTGGCATGTGCTGGCCTCCTTCGTCAATCCACCGGCCGTTCGACGGCGAACTCGTCGGCCTTCTTCGGCTTCCTGACGAAGGCCAGCGCCTTGGAGATCAGCGGCCAGAACAGCAGCACCAGCGCCAGCGTGGTGATGGTGCCCACCAGCGGGTTGGAGAACATCACCATCACGTCGCCCTGCGACACCAGCATGGCCTGGCGGAAGGAGTCTTCCGCCTTGTCGCCGAGCACCAGCGCCAGCACCAGCGGCGCGAGCGGGAAGTCGAGCTTCTTGAAGAGATAGCCCAGCACGCCGAATCCCAGCATGAACCAGATGTCGAGCATCGCGTTGTGCACGGTGTAGGCGCCGATGGCGCAGATCACGATGATCACCGGCGCGATGATCGAGAACGGAATGCGCAGGATCGATGCGAAGAGCGGCACGGTGCTCAGCACCACGATCAGCCCGACGATGTTGCCGAGGTACATGCTGGCGATGAGGCCCCAGACGAAGTCCTTCTGCTCCACGAAGAGCAGCGGCCCAGGCTGCAGGCCCCAGATCAGCAGGCCGCCCAGCAGCACCGCGGCGGTGGGCGAGCCGGGAATGCCCAGCGCCAGCATCGGCAGCAGCGCGCTGGTGCCGGCCGCGTGCGCGGCGGTCTCGGGCGCGACCACGCCTTCCGTCTCGCCGGTGCCGAACTTGGCGCCCTTCTTCGACATCTTCTTGGCGAGGCCGTAGGCCATGAAGGAAGCCGGCGTGGCACCGCCGGGCGTGATGCCCATCCAGATGCCGATGAGCGAGCTGCGGATGGAGGTCATCCAGTACCTGGGCAGCTGCTTCCAGGTCTGCCACACCACCTTCGGATCGATCTTGGCGCTCTTGCCGGAGAACTTCAGACCCTCTTCCATCGACAGCAGGATCTCGCCGATACCGAACAGGCCGATCACCGCGATCAGGAAATCGAAGCCGCGCATCAGCTCGGGCTGGCCGAAGGTCAGGCGCAGCTGGCCGGTGACGGTGTCCATGCCCACGCTGGCGAGCGCGAAGCCCAGCGCCATCGACGCGAGGATCTTGAAGGGCGAGCCCTTGCCCATGCCGACGAAGCTGCAGAAGGTCAGCAGGTACACCGCGAAGAACTCGGGCGAGCCGAACTTGAGCGCGAACTTCGCGACCAGCGGCGCGAGGAAGGTGATCATCACCACCGCGAGGAACGCGCCCACGAAGGAGGACGTGAACGCGGTGGTGAGCGCCGCGCCCGCCTGCCCGTTCTGCGCCATCGGGTAGCCGTCGAAGGTGGTGGCCACCGACCATGGCTCGCCCGGTATGTTGAACAGGATCGAGGTGATGGCCCCGCCGAAGAGCGCTCCCCAGTAGATGCACGACAGCATGATGATGGCCGAGGTCGGCGACATCGTGAAGGTGAGCGGCAGCAGGATCGCCACGCCATTGGCGCCGCCGAGCCCCGGCAGCACGCCGATCAGCACGCCGAGGATGATGCCGAGGAACATCAGGCCGATGTTCATCGGCGAGAGGATCACGTAGAAGCCCTGCATCAGGGCACTGATTTCTTCCATTTCGCTTGTGCTCCTTGGTTCGGGTTCAGTAGCCGAGGAATCGAAGCGGATCGAGCGCGCCCTTGAACAGCGGCACCTTGAACCAGACCTCGAACATGCAGAAGAAGAGCGCGTTCACGGCCAGCGCGGCGAACACGCTCTTGAACCACGCGTACTTGCCCAGCACCATCATGAAGAGCGCGATGTAGATCGCCGACGCCACGTAGATGCCGAGGAAGGAAATCGCCAGCACGTAGACCGTGGCGGGCACGAGCACCGACAGCACGCGCCTGAGCTGCACCGAGTCGACGAAGACCGCGGTGTTGCGGTTCTTGCCAAGCAGCGACTGGTAGAGGATGCCGGCGCCCGAAATCGTGATGATCACGCCGATGAAGAACGGGAAGTAGCCCGCGCCGGGGCCGTCGGTGGTCCAGCCGGCGCCGAGCTTGCGCGCCTCGAAGACCACCACCAGGCCGATGACCAGCAGCGCCACGGCCACCGCCGCTTCTACGAGGTGGGTGGAGATGCCCGTGCGCGCCGGGCCCCCGGATGATTCGTCGTGCTCCATGGAGCCCCCATCGTGGTTGTTTGAAAAAAGAAGGAATGCGGCGTGCGCCCGCGGCGCACGCGCCCGCTGCCGCGGGGCGCGGCAGTCGGTCGTCGGCGGTCTGCCCGCCTACTTGTTGCTCGCGAGGAAGCCCGCGTCGGACATCAGCGTGCGGTGCGTGGTCTCGGCCTCGGCGAGCCACTTCGCGAAGGCGTCGCCGGTCATGAAGGTCGGGTTGAAGGCGCCCTTCTCCATGTACTCCTTCCACTCCGGCGTGGCCGCCACCTTGGTCAGCAGGTCCTTGTAGAAGGCGAGCTGGTCGGGGGTGACGCCCGGCGGCATGAAGATGCCGCGCAGCATCGTGTACCTGGTCGGCACGCCCGCTTCCTTGCAGGTGGGGATGTCGTTCCACGACTGTGTGTCGGTGACCTTGGCCTTGAAGGGCATGCGCTCGTCGTCGAACACGCACAGCGCGCGCAGCTTGCCCGCGCGCCATTGCGCCACCGCCTCGATCGGGTTGTTCACCGTCGACTGCACGTGCCCGCCCACCAGCTGCACCGCCACCTCGCCGCCGCCCTTGAACGGCACGTAGATGAATTTGGTGCCAGTGGCCTTCTCGAGCGCGACCGTGATGATCTGGTCTTCCTGCTTCGAGCCGGTGCCGGCCATCTTGAACTTGTTCGGCCCCGCGGTCTTCACCGCCGCGACGTACTCGCCCGCGCTCTTGTAGGGCTCGGAGGCGTTGGTCCACAGCACGAACTGGTCGAGCGCCAGCATCGCGACCGGCGTCATGTCCTTCCAGTTGAAGGGCACGCCCGTGGCCATCGGCGTGGTGAACAGGTTCGACAGCGAGATGACGATCTTGTGCGGATCGCCCTTTGCCTCCTTCA
This sequence comes from Variovorax sp. 160MFSha2.1, assembly GCF_048305075.1. NCBI lineage: Bacteria > Pseudomonadati > Pseudomonadota > Betaproteobacteria > Burkholderiales > Comamonadaceae > Variovorax > Variovorax sp. 160MFSha2.1. The sequence continues at coordinate 5,862,998 of NZ_CP157624.1, forward strand.
CCGCCAGGAAGCCCTCGGCGCCCGCGCCGCCGGACTTGTTGACGACGATCAGCGGCTCCTTCATCAGCTTGTATTTGATGACGATGCCCTGCAGCAGCCGCCCCATCTGGTCGGCGCCCCCGCCGGTGCCGGCGGGAATCACGAACTCCACCGGCTTGGTGGGTTCCCATGCGAAGGCAGGCGCGGCACCGGTCGCCAGCGCCATCGCGGCGGTTGTCGTGGCAAGAACGGCAGTCGCGCGGCTCAGAACATTCAAGGCGATCTTCTTCATCAGGTTGTCTCCTGTGTAGTGATTTCGCTCTTTTTTGTTCTTGAATCTGAGCAGAGATGCGAACGGGCACGATGGTGCGCGCCAGCGATTCGAGGCGGCTTGATCGCGGTCAACTTTTTGCAGATTTCGTATCGGGGTAAGCCCGCGCTGGCGATGCGCGAGGGGCCGGGCGCGGCCCCGGCCGGGGCTGTCATCGCGAACCCTATAAAATCGCGGGCGCACCGCAGCTCGCCGCTTCGTGCATCCCCATCCGGTCTTCGTAGTTCAATGGATAGAACGGGGTCCTCCTAAGACTCAGATACAGGTTCGATTCCTGTCGAAGGCACCACCAGATCGCCAAGTCGTTGAATCGCAACGGCTTTTCAAGACCCCAGGCAGGCCCGGCGCAAGCCCCGCCCACACGCGGGTCCGGGTCAACGACCAGTCACACGCCCTCGGTCTAATCCGCGCGTGACATCAGACGCCCACCTTCTCCTCCCCTCCTCCGGCTCCCGCAACATCCTCGGTCGCCGCCTCCTGTTCACCTTCTCGGCCGTCCTGCTGCTGACCCTCGCGGGCTCCGGCATCGGCATTCGTTCGCTCGCCAAGGTCGACGAGGCCACGCGCGAAGCCATCCAGCAGCGCGGCGTGTCGGAGCGCATCGTGGCCGACGCCTACCGCCTGCAGGCGATCAATGCCGAGCGCTACAAGGCGATGGCGCTGAGCTCCGAACCCGAGGTCGGCGAGATTCTTGCGGCGGACATCCGCGCAACCGCCGCCAGTTACGACGAACTGATCAAACAGCTCGACCAGCGACTGCACGACGAGGCCGACCGCGCATTGCTCGCGCAGGCCGACGCCGCCGCCAGGGACTTCGCGGGCGCCGTCAAGGAACTGATCGCCGCGCGCGACTCGGGCCTCACCGAGCGCATCCGCAACGTGTACGCGCAGCGCTTCCAGCCCAGTTCGGCCGCGCTGCTGGCCGCCGTTTCCAGGCTCGCGCAATCGCAGCGGCTGGCCATCGACGTGGCAGGCGAGCACGTCGCCGAGCTGAGCGCCTCCGCGCGCATTGCGCTGGTGCTGTTCAGCGTGGCCGCGCTGCTGCTGGGCGGTGTGCTGGCGCTGGGGCTGATGCGCAGCATTGGCAGGCCGATCAGGCTCGCGAGCGACACAGCCGGACGCGTGGCCACCCTCGACCTGCGCCAGGACATCGAGGGCCACTCCCGCGACGAGGCGGGCCAGATGCTGCAGGCGCTGGGCGCCATGCAGGGCGCACTGCGCGAGCTGGTGCAGCGCGTGCGCGAGTCGGTGCAGAACGTGCGCACGGCGGCCGCCGAGATCGCGCACGGCAACTCGGAACTCTCGGCACGCACCGAAGGCGCCGCGGCCAGCCTGCAGCAGACGGCGGCGGCGCTCGGGCAGGTCATGCACAACGCGCAGCAATCGAGCACGGCCGCCGGCGAGGCCGAACGCATGGCCGGGGCCGCCGCCACGGTCGCAGCGCAGGGCGGCGAGGCGGTGTCCCAGGTGGTGAGCACCATGCAGGACATCCGGCGCGAATCGCACAGGGTGGCCGACATAACCGGCGTGATCGACGCCATCGCCTTCCAGACGAACATCCTGGCGCTCAATGCCGCGGTCGAGGCTGCGCGGGCCGGCGACGCGGGACGCGGCTTCGCGGTGGTCGCGTCTGAGGTGCGGCAGCTGGCCACGCGATCGGCCGCGGCTGCCCGCGAGATCAAGGGCCTGATCGAGAACTCGGTGCAGCGCATCGAGTCGGGCACCGCGCTCGCCGACGACGCTGGCCGCACGATGGGGCGCATCGTCGCTTCCATCGGCCAGGTCGCCGACACGGTCGGCGCCATCACGATGGCGACGCAGTCGCAGGTGCAGGACATCGCCCAGATCGACGCCGCCGTCGCCCGGCTGGACGAAATGACGCAGAAGAACGCGGCCATGGTCGAGGAATCGGCCGCCGTATCGGAAAGCCTGCGCGACCAGGCCCGCAACCTGGGCACGCTCATCAGCCAGTTCGTGCTGCCCTGCGACGTAACGCGCGACGCACTGCCCTCGGCACCGCGCCGCGACTTCTCCCGCGACATCCCGGTGTCGCCGCGGCTGCGGCCCGCGGCCTGATCCGCGGCCCGGCGGCTGCTTGCGCCCCGGCCTTCGTTACGTACTGACAAGGTAACAGCGCTACGTAACAAGTGCCGAAGTGCGTCCGCCCGGCGCTTTCATCGCGACGTGGCTCCGGCAAAAATCTCCATGTAAATCAACAGTTTGCGCGCACCTTGCCCCACGCCGGCGCCTGCGCAAAAAAGCGGCACACAAGTTGCCCCGTCAGCCACTCCCACTACCGAGGAGGCTGCCATGGCGGATGCCAACACAACGATTTCTTCGATCGCCGGAGGCGCCGACAGCAGTGCCGCCACGCCGGTGATCCTCGCGCAGGCGACGGTCCGGCCGGTCGCTCCCATGGGGGCGGCCACCGCCGCCTCGGCAACACCGGCTGCGGCGCCGGCCGGCATCGGGTCACTGTCGAATGCGACGCCCGGCACGGTCGTCATGCGCGACGGCGTGGCGATTCCGGTGTCCGGCAACCAGACGCTGATGGCCGGCGACCGCGTGATCGTTCCGCAGGACGGCCATGCCAACGTTCTATTTCCCGGATCGGCCACCAACAAGGCACCCCTGGCCGGCGTGTTCACGGGCGGCACGGACGCCACCATCAGCTCGACCAAGCTCGCGAGCGGCCTGGAGCAGGTGAACGTGGACGTGGCCTCCGGCGACCTGGAAGTGACCGCGCCCGACAGCGACGCCGAAGCCGCCGCGCTCGCGGTGAGCAAGAAGACCGCTGCCGGCAGCGGCATCGGGCTGGGCGAATTCGCGCTCGGCGCGCTGGGCGCCGCCGGGCTCGCGGCGGCACTGGGCGGCGGCGGGGGCAGCGACGGCGCGGTCCCCTTCTTCGTTCCGGGCATCGGCGAAAGCGATGCGGATGCAGACGCGGACGCCGATGCCGACGCGGATGCGGATGCGGACGGCGACTCGGATGCGGATGCCGACGCTGACGCCGACGCCGACGCCGATTCGGACGCCGATGCCGATTCGGACGCGGACTCCGATGCGGACGCCGACTCGGACGCCGACTCGGATGCCGACGCCGACGCGGACGCCGACCACCTGCTCGACCCAGGCGACGGCGCCGCCGACCATCTTGTCGGAGCCCTCGACAACCTGCTCGGCCTCGGCGGAGGCGGCGGTACGGCCGCCGCCGCGCGCAGTGCCGCGGTCACGAGCTCCGCGCCCACGCTCTCGTCGCTGATGCCCACGGTCGACGGCCTCACCGACCTCGTGGACGACGTGCTCTCGCCCATCGCGGGCAACGAATTCAGGCCCGACGATCCGAACGCCTTCGACCCGCTGGACGACACTGTCGACGGCATCACCGCCGACCTCGGCGGCGTGCTCACACCCGTGGTCGACGGCCTGCTGGGCGCCGGCCTCACCGGCGCGCTCATCGGCTCGCTGAACGGCCAGGTCGACTACCTGACCGACGCGCTCGGCAACATCCTCGACAACGTGCTCGGTGGCGACGGACTGCTCGGCGGCGTAACCACCGGCCTGGGCATCGACGGCCTCGTCGACCAGATCGTCGGCGACGAAGGCGTGGTCAGCCAGGTGCTCGACGGCCTGCTCGGCGAAGGCAGCCTCGTGGGCAGCGTGCTCGGCGAAGACGGATTGGTCGGGCAGCTGCTTGGCGATGGCGGCTTGCTTGGCGGGCTGCTGGGCGGCGTACTCGGCGGCGATGGCGGCCTCCTCGGCGGCGTGCTGGGCGACGACGGCCTGCTGGGCGGCGTACTCGGTGGCGATGGCGGCCTGCTCGGTGGCGTGCTGGGCGACGACGGCCTGCTGGGCGGCGTGCTCGGTGGCGATGGCGGCCTCCTCGGCGGCGTGCTGGGTGACGACGGCCTGCTGGGCGGCGTACTCGGCGGCGATGGCGGCCTGCTCGGCGGCGTGCTGGGTGACGACGGCCTGTTGGGCGGCGTACTCGGTGGCGATGGCGGCCTGCTCGGCGGCGTGCTGGGTGACGACGGCCTTCTGGGTGGCCTGCTGAGCGGCGACGACGGCCTGCTCGGAGGCGTACTCGGCGGCGACGGCTCGCTCGCCGGCCTGCTCGGCAGCGAGGGCCTCACCGGCGGCTTGCTGGGCGGCGACGGGCTGGTCGACAGCCTGCTCGGTCCCGACGGCGTGGCCGGAGGACTGCTTGGCACAACACCCCTCGGCGGCTTGCTCGGCGGCGAAGACGGCCTGCTCAGCGGCGTGCTGGGCGACAACGGCCTGATCGGCGGCCTCCTCGGTGGAGACGGCCTGCTGGGCGGGGTTCTTGGCGACGACGGCCTCCTCGGTGCCGATGGCCCGCTGGGCGGTCTGCTCGGTGGCGATGGTGGCCTGCTCGGCGGCGTGCTGGGTGATGGCGGCCTGCTGGGCGGCGTGCTCGGTAGCGACGGCGGCCTCCTCGGCGGCGTGCTGGGCGACGACGGCCTGCTGGGCGGCGTACTCGGTGGCGATGGCGGCCTCCTCGGCGGCGTGCTGGGCGACGGCGGCCTGCTGGGCGGCGTGCTCAGCGAAGACGGTCTCGTCGGCGGCCTGCTCGGCGGCGTCACCAACGGCGATGCCGGTGGCCTGGTCGGTGGCCTCCTCGGTGAAGACGGCCTCGTCGGCGGCCTGCTCGGCGGCGTCACCAACGGCGATGCCGGTGGCTTGGTCGGTGGTCTCCTCGGTGAAGACGGCCTCGTCGGCGGCCTGCTCGGCGGCGTCACCAACGGCGATGCCGGCGGCCTGGTCGGTGGTCTCCTCGGTGAAGACGGCCTCGTCGGCGGCCTGCTCGGCGGAGTGACCGGCGGCGGCGGCACCGGCGGCCTGCTGGGTGGCGTGCTCGGCGAAGACGGCATCGTGAACAACCTGCTCGGCGACGAAGGCCTGGTCGGCAGCGTGCTGGGCGCAGACGGCCTGGTCGGCCGCCTGCTCGGCTCGCTCGGCGGCGACGACGGCCCGGTGGCCAACGTGCTGCAGTCGGCGACCAGCGAAGCGGCTGCTCCGGCGGCACATGCGGCCTCCAGCGCGGCGGCGCCGGCGACCGACATCCTGGCCGGCACTTCCGGCACCGTGGCGCCGGTGGCCGAGACAGTGGCCCACGTGGCCGAAGGCGCGGCCGGTGCAGTGGCTTCCGGCGTGGGCGAAGTCGTCGCGCCGATCACCAGCCAGGTCGAGCAGACGGTGAGCCACGTGGTGAACCCGGTCACCAACATCCTGCACGGCCTGCTGGGCTGAGCGGGCCACCCGCTCGCCCGCTGCCGGCCCCGGGGTGCCGATGTAGGCAGGCGCTCACGCACTTGCCTTGCAATGTCCCGCATGGGCGGGCGCTGCGCAGAGTCAATGTGGAGGTTCCGTGGATCCCGGTTCCTCCTCACGACGCATCCGTGCGTCGTTAAGCGCTCCCTCGAGGGGCGCTTTTTTTTGGGGGGCGTGCGTGAACGCCGCTGCTCCTCAGCGGATCAGGCTCATCGGCGCGACCTGCGGCGTCACCTTCTGCTCGGTCGCCGTCAGCAGCTGGCCGTTCGATTCCTTCCAGCACATGAGGTTGGTGGTGCCCGAGCCCGCCGGTCCCGGCGCCTGTATCGATACCGCCTTCCATCCCTTGCAGACGCCGCCGACGGTGGTGGGGCGGTCGAGAAACACGTAGTCGGTGCCGGCGTCGATGCGCATCACGCCCGCCACGCCGGGCGGAAGCGGCTTGCGCGTCTGGGCGGACGCCGCGCATGCGGCCGTGGCCACGGCGATGCCCAGGAAGAAGATGCGAGTGCGCCCCATGTGTGCCGCTCCGGTTTGACGAACGCCGATGTTATGGCCGGCGACACCGCGCGGCGAGCGCATCCATGCCCGGCCCGCCCTCATTGGCCTCACACCACGCGGTGCTCCTCCACCACGAAGGCCGTGATCTCCGCAAGAAAGGTGAGCGCATGCGCCATCGTCACCTGCCCTTGCGGCGATGCGAAGGCCGCATCGAGCGTGCCGGGGTTCTCGAACCACAGCTCGACGATGCCGTCGATCGGCAGCTCCGCGTAGCCGCAGGGCGTGCCCTTCACGAACTCGCGCGCGGTCACCACGTTCTGGCGGTAGCCGCTCACGCCAGGCATGCGGCGCACGTGGTCGGCGTGCACCTTCCATTCGCGGCGGAAGTCTTCTTCCGACTGCTCGACGGGCCGGCGCAGCAGCGAGATGCGCTTGAGCAGCCCCTCGGGCTTGGGCGGCGGCGCGATCACCTCGGTCTGCGCGACGGTCACGATGTGCAGGCCGCCCAGAAAGCGTTCCTCGTCGGCGCGGATGGCGGCGGCGAGCTCGCCGCGGTTGAAGGCCGCGTCGGCCTGCTTCGCCTCGTCGAAGCCCAGCTGCGAGAAGCCGTCGAAGTCCCACGGCCCACGCGCGAAGTCGATGCCGCGCTGCAGCCGGTCGAGCACGAGGTTCTGCCGGTAGCCGCGCAGCGTGGGCAGCTGCGCCACCAGCGGGCCGTGCCTGTCGCGCCAGTGGCTGCGGAAGGCCTCGTCGGTCCATTCGGGTTTCTTGCGGATCAGGCCCATGCGCAGGGGCGTCGGTTCGGTCATCTGCTTGTCTCCTTATCGTTGATTTGCAAGGCGGCTTCCGCCTCGGCGCGCGCTCGCGCGAGGCCGGGCGCGCGCTTGGCCAGCCACACGCCGTGGCGCACCGGCCAGCGCTGGAAGCCGGGGTCCGCACCGAGCGTCGCGGCCGCGTGGTGCGCCCAGTAGGGGTCGAGCAAGGCCTCGCGGCCCAGGGCGACGAGATCGGCCTGCCCGGCGGCGAGCACGGCCTCGGCCTGATGCGCGTCGACGATCATCCCGACCGCCTGCGTGGGCACCTGCGCCTCCTGCCGGATGCGCGCGGAGAACGGCACCTGGAAGCCCAGTCCGCGCGGCACCGGCAGCGCGCGCGTCTCCTCGGTGAGGCCGCCCGAGGAACAGTCGATCACGTCGACGCCGCAGCGCTTGAGCTCGCGCGCGAGCACCACCGAGTCGTCCAGGTTCCAGCCATCGGGCGTGCCGTCGACCGCCGAGAGGCGGCAGAACAGCGGCTTCTCCGCCGGCCACGCGGCACGCACGCGCTGCGCGATCTCCAGCGCGAGCCACATGCGGTTGTCGCGGCTGCCGCCGAGGGCATCGTCGCGATGGTTGGCGTTGGGTGAAAGGAAGCTGGCGACGAGGTAGCCGTGCCCGAAGTGCAGCTCGACCACGTCGAAGCCAGCCTTGTCGGCGCGCAACGTCGCATCGACGAAGCGCTGCACCACCGCCGCGATGCCATCGGCATCGAGCGCGCGCGGCACCGACCAACCCGGCCCTGCCGCGATGGCGCTGGGGCCCAGGCGCTCCCACGGCTCCTCGTCGGCGGCCATGCGCGCATCGCCGAGTGCGGCGCCCCCCTCCCACAGCGGCTCGCTGCCCGCCTTGCGGCCTGCATGCGCGAGCTGCACGCCGATGGCGCTGCCCTGCGCGTGCACGAAATCGACCACTGCCTTCAGCGGCGCGATCTGGCTGTCGTTCCACAGGCCGAGGTCGGCGGTGCCGATGCGACCGCGCGGATCGACCGCTGTGCTCTCGGTGAGGATCAGCCCGGCGCCGCCGAGCGCGAACTTGCCCAAGTGCACCATGTGCCACGGCGTGGCATGGCCGCGCTCGGCGGCGTGCTGGCACATCGGCGAGATCACGACACGGTTGGCCAATGTGAGGCCGCGCAGTTGCAGGGGCTGGAACAGCAGGGGAAGAGAGTCGGTGGACATGGATGGAAGAAATCAGGGTGCAGGCTTGGGCACGGCGGCGGCTGCCGGCCGCGTGCCCAGCCACGTGCCGCCCATCACCGCGGCGAAGCCGAACAGGTGCCACCAGGTCAGCACCTCGCCCAGCAGCAGCGCCGCGACCGCGACGCCGAACACCGGCACCCAATAGAGAAAGACAGCAGTGCGCGCCACGCCGATGACGGAGATGGCGCGGTTCCAGATCAGGTTGCCGGCGGCGGTGGCGGCCACGCCCGAGAACAGCACCAGCACCCACGGCCACGCACCCGGGAACAGCTGCGCCGCGCCCAGCGGCGAGGGCCCCAGCAGCGTGTGCAGCACCAGCATCGCGGTGCCCATGACGTAGATGCCCCAGCTCATCGACAGCGGATCGATCTGCCGCGCCAGGCGCTGCACGCCTACGCCGCCGACCGCGAAGCTCACCACCGACAGCGCCAGCAGCAAATCGCCCAACCCCGCGCGCGACAGGCTTGCTCCCGGATGGCTCAGCACGACCGCCGCCACGCCCGCGAAGCCCAGCGCCACGCCGCAGAGGCGCCGCGCCGTCAGCGCCTCGCGGAACACCAGCGCTGCCATCAGCGCCGACACCAGCGGACTCAGCGCCATGATCAGCGCTCCGTTGGTGGCCGTCGAACGCTGCAACCCCAGCGCGAACAGGATCTGGTTGGCATACACCATCAGGAAGCCGCAGCCGGCAAGTGCCGCAAGACGCCGCATGCCGAACACCGGCACCCCGCCGCGCCGCCAGAGCAAGATCGCGCTCAGCGCCACGCACGCCACCGCCATGCGCAAGGCCGCCAGCGGCAGCGCCTCGAAGAAGCCCGTCAGCACCTTCACCGCCGACACGTTCACGCCCCACACGAGCATTCCCAGCAGCAGCCAGGCCTGCACGGCGGCCGGTGTGGCGCCCGCAGAGGTCGATGAAGATGACGACGGCGCAGACTTGTTCATTTCAATCGTTCATCGAAAGACAACACAACGCCACGGCCCGCGCAGCGAGGCCCCTTCGCAGGCTCCCGCGGAACCGGCTCTGCCGAGCCGCAGGGTGCGCCCCCGCGAGGGGGTGTCCGAGCCACACGAAGTGGGCGAGGCTGGGGGTGATCAACAGTCCTGGGGTGGTCAACCTTCCAGTTCGTTCCACATTTCGATGTCGCGCTCGGCGGTCCAGATGCGCGGGTGGACGTGACCGGTGGCCTCGTCGTAGGCGCGCGTCACGTCGAACGGCATGCAGTGGTCGAAGATCACCCAATGGCCGTACGTGGGGCGCAGCGCCGCCACGGTTTCCTTGTAGATCGCGTTCAGCGTCTTGCCCTGCGCCACGCCGTTGTTGACCAGCGTGTACACGTCGGAGATGAAGGCGCGCGTGGAGGCGATGGCCTTGCGCACGTCGGCGGCGTTCTCCAGCGCGGCGCCGCGCCCGGGCACCAGCTTCTCGAAGCCGAAGCCCGCGAGGCGGTCGAGCGTGGCGGGCCAGTCGCGGAAGTAGCAGTCGCCGGCGTAGGCGGTGCTCTGGTATTCGACGAGGTCGCCCGCGAAGCAGATCTTCTGGTCTTCGAGGTAGGCGATGGTGTCGCCCTTGGTGTGGCCGCGGCCCACCTGCGCGATCTTGACTTCGAGCTTCTTGCCCAGCCACACGCTCATGGTGCCGTCGAAGGTCATGGTGGGCCAGGTCAGGCCCGGCGGCACCGACTCGACATTGCGGAACAGGCGCGGGAAGCGGCCGATCTCGCTGGCCTTGTCCTGCTCGCCGCGCTCGACGATCAGGTCGTAGGTGTCGCGGCTGGCGATGATCTGCTCGGCGCCCTCCTTGAAGTAGGCCGACGCGCCCAGCACGCGCACCGCGTGGTAGTGGCTCAGCAGCACGTACTTGATGGGCAGCGGCGTCACTTCGCGGATGCGGCGGATCACGTCCTGCGCCATCGCGGGCGTGGCCTGGGTGTCGACCACCATCACGGCCTCGTCGCCGATGAAGATGCCGGTGTTCGGGTCGCCCTCTGCGGTGTAGGCATAGGCGTTCTCCGAGAGCCGGGTGAACGAGACCTTCTTTTCCTCGAGGTCGGCGTGGCTGGCGAATTTCTTGGTGGTGGTCATTGGCAGTCCTTTGAAATGAGCGATGAAATCAGTGCGTGCCGAGGTACGCGGACTTCACCTTGGGGTTGTCGAGCAGCTCGCGGCCCGAGCCTTCGAGCGTGATGCAGCCGGTTTCGAGCACGTAGGCGCGGTCGGCCACGCCCAGCGCCTGCTTGGCCATCTGCTCGACCAGAAGGATGGTCAGGCCCGAGCTGCGCAGCTGGCGGATGGCATCGAAGATGTCCTTGATGATGAGCGGCGCCAGGCCCAGCGAGGGCTCGTCCAAAAGCAGCAGGCGCGGCTCGCTCATGAGCGCGCGGGCGATGGCCAGCATCTGCTGCTCGCCGCCCGAGAGCGTGCCCGAGGGCTGGTGCTGGCGCTCCTTCAGGCGCGGGAAGCGCGCGAACTCGCGCTCGATGCCGCGCTCCACGAAGGCCTTGTCGCCGCGGCGCGAGTAGGCGCCGAGCATCAGGTTCTCGCGCACCGTCTGGTCGGGGAACACGCCGCGGCCCTCGGGCGACAGCGCCACGCCCAGGCCCACGCGCCTGTGCGAGGGCACGTGCGTGCAGTCGTTGCCGTCGATCAGCACGCGGCCCTCGGCCACGGGCTCCAGGCCGACGATGCTCTTGAGCAGCGTGCTCTTGCCGGCGCCGTTGGCGCCGATGATGGTGACGACCTCGCCCGCGCGCACTTCCAGGCTCACGCCCTTGACAGCCTCGATGGCGCCGTACGAGACCTTCACCGATTCGATTTTCAGCATGATGGTTTCGGTCTTTCTGCTCAGGCGGGCATGGCCGTGGCCAATACCGCTTCTTCTTCGTCGTCCACGCCCAGGTAGGCCTCGACCACGCGCGGGTTGGCCTGCACCTCGGCGGGCCTGCCCTCGGCGATCTTGATGCCGTAGTCGAGCACGATGACGTGGTCCGAGATCGACATCACCAGGTCCATGTGGTGCTCCACCATCAGGATCGACACGCCGCACTTGCCGATGCGCAGCAGCAGTTCGCCGAGCTCGGCGGTCTCCTGCGGGTTGAGGCCGGCGGCCGGTTCGTCGAGCAGCAGCAGCTGCGGCTCGGTGGCCAGCGCGCGCGCCAGCTCCACGCGGCGCTGCAGGCCATAGGGCAGGCTGCCGGCGGGCCAGTGCGCGAGGTGGCCGAGGTCGACCAGGTCGAGCAGCTGCAGCGCGCGCTCGCGCGTCGCCTTCTCCTGCCGGTTCGCGGTGGGCCAGGCCACCAGCGACGACAGGAAGCCGTTGCTCATGCGGCTGTGGCGGCCGAGCATGACGTTGTCGAGCACCGAGAGATCCGCGAACAGGCGCAGGTTCTGGAAGGTGCGGCCCATGCCCATGCAGCAGATGGCATGAGCCGGCTCGCCCACGATGTTGCGGCCCAGGAAGCGGATCGAGCCCGCGTCGGGTTCGATCACGCCGGTGAGCATGTTAATCATGGTGCTCTTGCCCGCGCCGTTCGGCCCGATCAGCGCATGGATGTGGCCGCGCTGCAGGCGGAAGGACACGTCCTGCGCCGGCTTCACGCCGCCGTACGACTTGGTCACGCCCTGCACCACCAGCAGCTCGCCTTCGCCGCCGGGGCCGATCTGCCCCGGAACGCCGTTGCCGCCAGCGCCCTCGCCGCGATGGCGCGACTTCATGAACCACTTGTTGAACAGGCCCACCACGCCGCCGGGCATCACGTACAGCGCGAACAGCAGCAGGAAGCCGTAGAGGAAGTGCTGCGCCGAGGGCCAGCGCGCGAGCAGCGCGTCGGTCAGCGTGAGCAGCACCGCACCCACCAGCGGCCCGTACATCGAGCCCGCGCCGCCGAACAGCACCAGCAGCAGGATGAAGATCGACAGGTGGAAGGTGATGAAGTCGGAGTTGATGTACTGGTTCTGCTGGGCCACCAGCGCGCCCGCGATACCGCAGGTGACGGCCGCGACCACGAAGGCCATGACCTTGGCGCGGTACACGCGCACGCCCACGGAAGACGAAGCGATCTCGTCCGCCTGCAGCGACAGCAGCGCACGGCCGAAGCGGCCGTTGAGCAGGTTGCGCAGCAGCAGGTGCAGCGCCGCGCACAGCACGATGCCCAGGATGACCCATTGCGTGGTGTCCAGCGGCGCCCCCTTCCAGGTGAGCGGGCGGATGCCGTAGATGCCCTGCGCGCCGCCGAACACGTCGGTCCATTCGCCCACGAGCTTCTCCACCACGATGCCGAAGGCCAGCGTGACCATGGCGAGGTACGGCCCCTTCACGCGCAGCGAGGGCAGCGCGATCAGCACGCCGCACAGGCCCGAGATGACGGCGGCCAGCGCGAGCGCGAGCCACGGGTCCATGTCGGTGCGCGAGGTCAGCAGCGCCACGCCGTAGGCGCCGGCCGCGAACAGCCCGGCCTGGCCCAGCGATTTCTGCCCCGCGTAGCCCACCAGCACGTTCATGCCGGCGGCGCAGAGGTAGTAGACGCACATCATGAAGGCGATGCGCAGGTAGTAGTCGTTGCCCGACATCGAGACGATGCCGCAGAGCAGCGCCGCGATCAGCACCACGGCGAGGGGATGCGCGAGGCGCTTCATACCTTCTCCACCGTCGAGCGGCCGAACAGGCCGGTGGGCCGGAAGGCCAGCACCAGGATGACGAGCGCGAACACCGCCACCTCGCGCCACTGCGCCTGCCACAGGTTGACCATCGACTCGAGCACGCCGAGCAGGAAGCCGCCGATCACGCAGCCGCGGGGATTGCTCAGCCCGCCGATCATCGCGCCCGAGAAGCCCTTGAGCCCCACGGTCAGCCCCATGAAGAGCGAGGCCTGCGCAATGGGCGCGAGCAGGAAGCCCGAGAGCCCCGCCAGCGCCGAGCTGACGACGAAGGCGCCGATCATCATCGCGTTGGTGTTGATGCCCATCAGGCTGGCGACGTTGCCGTTCTGCGCGACCGCGCGCATCGCCTTGCCGACCATGGTGCGGTTCATCACGCGGTCGAAGCCGAGCATGACCACCACGGCCACGCCCAGCGTCAGCAGTTCCTGCGGACGCACGCCCACGCCGAACATGCGGATCACGGTGTCGCCCACGGGCGCGGGCACCACCACCGGCTTCGGGCCCCAGATGGCCAGGCCCACGCTCTGCAGGATCACGCCGAAGCCCAGCGTGCTCATCACCCACGCCATGCCGGGGCGGCCCGCGAAGGGACGCACGCCCAGCACGTAGAGCAGCCAGCCCAGGAGGCCCATCACGCCGAGCGCGGCCAGCAGCGCGAACAGCTGCGCGCCCGCGCCTGGCACGGCATCGCCGAAGGTGGTGGAGCTCAGCGGCTTGCCCAGTACCAGGAACAGGGCGCTCATGCCGATGAAGGCGCCGGCCGAGACGAACTCGCCGTGCGAGAAGTTCAGCGTCTTGGTGGTCGTGAACGTGATGCTGAATCCCAGCGCCACCAGCGCATAGGCACCGCCGACGGCGAGCCCGCTGATGAGCGCCTGCAGGAGCGCTTCAACCATGGTGTGTATCTCCGTTGCGAGACGGCGCCGGCTGCCGCGCGGGCATGCCGGTCGCTTCGCCTCTTCTTTTCTGTCTTGCTTACTGCTTGAAGTCGGCCGGCTTCAGGCCCTGGATCAGCGCGTCGGTATAGGGCATCAGCTTGCCGTCCTTCCAGCGGATCCAGACCAGGTCCTTGGCGGTCAGCGCCTCGTGGTTGGTCTTGCTGAAGGGCTTGTCGTAGGTCTTGAGCACGCCCTGCACCGGCGTCTTCAGGTCTTCGAGCGCCGCGCGCACCGCCGCGCCGTCGGTGCTGTTGGCCTGCTTCATGGCCTGCGCCAGCAGCTGCACGGAGTCGTAGCCGTGCAGCGCGAAAGAGAACGAGCCCGGCGCCTTCAGCTTGGCACCGATGCGGTCGAAGAGCTTCTGCTGCGCGGGCGTGCGGGTCTCGCTCACGGTGCGCATGAAGATCGGCTTCTCCGCGAGCTGCTTGCCGGCCGCGTCGTAGAAGGTGATGTTGTCGGCGGCCCAGGAGGTCAGCGTCAGCGGGAAGTAGTTGATCTTCTCCATGCTGCGCACCAGCTGCGCGATGGGCGTGCCCTGCGCCCACACCACCACGGTGTCGACGTTGGCGGCCTTCATCTTGCTCAGCTGCGAGGTCATGTCGGTGTCGCCGACACCGAAGCGCTCGGTGGCGGCGATCTTGATGTCCTGCAGCTTGGCGATCTCCTCCATGTCCTTCAGGCCGCCCTGGCCGTAGCCGGTGGTCTCGGCCATCAGGCCCACCACCTTGGAGCCTGCGGTGTTCTTCTTCACGTAGGCCATGAGCGCGGCGACCTGCTCGCGGTCGACCATCGAGACGCGGAACATGTAGTTGTCGGCGCCGGGGCTCATCGGCTTGGTGATGTCGGTGCCCGAGCCCACGTTGCCCAGCACGGGGATCTTCTTCTGGTTGGCGATGTGCTTCCACGCCATCGCGTTGCCCGAGTTGGTGGGGCCGAAGACAGCAGCCACCTTCTCGTTGTCGATCAGGTCGCTCATGTTCTGGATCGACTTCGGCGGCGCCGAGACGTCGTCGCGCGTGACCAGCGCCAGCTTCTTGCCGAGCACGCCGCCTGCGGCGTTGATGTCGGCGATGGCCGCCTCCATGCCCAGCACCGCGGCCTGGCCGCTCTGGGCCGAGGGCGACGCGGAGAGGTCGCCGTTGTAGCCGACCTTGATGTCCTGCGCCATGGCACCGGTAGCGCCGGCCGTGAAGGCGGCGAACGCGGCCGCGGCGAGCAGCGTCTTGTACAGACGGATGGTTTTCATTTTTTGTCTCCTGAGGTTGACGGACGGGGAAGCGGAAAAAACAAAAGGGGGCTCAGACGGCGAGGAAGCCGCCGTCCACCGGCAGCACGATGCCGGTCACGTAGCGCGACATGTCGCTGGCCAGGAAGATCACCGGGCCCACGAGGTCTTCGGTCTGGCCGACGCGGCCCATGGGGATGCGCGTCATGAACGATTCGAGGCGCTGCGGGTTCTCGCGCGTGGCCGCAGTCATGGGTGTCTCGATCACGCCGGGGGCCAGCGCGTTGACGCGCACGCCAGCGGGCGCGAGCTCCTGCGCGAGCGACTGCGTGAGCATCTTGATCGCGCCCTTCGACGGCGAGTAGCCCAGGCTGGCGCCCTGCCCCGCGTAGGCGGCAATGGAGGCGATGTTGACGATCGAGCCCTTCGTCTGCTTGAGCACCGGGATGAAGGCCAGCGTGGTGTTGAAGGTGCCGTGCACGTTCACGTCGATGGTCTTCTTCCAGTTGGCAGCGGCGTTGGGGCTGCTGGTGTTCTCGCGGATGATGATGCCGGCGTTGTTGACCAGCAGGTCGACGTTGCCGATCTCCTTGCCCACGCGCTCGGCCAATGCCTGGCAGGCTTCGGGCGCGGTCACGTCGAGCACGAAGGACCAGGCCTCGCCGCCCGCGTCGCGCACCAGCTGCGCGGTCTCGCGCACGGTGGCGTCGTTCATGTCGGTGACGACCACGCGCGCACCGGCCTGCGCCAGGCCCAGCGCGAGCGCGCGGCCGTTGCCCTGGCCCGCGCCGGTAATGAAGGCCAGGTGGCCTTCGAGCAGGCGGGGTGCGACGGTGGATGGAAAGGCCATCGGTGTCTCCTTCTCTCTATATATGTGTGGGTGTATGACGCTCAGGCAGCTCGGCTGACCGGCACGGCCTCGCGCTGCTCCACCTTCAGCTGCGCCGCGGCCTTGGCTTCGGCCTGCGCGACCTGCAGGCCGGCGACATAGCCGAAGGTCAGCGCCGGGCCGAGGGTGATGCCGGCGCCGGGGTAGTTGCCGCCCATGACGCTGGCGGCGTCGTTGCCCACCGCGTAGAGGCCCTTGATCGGCTGGCGGTTGGCGTCGAGCACGCGGGTCTTCTCGTCGGTGA
This sequence comes from Variovorax sp. 160MFSha2.1, assembly GCF_048305075.1. NCBI lineage: Bacteria > Pseudomonadati > Pseudomonadota > Betaproteobacteria > Burkholderiales > Comamonadaceae > Variovorax > Variovorax sp. 160MFSha2.1. The sequence continues at coordinate 5,879,073 of NZ_CP157624.1, forward strand.
CGAGGCCGGCGAAAGTGCCGATGTCGCCGATCACCAGCTTGATGGCGTAGTAGGGGCCGTTCTCCAGCGGCGCGACGCAGGGGTTGGGCGTGATGTTGGCGTCACCCTGGTAGCGGTTGTAGGCCTTGCTGCCCTTGCCGAAGGCGGGGTCGTCGCCGGTGCGCGCGCCCTTGTTGAACTCCTGCACGGTGGCTTCGAGCGTGGCGGGCGCGATGCCGAGTTCCTTGGCCAGTTCGCCGACGGTGGCGCCGCGCTTGAGGTAGCCGCTCTTCAGGTGCCGCCCGATGGGCAGCGGCGCGGGCGCGACGCAGCCCAGGCCGTAGTCGCGCAGCGCCTTGTGGTCGCACAACAGCCAGGCCGTTACCTCGGGCTCACCCTCGCAGGCCTTGACCATCGCCTGCACGAAGTCGTGGTACGAGTTGCCCTCGTTGGTGAAGCGGCGGCCCTTGGTGGTGACCGCGATCACCCCGGGCTTGGCGCGGTCGATGAAGTGCGGCATCACGCCCTTGCTGCCGTCGGGGCGCGTGGTGACCGACGCGGGCACCCACGCCGCGGCATGCGGGATGGTGCCGTCGACGCGGCCGCCCACGGCCTCGGCCAGACGCAGGCCGTCGCCGGTGTTGGTGGAAGGCGATGGCGAGTAGTGCTCGCGGCCGGTGGGCGCATGCGGAAAGAGCTGCTTGCGGCGTTCCACGTCGTAGGGGAAGCCGCCGCAGGCCAGCACCACGCCGCGCTTCGCGACCACGCGCACGTTCTGGCCTTCGTGCTGCACCACCGCGCCGGAGACGCCGTCGTACTCGACCACCAGCTTCTTCACCGGCGACGAGAGCCACACGGGAATGTTCTTGTCCATCGCGGCCTTGGCCAGGCGGCCGGCCAGTGCATTGCCGTTGGTCAGCGTCATGCCGCGGCCGTGGCGCAGCACGTCGAGGAAGTGGCGGCTCAGGCGCTTGGTCACGTACCAGAACGAGGTCGGCGACTTGAAGGCCCGCATGAAGTGTTTGATCTCGGGGCCCGAGCCCAACATCATCCCGAACACGGTGAGTTCGGGCAGCGGCGGCGCCAGCTGCTTGATGCGCTTGCCGAGCTCGCGGCCGTCGAACGGGCGCGTGACCATCGAGCGGCCGCCCTGCTGGCCGCCCGGCGCCTCGGCGTGGTAGTCGGGGAAGACGGCCGGCATGTCGAACTGCACGCAGGTGTTGCGCGTGAAGAAGTCGATGGCCTTGGGCCCCATCTCCAGGAAGGCGCCGACGCGCGCGGCGTCGAAGTGCGTGGTGGCCTCGTGCTTCATGTATTCGAGCGCGGCGCCCTCGGGCTCGTGGATGCCCTGCTCCGTGGCCAGGCGCGTGCCCGGAATCCACAGCCAGCCGCCCGAGCGCGCGGTGGTGCCGCCGAAGCGCGGCTCCTTCTCGACCACCAGCACCTTCAAGCCCTGCGAAGCCGCCGTGACCGCGGTGGCCATGCCCGATGCGCCGCTGCCGACGACGAGCACGTCGCATTCGAAAGTGTTCTGTTCCATGTCTCTGCCTGTTCGCGTGTTTGTGTAAGACCTAAGTTGCGGCGCAGTTTAGGCAGCGACGTTGATATGGTCAAGTCTCTTCGTTACTATCAGATGTTCAATCATCATCGATTGAACACGATAATATCAGTAGAAACCCTGATGGCTATACTCGCCCCCACTCTCACTCCCCACGCCGGGCGCCCCATGGAAAAGCCAAGACGTGGCATTCAGTCCGTCGAAATCGGAACGCAACTGCTGGTGGCGCTCGGGCGCCACGTCGCGCCCATGGCGCTGCGCGACCTGGGCAAGGCCGCGGGTGTTCCCGTCGGCAAGGCGCACCCCTATCTCGTCAGCTTTTTGAAGGTCGGCTTCGTGGTGCAGGACAGCGCGGGCCGTTACGAGCTCGGCCCGCTGGCGCTGCAGTTGGGGCTGGCCAAGCTGCAGCGGCTCGATCCGATCAAGGAGGCGTCGCCGCTGATCGAACAGCTCGCGTCGGAGACCGAGCAGAGCATCGCGGTGGCCGTGTGGGGCAACTTCGGGCCGACCGTGGTGCGGCTGGAGGAGCCGATCCACCCGCTGCACGTGAACCTGCGCACCGGCACCGTCATGTCGCTGGCCTACACCGCGACGGGCCGGCTCTTCGCGGCCTACCTGCCGCCCAAGGTGGTCGAGAAGATGATGCTGGAGGACCTGGCGCGCACCCGCCCCGCGGACGGCCGCGGCGCCACCGCCGAGCTGTCGCGCGCCGAGATCGAGGCCCTGCTGGTCGAGACGCGCCTGCACGGCATGTCACGCACGCTGGGCCAGCCGATCCCGGGCATCGACGCCTTCTGCGCGCCGGTGTTCGACTCCACCAACAACCTGGTGCTGGGCATCACCGCCATGGGTCCCGAGGCTACCTTCGACCGCGAATGGGACGGCCGCGTTGCCGTGCCGCTGAGGGCCTGCGCGCTGGAGATCTCGCGCCGGCTGGGCTTCGTGCCCACGGGCGAGCAGGCCTGATCGCGGGTCTTCACCGGCTTCCCGGCAAAAGAAAAAGGCGCTTCGACGAAGCGCCTTTTTCTTTTGGTTCCGGCCGGTCAGTGCGTCTCGCGGCGCAGCTGCTGCACGTCTTCATGCAGCGAATGCGCCCATTCGCGCCGGTCGCGGCCATGCGGGTCCTGCGGCTCGCCGAAGCGCACGATGGCCAGCAGCGGCGGCGCGCGCAGCGTGTTCCACAGCGAGACGACGAGGTTGTCGTCGTCGATATAGCGCGGCGCCTGGCTGGTCTCGCCGGTGGCGGCGTCGGCGAAGCGCAGCGCGGCGGGCAGCACCGGCGCGCCCGAGGAGATCGACGCCTGCAGCAGGTTCGCGTGGAAGGGCAGCAGGCCCCGGCCGTCGCTGGTCGTGCCTTCGGGGAACACGCCGATCAGGTCGCCGTTGCGCAGCGCGTCGGTCATGTGGTGCACCACGCGCAGCGCGTCGCGGCGGCGTTCGCGCTCGATGTAGAGCGTGCCCGAGCCGTTGGACAGCGTGCCGATCAGCGGCCAGCCCTTCACGTCCGACTTCGACACGAAGCGCACGTGCCGCGCGGCATGGATGGTCGTGATGTCCAGCCACGAGAGGTGATTGCAGATCAGCAGCACCGGCCCCGTGGGCGGCGGCGTGCCCTGCACCACCAGCGTGATGCCCATGAGCTCCAGCATGCGCCGCGACCACGCCTGCACGCGCGCGTTGCGCTCGGCCTGCGTGAGCTTCGGGAAGGTGAAGCGGATCGTCCACCAGCCCGAGGCCGCGTGCGCCACCGCGCGCGCCAGGCGCCAGCAGGCTTTCAGCGAATGAAGCATCGGCGCCCGGGCCCCTCTCAACCGTGGACGATGCGGCCGGCCACCAGCGTGTGGCGCGCGCGGCCCTGCAGCGGGTAGCCGGCAAAGGGCGTGTGCTTGCCCTGGCTCCTGAGCGCGCCGGGCTCCACCTGCCATTCGAGCGCGGGATCGACGATGCACAGGTCGGCCACGCCGCCTTGCTGCAGCCGGCCGATGCCGGCGCCCGCATCGGTGGCGCCCAGCAGGCGCGCGGGCGCAGCGGTGACGACCTCGATGGCGCGCGCGATGCCCGCGCCGCTGCGCTCGCCCCAGCGCAGCGCCAGCGGCAGCAGCAGCTCGAGCCCGGTGGCGCCCGCCTCGCTCTCGGCGAAGGGCAACGTCTTGGCGTCGGCCTCGACCGGCGTGTGGTCGGACACCAGCGCGTCGATGGTGCCGTCGGCCAGCGCGGCCGAGAGCGCGTCGCGGTCGCCCTGCTGGCGCAGCGGCGGGTTCAGGCGGGCGCGGCTGTCGAAGTAGCCGATGTCGGTGTCGGCCAGGTGCAGCGAGTTGATGCTGACGTCGCAGGTGATCGGCAGCCCCTGCGCCTTGGCCTGGCGCACCAGCTCCACGCCGCGGGCGCTGGAGATGCGGCACAGGTGCACGCGTGCGCCGGTTGCTTTCATCAGCTCGACGATGGTGAAGATGGCGATGGTCTCGGCCGACACGGGCACGCCCGCCAGGCCCAGCCGCGTGGCCAGCGGGCCGCTGGCGGCGACGCCCTTGCCGAGGTCGCGGTCCTGCGGGCGCAGCCACACGGTGTAGCCGAAGGTGCTGGCGTAGGAGAGCGCGCGCTGCAGCACCTGCGTGTCGCCCAGCGGCACGTCGGCCTGGCCGAAGCCGATGCAGCCGGCCTCGGTGAGCTCGGCCATCTCGGTCAGCACGCCGCCGGCCAGGCCGCGCGTGAGCGCTCCCAGCGGGAAGAGGCGCGCGGCCTGCAGCTTCTCGGCGCGGAACTTGAGCATCTCGACCAGGCCGGGCTCGTCGAGCACCGGGTCGGTGTCGGGCGGGCACACGAGGCTGGTCACGCCGCCCGCGATGGCCGCGGCCATTTCGCTTTCGAGCATGCCTTCATGCTCATAGCCGGGCTCGCGCAGCCGCGCGGCGAGGTCGACGAGGCCCGGCGCGACGATGCAGCCCGTGGCGTCGATGGTGCGTTCGGCCTTGAAGCCTGCCGGAATGCTGCCGCCGATGCCGGCGATCTTTCCGTCGGCGATGGCGATGTCGGCCTGCTTGTCGATGCCCGACGCGGGGTCGACGACGCGGCCGTTGGCGATGTGGATGTTCATGCGTCTGTACTTCCAGTGACAGTCATGGCCTTTTCGGGAAACACCGTGGAACCGGCTTCGCCGGGCCACTGGTGTTGCCCCCGGCAGGGGGTTGGCGAAGCGACACGAAGTGCGCGAAGACTGGGGGCGAGCAACATTTCTATGCTTCGTTACCTGCGACGATGCTCATTACCGCCATCCGGACCGCGATGCCGAAAGTGACCTGCGGAAGGATCACGCTCTGCTTGCCGTCGACCACGGCGGAGTCGATCTCCACGCCGCGGTTGATGGGGCCCGGATGCATCACGATGGCGTCGGGCTTGGCCAGCTGCAGCTTTTCCTGCGTGAGGCCGAAGGTCTTGAAGAACTCCTGCGACGAGGGCAGCAGCGCGCCGCTCATGCGTTCGTTCTGCAGGCGCAGCATGATGACCACGTCGCAGTCCTTGATGCCCTCTTCGAGCGTGTGGCACACGCGCACGCCCATGCCGGCCATGTCGCCGGGCACCAGCGTCTTGGGGCCGACCACGCGCACTTCGGCGCAGCCCAGCGTGGTGAGCGCGTGGATGTCGGAGCGCGCCACGCGCGAATGCAGCACGTCGCCGACGATGGCGACCGTGAGGTTCGAGAAGTCTTTCTTGTAGTGGCGGATCGTGTACATGTCGAGCAGCCCCTGCGTCGGGTGCGCGTGGCGGCCGTCGCCGGCATTCACCACGTGCACGTGCGGCGCGACGTGCTGCGCGATCAGGTAGGGCGCGCCCGACTCGCTGTGGCGCACGACGAACAGGTCGGCCGCCATGGCGCTCAGGTTGGCGATGGTGTCCAGCAGCGACTCGCCCTTGGTGGCCGAGGAGCGCGCGATGTCGAGGTTGATGACGTCGGCGGAGAGGCGCTTGGCAGCGATCTCGAAGGTGGTGCGCGTGCGGGTGCTGTTCTCGAAGAACAGGTTGAACACGCTCTTGCCGCGCAGGAGCGGCACCTTCTTCACCTCGCGGTCGCTCACGCTCGTGAAGTTGGCGGCCGTGTCGAGGATGTGCGTGACGATGTCCTTGGGCAGGCCCTCGATCGACAGCAGGTGGATCAGCTCGCCGTTCTTGTTGAGCTGGGGATTTCGCTTGTAGAGCATTTACTTGTTCTCCTCCACCTTGAGGCTGAAGGCACCGTCGTTGGCGCGTGCGAGGGCGAGCAGTTGCGTGTCGGGCAGCGCCAGCGTCGTGGCGGCGAAGTCGGCGGCCACGGGCAGTTCGCGGCCGCCGCGATCCACCAGCACCGCGAGGCGCACGCTGGCCGGACGGCCGAAGTCGAACAGCTCGTTGAGCACCGCGCGGATGGTGCGGCCGGTGTAGAGCACGTCGTCGAGCAGCAGCACGTCGGCGCCGTTCACGTCGAAGGGCAGCGCGGTCTGCACGCTGGCCGAGAGGCCGCGGCGCGAGAAGTCGTCGCGATGCATCGCCGACGAAATGATGCCGGGCGCGCCGGGCAGGCCCAGGTCCTTCTGCAGCCGCTCGACCAGCCAGGCGCCGCCGGAGGTGATGCCGACCAGCTTCGTTTCGGGGCGCATCAGCGGCTTCACGCCGGCCAGCAGGTCGAGATACAACGCCTCGGCGTCAGGAACGACAGAACTCACGATGATTGCTCCACGGCAAGGCAAGGGAAAGGGAAAGCTCGGGGAACACCGTGGAACCGGCTTTGCCCGGCCACCGGTGTCGCCCCCGGCGAGGGGGTTGGCGAAGCGACACGAAGTGCGCGAAGCCTGGGGGAGAGCCTCATTCCTGAAGGCTCCTGAGGAATTGCTCCAGGATGATGCAGGCCGATGCCGCGTCGGCATCGCGGGCGCCTGACGACAGGGCCTCGGTGGTGCTGTAGCGCTCGTCGACCTCGAACACCTGGAGATTGAAACGGCCGCGCAGCTGGCGCGCGAACTTCTGCGCGCGGCGGGTGTTCTCGTGCGCGGCGCCGTCGGGGTGCCAGGGCACGCCGATCACCAGCGCGTCGGGCTGCCATTCCTTGATGCGCGCCTCGACCTGCGCGAAACGCGCGTCGCCCTCGGCCTTGATGGTCGGCTGGGGCGTGGCGGTGCGCAGCAGCCGGTTGCCGCTGGCCACGCCCGTGCGCTTCAGGCCGAAATCGAAGGCCAGGAAGCTCTGGAAATGGGCGGGAACAACTGCAGGTGCCGGGGGCTGGGCACTGTCAGACATCGCCGGTCCAGTCACAGGGACAGGGGGCCGCCGCGCACGGCCGCCCGAAGCGGCCGGCCCGCCCCCGGAAGGGGGTTGGCGAAGCGACACGAAGTGCGCGCAGCCTGGGGGTGAGCCGAGTTCATCATGCGTGTCCGGCGTCGGGAGAGAGCTTCCAGGCCTCCAGGCCCAGCAGCATCAGCGCCTTGTCGTAGCGCTGCTCGATCGGGGTGTCGAAGATCACGGCCGGGTCGGCGCCCACGGTGAGCCAGCTGTTCTCGGCCAGCTCGGATTCGAGCTGCCCTTCGCCCCAGGCCGCATAGCCCAGGGAAACCAGCACCTTGCGCGGACCCGCGCCGGTGGCCAGGGCCTCCAGCACGTCCTTGGAAGTGGTCATCTCGAGCCCGCCGGGGATGGTCATGGTCGAGGCGTAGACGGATTCCTCGGGCTTCTCGGCCTGGGCGAAGACCGGCTCGTGCAGCACGAAGCCGCGCTCGGTCTGCACCGGGCCGCCCTGGAATACGGGGGCCTCGCCCAGCTCCGGGCGGGCCAGGTGCAGCTCGATCTTCTCGAACAGCACCTTGAGGTTGATGTCGCTGGGCTTGTTGATCACCAGGCCGAGCGCGCCGCGCTCGCTGTGTTCGCAGAGGTACACGACGCTGCGGTTGAAAGTTTTGTCTTCCATCCCGGGCATCGCTATCAAAAAGTGATGCGTGAGGTTCATCGGGGCAGAATCGGCGGCCATATGCCTCCGATTTTACTGGCCGTCGACAAGACCTATCCCAAAGGGCTCATGTGGTTCCGCCGCGACCTCCGCGTGGACGACAACGCCGCCCTCTACCGGGCGCTGCGGGCCTGCCGTCAGGTGCTGTGCGTCTTCGTGTTCGACAAGGCGATCCTGGACGCCCTTCCCACGGCCGACCGCCGGGTCGAATTCATCCGCGAATCGCTGGTGGAGCTCGAGGCCGAATTACGCTCACTGGGCGGCGGGCTGATCGTGCGGCACGCGGTGGCGGCGCAGGAGATCCCGGCACTGGCCCGCGAGCTGGAGGTGCAGGCGGTCTTCGCCAACCGCGACGACGAGCCCGACGCGCTGGAGCGCGACGCCAAAGTCTTCGGCGCGCTGGCCAATGCCGGCGTGACCTTCCACACCTACAAGGACTCGACCGTCTTCGACCGCGACGAGGTCATGACCAAGACCGGCCAGCCCTACACGGTGTTCACGCCCTACAAGCGGGCCTGGCTGGCGAAGCTCGATTCCTTCTTCCTCAAGTCGTACCCGGTACGCAGCCACGCCGACGCGCTGGCGCCCTCGCCGCAGGCCTACGGCGAGCCGGTGCCCGCGCTGCGCGAGATCGGCTTCGAGATGACCAACCTGTCGACGCTGGAGATTCCCACCGGCACCCGAGGCGCCGGCCAGCTCTTCGAGGACTTCTTCGAGCGCATCGACCGCTACGACGAGGCGCGCAACTTCCCCGCCGTGCGCGGGCCCAGCTACATGGGCGTGCACCTGCGCTTCGGCACGGTGTCGATCCGGCAGATGGCGAGCCTGTCGCACCAGCTCTCGCTGCAGGGCAACACGGGCGCGGCGACCTGGCTGAGCGAGCTGATCTGGCGGGAGTTCTATTTCCAGATCCTGGCGCACTTCCCGCACGTGCACAAAGGCGGTGAATCGAAGAGCTTCCGCCCCGAGTACGACAAGATCCAGTGGCACCACGGCAAGCACGCCGACCAGCTCTTCGACGCCTGGTGCAACGGCCGCACCGGCTACCCGCTGGTGGACGCGGCCATGCTGCAGATCAACCAGAGCGGCTACATGCACAACCGCCTGCGCATGGTGGCGGCGAGCTTCCTGTGCAAGGACCTGGGGCTCGACTGGCGCCGCGGCGAGGCCTACTTCGCGCTGCACCTCAACGACTTCGAGCTGGCCTCGAACAACGGCGGCTGGCAGTGGGCCAGCTCCAGCGGCTGCGACGCCCAGCCCTACTTCCGCATCTTCAACCCGGTCACGCAGAGCGAGCGCTTCGACCCCGAGGGCAAGTTCATCCGCCGCTACCTGCCGCAACTGGCGGGGCTGTCGAACACGGCGATCCATGCGCCGTGGCTGGCCTCGCCGGTGGAGCTGGAGGCCGCCGGCATCAAGCTCGGCGAGACCTACCCGAAGCCGGTGGTCGACCACGCCGAGGCGCGCGAGAAGACGCTGCAGCGCTACGGGGTGGCGCGGGCGAAGGCGCTGCAGAAGTAGAAATAGAAATAGAAAGAACCGGAAAAAGAAAAGGGCCTTCGAGAAGGCCCTTTTCTTTGATGGAGCGCGGCGCGTCAGGCGGCAGCCGCCAGCGCCGGTTCGCTCGTGTACGCCCGCACCAGGCGCAGCAGCTCCTCTTCCGAGTACGGCTTGCCGAGGTAGTGGTTCACGCCCAGCGTGCGCGCGTAGTCGCGGTGCTTCTCGGCGATGCGCGAGGTGATCATGATGATCGGCAGCTCGGCCAGGGCCGCGTCGGCGCGGATGTTGCGGGCCAGGTCGAAGCCGTCCATGCGCGGCATCTCGATGTCCGACAGCACCACCGCCGGGCGTTCCTGCTGAAGCCGTTCGAGCGCCTGCAGGCCGTCGGCCGCGAGGGACACGCGATAGCCTTCGCGCTGCAGCAGGCGCTGCGTGACGCGGCGCACGGTGATGGAGTCGTCCACCACCAGCACCAGCGGGATCTGCGGCACCACCGGTGCCAGCGCCTGCGACGGCTCCTGCGGTGCGCCGTGCTCGACCGCAGCGGTCGCGGCCTGCGCCGCCGAGGTTGCCGCGATCGCGGCTGCGGCCTGGCGCTCGCGCGCCTGCTCGCCATGCACCGCGGCCAGTGCCACCGGGTTGTAGATCAGCGCCACCGCGCCCGAGGCCAGCACCGAGATGCCGGCCAGACCAGGCAGCCGCGCCAGCTGCGGGCCGAGGTTCTTCACCACGACTTCCTGGTTGCCCAGCACTTCGTCCACGTGCAGGGCGACGCGCTGCGCCGCGCTTCGCACGACCACGATGGTGTTGTTCTTGGCCAGGCCGTGCTCGCTGCGGGTGGACGCCTGCAGCAGCGCGCCGGTCCAGTAGAACGGCACGTGCTCGCTGCCGAAGGGATGGCTGTTGTTCAGGTAGGCGGCCTCGAGGTCGGTCGAGCCCACGCGCTGCACCAGTTCCACCAGGTTCGACGGCACGCCGATGGACACCTCACCCGCGCGCAGCATCACCACGTGCGTCACGGCGGTGGTCAGTGGCAGCACCAGCTTGAAGGTGGTGCCCTGGCCCTGGGTGCTGTGCGTCTCGATGCGGCCGCCGAGCGCCGCGATCTGCGCGCGCACCACGTCCATGCCGATGCCGCGGCCGGCGAGTTCGGAAACCTGCCCCGCCGTCGAGAAACCGGGCTTGAAGATCAGCTCGGTGGCCTCTTCGGCCGTGAGTTCCTGGTCGGCGCCCAGCAGGCCCAGCGTGCGGGCACGCTCGGCGATGCGCTTGTGGTCGAGGCCGGCGCCGTCGTCGCGGAAGCTCACCGACACGTCGTTGCCTTCGTGGTGCAGGTCGATGACGATCAGGCCGCTGGCGTCCTTGCCGGCCTTCTCGCGCACGGCCGAATCCTCGATGCCGTGGGCCACGCAGTTGCGCAGCAGGTGCTCGAAGGCAGGCGTCATCCGGTCGAGCACGCCGCGGTCCATTTCGATGGAACCGCCGACGATGTCCAGACGCACCTGCTTGCCGGTGTCCTTCGAGGCCTGGCGCACCACGCGGTAGAGGCGGTCGGAGATGCCTTCGAACTCCACCATTCGCGTGCGCAGCAGGCCGCGCTGCAGTTCGCGCGTCTGGCGCGCCTGCACGCTGAGGTCGTCTTCCGTCGCCTGCACCGTCTTCTGAAGGGTGCGCTGCACGGTGGCCACGTCGTTCACCGACTCGGCCATCATGCGCGTGAGCTCCTGCACGCGGGTGAATCGGTCGAACTCCAGCGGGTCGAAGCTCTGCTGCGAGTCCTTGGCCTGCGCGAGGCGCGACTGCATCTGGCTTTCGGCCTGCACTTCGATGTCGCGCAGCTGCTGGCGCAGGCGGTCGAGGTTGCCCGTGAGGTCGGACAGCGAGCCGCGCAGCTGGCCGAGTTCGGCCTCCAGGCGCGAACGCGTGATGATGACCTCGCCGGTCTGCGCGACCAGGCGGTCGAGCAACTGGGTGCGGATGCGCACCGCCTGGCCGGTCGCGGCGCGCAGCGGTGCCACCAGGGCGGCCGGCGCGGGGCGCGGCTGCAGCGTGGCGGGGGCGTCGGCCGCTGCCGCTTCGGGAGCCGCAGCGGCTTCGGCGGCGGGCTGGTCGTCCAGGCTCGCCACGGAGGCTGCGGTCTCGTCGTTCGCCGGCACGCCGGCTTCGGGCGCCTGGGATGCGACGGTGACGGGCGCCGACGAGGTGGCCGCGGCCACGATCTGGGCCAGCTCGACCTGCGTGGCGTCGTCGGCCGCGCGCAGCGCGTCGAAGGTGGCCTGCAGGGTGTCGAGGCGCATCAGCAGCTTCTCGATGTCGGCCCGCTCGGCGCCCTGGGAACCCAGGACCTCGATCTCGGACTCCATGCGGTGCGCGCGCTCGCCCAGGCGCATGGCGCCGGCCAGCCGCGCGCTGCCCTTGAGCGTGTGCAGCGTGCGCAGCACCGAGGCACGCGGCGCGCTGTCGTCGGGGTGGTGCGCCCACTGGCGCAGCGCTTCGCCGAGCTGGGGCAGCAGTTCGGCCGCCTCTTCCTCGAAGATCGGGAACAGGTCGACGTCGACCGCGTCGGCCAGGTCGATGGCGTCTTCGGAATCGTCCAGCGCCACGTCGGCGACCGGCTCGCTGACCACCACCTGCGGCAGCGGACGGGCTTCGGCGCGCATGGCCACCTCGGTGGGCATCGGCGAGTTGGCGATGTCGCGCAGCGCCTGCAGCGTGCCTTCCGCCGGATCGCGCAGCAGGCCGACGGCGAACTGGTGTAGCAGGCGGCGCAGTTCGTCGGCCGCGGCCACCAGCACCGTGCCCTGCTCGCGCGTGCCGCTGCCCTGCATCTGCAGGTGCTGCAGCGCGGCCTCGAACAGGCGGGCCATGCCCGAGAGGCTGTGGAAGCCGACGGTGGCCGAGCTGCCGGCCAGCGAATGGGCCAGCGCGATGGTCGAGTCGGGCATGCGCTCATGCGACTCGAGCGCCCACTCGCCGACATCGGTGGCGAGCTGGCGGGACCATTCGTCGGCCTCGTTGAGGTAGACGTTGTAGAGCTGGATGCCGATGCGCAGCGGGCCGATGACCTTGACCTGGTCGTCGGCGCTTTCCTGCGGCACTGCAGGAGCGGCGGCTTCGAGGGCTTCGACGGGCTGAGCCGCCTCGACGCTCGTCACGGGTTCCGGCGCCGGGGCCTCGACCGCATCGGCGACGAGGATCTGCGCCTCGGCGGGAGCGGCCGGTGCCTCGAAGATGGGCACGAGGGCTTCCTCGGCCGCAGCCACCGGGGCAGGCTGGGGTTCGGCTTCGGGCTCGACCGCCAGTTGCGGCTCGGGCACGGCGACCGGCTCTTCCACCGGCAGCGGAGCTTCCACCGCCTCGACCACTTCGGGAACGGAAACGTGCTCCGGCTCGACGACGGGTTCCGCAGCCTGCACGGGCAGCGGCTCGGGCTCCCATTGCAGATCGGGCAGGCCGGCGGTGGTGGGCACGGTGGCGGCGATGGGTTCGGCCGCGGGAGCCGGCGGAGTCGCCAGTTCGGCGGGTTCCTGCTTGAGTTCGACGGTCGCGGGCGTCCTGGCGGGCGGCGCGAGGAAGTCGAACATCTCGCCGCTGGGCAGGACCAGCGGCGCGGGTTCTTCGGCCTGCGGCTTGGCATCGAAGTCGATGAAGTCGGTCGACGTGAAATCGTCGTCGGCCTCGGGCGTGCCGGCCTTCGCGGGCTCCGGCACCTGCCAGTCCAGGGTCTGGAGCGGCGGGATCTCGGGGGCCGCGGCCGGTGCAGGCGCCTGCACGGGCGCCGGAGCCTGCGTGGTGAACGACAGGTCCGGCAGGTCGGGCAGGCGCAGGGGCGGCAGTTCCGCCGCGACCGGTGCGGGCGCCACCGGCGCGGGAACTTCGAGCGGCGCGGGCGCGGACATCGGCGCCTCGGCGGCGATGTGGCGCGCGGCGACCGCCAGGGCCTCCGCGTCGGCCACGCGCACCGGCGGGGGCACGGGCTCGCCGGCCAGCAATGCATTGGCCACGCGGCTGAACGGCGCGGACTTCCAGCCCTGCGCGGAGCCCGCGGCGATGGCTTCGACCCACTGGCCGAAGTCCTTCATCGTGCGTTCGGTGCCTTCCAGCAGCGCCGGCGTGGCGGGGCGCTGGTCGGCCAGCCAGGTGTTGAGCACCTGTTCGAGCGACCATGCGGCATCGCCGAACTCGGTGAGGCCGACCATGCGCGAGCTTCCCTTGAGCGTGTGGAAGGCACGCCGCAGGATCGTGAGCTCCTCGGTGTCGTCCGGGTAGCTGCCGAGTTCCTCGATGGCGGCCAGGCCGTTCTGCACGACCTCGCGCGCCTCTTCGAGGAAGATGTTCTGCAGGTCGTCTTCTTCGAGCTCGGTGACTTCGGTGTCGGGCAGCTCGGCCGGGCCGGTGATCTTGTGGGTCCAGCTGTCGGCCTTCTTGCTGAATTCCTCGATCGGCGAAGGCTTGGCCTTGGGCGCGGCGAGCGCCGCGAGCTTGGAGGCGATCTGCGCGTCGACTTCCTCGATGCTGAGCACGGCCTCGGCGGCGGGCGCCTGGCCCGCGGCGGCGCCCTCGCCGCTCTCGGCCTCGGCAGCCTGGCGGCCCATCAGCGGCTTGAGTTCGCCCGCCTCGGCGTCGAACACGAACAGGCGCTTGGCCAGCGCGGGCTGGTAGCCCAGCATGTCGATCAGGAAGCCCAGCGCGCCGAGGTTGTTGCCCAGCGCGTCGAAGCCGGCCATTTCCTCGGCCGGCGAGGTGCTGACGAGCATCGCCTCGACGTCCTCGCGCATGCGCTGGACGGTGAGCGCGGCCTGGTCGAGGCCGAGCACGGAGAATACGCCGCGCATCTGCATGAGCTGCGTCGGCACGGTGCGCAGCAGGCCCTTCTCGGCCGGGCGGCGGAAATACTGGTCGAGCGACTTCTCGAGTTCGCTCAGGTGGCTGCGCAGCTCGTCGACCACGGTGCCCATGGTCTGGCGGTCGCTCACGCGGCGGTAGAGGTCCTCCATCCACGGCTCGAGCGGCTCGGAGTGGCCGCCGGCGCGCACGCGCTCGATGCGGCCCGCGAGCTGCAGCGTGCGGGCGGTGAGCTGGGGATCGCTCGGGTCGAGGTCTTCGAGCGCGGCTTCGAGGTAGAGCACCGAGGTGGCGACTTCCATCGCGAGCTCGGTACCCGGCGCCTGGCCGGAACGCACGGAGGCCTCGACCGCGTGGGTCAGGGCCTGCACCATCGGCAGGCTCGGCGGATGCAGCTTCTGCAGCGATTCGCCCAGCTGCGCGAAGGTGTCCGCCACCTGGCGGGTGCGGGTGATGTCGCCGCCCGAGAGCGCCGACCACATTTCCTTGGCGGTCTCGATACGCTTGCGCGCTTGCTGCAGCACGAGCGGATCGAAGCGGCCGAACTGCTCGGCGTTGTAGTCGACGCGCTGTTCGCCCGAGATGCCCCAGGCGGTGCGCACGGTGCGCAGCGTGGCGGCATCGTCGCCCACGGCGGGCACGGCCTGCGCGCAGAAGAAGAGCAGGTCCTGGCCCAGCCGGTCGGACACGAGGCTGTCGCCGCGCGCGAGCGTGGCGTATTGCAGCAGCACACGGGAGGCGGCGCGCTTGACGTAGGCGTCGGGCTGGATCAGCCCGGCTGCCAGGGCCTCGAAAAAGCCCGCGGCCAGGGTCCAGAAGCTGGAGACGCGAGGCAGCAGCGCGCCGCGGCCGAGGCCCAGGCACAGCGCATGCAGCCGGCGCGCGGCCTGCGTGTCGCCGCTCTTGACGAGCTGCAGCACCTCGCGGTCGAGGCGCGAGCGCACGGCCGGGTCGTAGGCGACGGCAGCCTGCGTGACCGCGGGCTTGATCTCGACCCAGCGCCAGGCGGTGCTCCACAGGTCGGCCGGGTGCACGCGCTCGTTGCCGACCAGTTCGAGGACGTCGCGGTACTGCGGAAACAGCGCGACCGACGACACCGGCTTGCCGGCCAGCAGCGCGCCGAGGAAGTCGGTGACGGCGAAGCCCGCACGCTCGATCTTGAGCACCGCGGCTTCGGTGCAGCGCTGCGGCTCGGCGATGAAGCCCTGCACCGCGAACTCGATGGCGCCGAGCACCAGCGCGGGCGAGGAATGCCCCACCATCTGGAGCGCGCCGACGGCCTGGTGCAACTGCTGGCGGGCCATCTGCAGCGGGCCGGCCTCGGGCTCGGACGCGGCGGCATCCACTTCGCGAACGAAGCGCCGCAACGACTTGCCTACACCGTCAAGGGATTTCTGGATTTCTCCCAGCACCCAGGCCAGCGGCCCGAGGTCTTCGGTGACCGGCGTGTTGCCGGCGTGAGGGGCCGTGGCAGGGGTTTGAATCGACACGTTGGGTGCTCGCCGTTCTTTGACTGTCAGTTTTTCAATGGGCGCGATGCGCCCCGAATGCACAAGGCCGTCGCGGCCACTTCACGAAACACCGCGGAACCGGCTTTGCCGGGCCGCCGGTGTTGCCCCCGGAAGGGGGCTGCCGCAGCGACACGAAGTGCGCGAAGGCTGGGGGAGAGCGTCATCACGCAATCTTGAAACGGGCAACCGATCGGCGCAGTTCTTCGGCCATCTGCGAGAGTTCGCGCACCTGCTGTGCCGTGGTACGCGTACCTTCTCCGGTCTGTTCCGTCACCGCGAAGATGTGCTGGATGTTCGCGGCCACCACGTTGGCCGAATCGGCTTCGCGGGAGGCGGATTGCGAGATCTGCTCGATGAGGTCGGCGAGTCGGCGCGACACGCGGTCGATCTCGGACAGCGCGGTACCCGCGTTGTCGGACAGCTTGGCCCCTTCGACCACACCCTGCGTGGAACGCTCCATGGCGCCCACCGCGTCCTGCGTGTCGGTCTGAATCGCCTTCACCAGCGCCGAGATCTGGCGCGTGGCGTCCGCGGAGCGTTCGGCCAGCCGCTGAACTTCTTCCGCCACCACCGAGAAGCCTCGGCCGGCTTCACCGGCGGACGCTGCCTGAATGGCGGCGTTCAGGGCCAGCACGTTCGTCTGTTCGGTAATGTCCGAGATCAGCTCCGTGATTTCACCGATCTCCTGCGAGGATTCGCCCAGGCGCTTGATCCGCTTGGAGGTTTCCTGGATCTGGTCGCGGATGGAGTTCATACCGCCGATGGCGTTCTGCACGGCCTGCAGACCCGACGACGCAGCCTGCAGCGACTGGCGCGCCACGGTGGCGGACTCTTGCGCCTGGGTGGACACGCCGTTGATTCGCTCGGCCATGGTCAGCACCGACTGGCCGGTTTCGCGAATCTCGCGCAGCTGTTCGGTCGATGCCGCCAGCAGTTCGGTGGAGGTGTTTTCCACCTGCGACGTGGTCTGCGCCACGCGGGTTGCCGTGTTCTGCACGTTGCCCACCAGCAGTCGCAGTTCTTCCACCGTGTAGTTCACCGAGTCGGCGATGGCGCCGGTGATGTCCTCGGTCACGGTCGCTTCCTGCGTCAGGTCGCCTTCGGCCACTGTCTGCAGTTCGTTCATCAGCCGAAGAATGGCGGCCTGGTTGGCGTTGTTCACGCGGCTGGCTTCGTCGGAAGCCTGTTCGGCGGCCAGACGCTCGCGTTCGGCGACGGCGGCGCGTTCGCGGCCTTCGCGCACCTGCACGAAACCGATGGCGCCGGCGAGTGCCAGGGCGGCCAGCGACAGCACGAACAGCAGCACGATGGTGCCGGCGCCCAGGCCGGTGCGGGCGGAGAGCTTTTCCTGCAGGTCGCCCAGCGACTTGCGCAGCGGCTCGCTGTCGGTCAGGATCGATGCCTGCGCTTCGCGCGCGGCCACCAGGCCCTGCAGGTTGCCCAGAATGGCCGATGCCTGCGTGCGCATCTGTTCGTAGGTCTTCAGGATGGCTTCGAGCTGCTGGCGCGTCTGCGGGTCCTTCGAGCCGGGGAAGCGCTGCTGCGCATTGCCGTCGAGCAGGCCGCGGGTGGTTTCCTGGAAGGTGTTCAGGTCCTTGCCCAGCAGGAACACGGCGTCCGGGTTCACACCCTCGACCGTGAAGAACTCGTTGGTCGACTTGCCGATGCGCTGCGTCAGCATCACGAGTTGGCCGGCGGCCGAGATCTCGGGCAGCGTGGCGTTCTGCTGCATCTTCAGCGAGGCGACGGTTTCCGTCATCTCGAGCAGCGTGGACGACTGCTGGTTGATGTCGCGCAGAGCGGCACCCACCTGCGTCAGGATCTGGCGCTGGGCCAGCACGACCTTGGCGCTGGCGTCGGCACGGGTGACGAGGGGATTGATCTTGTTCATCTCCTCGTCGTACTGGTTGCCCACGCGCTCCAGGCGCAGCGAGTCGTCGCCGTTGGTCAGGCCCTGCACGCGGCGCGTGAGGTCGTCCGCGGCGTCCTTCACTTCGACGAAGGCCGAGGCGCTGCCCACGAGGGCCTGCGAGATCGACTTGGCGAGACGCTGCGACTGCATCAGCGACTGGCCGGTGGCCGCCACCTGCTGCGCGAGGCGTTCGGCGCGAAGAATTGCGGAGCCTGCGACCAGCAGCAGCAGCAGCACCACGACCGCCAGCATGATGGCCAGGATACGCTGCTGCTTCGCGGGGTTGGAGCCCGCGCGGCCGCCGGTGGCGTCGGGCGCGACTTCGGCAGGCGCGGCGCCGGGCTCGTTGGCTGCGTCGCCGCCGCCGGGCAGGTCGACGTCGCCGAAGCTGGTGTCGGGGGCCGCGGAGCCCTTCCTGGCGAGGCGCACGGTTTTCTCGTCCGGAACCTGGACGGTATCGACATCGTCGAGCGATATCGAACCGGAGCCATCGACGCGGGCCTTGTCGTTCCCGTTGTTCACGGGCAGTAATTTCTTGAACTTGTCGGCGATCGAGCTCACGGTCGGTCCTTCAGGTGGTTTCCGGTACGGCGTGCGGCGGCACTACGCACCAATGCTCAAAAACTGGGGTTGCTGCGAAAGCGCCTGCAGGTTGACTTCCTGCCAGCGCTCCCCCGCTGCATCGGTAAACAGATGCCCGTGCCAGGCAGGTGCTTCTGCGCCAGGAGGCTCGGATGCCGTGAAGGCCTCCGCCCCCCGCAACCCCGCCAGTCGATCGACCAGCAAAGCGCAGTTGACTTCGAGCAGCTCGTTGAAAGCAACGAGCCGCGACTGGATGCGCGCCGCCTCGGTGGCGGCCAGCGCGACAGGAACGCCGGTGGCGAACGCCGCAAGCTGCACGACGCCGTAGAGGCCGCCGCGCAGGTTGGCAACGCCGAGGAACCACGGCTGCGTGTAGGGCACGGGCTGCGGCGGCGTCCAGGGAAAGATCTCGCCGGCGTGTCCCAGCGGAAAGAGGTATTTGCCCTCGCCGGCCTCGACCGCCAGCCAGGTGGCGGCCACCCCCGTCGTGCGAGCGGCCTGCAGGCGGCTCGCCAGCCGGGACTGGAAGGCTCTCAGAGCATCGCGATTCGCCATGGACTCGGCAGGCTTTCGCTCAGTTCAGGGCGCTGATCTTGGACATCAGGTCGGCGGCGTTGACCGGCTTCACGATGTAGTCGCGGGCGCCCTGGCGCATGCCCCAGACGCGGTCGGTCTCCTGGTTCTTGCTGGTGCACAGGATGATCGGGATCGCGGCGTACTTCGGGTCGCGGGCGATGGCGCGCGTGAGCTGGAAGCCGTTCTGGCCGGGCATGACCACGTCCATGAGGATCAGGTCGGGGTGCTCTTCCTCGAGGCGGCGCATGGCGTCGTCGGCGTTTTCAGCCGTCTTGACGGCGAAGCCGTTCTTCTGGAGGAGGTCGGACAGGAACACCAGTTCCGTCTTGGAGTCGTCGACGACGAGGATTTTTCGAATGGGCATTACTGCACTTCCTGTTGAACGGTGCCAAACTGCTGCACGGCCTGCAGCAGCTGGTCTTTGGTGAAAGGCTTGGTCAGGTAGTCCTGGGAACCGACCATGCGGCCGCGTGCCTTGTCGAATACACCGTCTTTCGACGACAGCATGACGACCGGGACGTTGGAAAAGTGGGCGTTGCGCTTGATGATGGCGCAGGTCTGGTAGCCGTCCAGGCGCGGCATCAGGATGTCGCAGAAAATCAGATGCGGCTTGTGGTCGTTAACCTTGGAGAGCGCGTCGAAGCCGTCTTCGGCGAGAAGAACCTCGTGCCCACCCTGCTTCAGAAAAATCTCGGCACTGCGCCGGATGGTGTTGCTGTCGTCAATGACAAGCACCTTGTAACCAGATCCATTCGGGCCCATTGCAAACGCTCCTGCTCATGAGACTTGGAAGCCCGCCGCGCCGAACATCGACGCAGACCGCGTAGCTCTATCTATGCCATGCTTTCAGATTTCAACCATTTCGAAGTCTTCCTTGCGCGCACCGCACTCAGGACAGGTCCAGTTCATCGGAACATCGGCCCAGGCCGTGCCTGCCGCGATGCCATCTTCCGGTACACCAACCGCTTCGTCATAGATCCACCCACAAATCAGGCACATCCAAGTTTTCGTGTTCATCGGAGCTTAAAGTCCTTGTTCATTAAATGCAACGAGTGTATCTATGCGTATCTCTCTGGCAGACTGTAAACGTCGCGCCTATGCCACCATCCAGAGGATTCCGCACGGCGTATGACCATCTACTTACTTCCAGCAGACGACGCCCGCAAACCGGGCGATCTTAACGATCCCTCGCAGGATGCCGGCGAGCCGGCCGAGCACGACCTGAATCCCCCCTGCGTGCTGGTGTTCAATGCCAGCGATCCCAGCGGTGCGGGCGGGCTGGGCGCCGATGCCCTGGCCATGGGGTCGGTAGGCGCACACATCCTGCCCGTCGTCACGGGCGCCTACGCCCGGGACACAGCCGAGATTTTCGATCACTTCCCCTTCGACGAGGAGGCCATCGCCGAGCAGGCGCGCGCCATCCTGGAGGACGTGGAGGTACAGCTGATCAAGGTCGGCTTCGCCGGCACCACCGAGGCGCTGAGCACCATCGCGGAAACCGCCGCCGACTATCCGGAGGTGCCCGTGGTGGCCTACATGCCCAATCTTTCCTGGTGGGACGAGAACCTGATCGAGCCCTATCTGGACGCTTTTCGCGAGCTCGTCCTGCCTCAGACGACAGTGTTGGTTGGAAACCACAGTACCCTGTGGCGCTGGCTGCTTCCGGACTGGAACGGCGACCGTCCGCCCGGCGCGCGCGACATCGCCAAGGCCGCCGGCGAGTTCGGCGTGCCCTACACGCTGGTCACCGGCCTGATGCTGCCCGACCAGTTCATAGACAACGTGCTGGCCTCGCCGCAGTCGGTGCTCGCCAGCGAGAAGTACGAGCGGCTAGAGGCCGTCTTCGCGGGCGCGGGCGACACCCTGTCGGCCGCGCTGGCCGCCCTGCTCGCCAGCGGCACCGACCTCGTGGCCGCGACCACGGAAGCGCTGGCCTACATGGACCGCTGCCTCGACGCGGGCTTCCGGCCGGGCATGGGCCATGTGCTGCCCGATCGCCTCTTCTGGGCCGAGCCCGAGCCGGAGGAAGGCGACGACGATCCCGACGCCCCGCCGGACTTCGCCCTGCCCCCGCACGACACCCGGCACTGAAAATGTTGCTCGCCCCCCAGGCTGCGCGCACTCCGTGTCGCTTCGCCCCTACCGGGGCGGCCGTGCGCGGCGGCCCCACTGAAAACCTCTGCTGAGTCCCGATGCCAAGTACTGATCGCAACGACATTCTTTTCGAGCGCGCCCGCGCCGTGATTCCCGGCGGCGTGAACTCGCCCGTGCGCGCCTTCAAGGCCGTGGGCGGCACGCCCCGCTTCGTCCAGCGCGCCCAGGGCGCCTATTTCTGGGACGCCAACGACAAGCGCTACATCGACTACATCGGCTCCTGGGGCCCGATGATCCTGGGCCATGGCCACCCCGCCGTGGTCGAGGCCGTGCAGAAGGCCGTGCTCGAAGGCTTCTCGTACGGCGCGCCGACCGAGCGCGAGGTCGAACTGGCAGAGGCCATCCTCGCGCTGGTGCCGTCGATGGAGATGGTGCGGCTGGTCAGCTCCGGCACCGAGGCCGCCATGAGCGCCCTGCGCCTGGCGCGCGGCGCCACCGGCCGCAAGAGCATCGTCAAGTTCGAAGGCTGCTACCACGGCCACGCCGACGCGCTGCTGGTGAAGGCCGGCTCCGGCCTCGCCACCTTCGGCAACCCCACCTCCGCCGGCGTGCCGCCCGAGGTGGTGCAGCACACCATCGTGCTCGAGTACAACAACCTGCAGCAGCTGGAAGAAGCCTTCGCGCTGCACGGCAAGGACATCGCCTGCCTGATGATCGAGGCCATCGCCGGCAACATGAACTTCGTGCGCGCCACGCCCGAGTTCGCCCGCCGCTGCCGCGAGCTCTGCACGCAGCACGGCGCCCTGCTGGTCTTCGACGAGGTGATGACGGGCTTTCGTGTGGGCCTGCATGGCGCGCAGGGCGTGCTGGGCATCAAGCCCGATCTCACGGTGCTCGGCAAGGTCATCGGCGGCGGCATGCCGCTCGCGGCCTTCGGCGGCCCGCGCGCGATCATGGAGCAGCTCGCGCCGCTGGGGCCGGTCTACCAGGCCGGCACGCTGTCGGGCAACCCGGTGGCCACGGCCTGCGGGCTCGCCACGCTGAAGGAAATCGCGAAGCCCGGTTTCTACGAAGCGCTCGGCAAGAAGACGCGCTCGCTGGTCGAAGGGCTCAAGGCCGCCGCCGCAGCCGAAGGCCAGCCCTTCAGCGCCGACAGCGAAGGCGGCATGTTCGGCTTCTTCCTGATGAAGGACCTGCCGCAGAACTATGCCACCGTGATGACAACCGACAACGCGAAGTTCAATGCGTTGTTTCACGGTCTGCTGGATCGCGGCGTGTATATTGCGCCCGCGCTTTACGAAGCAGGTTTCGTGAGCGCGGCACACAGCGACGACGACATCGCCGCCACCATCGAAGCCGCACGACAAATCTTCAGGACACCCTAGCCCATGAACTCCCTGCGCACGCTGCCGGTCCTGAGCATCGCTCTTCTCATTCCCGGCTTCGCGTCAGCGCAGGAGTCGTCCTTCGATCCCAAGAACATCTGGATCAACCCCGGCTTCTATTCGGCCCACTTCGACAGCGGCAAGGGCCTGGAGAACGTCAACCAGGGACTGGGCTTCGAGTACCCGCTGAACGACACCTTCCGCATCACGGCGGGCACCTTCCGCAACAGCGACCGGAGGCAGTCGAACTACGTGGGCCTGTACGCGCTGCCCTTCGAGTTCTACGGCGTGAAGTTCGGTGCCGTGGTCGGCGGCTTCGACGGCTACCCCAACTACCGCAACGGCAACTGGTTCCCGGCCATCCTTCCGGTGGCGGCCATCGAAGGCAAGAACTGGGGCCTGAACATCGCATACGTGCCGACGATCAAGAACCGGTTGTACGGCGCGGTAACTTTCCAGCTTAAGTACCGCTTCGGCGACCACGAGTAGCGGCAACCGCAACCGTCGCCGCCATTGAAAAAGCCGGCATCGCTGCCGGCTTTTTCTCGTGGAGGCCGCGCCTTCCCCGTCAGTGACGGAAGTGGCGCACGCCCGACAGCACCATCACCACGCCGCGCTCGTCGGCGGCGTCGATGACTTCCTGGTCGCGCATCGAGCCGCCCGGCTGGATCACGCAGCTCGCGCCCGCGTCGACCACCACGTCGAGGCCGTCGCGGAACGGGAAGAAGGCATCGCTGGCCACTGCGGTGTCCTTCAGCGAAAGGCCGGCATGCTCGGCCTTGATGCTGGCGATGCGCGCCGAATCGAGGCGGCTCATCTGGCCCGCGCCCACGCCCATGGTCATGCCGTTGGCGCAGAACACGATCGCGTTGCTCTTCACGTACTTGGCGACCTTCCATGCGAACAGCAGGTCCTGCAGCTGCTGCGGCGTGGGCTGCTTCTTGCTGACCACCTTGAGGTCGCTGGCGGCGAGCTCGTGGTTGTCGGCCGTCTGGATCAGCAGGCCCGAGCCGACGCGCTTGACGTCCATGGCGTTGCGGCCGTTGTCCCAGTCGGTCGTGCCGCCCTTGGGCAGTGCGATTTCCAGCACACGCACGTTCAGCTTGGCCTTGGTGGCCTGGAACACCTCGAGCGCATCGGGCGTGTAGCCCGGCGCCATCAGCACTTCGACGAACTGCTTGGCGATCTCCTGCGCGGTCGCACCATCCACCGGGCGGTTGAAGGCGATGATGCCGCCGAAGGCCGAGGTCGGGTCGGTCTTGAAGGCCTTGGAATAGGCCTCGGCTGCGTCCTTGCCGATGGCGACGCCGCAGGGGTTGGCGTGCTTCACGATCACGCAGGCGGGCACGTCGAAGCTCTTCACGCATTCCCATGCCGCGTCGGCATCGGCGATGTTGTTGTAGCTCAGCTCCTTGCCCTGCAGCTGCTTCGCCGACACCAGCGAGCCGGGCGCCGGATGCAGGTCGCGATAGAACGCGGCCTGCTGGTGCGGGTTCTCGCCGTAGCGCAGGTCCTGCACCTTCACGAAGCGGCCGTTGCTCTGCGCCGGGAAGAGCGAGCGCTTCGGCGCGGGCTGGCCGATGCTGGCGTCGAAGTCGATGGCCGAGAGGTAATCGCTGATCGCGCCGTCGTAGTCGGCGATGCGGTTGAACGCGGCCACCGAGAACGCGAACTTGGTCTTGTCGCTGAGCTTGCCGTTCGCCTTCAGCTCGGCCAGCGCCACGGCGTACTGCGAGGAGTCGGTCAGCACGCCCACGTCCTTCCAGTTCTTGGCCGCGCTGCGCACCATGGCCGGGCCGCCGATGTCGATGTTCTCGATCGCGTCTTCCAGCGTGCAGCCGGGCTTGGCCACGGTGGCCTCGAACGGATACAGGTTGACCACCAGCAGGTCGATGGTGTCGATGCCGTGTTCCTCGATGGCGGCGACGTGCGCGGGCAGGTCGCGGCGCGCCAGCAGGCCGCCATGGATCTTTGGGTGCAGCGTCTTCACGCGGCCGTCGAGCATTTCGGGAAAGCCGGTGTGGTCGGCCACCTCGGTGACGGGCAGGCCCGCGTCGGCGAGCAGCTTGGCGGTGCCGCCGGTGGACAGCAGCTTGATGCCCAGCGCATGCAGTGCCTGTGCGAATTCGAGAATGCCGGTCTTGTCGGAAACGGAGATGAGTGCTGTCTGGGCCATTGGATATGCCGTGGGGTTATTTCAAGAGTTTGTGTTCGACCAGCTTCTTGCGAAGCGTGTTGCGGTTCAGGCCCAGCCATTGCGCGGCCTTCGACTGATTGCCCTCGGCGCGCGTCATCACGACATCGAGCAGGGGTTTTTCGACCACGCGCACGAGCATCTCGTACATGCCGTCGGGTTCGGTGCCGCGCAGATCGCGAAAGTAGCTGTCCAGACTGGTGCGCACGCAGTCCTCGATGTGTTTCTTGCTCATTGCTTCTTCTTTTCCTCTCTCAATGGACGGCGCAGGCCGCCTCCTCTTCTTCGCCCGGCGCGTCTGCGTCCGCCGGGCGTTGCACGGGCATGCGGTCCATGTGGTCCGCCAGCCCGTCGAAATAGTCGCCGACCGCGCGCAGTTGCTCGGCACAGTCCTCGATGGTGTTCATGCGAGCGCGAAACGCCTCGCCATCGGGCAGCGTGCGCACGTACCAGCCGATGTGCTTGCGCGCCGTGCGCACACCGCTGTAGTCGCCGTAGAGCGCATAGTGCTCCACCAGATGGTCGAGCAGCAAGCGGCGCACTTCCACCACCAGCGGCGGCGCGCGGTGCGTGCCGGTTTCGAGGAAGTGCGCGATCTCGCGGAAGATCCACGGCCGGCCCTGCGCGGCCCGGCCGACCATCACCGCGTCGGCGCCGGTGACCGCGAGCACGTCGCGCGCCTTCTCGGGTGAATTGATATCGCCGTTGGCCACCACCGGCACGCGCACCGCGGCCTTCACGGCGGCGATGGTGTCGTACTCGGCGAAGCCCTTGTAGCCCTGCTCGCGCGTGCGCCCGTGCACGGTGAGCATCTGCACGCCGGCGGATTCGAAGTCTCGCGCCAGCTTCACCGCGTTGCGGTGCTCCAGGCTCCAGCCGGTGCGCATCTTGAGCGTGACAGGCACGCCGAAGGGCTGCGCCGCGTCGACCACGGCCTGCACGATCTCCAGTGCCAGCGGCTCGTCGCGCATCAGCGCAGAGCCCGCCCACTTGTTGCAGACCTTCTTGGCCGGGCAGCCCATGTTGATGTCGATGATCTGCGCGCCGCGCTCGATGTTGTAGACCGTGGCCTCCGCCATCATGGCCGCGTCGGTGCCGGCGATCTGCACCGCGATGGGGCCCGGCTCGCCGTCGTGGTTGGCGCGCCGAGAGGTCTTGAGCGAACCCCAGAGTTCCTTGCGCGAGGTGACCATCTCGCTGACCGCGTAGCCCGCGCCGAGCTCGCGGCACAGCATGCGGAAGGGCCGGTCCGTCACGCCGGCCATGGGCGCGACGAACAGGCGGTTTTCCAGCGTGTGGTTGCCGATCTGCAAGGTCATTTGGAAGGGGAGCGTGCGCGTTCGGCTGCTGAAAAATGAGGCACGATTGTAGCCACGCCGCATTTCAGCGACTGAAACGATTTGCGCCTCGGTACCCCGTACAAATACCGGTGCGCGCCGGGGCTTTCTCCCACGCGGTTGCGGCGCGGGCGCTGCCTATACTGCGCCGACCCTATGCAAGCCTGGCTCGACTCCCTCCTTGCCCTGCTGGCGCTGCCGCAGGTCGGCCTCTCCACGCTGTTCGTTGCGGCCTTCGTCTCGGCGACGCTTCTGCCGGTGGGCTCCGAGCCATTTCTCTTCGGCCTGCTCAAGCTCAACCCCGACATGTTCTGGCCCGCCATCGCGGTCGCGACAGTGGGCAACACGCTGGGTGGCGCAGTCGACTGGTGGATGGGCTACGGCGCGCACAAGGTGGCCGACAAATACTCGCACTCGAAACATCATGTGCGCGTTCTGGGCTGGCTCGAGAAGCTCGGCCCGAAGGCCTGCCTGCTGAGCTGGCTGCCGCTGGTGGGCGATCCGCTGTGCGCGGTGGCGGGCTGGCTCAAGCTGCCGTTCTGGCCATGCGTGGCCTATATGGCGATCGGGAAATTCCTGCGCTACGTCACGATGACGGTCGCGCTGCTGTACGTCTTTCCATCCTGAAGCCGCCGCCTCGGCTCAGTTCAGCAGCTCGTAGGGCCCGCCGCGCTCCAGCGCGCGCTTGTACGCAGGACGCGAGTGGATGCGCTCAAGGTACGCCATCAGCTTCGGCCGCTTCGCATCGAGCCCCCCACGCGCCTGCGCGGCCTCGACCACGAAGCTCAGCTGGATGTCCGCGCCCGTGAACGCATCGCCGGCGAACCACTCGCTCTTGCCGAGCTCGGCTTCCATGTAGTTCAGATGATTGGCGATGTTCGGATGGATGAACGCCGACTTCGTCTTCGCCGCGATCGCCTTGGCCACCGGCCGCGCGAAGAAAGGCATCCTGCTCGTCTCGATGCGGTCGAAGATCAGCTTCATCAGCAGCGGCGACATCGCCGTGCCCTCCGCGAAATGCAGCCAGTAGCGATAGCGCACCGCCTCCAGCGAACCTGCGGCGGGCGCAAGGCGACCGTTGCCGTAGCGCTCGATCACCGTCTCGATGATCGCGCCCGACTCCGCGAGCGTCAGTCCGTCATCCGTCGTGACAACCGGTGACTTCCCCAGCGGATGAACGGCCCGCAGCGAAGCGGGCGCCAACATGGTCCGCGGATCGCGCTGGTAATGCACGATCTCGTAGGGCAGCTCCAGCTCTTCGAGCAGCCAGAGCACGCGCTGCGAGCGGGAGTTGTTGAGGTGGTGGACGGTGAGCATGGGGCGGGGCCTGGAAGAAGACAGGGCGCGCGGAGTCTATCCAACAACCCCGCGCCGTCGATTCACTTCACGCCGGCTTTGCGCAACTCGTCGGCCGTGACACGGACCGGCTTCTGGTCTCGCTGCACCACGATGGCGGTGTTGGTGCGCACTGCGGCTTCCCGCGCCGCCCGCGCAGCGCGCCGGATCGCAATCAGCGAAGCCGCAAGATCCTTGTCCTTAGCTTGTGCCAGTTGCTCATTGGTCATGGTGCTTCTCCCCATTCGATGAGTGCCGGCTCTTCACCGGCGTTGTCGTACAGAGCCCAGGCATCGACCGCTCCGCGGTAGCTGTCGTCGAAATTCCTGCGCCCCGACACGAAGCGACGGCGAATCACGTCTTCAGGAATGTGATGACCACCCTGGCGAACACGCTCCGCCACACGCGCAATCGCAAATTCTGCCGTCGGGAGCGCCAGGAAGAAAAGGCTCACGTGGTAGCCCGAGGCTCTCCATGCACCGATGTGACGCAGATAGCCCAGCCCCGACAAGGTGGTTTCGAAAGCGAAGCTCTCCCGCCGACGGACGCATTCCGCGATTTCCTCCAGCATCAGCCGACCGGCCTTGATGGCTTCCGCTTCCGGAGCGAAGGGAGACAGTCCGGCTGCGATCAGATCCGCATTGATGAAACGCGAAACCTGCGCCTCCTGCGGAAGGAAGGCGCGGGCGAAGGTAGTCTTGCCCGCGCCGTTGGGGCCCGCAATGATGACGATCTTGGGACGGCTCATCAGAGGGGCATTTCACCCGGCGGGAATCAGGAACTGAACAGGAAGTTCATCACGTCGCCATCCTTGACGACGTATTCCTTGCCTTCCGAACGCATCTTCCCCGCGTCCTTCGCGCCCTGCTCGCCCTTGTAGGCGATGTAGTCCTCGAAGGCGATGGTCTGGGCGCGGATGTAGCCCTTCTCGAAGTCGCCGTGGATCACGCCTGCCGCCTGCGGACCGGTGTCGCCGATGTGGATGGTCCAGGCGCGCACTTCCTTCACGCCGGCGGTGAAGTAAGTCTGCAGGCCCAGCAGCTTGAAGGCCGCGCGGATCAGGCGGTTCAGGCCCGGCTCTTCCTGGCCGATCTCGGCGAGGAACATCTTCTTGTCCTCGTCGTCCATCTCGGC
Organism: Variovorax sp. 160MFSha2.1; assembly: GCF_048305075.1. Classification (NCBI taxonomy): domain Bacteria; kingdom Pseudomonadati; phylum Pseudomonadota; class Betaproteobacteria; order Burkholderiales; family Comamonadaceae; genus Variovorax; species Variovorax sp. 160MFSha2.1. The sequence continues at coordinate 5,906,986 of NZ_CP157624.1, forward strand.
GAGGTCGGCTTCGATCTTGGCGCAGATGGCGACCACGGGCGCGCCCTGCTTGGCGGCGTACTCGCGCAGGCGGTCGAGGTACGGGTTGTTCTCGAAGCCGTCTTCCGACACGTTGCCCACGAACATCGCGGGCTTGGCGGTGATCAGCGTGAAGCTCTTGACCAGCGGGCGCTCTTCCTTGGTGAACTCGAGCGCGCGCACCGGCGTGTTCTCGTTCAGCGCGGCCTGGCAGCGCTCGAGCAGGCCGACCAGCTTCTGCGCGTCCTTGTCGCCCGAACGGGCCACCTTGGTGTGGCGGGCCAGCGCCTTCTCGACGGTGGCGAGGTCGGCCAGGCACAGCTCAGTCTGGATGACTTCGATGTCGGAGATCGGGTCGACCTTGCCGGCCACGTGGACGACGTTGTCGTCATCGAAGCAGCGCACCACATTGACGGTGGCATCGGTCTCGCGGATGTGGGCCAGGAACTTGTTGCCCAGGCCTTCGCCGGTGCTGGCGCCGGCCACCAGGCCGGCGATGTCGACGAATTCGACGATGGCGGGAACCACGCGCTCGGGCTTGACGATCTCGGCGAGCTGGTCGAGGCGCGGATCGGGCACTTCCACCACGCCCACGTTGGGTTCGATGGTGCAGAAGGGATAGTTCTCCGCCGCGATGCCGGCCTTGGTCAGCGCATTGAAAAGAGTGGATTTACCGACGTTGGGCAGGCCGACGATGCCGCATTGCAAACTCATGGGAGGTCCTCTTGGATAACCGCGAATTTTAGGCGAGCATGGTTTGGCGCCCGCCGGACAGGTCTTCGAACAGCATTCGAGCCCACGGATGCATCAGGGTAAGACCCAATCGGCAAACGTTTGCGCAAACGTTTCCCTCAGTTAACATCGGCGCCCCGGCAAAGACCGGCGCACCCGTTCCGATCAACCTATCCCAGGAGACATCCACCATGAAGTTCACCCGCCGTACCCTGCAAAGCGCTGCCGCACTGACGCTGCTGGGAGCCATGGCCGGAACGCCCGCCTTCGCGCAGGACAAGCCCAAGGTCGCGCTGGTCATGAAGTCGCTCGCCAATGAGTTCTTCCGCACCATGGAAGACGGCGCCAAGGCGCACCAGAAGGCCAACGCCTCGAAGTACACGCTGGTGGCCAATGGCATCAAGGACGAAACCGACACCGCCGCGCAGATCAAGATGGTCGAGCAGATGGTGGCGCAGAAGATCAACGCGCTGGTCATCGCGCCGGCCGATTCGAAAGCGCTGGTGCCCGCGGTGAAGGCCGCCATCGACAAGGGCATCCTGGTGGTCAACATCGACAACCAGTTCGACGCCGCCGCGCTCAAGGAAAAGGGCATCCAGGTTCCCTTCGTCGGCCCCGACAACCGCGCCGGCGCCAAGCTGGTGGGCGACGCGCTCGCCAAAGAACTGAAGGCGGGCGACAAGGTCGGCATCATCGAAGGCGTGTCGACCACCTTCAATGCGCAGCAGCGCACGCTGGGCTACCAGGACGCGATGAAGGCCGCCGGCGTGACGGTGGTGGGCGTGCAGTCGGGCCAGTGGGAAATCGACAAGGGCAATACCGTGGCCGCCGGCATGATGCGCGAGCACCCCGACCTGAAGGCGCTGCTCGCGGGCAACGACAGCATGGCGCTGGGCGCCGTGGCTGCCGTCAAGGCCGCCGGCAAGACTGGCAAGGTGCTGGTGGTCGGCTACGACAACATCGGCGCCATCAAGCCGATGCTGAAGGACGGCCGCGTGCTCGCCACCGCCGACCAGTTCGCCGCCAAGCAGGCGGTGTTCGGCATCGAGACCGCGCTGAAGGCCCTCGCAGAGAACAAGAAGCAGTCGGAAATGCCCGCCGAGGTGAAGACCGACGTGGTGCTGGTCACCAAGGACTCCAAGTAAGAAACCGGAAAGAGCAGACGTTGACAGCATCCGCCGCCATGAATCTCACAACGGCCCTGCCCGTGCTCTCCCTGAGCGCCATGGGCAAGGACTACGCGGCGCCGGTGCTGGACGACGTCTCGCTCGTGCTCAACCCCGGCGAAGTGCTGGCCCTCACGGGCGAGAACGGCGCGGGCAAGAGCACGCTGTCGAAGATCGTCTGCGGCCTGGTGCAGCCCACGCGCGGCCGGATGCTGCTCGACGGCAAGCCCTTCGCGCCCACCTCGCGCCGCGACGCGGAGCGCCTGGGCGTGCGCATGGTCATGCAGGAGCTCGGCCTCGTCACCACGCTGTCGGTGGCCGAGAACCTGCTGCTCGACCGCCTGCCCAACAAGACCGGCTGGATACGCAAGGCCAGGCTGCACGAGCTGGCCGCGCGCCAGCTCGCCAAGATCGGCATGCAGAACATCGACCCGGCCACGCCCGTGGCGCGGCTGGGCATCGGCCAGCAGCAGATGGTGGAGATCGCGCGCAACCTGCAGGACGACACGCGCGTGCTGGTGCTCGACGAGCCCACCGCCATGCTCACGCCGCGCGAAACCTCGCACCTGTTCGAGCAGATCGACCTGCTGAAGGCGCGCGGCGTGGCCATCGTCTACGTCTCGCACCGCCTCGAGGAGCTTCAGCGCATCGCCGACCGCGTGGCGGTGCTGCGCGACGGCAGGCTGGTGGATGTGCGCGCCATGGCCGGTGTGCGCGAATCCGAACTGGTGCAGCGCATGGTGGGCCGTGCGGTGCACGAGCACGAGGGTCGCGACCGCCGCGTGGCGGGACCGGTGCTGCTGAGCGCGCGCGGCATCGGCCGGGCGCAGGTCGTTCGCGACGTCGACATCAACCTGCGCGCGGGCGAAGTCATGGGCCTGGCCGGCCTGGTCGGCTCGGGCCGGACCGAGCTGGTGCGCCTGCTGTTCGGAGCAGACCGCGCCGACCGCGGCGAGATCACGCTGCATGCCGACGGGCAAGCCACGCACCACGTCCGCAAGGGCTGGCGCTCGCCGATGCAGGCGATCCGCGCGGGCATCGGCCTGGTCACCGAAGACCGCAAGTCGCAGGGCCTGCTGCTGCCGCAGTCGATCCGCGTCAACGCCACGCTGAGCGACCTGGGCGCGATCTCGCACGCCGGGTGGCTGCGCGGCGCCAAGGAACGCGGCATCGCGCGCAAGCTGGTGGAACTGCTGCGCATCCGCTCGCGCAGCATCGAGCAGCCGGTTTCCACGCTCAGCGGCGGCAACCAGCAGAAGGTGGTTTTCGCGCGCTGGCTGCACCGCGAATGCAAGGTGCTGCTGCTGGACGAACCCACGCGCGGCGTGGACGTGGGCGCGCGCGCCGACCTCTACGCCGAGCTCGACCGCATGACCGACGCCGGCAAGGCGCTGCTGATGGTGTCCAGCGACCTGCGCGAACTCATGGCCATGTGCGACCGCATCGGCGTGATGAGCGCCGGGCGCCTGGTCGCGGTGTTCGAGCGCGGAGAATGGACCGAACAATCGCTGCTGGCCGCGGCATTCAGCGACGCGACAGGACACGCAGCAGCAGCCAATCCGCCGACGGTATCCCCCGTTTCCGATCCGATCCCGGTCACCGCCGACACACCATGAACGCCGCCTCTACGACATCCAACACGCCGCCCACGCCCTCCGCGCTGAAGGGCCAGCTCGGCACCTACCTGGGCCTCACGGTCGTGCTCGTGGGCATGATCGCCCTCTTCGGCTCGCTCAGCGAATACTTCCTGACGCGCGAGACCTTCGTCTCCATCGCCAACGAGATTCCCGCGCTGGCCGTGATGGCGGTCGGCATGACCTTCGTGCTGATCATCGCGGGCATCGACCTGTCGGTGGGCTCGGTGCTGGCGCTCAGCGCCGCCGTCACCGCCGCCGCCATCCTCGAATGGAAGCTCTCGGTGCCGCTGGCCGCCGCGCTCGGCCTGGCCACGGGCCTGGTCTGCGGCACGGTCACCGGCGCGGTGTCGGTGGCCTGGCGGCTGCCGAGCTTCATCGTCTCGCTGGGCATGCTGGAGGCGGTGCGCGGCGGCGCCTACCTCGTGACCGATTCGCGCACGCAGTACGTGGGCGACGCCATCTCGGGCCTGGCCGCTCCGTGGATCGGGGGCATCTCCGCCGCCTTCGTGCTGGCGGTGGTGCTGGTGGTCATCGGGCAGATGGTGCTCACGCGCACCGTGTTCGGCCGCCACGTGGTGGGCATCGGCACCAATGAAGAGGCGATGCGGCTGGCCGGCGTCGATCCGCGCCCCATCCGCATCATCGTGTTCGCCGTCACCGGGCTGCTGGCCGGCCTCGCGGGCCTGATGCAGTCGGCCCGCCTCGAAGCCGCCGACCCGAACGCGGGCGTGGGCATCGAGCTGCAGGTGATCGCGGCCGTGGTCATCGGCGGCACCAGCCTGATGGGCGGGCGCGGCTCGGTCGTCAACACCTTCTTCGGCGTGCTGATCATCGCGGCGCTGGAAGCCGGCCTCGCGCAGGTGGGTGCCAGCGAGCCGAGCAAGCGGATCATCACCGGCGCGGTGATCGTGGTGGCGGTGATCATCGACACGCTGCGCCAGCGCCGCGCGGAACGCCGGCTGGCCTGATCGCCGCCGCCCATCCAGCAAGAGGAATAGAACCATGGCCACCATCAAGGACGTCGCGCTGAAGGCGGAGGTGTCGGTCACCACCGTATCGCATGTGGTCAACGACACGCGCCACGTGAGCGCCAAGGTGCGCGAGCGGGTGGAGCTCGCCATCCGCGAGCTGGGCTACGTGCCCAACGCGATGGCGCGCAGCCTCAAGAGCAACACCACCTCGACGCTGGGCATGCTGATTCCCAACAGCTCCAACCCCTATTTCGCCGAGATCGTGCGCATTGTGGAGGACCGCTGCTTCGGCGCCGGCTACACGCTGGTGCTGTGCAACACCGACGACGAGCCCCGCCGCCAGAGCGTCTACCTGCAGGTGCTGGCCGAGCGCCGCATCGACGGGCTGATCGTGGTGTCGACCGGCGAGAGCGGCGACAACGACCTGGCGAAGCAGCTCAATGGCCTGCGCGTGCCGACCGTGCTGGTCGACCGCGAGATCGCCAACCCCGTGTGCGACCTGGTCGAGACCGCCCACATGCAGGGCGGCCTGCTCGCCGTGCGGCACCTGCTGTCGCTGGGCCACAAGCGCATCGCCTGCATCGGCGGGCCGGTGGGCGTGATGCCCAGCGAGCAGCGCATCGAGGGATGGCGCATGGCGCTGGCCGAAGCCGGTGCCGCGCCCGGCATCGCCAGCACCGATTCGCTGCTGTGGCGCGGCGGCTTCACCAGCCAGGGCGGCTACGAGGCGATGCACGCCATCCTGCGCACCGAGCAGAAGCCCTCGGCCGTGTTCGTCTGCAACGACCTGATGGCCATCGGCGCATTGCGCGCGGCGCACGAGAGCGGCGTGCGCGTGCCCGACGAGCTCTCGATCGTCGGCTTCGACGACATCGAACTCTCGGCCTACACCAGCCCCGCGCTCACCACCGTGGCTCAGCCCAAGGAGCGCATCGGCGCGCTGGCGGTCGACATGCTGCTGGAGCGCGTGGGCGGCAAGCGCCGCGACGCGCGCAAGGTGGTGCTGCAGCCCGAGCTGTGCGTGCGCGCCTCCACTGCGCGCCACGCGAGCTTCCGCGAAGCCCCCGCTCCCGCGCCGGCTGCCGCCGAAACGCCCTCCCAGCAACCCCGAAAGTCCCGCACCTCGTGAGCCTGAAGCCTTCTTCCAGCAGCAGCACCGATGGCCGTGCCGCGGCACCGCGCATCGTGGTGTTCGGCAGCCTCAACATGGACCTGGTCGTGCGCGTACCGCACGCGCCGGCCGCGGGCGAGACCCTGCTGGGCCATTCGATCGCCGACATCCCCGGCGGCAAGGGCGCCAATCAGGCGGTGAGCTGCGCGCGCCAGGGCGGCAGCGTGCGCATGATCGGCTGCGTCGGCGACGACGCGCACGGCAAGGCGCTGCGCGATTCGCTGGAGCGCGACGGCATCGACATCGCTTCCCTGCGCACCGTTGCGGGCGAGCCCACCGGCACGGCGCTGATCCTGGTGGAAGACAGCGGGCAGAACCGCATCGTGATGATCCCCGGCGCCAACGCCTGGCTGGAGGCCGACGAGGCCGCGCTGAAGCAGCAGGTGCAGGGCGCCGCCTTCCTGGTGGCGCAATTCGAGACGCCGCTCGACCAGGTCGCGCGCGCCATCGCGGTGGCGCACGAGGCGGGCTGCAAGGTGCTGCTGAACCCTTCGCCCGTGCAGGCCATCGCCGAGCCTCTGTGGCCGAAGATCGACACGCTGGTGGTCAACGAGATCGAGGCACAGACGCTTTGCGGCCAATCCGCCGACAGCCCCGAGGAGGCCGCGCATGCGGGCCAGGCACTGCGTGCCAAGGGCATCGCGCGCGTGGTCGTCACGCTGGGCTCGCGCGGCGCGGTGGCCGTCGATGCCGACGGCGCGCGCCATCATCCGGCACCGAAGGTGCAGGCGGTCGACACGACGGCGGCCGGCGACACATTCCTGGGCGCCCTCGCCGTCGCGCTGGGCGAAGGCCAGGGCTTCGACGAGGCCGTACGTCTCGGAATCCGCGCAGCGGCACTGTGCATCCAGCAGCCGGGCGCCCAGCCCTCCATTCCGCAGCGCGATGCCGTGCTGCGCAGCCCCATGCCCCCCGACTGGATCAAGCTTTGAAACGCACCGCCCTGCTGCACGCCGAACTCTCCCACGTGATCGCCTCGCTGGGCCATGGCGACATGCTCGTGCTCGGCGACGCCGGCCTGCCCATTCCCGACGGCCCGCGCCGCATCGACCTTGCGGTGGCGCGCGGCGTGCCGACGCTCGACGAGGTGCTGCAGGCGGTGCTGTCGGAGATGCAGGTGGAAGCCATCGTGATTGCCGACGAAGCGCTCGGCGATGCGAAGAAGCTGCCCGGCTGGTATCCGCGATCGCTGGGCATCGAGCCCCAGACGGTGTCGCACGAGGAATTCAAGCGCCGTACCGCGAAGGCCCGCGCCATGGTGCGCACGGGCGAATGCACGCCCTACGCGAACATCATCCTGATCGCAGGGGTGAAGTTCTGAGGCGCCAACCGGGCGCCGACTTTCATTCGAACTTGTAGTTCGCGCCCACCGGCTGCCCGACCTTGAGCGTGTGCTCCACGCCCTGGATCACGATGCAGTTCATGCCGAAGGTGATGCCGCCGTCCACGCGCGCGTCGGCGCGGTATGTGCGCAGCGTGTTGCCGACTTCCGGACTGCTCAGCGCGGTCGCCGGGTCGATGTCGGGAATCGGGCAGCGCGTGCAGGGCTTGACGGGGCGCAGCTCGGCCTCGCCCTCGCCGGTCGTGATGTGCAGCGCGTCGACGCGGTCCTCGTCGTGCGACTCGATGCCGGCGAGCACGATGTTCGGGCGGAAGCGCTCGATGCCCACGGCGCCATGGCCCTGCGCCGCGAGACGGTCGTTGAGCTCGGCGAGCGAGCCTTCGCTCGCCACCAGCAGCGCGTAGCCGTCGGCGAACTGCGTCTGCGCCTCCACGCCGTCGGTCCACTTCATGCTCGACAGGCGCCTGTGCTCGGGGTCGAAGCGCACCAGGCGCAAGGTCTGCGGCTTGCCGGGCTCCGAGAGGAAGTCGCTGAACCATTGCGCGGCGATGTCGCCCATGTCGTAGGCGGCGACTTCGTCCTTCCACACGCGAACCCGCACCGGCTTCTCGACCCGGTCGAAGGCCAGGTGCAGCGCCAGCATGCCGGGCGCGCGCAGCACCACTTCGGTGTGCTTCATCTGCGGCTTGATCAGCGCCATGCGCGGCAGCTGCCGCTGGGTGACGAACTCGCCCTGCGCGTCGACCACCATCCAGGCGCGGTCGAACTCCAGCCCCGTCTCGGTCAGCAGCATTTCGGGAAGCTCGACGCCGGCGCAGGATTTCACTGGGTAGACGAACAGGCGCGAGATGGTGGCCTGGAGATCGAAGGCGGGCTGGGAAGCGGACACGGTGGGGTTTCCTTGGAATTCGGCCGCGATTGTCCCGTATCGCAGCGGCGGCAAGACCGTGGGCCACCGGGAAAAGACCCCGGGTCCGCGCCGGACGGGCAACTCCTACAATCCTTCGATGGCTCTCCCCCCAGAAGTTTGCATTCGCGGCGCCGGCATCGTCGGCCGTACGCTGGCCCTGCTGCTCGCCCGCGAGCGCGTGCGCGTCGCGCTGGTGGTGCCGCCGGCCGCGCAGGGCAAGGAAGACATCCGCGCCTACGCGCTCAATACCGCCTCCCGCGCGCTGCTCGAATCTCTGCGCGCCTGGCCCGATGCGGCCCACGCCACGGCCGTGCGCGAAATGCTGGTGCATGGCGACGAAGGCGGCCGGGTGCAGTTCAGCGCCGCACGCCAGAAGGTCGATGCACTGGCCTGGATCGTCGACGTGCCCGCGCTCGAAAAGCAGCTGGCCGACGCTGTGCGCTTCCAGCCCCAGATCGAAGTCGTGGCCGAGCCCGTGGCCGCGCCGCTGACCGTGGTGTGCGAGGGCAAGGCCAGCACCACGCGCGAGGCCCTCGGCGTGAGCTACGAGGTCACTCGCTATCCGCAGCACGCCATCGCGGCCCGGCTGGAAGCAGTGCAGTCGCACGACGGCATCGCTCGCCAGTGGTTCAACGACAAGGGCGAGGTGCTCGCGCTGCTGCCGCTGGACGGCACGCACGGCAGGACGGTCGCGCTGGTGTGGTCGGCCGACCAGCTGCGAGCGCCCGAGCTTCTCGCGCAGGGCGACGAAGAGTTCGCCGCCGCGGTCACCGAGGCCAGCCACAACGCGCTCGGCGCGCTCCGGCTCACCAGCGAGCGCTCCGCCTGGCCGCTGGCCCGCGCCATCGCCGACCGCTGGACCGGTGCCATGCCCGGCCAGCCGAACCGCTCGTGGGCGCTGGCGGGCGACGCCGCGCACACGGTGCACCCGCTCGCCGGCCAGGGCCTGAACCTGGGACTGGCCGACGCCGCCGAGCTGGCCTGCGTGATCAAGAACCGCGACTACTGGCGCAGCGTGGGCGATGCTCGGCTAATGCGCCGCTACGAGCGCGCCCGCCGCACCGACGTGCTGCAGATGAGCCTCGCGACCGACGGGCTGCAGCAGCTCTTCGCGCACGACCTGGGCCCGCTGCAGGCCTTGCGCAACTGGGGCATGCGCGGTTTCGACCGCACGCGCCTCGTCAAGCACTGGATCACCGCGCAGGCCATGGGCCTGAAGGCCTGAGGCCCTACCCCTTCGACTGAATCCCGACCGAACAAACGGACTTCCGATGACACTCGTACGCAACCTTCTTCTCGCCGCCTGCACGCTCGGCGCGGTCGTGGCCGCCACCGCGGGCGAAGCCGAGATCCGCAAGAACCTGCCCTCGCGCATTCCGCAGTTCCCGGCCATCGACGAGGTGTCGAAGTCGCCGGTCCCGGGCGTGTACGAAGTGCGCGTGAACGGCTCGCAGATCTTCTACACCGACGAGCAGGGCAACTACCTCTTCCAGGGCAACCTGATCGACGTGAAGGCGCGCAAGAACCTGACCGAGGAGCGCGTCGAGAAGCTCAGCGCCGTCGCCTTCGACCAGTTGCCGCTGAAGGACTCGATCAAGATCGTGCGCGGCAACGGCAAGCGCAAGCTGGCCGTGTTCGAAGACCCGAACTGCGGCTACTGCAAGCGCTTCGAGAAGGACATGAAGACGGTCGACAACGTCACCGTGTACCTGTTCCTGTACCCGGTGCTCGGCCCCGATTCGAACGTCAAGTCGCGCGACATCTGGTGCAGCAAGGACAAGGGCAAGGCCTGGAGCGACTGGATGGAATCGAGCACCCGCCCGGCCACCGCGCCCTCGAGCTGCGACGTGACCGCGCTGCAGCGCAACGTCGACTTCGGCCGCAAGTACAACATCACCGGCACGCCCACGCTGATCTTCAGCGACGGCACGCGCACGCCGGGTGCCATTCCCGCGGAGCAGGTCGAGAAGCAACTCGCCGCGTCGTCCAGCTGATGGCGACGAAGGCCCCAGCGCGGCACGCGGCAGGCGTGCACTACCGCGTCGAATGCGCCGACCCGCACGCGCACCTGTTCGGCGTCACCCTCACCATCGACGCGCCCGCCGCGCAGCAGCGCGTGTCGCTGCCGGTATGGATTCCTGGCAGCTACCTGGTGCGCGAATTCGCGAAGAACCTGCAGGGCCTGCGCGCCACGCAGGGCCGCCGCAAGCCGGTGCTGACGCAGCTCGACAAATGCAGCTGGCTGGTCGAATGCACACCCGGGCAGCCGCTGGTGCTGAACTACCAGGTCTGCGCGTACGACAACTCGGTGCGCACCGCCTGGCTCGACGCCGAGCGCGGCTTCTTCAACGGCACCAGCGTGTGCCTGCGCGTCGAGGGACAGACCGAATCGCCGCACGCGATGGAGATCGTCGCGCCCGCGCATGTCGATGGCGACAGCCCGCGCTGGTCGTGCGCCACCGCGCTCGTGCCGCTGAAGGCCGACAAGTACGGCTTCGGCAGTTACATCGCGTCGGGCTACGACGAGCTGGCCGACAGCCCCGTCGAGATGGGCGCCTTCTGGAGCGCCGACTTCGAAGCCTGCGGCGTGCCGCACCGCTTCGTGGTGGCCGGCGCAGCCGCCTCGTTCGACGGCGACAGGCTCATCGCCGACACCAAGGCCATCTGCGAAGCCGAGATGCGCTTCTGGCACGGCGACAAGGTCGGCAAGCGCGGCGGTGCGAAGCCGCCGATCGACCGCTACGTGTTCATGCTCAACGTGGTCGACGACGGCTATGGCGGGCTCGAGCATCGCCATTCCACCGCGCTGATCTGCAACCGGCGCGACCTGCCGCAACTGGGCGAGAAGAAGAAGCAGCCCGATGGCTACACCACGCTGCTGGGGCTCATCAGCCACGAGTACTTCCACACCTGGAACGTCAAGCGCATGCGGCCGGCGGAGTTCGCGCGCTACGACTACAGCCAGGAGAACTACACGCAGCTGCTGTGGTTCTTCGAAGGCTTCACCAGCTATTACGACGACCTGCTGCTGCGGCGCGCCGGGCGCATCGACGACGCGGGCTACCTGCGGCTGCTGAACAAGACCATCAACCAGGTCATGCAGACGCCCGGCCGGCTGGTGCAGCCGGTGGCCGACGCGAGCTTCGACGCCTGGGTCAAGTACTACCGCCAGGACGAGCAGACGCCCAACAGCACGGTGAGCTACTACACCAAGGGCGCGCTGGTGGCGCTGTGCCTCGATCTCACGCTGCGCCACGAAGGCAAGGGCACGCTCGACGACGTGATGCGCCATCTGTGGAAGCACAGCGAGGGCGGGCCGATCAGCGAGGAAGACATCGCAGCCGCGCTCGAAGCGGTGGGCGGCCGCTCGTACGGGCAGGAACTGGCGCGCTGGGTGCATTCGACGGAAGAGCTCCCGCTCTCGCTGCTGCTGCGCTCGCACGGCGTGGCCACGCTCGAAGACCCGTCTCAGCCGGCGCAGGCGCTGGGCCTGCGCGTGGCCGAAGCCAACGGCGGCGTGCAGGTGAAGGTGGTGCTGCGCGGCGGCGCCGCCGAGAAGGCCGGCTTCTCTGCCAACGACGAGTGGATCGGCATCGAGCTGCCCGCATCCGGCAGGAAGGGCCAGCAGCGACCGGCGCAGGCCTGGCGCATCGCCAAGCTCGACGACCTGGCGCTCTACCTGGGCGATGCGACGAAGTGCACCGCCATCGTGGCGCGCGACCGCAAGCTGATCAGGCTACCGCTGGCGCTGCCGACCGGGGTGACCACCTGGCGGCTGTTCTCGCACGATGCCGGCAAAGTGACGGGCTGGCTGGGCGGATAGGGCCTGTTCACACTATTTCCGGGGTCGCGTTGGCGTTACAAGGGGCTGGCTGCAAGGCGCCCGCGCGCAGCAGGGCTTTCGCCTTGCAAGCGCGGGCAACGCCGCAGACGGCCCCTTGTAACGCCAACCCTGCGGGAAGGGCAGCCAGGGCGGGCCACTCGGCGTTGCACTCCTAGCGTGTGCTCATGCACACGCGTCGTCGCGCGCCTTGATTGGCCCGCCCTGTCTGCCCTTCGCGACCCCGGAAATAGTGTGAACAGGCCCTAACCGTTTTCTCCTGCCACCACGGGGTGGCGCACGAACATCATCGGCTGGGGTTCGCCCACCAGCACGCAGGGCTTGCCGGTGCGCCGGCAGTGGTCCTGCACGCGCCAGTAGGCGCCGTGGCTCACGCACCCGGTCTGGCAGATCACGAGATCGGCCGCGCGCAGGCTGGCTTCGAGCGCGGCGTCGTCCGCCTCGTCGCCGCCGTCGTGATGCAGGTAGCGGCCACCGGCGATCTCCACCAGCTGGCGCGCGAGCGAGGTCGGCGCCTCGTCGCCCTGCCCCACGCACAGCACCGCCTTCTCGCGCAGGTCGGCCGGCGCAGGCGCCTCCGACGGCTTCAGGTGGCGCTTGCTGCCCGGCATCAGCAGCGCATGCAGCCGCTTCGGCAGCGCACCGCCCGCGGAGGCTCGCGCCGCGAGCTCCTCGCGCACGATGGCGATGGCCGAATCCCGCGCCACCAGCGCGCCGCGCAGCCGCACGATCTGCGCTTCGAGCTTTTCGACCAGGGCTGCCTGCTCGACCAGCAGGCGCGAGCAGCGCTCCTGAACGCGGGCATAGGCCCGCAGCAACACGGCATGTTCTTGCATCGGGAACTCCATGGCGGGCATTCTAGATGAGAGCAATTCTCAATTGAAGCAATCCGCAGCGGATCACCCCGCCGGCCATGCTGGGTATAGTGAAGCGCGTTTTTCTTCCCCTTTCCCGTTCCCCCCGGAGACACCATGAGCTACGAAAACATCGAAGTGCGGACCGAAGCAGGCAAGGTCGGCATCATCACCCTCAACCGCCCCAAGGCCCTGAACGCGCTGAACGACGCGCTCATGACCGAGCTGGGCCAGGCCCTGAAGGCCTTCGATGCCGACGACGCCATCGGCTGCATCATCCTCACGGGCAGCGAGCGCGCCTTCGCCGCCGGCGCCGACATCGCGGCGATGGCCAAGTACAGCTTCATCGACACCTACAAGGGCGACTACATCACCCGCAACTGGGAAACCATCCGCTCCATCCGCAAGCCGGTGATCGGCGCGGTGGCCGGCTTCGCGCTCGGCGGCGGCTGCGAGCTGGCGATGATGTGCGACTTCATCATCGCGGCCGACAACGCCAGGTTCGGCCAGCCCGAGATCAAGATCGGCGTGATCCCCGGCGCCGGCGGCACGCAGCGCCTGCCGCGCGCGGTGGGCAAGAGCAAGGCCATGGACATGGTGCTCACTGCCCGCATGATGGACGCGGCCGAAGCCGAGCGCGCCGGCCTCGTCAGCCGCGTGGTGCCTTACGAGAAGCTCGCCGACGAGGCACTGGGCGCGGCGCTGGTGATCTGCGGCTTCTCGCAGATCTCGGTGATGGCGGCCAAGGAATCGGTCAACCGCGCCTTCGAGAGCGGCCTGAGCGACGGCGTGATGTTCGAGCGCCGCCTGTTCCACGCGCTGTTCGCCACGCAGGACCAGAAGGAAGGCATGGACGCCTTCCTGACCAAGCGCCAGCCCGACTTCAAGAACGCCTGACGGCGGAATTGCTCAGTCAGCGCTGCAGCAGCGAACGCAGCGCGTCGAGCGCCTGGGCCGGCGGCGTGCCGACCAGCGCCGCGCCGCCGGGCTGCGGCGTCCAGCGCACCTGGTCGCCGGCGATCTCCATCACCGCGACCAGCGACTTCCCCCGATAGAGCTCGAGCCGCGCCTCCACCGGCGCGGCCAGCGGCTCGTCGGGCGCCGTGGCCGATCGCGCCACGGTGCCCACCAGCGCCGCCAAGCCTTCGATGTCGCCGCGCTCGCGGCGCACGCTCTCGCCGTTGCGCGTGAAGCCCAGGGAAGTCCAACGATCCAGCGCCGAGAAAGGCGCCGCGCTTCGCGGCGCGATGGCCTTGGCCGCCGAAGGAGCCGGCGCGGATGGACGCACCGCGCCGGAGGAACCCGTGCGGGCGTTGTCCTGCTGCGCGAGCACGGGCGCGGAATCCTGAAGCGGTTCGCGATACGCCGGCGCGGCGCCAGGTGCGGGCGCAGGAACCGCGGCCGGCGGCGGCACAGCAGGCGCACCCGCCGCGTAGGCACGGCGCCGCTGTTCCCCCTCCGTTTGCGCTTCACGACGCTCATCGCGGGCGATGGGAGCGGGAAGCGGTGCCGGCGCAGCCTGCTCGGCGACGACCGGAGGCGGCGGAGCCGGTGCGATCGATGCAGACGGCGAGACGGGAGCCGGAGCAGCCGGGGCAACCGGAGCAACAGGTGCGGCAGGCGCCGCCTGCAGGAGCGGGGGCGCCGGCTCGGCTTTCCGTGCGGCATCCACGCTCGCCGTGTTGGCGGCCTCCTTGGGCGCCCTTTTGGCTGAAGAGTCTGCCGACTCGCGCGCGATCCTGGCGCGCTGTTCCGATTCAGGTGCAGGTGCTGCGGGCGCTCTGGCGGGAGCGGGAGCAGGCGCCGCCGCTGCGGGCGCTGCCTGCGTCTCCGCCTGTGCAGTGGCTGCCTTTGCTGGAGGCGCGGCTGGCTTCGGTGCAGCCGGTGCGGCAGGCGCGGCCGGGGTAGCTGGTGCTGGTGCTGGTGCGGGCAGCGCTGCAGGTGCTTGTGCCGGCGCCGGCGCAGTCGCTTCGCCCACCCGCGCCTCGCCATCGAGCCGCGCATCCGGCACGGGCTCCTTGTGCCAGAGCACCGTCACGAAGGCGGCAACCAGCACGGTGGCGAAGGCGGCATTCCACGGCATGCGCGCATGCGGCCCGCCGCCACCGAAGAGACGGCGCCACCAGGGCGCGGCGCTCGCGTTGTTGGCCGCGGGGCCTGCGTTCGCAGGCGCGGCGGCGAGGTTGTGCGCCATCTTCAGGATCGCCTCGCGCGTGCGCGGATGGGGCGTGGCCTCGCTGTCTGGCGCATGGTCGAGCGCGCGGCGCAACGCCGGGTCGCGCAGGTCGTCGAAGTTGGAGTTTTCGTTGCCGCCGCTCATGCCCGCTTCTCCAGCACCGACAGGTAGCGTTCCATGCAGCCGCGCAGTTTCTGCAGGCCGTAGCGCAGCCTGCTGCGCACGGTCTCGAAGCCGATCTCCAGGCTCGCGGCCAGCGCCTCGACGGTCAGGCCGTCTTCGTGATGCAGCAGGAACGCGGCGCGCTGCTCGGCCGGGAGTTCGTCCAGGCAGGCGAGCAGGCGGCGGCCCGCGGCGCGCCAGAACGCGAGCTCCTCCGCCGAGGGATGCGACGCCGCATCGGCCGCCGCGCCGCGCACGCCGTGTTCGAGCGTGGGCACGGGGCTGTCGTCATCGTCCGCATGCGCTTGGAGCGTCACTTCGCGCCCGCTCACGCGCAGGCGGTCCATGGCCAGGTTGTGCGCGATGGTGAAAGCCCAGGTGCGCCACGTCGCGCCCTGCGGCGAGAAGCTCTCGCGCGCCGAGATGATCCGCACCCAGGTGTCCTGGAACACTTCGTCGGCCTGCGCCGCGAGCCGCGCACCCAGCAGACGCTTGACGAAGCGGAACAGCCCGCCCTCGTGGCGCGCGTAGAGCACGTCGAACGCGGCAGCGTCGCCCTGCGCATAGGCCAGCATCAACTGATCGTCGGGCATGGCCTGGCGCTCGGGGGCGTTCTTGGCTGAAGGGGCGCGGGGAAGCGCGGACATCGGAGGATTTTCACCCGAGCTTGTACGGGCGAAGAGGCGCACCGGGGTTCGAGGCGGCAAAAAAATTCGCAGCCGGCTAACCCCGACGGCGCAAGCAGGCCGTATCAGCCAGCACCCAACCACCCGGAGTGCTTCCATGACCCAGCCTTTCGTTTACCGGTTCAGCC
Source organism: Variovorax sp. 160MFSha2.1 (assembly GCF_048305075.1). Taxonomy (NCBI): domain Bacteria; kingdom Pseudomonadati; phylum Pseudomonadota; class Betaproteobacteria; order Burkholderiales; family Comamonadaceae; genus Variovorax; species Variovorax sp. 160MFSha2.1. The sequence goes on from NZ_CP157624.1 coordinate 5,922,780, forward strand.
GCCCGCTCGTCGTGCTGCTGTGCGCCCAGCTGCTGCTGGGCGCCAGCGGCGCCACCGAAATGCCCGCCATCGGAAGCTCCGTGCGCTGGCCGACACCCGCGCCCGACAGCCGCACGCTGCCGACGCAGACGGTGCCGAACTTCGATGCCCCTTCCGCCACGCACTGCGCACGGCCGGTACGGACCTACGAGACGCCAGGCATGCCGCGCGTCTCGGGCGCGCGGGAAGAGCGCAGGTACGCCGAGCTGTCGAAGGAATACAGGGCGAGCCCTGCGGTCGTGCCTTCGCCCACGACGCCAAAGCCGATGGCGACGCCAGCGGCCAAGTCGGCACCGGCTGGAGCAGCTCTCGCGGATGCCATCGCGGAGGCGCCGCCGGCCCCGGTAGCACCCGTCGCGCCCGCCCCCGCGGCTCGCGCGGCCGGCGAGCTTCAAGCGCCTGTGCAAGCCCAGCGCCCGGCCAACGAACCCGTCACCGCCGGCATGGTCGACGACAACGCCGACTTCAGCGAATACCTGGCCTTCCACGGCCGCACGCAGGTCCCCCATCGCGAGCGCGACATCAGCGTGCGCTACCTGCTGCAGGTGCGCGATGCGCGCGGCGCGGTCGTGCCCGATGCCGAAGTGGCCGTGCAAGCCGCCAACGGCGCTGCCATGTGGGCCCGCACCGATGCGGGCGGGCGCGCGTGGCTGCATCCGAACGCCTTCGACAAGGCACACAGCGCGGTCTATGAAGTCACCGTGCGCAAGAACGGCCGCCAGAGCACCGTTTTTCTGCAGCGCGGCCAGAAGAACGCGGTCGACGTGGTGCTGGGCGGCAAGCCGGGCGCCGTGCCCGCGCGCGCGAGGCTCGACCTGGTCTTCCTGATCGACGCCACCGGCTCGATGGATGACGAGATCGCCAAGCTCAAGGCCACCCTGCGCACCATCGCCGACCAGGTCGCCCGGCTGCCCAGCCGCCCCGACACTTGCTTCGGCCTCGTGGCGTATCGCGACCGCGGCGACGAGTTCCTCGTGCGCCGCCACGACTTCACCAACGACCTCGACGGCTTTCAGGGCGTGCTGGACGCGCTGCGCGCCGCGGGCGGCGGCGACTACCCCGAGGCGATGAACGAGGCGCTCAACGAAACCGTCCACAAGCTGAGCTGGCGCGGCAACGACACCACGCGCCTCGTGGTGCTTCTGGCCGACGCGCCGCCGCACCTCGACTACGGCGGCCCGCAATACGACGACGACATGGTCGCCGCGCTGGGCAAGGGCATCAAGGTGTTCAGCGTGGGCGCATCGGGCCTGGACAAGCAGGGCGAATACATCCAGCGCCAGATTGCGCAGTACACCGGCGGGCGCTTCGTGTTCCTCACCTACAAGGACGCGGCCAACCCGGCGAGCGGCCCGGGAACGCAGACCGTGCACGACGTCGGCAACTATTCGGTGCAGACGCTGGACAAGCTGATCGTGCGGCTGGTTTCCGAAGAATTGGGCAGGTTGCCGGCGGGTGGTTGAGCGGCCGCAAAAGTCTGGGCTATAATCGCAGGCTCGGTGAGCAACACACCGAACGGCTCTTTAGCTCAGTCGGTTAGAGCGATGGAATCATAATCCACAGGTCCGCGGTTCGAGTCCGTGAAGAGCCACCAAAACAACCGAAAAAGCCTTGCAGGTCAACGACTTGCAAGGCTTTTTTCTTTGCCGCGCGAGGCTGGCCGATAATCCGGACAATGCCTGCGCCACCCCTTCGACCCACGCCTGACCGCCTCGGCAAGGGATTGCGGCGCCCGGCCGCCGGGCTGATCCGGTGGGTGCTGCTGTGGTTCGCGCTGTCGCTCGGCGCGGCCGTCGCTTCCCCGCTCGTGCATCCGCAGGCGGTGGAACTGGTCTGCTCGAACGCCGGATCGCTCAAGGCCATCGTGCACACCGACGACGGCGCGCAGGAGCTGGGCGCGGGCCACATGGACTGCCCGCTGTGCGTGCTCACCGGCGCCCCGCCGGCGACCACGCCCATCGTCGAGCTGCCGGTGCTCCCGCCGGCGGCCCGCGTGCCACGGCCGACTCCGTCCGCGCACATCGCAGCAGCCACCGCGGCCCCGCTGCCGGCACGCGGGCCTCCCTCGCTCCTCTGAGGCTTCTTCCCCAGTTCCCGCACGCGTGATGCCGCGGCGGGCCTCCATACGAGGCCTGTCGCCCATCCATCGCATGCGCTTGTGCAACGAATCCATCGGCGCCCCGACAGGCGCCGGAGCGAGTCCATTCAATGACCAGAAAAGAATCCATCCAGCCGACGCGTCGCCGCCTGCTGCTCTCTGGCGGCAGCCTCGCCGCGCTCACGACCCTCGCGGCCTGCGACAAGGTGCTGCCCACCCGCTTCAACGGCGTCGACATCACCGGCGCCAGCTACGCGACAGACTTCCGCCTGGCCGACGCCGACGGCCGCGAGCGCACGCTGGCCGACTTCAAGGGCAAGGCCGTGATGATGTTCTTCGGCTTCACCCAATGCCCCGACGTCTGCCCCACCGCCCTCGTGCGCGCGGCCGAGATCAGGAAGCTGCTCGGCAGCGACGGCGAGCGCCTGCAGGTGATCTTCGTCACCGTCGATCCCGAGCGCGACTCGCCCGTCGTGCTCAAGGCCTACACGCAGGCCTTCGACCCGAGCTTCATCGGCCTGTACGGCGACATGCAGCGAACCAGCGAGACCGCGAAGGACTTCAAGGTGTTCTACCGGAAGGTGCCCACCGGCTCCTCGTACACCATGGACCATTCGGCCTTCAGCTATGTGTTCGACCCCAAGGGCAAGATCCGCATCGTGCTGCGCCACGAGCAGAGCGCGCAGGAGTGCGCCGAAGACCTGCGCAAGATCCTGCGGTCCGCCTGAGGGCCTGCGCCATCGCACACAGATTCAAACCAAGGAGATCAAGATCATGAAGAACCGTATCGCACACATCCTCGCCATCACCAGCGCCGCGCTGCTCACCGCGCATGCGGCGAACGCGCAGGTCACCGTCAAGGACGCATGGGTGCGCGCCACCGTGCCGCAGCAGAAGGCCACCGGCGCGTTCATGCAGCTCAGCGCCGCGAAAGACACGAAGCTGGTCTCGGCCAGCTCGCCCGTCACGCCGGTCGTCGAAGTGCACGAGATGGCCATGCAGGACAACGTGATGCGCATGCGCCAGATCCCCGAGCTCGAGCTGCCGGCCGGCAAGACCGTCGAGCTCAAGCCCGGCGGCTATCACGTGATGCTGCTCGACCTCAAGCAGCAGGTGAAGGAAGGCGACACCGTACCGCTCACGCTCACCTTCGAGGGCAAGGACGGCAAGCGCGAGACGCTGGAGGTGAAGGCGCCGGTGCGGGCGCTGAATGCCTCGGCGCAGCCGGCGGGGCATGGCGGGCACAAGCACTGAATCCGCCCCGCGCGGCCAGCCCCCTTGCGCCTGGACAGGCCAGAGGGAATACCCTTTTTCGGTGATGGCGCTCACCCCCGGAGATCAGAAGAATTGTTGACAAATATTCACAATCCATCCCCTCGCCGGCCGGCTCCTTCGTGGGCCGGGGTTCCCCGGGGCGCATGAGTTGTCCAGGGTGCCGGGAGGCGATCTCGCCGTCCCGGCTCCGGCTGGTCGGCACGGCGCGGCATCGAAGGCCGAGGGAGGTGATCACAGGGGTCCTTCAGTGCCGCTCAGATACCTTCTCCATCTGGAGCATGCCAACCTGCCGATGCACGTGACCGACGCGCAGGACGTGCGGCGCGTGTCCGTCCTGAAGGCCACCGGCCTCATCGAAGCCGCCATCGATCCGGCCTTCGACACCGACCACGGCAGCTACAGGCTGGCGCAGGCGGCGCTGGTGGTCTGCATCACGGAGGAAGGGCATGCCGAGATCGAAAAGCTGCGCGGCCACCGCGGCGGCACCGACCCGGCATCGAGAAGAAAGAAGGCGAAGACGCGCCTGGAGCCACTGGACTACCTGCGCGCCATAGAACGTTCGGCCTTCCCCCTGCGGGTGGAGGACCCGCAGGAGATCAGCTGCGTCGACGTACTGAAGCAGGCCGGGTTCGTCGATGCGGCCATCAGCCCCGGGCTCGCCTGGAAGGACGCCGGCGGATCGCCGCAGGAGCTCGCCGTGATCCGGCGCATCACACCGTTCGGACGGGCGCAACTCGCGCGTGGCGCCGCCAAGTAGTTTCGCGGCATCCGGAAGATCGCGAACGGGCCGGCATGCGCCGAGCCCTCCGGTTTGCATACATTCGCGCGTGCCCTGGGCCTTTGGTCTACACGCGGCGAGCACACCGATCCTGGTGCCTATTCAAGAGGCAACGTGGTGGGAAGCCACGCCAGTTCTCGCTCCGCCTCCCAGCCTCCACCCACAACTCACAGAGTTGTCCACAGAAAACTCTAACAAGTCACTGAACTGTCAAACGGATGTCGTCGCAACGTAACCTTTGAACTGTTCGCGCAGCTTTGTCTTCAGCAATTTGCCGGTGGCCGTATGCGGCAGGCTGTCGACGAAGACCACGTCTTCCGGTAGCCACCATTTCACGACGCGCTCGGCGAGGAATGTGAGCAGTTCCTCGCGAGTGGCCTCCATGCCCGCACGCTTCACCACGATGAGCAGCGGACGCTCCTGCCACTTCGGATGCGCGATGCCGATCACCGCCGCCTCGGCCACCGCGGGGTGCAGGCTCGCCGCGTTCTCGAGGTCGATGGACGAGATCCACTCGCCGCCCGACTTGATGACGTCCTTCGCGCGATCGACCAGCTGCACATAGCCGTCCTCGTCGATGTTGGCCACGTCGCCCGTCGGAAAGAAGCCTTCGGCGTCGAGCACCGATCCGCCCTCGCCCTTGAAGTAACCGCTCGCGATCCACGGACCGCGCACGTGCAGATGGCCGAAGGCCTTGCCGTCGTGCGGCAGGCGCTGGCCGTCCTCTCCCACGATCTTCAGCTCCACGCCCCACACGCCGCGGCCCTGGCGCATCTTCACGCGCGTCTGCTCTTCTTTGGGCATCGAGAGGTGCTTGGGCAGCAGGTTGCCGATCACGCCGATGGGGCTGGTCTCGGTCATGCCCCAGCCCTGCACGAAGTCGGCGCCGAAGTCGCGCTCGAAGCGCTCGATCATGCTGCGCGGCGTGGCGGCGCCGCCCACGCCGATGCGCTTGAGGCCGATGGCGCGCGTGTCGATCTCGGGGTGCGCATCGAAGTACTGGAACAGCATCAGCCAGATGGTGGGTACGGCCTGCGAGAAGCCGACCTTCTCGTCGCGCATGAGCTCATACAGGCTCTGGCCGTCCATGTGCGGGCCGGGCATGACCAGCTTCATGCCGGTCATCGCCGCCGCATACGGCATGCCCCATGCGTTGGCGTGGAACATCGGCACCGCGAGCAGCAGCGTCATCTGCGAGTTGACGCCGAAGGTGTCGGGCGCGCACTCCATCAGCGAGTGCAGCACGGTGGAGCGATGCGAATACAGCACGCCCTTCGGATTGCCCGTGGTGCCCGAGGTGTAGCAGAGCGACGATGCGGTGCGCTCGTCGAACTCGGGCCACTCGTACTGCTCGCTCTGCGAGCCGACGAGTTCGTCGAAGCACAGCAGGTTGGGCACGTCGATGGCCGGCATGTGCGCGCGGTCGGTCATCGCGATGAAGGCGCGCACCGACTTCAGCGCCGGCGCGAGCTTCTCCACCAGCGGCGCGAAGGTGGTGTCGAAGAACAGCACCTTGTCTTCCGCGTGATTGACGATGTAGTCGATCTGCTCCGGGAAGAGCCGCGGGTTCACCGTGTGGAGCACAGCGCCGGAACCCGACACGCCGAAGTACAGCGCAAGGTGGCGCCAGGTGTTCCACGCGAGCGTGCCCACGCGGTCGCCGCTCTCGATGCCCAGCGTCCTCAGCGCATTGGCCACCTGCTTGGCGCTGCGCTGAATCTGCGCGTAGTCGGTGCGGTGCACCGGCCCCTCGACGGTGCGGCCCACGATCTCCGCATGCGGATGAAAGGTGGCCGCGTAGTCGATGAGCGACGAGATCAGCAGCGGGCGGTCTTGCATCAATCCGAACATGTCTTGTCTCCTGTACGCTGGCCGGATGCTAGGCAGCGGCCATGCCGTGCGGCATCGTCGGAAGAGACGATTGAGGCCATCCGAGGGTTGCCCCTAGCATCGACCCCCAAGAGGACTTTGGAATGAACGTTCAGGACGCCATCGCCACCCGCCGCTCGGTGCGCGAGTTTCTCGACACGCCGGTGCCCGGCGAAGTCATCCGCCGCGTGATCGAACAGGCGCTGCGCGCGCCTTCGGGCGGCAACCTGCAGCCCTGGCACCTGCACGTGGTGGGCGGCGAGAAACTCGCAGAGCTCAAGGCCATCATGCGCACGCGCGTGAAGGAAGCGCCCGCCGGCGAAGGCAGCGAGTACGACATCTACCCGCGCGAGCTGGTCGCGCCCTACCGCGACCGCCGCTTCGCAGTGGGCGAGGCGATGTACGCGCGCCTGGGCATTCCGCGCGAGGACAAGGCCGCGCGCCGCGAATGGTTCGCTCGCAACTACCAGTTCTTCGGCGCGCCGCTCGCGCTCTTCTGCACCGTCGACCGCCGCATGGGCCCGCCGCAGTGGTCCGACCTGGGCATGCTGCTGCAGAACGTGATGCTGCTTCTGCGCGCCGAAGGCCTGGACAGCTGCCCGCAGGAATGCTGGGCGATCTACCCGCAGACCATCGGCAGCTTCATCGGCCTGCCGCCCGAGCGCATGCTCTTCACCGGCATGGCCATCGGTTACGCGGACCGCAGCCGGCCGCTCGATGCGCTGGTCACCGAGCGCGCACCGCTGTCGGAGGTGGCGGAGTTCGTCGGCATCTGAGCGCGATGCTCGCAGCGGAACGGATCGTGCTAGCCCTCGTGGCACAACGAACAGCACGAGACGCCGCATGCTCATCGCACAGATCTCCGACCCGCACATCCGCCCCGCAGGCCAGCTCTACCAGGGCGTGGCCGACTCGAACCGCATGTTCGGGGAAGCCATCGACCACCTGCACGCGCTGGACCGCCGGCCCGACCTCGTGCTGCTGACGGGCGACCTCGTCGACGAGGGCCGCCCCGAGGAATACGCGCAGGCGCGGCGCCTGCTCGCGAAGCTGGAGATCCCGTACCTCGTGATCCCGGGCAACCACGACCGCCGCGAGAACTTCCGCACCGCCTTCGCCGACCACTCCTACCTGCCGGCCGAGGGCGCGCTGCACTACTGCATCGACGAGCACCCCGTGCGCATCGTGGCACTGGACTCGTGCGTTCCCGGCCACCACCACGGCGGCGTCGACGCGCAGGGCCTCGCATGGCTTCAGCGCACGCTGGAGGCCCACCGCGCCAAACCCACGCTGCTGATGCTGCACCACCCGCCCTTCGTCAGCGGCATCCCCTACATGGACACGTACCGCTACATGGACACGCCGCCGCTCGAAGCCATCGTGCGCGGCGCCCCCAACATCGAGCTGGTGCTGTGCGGCCACGTGCATCGCACGATGCTGCGGCGCTGGGCGGGCACCGTCGTGTGCGCCTGCCCGAGCAGCACGACCGAGATCGCGCTGCAACTGGCCGAAGGCGCGGCGCCGGCCTCGTACATGGGACGGCCGGGCTGCATGCTGCACCTGTGGAGCGACAACCACGGCATGGTGAGCCATGTCAGCCACATCGGTGCGATGGAAGGACCATTCCCATTCGCCTGAGCGAGCCGGCGTTCGCGCGCTCAGGATCTCTTCAGGCAAGGCGGACAGAATCCGCCCGGGTTCCGCAAGGAACGACGCAGCCACCCAAACAACGCAGGGGCAGCCCCGGTCGACCAGGAGAGATTCGATGCAGAAACAACAGCCCTACTGGTTTCCCGCCAAGCGCTACGGCTGGGGCTGGGGGCTTCCCAATCGCTGGCAAGGCTGGGTGGTGGTCGCCGTCTACGCCGCGCTGGTGCTGACGGCGGTGTATTCGCTTCATCCCGAACAGGAGCCGCTGCGCTTCTTCCTCGGCCTCGCGATTCCGACCCTCGCGCTGGTGGCGGTCTGCTGGCTCAAGGGCGAGCCCCCGCGCTGGCGCTGGGGTGACGAAGACAACGGGAAATAAGCCGCCGGTGCCCCTCGGCGCGCAGAATGTTGCCGGGGATCGTGCTGGCGAGCGGGGCGGTGAGGTGGGGAGCGACGCAGGCGGCACGCTCTTCGACATGGCAGCCTCGGGTGACGCGGGCAGAATGCGGCCGATCATCGCGACCGAAACCCGCACGACATTCGTCCCATGCCCCGAACCCTCTACTGCTGGCGCTGCCAGACCGACATGCCGATGCTCACGGAGGAAGAGTGGCAGGTCGCCCATCCGATGGGCTACATCGCGCAGATGACGCAGTACCGTGAAGAAACCGGCTGCAGCCTTGCCGAAGCCCGTGAGCGCGGGCTCGGCTACCTGACGGTGGCGGCTTACGAGCGCATCACCGGCTACAGGGAGACCAACCCGAATGCGATCCTGCATCACCGCCTGAGCCTGTATGGCCCGCCATGCCATGAGTGCGGCAAACCGCTTCGCACACCTGCAGCCCGCTACTGCGCAAGCTGCAATGCCCCGCGCGTCGACGCAGCAACGCTCGACGCGAGTACGCCGGAATGAACCGAGAGGGCGCCGGCTGACAAGCTCCCGGCCGTCGTTGCGGATCAGGCCGCTGCGATGACGCGATCCCGCCCCATCGCCTTCGCGCGATACAGCGCCGCATCCGCCAGCGCCAGCACATCGTCGATGCCGCTGCCGCCAGTGCTGTTCTCGCCAGCCGCCACGCCAATGCTCACCGCCATCGAGCCGACGACGGCCATGGACGAATCCGCCGGGAAGGGCTCGCCTACGGCCTGCCTGAGGCGCGCCGCAATTTCCATCGCCTCGGCCTTGCCGGACTCTGGCAGCAGCACGACGAATTCCTCGCCGCCGTAGCGGCCGAGCACGCCCTTGTCGCCGATGGCGCGCTGCATGCGGTGCACCGCCTCGCGCAGCACGGCGTCGCCCATCTGGTGGCCGAAGCGGTCGTTGATGTCCTTGAAGTGGTCCAGGTCCACCATCAGCAGCGCGCCGCGGCGCTCGCCCGAGGTGAAGGCGCCCTCGCAGGCGTCGAGCACCGCGCGGCGGTTGAGCGCGCCGGTCAGCGGGTCGCGCGTGGCCAGGTATTCGAACTCGGTGTGCACGCGGTCGGTGGCCATCAGGATGGCGGCGATGGTCAGCAGCAGCACGGTGAACGAGTACATGCTGATGTAGAGCGACTGGATCCAGGAGCCCTCCATGAGACCGCTGCCCGCCATGCCCGCCACCACCGACACGAAGCGCAGGGCCGCCACCAGCGCCTGCGCCAGCAGTAGCCCCGTCATCAGCCGCTTGCCGAACACGCGGCCGGTGTGCCGCATGTACAGCAGCGCATGCCGGAAGAACAGCGCCGACACCGCCAGGGTGACGAACAGCAACCGCATCTCGAAGTCGGGCTTCACGATGCCGAACCAGAAAAGCGCCACCGCCAGGACGCAGTTCAGCACCGTCCAGCCCCGGGTGTCGCTGCGGCCGAACAGGAACTTCTGGCTGCCCGCGTAGTACAGGATGCAGGCCTGGTACAGGACGAAGTTGGCGACGACGATGGTGAGGAAGTCGGGGAAGTAGCCGCGCGCCGCGAACAGCATGGTGCTCACGAACGCCACCAGCGGCGCCCGCGCCCATTCGGCCAGCCCCTGGATGCTGCGCGGGTAGCTGCGCTGCATGAAGAAGACCACGAGCGCCATCACGACGCCCATGACGCCGGCCAGCAGGATGACGGAGCGAGGATCGAGGATGGATGGCGATGCGCCCATGGAGCCCGATTATGTTGGCATCGGCCAACCCCTATCCCGCGGCCCGGTTCCGCAGGCCCGGGCGGGGCCGCTGCTCAGGCCTTTCGGAACACCGGCTCGCGCTTCTCCAGGAAGGCTCTCACGCCCTCCGCGAACTCGGGCCGGTCGAGCAACTCGCGCTGGCGCTGCGCCTCGTGGCGCATTTGCGCCACCAGCGGCTGGCCGGCGGCAGACTCGTACACCGCGCGGATCTCGCGCGCCGCATGCGCGGGCAGCCGCGCGAGCCGCTGCGCCACCGACACGGCCTGCGCGCGCAGTTCGGCATCGTCCACGCAGGCCCACACCAGGCCCCATTGCGCGGCCTGCTCGCCCGAGAGCCGCTCGCCGAGCAGCGACATGCCCACGGCCCGCGCGCGACCCACCAGCCGTTCGAGGAACCAGGTGGTGCCCAGGTCGGGCACGATGCCCAGTCTCGGCATGAAGGGCAGGTAGAAGTAGGACGAGCGCGCCGCGATCACCACGTCTGCCGCCAGCGCCACGCCGACACCCGCGCCCGCCGCCGGACCGTTGATGGCGCTCACCACCGGAAAGGGCATGCCGCGCAGGTCTTCGATGAGCCGGTTCGACAGCGCCTCCATCGCATCGGCCGTGCGCTGGCCGATGCTGCCGTCCCCGCCGCCGGGGCCCATGCTCGACAGGTCTGCGCCCACGCAGAAGGACTTGCCCGCGCCGGTCAGCACCAGCGCGCGCACGGTGCCCGCCTCGCCTTCCTTGCGCAGCTGCGCGAGCCTGTCGCGCAGCGCCTGCTGCAGCCCGGCCGTCAGCGGATTGAGCCGCTTCGGGATGTTGAAGCTGACGATCTCCACATCGCCTTCGCGCTCGCACAGGATGGGGTCTTCATCCACGTAACCCATGCCTTGCTCCACGGCCGTCACAGCCGCTCGACGATGGTCACGTTGGCCATGCCGCCGCCCTCGCACATGGTCTGCAGGCCGTAGCGCTTGCCACGCTGGCCGAGCGCGTGCACGAGCGTGGTCATGAGCTTGGTGCCCGACGCCCCCAGCGGATGACCCAGTGCGATCGCGCCGCCGTTCACGTTCAGCCGCGCGGGGTCGGCATCCAGCGTCTGCAGCCAGGCCAGCGGCACCGGCGCGAAGGCCTCGTTGACCTCGTACAGGTCGATGTCGGAGATCTTCATGCCTGCCTTCTTCAGCGCGCGCTGCGTGGCGGGAAGCGGAGCCTCCAGCATGATCACCGGGTCGTGCCCCATCACGCTCATGTGGTGGATGCGCGCGAGCGGCTCCACGCCCAGCGTCTTCAGGCCGCGCTCGTTCACCACCATCAGGCCGCTGGCGCCGTCGCAGATCTGGCTGGCGGTGGCCGCGGTGCAGCGCCCGCCCTCGGCGATGAGCTTCACGGCGGCGATGCTCTCCAGCGTGGCGTCGAAGCGGATGCCCTCGTCGACGGTGTGCTGCTCGCCGGGCTCGGTGCCGTCGGCCATGCGCACCGCCACGGGCACGATCTCGCGCTCGAAGTGGCCGGCCTTCGTCGCCGCAATGGCGCGCTTGTGGCTTTCCAGCGCATAGCGGTCGAGCTCGTCCTTCTCGATGCCGTAGTTCCTCGCGATCATCTCGGCGCCGGTGAACTGGCTGAACTGCACGTCGGGATAGCGCCTGGCCATGAGCGGGCTCACGTAGAAGCCCAGCCCGTTCTTCAGCGGCAGCGTGACGGGCATGCCCATGGGCACGCGCGTCATGCTTTCCACGCCGGCGGCGATCACGATGTCCATGGTGCCCGACATCACGGCCTGCGCCGCGAAGTGCAGCGCCTGCTGCGACGAGCCGCACTGCCGGTCGACCGAGGTGGCCGGCACCGATTCGGGCAGCTTCGAAGCGAGCACCGCGTTGCGCGCGATGTTGGAAGACTGCTCGCCGGCCTGGTCGACGCAGCCCATGATGACGTCCTCAACCAGCGCCGGGTCGGCGCCGGTGCGCTCCACCAGCGCGTCGAGCACCTGCGCTGCGAGGTCGGCCGGGTGCCAGCCGGCGAGGCGGCCGTTGCGGCGGCCGCCGGCGGTGCGCGCGGCGGCGACGATGAAGGCTTCGGGCATGCGAGTTCTCCTGTCTGTATCTGTGTGGATGTAGGGATCGGATCAGCGCGGCGCCATGCGGATGGCCCCGTCGAGCCGAACGCTCTCGCCGTTGAAGTAGCCGTTGGTGATCATCAGCTCCGCCAGCGTCGCGTATTCCGCCGGGTTGCCCAGGCGCTTCGGGAACGGCACCGACGCCGCCAGCGCCGCCTTCACGTTGTCGGGCGCGCCCTGCAGCAGCGGCGTGTCGAAGATGCCCGGCAGGATGGTGTTGACGCGGATACCCTCGCTCATCAGGTCGCGCGCGATGGGCAGCGTCATGCCGACGATGCCGGCCTTCGATGCGGTGTAGGCCGCCTGCCCCATCTGCCCGTCCTGAGCCGCCACCGAGGCGGTGTTGACGATGGCGCCGCGCTCGCCGTCCTGCAGCATGCCGAGCGTGAGCATGCCGGCGGCCGACTTGGCGATGCAGCGGAAGGTGCCGACCAGGTTGATCTGGATGATGCGGTCGAAATTCGCGAGCGGAAAGTGCTTGATCTCGCCGGTGGCCTTGTCGCGGCTCGCGGTCTTCACCGCGTTGCCGGTGCCGGCGCAATTGACCAGCACGCGCTCCTGGCCGTGCGCCGCGCGCGCCCTGGCGAAGGCGGCGTCCACCTGTTCCTCCGACGTGACGTCGACCTTGCAGAAGATGCCGCCGAGTTCCTTCGCCAGCGCCTCGCCCTGCTCGGCGTTGAGGTCGAAGAGCGCGACTTTCACGCCGTGGCCCGCGAGGCGGCGCGCGGTGGCGGCGCCCAGGCCCGAGGCGCCGCCGGTGACGACGGCCGCAATGCTGGAATCGAGTTGCATCTGCTGGTGTCCTTGAGGTGTCTTGAATGGTTTGTCCACATCCAGTTTAGGAAGCAGAATCGGCCGCACACATCGTCGGAAACGACGGGATTTCAGCGCCGCATGCAGCCGCCCACACCCCGCATCCTCGAAACCAAGCTCAATCCCCCGGCCTTCGTCGCCACGCAGGTGCCGCGCACCGCGATCGGGGAAGAGGTCGCCTCGGCGGCCGTGAAGCTGGTGCTCGTGCGCGCGCCGGCCGGCTTCGGCAAGACCACCGCCATGGCGCAGATCCGCGAGCGCATGGAGGCGCGGGGCATCGCCACCGCGTGGCTCACGCTGGACCGGGCCGACAACGACGTCTCGCGCTTTCTCGACTGCCTGGCCGAGGCCGTGCAGCGCCTGGGCGTCGAGGAGGCGCGCAGCAACAACAGCAACCCCTTCGACGCGGTGGCCGCGCTGGCGGCGCACGAGTCGCCCTTCACGCTCTTTTTCGACGACTTCGAGCGGGTGCAGGAGCCGGCCGTGCTGGGGCTGGTGCGCGAGATCGTCGAGCACCTGCCGCGCAGGGGGCAGATCGTGATCGGCTCGCGCAGCCTGCCCGACCTGGGCCTGGGCCGGCTGCGCGCACGCGGGCAGCTCACCGAGATCGACACCGACCGGCTGCGCTTCAGCCTGGAGGAGACCGGCGCCTTCTTCGGCCCGCGCCAGGCGCTGCCGCCCGAAATGCTTTCGCTGCTGCACCGCAAGACCGAGGGCTGGGTGGCGGCGATCTGGCTCGCTTCGATGGCGCTGGAGCGCCACGGCACCGGCACCGAGACCGCCACCGCCACTGCTTTTGTCGAGCGCTTCTCGGGCTCCGACCGCGCGGTGGCCGAGTACCTGGCCGAGGACGTGCTCGCGCACCAGCCGAAGGAGATCCGCGACTTCCTGCTGCGCACCAGCATCCTGCGGCAGCTCGACGCATCGGTGTGCCAGGCGCTGTGCCCGCGCGTGGACTGCGCGGCCATCCTCGAGCGGCTGGCCGCGTCGAACCTTTTCCTCACGCCGGTGATGAGCGGCGACGGCGATGCGTGGCGCTATCACAGCCTCTTCGCCGACTTCCTTCGCGCCCAGCTCGCGCGCGAGATGCCCGGCGAGCCGGCGCGCCTGCATCTCGCGGCCTCGGGCTGGTACGAGTCGCACGGCCGGCCGGTGCCCGCCATCGACCACGCCATCGAGGGCGGCGACCATCCTCATGCGCTGAACCTGCTCGACCACCATGCCGCGCAGTTCCTCGAAGAAGGCCGCATGCGCATGCTGGCGCGCTGGTTTTCGGCCATTCCCGGGCACCAGCTGCGCGAGCACCCCTTCCTGCAGCCGATCTCGCTGTGGGCCACCTGCTTCACCCACGGCCCATGGGACGCGATGCGGCAGCTCGACGCATCGGGCTGCCTCGACAGCCCCATCGCCGAGGTGCGCGCGAGCGCCCACACGCTGGTGCCGCTGCTGCTGGCCATGCAGGACCGCCACGACGAAGCCTACGAGGCCGGCCGCCTGAGCCTGGCGCGCCTGCCCACCGGCCTGGCCTTCGCCGACAGCGTGCTGCTCAACGCCATGGCCCACATCCTCGCGGTGCGCGGTGACCAGCACGAGGCGCGGCGGCTGCTCGACGCGGCCCGCCGCGAGCAGGGCAACAGCGCCTTCAACCGCATGTACACCGAGTCGCTGGCCGGCCTCTTCGACCTGCACGAAGGCCGGCTGCGGCAGGCCACCGCGCGGCTGCGCATGGCGGTCGATTCGACGCATGCCGTGTCGTACAACCACAGCCACGGCAACGCATGGGCCGGCGTGCTCTACGCGGGCGCCGTCTACGAGACCAACCAGCTCGCGCAAGCCGAGCGGTTGCTGAACGTCTACCTGCCGATGGCGCGCGACGTGGGGCTGCCCGACCACATGATCCTGAGCCACGCGATGCGCTCGCGGCTGGCCTTCCACGCGGGTGACATCGACGCGGCCTTCCAGGCGCTCACCGAGCTCGAGTACCTGGGCCACGCGCGCCAGCTGCCGCGCGTGGTGGCGGGCGCCAAGCTGGAGCGCTCGCGCATGCTGCTGCTGCAGGGCAACGGCCCGGCCTCGCACGACGAGCTGCTGCGCGCCGACGACCCCACCCTGTGGGAACGCGAGCGCCGCCAGCGCCTGCCCGCGCACGACCTCGACTATCTGGCGCTCGCCAAGGCGCGCTGGGAAATCGCCTTCGGCGACGCGCGCATGGCGCTCTCGGTGCTCGACGCCGAACTGCACGCCGCGCTCGCCGTGGCCCGCAACCGCCGCGCGCTAAAGCTCAGGGTGCTGCGCGCCCTCGCCCTGCAACGCGCCGGCGACCCGGCCGCCGCCACCGAGGAGTTCGCAGAGGTGCTGCAGGCCGCGAGCCAGGAAGGCTTCATGCGGCTGATCCTCGACGAGGGCCCGGCCGTCGGCACGCTGGTGCACCGCTGCGCGGCGGCGATGCAGGAAGGCAACAGCGACCCGATCCTCGCCGACCACCTCCAGCGACTGCTGCAGGCTGTGGGGCCAGCGGCAGCTGCCACCGAACCGGAAGCGCCGGCCGGCGACGCGATCAAGGAGCCGCTCACGCGCAAGGAAATCCGCGTGCTGCAGCTGCTGGCCGAGGGCTACTCGAACAACGCGATGGCCGAAAAGCTCTTCGTGTCGGACAGCACCGTGCGCACGCACCTGCGCAACATCAACATGAAGCTGGATGCGAAGAGCCGGACTCAGGCGGTGGCGATTGCGCGCAGGTTGGGGGTGATCCGCTAGATCTTTTTGCGCCAGAGAGTCGCTCATTCGAGCTTTGCGCGCAAAGATAATACGGCGCAGAACAAGCGAAGATTCGAGGAGGAAGCATGTTCGGAGCACTCTCTGTTTACGCCGTGGCGGTGGCCGCACTGGTTGCCACCCCCTCTGCCACGAGCCAGACCGTATCCGCGCCGAAGCTCGCGGCGGGCGACACCTGGACATACCGGATCACCGATCTGTGGTCGGGCCGAGCCCGTGGCGAATCCAGCATGACGGTCATCGGTGTGCTCGGCGAATTCGTCCGTCTGTCGACCGAGGTGAAGAGCATCGCGAGCAACGGAACCGGCACGCTCAATCCCGCCTTCGAGACCACGGCGCGAGCGAACATGGATGTTGTCCACGTTGCCAATGGCAAGACGACCACGCGCGTGCTCTTTGCCTGGCCGCTCTCGGCCGGAAAGCAATGGAATTACGAGTACATGGTGCCGATCACCAATTCGCCCCCGGCCACGTTCCGCATGACTGCGGAAGCCTCTGGCTGGGAAGACGTGCAAACAGCCGTCGGCAAGTTCAAGGCGCTGAAAGTCGTTCACACCGGCACCTGGGACCCAGGCACTGGCGCCGCGACGGGCAAGGTCACACAGACATACTGGTATGCCCCCGAAGTGAAGAACTACGTGCGCTCCCAGACCGAGATGACCGGCGCCGACGGTGCACCTGGGCTGAGGGAACTCACCGAGCTGATTGCAGTGAGGGCGCCTCAGTAGATCCGCGCCGGTCAGCCACCGGCGTCAGTGCAGCACGGCCACCGCTACCCGGCGGCCGCCGCCGTAGGCATACAGCGTGAGCGTGCCGATCCGGTTGTCTCCCTTGGCATCGAAAGAGACTGGGCCGGTCAGGCCGACGAACGAGTTCGCCGCCAATGCCGAACGATAACGGGCAGGATCGCTCGATCCCGCGCTTTGCATGGCTTGCACCAGCGCCTGAACGGCATCGTAGGTATACGGCGCATAGAGCAGCACCGGAACGCCGAAGCGCTGGCTGAACCTCTCCGCGAACGCCTTCATCGCGGGTCGATACTCGTCGTCGATGCCGCCCGCCTCGCCACACAACACGGAGTCGTTGGCAACTTGCGCTCCGGCAAGCGCGATCAGCTCCAGAGTGCATATGCCATCACCGCCCATGAACTTTGCGTTGACGCCAGCCTGCCTCAGCTGCCGCAATAACGGCCCCGCCACAACATCCATGCCGCCATAGAAGACGACATCGGGCTCCACGGCTTTGACCTGCGCGACCAGTGAAGAAAATGATGTCGCATACTGATTCACGGTGTCCCGGCGGATCACCGTTCCACCCGCTGTCGTCACGCCAGCCGCGAAGGAGTCGGCCACGCCGCCGCCATAGGCCGTCTGATCGTCGATGATCGCGATCCTCTTGCCTTTGGCCACCTCGACGGCGTAGCGTCCCAGCATCTGGCCCAGCCGCTGATCGTCGGCCAACATGCGGAACGCGGTGTTGAAGCCCAGGCGGGTGTACCGCGGATTGGTCGCGCTTGGAGAAAGCTGCACGATGCCCGCGTCGCGGTAGATCTTTGCCGCCGGAATGGTCGTGCCGGAATTCAGATGGCCCACCACGCCGTTCACACGCAGACCGACCAGACGTTGCGCAACCCGAACGCCGGTCATTGGGTCACCCGCGTCGTCCTGCGGCACCAGTTCGAACTTCGCTAGCTTCTCGCCGATGCGAAGGCACTTTGCATTGAGATCCTCGACGGCAAGGCGCGCGCCGTTCTCGTTGTCGCGCCCCAAGTGGGCAATGGGCCCTGTCAGCGGTGCGACATGGCCGATCCTGACGTTCAGCACGCCGGCCGCGGGCCGCTCGCATCCCGGCTGGGCCGCGGTGTCGACCACCGCATCCGACTGTGGCAAGGGCAGGAGCGGCGGCACGGCGGACACGGCTGGTGACGCGCCGGGCACATCGCCTTCCACACCACGAACATAGAAGTTGACGCCCGCGAGGAAGCGATCAGTGGCCGAAGCGCCAGCCTCCAGTACCACCCGCCCACGGTTGTCGGCCAGAGGGCTCTTCCAGATCTGCAGCGAACCATCTCGCAGTTGCTGCTTCGCCTGTTCGATGCGCTCGCGCACATCGGCCGGGACATCATCGGCCAGCGATACGAGGTCGATGGCGCCTTCCTTCACCCCCCACCAGCTGCTCCCGGAGATCCATGTGCCATTGAGTTGCTCGCGCACCGCCTTGATGTAGTAGGGCGACCAGTCGACAACGCTGGACGCGAGGTGCGCCTTGGGCGCGTAGGCCTTCATGTCCGAGTCCCAGCCGATGGCGCGCTTGCCGTTGCGCTCCGCCGTCTCCAGCACGGCGGACGAATCCGTGAGCTGGAGCAATGTGTCGGCGCTGCCATCGATGAGTGTCTGCGCCGCACGCGCCTCTACCCGCGGGTTGAACCAGGAATTGATCCACTGGACCTTCACGCGCACGGAAGGATTGACCGTTTGCGCACCCATGGTGAATGCGTTGATGTTCCGGATGGCCTCGGGAATGGGGATCGGAGCGACCACCCCCAGCGTGTTCGATGACGTCATCCGGCCCGCGAGAATCCCGGCGAGATAGGCGCCTTCATAGGTACGAGCGTCGTAGGTGCGCAAGTTGCGCTCGGTCTTGAAGCCCGTGGCATGTTCGAACCGGACCATCGAGGGATAGGCCTGGGCCGCGCGACGCGCGGGCTCCATGTAGCCGAACGCCGTGGCAAAGATCAGTTTGTGTCCGCGCTCCACCAGTTGCCTGAACACGCGATCGGCAGTTTCGTCCTCGGGCACGCTCTCCACCTTGGTAGTGACCACCAGAGGCCCGAACTCGCGCTCCACCGCCTTGCGAGCCAATTCATGCTGGAAGGTCCAGCCACCGGTTCCGACCGGTCCGACGTAGACGAAACCTACCTTCAGGGGCTGGCGGACTGTCAGCAACGGCAACTCGGAGGCAGCGGATACTTCGAAGCCGCGCGACGGGGTGGCCCCCAGCGTCAGCTGGGCCAGCGCGCAGGCCGAGGTTGTCATGGCGGCCAGGAAAGCCACAGCGCGTCGTACCGACGCGGTCCACATCTTTTTCATCAGGGTTGATCCTTCCGCTGCATGGCGTCGAAGCCGCCTGCTCTTGAGGTCGATGGTCATGGGTAGATGGTCAGGCAGAGCTGGAACTGTGCTTCGGTGAACGCACTGGCGTTCCCGCTGCCTGGCTTCATCAGCAGGTAGGTGTCCCGCGTCAGGCGCCTGATGACCCCTTCGGGCAAGCCTCCGGCCGAGCTGTTGCGCTGCAGCAGCTGAGAAGATGCCTGCTCCGCGTCGAGACCGCCTTCGGATTTCATCCAGAGCAACTCGAAGAGGATCGCCTGCTCCTTGTAGCAACGGACGGTCTTCAGATACTCATGCCGCTCAGTGGACGTAGCAGCCATGCAGTCGTGGAAGATTTGCGCGGCCATCTCGGCGCTGTTGGCGTACCGCCCCGACCTGCGGTCGCCAAGGTATTTGCGCGCTTCGACCTGGTCCGCCATCGTGCCGCCCACGAGGTCGGTCACCAGCAGGTCAAGCCTTGCGTCCGAGTTCTGGGCGATCGTGACGACATCGACGAGCCACGGCTTCTTGGCTTTGGCATAGCAGGCACGAAATGCGGCCGATGCCTCCGGCGGATTTGCGGCCCCCTGCGCACGAGTTGGTGGCGCGGAGCAAGCGGCTGTCAGCACGAGGGCGGCCACTGATGCCAGCAGCGCCACCATCTGCCAGAGCCCGAGACTGCCCAGCGTACGGCCGATCGGACGGAAATCTGCAGTTCGGCCGATCTGGCGACAGACAAGTTTTCTTCCCCGGACGATCTGCATCGCCTCCCCCTCTTTCGTTGCTTCGTTCGGTCACGGTTTGTGACACCCGCACCATCTGCCGCGAATTCTAGGGAGCCTGTAAGCAGATATGCCGCAAATTGACAACGGCGTTGCGGTGCCGCATCACAGCCAATCCAAAGACTACGGATATCGGTGATACCGCCCCGCATTGCGGATGCCTAGCATTCCTTGAAGCCATTCGGAACAGCACTTCAGGGAGCGCACCAGGCAGGGATGCCCCAGTTCAGCGAGACCACCATGCCCAAAGGAATCCCCAACCCCGCAGCCATGTACGGCATCTACCCCCGCAGCTGGGGCTACGAGGTGTCGATCGTGCGAAACGGAAAGCGCTACTTCCAGCAGTTCGGCCGCGCCAGCTACGGCGGCGACGAGCAGGCGCTGCGCCAGGCGCAGGACTGGCGCGACGGCGTGGTGCGCAGCGTGCCGCCGGTGCCGCGGCGCACGCGGGCCGAGAAGCTGCGGGTCAACAACACCACCGGCGTGTCGGGCGTTTTCTGCCAGGTCGCGCCGGGCGGCAGGGTGCGGGCCTGGGTCGCCAAGACCTACATCGGGCAGGACGAGATCCTGCGCACCGACTTTCCCGTGAATTCGATGGGCGAAGCGGCGCAGGCGCTGGCCATCGAGGAGCGGGCGCGGCAGCTCGACCGCATGGACGGGCTGGCGAAGCTGCATCCGGCGGAGGAGACCATCCGCACGAGCCCGCCGGCCTTCGCGGCCGAGACGCTCCAGCCCAAGCGCTCGAAGTCGGAGATCAAGCGCAGCACCAATTCGAGCGGGGTGAGCGGCGTGCATTTCAAGGCGCCGAACCCGGGCCATCCTGGCTACTGGCTCGCGATCACCTACACGGCCGGCAGGGGCAGCGTGAGCAAGGCCTTCTCGATCAAGGAGCACGGAGCCGAGCAGGCGAAGCTGATGGCCATCGAGGAGCGCAGGCGCCAGCTCGAAGACAAGATCGCGTTCATGCAAAAGGGCAGCAGCGCCGAGGCCGAAGCACCGCCGCTTTCCATTCCTTTCCTGCTGGAGCAGCCTTCGCAGGCAGTCTCCCTGCAGCACGGCGTGGCCGCCGCCGGGGCGAGGCCGCCGCAGTGAGCGCGCCGATGCGCGGGGCCGGCCCCGTTCGCACGGCGGCCGGCGGACGCGCGCGCCCGGCGCACCTCGCTGAAGATATTTTTCCGCGCTTCGATGTTCGGGTGAATTTGTGGCGGAGCTTCGGCCAGAATAGCTGCGAAAAATGCGCGCCAAAGAGCGATGCGCAAGCCGGGGAGCCCATCGTAGTCAGCTGCAACAGCAAGACTGAGTACGTAAGTAGCAGCATCACGTCGAGAATGCCCAAAGGTATCCCGAACCCGGCAGCCATGTATGGCATCTACTCCAGGTCCTGGGGTTTCGAAGTCTCCATCGTCCGCAACGGCATCCGCCATCACAGGCTGTTCGGCAAGGCCAGCTACGGCGGTTCGGAGCAGGCGCTGCTCCATGCGCAGGACTGGCGCGACCACATCGTGCGCAGCGTGCCGCCGCAGACGCGCAGCGCGCGTGCCGAGAAGCCCCGCGCCAACAACAGCACCGGCGTGACCGGCGTGTTCCACCATCTCGCGCCGGGCGGCCGCGTGCGGGCATGGATGGCCAAGACCTACATCGCGCAGGACGAGATCCTGCGCACCGACTTCTCCGTCGCCGAGCTGGGCGACGACGCACAGGCGCTGGCGATCCAGGAGCGCGCACAGCAGCTCAAGCGCATGACGGGGCTGGCGCGCATCCACCCGGCCGAAGAGGCGATCCGCATGGGGCTGTCGGCCCACGCGGCCGGGCCGCGCACGGCCAAGCGCTCGAAGTCGGAGATCACCCGCCGCAACAACACCAGCGGCGTGAGCGGCGTGCATTTCAAGACGCCCAACCCCAGCCACCCAGGCTACTGGCTGGCCATCACCTACACCGCCGGCAAGGGCAGCGTGAGCAAGGCCTTCTCGGTGAAGACATTCGGCGCGGAGGTGGCGAGGAACATGGCCATCGCCGAGCGCGCCAGCCAGCTCGCCGACAAGCAGCGCGGGGCTGACGAAGAGGAAACAACAACAAGAGGAAAGACCAGGGCGGCGGAGCCGGCACTGCAGCGCAAGCCGCGCGCAAGGACGGCATCCGGCACCGGACGGAACAACGGATGAGCTTATTGCAAGGAATCGGCTTCGCGGAAGCTGCGAAGCCAGGGAGCGGTCGCCCGCACGGAGCGGCCCGCCGATGACACACAGGCAACTGCACCAGCTGCTGCGCGTGGCATCGCACCTGATGGACCAGGCCGCCACGGAAGTGCGCGCCACCGATCTCGGCCCCGTGGACGAGAACATCCAGCGCATCGGCCGCGCGCTGATCGAGGTGATCGAGGTGCAGCGGCGGATCTACGCCGCACAGCCCGAACTGCAGCCCAAGACGCTGGCCGCCACCGCGCGCGAGAGCGACGCCAACCGGCTCTTCACCCAGGTCACGATGGAGGCGCTGGAGCTGGAGGACGCGGGCAACCCCGAGGCGGCGCGCGAGAAGTACACGGAGCTCATCGGCCTGTCGCCCTCGTACCACCACCGCGAGATCGCGCGGGCGGAGATCAGGCGGCTGTCCTGAGCGAGGTGCCGGGTCGCTCGCTCACAGGGCCCTGGCAATCACCTCTTTCATGATCTCGTTGGTGCCGCCATAGATGCGCTGCACCCGCGCGTCGGCGTACATGCGCGCCACCATGTATTCGTTCATGAAGCCGTAGCCGCCGAAGAGCTGCAGGCATTCGTCGACCACGCGGCCCTGGGCCTCCGAGCCCCAGAGCTTGGCCATGGAAGCGGTGGCGGTGTCGAGCTTGCCGGCCACGAGGTCCTCGATGCAGCGGTCGATGAAGGCGCGGCCCACCTTGATCTGGATGGCGATCTCGGCCAGCTTGAACTTGGTGTTCTGGAACTCGGCCACCGGCTTGCCGAAGGCCTTGCGGTCGCGCACATAGTCGAGCGTGGCCTGGTAGGCACCCTCCATCGTGGCCAGTGCGCTCAGGCCGATGATGGTGCGCTCGTAGGGCAGGTCGCTCATGAGCTGGAAGAAGCCCTGCCCCTCCACGCCGCCCAGCAGCGCGTCGGCGCCAACGCGCACGTCGTCGAAGAAGAGCTCGGAGGTGTCCTGCGCCTTCATGCCGATCTTGTCGAGCACGCGGCCCACGCGGAAGCCCTTGCAGCTTTCGGTCTCGACGATGAGGATCGACGTGCCCTTGGCACCCTGCGTCGGGTCGGTCTTGCAAACCACCAGCACCACGCCGGCCAGGAAGCCGTTGGTGATGAAGGTCTTGGAGCCGTTGACGACGTAGCCGCCGTCCTTCTTCTCGGCGCGCGTGCGCACGCCCTGCAGGTCGGAGCCCGCGCCGGGCTCGGTCATGGCGATGGCGCCCACCATCTCGCCGCGCGCCATGCGCGGCAGGTAGTGGCGCTTCTGCTCCTCGGTGCCGTGGTTGAGGAAGTAGTGCGCCACGATGCTGTGCACTGAGGTCGCCATGCCGGTGAGCGCGCGGCGCGACATCTCCTCGTAGAACACGGCCTCGTGGCGGAAGTCGCCACCGGCGCCGCCGTATTCCTCGGGGATGTCGGCGCACAGCAGGCCGAGCGCGCCGGCCTTGCGCCACACCTCGTGGCCCACGTGGCCGCGCTTGCGGGCTTCCTCGTCGTGCGGGAGCACTTCGGTCTCGATGAAGCGCACCACGTTGTCGCGGTACAGCTCCAGGTCTTCGTCGCTCCAGGAGCGGCGGAAATCGATGGCCATGTTGTCTTCCTTTGCTTTCTTTCTCTGACTCTTGCGTCCGGGGCCTCAGCCGACGCGGCGTTCCCTGCCGGCCCAGAAGGGCTCGCGCAGCTGGAACTTCTGCAGCTTGCCGGCCGCCGAGAGCGGCAGCGCGTCGCGGAACTCCACGCTGCGCGGGCACTTGTAGCCGGCGATGTGCTCGCGGCAGTGGGCGATGACGGCATCGGCCTCCAGCGCCATGCCTTCGCGCCGCACGATCACCGCATGCACCCGCTCGCCCCACTTGTCGTCGGGCACGCCGATCACGGCCGACATCAGCACCTGCGGCATCTGCGCGATGGCGTTCTCGACCTCGGCCGAATACACGTTCTCGCCGCCGCTCACGATCATGTCCTTCATGCGGTCGACAACGTAGACGAAGCCCTGCTCGTCCATGTAGCCGCCGTCGCCGGTATGCATCCAGCCACCGCGCAGCGCGGCCTCGGTCTGCTCGGGCTTGTTCCAGTAGCCCTTCATCACCATCGGGCCGCGCGCGACGATCTCGCCGACCTGTCCGGGCGGCAGCTCGTTGTCTTCGCCATCGACGATGCGCACCTCGGCGATGGGCACCGGGGTGCCCGCCGAACGCAACAGGCGGTCGCGATCAGGGCCGGGCAGATGGCAGTGCGGCGACAGCGCGGTGACCACGGGCGACAGCTCCGTCATGCCGTAGACCTGCGCGAAGGCGGCGCCGGGAATGGCGCACATCGCCTGGTCGAGCAACGCCGCGTCGATGGGTGCCGCGCCGTAGAACAGCAGCTGCAGGCTCGACAGGTCGAACTCCGCGAAGCGCGGATGCTCGACCACGCGCTTGATCATGGTCGGCACCATGAACATCTCGGTGATGCGCGCGGACTGCACGGCCTGCAGCACCGCCAGCTCGTCGAACATCGGCAGCACGTGCGTGGGCGTGAGCCGCAGCATGTTCTGGATGGTGGCGCCGCAGCCGGCAACATGGAACATGGGCGCGGCGACGAGGGCCACCGCATTCTGCGCATCGCGCGGCAGCGCCGCCACGGTGCTCAGCGCGTTGATGCAGAGGTTGCCGTGGGTGAGCATCACGCCCTTGGGCTGCCCGGTGGTGCCGCCGGTGTACATGATGGCGGCGAGCTCGTCGGAGTGGTGCGGTGCGTCCTCGACGGGCTCGGCCTGCGCCAGCAGCGCCTCGTAGCCCACCATGCCCTCGGGCACCGCGCCGTCGCCGCAGTAGACCACGGTGCGCAGCGAGGCCGAGAGCTGGCGCAGTGCGGGCACCATCTGCACGAACAGGTCGTCCACCAGCAGGATGCGGGTGTCGCAGTCGTCCAGCGAGTAGGCGACCTCCTTCGGGTTCCAGCGGATGTTGACCGGGTTGATCACGCCGCCGCCCCACCAGGTGCCGAAGAAGTATTCGACGAAGCGGTGCGAGTTGAGGCTCATCATGCCGACGCGGTCGCCGCTGCCCATGCCGAGCTGTTTCAACACGGCGCCCAGGCGCGCGACGCGATCGGCGAGCGTGGCGAAGTCCAGCCGCGTGGCGCCGCAGACGATGGCGGCGGCCTTCGGCTTCTCGCGCCGGCCCTTGTGCAGGGGTTGGGTGAGGAACATGGTTGCTGTCTCCGTTCTCGTTTTCCTTCTTCAAGCTCCGCACAGGGGCGCGATGGCTTCCGCCGCCACGCCCCAGCGACGCAGCACCGTCGGGCCGTCGTCGCGCGCCGCGGGCTGCGGCACCACGGGCGCGGTGCGGCTGAAGCGCGGCGCCGGCGCGGGCTGCACCACGCCGCCCACGTTGGCGAAGGTGCCGCGCGCCACGTTGTGCGGGTGCTCCGGGGCCTCGTCCCAGTCGAGCACGGGCGCGAAGCAGGCGTCGCTGCCTTCGAGCAGCACGCACCACTCGTCGCGCGTGCGGGTGCGGAACACGTCGGCCATGCGCAGCTTCAGCATCGGCCAGCGGTCGGCGTCCATCTGCGCGTCGAAGGCGGTGTCGTCGGCGATGCCGCAGCGCTCGCGCAGCAGCGCGTAGAACTGCGGCTCGATGGCGCCCACCGCCACGTACCTGCCGTCGGCGCAGGCGTAGGTGTCGTAGAAGTGCGCGCCGCCGTCGAGCATGTTCTCGCCGCGCTGGTTGCTCCACTGGCCGGCCGACCTGAAGCCGTACATCATGGAAGACAGCAGCGCCGCGCCGTCGGTCATGGCGGCGTCGACCACCTGTCCCTGGCCCGAGCCCTTGGCCTCGTGCAGCGCGGCGAGGATGCCGAAGGCCAGCAGCATCGCACCGCCGCCGAAGTCGCCCACGTAGTTCAGCGGCGGCACCGGCGGCTCGCCCGCGCGGCCGATGGCGTGCAGCGCGCCGCTGATGGCGATGTAGTTGATGTCGTGGCCCGCCGCATGCGCGAGCGGCCCGTGCTGGCCCCAGCCGGTCATGCGGCCATACACCAGCTTCGGATTGCGAGCATGGCATTCGGCCGGCCCCAGGCCCAGCCGCTCCATCACGCCGGGGCGGAAGCCTTCGATGAGCACGTCGGCCCTGGCGATGGCGTCGAGCACCGATTGCGCGGCGCCTTCCGCGCGCAGATCGACCTGCAGCGTGCTGCGCCCGCGCGCGAGGATGTCGTGCGGCGCAGTGCGCGTGCCAGGCCGCTCGATGCGGATCACCTCCGCGCCCATGTCGGCAAAGAGCATCGCGCAGAACGGCCCCGGGCCGATGCCCGCCATCTCGATCACCCGAAGGCCTTGCAGTGGACCAGCCATGGTGCGTCTCCTGTGTGTGGAGGCATCTTGGCGCCGGGCCCACCGCGCCGCATCGTCGAAAGCGACGAATGCGCGGCGCTATGCCATCGCGGCGGCGGCACGCAGCTTCGCCACGCGCCGCAAATGCCACGAAGGCGGGCCGAACTGGCCTTCGATGAGCGTGGCGCGGCGCACGTAGTGGCCCACCGCCAGCTCTTGCGTCATGCCCATGCCGCCGTGCAGCTGCACCGCGCCCTGCCCCACGGCCTTGCAGGCCTTCGCGGCGGCCACCTTGGCGGACGAAACGGCGCGTGCGCGTTCCGGCGCGGATGCCGTGTCGATGGCTTCACCCACGCTGGCGGTGAGCGCCGCCGCCTGCTCCAGTGCCATGTGCATGTCGGCAAACCGGTGCTGCAGCACCTGGAAGCTCGCGATCGGCACGCCGAACTGCCTGCGCTGGCGCACATAGTCGAGCGTGTCGCGCATCAGGCGGCGCATGACGCCGACGGACTCGGCGCAGACGGCGAGCGTGGCTTCGTCGAGCGCCTGTTCGATCTGCGGCAGCGCGGCGCCTTCCGTGCCCAGCAAGGCATCGGCGGGCAGGCGCAGGTCGTCGAGGGCGATGTCGGCTGCGCGGCCGCCGTCGCGCGTCGGATAGGCGCGAAGGCGCAGGCCGGGCGCGTTCTTCGGAACGACGAAGAGCGAGAGGCCGGCACCGCTTCGCGCGCTCAAGAGCAGGTGGCTGGCCCATGGCGCGGCGTGCACCACGGCCTTGCGGCCGTCGAGGCGGAAGGAGCCGTCGGCATCGCGCACGGCTTGGGCCTGTACGTCGGCGCGGTCGTGCCGGCTCTGCGGCTCGGCATGCGCAAAGGCGAGTACGGCGTCGCCGGCGACCACGCGAGCGAGCAGCGCATCGGCCCGCGTGCCGGGGTTGCGCTGCAGCAGGCCGGCGCCGATCACCATCGTCGACAGATAAGGCTCGGCGGCGAGCGCGCCGCCCAGCGTTTCCATCATCGCAAGATGCGCGGCCATGCCGCCGCCGAGGCCGCCCTGCGGCTCGGGCAGTGGCGCGCGCAGCAGGTCGAGATCGGTGGCGAGGCCGCGCCAGAACGGCGGCGGTGCGTCGTCGGCCTTGCGCAGCACGTACAGGCGCTGCTCGAAGCCGTGGTTGTCGTCGAGGTAGCGCGCGAGGCTGTCGCGCAGCATCGCCAGGGTGTCGTCGCGTTCGGTGGTGGCGTTCATGGAGCGGCCTCTCTCAGTTCGCCAGCAGGTGGGCCGCGACGATGTTGCGCTGCACCTCGTTCGAGCCCGCATAGATCGAAGCCGCGCGGTCGTTGAGGTAGGCCGACATCGAGAACACGGCGTCCTCGGGAACGGGCAGCGCGCCACCCTGCAGGCCGTCGTCCAGCGGCAGGTCGGCGGCGGCGTAGTGGGCGGCGATTTCGACGCCCAGCTCGGTCAGCCGCTGGCGCAGTTCGGAGCCCAGCACCTTGCCCATCGACGGGCGGATGCCGTGCGGCTCGCCGCGGGCCTGCGCGCGCAGCGATTGCAGCTCGGTGGCCTCGAGCGCGTCGATGGCGCATTCGGCTTCGGCCAGGCGCAGGGCCATGTCGTCGGCCTCGTGCGGGTCGCCCACCGCGAGGGCCGCGTCGGCAGCTTGCTGCAGGCGGCGCAGGCGCGCGCGCAGCATCGGCGCCCACGCGCCGCCGCGCTCGTGCTGCAGCAGGTACTTGGCGATGGTCCAGCCCTGGTTCTCCTCGCCGATGAGCCCCTCGGCCGGCACGCGCACGTCGTCGAAGAACACCTGGTTGAGCTCGTGGTCGCCCGAGATGCTGATGATCGGCCGGATGGTGATGCCCGGCGCCGGGATGTCGAAGCACAGGAAGCTGATGCCCTGCTGCGGCTTGCCGCCCGACGCGGTGCGCACCAGGCAGAACATGCGGTTGGCGTACTGGGCGTGGGTGGTCCAGATCTTGGTGCCGTTGATGACGTAGTGGTCGCCATCTCGCACGGCCTTGCACTGCAGCGAGGCGAGGTCGGAGCCCGACTGCGGCTCCGAGTAGCCCTGGCACCAGTAGTCCTCGCCCGAGCGGATGCCGGGCAGCCAGGCGCGCTTCTGCGCCTCGGTGCCGAAGGCGATGATCACCGGCGCGACCATGCCCGGGCCCATGGGCGCGCGCGCCGGCGCGTCGGCGGCCGCCAGCTCGGCCGAGAAGATGTAGTGCTGCATCGGCGTCCAGCCGGTACCGCCATGCTCCACCGGCCAGTGCGGCACGCTCCAGCCGCGCCTGGCGAGGATGCGGTGCCAGCGGTTGCCGTATTCGTAGTCGCTGAAGATGCCCGAGCTGCGCCGGCCGGCGGCGCGCAGCTCGGGCGTCAGCTCGCGCGCCAGGAAGTCTCGAACCTCGTCGCGGAATGCGGTTTCCGCGGCCGTGAGTGCCCAGGCCATGTGTTTGTCGTCTCCATTCGGGATGCTGCGGCGAGTGTGATGCCGGCGGGGGCCGGTGGCATCGTCGGATCGGACGAACGTGGTTTGGCCGCCAGCGACCTACGGATTCCAGTGGACTTTTGTTTTCATCCGGGATAGTCCGATACGCCGCCGCGCCGCTTCCTGTTTCAATCTGCCGGGGAGTCGTTCCGGGCGCAGAAAAATGCGCCGCGCTGAAGGAGCACCGCAGTGAGCACTGTCATTCCCGGCTTCCCGCACGCCAGCGTCGAGCGGCTGTGCGACTACGAACTGTCGGAACCGCCTGCCGCCGCCTCCACCCTTTTCCAGAACCTGCCGGAAGCCGACGGCCCCGAGAAGCTCGCGCTGGCCTGGTGGCTGTGGATGGACGAGCTGGGCAAGAGCATGTTCAGGCACTACGACGCCTGGCGCGAGCAGCTCGGCCACGCGACGGCGAACGGCCCCGATCGCAAGGGCTGACGACCGGCCGCCAGGCTCAGGCGGCGACGGCTTCGCGCTGCGGCACCGCCTTAGCAGGCACGGGCATGTGCCTGGCCCAGTCGATGATTTCCAGCGTGCCGTCGGCATGCTCGGCCAGCGCCGTGAGGCTTTCGACCCAGTCGCCGTCGTTGCAGTAGAGGATGCCGTCGATGTCGCGCATCTCGGCATGGTGGATGTGGCCGCAGACCACGCCCTGCGCGCCGCGCTTGCTGGCCTCGCGCGCCACGGCCACTTCGAAGTCGCCCACGTAGCTCACGGCCCGCTTGACCTTGCCCTTGAGGTACTTGGACAGCGACCAGTACGGCAGCCCCATGCGCGCGCGCAGCGAGTTGAGGTGGCGGTTGAGCTTGAGCGTGAACTCGTAGAGCGAGTCGCCCACGTAGGCCAGCCACTTGGCGCACTGGATCACGCCGTCGAACAGGTCGCCGTGGATGATCCAGAGCTTGCGGCCGTCGGCCGTCTCGTGGATCCACTCGTCGGCCACGTCGATGCCGCCGAAGTTGTGGTGCAGGTACTTGCGGGCGAACTCGTCGTGGTTGCCCGGGATGAAGATCACGCGCGTACCCTTGCGCGCCTTGCGCAGCAGCTTCTGGATCACGTCGTTGTGCGCCTGCGGCCAGTACCAGTGCCGCTTGAGCTGCCAGCCGTCGATGATGTCGCCGACCAGGAACAGGGTCTCGCACTCGGTGTGCTTGAGGAAATCGAGCAGCGCCCTGGCCTGGCAGCCGGGCGTGCCCAGGTGCAGGTCGGAGATCCAGAGGGTGCGGAATTGCAGTGGCGGACGCCCGCGATCATCGTCCTCGGGGTCGAGGGCCCGGGTCGCGGTGTCGCGCCATGCGCGAAGGAAAGCGTCGTCGCGTTGCATGGCCGGGTAGGCTCCCACCGCCGGGTGACCATACGATGGCGTCCCCGTGACATCCCGATGACTTGTCGCAGTGCAGCAACGCACAATCGCGCGATGCGACCTGGCCAGATCATCGTTCTAGCGACCCCTGTCTTCTTCCTGCTGATGGGGATCGAATTCGCGGTCGGCCGCGCGCGCGCCCGCCGTGGCACGGGACAGGACACCTACCGCCTCGCCGACGCCGTCAACAGCGTCGGGCTGGGCATGCTGAGCCAGATCAGCGCGGTGCTCACCGGCCTTCTGCGCATCGGCATCTACACGGCCGTGTACTCGTCGATCGCGCTCTTTCCGCAGGAAGCAGCGAAGGAGTTCTGGACCGCCTGGTACGGCTGGCTGCTGGCGCTCGTGTTCTACGACTTCTGCTACTACTGGCTGCACCGCATGGGCCACGAGTCGGCCGTGCTGTGGGCCGCGCACGTGGTGCACCACCAGAGCCAGCACTACAACCTCTCGACCGCGCTGCGCCAGACCTCCAGCGGCGCGCTGCTGGGCTGGATCTTCTACCTGCCGATGGCGGTGGCGGGCGTGCCGCCGCTGGTGTTCGTCGTGGTGTCGCTCGTCGACCTGCTCTACCAGTTCTGGGTGCACACCGAGCAGGTGGGCAGGCTGGGCTGGTTCGACCGCTGGTTCTGCTCGCCCTCCAACCATCGCGTGCACCATGCGGTGAACGACCGCTACCTCGACCGCAACTACGGCGGCGTGCTGATCGTGTGGGACCGCATGTTCGGCACCTTCCGCGAGGAAGACGAGCGCTGCGTCTACGGCACGCGCGGCGGGCTGGGTAGCTGGGACCCGCTGTGGGCCAACGCCGAGGTCTACTGGGCGCTCGCGAAGGATTCATGGCACGCGCGCAGCTGGGCCGACAAGCTGCGCGTATGGATCAGGCCGCCGGGCTGGCGGCCGGCCGACGTGGCGGCGCGCTTTCCGAAGCCGCCCTTCGACATCGCGAAGGTGAGGCGCTACGAACCGGTGGTGAGCCCCGGCGTGCAGTGGTTCGCGGGCATCCAGTTCCTGCTGCTGGTCGGGTTCGCGGTGGTGTTCCTGTGGTTCTCCGACCTCCTGCCGCTGCCGCATTCGGCCGTGTGGCTGGCCGCGCTGACGGCCATGCTGTGGGCGATCGGCGGCGTTCTGCAGGGGCGGCTGACTGTCACGGAGGTGCTGCTGATCGAGGCCTGCGCGCTCGCCACGGCCAGCGCGGCACTGGGAATCGGCTGGCTGCACTACCTGTTCAAGCCGCTGGCGCTGTCGATCGCGATCTTCCTCGCGGCCCGGCGGGCGCTTTCGGCCGGCCCGATCACCGGCTTCGATGGCCTGCTGCTGGCGGGCCTGGTCGCCTCGCTGGCAGGCGACGTGCTGCTGATGGGGCCGGGCGGGATGTTCGTGCCGGGCCTCGTGTGCTTCCTGCTGGCCCACCTCGCCTACATCGCGCTGTTTCGCATCGGCGTGGGCCTGTTCCCGCGGCCGGGGGCGCTGGCGGCCGCGCTGTTGGTCGGCGCGGGGATGTACGCCTTTCTCTGGCACGGCGGGCTGCCTGCGGCGCTGCGGATCCCGGTCGGCGCCTACGTAGTGGTGATCGCCTGCATGGCGGCGCAGGCCATCGGGCGCGCCGCGGTGCTGCACCGGGCCGACCCATCGGCCCCATGGGTGGCGGTGGGCGCGTGCTTCTTCATGCTGAGCGACTCGCTGCTGGCAACCAACAAGTTCGTGGCGCCATTGCCGCTGGCGCAGCTGTGGGTGCTGGCGACGTACTACGCGGCGCAGGTGCTGATCGTGCGGCACGCCCGGCCCAAGGCCTGACTTCGGCTCGCTCGCTCCCCGCTGGACCTAATCCGCGCAGCGCTGGATTTCCACCGTCGAGTGGCGGATCTCCTCGTGCATCGAGAAGCAGGCCCGCACCTCGTCGGCGGTGAGCGTCGGCGAGTGGGTCACCACCGTGAGCGCGCAGGCATACGCGTCGCGGCCCACGCGCCAAACGTGCAGGTCGGCCACGCGGGTTTCGGAGTCGGCCAGCAGGGTCTCGACGCCTTCCCTGATCTCCTGCGTGACGGGGTGGTCCATCTCGCGGTCGAGCAGCACCTTGCCGGTTTCCTTCAGCAGCCCCTTGGCCCAGACCGCCACCAGCACCGCGCCGACGATGCCCATGGCCGGGTCGAGCCAGGCCCAGCCGTAGAACCAGCCGCCCAGCAGCGCCGCGATGGCGAGCACCGAGGTGGCGGCGTCGGCCACGACGTGCAGGTAGGCCGAGCGCAGGTTCAGGTCGTGGCCATGGTGGTCGTGATGGCCGTGCCCATGGTGATCGTGCGCATGGCCGTGGTCGTGCCCGTGATGGTGATGCGCCCCGCCCAGCAGCCGCGCGCAGACCAGATTGACCACCAGCCCCAGCACCGCCACCGCGATCGCTTCGGGGTAATGGATGGCCGAGGGCGACCACAACCGCTCCAGCGAGCCCACCACCATCAGCGCCGCCACACCCAGCAGCGCCAGCGCGCTCGCGAAGCCGCCGAGCACCTCGATCTTCCAGGTGCCGAAGGCGAAGCGCGGGTCGCGCGCGTAGCGGCGCGCGGCGGCGTAGGCGAAGGCGCTCAGCCCGATGGCCAGCGCGTGCGAGCTCATGTGCCAGCCGTCGGCCAGGAGCGCCATCGAGTTGAACCACCAGCCGGCGCCGATCTCGACGACCATCATCGCGAAGGTGATCCACATCACCAGGCGCGTGCTGCGCTCGGCGGAAGAGGTGTCCGCGCCGAAATGGTGGTCGTGCTGCCAGGCGCTCAGGTCATGGGTGTGCATGGAATTCAGGCTCCAAAGAGATCGGGACCGTCGGCGCGGCCCGAAGGCGGCGCCACGCCCAGGTGGCGGTAGGCGGCCAGCGTGGCGATGCGCCCGCGCGGGGTGCGCTGCAGGTAGCCCTGCTGGATGAGGTAGGGCTCGATCACGTCCTCGATGGTGTCGCGCTCCTCGCCGATGCTGGCGGCCACGTTGTCGAGCCCCACCGGGCCGCCGTCGAAGCGGTGGATGACGGCCTCCAGCAGCTTGCGGTCCATCAGGTCGAAGCCCTGCGGATCGACGTCGAGCATGGCCAGCGCACGGTGGGCGATGTCTTCGGTGATGCGGCCGGTGCCCTTGACCTCGGCGTAGTCGCGCACGCGGCGCAGCAGGCGGTTGGCGATGCGGGGCGTGCCGCGCGAGCGGCGGGCGATCTCGAAGCCGCCGGCCGGGTCGGCCTCAACCTTGAGCAGGCCGGCGCTGCGGTGCACGATCAGCGCCAGCTCCTCGGGCGTGTAGAACTCCAGCCGCGCGACGATGCCGAAACGGTCGCGCAGCGGGTTGGTCAGCATGCCGGCGCGGGTGGTCGCGCCCACCAGCGTGAAGGGCTGCAGGTCGAGCTTGATGCTGCGCGCCGCGGGGCCCTCGCCGATCATGATGTCGATCTGGTAGTCCTCCAGCGCGGGGTACAGGATTTCCTCGACGACCGGGCTCAGCCGGTGGATCTCGTCGATGAAGAGCACGTCGTTCGGCTCCAGGTTGGTCAGCAGCGCCGCCAGGTCCTTGGGCTTCTCGAGCACGGGGCCGGAGGTCTGGCGCAGGTTCACGCCCAGTTCGGCGGCGATGATGTGCGACAGCGTGGTCTTGCCCAGGCCCGGCGGGCCGAAAAGCAGCACGTGGTCGAGGGCTTCCTGCCGCTTGCGCGCGGCGCCGATGAAGATCTCGAGCTGCTCGCGGACCTTGGCC
This sequence comes from Variovorax sp. 160MFSha2.1, assembly GCF_048305075.1. Classification (NCBI taxonomy): domain Bacteria; kingdom Pseudomonadati; phylum Pseudomonadota; class Betaproteobacteria; order Burkholderiales; family Comamonadaceae; genus Variovorax; species Variovorax sp. 160MFSha2.1. Next base: position 5,956,284 of record NZ_CP157624.1, read on the forward strand.
TGGCCGACGTATTCGTCGAGCAGCTTGGGGCGCAGGGCCCGTTCGATCGCCTCCTCGTTGGGCGAAGCGGGGGCTGCGGACACCACGCGTTGGGGAGCGGGCGCGAAATCGTCTGTCTGGATGGTCATTTGCTGGGGGTGTGCGACTACAAGTTTAGTCCCGAGCGCCGCGCCGGGCCGCCCCAAGCAAGCGAGCGCCCCCTCGGGGGGCAGCGAGGACACGCAGTGCCGAGCGTGGGGGCCTGTTCTTCGCTGGCAGAATGCTTCGGCCATATAACGAACGAGGGGAAGCCAGCACGTGTCGATCTACGAACTGAAGCCGCGTTTCCAGGCCCTGCTGCGGCCTCTGGTGATCCGGCTGCATGCGATGGGCGTCACCGCCAACCAGGTCACGCTGGCGGCATGCGCGGTATCGGTGGCGCTCGGACTCTGGCTCTTCTTCGCGGCGCCCTCGCTGGCGGCCTTCGGGCTCATCCCGCTGTGGATGTTCCTGCGCATGGCCTTCAACGCCATCGACGGCATGCTGGCGCGCGAGCACAACCAGCAGAGCAAGCTGGGCGCCTTCCTCAACGAACTGACCGACGTGGTCTCCGACGCGGCGCTGTACCTGCCTTTCGCGCTGGTCCAGCCCTTCGGCGGCTTCTGGGTCGGCACCGTCATCGTGCTGGCCGGGCTGAGCGAATTCGCCGGCGCGCTGGGCCCCACCGTGGGCGCCTCGCGCCGCTACGACGGCCCGCTGGGCAAGAGCGACCGGGCCTTCGTGTTCGGCGCGCTCGGCCTGTACGTGGCGCTGGGCGGGCCGCTGCCGGGCTGGACGGCCTGGCTGATGCCGCTCGTGGCCGCGCTCGTGGCCTGGACCATCACCAACCGCATCCGCCGGGCGCTGGCGGAGGCAGACGACAAGAATCAGACAGGGACTCAATGACGAACACCACTCCACGCATCGCCGAGGAACTCCACTTCCAGACGCACGACGGCGAATCGCTCTTCTATCGCCGCTGGCCCGCCACGGGGGCCGCGCGGCGCGGCGCCGTGCTGCTTTTCCACCGCGGCCACGAGCACGGCGCGCGCATGGCGCACCTGGTCGACGAGCTCGACCTGCCAGACTTCGACTTCTACGCCTGGGACGCCCGCGGCCACGGCCGCTCGCCCGGCCAGCGCGGCTACAGCCCCAGCTTCGGCACTTCGGTGCGCGACGTGCAGACCTTCGTGCAGCACATCGGCGCGGTGCACGGCGTGCCCGAGCAGGACATCCACGTGGTCGCGCAGAGCGTGGGCGCGGTGCTGATCGCCACCTGGGCGCACGACTACGCGCCCAAGGTGCGCGGCCTCGCGCTCGCCTCGCCGGCCTTCAAGGTCAAGCTCTACGTGCCCTTCGCGCGGCCCGGCCTGGCGCTTATGCACAAGCTGCGCGGCCTGTTCTTCGTCAACAGCTACGTGAAGGCGAAGTTCCTCACGCACGACCCGGAGCGCATCGCCAGCTACGAAAGCGACCCGCTCATCAGCCGGCCGATCGCCGTCAACATCCTGCTGGGCCTGTACGAGGCGGCCGAACGCGTGGTGGCCGACGCCAACGCGATCACGCTGCCGGTGCAGCTGCTCATCTCGGGCGCCGACTGGGTGGTGCATCACAAGCCGCAGCACCAGTTCTTCGAGCGGCTGGGCAGCGCCGTGAAAACCAAGACCGAGCTGCCGGGCTTCTTCCACGACACGCTGGGCGAGAAGGACCGCGCGCCGGCCGTGGCGCAGATCCGCGAATTCATCCTGCAGCGCTTCGACGAGCCGGCCGTGCCGGTGGACCGCCGCGAGGCGCACCTCAGCGGCGAGACGGCCGAGGAGTCGCGCGCGCTGGCCGAGCCGCTGTCGCCCCTGTCGCCGCGCGGCGCCTACTGGGCCATGACGCGCGCCGGGTTGAAGCTGGGCGGCACGATGTCCGAGGGCATCAGGCTGGGCCACGAAACCGGCTTCGACTCCGGCAGCACGCTCGACTACGTCTACCGCAACCATCCGCAGGGCAGCTCGTTCATCGGCCGCTCCATCGACAAGACCTACCTGGAATCGATCGGCTGGCGCGGCATCCGCCAGCGCAAGATCCACGTCGAGGAGCTGCTGCGCATCGCGATGGAGCGGCTGGCCGAGATGCACCGCGAGGTGCGCCTGATGGACATCGCCGCCGGCCACGGCCGCTACGTGCTCGACGCGGTGCAGGCCAGCCCGGTGAAGGCCAGTTCGATCCTGCTGCGCGACTACAGCGACATCAACGTGCGCGACGGCCGCGCGCTCATCGCCGAGAAGGGCCTGGAGGACATCGCCCAGTTCGTGCAGGCCGACGCCTTCGACCGCATGAGCCTGGCCAGCGTGACGCCGAGGCCCACGCTGGCCGTGGTGTCGGGCCTGTACGAGCTCTTCCCCGACAACGAGATGGTGCGCCGCTCGCTCGCGGGCGTGGGCGACGCGGTGGAAGACCGCGGCTACCTGGTCTACACCGGCCAGCCCTGGCACCCGCAGCTCGAGATGATCGCGCGCGCCCTCACCAGCCACCGCCAGGGCGAGGCCTGGGTGATGCGCCGCCGCACGCAGCACGAAATGGACCAGTTGGTGGAAGAAGCGGGCTTCCGCAAGATCGACCAGCGGGTCGACGAGTGGGGCATCTTCACGGTGTCGCTGGCGGTGCGCGTCACGCAATGACGACCGCCCCGCCGGCACGACGGCCCTGGAAGCGCGCAGCCGCCTGGCTGGTGCTGCTGGGGCCGCTGTTCTACGCGACCTACGGCTTCGCCAACTGGTGGGCCACCACGCGCGCCAACGTACCGTCGATGGCCTTCGAATGGGAGCGGCACGTGCCGTTCTGGCCGTGGACCATCTTCCCGTACTGGACGATCAACGCCTTCTACGCGCTGTCGCTCTTCCTCGCGCGCAGCAAGCATACGCTCGACCGTCATGCGCTGCGGCTGCTGACGGCCACCATCGTCGCCTGCACCTGCTTCGTGCTGTGGCCGCTGCACTTCAGCTTCGGGCAGCCGCCGGTCGACGGGGCGCCGGCCTTCCTGTTCAACGCGCTGCGCGGTTTCGACCAGCCCTTCAACCAGGCGCCCTCGCTGCACATCGCGCTGGCGGTGATCCTGTGGGACTGGTATCGCCAGTTCCTGAAGCCGCTGTGGGCGCGGCTGGTGCTGCATGTGTGGGCCTTCGCCATCTGCGCGTCAGTGCTCACGACCTGGCAGCACCACTTCATCGACATTCCGACCGGTGCGCTGCTCGGCATCTTCTGCGTGTGGCTGTGGCCGCTGGAGCGCGTGGTGGCCATGCCGCGCGCCTGGCGCACCACCCGCGATCCGCAGCGCTGGAAGCTGGCCGGTTTCTACGCGGTGGGCGCGGCGCTGTTCCTGGCGGCGGCGCTTTACGGCGGCGGCATCGCGCTGTGGCTCGCCTGGCCGGCCGCCTCGCTGGCGCTGGTGGCGCTGAACTACGCGGGCTTCGGCGCGCGCGGCTTCCAGATGGACGGCCATGGCCGCATGGCCTGGGTGGCGCGGTGGATGCTCGCGCCCTACCGGCTCGGCGCCGCCATCAACGCCTGGCTCTGGACGCGCAGCCTGCCGGCCTCGGTCGAGATCGTGCCGGGCCTGCGGCTGGGCCGCCGGCCCACGCGCGCCGAATGGCTGGCGGCCGGCCGGCCCCGGCTGGTGAGCCTGTGCGCCGAGTTGCAACTGCCCGCCGGCGTGCCGCACGCGCGCTGCGTACCCATCCTCGACCTGACGGTGCCGCCCACCGTGCGCCTGCAGCGCGCGGCGGCCGTCATCGAAGGCCAGCGCAGGAACGCGGACGGTGCCACAGTGTGGGTCTGCTGCGCGCTCGGCTTCTCGCGCAGCGCGGCGGCGGTGATCGCCTGGCTGGGCCGCTACGGCGCGGCCGGTGGCGTCGCCCAGGCCGAGGACACGGTGCGCCGGGCACGGCCGCAGATCGTGCTGCGGGATGCGTGGCGGGTCTCCCTGGAGCCGTTCAAGCCCTTGCCGGAGGTGCCGCCCCATGACCGATGACAACGACAGAACCACCTGCGCCGCGCTCGCGGCGCTGCTGCGCGCCATGGCGCTGCTGGCCCTCTGGGGCTTCGCGCTCACCTGCATCTCGGCGCTGGTGCTCGCGCTGACGCTGCGTTCGCTCTCCACCACCGCCACCATGGGCTTCGGCGCGGTCGTCATCCTCGGCGCGCTGGAGCGCTACTTCGCGTTCCGCCTGCGCTTCGACGAGGCGCTGTTCGACGGCCTGGCGCGCAACACCGTCGCCTCGCTCGAGGCGCTCGACCGCGCGCTCTCGACCCTCGGGCTGCGCGAGCCACCGCCTTCGCAGCATGCGCCCCGCCCGCTCGACGACCGCGTGCAGGGCACCCGCCAGCTCATGCAGCGCCACGCCATCGTGGTGGCCTGCCAGAGCGCCTTGTTCCTACTAGCCTTGATGACACAGGACTTGTCATGACTCTCCCCCAGGCTTGCCCACTGTGTGTGGCCTCCTCCCCCCTCGCCGGGGGCCGCACCGGCGGCCCGGCAAAGCCAGTTCCGCGGTGCGCACCGAACCAGGCATTCACGCCGGAGGCGACGCTTTGAGCGATAGCACAGACAAGCCCGAAAGCACCGTGCTGCGGCGCGGGCTCGCCATCGTGGCGGGCAAGCTCATCATCGGCGCGGCCGGGCTGCTGACCGGCGTGCGCGCCATCTGGTCGGGCACCACGCCCAAGGCCGAGCAGACGCTGTACTTCGCCAACCACACCAGTCACGGCGACTTCGTGCTGCTGTGGGCCACCCTGCCGCCCGACCTGCGCGCGCTGACGCGGCCCGTGGCGGGGCAGGACTACTGGATGGCCTCGAAGCTGCGGCAGTTCATCGGCATCGACGTGTTCAACGCGCTGATGATCCGCCGCGACGGCTCGGGCCAGGGCGAGAACCCGGTGGAGCAGATGAAGCAGGCACTGGACGCCGGCGACTCGCTCATCATGTTCCCCGAGGGCACGCGCAACACCGGCGACGAGATCCTGCTGCCCCTGAAGAGCGGCCTCTTCCACCTGGCGCGCGCCTGCCCCAACGTGCGGCTGGTGCCGGTGTGGATCGAGAACCTCAAGCGCGTGCTGCCCAAGGGCACGCTGGTGCCGATTCCGCTGGCGTGCACGGTGCGCTACGGCGCGCCGATCTCGCTGGCAGAGGGCGAGGACAAGACCAGCTTCATTGCCCGCGCTCGCGCCGCCATGCTCGACCTGCGGCCCGAGTACGACCGCATCGAGGAGAACGGACAAGCCGGAAACAACAACACGGGGACCGCCGCATGATCGAGCTCTCTCCCTTCGCGTGGACCACGCTCAAGCTCTTCGGCGGCGTGGCCGGCGTGCTGGTGCTGGCCTCGGCCATCGGCGCGCTGCTCAAGTGGAAGGTGGCGCACGGCCAGCCGCACTCGGTGATCGACAACCTCAACTCGCGCGTCAACGCGTGGTGGGTGATGGTGGCGGTGATCGGCATCGCCTTCGCCTTCGGCAAGGGCGGCGTGATCATCCTGTTCTACCTGATCTCGTTCTACGCGCTGCGCGAGTTCATCAGCCTGGCCTACACGCGCCGCGGCGACCATGCGCCGATCGCGCTGGCCTTCTACCTCGCGCTGCCGGGGCAGTACTTCCTGATCTGGATCGACTGGTACGGGCTCTACGCCATCTACATCCCGGTCTACGCCTTCCTGCTGCTGCCCATTCTGGCGGCGGTGGGCGGCGACACGCGGCGCTTCCTGGAGCGCACCTCGAAGATCCAGTGGGGGCTAATGGTGTGCGTGTTCTGCATCAGCCACGTGCCCGCGCTGCTCACGCTGCAGATTCCGGGCTTCGAGGGCCGCAACCTGCTGCTGATCGCCTTCCTCGTGATCGTGGTTCAGGGCAGCGACGTGCTGCAGTACGTGTGGGGCAAGCTCTTCGGCAAGCGCAAGGTGGCGCCCGAGCTCTCGCCCTCCAAGACATGGGAAGGCCTGGTCGGCGGCGTGGCCAGCGCCACCGCGCTGGGCGCGGCGCTGTACTGGGCCACGCCCTTCAACCCATGGCAGGCGGCGCTGATGGCGCTCACCATCTGCCTCATGGGGTTCTTCGGCGGCCTCGTGATGTCGGCCATCAAGCGCGACCGCGGCGTGAAGGACTGGGGCTCGATGATCGAGGGCCATGGCGGCATGCTCGACCGGCTCGACTCGGTGATCTTCGCGGCGCCCATCTACTTCCACGCGCTGCGCTACTGGTGGGTGCCATGAGCAAGGCGCAAGAGCAAGAAGAGCGCGTCGTGCACGAGGCGCCCCTGGAGTGCGCCAACGCAGCCGCGTGGGCGCGCTGGCTCAGGCGCCACCACGCCAGCGCCGCCGGAATATGGCTGCGCATCGCGAAGAAGGACAGCGGCATCGCCTCCGTCGACTACGCCGCCGCGCTCGAAGAAGCGCTGTGCTGGGGCTGGATCGACGGCCAGCGCAGGAGCGACGACGCGCAGTACTTCCAGCAACGCTTCACGCCACGCACCAAGCGCAGCATCTGGTCGCAGATCAACCGCGCCAAGGTGCTCAAGCTCATCGAGGAAGGCCGCATGCAGCCGGCCGGCCATGGCGAGATCGAACGCGCCAAGGCCGACGGCCGCTGGGAGGCGGCTTACGAGGGCGTCAGCGCCGCGACGGTGCCGCCCGACCTGCAGGCCGCGCTCGACGCCAACAAGAAGGCCGCGAAGTTCTTCGCCACGCTCGATTCGCGCAACCGCTTCGCGGTGCTGTTCCGCACCCAGGGCGCGAAGAAGCCCGAGACCCGCGCGCGGCGCATCGCGCAGTTCGTGGAGATGCTCGCCAAGGGCGAGAAGATCCACCCCTGAGCCTCATCCGGCTCCTCCTCAGGTGCCGGCGGCGATGCGCGCCAGCCGGTCCGCATCGACGATGCGGATGCGCTTGTAGCGCATGTCGATGGCGCCCTCTTCAACCAGGCGCCCCAGTTCCTTGTTGATGGTCTGGCGCGAGAGGCCGAGCATGGCCGCCAGATCGTTCTGCGACAGCCGTACCAGCGGGCCCTCGGCGTCCTCCGCGGTTCCAGGACCCTGCCCGCCGTAGAAGTGGACCAGGCTCATCAGCGTGGCCGCCACACGCCCGTGGATCGAGTTGAGCATCTGGTTCTGCAGCAGCACGATGCTCAGCCGCTGGCGCTGCAGACCCAGCTTGGCCACGTCGCGCCACAGCACCGGCTCGGCGTCGAGCACCGCGATCACCGCGTCGCTGGGCAGGTGGACGATCACCGAATCCTCGTGCGCGTGGTAGTCGTAGGCCAGCGGAACGTCTTCCAGCAGCCGCACCAGCGGCGCCACCTGCCCCGGGCCCAGCAGTGCGTTGACGTACTTGCGGCCGTTGGCGCTCATGCTGCTGATCTCGAGGCAGCCGGACACCACCACCAGCAGTTCGCGCCGGTGGCGGTCGTGCGCGAGCACCTGCGTGCGCCGGCTGTAGCGCTCCATGCGCGCGGACTTCATGAGCTCGGTGCGGCGCGCGTCGGGCCAGCGCGAGAACAGCTCGTTCCAGCGCAGTGCGCGCTCGATAAGCGCGGCGCTCTCTTCGGCGTTCCTGGGGGTGGAGCGGGGCGATCGGGTCAGCGGGTTCTCCCTGCCGTGATGTTCATGAATCTGTCAAAGCGTTGACAGATTCGGGAGGGCGTCATTTCTATCGTAAGCACCGGACATCCACAAGCACACAAGCGGCACCGCCATGCATCCGCATGCGGCAAGCCCTACCGGAGACAAGCAGCACATGAAGAAGACAGCCGCCGCCGGCCTCGCGCTGGCGGCCTACTCCTCGCTCACCCTGGCCCAGAGCAGCGTGACCATCTACGGCACGGTCGACCTCTACATGGCCTTCGCCAAGTCGGGCATCACCTCGTCGAAGCGGCTCGAAGATGGCGGCCAGACCGCGTCGCGCCTGGGCTTTCGCGGCACCGAAGACCTCGGCGGCGGGCTCAGCGCGCACTTCACGCTCGAAAGCGGCTTCGCGCCCGACACCGGCAACGGCACGCTGCCCGGGCCGGCCATGTCGTTCAGCCGGCAGTCCTTCGTCGGCCTGTCGGGGCCGTGGGGGCAGATCGACGCGGGCCGCATGTACACGCCGATGTTCTACACGCTGTTCAAGGCCGACCCGTACGGCGTGAACTCGGTGTTCTCGCCGATCAACCTGGTGGCCGCCACCGACGCGCAGCCGGGCCTCACGCCCTTCGCGGCCCGCGCGAGCAACATGGTGCGCTACCGCACGCCGGCCAGCAGCGACTTCTTCGCCGACATCGCCTACGCACCCGGGGAATCGAGCGCGCCCAGCCACCAGAGCGGCAACTTCTACGGCGGCAGCCTCGGCTGGTCGCGCAAGCCCTACTACATCGCCTATGCGTTCCAGCGCGCGCGCTCCGGCTCGGCCGCCGCGCCCGTGGCCGAACCGGCCACCACCACCTACCAAGCACTGAGCGGCGCCTACGAGCTGCCGGACGCCGGGCTGCAGTTCTATGCCAACTACGTGCGCAACAGCTCGAACCTGCCGCGCGTGCCCACGGCGAAGCTCGCGAGCCTGGGCGTCACCTACAACGTGACGCCCGCCTCGAACCTGATGTTCGAGGCCATGCAGCGCAAGGTGGACGACACCGGCCGCTCGCAGCTCGCGTGGACGCTGGGCTACGACTACTACCTGAGCAAGCGCACCGTGCTCTATGCGCGCTGGCTGCGCCTGCTCAACCGGCACGGTGCCTCGGCCTCGCTCGCGACCATCGCCGTCGCGCCCGACAGCGGCGCCGGCGTGCGCGTGCTCGCCGCCGGCATCCGCCACAACTTCTGAAACCGCTCCTCTTTCCTCTATCCATGGATTTCTTCTCGTCCCAGGCCGAATCGCTCTCGGCCCTGTTCGCGCCAAGCTCCATCGCGGTGGTCGGCGCCTCGTCCAGCCCGCAGAAGATCGGCGGCATCCCCATCGACTACCAGCGCCGCTTCGGCTTCGACGGCGCGCTCTATCCGGTCAACCCCAACGCCGGGCGCATCCAGGAACTGCAGGCCTGGCCCGACCTGCAGTCCATTGGCAAGCCGGTGGACCTGGCCATCCTCGCCGTGCCCGCCGCGCTGGTCGACGGCGCGCTCGACGACGCAATCGCCGCGAAGGTGAAGGGCGTGGTGCTGTTCTCGTCGGGCTTCGCCGAGACCGGCGCCGAGGGCGCGGCCGCGCAGGCGCGGCTGGGCGACAAGGCGCGCGCGGCCGGGGTGCGGCTCATCGGGCCCAACTGCCTGGGCTTCATGAACATCGCGCGCAATGTCTACGCGACCTTCTCGCCGGCGCCCGGCGTGGGCCGCGTGGCGGCAGGGCGCATCGGGCTGGTGAGCCAGTCGGGCGCGTTCGGCGCGTATGCGTACTCGATGGCGCGGGCGCGCGGCGTGGGCCTGTCGCTGTGGGCCACCACCGGCAACGAGGCCGACGTGCAGTTCGCCGACTGCCTCGCCTGGCTCGCGCAGGACCCGGCCACCGACGTGATCATGGGCTACATGGAAGGCTGCCGCGACGGCCCCCGGCTGCGCGCCGCGCTGGCCCTGGCGCAGGCCAACGGCAAGCCGGTGGTGATGGTGAAGGTCGGCAGTACGGCGCTGGGCGCGCAGGCGGCCGCCTCGCACACGGCCGCGCTGGCGGGCGACGACGCGGTGTACGACGCGGTGTTCCGCCAGTACGGCGTGCTGCGCGCGCGCAACCTCACCGAGTTCTTCGACCTCGCCCACAGCGCGGCCGTGGCCGGCCGTCCGCGCGACCGCTCGATCGGCCTCTTCACGCTCTCGGGCGGCGTGGGCGCGCTGATGGCCGACGAGGCCTCGGCACAGGGCCTGGACGTGCAGCCGCTGAGCGATGCGGCACAGGACACGCTGCGCAGCTGGGTGCCCTTCGCGGCGCCGCGCAATCCGGTCGACATCACAGGGCAGGTCACCAACGACATGAGCCTGCTGGAGCGCAGCGCGCGCGTGATGCTCGACGACCGCGGCTTCGCGTCGTGGATGGGCTTCCTCGCGGCCGCGGGCGCGTCGGACGCCTTCTGGCCGGTGCTGCGCGAGCTGGTGGGCTCGCTGCGCGCCGCCTATCCCGACACGCTGCTGGCCATCAGCACGCTGCTGGCACCCGAGCGCCGCGCGGAGCTGGAGGCGATGCGCTGCCTGGTGTTCGCCGACCCCTCGGACGGCATCCGCACCATCGCCGCGCTCGCGGGGCTGAAGACCGGCGCGGCGCCCGCAGCGGCCTCGGTGCCGGATGGCGAGCCGCTGAAGCTCCCGGCCAGCACCATGTCCGAACCCGACGCACTCGCGCTGCTGGCCGAGGCCGGCGTGCCCGTGGTGCCGCACCGCGTGGTGCGCAGCGCCGACGAGGCGGCGGCCGCCGCCGAAGCCATCGGCGACGCGGTGGTGGTGAAGATCGTCAGCGCGGACATCCCGCACAAGTCGGACGTCGGCGGCGTGGCGCTCGGCCTGCGCGGCGCGGCGCAGGCGCGCGCGGCCTTCGAGCGCACGCGCGACCATGCCCTTTCGGCACGGCCCGATGCGCGGCTCGACGGCGCGCTGGTGGCGCGCATGCTGACCGGCGGCGTCGAATGCATCGCGGGGGTGCACCGCGACCCGGTGTTCGGGCCGGTGCTGATGTTCGGCCTGGGCGGCATCCACGTCGAGACGCTGCGCGACGTGTCGCTGCGCGCGCTGCCGATCACGCGCGACGACGCGCTGACCATGGTGCGCGAGCTGCGCGCCTTCGCGATCCTCGATGGCGCGCGCGGCCGCGCGCCGGTCGACCTCGATTCGATCGCCGATGCGCTGTGCGCGCTGGCCGGCTTCGCGCTGCGCGCCGGCGATTCGCTCGACAGCGCCGAGATCAACCCGCTGATCGCGCGGCCGCGGGCCGACGGCGGCTGCGTGGCGGTCGACGCGCTGGTCGTCGGACGCGCCGGATGAACAACCACGGGAGACAGATCGCATGACATCGAAGAGACAACTTGCCATGCTCGGCACGGCCATCGCGCTTGCAGCGGGCGGCGTACATGCGGAAGCGGCCTTTCCGTCGAAGCCGCTGCGCATCGTCGTGCAGTACCAGGCGGGCGGCTCCACCGACATCCTCGCGCGCATCGTGGCGGAGGGGCTGTCGAAGCGGCTGGGCCAGCCGGTGGTGGTCGAGAACCGCAGCGGCGCGGGCGGGATCATCGGCACCGACTACGTCGCCAAGAGCGCGCCCGACGGTTACACGCTGCTGCTGACGGTGCCGGGCCCTGTCACGGCGAACATGGTGCTCTACAGCAAGCTGCCCTACGACCCGCGCACCGACCTGCGCATGGTGTCGGACATCGCCACCACGCGTACCGTGCTGGCCGTGCACCCTTCCGTGCCCGCGAAGGACTTCAAGAGCCTCATCGCCGCCGTGAAAGCCGCCCCCGGCAAGTACACGATGGGCTCGTGGGGCCCCGGCACGCAGCCGCACCAGATCCAGGTCTACATGGACAAGACCTACGGCCTGCAGACGCTGCACGTGCCCTACAAGGGCGAGAGCCCGATGGCGGTGGACCTGATCAGCGGCGTCATCAACATGACGGTCGGCTCGGTCACCACGCTGCAGCCGTACATCGCGGCCGGCAAGCTGCGCGCGCTCGCGGTGGCCGGCCCGCGCCGCGCCAAGGCGCTGCCCGACGTGCCGACCTTCGCCGAGCAGGGCTACGCCGACGAGGTCTATGCGCTCACCGGCCCGACCTCGCTGATGGCGCCCGCGAAGACGCCCGACGCGGTGGTCGAGCGGCTGGGGCGCGAAGTCAGCGCGGTGATCCGCCAGCCCGAGGTCAGCCGCCGCATCGAGGAACTCGGCGCCGAGCCGGTGGGCAACCTGCCGGCCGACGCCACCGCTGCCTACAAGGCATTCCTTCCCGTGACGCTGCGGCTCACGCAGGCCACGGGCGTGAAGCTCGATTGAACCGATCCATGAACTCCAGCAAAGAGACATCCCGATGACCGCTCCCGATTCCACCATCACTGCCGCGCGCAAGGCGCTGGCCCGCTCCATCGGCCTGGCCGCCTTCGTCTACGGCTATCCGCTCACCGAGACCTACCGCACCTGCGCGATGCAGACCGCGCCCCGGGGCGAGCGCCGCACCGGTGCCTCGCACGGTTCGGACGTGCGCGCGCCGGTGAACACGCTGCACCATGCGCCGCGCCCTTCCACCGATGAAGACCGCGACGTGGTGACGCCAGCCAACGACCTGCTCTACACCATCGCCTGGGTGCACCTGGCGCAGGGGCCGATGCTGCTGACCGTGCCCGCGTCGTCGCGCCACCCGGGCCGCTACTTCGTGCTGCCGCTGTACGACGCCTACACCGAGAACTTCGAGAACCTGGGGCCACGCAACTGCAACCCCGAGGGCGAGACGGTGGTGCTCGTCAGCCCCGGCGGCACGGTGCCGGCATCGCTCGAGGGCCACCGCGTGGTGCGCTGCCCGACCGACCTCGTCTGGCTGATCGGCCGCATCCTCGTCGGCGACGAGAGCGACTGGCCGGCCGCGCGCGCGCTGCAGTCCGAGATCAGGCTGGAGACCGCCCCCGGCACAGTGCTGCAGGGACGGCCCGCCGCCGTCGAACACTGGGCCGGCCCGGCGGTGGATGCCATGGCCGCCGCCTTCGAGAACGGCGAGCCGGCCGCGCAGGTGGCGCCGCGCTTCTTCACCAACATGTGCCTGGAGCTCGCCGAGGCGCCGGGCCGCGTGGAAGACCGCGCGCTGGTCGCCTGGTTCGGCCAGGCCGGGCTGCGGCCGGACGCAGCCTTCTCATGGGACGCGCTGGACGAGCCCGCGCGCGAAGGGCTGATCGAAGGCTTCGCCGAAGGCGTGCAGCTGGTAGGTGCCGCGGGCCGCAACCGCCGCCCCAAGCCCTGGTCGATGACGCCTTCCACCGGCCGCTACGGCAACGAGTTCCTCGGCCGCGCCCGCACCGCCTACCTGGGCCTGGGCGCGCTGGCCACCAGCGAGGCGGTCTACGCCGCCGCGCACTACGACGAAAAGCAGGAGCCGCTGGACGGCCAGCGCAGCTACACGATGCGCTTCGAGGCCGACGACCTGCCGCCCGCGGATGCCTTCTGGTCGGTGACGCTCTACGACGCCGACCGTTTCCTCTACCCCAACGAGATCAAACGACATGCGATCGGCGACCGCACGCCCGGACTGAAGCGCGCGGCCGACGGCAGCCTGGAGCTCAGCCTGAGCCACGCACGCCCTGCCGACACGTCCAACTGGCTGCCCGCGCCGGCCGGCCGCTTCTACCTGATCCTGCGCATGTACTACCCGCGCGAAGGCGTGCAGAGCTGGCGCATTCCCGCCCTGCAGGCGCGGGAGGCCTGAGCGATGCAGACGACAACCATCGACGACGAACTGCGCACGCTGGCCGAGAAGGCCGTCGTCTACGCCTTTCCGCTCTACGAGATGAGCCGCATGCGCGCCGCCACCTCGCCGCAACGCACCGACAGCGTCGGCGAAGCGCCCAAGCCCCATCGCTGGTGCAACGTGTTCACCCACGCGCGCCAGCTGCTGGGAGCGGGCAAGAGCCGCGTGGTGACGCCGAACAACGACACGCTCTACACCAACGCATGGCTGGACCTGGGCGACGGCCCGCTGGTGATCGACGTGCCCGACACGGCCGGGCGCTACTACGTGCTGGGCCTGCTGGACTTCTACACGAACCCCTTCGCGCACATCGGCCAGCGGCTCACGGGCACGGCCGCGCGCTCCTTCCTCGTCACGCCGCCAGGCTGGCGCGGGGAAGTGCCGGCCACGTTCGTGCAACCCGGCTCGCACATCGAGGCGCCGACGCGCTGGCTGTGGGTCATCGGCCGCATCCTGGTCGACGGGCCGGGCGACGTGCCTGCGGTCAATGCGCTCCAGGACGGCTTCGTCGTGCGCACGCTCGGCGACTGGCGGGCCGGCAAGGCGGCATCGATGCCGAAGCACTTCGACCCGGCCTGCGACCCGAAGGCGCCGCTGGGCGCCGAGCACTTCGCCACCCAGGTGAATCGGGCGCTGCGCGAGAACCTGCCGCCCGCGCGCGATGCCGCTGTGCTCGCCCGCTTCGCACGGCTCGGGCTGGGCCCCGATGCCGGCACGCCCGACGAAACGCAGCTCGGCCTGCTGCAGGACGCGCTCGATGCCGTGCTGCCGCGCCTGCGCAATGCGCAGTCGGGCACCACGGCACCTTCGGGCTGGGTGCAGATGCCGCTGGTCGAAGGCAGCTTCGGCGACGACCACCTCGCGCGCGCGCTGGTCGCGCTCAAGTACATCGGCATGCTCGAGAGCCGCGAGGCGACCTATCCGCTGGCCTGGCACGACGCCACGGGGCGCAAGCTCGAGGGCAGCGGCCGCTACACACTGCGCTTCGCGCCAGGCGCGCTGCCGCCGGTCGAAGCCTTCTGGTCGCTCACGATGTACGACAGCCGCGACTACATGCTGGTGGACAACCCCATCGACCGCTACGCCATCGGCGACCGCACGCCGGCGCTGCGCCGCGATGCGGACGGCGGGCTCACGCTGCACATCCAGCATGCGAGCCCCGAGGGCGAGACCGCGCGGGCGAACTGGCTGCCGGCGCCCGCCGGCGATTTCTATCTGTGCCTGCGCGCCTATGTGCCGCGCGAGGAAATGCTGGACGGCCGCTATGCGCTGCCGGCGCTGGTGCGTATCGGGGAGGCCGCATGAGCACCAACAACAGTACGGGCAACACTGAACAGGAAAAGCCCTTCCTCATCGTCGGCACGGGCACCGAGACGGTTGCGCCGGGGCTGCACATCCTGCGCGGGCAGGGACAGTCCTTCGTGGCCGAGACCGATGCCGGCCTCGTGGTGATCGACGCCGGGCCGGGCGGCGCGGTGACGCAGGGCATGATCGACGCGGTGCGCCAGATCAGCAACGCGCCGCTGCATGCGCTGTGCTTCAGCCACGGGCACGTGGGCTACAACTCCGGCGTGCCGATGTGGCTCGCGCATGCCGCGCAGCGCGGGGATGCGCCGCCGCGCGTCATCGCGCACCGCAACGTGCCGAAGCGCCACGCGCGCTACCGCGAGACCGAGACGCTGCAGCACCGCATGGCGGAGATCCAGTTCAACCGGCCCGCCGGCTTCTTCGACCACCGGCTCGCCATGCACCCGCCCACGGAGATCTTCGACGACCGGCTGCAGATCGGACAGGGCGACAGCCGCATCGAGCTGCGCTGGGCACCTTCGGAGACCGACGATGCGATCGCGCTGTGGAGCCCGTCGCAGCGCGTGCTGTACGGCGGCGCGGCGCTGATCGACTCGATTCCCAACATCGGCACGCCGTTTCGCACGATGCGCGACACGGTGCGCTGGGCCGACACGCTCGAAGCGCTCGCCGCGCTCGGTGCGCGCAAGGCGGTGCGCGAGTTCGGCGCCACGCTCGAAGGCGAGGAGCAGGTGCGGCACGTGCTCACGCACACCGCGCGCGCGCTGCGCTGGCTGCGCGCCGAGGTCGTGCGGCTGATGAACGAGGGGCACAACGAGCGCGGCGTGCTGGCGCGCATGCGCTTTCCCGACGAGCTGTTCGGCGTCGAGTGGATGAAGCCCACCTATGGCGACCCCGGCTACATCGTGCGCGACATCTACCGCTCGGAGAACGGCTGGTGGGACCGCAACCCGACCTCGCTGCACCCCGAGGCGCCGGAGGCCATCGGCCGGGCCGTGGCGGAGGCCATCACCGACAAGCGCGGCGTGATCGTGCGGGCGTGCGGCTTCGCGAAGGAAGGCCGCTGGCAGCTCGCGCTGCACGTGATCGACCTGCTGGCCACGGCCGAGGGCGACGCGCCCGAGATCGTGGAGGCGCGCTCGCTGAAGGCCGAATGGCTGCGCGAGCGCGCGCGGCAGGTGCCGAGTTACGTCTCGCGCAACCTGTATCGCGTGGGCGCGGACATGATCGAGCAGGGAACGCAGGCGCGCTTCGGCATCCACTGACAAACAGGTAGATAGATAGAGAGCAGAGAGACCAGGAGACAAGACATGAGAAGCACAACACTCCTCCGACGCCATCTGCGCACCCTGGCCGTGGGGGCGCTCGCGGCATGGGCCGCAGCCTCCGGCCATGCGCAGGGCAGTGCCGACGCGTATCCCGACAAGCCGGTGACGCTGATCGTGCCGACGGCGGCAGCGGGCGGCACCGACACCATCTCGCGGCTGATCGCGGACGCGCTCTCCAAGTCGCTGAAGCAGCCCTTCATCATCGACAACCGCCCGGGCGCCAACGGCATCCTCGGCACCGAACTCGCGGCGCGCGCCACGCCCGACGGCTACAAGCTGCTGTTCACCTACGCGGCGGCGATGGTGGTGAACCCCAGCCTCTACAGGAAGCTGCCCTACGACCCGCTGAAGGACTTCGCGCCCGTGGCGCAGATCGGGCGCGGCGGCAACCTGCTGCTTGTGCGGCCGGACCTGCCGGTGAAGACGCTCAAGGAATTCGTCGCCTATGCCAAGGCCCGCCCCGGCAAGCTCAACTATTGCTCGTGGGGCAGCGGCTCCGGCGGCCACCTCGCGATGGAGAGCCTCAAGAAGCAGGCCGGCCTGTCGATGACGCACGTGCCCTACAAGGGCAGCGGCCCCTGCGTGCAGGACCTGATGGGCGGGCAGGTGGATGCGGCCTTCGCCGACATGTCGTCCACGGTGGAACTGGTGCGCGCCGGGCGCCTGAAGGCGCTGGCCAACAGCGGCCCCTCGCGCATCCCGATGCTGCCCGACGTGCCGACGATGACCGAGGCCGGCTACCCCTTCGGCAATTACTCGTGGTACGGCGTGCTGGCGCCCGCGAAGACGCCGCCGGCCATCGTGAAGAAGCTCAACGCGGCGGTGAACCAGGTGCTGAAGGACCCGGCCGTGGTGCAACGGCTGCGCGAGCTGAACTTCACCGACCTGCCGCAGAACACGCCCGAGCAGTTCGCCGCGACGATGCAGAAGGACCTGCACGACTGGAGCGTGCTGGTGAAGGACATCGGGCTGACGCTGGAGTGAAGCCCCGGCCGCGCCCGCCTTACTTGGCCAGCGACTTCAGCGCCAGCTTGATGCCCTCGCTCACCGCCACATCCTTGGGCAGCGCCTTCAGCGCGAGCGCGGCTTCCTTGTCGCTGTAGCCCAGCGCGACCAGCGCCTGCAGGATGTCGGCCTGCGCGTCGGAGGCGGCGTGCGCCGGCAGGCCGATGTCGGCGCCGAGCTTGCCCTTGAGCTCCAGCAGCAGCCGCTCTGCCGTCTTCTTGCCGATGCCGGGGATCTTCACCAGCCGGCCCAGCTCCTGCGTTGTGATCGCCTGCGAGAGCTCGCCCACGCTCATGCCCGAGAGCAGGCCCAGCGCGGTGCGCGGGCCCACACCGGTGATCTTGATGAGCTGGCGGAAGGCGGCGCGCTCTTCCGCCGTGCCGAAGCCGTAGAGAATCTGCGCGTCCTCGCGCACGACGAAGTGCGTGAGCAGCGACACCTTGGTGCCGACGTTCGGCAGGTTGTAGAACGTGCTCATCGGCACGTCGACTTCGTAGCCGACGCCGTTGCAGTCCACCACCACCTGCGGCGGATTGCGCTCCGCCAGAATGCCGGTCAGTTTGCCTATCATGGGTGCCCTTTTTCCTTGAAATGTCCGGCGTGATTCTGCGACACACCTTTACCCCCCTGAACAATTCGCGCCTCAGCCACCTGTGCGGCCCTCTGGACGCGCACCTGCGCCGCATCGAGGACGCGCTGGGCGTGAAGATCGCGCACCGCCACGAGCAGTTCAAGGTCGACGGCCCCAAGGCCCCCGCGCAGCGGGCCATGGACGTGCTGCAGGCGCTCTACGAGATCGCCCAGCGGCCTATCGACGCTGCGGTGGTGCAGCTCACGCTGGCCGGCGACGGCGGCATGCTCGAAGGCGACGAGGACGCGGCGATGCTCGTCACCCGTCGCGGCGACCTGCGCCCGCGCACACCCACGCAGGCCATCTACCTCGACAACATCGCCAAGCACGACATCACCTTCGGCATCGGCCCGGCCGGCACCGGCAAGACCTACCTGGCTGTGGCCTGCGCGGTCGACGCGCTGGAGCGTGCGGCAGTGCAGCGCATCGTGCTGACGCGTCCGGCGGTGGAAGCGGGCGAGCGGCTGGGCTTCCTGCCTGGCGACCTGACGCAGAAGGTCGACCCCTACCTGCGGCCGCTGTACGACGCGCTCTACGACCTGATGGGTTTCGAGAAGGTGCAGAAGGCCTTCGAGCGCAACGCGCTGGAGATCGCGCCGCTGGCCTTCATGCGCGGGCGTACGCTGAACAACGCCTTCGTGATCCTCGACGAGGCGCAGAACACCACGCCGGAGCAGATGAAGATGTTCCTCACGCGCATCGGCTTCGGCGCGCGCGCGGTGGTGACGGGCGACGTGAGCCAGATCGACCTGCCGAAGAATCAGTTAAGCGGCCTGATCGACGCCGAGCGCGTGCTCAAGCGGGTGAACGGCATCGCCATGACGCACTTCACCAGCGCGGACGTGGTGCGCCATCCGCTGGTGGCGAAGATCGTCGATGCCTACGACGGCCAGCGCAAGCGCGCGGGAGGCCACTGAGATGGCGGCATCGAAGCTCCCGGCGCTTTCGCTTTCGCTGCAGTTCGGCCGCTTCAAGGGCGTGGAGCGCCATCGCGCCGCGCTGCCGCGCCACAGCGTGACGCGCTGGATACGCCATGCACTCGACATCGATGGCGAGATCACGGTGCGCATCGTCGATGCCGACGAAGGCCAGCGACTGAACCGCG
This sequence comes from Variovorax sp. 160MFSha2.1, assembly GCF_048305075.1. Taxonomy (NCBI): domain Bacteria; kingdom Pseudomonadati; phylum Pseudomonadota; class Betaproteobacteria; order Burkholderiales; family Comamonadaceae; genus Variovorax; species Variovorax sp. 160MFSha2.1. Next base: position 5,975,110 of record NZ_CP157624.1, read on the forward strand.
AGTTCCGCGGCAAGGACTACGCGACCAACGTGCTCACATTCGACTATGCGCAGGGCCCGCTGGTGATGGCCGACCTAGTGCTGTGCGCGCCGGTGGTCGCGCGCGAGGCGAAGGAGAACCGCAAGACGCTGGCCGACCACTACGCCCACCTGCTGGTGCACGGCGCGCTGCATGCGCAGGGCTGGGACCACGAGACCAGCGAGGCCGACGCCGACGAGATGGAGGCGTACGAGATCGAGATCCTCGCGGGGCTGGGCATCCGCAGCCCCTACGGCAAGTAGGCAGCAGGCCGCGGCGCTACGCCGTCATCTGCAGCGGGATGGTGACCGGCCCGTCGTTGAGCAGGTGCACCTGCATGTCGGCGCCGAATTCGCCGGTGGCCACCACCGGATGCGCGGCGCGGGCCTGCGCCACGAAGTATTCGTAGAGCCTCCGCCCTTCGTCGGGCGGCGCGGCCTGGGTGAAGCTGGGGCGGTTGCCGCCGCTCGCATCGGCCGCCAGCGTGAACTGGCTCACCACCAGCAGGCCGCCGCCGATGTCCTGCACGCTGCGGTTCATCTTGCCGGCCTCGTCGGCAAAGATGCGCAGCTTGAGGATCTTGGCGAGCATGCGGTCGGCGAGCGCGTCGACGTCGCCCCGCTCGGCGCACAGCAGCACCAGCAGGCCCGCATCGATGGCGCCGACGGTGCGGCCGGAAATGTCTACGCGGGCATTCGCCACGCGCTGGAGAACGGCTTTCATAGGGGATGATGTTCGCCGGCTTGGGTGGCGCGGGCTTCCATGGTCAGGGGCAACAGCTGGATGGTGACGCGCAGGCCGGGCACGGCGTCCATGAGCGCCTGCTCGAGTTCGTCGCGCATGCTGGCGGCGTGCTGCAGCGTCCAGTCGCCGGGTACGTGCATGTGCAGGTCGGCAAAGCGGCGCTGGCCGGCGCTGCGCGTGACCATGTCGTCGAAGCGCAGCCGCCTGCCTTCGGGCACGCGGGTAGCGAAGGCGTCGATGGTGGCGCGCACGGTGGCGAGGGTCTCGGGGTCGAGGGCCTTGTCCATCAGGCCCTGCGAGGAGCGCCACACCAGCTTGACGCCCTCGCGGGCGATGTTCAGCGCGACGCCGATGGCCAGCACAGGGTCGAGCCAGAGCCAGCCGGTGAGCATCACGCCGACGATGCCGACCAGCACGGCGGCGGAGGTCCAGACGTCGGCCATCAGGTGGCGGCCGTCGGCCTCCAGGGCGATCGAGCGGTGGGCGCGCGCCGCGCGGAACAGCAGGAAGGCCAGCCCCGCGTTGAAGCCCGAGCTGAGCACCGACAGCGCCAGGCCCCAGCCCAGCTGCTCCAGCGGCTGGGGCGACAGCAGGCGCTGCACCGAGACCCAGAGGATGGCGACGGCGGCCCCGACGATCAGGATGCCTTCGAAGCCCGAGGAGAAATATTCGGCCTTGTGGTGGCCATAGGGGTGGCCGTCGTCGGCCGGCCGCTCGGCGATGGTCACCATGGCCAGCGCGAAGACGGCGCTCGCGAGGTTCACGAAGGACTCCATGGCGTCCGAGATCAGGCCCATGGAATTCGTCATGTAGCCGGCCAATCCCTTGAGCGCGATCGTGATCAAAGCCACGGCAATCGAGGCGCGCAGCAGCGTCTTAGGGGTAAACATCATGCAAATGCCATCAGGAATGGAGCAGGAAGCAACGCTAAAAGCGGTAAAAGACCGCAGAAACAGCCTGAATTATCGGCCTCGTGTCCATATGTAACGCCTTCGCATTAATAATGTTTGGCAAACGTTGCGCAACTGTTATTCGCAGAGAGCCAGATGATGAAAAACCTCGTGACCGCCCTCGGCGGCCTCGCCATCGCGGGAGCCGCCATGCTGGCGCAGGCCCAGACGCCGCCGGCCGCACCCGCGGCCTCCCCCGCGACTGTTCCCGCTCCGGCACCTGCTCCCGCTCCAGCGCCTGCTCCCGCAGCAGCCGTGCCGGCTCCAGTGCCTGCCGCTGCCAAGGCCGATCTCCAGGCCGGCTTCGTGAAGTCGGTGCGCGGCAACGTCCAGCTGCTCAACGGCGCGGGCGCCGCCCGCACCGCCAGCCCCGGTGACGCGCTGGGCGCCGTGGACCGCATCGTGACCGGCCCCGACTCCTCCGCCGCCGTGGTGCTGCGCGACGACACGACGCTGGTGGTCGGCCCCTCCTCGCGGCTCGATCTCAAGGAATTCCATTTCGACGGCACCACGCGCGAGGGCGGCATCCTGCTGTCGCTGCTGCGCGGCTCGATGCGCATGATCACCGGCCTCATCGGCAAGACCAACCCCGACGCGGTCCGGGTCGAGACGCAGACCGCCACCATCGGCATACGCGGCACCGACTTCATCGTGCAAGCCGACGGCCAGCCATGATGAAGACGCAGATGCCGAAACTCCAATCCTCCCGTTTCCCCTCCCTCCTCGCGGCCACGCTGGCCGCAGCGCTTCTGGCCGCCTGCTCCACGCCCGGCACGCGTGTGGTGCTGCTGCCGCAGGCCGACGGCAGGCCCTCGGCGGTGGTGGTTCGCGCCAAGGACGGCGAAGAGGTGCTCTCCACGCCCTACCAGCGCGCCACGGCCGCGGTCGGCGCCAAGGGCGCACCGGTGGTCGACAACGTCGATCCGGCCAAGGTGCAGGCGGAGAACAAGCCGCTGTTCGACATGCGCCCGCCCCCGCCGCAGCGCTACACGGTGTACTTCGAACTCGGCGGCACCACGCTGACGGCGGCGTCGCAGCAGATCATGAGCGAGGCGCTGGCGGCGGCGCTGGCGCGCAGCGGCGGCGACATCGTGGTCACCGGCCACACCGACACCAAGGGCAACGGCGACCAGAACGACGAGCTGTCGCGCCGCCGGGCGCAGGAAGTGGCCCAGCTCTTCGTGGAGCGCCAGTTCCCGGCCAACCGCATCGAGGCCGTGGGCCGCGGCGAACGAGACCTCGCCATCCAGACCGCCGACGACGTGGACGAGCCGCGCAACCGGCGCGTCACCATCGAGGTCCGCTAATTAGATATAGAGGGATCGAGCAGGTCGCCCCGAAGGGCGATCAGCTCAGGGTCACGCGCGCGAACTTGCGCTTGCCGACCTGAACCACGTAGCTGCCGGCAGGCAGCTTCAGCGCCTTGTCGCTGACCACGGCGGAATCGATGCGCACGCCGCCACCGTCGATCAGGCGGTTGCCTTCCGAGGTCGAGGGCGCGAGGTTCGCCTGCTTGAGCACCTGGGCGATGCCCAGCGGGGCGCCCGAGAGCGAAACCTCCGGAATCTCGTCCGGCACGCCGCCCTTGCTGCGGTTGATGAAGTCCTGCTCGGCCGCATCGGCCGCCGCCGCGCTGTGGAAGCGGGTGGTGATTTCCTTGGCCAGCGCGACCTTGGCGTCCTTCGGGTTGCGCCCGCCCTCCACCTCGGCCTTCAGCGCCGCGATCTGCTCCAGCGACTGGAAGCTCAGCAGGGTGTACCAGCGCCACATCAGGTCGTCAGAGATCGACAGCACCTTGGCGAACATGGTGTTGGCGTCTTCGCTGATGCCGATGTAGTTGTTCTTGCTCTTGGACATCTTCTCGACGCCGTCGAGCCCTTCCAGCAGCGGCATAGTGAGGATGCACTGCGGTTCCTGGCCGTATTCCTGCTGGAGATGGCGGCCGACGAGCAGGTTGAACTTCTGGTCGGTGCCGCCCAGCTCCAGGTCGCTCTTGAGCGCGACCGAGTCGTAGCCCTGCATCAGCGGGTACAGGAATTCGTGCACCGAGATCGACTGGCCGGCCTTGAAGCGCTTGTTGAAATCGTCGCGCTCCATCATCCGGGCCACCGTGTACTTGGCGGCCAGCTGGATCATGCCGCGGGCGCCCAGGGGGTCGCTCCATTCGGAGTTGTAGCGGATCTCGGTCTTCTCGGGGTCCAGCACCAGGCTGGCCTGCTTGTAGTAGGTCTGGGCGTTGGCCTCGATCTGCTCGCGGGTGAGCGGCGGGCGGGTGCTGTTGCGGCCGGAGGGGTCGCCGATGGTGGTGGTGAAGTCGCCGATCAGGAAGATCACCCGGTGGCCCAGGTCCTGCAGCTGGCGCATCTTGTTGAGCACCACGGTATGGCCGACGTGAATGTCCGGCGCGGTGGGGTCCAGGCCCAGCTTGATGCGCAGCGGGGTTCCGGTGGCTTCGGAGCGCTGGAGCTTGCGCACCCATTCGTCCTGCGGCAGCAGCTCGTCGGCGCCCCGGAGGGAGATTTCGAGCGCGCGTCCTACACTATTCGAGAGGCTCATGGATGTAACAGAATCGGCCTTTACGGGCTTTTTTAGCTGATTTTTGGGGTGCCGAAGCTATACTCAGCCCGACTTTTCTAGCGCCGAATTCTAAGCGGCGCTCTTTCCGCACCGTCTCCTGCCGCCCTGAACGTTACTGGGCCTTGCAGCACGGACCTGCAGAACCTGAGCTGGAATTCATAGTTTGATCAACGGCATCCTTGCCGCCGAGGAGCTTCTCGCTTCCCGCGTGGCTTACACATTCCGGACGTACCCCAGGCAGATCACCGCGATCATCGCGGGCGCGCTGCTGAGCGCCGGCACCCTCGCGGTGGCCTCCCTGGGCCCCGACGCATCCGACCTCCCCGTCCACCAGATCCTCGAAGCCACGGCGCCCGTCTCGTTCGCCGACCAGAGCGAATCGCTCGAGAACTTCAGCTTCACCCTCTTCCGCACCGACGTCACCCGCTCCAGCGACACGGCCGATGCGCTCATGAAGCGCCTGGGCATTTCCGACCCGGCCGCCACCGCCTTCGTGCGCGGCAGCGTCGAGGCCCGCAACGCGCTCTTCTCGCGCGCCGGCCGCACCGTGACGGCCGAGGCCACGCAGGAAAACCAGCTCAAGAAGCTCAGCGCCCGCTGGATTCCCGACGGCGACGGCGGCTTCAAGCGCTTCGTCATCGAGCGCACGCCCACCGGCTTCTCGGGCGTCACCGAGCGCGATTCGCTCACCCCCGGCACGCGCCTGGCGAGCGGCACCATCCGCACCTCGCTCTTCGCCGCCACCGACGACTCGCGCATCCCCGACGCAGTGGCCAGCCAGCTCGCGGACATCTTCGCGGGCGACGTCGACGTGCGCAACCTGCGCAAGGGCGACCGCTTCGCCGTGGTGTACGAGACCTTCGAAGCCGACGGGCAGGCGCTGCGCAGCGGCCGCGTGCTGTCGGCCGAGTTCGAGAACAACGGAAAGATCCACCAGGCCGTCTGGTTCCAGCCCCCCGGCGCGGGCCAGAAGGGCAGCTACTACCGCCCGAACGGCGACAGCCTGCGCAAGGCCTACCTGGCGACGCCGGTCGAGTTCTCGCGCGTGTCCAGTGGCTTCGCGATGCGCATGCATCCGATCCTGAACAGCTGGCGCCAGCACAACGGCATCGACTACGCGGCGCCCACCGGCACCTCGGTGCGCTCGGTCGGCGACGGCACGGTCGACTTCGCCGGCACGCAGAACGGCTACGGCAACATCGTCATCATCAACCACCGCAACAACCAGCAGACGGCATACGCTCACCTGAGCCGCATCGACGTCAAGGCCGGCCAAGCGGTGAGCCAGGGCCAGACGGTCGGCGCGGTGGGCTCCACCGGCTGGGCCACCGGCCCGCACCTGCACTTCGAATTCCGCGTGGGCGGCGTCTACCAGGACCCAGCCTCCATCGCACAGGAAGGCGGTGCTCCGATCACCGCTGCCATGCGTCCTGCCTTCGAACGCGTTGCCGTGGGCGCGCGCACCGAGCTGGCCGCGGCCTTCTCCGTCATCCAGGCCAGCGCCGACTGACCTCCCGGCGATGGCGGCCGAGGAGCTTTTCATCGGCCTCATGTCGGGCACCTCGCTCGACGGCGTCGATGGCGTGCTCGCCGACTTTTCGGGCGGCCGCATCGCGGTCAAGTCCTACGCCACAGCCCAGTTTCCGGTGGCATTGCGCGCCGAGCTGCTGGCGCTGAACACGCCGGGCGACAACGAACTCCACCGCGCGGCACTGGCCGGCAACGGCCTGGCCCGCGCCTACGCCGGCGTCGTCGCCCAGCTGCTGGCCGACAGCGGCACCGATGCCGGCGCGATCACCGCCCTCGGCGCGCACGGCCAGACCGTGCGGCACCGGCCGCTCGAGTTCGACGAAGTCGGCTACACGCTGCAGATCAACAATCCCTCGCTGCTGGCCGAGCTGAGCGGCATCGACGTGGTGGCCGACTTCCGCAGCCGCGACCTCGCGGCCGGCGGCCAAGGCGCACCGTTGGTGCCGGCATTCCACCGCGCGCTGTTCGGCAGGCCGGACGAGACGGTTGCGGTGCTGAATATCGGAGGCATTTCCAACCTGAGCCTGCTGCCGGCCACCAACCGGCCGGCAGGCGCGCCCACGGTGCTCGGCTTCGACTGCGGCCCCGGCAACGCGCTGATGGACCACTGGTGCCAGGCCTATCAGGGCCAGCCCTTCGACCGCGGCGGCCAGTGGGCGGCCAGTGGAAAGGTACTGCCCGGCCTGCTCGCGCAGCTTCTGGCCGACCCGTATTTCGCCCGGACCCCGCCCAAGAGCACCGGCCGCGACCTGTTCAACCCCGACTGGCTGGCCGCGCAGCTCGGCACCGCGGCCATGGCGCCCGAAGACGTACAGGCCACGCTGGCCGAACTGACCGCGCATGCTTGCGCGGCGGACCTCAAGAGCTACGGAAAAGATAGCAAGCTGCTGATCGTCTGCGGCGGCGGCGCGCTGAACGACCACCTGCTCGCCCGGATGCGCGCCCTGCTGCCAGGCGTGACGGTCGCGGCTTCCACCGATCACGGGCTGCCGCCCCTGCAGGTCGAGGCCGCCGCCTTCGCCTGGCTTGCCCGCGCAACGGTGCGCCGCGAGCCGGGCAACCTCGCCAGCGTGACCGGCGCGCGCGGCGCCCGGGTGCTGGGCACGATCTACCCCGCCTGACCCGATCAGCCCTGGCCGGAAACCTCCGGTTGCGCCGGGTGCGGCGCACGCACTTCAGATGGCAGATGCCAGAAGATGAGCGCGGAAGCGATCGTGATGAGCCCCATGGTCGCAAAAGTCGCCTGGAAGGCGTCCAGCGTGTGGGCCGGCGTGTCGGTGCCGAACACACCGTTGTAGCCCGCCAGCACCGCGCCCGCGGCGGCCACGCCCATGCTCATCGCGAGCATCTGCACCATCGACAGCAGGCTGTTGCCGCTGCTGGCCGTACTGCCGTCCATGTCCTTCAGCGTGATGGTGTTCATGGCCGTGAACTGCAGCGAATTGACCGCCCCGAAGGCCAGCAGCTGCAGCACGTGCAGCGCCATCGGCTGGCCCGGCGCCGTGAGCCCGAAACTGGCCATGGTGCAGCCGACGAGGATGGTGTTGACCACCAGCACCTTGCGGTACCCATGGCGGGTGATCAACGGCGTGGCGAAGCGCTTCATGGCCATGCCGGCCAGCGCGATCGGCAGCATCATCAGCCCGGCGTGCACCGGCGAGTAGCCCATCGACACCTGCAGCAGCAGCGGCACCAGGAAGGGCATGCAGCTGCTGCCCAGCCGCGAGAACAGGTTGCCGATCAGGCCGATGCTGAGCGTGGGCACATGGAAGAGCGAGGGTGCGAACAGCGGCTCGGGCGTGCGCGCGGCGCGCAGCCAGTAGCCGGCGATGCTCGCGAAGCCGAAGATCAGCACCACCATCACCCCGCCCTGGCGCAGGCCCACGCCGTCGAGCGCGAGCGAAATCGCCACCATGCCGAAGGCCAGCATCGCGTAGCCCACGCTGTCGAAGCGCTTGAGCGCCGCGCCCCGCAGGTCGGGCATGTACTTCAGCGTGGCGATGCAACCGGCCAGCCCCACGGGCACGTTGATCAGGAAGATCCAGTGCCAGGAGGCGTACTGCACCAGCCACCCGCCCAGCGTGGGGCCCAGCAGGGGCCCGATCAGCCCCGGGATGGCCACGAAACTCATCGCCTGGAGAAACTCCCCGCGCGGCACCGTGCGCAGCAGCGACAGCCGCCCGACAGGCAGCAGCAGCGCTCCGCCGAGCCCCTGCACCACCCGCGCCGCCACCAGCTGGCCCAGGCTGTGCGACAGCGCGCACAGCACCGAGCCCAGCGCGAACAGCACGATGGCCGAAAAGAAGATGCGCCGGGTGCCGAAGCGGTCGGCGATCCAGCCCGAGGCGGGGATGAGCATCGCCATGGTGAGCGCGTAGGCCACCACCACCGACTGCATGCGCAGCGGACTCTCACCCAGGCTCGCGGCCATCGCGGGCAGCGCCGTGTTGATGATGGTCGCGTCGAGCGTCTGCATGAAGAAGCCGACGGCCACGAGCCACAGCAGGCTCCTGCGAACGGGTTGATCGGCGGGCTCAGCCTCGGGAGTCGTCATGGCGCGAAAGGAAACGGGAACGAAAAAGCCGCCCGAAGGCGGCTTTTTGGGGGGAGGCTGGTCAGCGGCATCCAGGCATCAGGCCGAGAAACTCGACCCACAGCCGCAGGTGCTGGTGGCGTTCGGGTTCTTGATCACGAACTGGGCGCCTTGCAGGTCTTCCTTGTAGTCGATCTCTGCGCCGACCAGGTACTGGTAGCTCATGGCATCGATGAGGAGCGACACACCGTTCTTGGTCATGGTGGTGTCGTCTTCGTTGGTGATCTCGTCGAAGGTGAACCCGTACTGGAAGCCGGAGCAGCCGCCACCCTGCACGAACACGCGCAGCTTGAGGTCGGGATTGCCTTCTTCGGCGATCAGGTCGGCCACCTTGGCTGCCGCGCTGTCGGTGAAGATGATCGGCTCGGGCATCTGGGTCTGGATGTTTTCGGCTACGGCGCTCATGGGCTAATAACTCCTTGGGGGGCCGGATGTGCGGCCAATGGGACGAATCCTACTGCAATGACGCGATTCCGGCAGGCCATGGCCGGCTCGCACCCCATTGCAAGTGGGGTCGGAGCAACCCGGTACCAGGGGCCTCCAACGAAAAAGCCGCCCGAAGGCGGCTCTTGTTCGCTCGCAGGAAGCGGATCAGCGCTTGCTGAACTGCTTGCGGCGACGGGCGGAGTGCAGACCGACCTTCTTACGTTCGACTTCACGTGCATCGCGCGTGACGTAGCCAGCCTGGCTCAGCACCGACTTCAGCGCTGCGTCGTAGTCGATCAGCGCGCGGGTGATGCCGTGGCGGGTAGCGCCGGCCTGGCCCGATTCGCCGCCGCCGTGCACGTTGACCATCACGTCGAAGGTTTCGAGGTTGTTGGTCAGCGCGAGGGGTTGCTTCGCGATCATGATCGAGGTTTCACGGCCGAAGAAATCCTGGATGTCCTTGCCGTTGACCGTGATCTTGCCCGAGCCCTTTTTCAGAAACACGCGGGCGACGCTCGATTTGCGACGGCCGGTGCCATTGTTCCATTCACCAATCATTCTCAAGGCTCCTTAGATTTCCAGCGTCTTGGGCTGCTGGGCGGCGTGCGGGTGCTCAGCACCACCGTACACCTTGAGTTTCTTGATCATTGCGTAACCGAGCGGGCCCTTGGGCAGCATGCCCTTGACAGCCTTTTCCAGGGCGCGGCCCGGGTGCTTCGATTGCATGTCGCGGAAGTTCGTCGCCGTGATACCGCCCGGGTAGCCCGAGTGACGGTAGTACACCTTGTCGATGGACTTGGCGCCGGTGACGCGCAGTTGCGATGCGTTGATGATGACGATGAAGTCACCGGTATCGACGTGAGGCGTGTAAATGGCCTTGTGTTTGCCGCGCAGACGGAGAGCAACTTCGCTGGCTACTCGTCCGAGGACCTTGTCGGTCGCGTCAATCACAAACCACTCGTGCGTCACGTCAGCGGGCTTTGCGCTGAACGTTTTGGTCATGAGTTTTCTCTTGAAAAGAGGGTTTGGCGGGCCCTTTTCCACGGTCGGCGTTCCTCTGACGGGAATCTCTTAGGTGGGTTTCGAAGTCTTCGCCGCGGGGCCACAAAAACGCTGCGAAGCCCGCGATTATACGAAGAATGGCCCTGGGCGGGCAAATTCGCCCGTATCCAGCCCCAACACCGTTACCATCCTCCCCCTATGTTCAGTTACCGCCACGCCTTCCATGCCGGCAACCACGCCGACGTGCTCAAGCACACGGTGCTGATTGCCACGCTCGACCATCTGCTCGAAAAAGAGGCAGCGCTGACGGTCGTCGACACCCACGCCGGCGCCGGCCTCTACCGCCTGGACGGCGACTACGCCGGCACCAGCGGCGAGGCGGCAGACGGCGTCCTGCGCCTTCTTTCGGACAAGAAAGAGCCCGCCACGCCGGCTCCTGCGACAAAGCCTGCTATCAAAAAGGCAGCACCCGAGGCCGAAGCCCCGCTGGCCGACGCCATTGCCCGCTACCTGAGCGTGATCAGCGACTTCAATCCCAAGGGCGGCGCCCGCGTCTACCCCGGCTCGCCCTTCATCGTGCAGCACCTGCTGCGCGACCACGACAAGCTCAAGCTGTTCGAGCTGCACCCCACCGACGCGCGCACCCTGGACGCCAACATCGCCCAGCTCGAGGCCGGCCGCCAGATCGCCGTGCTGCGCGAGGACGGCTTCGGCAGCGCCACCAAGTTCCTGCCGCCGCCGTCGCGCCGCGCGCTGGTGCTGATGGACCCCAGCTACGAGATGAAGACCGACTACGGGCGCGTGCTCGACTTCATGGCCGAGGCGCTCAAGCGCTTCGCCACCGGCACCTACGCGGTCTGGTATCCGATCATTCCGCGCCCCGAGGCGCACGACCTGCCGCGGCGGCTCAAGACGATGGCGACCAAGGCCGGCAAGTCGTGGCTGCACGCCACGCTGACGGTCAAGTCCAGCAAGATCACGAAAGATGCCGCCTCGGGTGAAACGCACCGGCCGGGCCTGCCGGCCAGCGGCATGTTCCTGATCAACCCGCCCTACACGCTGAAGCCGATGCTGGCGGCCGCACTGCCGCAGCTGGTGGAGCGCCTGGGCCAGGACCGCAACGCCGCCTTCTCGCTCGATTCGGGCGGCTGAGCCGGCCGAATCTCCCAACCTTTTTACTTGCGACGCCGGGGCGGCACCGCCACCTTGCGCCGAACCGGAACCGGCGCCCGCGCCCGCTGCTGCGACGGCTCGCTCGACGCCGCCGGCGCCGCTGCATCGCCGGCTTCCACCGGCAAGCCGCCGCAGCGCATGCCGTCGCGGTCGACGACCGTCAGCGCCACCTGCTTGATGCCCAGCCCCGTCAGGCCGATGCGGTCGGCCGCCGCGCGGCTCAGGTCGATCACCCGGCCTGCCGCATAGGGCCCGCGGTCGTTGATGCGCACCAGCACCTCGCTGCCATTGACGAGGCTGCGAACGCACACGCGCGTGTTGAAGGGAAGGGTCTTGTGCGCCGCCGTCATGGCGGTCATGTCGAAGCGCTCGCCGCTGGCGGTCTTGCGCTGGTGGAACTGGATGCCGTACCACGAGGCGCCGCCGCGCTCGAAGATCTCGCGCAGCCCGTCGTCGGGCACGCCGTCGTCCGGCGCCTGCTCGCCCGTGCCCGAGACAGCGAGGTCATAGCGCACCGCCGGAACGCTGGAGCGCGCGGCCGCGCCCGGAGGCACCGCGATGGCGCGAGGCAGGGGCAGCAATTTCGCGTTGCCCTCGGCGTCGGTCGCAGGCGGCATGGCGCATCCCGCGAGAACGCAGGTCGCCGCGGCAAGCGCCGCCCGAAGCCCCGCGCGCCCTCTCAATCGAGGCGCTCCAGCACAGCCAGCGTGGCCGCCGACTGGTTCATCGTGTAGAAGTGCAGCGCCGGTGCGCCGCCTTCCTGCAGGCGCGCGCACAGGTCGGTGACCACGTCGAGGCCGAAGGCCTTGATCGACGCCGTGTCGTCGCCGAAGCCCTGCAGCCGCAGGCGGATCCAGCGCGGAATCTCGGCGCCGCAGGCGTCGGAGAAGCGCATGAGCTGCGTCGAGCTCGTGATCGGCATGATGCCCGGCACGATCGGGGTGTCGAGCCCGAGCTTGCGCACGTCGTCGACGAAGCGGAAGTACGCCTCGGGGCTGAAGAAGTACTGCGTGATCGCCGAATCGGCGCCCGCCTTCACCTTGGCGGCGAAGGCCTGCAGGTCGGCCTCGGGCGAGCGGGCCTGCGGGTGGATCTCGGGGTAGCAGGCCACCTCGATGTGGAAGTCGCGGCCGGTCTCCTCGCGAATGAAGCCGACGAGGTCGCTCGCGTACTGGAACTCGCCGCCGATGCCGTAGCCGCTGGGCAGGTCGCCGCGCAGGGCCACCAGGCGCTTGACGCCCATGGCCTTCAGCTCGGCGAGCTGCTCGCGCACGGTGGCGCGCGTGGCGCCGATGCACGAGAAGTGGCTCGCGGCGTCCACGCCCTCGGCCAGGATCTCCTGCACCGCGCCGAAGGTGCCCTGGTGCGTGGACCCGCCCGCGCCGTAGGTGACCGAGCAGAACTGCGGCTTGCGCGCATAGAGCTGCTGGCGCACCGCGCGCAGCTTGACCGCGCCTTCGGGCGTCTTGGTCGGGAAGAATTCGAAACTCAACGGAAGGCGCACCTGCGTCTCCTTAGGAACCGTTCGCGCGCACGGCGCGCTCGGCATGAATGAAAAACTCGCGGTTGCCGTCGCCACCGGCGATCGGGCTGTCGAACCACTGCAGCACCCGCAGGCCGAGCGCCTCGCAGGCATCGCGCAGGCGCTTCTCGACCACCGCGTACATCGACTCGTCTCGCACGATGCCGCCCTTGCCGACCTGGCCCGGTTGCAGTTCGAACTGCGGCTTGACCAGCATCAGCAAGCGGCCCTCGTCGGCCAGAAACTCGACCACCGCCGGCAACACCAGCGTGAGCGAGATGAACGACAGATCGCCCACGATCAGGTCGAAACGCGACTCGCCCTCCTCGCCCAGATCGTCGGCCGAGAGAGCGCGCGCATTGACGCCCTCGATGGCCACCACGCGCTCGTCCTCGCGCAGCCGCGCATGCAGCTGCCCATGCCCGACGTCGACGCCCACCACCCTGGCGGCGCCGCGCTGCAGCAGGCAATCGGTGAAGCCGCCGGTCGACTGGCCCACGTCGAGGCACAGCTTGCCGGCGGCGTCGATACCGCTCGCCGCCAGAGCGCCTTCGAGCTTGAGCCCGCCGCGCGACACGTAGCGCGCTTCCGCCGCGTCGAGCAGCTCGAGCTCGGCCGATTCGGGCACATCGTCCTTGTTCTTGACGACGTCGCGCCACGCGTCGCCCGAGCCCGCATCACGCCAGCGCAAGCCGCCGGCAATGAGCCGCACGGCCTGCGAACGCGATGCGGCAAGGCCGCGCTCCACCAGCAACTGATCGGCGCGCATGCGTTGGCTGTCGCCGCTCAGTAGCGGTAGGTGTCCGGCTTGTAGGGGCCGTTCTTGTCGACGCCGATGTAGGCGGCCTGCGTGTCGGTCAGCTCGGTGAGCATGGCGCCGACCTTCTTCAGGTGCAGGCGCGCGACCTTCTCGTCGAGGTGCTTCGGCAGAACGTAGACCTTGCCGGCCTGGTAGGCGTCGGGCTTGGTGAACAGCTCGATCTGCGCGATGGTCTGGTTCGCGAACGACGACGACATCACGAAGCTCGGGTGGCCCGTGCCGCAGCCCAGGTTCACGAGGCGGCCCTTGGCCAGCAGGATGATCTTCTTGCCGTCGGGGAACTTGATGTGGTCGACCTGCGGCTTGATCTCTTCCCACTCGTACTTCTCGATCGAAGCGACGTCGATCTCGTTGTCGAAGTGGCCGATGTTGCAGACGATGGCCTGGTCCTTCATGGCGGCCATGTGCTCGTGGCGGATCACGTCGCGGTTGCCGGTGGTGGTCACGAAGATGTCGGCCTTGTCGGCGGCGTATTCCATCGTCACGACCTTGTAGCCTTCCATGGCGGCCTGCAGGGCGTTGATCGGGTCGATCTCGGTCACCCACACCTGCGCCGACAGCGCGCGCAACGCCTGGGCCGAGCCCTTGCCCACGTCGCCGTAGCCGGCCACGCAGGCGATCTTGCCGGCGATCATCACGTCGGTGGCGCGCTTGATGCCGTCCACCAGCGACTCGCGGCAGCCGTAAAGGTTGTCGAACTTGCTCTTGGTGACCGAATCGTTCACGTTGATGGCGCGGAACAGCAGCGTGCCCTTGGCCGACATTTCGTTCAGGCGGTGCACGCCGGTGGTGGTTTCTTCGGTCACGCCGATGATCTCGGCCGACTTGCGGGTGTACCAGGTGCCGTCGACGGCCAGCTTGGCCTTGATGGCGGCGTAGAGGATGCGCTCTTCCTCGCTGGTCGGGTTGGCGAGCACGCTCTGGTCCTTCTCGGCGCGCTGGCCCAGGTGCATCAGCAGCGTGGCGTCGCCGCCGTCGTCCAGGATCATGTTCGGGCCTTCGCCCTTCGAGCCCTTGGGGCCGAAGTCGAAGATGGCGTGGGTGTAGTCCCAGTAGTCCTTGAGCGACTCGCCCTTGATCGCGAACACCGGCGTGCCCTTCTCGGCGATGGCGGCGGCGGCGTGGTCCTGCGTCGAGAAGATGTTGCACGAGGCCCAGCGCACCTGCGCGCCCAGCGCCTGCAGCGTCTCGATCAGCACGGCCGTCTGGATGGTCATGTGCAGCGAGCCGGTGATGCGCGCGCCCTTCAGCGGCTGCGACTTCGAGAACTCCTCGCGGATGGCCATCAGGCCGGGCATTTCGGTTTCCGCGATGCGGATTTCCTTGCGGCCCCAGGCGGCGAGGGACAGGTCGGCGATCGCCTGGTCGGCGGTCGAAACGGGGGTGGGTTTGAGAACAGCGCTCATGGGAACTCCAACAAAACTGGTTTGAAGATGCCGCTGCGTACGGAAAAAGACTCACCGCAAGAACAGCGGGTGAGCGTCGTTGCGATGTGGTCCGAGCCTCACGCCTGATGGCGCTGCAACGCTCCTCGGAGCGGCGGATTGTAGACGGGGGCAAAGGCGACGCCAATCGCAGGACATCCCACATCACGGAACGCATGCAATTCAATGGAGGCGTAGATTGACCGACACCCCAACCACGGAGTTTCCGTTCATGTCCAAGAGGCTTACTTCGATCCTGCTCGCCGCAACGACACTGTCCTGTGCAATAGGTGCGCCGGTTCTTGCCGCCGCCCAGAGCGCCGACACCGTCCGCATCCGCGGCACTCTCGTGCGCGTCGATGCGAACACCCTGGTCGTGCAGGACCGCACCGGCGAGGTCGTCTCGCTCGCGCGCCCGGCTCACCTGTCGGTATCCGAGGTCTATCCGATCAAGCTTTCGGACATCAGGCGCGGCAGCTTCATCGGCACCGCCGCCATGCCGCAGGCCGACGGCACGCAGAAGGCGCTCGAAGTGGTCGTGTTCCCCGAGGCCGCGCGCGGCACCGGCGAAGGCCATCGCCCATGGGACCTGCTGCCCGAAAGCACCATGACCAACGCCACCGTCGCCGACCTGGCCGCGGCGCCGAAGTCGGTGCGCGGCGGCCAGCAGCTGCACCTGACCTACAAGGGTGGAGAGAAAACCGTCGTGGTGCCGCCCGACGTGCCGGTGGTCACCTTCCGACCCGGCACCGATGCGCTGCTGGTACCCGGCGCCCGGGTGCTGGTCAATGCGCAGGAGAAGAACGGTACGCCCACGGCCTTGCGCGTGACGGCCGGGCGCAACGGCTTCGCGCCGCCGATGTAGCCCCGAAGCCGGCAACGAACGCGGGCACGCACCCAAGGGAAATCCCGCAGGCATTTTTGTCGCTGCGGCGACCTCCGGCGCACCGGCGCGGCGTATCGTGGCGAGGGATTTTTGCCGTCAGGCTGATCCTCGCCATCCAAACGTCCACCGTCACAGGAGATTCCGCACCATGGCCACTGCCAAGAAAGCCGCCGCCAAGAAGACCACCGCCAGCAGCAGCACCAGCACCGCCGGCGCGAAGAAGGCGGCGCCCGATGCCGCGGACATGCTCAATCCGCTGAAGGGCATGGCCGACCGGCTGCAGAGCCTCAACCTGACCGGTGGCGCCGGCAAGCTGCTGGAAAGCGGCCGCAAGGACCTGGCGGCGCTGATGGAGGCCAACGAGAAGTCGTACAAGGGCCTGCAGACCGTCGTGCAGCGGCAGACGGAAATGATCAAGAGCGCCATCTCCGAGTGGCAGACCGCCGCCAAGGAAATGCCCGGCAAGGACCCGAAGGAAAACCTCGCCAAGCTCGACGAGCTCGGCCGCCAGTCGTTCCAGCGCGCCATCGACGACATCAAGGAGCTGGCCAACCTCGCCGCCAAGTCGCAGGCCGATGCCTTCGACGTGGTGCGCCAGCGCATCCAGGCGAACGTGGACGAAGTGACGAAGATGCTGCAGCGCAAGTAATACGCTTGCGCGCCCGGCCATGACCGCAGCCCCGCCCCGCGTCGAACAACGCACGCGCGCCAACGGCATCGAGCTGGCCTGGGACAGCTTCGGCGATCCGGCCGCCGAGCCGCTGCTGCTGGTCATGGGCCTCGGCGCGCAGATGGTGGCGTGGGACGACGCCTTCTGCGCCCGGCTCGCCGAGGCCGGCGGGCACCGCGTGATCCGATTCGACAACCGCGATATCGGCCATTCGACGCACCTCACGCTGCTGGGCGTGCCCGACATCCAGGCGCTGATGGCGCAGGCGATGGCCGGGCTGCCGCTGCGAGCGCCCTACGACCTGCGCGACATGGCGGCCGACTGCGTCGGGCTGCTCGACGCGCTGGGCATCGCCCGGGCGCACATCGTGGGCGCCTCGATGGGCGGCGCCATCGGGCAGGAGCTGTGCATCCACCATCCGCAGCGCATGCTGTCGTTCACCAGCATCATGTCGAGCACCGGCGCGCCGGGACTGCCGCCGCCCACGCCCGAGGCGATGGCAGTGCTGTTCTCGCCGGCGCCGACCACCTTCGCGGCCTACCAGGCGCACTACGCGAAGGTGTGGCGCGTGCTGCGCGGACCCGGCAGCTTTCCGCTCGACGAAGCGCGCGACGCCGAGAAGGCGCAGCTCGTCTTCCTGCGCGGGCTCAACCCGGCCGGCGTGGCGCGGCAGCTCGCTGCCATCCTCGCCTCGGGCAACCGCAAGCCCGCGCTGCGCAACGTGCGCGTGCCCACGCTGGTGATCCACGGCGACGACGACCCGCTGGTGCCGGTGGCCTGCGGCGTCGACGTGGCCGATGCGATAGCGGGCTCGCAGCTGCTGCGCATCCCCGGCATGGGGCATGCGTTGCCGATCCCGATGTGGCCGCAGATCGTCGACGCCATCGCGGCGCACACGGCGCAGCACCCAGGCGACTGAAGCAGAAGAAACAACAAGGCGACAAGGGAGCATCCGCCATGACGAACAAGTTCTCCCCTCTCGACCCGATGGCCATGTGGCGCGAGCTCACGGCCCAGTGGGAAAAAACCACCAACGAGTTCGCCAACGAGACCATGGCCTCGGACCCGTTCCGCCAGGGCATGCACGGCGGCATGAACGCCTCGCTCACCGCGCAGAAGGCGCTGGGCGAGCTGATGGCGCGCTACCTGACGATGCTGAACCTGCCGACGCGCGCCGACCTGCAAGTGCTGGGGGAGCAGCTGCAGCGCATCGACGATCACCTGGCGCGCATTGCCCGCGCCGTGGAGGGCGGGCCCGCTTCCTCCGCTGCGGCAGCGCCAGGACCGCGCCGCACCCGGCAGCCTCCGAAGGCGGCGCCTGCGGCACCCGCGGCGGCGCCCGCCACCCCGCCCCGCACGCGCAAGCCCCCGGCAGGAAAGCGCCCGGCATGAGCATCACCGCCGACACGCCCTTCGCCCTGCCCGACATCGCGGTCGACATGGCCGCCGAGATCGAGCGCGCGATCCAGCGCAACCTCAAGGGCCTGGACTTCCTCACCACCGCCGCGCCCGCCGTCGGCCAGACGCCCAAGGACGAGATCCACCGGCGCGGCACGCTGAGCCTGTACCACTACCGGCCCATGGCCGACGAGATCTACCGCGTGCCGCTGCTGATCGTGATGGCGACCACCAACCGCGGCTACATCCTCGACCTCGCGCCGGGCCAGAGCATGGTCGAGCACCTGCTGCTGCAGGGCTACGACGTCTACATGATGGACTGGAACGCGCCGCGCCCGCAGGAGAAGCACCTGCGCATCGAGGACTACGTACTCGACTTCATTCCCGACTCGATCCGGCGCGTGCAGGAACGCTCGGGCGAGGAAGACGTCACGCTCGTGGGCTACTGCATGGGCGGCGTGCTCTCCACGCTCTATGCCGCGCTGCACCCCGGCGGGCCGATGAAGAACCTCGCGCTCTTCACCACGCCCATCGACTTCAGCCGCATGAAGCTGTTCCACGCGTGGTCGGACCGCCGGTATTTCGACGTCGACCGGCTCATCGACACCGTGGGCAACGTGCCGCCCGAGATGCTCTTCGCCTCCTTCGACATGCTGCGCCCCGCCGGCCGCAGCGCGGGCATGGTGCAGCTGTGGGACAACATGGACAACGACGAATTCGTCAAGTCGTACCGCATGTTCGACCGCTGGGGCAACGAGATGCTGCCGCTGGCCGGCGAGTACTTCCGCCAGACCGTCAAGGAGCTCATGTGGGGCAACAAGCTGCACAAGGGCGAGCTGGTGATCGGCGGGCAGAAGGTGCAGCTGAAGAACATCAGGGTGCCGGTGCTGCACGCGCTCGCGCAGCACGACCACATCGTTCCCTACGAGGCCGGACAGCCGCTCGTGGCTGGCGTCGGCTCCACCGACAAGGAGGAGGTGGTGCTCAAGGGCGGCCACGTCAGCCTCGCCGCCGGGCCCAACGCGGTGCGCCGGCTGTGGCCCAGACTGGACGAATGGCTTGGAGTGCGATCGACATGAGCATCACCACCGTGACCGACTCCTTCTCGCGGACCTACCCGCGTACCGTGACCAGCAGTGACGGCAACATCGTCCTGCGCCTGATGGCCGCCGAAGACGCGAATGCCGTGCTCGCCTTCGCGCAGGCGCTGCCGGCGCACGACCTGCTCTTTTTGCCGCGTGACATCACCCAGCCCAAGGTGATGAACGCCTGGGTGCGCGCCATCGAGCGCGGCGACATCGACAGCGTGCTCGCAGCGCGCGGTGATGCCGTGCTCGGCTGCGCGGCGGTGATCCGCGACCCGCATTCCTGGTCCAGCCACGTGGCCGAACTGCGCGTGCTCGCCGCGCCCGAGCTGCGCGGCAGCGGCCTGGGCCACAAGCTCGCGCGCGAAGCCTGCGCGCTGGCCATCGAGCGCGGGGCCGAAAAGCTCGTCGCCCGCATGACCGTCGACCAGCGCGGCGCCATCGCCGTCTTCCAGGCCCTGGGCTTCAAGCCCGAGGCGCTGCTGGGCAAGCACGTGAAGGACCGCCAGGGCATGGCGCACGACATCGTGGTGCTGAGCCAGGACGTGGTGCGGTTCGAGGCGCAGATGCGGGCGTATGGGATGAACGAGGCGCTCGGGGGCTGAAATGCCCCTGGCACGGGGGCGGCGGGGCCGGAAACCGCCGGCCTTTTAAAATCGCGGATTCCCCTCGCAGATTGCCCACCTTGTCTTTCGTAGCCGAAACCCGCCGCCGCCGCACCTTCGCGATCATTTCCCACCCTGACGCCGGCAAGACCACGCTGACCGAAAAGCTGCTGCTTTTCTCCGGCGCGATCCAGATCGCCGGCTCGGTGAAGGCGCGCAAGGCCTCGCGCCATGCCACCTCCGACTGGATGGAGATCGAGAAGCAGCGCGGCATCTCGGTGGCCTCGTCGGTGATGCAGATGGTGTACCGCGACCACGTCATCAACCTGCTGGACACGCCGGGCCACAAGGACTTCTCTGAAGACACGTATCGCGTGCTCACCGCCGTCGACTCGGCGCTGATGGTGATCGACGCGGCCAACGGCGTGGAAGCGCAGACGCGCCGGCTGATCGAGGTCTGCCGCCAGCGCGACACGCCCATCATCACCTTCGTCAACAAGATGGACCGCGAAGTGCGCGAGCCGCTGGACATCCTCGACGAGGTGGAGCGCGAGCTGGGCATGCCCTGCGTGCCCATGACCTGGCCGGTGGGCCAGGGCAAGAGCTTCCGCGGGATCATGAACCTGCGCACGCAGGCGATGACGGTGTTCGAGTCGGGCAGCGAGCGCCTGCCGCAGGACTTCGAGACCATTCCGCTGAGCGAGCGCGATACGCTGGTCGAGCGCTTCGGCGCCGACTTCGAGACCGCCATGGAAAGCATGGAGCTCGCCACCGGCGCCTCGCCCGCCTGGGACCGCGAGGCCTTCCTGGCCGGCAAGCAGACGCCCGTGTTCTTCGGCTCCGGCGTGAACAACTTCGGCGTGATGGAAGTGCTCGACGCGCTGGTCGACCTGGCGCCCTCGCCGCGCTCGCGCACCAGCACCACGCTGGTCAACCGCCAGCCGGTGACCAAGGAGATCCAGCCCGAGGACAAGGACTTCGCGGGCGTCGTCTTCAAGGTGCAGGCCAACATGGACGCCAACCACCGCGACCGCATCGCCTTCGTGCGCATGGCCTCGGGCAAGTACACGCCGGGCATGAAGCTGAAGGTGCAGCGCACCGCCAAGGAACTGCGCCCCACCAGCGTCGTGACCTTCATGAGCCAGCGCCGCGAGGCAGTGGAAGAGGCCTACGCGGGCGACATCGTAGGCTTCACCACCCACGGCGGCGTGCAGCTGGGCGACACCATCACCGACGGCGCGAGCCTGCAGTTCACCGGCCTGCCCTTCTTCGCGCCCGAGCTCTTCATGACCGTGATCCTGAAGAACCCGCTGCGCACCAAGCAGCTGCAGCAGGGCCTGGCCCAGCTCGGCGAGGAAGGCGCGATCCAGGTGTTTCGCCCCGAGATCGGCGGCCCGATGCTGCTGGGCGCGGTCGGCCAGCTGCAGTTCGAAGTGGTGCAGCACCGCCTGAAGGCGGAGTACGACGCCGACGTGCGCCTCGAAGGCTGCCAGTACACCGGCGCACGCTGGATCACGGCCGACACGCCGGCCGAGCTGCGCGAGTTCGTGAACGCGTATCCGCAGCGCATGGCGAAGGACGCGGCGGACACGCTGGCCTTCCTGTGCACCTCGCCCTACGACGTTCGGCTGGCGCAGGAGCGGTTTCCGAAGATCCACTTCCATCCGCTGCGCGAGCATGCGGGGCTGGCGCTGCAGAGCGCGGGGTAAAGAGACGGGATCGGGCAGCCGAACGCAGAAGGAAGACAAAAACTACGCAGAGATCGCAGAAGAGAACCTGGTCATTTCCGGATTTGTCCTCTGCGACTTCTGCGAAACCTTTGCGACTTCTGCGTTCGGCTTTCCTGCCGGTTCGCAGTCCCTCAACTGCCCGTCGACGCATAGCGGCGCAACCCGAAGCGCCACACCCCGAAAGCCGCCACCAGGAACACGAACCCGGCGAGCGGCGACACCAGGCCCACCCATGCCGGCGCCCCCAGCGGGTCGGCCTTTCCCAGGATCGCCAGCACCGGGTAGTACGCCACGCAGGCCAGCGGCACGATGAAGGTCAGCACGCGCCGGAACCAGCGCGCATAGAGCGCCAGCGGGTACTGCGCGGCCTGCACGCCGCCGTAGGTCAGCACGTTCGCGATCTCGAGGCTCTCGACGGTCCAGAAGGCCAGCGTGCCCTGCAGCACCAGGATGCCGAGGAACAGCGCCACGCCGCCCGCGATGGCGATCAGCGCGATGGCGACGGCGCCCGGCGTCCACGCGATGCCCATCTGCTGCGTGGCGAACGCCACCATCGCCAGCCCCTGCAGCAGCCGGCCCAGGCGGCTGATGCGAAAGTCGTTGCCCATCAGCTGCAGCGCGAGCGGACGCGGCCGCAGCAGCAGGCGGTCGAAGGCGCCGGTGCGCAGGAACTCCGTGCCGAGCACGTCGAAGCCGCGGCCCAGCGCATCGGCAAGCGCGAACATGCAGTTCACCAGCCCGTAGAACAGCGCCACCTCGCCGATGCGCCAGCCCTGCACGTCGCCGAAGCGGTGGAACAGCGCCCACACGGCGATCACTTCGATGCCGGTGCCGAGGAACTGGCCGACGGTCAGCATCAGCGCCGAGGCCGGGTAGCGCGCCTGGCCGCCGAGGGACGCGCCGACCAGCCGGAAGAAGAGCGGAATCGATCCCATCGCCCTCACCTGCCCTCACCCGCCCTGCACCTGCAGGCCGCGCATGGTGCGGCCCATGGCGAAATGGCCGAAGGCCACGAGCACCGCGATCCAGAAGACCTGCAGCCCCAGCCCGCCGATGGCCTGCCAGCCCTGCAGCTGCCCGAAGTACAGGCGCGCCGGAATGTCCATCAGCCCGGCCAGCGGCTGGACCAGCAGCGCGGTCTGCCAGCCGTCGGGCAGCATCGCGAGCGGCAGCAGGTTGCCAGAAAGAACGATGACCACCGGCGTGGCCACCGCGCTGATGCCGCGTTCGTTGAGCGCGGCGGTGGCGGCCACGTTCAGCAGCATCACCATCGACGTCGACAGCAGCAGCGCGAGCACGGCCGAGAGCACGAAGGCGAGCCCCGCCGCCACGCCCGCCGGCAGCTGCCAGGCCCACTCGCCCAGCCCGAACAGCGGCAGCGCGACCATCGCGAAGGCCGCCATCAGCGCCACGCGTGGCAGCACGCGGGCGGCGATCCAGCCGGCGCTGCGCGCGAACCACAGCGCGTAGGCGTCGACGGGCCGCAGCCGGTCGTAGGCGACGGCGCCGGTGCGCACCGCCTGCGCCACTTCCGGGTCGCCCAGCCACGGCAGCAGCACGAGCAGCCCCTGCGCGAGCCAGGTGTAGGTGATGGCCTGGGCGAGCGACATCGAGCTGCTCGCGCCGGTGCCAGCCGCATGGCCGTAGAAGGCCGCGAACACCATCACCTTGATGCCGCCCCACCAGCACTGCGTGGCGAAGCCGGCGAGCGCGGCGGTGCGGTACTGCAGCATCTGCAGGAAGCGCGACGCGAAGGCCGCGATGTAGGGCCGTGCAAGGTCGTGCGGGCGCATCGCCGTCACGCTTCTGCCGCTCCGTGCATGGCGTAGAAGCGCGCAATGACGGCCTCGATCGCCAGGCCTTCGAGGCGAATGTCCTCCACCGCATGCGCGGCGGCGATGCGCGCGATCAGCGCGGGCGCCGCAGTGCGGGCCGGGTCGAAGTCGAGCACCAGCGTCTGGCCGTCGCGCGAGTGCACCCGCGCGCCTTCCACCTGCGCGGGCAGCTCGGCGCCCTGCGCGAAGTCGACCACCAGGCGGCGCTCGGCCATCACCTGCGCACGCAGCGCCTCGACCGGGCTGTCGGCCAGCACGCGGCCGTGGCCGATGATGATCACGCGGCGGGCCAGCGCCTCGATGTCGTGCATGTCGTGCGTGGTCAGCAGCACGGTGGTGCCGCGCTCGCGATTGGCGCGGCGCACGAAGTCGCGCACGGCCAGCTTGGAAGGTGCGTCGAGGCCGATGGTCGGCTCGTCGAGAAAGAGGATGTCGGGCTCGTGCAGCAGCGCGGCAGCGATCTCCGCGCGCATGCGCTGGCCCAGCGAGAGCTGCCGCACCGGCTGCGCGAGCACGCGCTCCAGGTTCAGCAGCGCCACCAGTTCGTCGCGCGTGCGGCGATAGCGCGACGGGTCCACGCGGTAGATGTCGCGCAGCAGGTCGAAGCCGTCGCCCACGGGCAGGTCCCACCACAGCTGCGTGCGCTGGCCGAAGACCACGCCGATGCGCCCCACGTGGCGCTCGCGGTCGGCGAAGGGATCGCGACCGTCGATCTCCACGCGCCCGCCATCGGGCCGCAGGATGCCAGAGAGGATCTTGATGGTGGTCGACTTGCCCGCGCCGTTGGGCCCGATGAAGCCCAGCAGCTCGCCGCGCTCCAGCGCGAACGACACGCCCGACAGCGCCTCCACCGTGCGATGGCGCCGCTGCACGAGGCCGCGCAGCGCGCCCATCACGCCAGGGTCGCGTTCGGAGATGCGGTAGGTCTTGCGGAGGTCGTCGACGAGGATGTGGGGCATGGCGGGCGCCGCGCCGGCCTCGATGGCACGGCGGGGGCGGGATGCTACACGAAAGCGCCGGTACGATCGGCGCTCCCCCTGCATTGCTCTCTCCATGCCCACCTTGCCTTCTTCGCCCCACCATCTGCTGCCGCTGGCCCAATGGCCGCAGGCCGCGCGCGGTGCGCTCATCGGCGTCTTCACCGACATCGACGACACGCTCACGCACGACGGCGCCATCACGCCCGATGCGCTGCAGGCGCTGGGCGATCTGAAGGCGGCGGGGCTTTCGGTGGTGGCGATCACCGGCCGGCCGGTGGGCTGGAGCCTGCCCTTCGTCAACGCCTGGCCGGTCGACGCCATCGTGGCCGAGAACGGCGCGGTCGCGCTGCTGCCCTCGGCCGATGACAAGGTCGAGAAGCGCTACCAGCAGGACGAGCCCACGCGCGCCGCCAACTTCGCGCGCATGCAGGCGGTGGTGGAGCGCATCGAGCGCGAGCTGCTGGGCGTGGGTCGCGCCACCGACTCGCCGGGGCGCGAGACCGACATCGCCATCGACCACAGCGAGTTCGTGCAATTGAGCGACGACACCATCGCGCAGGTGGTGGCGCTGATGCGCGGCGAGGGCATGCACGCCACCGTCAGCAGCATCCACGTCAACGGCTGGTACGGCGACAACGACAAGCTCGAAGGTGCGCGCTGGATCGTGCGCGAGCTGTGGGGTCGCACGCTCGACGGCGAGATGGACCGCTGGGCCTACGTGGGCGACTCCACCAATGACCAGCTGATGTTCCGCACCTTCGCGCACAGCATCGGCGTGGCGAACGTCGCGCGCTTCGTGCCGCAGTTGGAGCACCTGCCGCGCTACGTGACGCGGGGCGAGCGCGGCACCGGCTTCGCCGAGGCCGCGCGCGCGATTCTCTCGGCGCGCTGAACACCGCCGGACGCTGCGGACAAACGACACTCCGCGCGAAAAAATACGGACGAAAAAAAGCCCGCACGAGGCGGGCGAAGGGACCGTTCGACGGGGTCCTTGGAGAAAACAGTCTCGGGGTTCGCTGCGATCAGAAGCTGTGGCGGATGCCGAACTCGTAGCCCATCGACGACTTGGGCTGCAGCGCCACGCGGTTGTACGTTGCCACGTACGACGGACCGGCGCCGACCGTGTTGCCGGCACCGTTCTTGTTGGTCACGCGCGCGATCGTGCCGTAGAGCGCGGTGCGCTTCGACAGGTTGTGCACGTAGCCCAGCGCGAACTTGTTCGACTTCGGGTCGGGGGTGTTCACGGCGAAGAGGGCCGGCACGCGGTTGTAGTCGTACTTGACCTGCGAGTACGAGGCGCGGATCTGGCCCGGGCCGATCGGCACGGTCACGCCGATCAGGTAGCCGGTGAGGTCGGTGCTCGGCACCGGCGTGAAGATGTTCAGCGGATCGCGCTGGTCCTTCGAGCGCGAGTACTCGCCGAACAGCTTGGCCACGCCGAAGTCGTAGGTCGCGCCGAGGTTGAAGGTCTTGATCTTGCCCGGACGTGCCACGGCGGAGGAGCCTGAACCGGAGGTGAAGCTGGTGTCGTTCTGCGCGTAGCTGACGGCGACGTCGACCGGGCCCGAGGCGTACCCGACGCGGCCGCCGATATGGCGGCCGGTGTTGGTGCGGTCGGCGCCGGTGATGGTGTCGGGCGACAGGCGGGTAATCTCGTGGAAGCTGTAGCCCAGGTTGCCGTAGAAGCCGCCCAGGTTGCGCGGCAGGAAGTACTGGACCATGTTGCCGGCGCGCTTGTAGGTGCTGTTGCTGCCGTAGCCGGTGCCCGAGAGGCTGCCTTCGTTGGCGTCGATGATCAGCGAGCCGCCGATGCCGGTGTCGCCGAACGGATCGAACTGCTCGTCGTTCAGCACGGTGGCGGTCTTGTCGCGGCCGATGCGGAACTCGCCGAAGCTGCCGGCCAGGCTCACGGTGGAGCGGCGGCTGAAGTTGGAGACGCCGGTGGCGCCGTCGTCGTTGGTGATCGGGGCTTCGAGCCAGAAGCTGGCCGACAGGCCGCCGCCGAGGTCTTCGACGCCGCGGAAGCCCAGGCGGCTGGAACTCAGGCCCGAGTTGGCCAGCTCGGTACGGCTGGCCTTCACGCTGTAGTAGGGGGTGAAAAGGGTGGCCGGGACCGACTCGCTCTTGTTCGAGACGTTGCGGTAGGCCGCATCGACGACGCCGAACAGCGTCACGGTCGATTGCGCCGACGCGGCACCGCAGGCTGCCATCGCAGCCAGAACAAGCAGGGATTTTTTCATTCGTATCACTCCAGGATGGGGAAGTTGCCGCTCCGATGCCGGATGCAGCTGCTGAGAGCCCGGGCTTTTGCGCCACAAGACTGCATCGGAGTGTTTCCATCGCGGAAGACAAACGAATTACATAGGGTAAGTACCCAACCCCCGAAGGGCCAAGCCTCTTGACATAGGTGTCCTGACTGTTTCCTGACCCGGAACGCCGTTCCGGCCACTCACTCGCTCATGGGCAATTCGCGCTGCCGGCGTCGCAGCACCATCCACTGGCTCCACGTGCCGAAGGCGGCGATCAGCAGCAACACCGCAGCATAGCCCTCGGCCGTGTTCAGCAGCCCCAGCGGCGCCACCAGGAAGCCCGCGAGCATGGCCGGCAGGCTGAACGCGAGATAGCTCACCACGAAGATCGCCGCGAAGAGCTCGCCGCGCTCGTGCGATTGCGCCATCGGCGCCAGCGTCTGCACCAGCGCCGAGAACGCGCCGCCGAAGCCGATGCCCGCTACCGCCGTGCCGACGAAGAAGAGCGCGAGCGAACGGGTGGCAAGCGAGGCCAGCAGCAGCACCAGGCCGAGCGCGATGCTGGCCATGCCGACGATGGCCGGGCGCGGAGCCGCAAGGCGGCCGAGCAGCGTCGGCGCGATGGCTCCCATGCCGGAAAGCACCGCCACCGTGAGGCCGTTGACCACGCCGTTGTCGATGCCGAACACATACAGCATCAGAGAAGGCGCCAGCGACAGGTACAGCCCGCCGAGCGCCCACACCACGATGAACACCGGCAGCCCGCGCGCGAACTCGGCGCGTGCCTTCGCCGGAATCGACACGCGCGGCACCAGCGAGGCCAGCGCGCCCGCGCGCGGCGTGACGGTCTCGGGCATCCACAGCACCACCGCCGCGCCCAGCGCGAACACCGCGGCGAGCACGCCGAACACCAGCATCACCGGTTGCAGCGAGAACTTCACCGCCATGCCCGTGAGCAGCGCACCCGCGGCAAGGCCTGCAAGCGGCGACACGCTCGTGATCAGCGCCCCCAGCCGCTTGCGCGCTGCCGGCGCGGCCTCGACCACCGCCGCGCTCAGCGCGCCGCTCGCCACACCGGTGGCGATGCCCTGCACCACGCGCGCGACGATCAGCCCGCCGATGCCGTTCGCCAGCAGGAAGAGCCCCATCGCCACCGCCTGCAGCACCAGCGCCGACAGCACCACCGGGCGGCGCCCGATGTGGTCCGACAGCGAGCCGGCTACCAGCAGAGAAACCAGCAGCGCGATCGCGTAGACCGCGAAGGCCACCGTGAGCAGCGACGAAGAGAAATGCCAGGCGTGCTGGAACACCACGAACAGCGGCGAAGGCGCGGCAGCCGCGAAGAAAAAGGCGAACAGCACAGCCGCGAGCAGCGGAAAGGCCGCGCGCTGCGGCAGGCGCCAGGGCCTGGAGCGCGCCGCGAGGTCGGCGGTGGCGGAAGCGAGTTCGGGGCAGGAGGACGGCATGGCGAATCCTTAATGCAACTTTTTTTGCTTTTGTGATTCTAGACATGCGAATCCTCTAAAGCAAATATCTTTGCGTTAAAGTCCAGACCATGACCGACATCGCCCTCCCCAACAAACGCCCCGGCGGCCGCAGCGCCCAGGTGCAGGCATTGGTGCGCACTGCCCTCGAAGAACTCGTGGCGGAACAAGGAAGGGAGCGCGTCACGGTGCCGGCGGTGGCCGAGCGCGCGGGTGTCAGCGCCTCCAGCATCTACCGGCGCTGGGGCGACCTGCAGGGGCTGCTGGCCGAAACCGCCACCCACCGGCTGGACCCGAACCGCCCGCTGCCGAATACGGGAACGCTGCGCGCCGACCTGGAAGCCTGGGCGCGCGAACTCATCGAGCACCTGGCCAGGCCGTGCAATACCTCGTTGCTGAAAGCCGCGGCCGCGCTGGCCAACGATGGCGCCGACACCGACTGCCTGCGCAACCGCCGCAGGGAGGCGCTCACGCTTGTCGAGCAGGCCCGCGCCCGCGGCGAGCCCGCACCCGAGCCGCAGCAGGTGATCGATCACCTGATCGCGCCGATCGTGTTCCGGCTGGTGTTCGGTGGAGAGGGGGTGCAGCCGGAACTGGCGTCCCGGCTGGTGGACGAACTCTTCGTCCTCAGTTCGTCTTGACTTCCTTCGCCAGCCCCAGCTTGTCGATGATGGCCTTCTCCTTCACCACCGTGTCCTGCGCGAACTTGGTATAGGTGGCCGAGCTCATGTAGTTCGGCAGCATGTCGTAGCGGCCCAGCGCGGCGACGTAGCTCGGCTCCTCCATCGCCTGCTTGAAGGCGTCGTGCAGCTTCTTCACCACCTCGGGCGGCGTGCCCTTGGGTGCGCCGATGCCGAAGGGCGAGTTCTGCACCACGTCGTAGCCGAGTTCCTTCAGCGTGGGCGCGTCGGGGAACTTGGCCAGGCGCTTCTCGCCCCAGGTGTTGAGCACGCGCAGCTTGCCGGCCTCCACCTGCGGCGCGAAGCCGGTGCTGTCGGCCGCGGCCATCAGCTGGCCGCTGACCACCGCGAGCATCAGGTCGGCGCTGCCCTTGTAGGGCACGTGCTGCAGCTGGATGCCGGCCTTCTGCGCGACGATCTCGGTCGTCAGGTGCGGGCTGGTGAGCGTGCCCGTGGAGCCGTAGGTGAGCTTGCCGGGGTTGGCCTTGGCGTATGCGACGAAGTCGGCCCAGGTCTTGAAGGGGCTGTCGGCCGGCACGACGATGCCGAAGGCGTAGCCGGTGACGTTGATGACGTAGGTGATGTCCTTGAGCGGATCCCAGTTGATCTTGGTGGTGTAGCCCAGGCGGAACACGCCCAGCGGAATCTGCGCGACGGTGTAGCCGTCGGGCTGCGCGGTCTGCAGCGCCTGCGCGGGCAGCGTGCCGCCGGCGCCGGGCTTGTTGTCGATGATCACCGGCTGGCCGAGGATCTTGCTCGCGTTCTCCGCGAGCTGGCGCATGGTGATGTCGGTCGGGCCGCCCGCCGGGAAGGCGATCACCAGCTTGATGGGCTTGGCGGGAAAGGCCTGCGCGAGCGCCGCCATCGGAAAAGCGAGGCCGCCGGTTGCGGCGAATGCGGCGGCGGTACGGAGGAAGGTGGAGCGGCGGAGCATGGCTGACTGGGTCCTGACTTGGGAAAGCGCCGATTGGGCCCCGCCGCACCGGCGAAGGCAATCGGGGCTGCCCTGATTTCCGTGGGAAACAGGGGCGAATTCCGGCGTCCGAGTCGCCTGCGCGTCAGCTGCTAGGCCTGCGCGAAGCCTTCGATCACGTTCACCGCGTTGACGCCCACCTCCGCCACCGCGTAGCCGCCCTCGAACACGAACACCGTCGGCAGTCCGGCGCGTGCCAGGTCCTCGCCCATGCGCAGGTAGTCGTCGCTCTTCAGCCTGAAGCCGGAGATCGGGTCGCCCTCGAAGGTGTCGACGCCCAGCGAAACCACCAGCGCGCCGGCCTTCACTTCGGCGATGCGGGCCAGCGCGGTTCCCAACGCGGCGCGCCACGCGGTGAAGTCGGTGCCGCGCGGCAGCGGCAGGTTGTGGTTGAAGCCCTCGCCCCGCCCGGCGCCGCGCTCGTCGGCATGGCCCAGGTAGTAGGGATAGTCGGTCAGCGGATCGCCATGCAGGCTCGCGAAGTGCACGTCGTCGCGCTCGTAGAAGATGGCCTGGGTGCCGTTGCCGTGGTGGTAGTCGACGTCGAGCACGGCCACGCGTTCGACGCCCGCGTCGCGCAACGCCTGCGCGGCGACGGCAGCGTTGTTGAGGAAGCAATAGCCGCCGAAGAAATCCGCGCCCGCATGGTGGCCCGGCGGCCGCGTGAGCGCGAAAGCGGCACGCTCGCCGCCGATGACGCGCTGCGCCGCGGTCCACGCGCATGCCGCGCCGTGGCGCGCCGCCGTCCAACTGCCCGCCATCAGCGGCGTGCCCGCGTCGAAGGAGAAAAGCCCCAGGCGCGCCGGAAAGCTCTTCGGCAGCACGTCGCTGCGCATGCCGCGCGTGGGCCAGTACGAAGGCAGCGCGTCGCGCGTCGCGTTGGACGGGTCGAGCGCCACCCACTCCTCCCACGCATGCGCGATGAAGTCCAGGTAGCGCGGCGCATGCACCTTGGCCAGCACCGCTTCGTCGAAGGCATCGGGCGCCTGCAGCGGGCCGATGTTCCTGCGCTCCAGCTCATGCCTCACATGATCGACGCGCGCGGGCACCTCGAAGCACGGCACGAGCTCGCCGCGGAACATCTCGACTTTGCCTTGGTGAAGAACGTGCTGGTCGTTGTAGATGGTGAGCATGAAGATGTGCGACAGGAGCGGCTGTGACGAAGCCGTCCATCATGCCGCACGCCGCAGCACCGCCCGGCGCCGGCCCGAGGCGGTGAGCCCGAACAAGTCCTTCGGGTCGTCGAGCTCCGGCACCAGCGCGATCTGCCGGCCGATGCCGCGCTCGGTCGCGATGCGCTGGATGTAGCGCAGCGCCGTGTAGTCCTCCAGCGCGAAGCCCACCGAGTCGAACAGCGTGACCTGCGCCGCGCTCTCGCGCCCCGGCACCTCGCCGAGCAGCACGCGCCAGAGCTCGTGCACCGGGAAGTCGGCGGCCACCTGCTGGATCTCGCCCTCGACGCGGGTCTGCGGCTCGTACTCGACGAACACGCGCGCCTTGCCGAGCACGCCGGGATGCAGTTCGGTCTTGCCGGGCGAATCGCCGCCCACCGCGTTGATATGCATGCCCGGCTCGATGATGTCGGGCGTGAGCACCGTCGCGCGCCCCTGGTAGGCGGTGACGGTGGTGACGATGTCCGCGCCGCGCACCGCCTCGGCCACCGAGCGGGCGCGCACGATCTCCAGCGGCGTGCAGGCCGCGAGGTGGCGCACCAGCTTGTCGGTGGCATGCGGGTCGATGTCGTACACCCGCACTTCCTCGATGCCCAGCAGCGCATGGAAGGCCAGCGCCTGGAACTCGCTCTGCGAGCCGTTGCCGATCAGCGCGAGGCTGCGCGAATCGGGCCGCGCCAGCGCCTTCGCGGCCATCGCCGAGGTGGCGGCCGTGCGCAGCGCGGTGGTGAGCGTGAGTTCGGAAAGCAGCACGGGGTAGCCCGTGTCGACCTCGGCCAGCACGCCGAAGGCCATGACGGTCGGCAGTCCGACCTGCGTGTTGTGCGGATGCCCGTTGACGTACTTGAAGGCGTAGGCGCCGTCGTCGGCCACCGGCATCAGCTCGATCACGCCGAGGTGCGAATGGCTGGCCACGCGCGCCTTCTTGTCGAACTCGCGCCACCGCATGAAGTCATCGCGCAGCGCGTCGGCCAGCGCGGTGAGGAACTGCGGAACCCCGGTCTCGTCCACCAGGCGGACCAGGCTGTGAACATCGATGAAGCGGGTCATGACATGGCTCCTTGCGTAGCCCCGCCGCGGCGCTTCATCCCATCGCATGTTTACTCCACCATGGCTGATTCAGGATGCGCCTGCGCCAAGGGTTGAAAGCCATTGTGCGCCTGCTCGCGAACCTTTGCGAGCCCTCTGCGGCTGCCGCCTTCAGTCGCTGCGGCGCTCCTCGATGCTGCGCTCCAGGAAGCGCCAGAGCCGCTCGTCCTCGCTGAAGGCGACGTTGAAGCGCAGCCAGCCGGTGGGGCGCGGGTTGACCAGGAACAGCTGGCCCGGGCCCAGCATGATTCCCTCGGCCGCGGCGCGCCGCGAGAGCTCGGCGCTGTCGGTGATGTCCGGATGCCGGGCCCACAGGTACATGCCGGCCGCGGGCTCATGAAACAGCTCGAAGCCCAGTCCCCCCAGCCGCCGAGCGACACTGCCGTGCGCCTGCGCGAGGCGCTCGCGCAGGGCCTTGAGATGCTTGCGCCAGCGGCCGTCGGTCACGGTGCCGAAGGCCAGGCGCTCGGTGATGTCGGACGATGTGAGGCCCGAGATCATCTTGAGCTGCGCCAGCTCGTCGAGCAGCTCGGGCTGCGCGATGACGTAGCCGACGCGGATGTTCGGCGAGATGGTCTTCGAATAGCTGCCCACGTAGACCACGCGGCGCAGTTGCCCGAGGCTGGCGAGCGAGGGGCGCATCGACGCGTCCATCTCGGCATAGATGTCGTTCTCCACCAGCGTGAAGTCGTGCGCCTGCGCGAGTTGCAGCAGCTGCACCAGCTGGGGCAGCGAGGCCATGGAGCAGGTCGGGCTCTGCAGCCGCGGCTGCGTGAAGAAGGCCTTGGGGCGGTGCACCGCCAGCAGCGCTTCGAGCGCGGGCATGTCGTAGCCCGAGGGAGTGCGCGGCACGCCGACGATCTCCACGCCCAGGAAGCGCAGCATGAACATCAGGTTCGGATAGCCGGGATCGTCCACGAGCACGCGGTCGCCCGGCTTGAGCAGGCGGCGCGCGACGAGATCCAGGGCCTGGCTCGAGCCCTGGGTCAGCAGCACCTGGGCGGCCTCGACCACGATCTGCTGCTCCGAAAGCGCCTCGGCCGTCGCCATGCGCAGCGCCATGTGGCCGAAGGGCAGGCCGTAACCGCCGATGTCGCTGCCTTCGGAGGCCAGGTGGCGCAGGCTGCGGCGCATGCCGTCCTCGAAGAGCCAGTCGTGCGGCAGCCAGCCGCAACCGGGCTTGAGTGGCAGGTTGCGGTTCTCGAAGATCTGCTGGAGATACCACCGCGCGTCGAAGCGGGGGTCCGCGCGGGGCGCGCTGGCCGTGCCGGCGGCGCTCTCCTCGCTGCGCCGCTTGACGAAGAAACCGGCGTTGGCCCGCGAGACCAGCAGGCCCTGCGCCACCAGCCGGTCGTAGGCTTCGACCACCGTGAAGACGCTGACGCCATGGGCGGCGGCGAAGGCGCGGATCGACGGCAGCTTGGTGTCGGCCTTGAGCTTCTGGGCGCCGATCAGGCCGCGCAGCCCTTCCACGATCTGGCTCACCAGTGGCGTCGGCTGTTCGGGGCGAAGAATGAGCATCGGGGGTGTCTCCGGCGGTCCGGCCTGCACCATATTGAGGAAAGTATGTACAGGATACAAGACCAGTACAGTCCTCCGGACGACCGCTTCCGGTGTACATGGCCGGTCCGGATCGGGCGACCTAGAGTGCCGGCATTCCTTTCCTTCCAGCACTCAAGCACAGGTCGTCCCCCATGCAACGCGAACCCCACCTCAGCAACGCCGCCCTCATGACCCGCCGCAGCGCGGCCGTCGCGCGCGGTGTCGGCCAGGCCCATGAAATCTTCGTCAGCCGGGCCGCCAACGCCGAGCTCTGGGACGTCGAGGGCCGCCGCTACATCGACTTCGCGGGCGGCATCGCGGTGCTCAACACCGGCCACTGCCACCCGGAGATCACGGCTGCAGTCAAGGCGCAGGCCGAGCTCTATTCGCACACCTGCTTCCAGGTACTGGCCTACGAGCCCTACGTGGAACTGGCCGAGCGCCTGAATGCACTGGCCCCGGGCGCGTTCGCGAAGAAGTCGGTCTTCCTGAGCACCGGCGCCGAGGCGGTGGAGAACGCGGTCAAGATCGCCCGTGCCCACACCCGGCGCCCGGGCGTCATCGCCTTCACCGGCGGCTACCACGGCCGCACGATGATGACGCTGGGCCTCACCGGCAAGGTGGCGCCCTACAAGGTCGGCTTCGGCCCCTTCCCGGGCGAGGTGTTCCATGCGCTGTACCCGAATGCGCTGCACGGCGTGAGCGTGGACGAGGCCCTGCATTCGGTCGAGCTGCTGTTCAAGAACGACATCGAGCCCGAGCGCGTGGCGGCCTTCATTCTGGAGCCGGTGCAGGGCGAAGGCGGCTTCTACGTGGCGCCCAACGACTTCGTCGAGGGCCTGCGCGCGCTGGCGGACCGCCACGGCATCCTGATCATTGCCGACGAAGTGCAGACCGGTGCCGGCCGCACCGGCACCTGGTTCGCCAGCGAGCAGTGGCCGGTGGCGCCCGACCTGATCACCACCGCCAAGTCGATGGCGGGCGGCTTCCCGATCTCCGGCGTGGTGGGCCGCGCCGAGGTGATGGACGCCCCCGCCCCCGGCGGCCTGGGCGGCACCTATGCCGGCAGCCCCATCGGCTGCGCCGCGGCGCTCGCGGTGCTCAAGGTGTTCGCCGACGAGCAGCTGCTGGCGCGCAGCCGTGCGCTGGGCGAGCGGCTCATGGCCGGCCTGCGCCGCATCGCGGCGGGCGAGCCGTCCATCGGCGACGTGCGCGGGCTCGGCGCCATGGTGGCCATCGAGCTGTTCGAGGAGGGCGACACCGCGCGGCCCGACGCCGCGCTGACCCGCAAGGTGGTCGCGGAGGCGGCACGGCGCGGGTTAATCCTGCTGTCATGCGGCACCTACGGCAATGTAATTCGCGTGCTGGTGCCGCTCACGGCATCCGACTTGCTTGTGGACGAAGGCCTGGCGCTTCTCGCGGACAGCTTCGCCGCACTGCGCTGATCGACCGATCCTTTTCCTGAATCCTCCATGACCGCAGAACCCTTGGTGCGCTTCCAGCGTGTCCAGAAGACCTACGACGGCGAGCACCTGGTGGTGCGCCAGCTCGACCTGGACATCCACCGCGGCGAGTTCCTGAGCCTGCTCGGCCCTTCGGGATCGGGCAAGACCACCACGCTGATGATGCTGGCGGGCTTCGAGTCGCCGACCTCGGGAGAGATCCTGCTCGACGGCAAGCCGATCACCCGCACGCCGCCGCACAGGCGCAACTTCGGCATGGTCTTCCAGAACTACGCGCTGTTCCCGCACATGAGCGTGGGGCAGAACGTGGCCTATCCGCTCACCGTGCGCAAGGTGCCGAAGGACGAGCAGCAGCGCCGCGTGCAGCGCGCGCTCGACATGGTGCAGTTGCGCGGCATGGCCGACCGCCTGCCCGGCCAGCTCTCGGGCGGCCAGCAGCAGCGCGTGGCGCTGGCGCGGGCGCTGGTGTTCGAGCCCCAGCTGGTGCTGATGGACGAGCCGCTCGGCGCGCTCGACAAGCAGCTGCGCGAGCACATGCAGATCGAACTCAAGGACCTGCACCGCCAGCTGGGAGTCACCTTCGTCTACGTGACGCACGACCAGGGCGAGGCGCTCACCATGAGCGACCGCGTGGCGGTGTTCAACGAAGGCGTGATCCAGCAGCTGGACACGGTCGACCGTCTCTACGAAACGCCTTCCAACCGCTTCGTGGCCGGCTTCGTCGGCGACAACACCGTGCTCTGGGGCCAGCTGGGCCAACGCCAGGGTCATGGCGGCGAGCATGCCGAGATGACGCTGCCCGACGGCCGCGTGCTGCACGGGCTCAACGTGAGCGGAGCGGCTTCTGGCGCGGCCGTCGAGGCCTGCATCCGCCCCGAGCGCGTGGTGCTGCACCGCCGCACGGACGTGCAGCGCGCCAACATGCTCGAGGCCGAGGTGGCGCGCGTCATCTACTTCGGCGACCACCTGCGGCTGCTGTGCAGCGTCGGCGGCGGCCAGGCCGACGCCACCGTGAAGCTGCCGCTGGACGGCCTCGACGGCGCCGCCGCGCCGCGGGCCGGCGAGGCGGTGGTGCTCGAGTTCCCGACGGCGCATGCGCGCATCTACGTCCCCTGAAGCCGGCCTTCCGTTCCCGTTCGCATTCCCCCTCGTTCCCGTTCATCACCCAGGAAGATTTCCACCATGAAAAAGACACTTCTCGCCTGCACCGTCGCCGCCAGCTTCGCCCTGCCGGCCCTCGCCCAGCAGCAGCTCACCGTGGTCAACTTCGGCGGCGCCAATGCCAACGCCCAGAAAAAGGCCTACTACGAGCCCTACGAGAAGACCGGCACCAAGATCGTCGCGGTCGAATACAACGGCGAGCAGGCCAAGATCAAGGCCATGGTGGAGACCAAAAAGGTCACCTGGGACGTGGTCGAGGTCGAATCGCCCGACGCGGCGCGCGGCTGCGACGAGGGCCTCTTCGAGAAGCTCGACTATTCCAAGATCGGCACCAAGTCCGACTTCCTGCCGGCCGCCGTCACCGACTGCGGCGTGGGCCTGTTCGTGTGGTCGACCGTGATGGCCTACAACGGCGAGAAGCTCAAGACCGCGCCCACGAGCTGGGCCGATTTCTGGGACGTGAAGAAGATTCCCGGCAAGCGCGGCATGCGCAAGGGCGCGCGCTACAACCTCGAATTCGCGCTGATGGCCGACGGCGTGAAGCCGGCCGACGTCTACAAGGTGCTCGGCACCAAGGAAGGCGCCGACCGCGCATTCAAGAAGCTCACCGAGCTCAAGCCCAACATCCAGTGGTGGGAGGCCGGCGCGCAGCCGCCGCAGTTCCTGGTAGCCGGCGACGTGGTGCTGACCACCGTCTACAACGGCCGCATCGACGCGGCCAACCGCGAAGGCCGCGACCTCAAGATCTACTGGCCGGGCGGCATCTACGACCTCGACTACCTGGTGATCCCCAAGGGCGCGCCGAACAAGGAAGCCTCGTTGAAGTACATCCAGTTCGCGATGCAGCCCGCCAACCAGGCGGTGTATGCCCAGAACATCGCCTACGGCCCCACCAACACCAAGGCGCTGGCCTCGCTCAGCCCCAAGGTGCTGGCCGACCTGCCGACCTCCTCGACCAACGCCAAGGACGCGCTGCAGTTCAACGTCGGCTTCTGGGCCGACCAGGGCGAGGCGCTGGAGAAGCGCTTCGCGGCCTGGGCCACGCAGTAAACCGGCAGACGAACCAGCGAACGCGAAAGAGGCCATGCACGCGGCAACGTCTGTTCCCCCGGTTCCAGCGGAAGCGCCCCCCGGCGAACTGCGGCGCGCACTGGCGCGCGCCGAGGCCCGCCGCAAGTGGCGCGCCTTCGCGCTCACGGCGCCGCTGCTGGTGTTTCTTCTGCTGACGCTGCTGGTGCCCATCGTGGCGCTGCTGCAGCGCGCGGTGGAGAACCCCGAAGTGGCCAACGCGCTGCCGCGCACCGTGCGCGCGCTCGACGGCTGGAACCGCAAGGAGGCGCCCGCGCCGGCGGCCTATGCGGCCATCGCGGCCGACCTCGGCCAGTTGCCCGACAGCTCCGACGCGGGCGCCCTCGCGCGCCGCCTCAACACCGAGATCGCGGGCGCCCGTTCGCTGGTGATGGGTGCCTTCAGGGCGCTGCCCATCGCCGGCACGCCGGAGGAGATCAAGGCACGCATGCTGGAGCTCGATCCGCGCTGGGGCGAAGCGCCGTACTGGCAGGCGATCGCCAAGAACGGCTCTCGCTGGACGCCCGACTACCTGCTCGCCTCGGTCGACCTGCGGCGCGACGTGGCCGGCGAGGTGGAGCGCATGCCCGCCGACCAGCGCGCCTTCGCCGGCATCCTGCTGCGCACCTTCCAGATCAGCGCCGTGGTCACCTTCTTCTGCCTGCTGCTGGCCTATCCGCTGGCGTGGTGGCTGTCGACGCTGCCGGCGCGCAAGGCCAACGTGCTGATGATCCTGGTGCTGGTGCCGTTCTGGACGTCCATCCTGGTGCGCGTGGCCGCATGGATCGTGCTGCTGCAGTCCGAGGGCCTGGTCAACCGCGGCCTGATGGGCATCGGCCTCATCGACCATCCGCTGGCGCTGCTGTTCAACCGCACCGGCGTGATCATCGCGATGGTGCACATCCTGCTGCCCTTCATGATCCTGCCGCTGTACAGCGTCATGAAGAGCGTGCCGCCCACCTACCTGCGCGCGGCCGTCTCGCTGGGCAGCTCGCCGCTGGCGGCCTTCTTCCGCGTTTACGTGCCGCAGACCTACCCCGGCATCGGCGCCGGCGCGCTGCTGGTCTTCATCCTGGCGATCGGCTACTACGTGACGCCGGCGCTGCTCGGCGGCGCGGACGACCAGATGCTGAGCTACTACATCGCGCGCTACACCAACGTGGAAATCAACTGGGGCATGGCCTGCGCGCTGGGCGCCGTGCTGCTGGTCGCCACGCTGCTGCTGTACGCCGTGTACCGCCGCATCGGCAAGGCCGAGCTGAGCCTGGGCTGAGCAGCCA
This sequence comes from Variovorax sp. 160MFSha2.1, assembly GCF_048305075.1. Classification (NCBI taxonomy): domain Bacteria; kingdom Pseudomonadati; phylum Pseudomonadota; class Betaproteobacteria; order Burkholderiales; family Comamonadaceae; genus Variovorax; species Variovorax sp. 160MFSha2.1. Next base: position 6,013,239 of record NZ_CP157624.1, read on the forward strand.
CAAAGACAGGAGTCATCATGCTGAAGCTCCCTCAATTCCCGGCCTACGCCACCTTCGCCGACAAGCTCGGCTGGTGGCTGGTGCGCGCCGGCTGCGTCGCGGTGCTGGCCTTCCTGCTGGCGCCGATCCTGGTGGTGATTCCGCTGTCGTTCTCCGACAGCTCGTTCCTGGCGTATCCGATCCCGGGCTGGTCGCTGCGCTGGTACCGCAATCTCTTCGACTCGCCCGAGTGGGCGCGCGCGGCGCGCAACAGCTTCATCGTCGCGCCCGCCGCCACGGTGCTGGCCACCGTGCTGGGCACGCTCGCGGCGGTGGGGCTGTCGCGCACGAACTTCGCGTTCAAGGGCCTGCTCATGAGCGTGCTGATCTCGCCGATGGTCGTGCCGATCGTGGTGGTCGGCGTAGCCACCTACCTCTACTTCGCGCCGCTCGGTCTGGCCGACACCTACCTCGGCCTGATCGTGGTGCACGCGGCGCTGGGTGCGCCCTTCGTTCTGACCACCGTGCTCGCCACGCTGGCCGGCTTCAACCAGAACCTGGTGCGCGCGTCGCTGAGCCTGGGCGAGACGCCGTTGCGGACCTTCATGCGAGTCACGCTGCCGGTGATCGCGCCGGGCGTGATCTCGGGCGCGCTGTTCGCCTTCGCGACCTCGTTCGACGAGGTGGTGGTCACGCTGTTCCTCGCGGGGCCCGACCAGGTCACGCTGCCGCGCCAGATGTTCACCGGCATCCGCGAGAACATCTCGCCCACCATCGCCGCCGTGGCGACGCTGCTGATCATCTTCACCACCACGCTGCTGCTCGCGCTCGAATGGCTGCGCGGACGGCGGCGCTGAACACTCCATTCGCGCGATGCCCTCCACGACCCCGAACCAGCCGCTGGGCGGCAACACCATGCCGCGCTTCGCCGGCCCCGGCACGATGATGCGGCTGCCCCCGGCAACGTCGCCGGAAGGACTGGACGCCGCGTTCATCGGCGTGCCGCTGGACATAGGCACCTCCAACCGCCCCGGCGCGCGCTTCGGGCCGCGCCAGATCCGCGCCGAGTCGGCGCTGCTGCGCCCCTACAACATGGCCACCGGCGCCGCGCCCTTCGACCGGCTGAACGTGGCCGACCTGGGCGACGTGCCGATCAACACCTATTCGCTGGACAAGTCGCTGGCCATCATTTCGGCCTTCTACGACACGGTGCTGGCAGCAGGATGCGCCCCGCTGACGCTGGGCGGCGACCACACCATCGCGCTGCCGATCCTGCGCGCGGTGGCGCGTAAGCACGGCCCGGTCGCGCTGGTGCACGTGGATGCGCATGCGGACGTGAACGACGACATGTTCGGCGAGCGCATCGCCCACGGCACGCCGTTCAGGCGCGCCGTCGAAGAGGGCCTGCTGGCCTGCGACAAGGTCTGGCAGATCGGCCTGCGCGGCACCGGCTACGCGGCCGACGATTTCGACTGGCCGCGCGCGCAGGGCTTCACCGTGGTGCAGGCGCACGAGGTCTGGTACCAGTCGCTCGCGCCGCTGATGGCGCAGGTGCGCGAGCGCATCGGGCCCGCGCATCCGGTCTACATCAGCTTCGACATCGACGGCATCGACCCCTCGTTCGCGGGCGGCACCGGCACGCCCGAGATCGGCGGGCTCACCGTGCCGCAGGCGCTGGAGATCGTGCGCGGCTGCCGCGGCCTGAACGTGGTGGGCGCCGACCTGGTGGAGGTCAGCCCGCCCTACGACACGAGCGGCAACACCGCGCTGCTGGGCGCCAACCTGCTCTACGAAATGCTCTGCGTGCTTCCCGGCGTGCCCTTCCGCTGACACGGCCTCTGCCCGCGCAGGCCATTACCGGTTACCCATTCATTCCTTCCTTCCGAGACAACACGAGAACATGGACACGAAGACTTCTCCCCTCGCGCTGCTGAACGACCCGACCCTGCTCAAGACCGATGCGCTGATCGCCGGCGAGTGGACGAAGGGCGCCAGCCGCTTCGACGTGAACGACCCGGCCACCGGCCGGAAACTGGTCGACGTGGCCAACCTCACGCGCGCGGATGCCGCGCACGCCATCGCCGCCGCGAACGGGGCGCTCGCCGCCTGGCGCGGCAAGACCGGCAAGGAGCGCAGCATCGTGCTGCGCAAGTGGTTCGACCTGCTGATCGCCAACACCGAGGACATCGGCCGCCTGATGACCGCCGAGCAGGGCAAGCCCTTCGCCGAGGCCAAGGGCGAGGTCGCCTACGGCGCGAGCTTCATCGAATGGTTTGCCGAAGAAGCCAAGCGCGTGAACGGCGAGGTGCTGCCGCAGTTCGACAACAACCGCCGCCTGCTGGTGATGAAGCAGCCCATCGGCGTGTGCGCGGCGATCACGCCGTGGAATTTTCCGCTCGCGATGATCACCCGCAAGGTGGCTCCGGCGCTCGCTGCCGGCTGCACGGTGGTCATCAAGCCGGCCGAGCTCACGCCGCTGACCGCGCTGGCCGCGGCGGAGCTGGCCGTGCGGGCCGGCATTCCGGCGGGCGTGCTCAACGTGCTCACGGCCGACAGCGCCAACAGCATCGCGATCGGCAAGGAGCTGTGCGAGAGCGACGTCGTGCGCCACCTGAGCTTCACCGGCTCCACCGAGGTGGGCCGCATCCTCATGAGCCAGTGCGCGCCGACGGTCAAGAAACTGTCGCTGGAACTGGGCGGCAACGCGCCCTTCCTGGTGTTCGACGACGCGGACGTGGATTCGGCCGTCGAAGGCGCGATTGCCAGCAAGTACCGCAACGCCGGCCAGACCTGCGTTTGCGCGAACCGGCTGTACGTGCAGGACGGCATCTACGACGCCTTCGTCGAGAAGTTCGCGGCCAGGGTCAAGGCGCTCAAGGTCGGCAACGGCTTCGACGACGGCGTGGTGCAGGGCCCGCTGATCGAGGACGCGGCCATCGACAAGGTGCAGCGCCACGTCGACGACGCCGTCGCCAGGGGCGGCAAGGTGCTGGCCGGCGGCCACAGGATGCAGGGCCAGTTCTTCGAGCCGACCGTCATCGCCGACGCCACGGCCGACATGCTGTGCGCGCGCGAGGAAACCTTCGGTCCCTTCGCGCCGGTGTTCCGCTTCAAGACCGAACAGGAAGGCATCGACGCGGCGAACAATACCGAGTTCGGCCTGGCGAGCTATTTCTACACGCGCGACGTGGGCCGCATCTTCCGCGTGGCGGAGGCGCTGGAGTACGGCATGGTCGGCATCAATGCCGGCGTGATCGCCACCGAGCACGTGCCCTTCGGCGGCGTGAAGCAGTCGGGCCTGGGACGCGAGGGCTCGCACCACGGCATGGACGACTACGTCGAGATCAAGTACCTCTGCCTGGGCGACATCCAGAAATAGGAAGAGAAGAAGAGGAAAGAAGGAGGGGGCGGGAAGAGCCGGGGCAAGCCCTGCCCTGCCCCGCCCGGCCCTATCGCGCCAGCACGGGCGCCAGCGCCACGCCGGTGTGCGTGCCCAGCCGCACCACCTCTTCGGGCGGCGCCGACGCGACGACGCGCCCGCCGGCGCTGCCGCCCTCGGGCCCGAGGTCGAGGATCCAGTCGGCCTCGGCGATCAGGTCGAGGTCGTGCTCGATCACCACCACGCTGTGGCCGCCGTTCACCAGCCGGTGCAGCACGTGGATCAGCTTCTCGACGTCGGCCATGTGCAGGCCCACGGTCGGTTCGTCGAGCACGTACAGCGTGTGCGGCGCCTTCTGGCCGCGGCGGGTGATGTCGTCGCGCACCTTGCTGAGTTCGGTCACCAGCTTGATGCGCTGCGCCTCGCCGCCCGAGAGCGTGGGCGAGGGCTGCCCCAGCGTGAGGTAGCCCAGCCCCACGTCCTTCAGCAGCTGCAGCGGGTGGCTGATGTTGGGCATGCTCGCGAAGAACTCGACGGCCTCGTCGACTTCCATCTTCAGCACGTCGCCGATGCTCTTGCCGCGCCAGCTCACGGCCAGCGTCTCAGGGTTGAAGCGCGCGCCGTGGCACACCTCGCAGGGCACCTTCACGTCGGGCAGGAAGCTCATCTCGATGGTGCGCACGCCCGCGCCCTCGCAGCCCGGGCAGCGGCCTTCGCCGGTGTTGAAGCTGAAGCGCGCCGGGCCGTAGCCGCGGGCCTTGGCTTCGAGCGTGTCGGCGAAGAGCTTGCGGATGGTGTCCCAGAAGCCGATGTAGGTGGCCGGGCAACTGCGCGGCGTCTTGCCGATGGGCGTCTGGTCGACCTCGAGCACGCGGTCGACGGTCTCGTAGCCCTCGACCTTGCGGCAGCCCGCCCACGCGGGACGCTTGCCGGCAGCGTCGGCGTCGCGGCCGGCCTTGGTCGAGCGCTGCGCCACGATGGCCTGCACGTTGGCCAGCAGCACGTCGCGCGCGAGCGTGGATTTGCCCGAACCGCTCACGCCGGTGACCACCACGAGGCGGCGCAGCGGCAGCGTGGCCGTCACGTCCTGCAGGTTGTGCAGGTTGGCGCCGTGCACGGTGAGCCATTCGCCGCTCTCCTCGGCCTTCGGGTCGGGCGAAGGGATCAGCCGGCGCGCCTGCAGCGGGTGCCGGATGGCGTCGCGCAGGTAGCGGCCGGTCTGCGAGTCGTCGGCCTTCTGGATGTCGGCGACCGTGCCCTCGGCGACCAGGCGGCCGCCGCGCTTGCCGGCGCTCGGGCCGATGTCGATGATGTGGTCGGCGCGGCGGATGGTGTCCTCGTCGTGCTCCACCACCACCAGCGTGTTGCCCTTGTCGCCGAGCTTGTGCAGCGCGTCGAGCAGGATCTGGTTGTCGCGCGCGTGCAAGCCGATGGTCGGCTCGTCGAGCACGTAGCACACGCCCTGCAGGTTGCTGCCGAGCTGCGCCGCCAGGCGGATGCGCTGCGCCTCGCCGCCCGAGAGCGTGGGCGCGCCGCGGTCCAGCGTGAGGTAGCCCAGGCCCACCTCTTCCAGGAACTCGAGCCGGCTGCGGATCTCGGGCACGAGGTCGCGCGCGATCTCGGCTTCCCGGCCGCTGAGCGCGAGGCCTTCGAACCACTGGCGCACCTCGGTCACGCTCATGCGCGCGAGTTCGGTGATGCCGATGCCGCCCGAGCCGTCGGCCGCGGTGCCAAAGCCCACGGCGCGCGCAGTGGCGTTCAGGCGCGTGCCCTGGCAGGTCGGGCAGGCCACGTCGGCCAGGTCTTCCACCTCGGGCTCGGCGAAGGTCTGCTCGCGGCCCTTGTCGTCGCCGGCCAGCACGGAGTCGTCGAACACCTTGCGCTGGTCCTTGCTGAGCTTGACGCCGGTGCCCACGCAGTCGGGGCACCAGCCGTGCTTGCTGTTGTAGCTGAACAGGCGCGGATCGAGCTCGGCGTAGCTGGTGCTGCACACCGGGCAGGCGCGCAGCGTGGAGAACACGTGGACGCGGCCGATGCCGGCGGCGGACACGCCCGCCATCATCGCGGCGCGCAGCCCGTCGAGTTCGCTGAGCACGTGCACCACGCCCTTGCCGTGCTCGAGCGCCTTGGCCAGCGCCGCGCGCAGTTCGTTCTCGTTCGAGGGCAGCACGTCGAGGCTGGCCACCGGCAGCTCGATGCTGTGCTCCTTGAAGCGGTCGATGCGCGGGAAGCCGGTGGTCGGCAGGAAGTCGCCGTCCACGCGCAGGTGCGTGAAGCCGCGCGGGCGCGCCCAGTCGGCCAGCTCGGTGTACACGCCCTTGCGGTTGGTCACCAGCGGCGCGAGCAGGCCGATGTGCTGGCCCTTGAAGTTGCGCATGAGCTGCGCGGCGATGCTGTCGGGGGTCTGCGGCTGCACGGCCGCGCCGTCGTGGATGCAATGCTGGATGCCCAGCTTCACGTACAGCAAGCGCAGGAAGTGCCACACCTCGGTGGTGGTGCCCACCGTGCTCTTGCGGCCGCCGCGCGACAGGCGCTGCTCGATGGCCACCGTCGGCGGAATGCCGTAGACCGCGTCCACCTCGGGCCGGCCAGCGGGCTGCACGATGCTGCGCGCATAGGCGTTGAGCGATTCGAGATATCGGCGCTGCCCTTCGTTGAAGAGGATGTCGAAGGCCAGCGTCGACTTGCCCGATCCGCTCACGCCCGTCACCACGCTGAACTTGCCGCGCGGAATGTCCACGCTCAGGTTCTTCAGGTTGTGCTCGCGCGCGTTGACGATCTGCACCGCATCGGCACCCGGCGCCGCCTTGGCGTTGGCGATGTAGCGGCGCGCGGCGCGCTCGGCCACCTTGTAGGCCTCGGGGCCGATGGCGAGTTCGTAGTCGGCCAGCGCGGCGCCGGTGAGCGAGGCGCGGTTCTCGCGCAGCTGCTCGGGCGTGCCCTCGGCCACCACCTGCCCGCCGCCCTCGCCGCCTTCGGGGCCGAGGTCGATGAGCCAGTCGCTCGCGCGGATCACGTCGAGGTTGTGCTCGATCACGATCAGCGAATGGCCGGCGTCCAGCAGCTTGCGCAGCGCGCGCATGAGCCGCGCGATGTCGTCGAAGTGCAGGCCGGTGGTGGGCTCGTCGAACAAAAATAGCGTGCCCTTGCGCGCCACCGACTGCTTGCTCGCGGTGGCGTTCTTCGCGGCCTCGGCCAGGAAGCCCGCGAGCTTCAGGCGCTGCGCCTCGCCGCCTGAGAGCGTGGGCACGGGCTGGCCGAGCTTGACGTAGTCCAGGCCCACGTCGGAGATCGGCTGCAGCACGCGCAGCACGTCGCGGTCGGCCTCGAACACCGCCGCGGCCTCGGCCACGGTGAGTTCGAGCACGTCGGCCACGTTGTAGCTCCTGCCCTTGCGTTCCACGCGCACTTCGAGGATCTCGGGGCGGTAGCGCTTGCCGTCGCAGTCGGGGCAGCGCAGGTACACGTCCGACAGGAACTGCATCTCGACGTGCTCGAAGCCCGAGCCGCCGCAGGTCGGGCAGCGCCCGTCGCCGGAGTTGAAGCTGAACTTGCTCGCGGTGTAGCCGCGCTGGCGCGAGAGCGTGGCCGTGGCGAAGATCTCGCGGATCGCGTCCCACGCGCCCACGTAGCTCGCGGGGTTGGAACGCGCGGTCTTGCCGATGGGCGACTGGTCGACGAACACCACGTCGCCGAGGTGGTCGGCGCCGAGCAGGCGGTCGTGCGCGCCGGGCGTCTCGGTGGCCTTGCCGAAGTGGCGCATCAGCGCGGGCGCCAGCACGTCCTGGATGAGCGTGGACTTGCCCGAGCCGCTCACGCCGGTCACGCACACCAGGCGCGCCAGCGGGAACTCGACCGTCACGTTCTTCAGGTTGTGCTCGCGCACGCCTTCGAGGATGAGCCGGTGCGTGTTCTCGCTCACCAGCCGCTTGAAGCCCATGCCGATCTTCTTGCGACCGCCCAGGTACAGGCCGGTGAGCGTGTCGGCGTCGCGCAGCTGGTCGGTGGTGCCGTCGAACACCACCTGCCCGCCGCGCGCGCCGGGGCCGGGCCCCATGTCGATCACGCGGTCGGCGGCCAGCATCACGGCCGGGTCGTGCTCGACCACCACCAGCGTGTTGCCCGCGTCGCGCAGGCGCAGCATGGCCTCGGTGATGCGGTTCATGTCGCGCGGGTGCAGGCCGATGCTCGGCTCGTCGAGCACGAAGAGCGTGTTGACCAGCGAGGTGCCCAGCGCCGTGGTCAGGTTGATGCGCTGCACCTCGCCGCCGCTGAGCGTGCGGCTCTGTCGGTCGAGCGTGAGGTAGCCGATGCCCACGTCGTGCAGGTAGCGCAGGCGGGTGGTGATTTCCTCGAACAGCAGCTTCAGCGCCTGGATCTCGCCCTCGCTGGCCGCCTGGCCGTTGCCGTGGTGCTCGATGCGGTCGAAGAGCTGGCGCAGCCGCTCGATGGGCAGCAGCATCAGGTCGTGCAGGCACAGGCCCGGCAGCGCCTCGAGCTGGGCGCGCGTCCATTTCACGCCCTTGGGCATGAAGCGCTTCTCGGGCGGCAGGACGGCGTCGGCGTCTTCCTTGCTGCCGATGCGCCACAGCAGGCTCTCGAGCTTGAGGCGCGCGCCGCTGCAGGTGGGACACGGCGTGTAGCTGCGGTACTTGGACAGCAGCACGCGGATGTGCATCTTGTACGCCTTGCTCTCCAGGTAGCCGAAGAAGCGGCGCACGCCGTACCACTGCTTGTTCCAGTTGCCCTCCTTGTAGTTGGGCGTGCCCTCGATCACCCAGTGCTTCTGCTCGTCGGTGAGCTTGTTCCAGGGCGTGTCGCGCGGGATGCCGACCGCCTCCGCGTGGCGCATGAGGTCATCCTGCGCCTCCTTCCAGGCGGGCGTCTGGATGGTCTTGATGGCGCCGGCGCGCAGCGTGAGCTTGTCGTTCGGAATCACCAGCCCCAGGTCGACGCCGATCACGCGGCCGAAGCCGCGGCAGGTGTCGCAGGCGCCCACGGCCGAGTTGAACGAGAACATCGACGGGATCGGGTCGGCGTAGCGGATGTCGCTCTCGGGGCAGTGCAGGCCGGTGGAGAACTTCCACACGTCGGTCACTGCGTTCTCTTCCGAGCCGGTGGCGTGCACCGTGACGCGCCCGCTGCCGCGCTTGAGCGCCACTTCGATGGCTTCCACCACGCGCGAGCGCTCGGCGCCGGACGCACGGAAGCGGTCGGCCACCACGTCGAGCACCTTGCGCGGACCGGTGGGCGTGGCCACCTCGCGCTCGGACTGCACGCGCGTGAAGCCGCTGGCGGAGAGCCACTGCGTGACTTCCTCGGCCGTGGTGCTCGCGGGCAACTCGACCGGGAAGGTGACGACCAGGCGCGGATCGCCCGCAGCAGCCGCGCGCTCGACGATCTGCGCGTAGATGCTGTCAGGCGAATCGTGGCGCACCGGCAGCGCGGTCTCGCGGTCGAACAGGTTGGCCGCGCGCGCGAAGAGCAGCTTCAGATGGTCGTTCAGCTCGGTCATCGTGCCGACCGTGGAGCGCGAGGAGCGCACCGGGTTGGTCTGGTCGATGGCGATGGCGGGCGGCACGCCTTCCACCTTGTCGACGGCCGGCTTGTCCATGCGGTCGAGGAACTGGCGCGCGTAGGCGGAGAAGGTCTCCACGTAGCGCCGCTGGCCTTCGGCATAAAGGGTGTCGAAGACGAGGCTCGACTTGCCCGAGCCGCTGGGCCCGGTGACCACCGTCATTTCGCCGGTGCGGATGTCGAGATCGAGGTTCTGGAGGTTGTGCTGGCGCGCGCCGCGAATCCGGATGGAGCCCTGTGTCATGAGTGCCTTGGGGGGTGGGGCAAACATTCTAGGGAGTGCCTCGTGACGGGTTTGCGCACTACGTCACAAGGTCGGTGGCTGCGCAGGGGTTTGTCCGGATGGAGTTAAAAACACTTTCAGAAACAAATAGCACATTTGTTTTCACGTTCGCCCGGCCGGGCGCCCGCATTGCTTCGAAAGGACTCCATGACGAAAACGCGCACGCTCTGCGCCGCCGCCCTGCTGGCCTTCAGCGCCCTGGGGGCGTCTGCCCAGATCCTGATCGGCCAGACCGCCGGCATGACCGGCTCGGTGGCCGCGAGCGTGAACGAGACCATCGGCGGCGCGAACCTGGTGATCGACGCGGTCAACGCGCAGGGCGGCATCCATGGCGAGAAGATCGAAGTGCTGCGCATGGACGACGGCTTCGACGTGAAGCGCGCCAGCGAGAACGCACGCGTGCTGATCGAGGAGAAGAAGGTGCTGGCGCTCTTCATGAGCCGCGGCACGCCCCATTCGCAGGCGATCATTCCCTGGCTCGACAAGAACGACGTGGCGCTCATCGGTCCTTCCACCGGCGCGATGGTGCTGCACAAGCCGCTGCAGAAGCACGTGTTCAACGTGCGCGCCACCTACCAGCGCGAAGCCGAGAAGGCCGTGCAGCACCTGCTGACCATCGGCCTCACGCGCATCGCGGTGGTGCACGTGACCGACTCCTTCGGCACCGACGCGCTCGAAGGCGCGATGACCGGCTTCAGCAAGGGCAACGCCAAGCCGACCGTGATCATCCCGGCCGACCGCGACAAGCCCGACTACAAGACCATCGTGCCCGCCATCAAGGGCGCCGACGCGCAGGCCGTGGTGTGGATCGGCTCCGGCGTGGCCGTGGTCGACGGCATCAAGGCGCTGCGCGCCGCGGGCTCGGCCGCGCAGGTGGTCACGCTGTCGAACAACGCCTCCTCGGGCTTCATCAAGCAGCTCGGCGACGCGAGCCGCGGCGTGATCGTGACGCAGGTGTTTCCCAACGAGCGCTCGCTGGGCCATCCGATGGTGAAGGAAGCCCTGGCTCTCGCGCAGGCCAAGGGCCAATCGGAACTGTCGCCGGCCGCGCTCGAAGGCTTCGCCTCGGCCAAGGTGCTGGTGGAGGCGCTGCGCCGCGCCGGCCCCAAGCCCACGCGCGCCAGGATGGTGGCCGCCCTCGACAGCCTGCGCGGCTACGACCTGGGCGGCGGGCTGGAGGTGAGCTATTCGCCCACCGACCACAGCGGCATCGATTTCGCGGACCTCTCGATCATCAGCGACGGTCGCTTCAAGCGTTGAGTCCCCGCCCCGAGAGGGGCGAGTTTGAACGGCCCGCCGGCACAACCGGCGGGCCGCTTTTTTTCCGGGCGCTGGAAACCTTGGTTTGACAGGGTTTGCGCGAGCTAGCGAGACGTGACGTTCAGCAACACATTACACAGTTTCTGACAGAGGCGACCGCTTCCTGGAAAGGCTTTGCTCGATGAAGAAGACGTTCACGTCCTGCGCCGCTGCGCTGTTCCTGGCCATGATGGCGCCGGGGGCGGCGGCCCAGATCCTGATCGGCCAGTCGGCCGACCTCTCGGGCCCCGTGGCGGCCAGCGTCAAGGAAACCATCATGGGCTCGCAGCTGGTCATCGACCAGGTCAACGCCCAGGGCGGCATCAACGGCGAGCAGATCGAGGTCATCCGCATGGACGACGGTCTCGACGCCAAGCGCTCGCTGGAAAACACGCACGTGCTCATCGAGGACAAGAAGGTCGTCGCGCTGCTGCTGAACCGCGGCACGCCCAACACGCTCGCGGTGATCCCGCTGCTCGACAAGTACGGGGTGGCGCTGGTCGGCCCCTCGACCGGCGCGATGGCGCTGCACAAGCCGCTGCAGAAGAACATCTTCAACGTGCGCTCCACCTACCAGCGCGAGGCAGAGAAGGCGGTGCAGCACCTGCAGACCACCGGCATCCAGCGCATCGCCGTCGTGCAGGCCGACGACTCCTTCGGCAAGGACGCGATGGAAGGCGCGAACAAGGGCTTCGAGAAGGCCAACCTGAAGCCGGCGGTGGTGGCGCTGGCCGACCGCAACAAGCCCGACTACGCGGCCATCGTCCCGCAACTCACCAAGGCCAACGCGCAGGCGGTGCTGTGGATCGGCTCGGGCACGGCCGTGACCGACGGCGTGAAGGCGCTGCGTGCTGCCGGCTCGGCGGCGCAGATCATCACGCTGTCGAACAACGCGGCCTCGGGCTTCATCAAGGAACTGGGCTCGGCCAGCGCGGGCGTGATCATCACGCAGGTGCTGCCCTACGAGCGCTCCTTCGGCCATCCGCTCATCAAGGAAGCGTTGGCGCTGGCCAAGGCCAAGGGCCAGAACGAGCTCTCGCCCGCGCTGCTCGAAGGCTTCGTCGCCACGAAGGTGATGGTGGAGGCTCTGCGCCGCACGGGGCCGAAGCCCACGCGCGCGAAGCTGATCGCCACGCTGAATGCCTTCCAGTACGACGTGGGCGGCGGGCTCGACATCAGCTACTCGCCGACCGACCACACCGGCATCGACTACGTAGACCTGTCCATCGTCAGCGACGGCAAGTTCAAGAGATAGGCTCGCCCGGCCTCACTTCGGCGCGGCGGCGGGCGCGGGTTCGTGCGTGGTGGTGTCGCCACCATGCTTCTCGCCCGACATGTCGACCTTGTCACCGGCCTTCGAGATCACGTACAGGGCAATGGCGGCGAAGATGACGAAGCCGACGACGAGTTTCCACATGGGTTTTGTCTCCTGGATGGTTCAAGAAAAAGGCCTCATGCGGTCGGCATGAAGCCTCTTTGTTGAACGGAGGGCGGCGCCCTCCTGCCTGTTCTTCGGCGACGGTCAGTCGTTAGCGTAGATGTCCACGTCCTTCGTCTCGCGGATGAAGAGTGTGCCCACCACCAGCGTGATGCCGGCGATGATGATCGGATACCACAGGCCGTTGAACATGTTGCCGGTCGAGGCCACGATGGCGAAGGCGGTGGTCGGCAGCAGGCCGCCGAACCAGCCGTTGCCGATGTGGTAGGGCAGGCTCATCGAGGTGTAGCGGATGCGCGTGGGGAAGAGCTCCACCAGCATCGCGGCGATCGGGCCGTAGACCATGGTCACCAGCAGCACCAGCCAGAACAGCAGCACCACCGTCAGCACCTTGTTCATCTTCGCGGGGTCGGCCTTGGCCGGGTAGCCGGCGACCTTCAGGTCTTCGGCCACGCCCTTCTTGAAGGCGGCGATTTCCTTGACGGAGTTCTCGTCGAACTTCGAATTCACGACGTTGCCGACGGGTGCCTCGACCGACTTGTCGCCGATCTTCACGATGGCCTTCGAACCCGGCGCGCCGGCCACGTTCTCATAGCTCACCGAGTTCTGAACCAGGTAGCGCTTGGCGATGTCGCACGAGCTCTTGAAGTCGATCTCGCGCGCCACCGGGTTGCCCTGGAACGAGCAGGTCGCGGGGTCCGCCGTCACCGTCACGCCGGCGGTGGCCTGTGCGCGGGCCAGGTCGGGGTTGGCGGCTTCGGTCAGCATCTTGAAGACCGGGAAGTAGGTGACCACGGCCAGCAGGCAGCCGGCCATGATGATCGGCTTGCGGCCGATTTTGTCCGACAGCGTGCCGAACACCACGAAGAAGGGCGTGCCCAGCAGCAGCGCGGCGGCGATCATCAGGTTGGCCGTGGTGGCGTCGACCTTCAGCTGCGCCGTCAGGAAGAAGAGCGCGTAGAACTGGCCCGAGTACCAGACCACCGCCTGGCCGGCCGTCAGGCCCACCAGCGCCAGGATCACGATCTTCAGGTTCTTCCACTGGCCGAAGGATTCGGCCAGAGGCGCCTTGGAGGTCTTGCCCTCGGCCTTCATCTTCTGGAAGGCGGGCGACTCCGACAGCGTCAGGCGGATCCACACCGAGATGCCCAGCAGCAGGATCGACACCAGGAACGGCACGCGCCAGCCCCAGTCGTTGAAGGCGGCTTCGCCCATGAACTCGCGCACGCCCAGGATCACCAGCAGGCTCAGGAACAGGCCGAGCGTGGCGGTGGTCTGGATCCAAGAGGTGTAGGCGCCGCGCTTGCCGTGCGGCGCGTGCTCGGCCACGTAGGTGGCGGCACCGCCGTACTCGCCGCCGAGCGCGAGGCCCTGCAGCATGCGCAGCGCGATCAGGATCACCGGCGCCGCGACGCCGATGGTCGCGTAGCTGGGCAGCAGGCCGACGATGAAGGTCGACAGGCCCATGATCAGGATGGTCACCAGGAAGGTGTACTTGCGACCGATCATGTCGCCCAGCCGGCCGAACACGATGGCGCCGAACGGACGCACCAGGAAGCCGGCGGCGAAGGCCAGCAGCGCGAAGATGAAGGCGGCGCCCGCATCCAGGCCGCTGAAGAACTGCTTCGCGATGATCGCGGCCAGCGAACCGTAGAGGTAGAAGTCGTACCACTCGAACACGGTGCCCAGCGAGGAGGCGAAGATGACTTTCTTCTCCTCCGAGGACATGGGCCGGGGGGCCGGGTGCGGCACTCCCCTCGAATCTAGTGTGGCTGCCATTGGTCGTCTCCTGTGTGTATGCGTTCATTCGTTCCCGGAATCCGGGACCGTGCGGCATTCTTGGAGGCGCGACTGACCCGAGCCTTTCGCGAAACTGAACCGGCGCTTACGGTTTAGGGTGAAACCCGCGCAGCACGTTTCAGCCTGTAAGAAATCGGGGCGCTTTTCCGGCGCCCGCGGGTTTGTACTCAGCCCTGTTTGCTGCTGCGCAGCAAGGCCGGGCGCTGGTCCGCCGAAGCCCACTCAGGGCCGTCGAACCACGCATCGCCCGACAGGTAGGCGCGCAGCATCTGCAGGCCGTCGAAGCCCCAGAACAGGCGGCCGTCGACCACGTAGGTCGGCGTGCCGAACACGCCCTGGCGCAGGGCCTCTTCGGTGTTGCGCTTGAGCAGGGCCTTGCTCTCGTCGCTGTTCGCGTCGCGCTTCGGCCCGAGCTGCGCGGTGAGCGCGGCGAGCCGCGCCGGGTCGCCCGCTTCCTCGCCGCCGCGCCACACGTGGCGGAAGATGGTCTCGGCCACGAGGCGGCTGATGGTGCCGTCGTCGCCCGTGGATACCGCCAGCCGAAGGTGCGCCAGCGGGTTGTAAGGATGCGAGGCCGGCATCCGGATCTCTATGCCGTGCGTGTGGCCCAGCCAGAGCACGTGGCGGTAGGTCCAGCTGCGCTTCGACGGAATCTCCGCCGGCCCGAGCTGGCCGTGCTGCTTGAGCAGCGCGCCAAGCAGCACCGGCCTGTAGGCCACGCTGTAGCTCAGGCCCTCGAGCGCTTCGGGCAGGTGCTCGAAGGCGAGGTGCGCGTAGGGCGAGATGAAGTCGAGATGGAAGTCGATGTGCTTCATGGGCTGCTGTCTCCTGGGTTCGCCGCGGGCACGCGCCAGATGCCGGCCTTCGCCCGCAACTCTATCGCCCGCCACACGTGGCGCCGGGTCTCGTCTTCCATCCTGCTCCAGCCCGCGATCTCGGGGATGGTGCGCAGGCAGCCTTCGCAGAAGCCGCTCAGGCGATCCATGCGGCACACCGAGCAGCACGGCGAAGGCACATCGCCCGCCGCAGCCTGAACCGCCACGGCGCGTTCGGCCAGCGTCTCGGCTTCCGCGAAATTCACACCACGTCGGCCACCGGCGCGCCGGTGAGCTTCTCGAGGTCGTGCGGGCGCAGCTGGAACACGGCGTGCGGATGGCCGGCTGCCGCCCAGATCTCCTCGAAGCGGAAGAGCTCGCGGTCGATCAGCACCACGGGCGGCGTCAGGTGGCCCACGGGCGACACGCCGCCGATGGTGAAGCCGGTGCGCGACTTCACGAAGTCGGCGTCGGCGCGGCCGGTCTTGCCGACCAGCGCGTCGACCTTCTTCTCATCCACGCGCTTGTCGCCCGAGGTGATGACCAGCACCGCCGACTCGTCGCTCTTGCGCCGGAAGATGATGCTCTTGGCGATCTGCCCGACCGCGATGCCGAGCGCGTCGGCCGCCTGCTGCGCGGTGCGGCAGGCGTCGTCGAGCATGCGTGGGGAGTGGGGGTGGCCGGCATCCTGCAGGGCGCGGGAAACGCGCTGGACGCCTTCGGGGAGGTTATGGAGTTCGGATCCGCACATGATGGCTTCGAATCTATCAGGCTGCCGGGCCGTGGGCGCCGGCTCCGTCAGGCGATGCGCTTGAACAGGAACAGCATCGCGCCCATCGCCATCAGCACGCCGCCGAAGACGCGGTTCTGCGCGCGCCGTGCGCGCACGCTGCGCAGCATGCCCTGCAGCCGCGCGGCCAGCCAGGCGTAGCCGTGCATCACGGTCACGTCGACCATCACCGTGGTGGCCAGCAGCACCAGCAGCTGCAGCCACAGGGGCCGCGTCGGCTGGATGAACTGCGGCAGCACCGCGGCCATGAAGACAATGCCCTTGGGATTGGTCACGTTGGTGAGGAAGCCGCGCAGCACGCGCTGCGGTGCCGTGAGGTCGGGTTCAGCCGCCTGCGTCGCGCCGCCCTCGATCTTCGCGACGGGCGCACGCCACTGGCGCCAGCCCAGCCACAGCAGGTAGCACGCGCCCACCACCTTGACGACCAGGAACGCGCTGGCCGAGGCGGTGAGCACCGCACCCACGCCAAGGCCGGCCACCAGCAGGATCACCGCGAGCCCCAGCTGCAGCCCCACGATGGTCGCCGTGGTGCGCCGCACGCCGTAGCTGAGCCCGTGGCTCATGCTGAGCACAGCGCCCGAACCGGGCGACACCGCGATGACGCAACTGGCCACCAGGAATGCAAGCCACACATGCAGATCCACTGACTACTCCCGCTTATCTATCTGTTCGATTCAGCGCTTCAGCCGGCCCGCTTGGTGCGGATGGCCTTCGAGGCGCGCGAGTTCGGCTCGCGGCCCAGCGCCTCGCTGATGTAGACGCCCGCGTCGATCAGCCTGTCGAGGTCGATGCCGGTCTCGATGCCCATGCCGTGCAGCATGTAGACCACGTCCTCGGTCGCCACGTTGCCGGTCGCGCCCTTGGCATAGGGGCAGCCGCCCAGGCCGGCCGAGGACGACTGGAAGTTCCACACGCCCAGCTCGAGCGCCGCCAGCGTGTTGGCGAGCGCCTGCCCGTAGGTGTCGTGGAAATGGCCGGAAATGGCGTCGACGCCGAAGTGCGCCAGCGTGGCTTCCATCGCGGCCTGCACCTTGCGCGGCGTGCCCACGCCGATGGTGTCGGCCACGTCCACGCGCTGCACGCCGATGCCCTTCATCAGCTGCGCGAGGTAGCCGACCTTGGCCGGCGCGATCTCGCCTTCATAGGGGCAGCCGACCGTGCACGACATCGCGCCGCGCACACGGATGCCCTTCTCGAGCGCCGCAGCCACCACGGGCGCGAAGCGCTCGATGCTTTCGGCGATGGAGCAGTTGATGTTCTTCTGGCTGAAGGCCTCGCTGGCGGCGCCGAACACCACGATCTCGTCGGGCCACTCCTGGCGCGGCGCGGCGATGGCCGCCTCGAAGCCCTTCATGTTGGGCGTGAGCACCGAATAGAGCACGCCCGGCTTGCGGCTGATGCCGTGCATCACCTCGGCGTTGTCGGCCATCTGCGGCACCCACTTCGGGCTCACGAAGCTGGTGACCTCGATCTCCTTCAGGCCCGCGTCCTGCAGGCGGTGCACGAGGCCGATCTTCACTTCGGCGGAGACGGGCTGCTTTTCGTTCTGCAGGCCGTCGCGCGGGCCGACGTCGACGAGCCTGACTTGGGTGGGGAGTTTCATGGGATGTCTCTTGTATCGCTGGAGGATGGAAGACCGCCTTCGATTGTCGGCCACATGGAAATCCCCTGCCTGGTACAGAAGCCGGGGAAGGTAGCAATGCGCGCCTGCGAGGTTGCAAATGGCGCCAGGCGATCGGTGCTAGGCCGTTTCCCTCTGCTCGAAGCCGTCGGGCGGGGCCTGGGCCGCGATGGCACCGGCCGGATCGCCAACGTCGACCGCATCGACGCGCGCGCCTTCCGGCCCCTGGCGCGCCCAGCGGATCAGCTCTTCCACCGCAGAAGCCTCACCGGCCACGAGCGCCTCGACGCTGCCGTCGCGCCGGTTGCGCACCCAGCCGCGCACACGCAGGCGCTTCGCCGCCTGCACCATCGACCAGCGATAGCCCACGCCCTGCACGAGGCCGCGGATGGCGAGATGGCGGGCGACGGTGTTCATGGCTCCAGAGAGATCAGTACGACTTGGGCAGCCCCAGCGCCTTCTCGGCGATGAAGTTCAGGATCATCTGCGGGCTGACGGGGGCGATGCGCGGGATGTAGCTCTCGCGCAGCAGCCGCTCCACATGGTATTCCTTCGCGTAGCCCATGCCGCCGAGCGTGAGCACCGCGTTCTGGCAGGCATCGTGCGCCGCCTCGGCCGCGAGGTACTTGGCGGCGTTGGCCTCGATGCCGCAGGGCTCGCCCCCGTCGTAGAGCGTGGCGGCCTTCAGCATCAT
The DNA here is from genome assembly GCF_048305075.1 of Variovorax sp. 160MFSha2.1. Classification (NCBI taxonomy): domain Bacteria; kingdom Pseudomonadati; phylum Pseudomonadota; class Betaproteobacteria; order Burkholderiales; family Comamonadaceae; genus Variovorax; species Variovorax sp. 160MFSha2.1. The sequence continues at coordinate 6,030,914 of NZ_CP157624.1, forward strand.
CAGGTCGGCCGCCTCCAGGTTGGCCCAGGCGCGCGCCAGCGGATGCGAAACGCCCTGGTTCTGGCCGATGGGACGGCCGAACACGACGCGCTCCTGCGCGTACTGCGAGGCGATGCGCAGCGCGGCGCGGCCGATGCCGATGGCTTCCGCCGCGATCAATATGCGCTCGGGGTTGAGGCCGTGCAGGATGTATTCGAAGCCCCTGCCCTCCTCGCCGATGCGGTCTTCCTCCGGCACCTCGAGCCCGTCGATGAAGAGCATGTTGGAGTCCACCGCCGCGCGGCCCAGCTTGTGGATCTCGCGCACCTCGACGCGGGCGCGGTCCAGTGGCGTGTAGAACAGCGTGAGGCCCTGCGTGGGCTTCTTCACCTGGTCGAGCGGCGTGGTGCGCGTGAGGATCAGCATGCGGTCGGCCACCTGCGCGGTCGAGATCCAGATCTTGCGCCCGTGCAGCACGTAGCCGCCGCCGGGCCGGCGCACGGCCTGGGTCTTGAGGCTGGTGGTGTCGAGCCCCGCGTCGGGCTCGGTGACTGCGAAGCAGGCCTTCTCGGTGCCCGCGATCAGCGGCGGCAGGAAGCGCTGGCGCTGTTCCTCGCTGCCGAACACCACCACCGGGTTGAGCCCGAAGATGTTCATGTGCACCGACGACGCACCCGACATGCCCGCGCCCGATGCGCTGATGGCGCGCATCATCAGCGCCGCCTCGGTGATGCCCAGCCCCGCGCCGCCCTGCGCCTCGGGCATGGCGATGCCGAGCCAGCCGCTCTCGGCCACGGCGCGGTGGAACTCGTGCGGGAACACGGCGCGGTCGTCGTGGTCGCGCCAGTAGTCGATGGGAAAGTCCTCGCAGAGGCGTTCGATGGCGGCGACCAGCGAGCGCTGGTCTTCGTTCAAGGAGAAATTCATTCTTCGCTGTCTTTCGTCGGTTCAGGTTGCAGCGTGACGCCGCCTTCGAGCATGCGGGCGATGGCCTCTTCGCCGTAGCCCGCTTCGCGCAGCAGCTCCACGCTCTGCTCGCCGATGCGCGGCGCCGGCCGGCGGATGGCGGCCGGCGTGGCGCTGTAGCGGCCGACCGGCGCGAGCGTGCGGATGCGGCCCTCGCTCGGGTGGTCGAGCTCGGGATAGAAGCCGACGGCGCGCAGGTGCGGGTCGTCGAGCAGGCTTTCGGTGCTGTGCAGGCGCGCGACCGGGATGTCGGCGGCGGACAGCGCGGCGAACCATTCGTCGCTGGTGCGCGTGGCCATCACCTCGGCCACGAAGGCATACACCGCGCCGATGTTCGCGGCGCGCGCGGTATGCGTGCCGAACATCGGCGAGTCGCGCAGTTCGGGCCGGCCGATCACGTCGAAGAAGGCCTGCCAGTGCTTGTCGTTGTAGATCAGCACGCTGAGGTAGCCGTCGGCCGTGGCGTAGGGCTTGCGGTGCGGCGCGAGCAGGCGCGCGTAGCCGGTGGGCCCCAGCGGCGGCTCGAAGCTGTGGCCGCCGAGGTGGTCGCCCATCACGAACTGCGACAGCGCCTCGAACATCGGCACCTCCACCGCCTGGCCCTTGCCGGTGCGCTGCGCATGCAGCACGGCCGCGAGCAGCGCGATGGCCGCCTGCAGCCCCACCGCGCGGTCGGCCAGCGTGACGGGCGCGTAGCGCGGCGCGCTGCCGCTCTGCTGCGCGAAGAGGGAGGCCACGCCGGCCGCGCCCTGGATCAGGTCGTCGTAGGCAGGCTTGCCCGCATACGGCCCTTGCTCGCCATAGCCGAATGTGCCGAGGTAGACGATCTTCGGGTTCACCGCCGACACCGCCTCGTAGCCGAGCCCGAGCCGCGCCATCGCCTGCGGCCGCGTGTTGTAGATGAGCGCGTCGCAGCCCGCGGCCAGCCGCAGGCAGGCCTCGCGGCCCTCGGGCTGCTTGAGATCGAGCACGATGGAACGCTTGTTGCGGTTGAGGTGCATCGCCATCGCGCCCATGCCCGGGTTGCGCATCGGGCCGACGGCGCGCAGGTTGTCGCCGCCGGGCGGCTCGACCTTGATGACGTCGGCGCCCAGGTCGCCCAGCGTCTGGGTGGCATAGGGGCCCATCACCACGGCCGTGAGGTCGAGGATGCGGATGCCCTGGAGAGGTCCGCCCGCGCTCATTCGGGCTGGATCCCCGCCGCCTGGATCAGCTTCTTCCACTTCGCCAGTTCGGCAACCGTGAACGCGCCCAGCTCTTCAGGCGTGCTGCCGAAGGCGTCGAAACCCAGCTTCGCCACGCGCTCGCGGAAGACCGGGCCGTTGGCCATGTCGGCCAGCACCTTGTTGAGCTTCAGCACGATGTCGCGCGGCGTGCCCGCCGGCGCGAACACGCCGTTCCACGAGGTGATGTCGAAGCCCTTGAGTTCGGGCGTGTCGGCCAGCGGCGGCAGTTCGGGGAAGAGCTTGGTGCGCTCCTGCGTGGTGACGGCGATCGCCCGCATCTTGCCGGCCTTCACCGTGGCCAGGCCCGCCGCGAGGTCGACCACCATCATCGACACCTGCCCGCCGATCAGGTCGGCGATGGCCGGCGGCGTGCTCTTGTAGGGCACGTGCAGCATCGGCACGCCGCTCATGCGCGAGAGCGTGGCGCCGCTCACGATGCCGGTGCTGTTGCCGCTCGCGTAGGTCAGCTTGCCGGGATGCGCGCGGCCCCAGGCCAGCAGCTCGGCCACGCTCTTCACGGGCAGGTCGTTGTTCACCACCAGCATGAAAGGCAGGTTGCCCATGCGGCTGACGGGCGCGAAGTCTTTCACCGGGTCGTAGGGCAGCGACTTCATCAGGCTCGGGTTGGCCGAGTGCGTGGTGTTGGTGGTCATGAACAGCGTGTAGCCGTCGGGCGCCGCCTTGGCGACGTACTCGGCCGCGATCACGCCGTTGGCGCCCGCCCTGTTGTCGATGATGACCGAGGCCTTGAGCGCATCGCCGAGCATCTGTCCCGCGATGCGCGCCACCGCATCGGTGCCGCTGCCGGCCGCGAAAGGCACGACGATGCGTATGGGCTGCTTCGGATAGCCGTCCTGCGCGAAGGCCCAGGGCATGGCGCCCGCGAGGCCCGCGGCGGCGCCGATGGAAATGAAACGGCGACGGTTCGCCATCGCGGCCGGTTGCCCGGTCGCGTTCTTCGTTGTCTGCATGGTTTGTCTCCGGTTGTCGTTTGCTGTCGCTTCAGGGCCGGATCACGCGCTCCGGCGATTCCTCGTAGGGCGGGCTGTAGATCACCAGCACGCGCACCGGCTCGTCGCTCACCACGGTGAAGGTGTGCATCGCGTCGGCGGGAAAGAAGCAGCTGTCGCCCGGGTGCAGCTCCTGCCGCTGGCCGCCCACCTCGGCGACCGCGCGGCCTTCGAGCATGTAGCAGACCTGCTCGATGCCCGGGTGCGCATGCGGCAGCGCGCCCTTGCCCTTCTGGATGTGGCCCACCAGCACTTCGAGCTGCCTCGCGCCCACGGTCTCGGGGCCGATCAGCCGCTTGTTCAGCGTGCCGGTGTGGTTGGCGGGGTGGTAGCCGGCGATCTCGGCCTCGCGGACGAAATAGCGGGGGGCTGCTGCTGTCGTTGCTGTCATCGGGGGCTTTCGTTCTTGGGTTCGATGGCGAGGCAGGCCGAGCGCAGCATCGCGGCGATCTCCTCGATGCGCGCCTCCATGCGGTAGCGCGGACCTGCGACGGAAATGGCGTAGGCCTCGCCGCCGATGCGCAGCGGCCAGGCCAGGCCGATCAGGTCGGGAATGCTCTCGCCGAGATTGCCGTACCAGCCGCGCGTGGCGGAGCGCTGCAGTTCGGCCTCGATGGCGTCGGCGGTGGTGAGCGTGGCGTCGGTCAGCGGCGCGAGGGTCGCGCCTTCGAGCAGCCGGCGGCGCTCGTCCGGGTCCAGCGTTGAAAGCAGCGCGCGGCCGATGGAATTGGCGTACGCCGGGCGCGTCTCGCCCGACTCGGCCGTGTAGCGGATGCTCTGCGGCGCGCTCAGCACTTCCAAGTACACCACCTGCCCCGCGTCGCGGAACTTGCCGAACACCACCGTCTCGCGCGCCGCGTCGCGCAGCTCCTCCAGCGTGGCCTTCACCCGGTCGAGCACCGGGTCGTGGGCGGCGATGACCTGCGCCATCGCCAACAGCCGGCCGGTCGGGTAGTAGCCCTGGCGGCGGCCGGTCTCGTACATGTAGCCCTGCTCCTCGAGCGTGCGGATCAGGCCCAGGCAGCTCGACACCGGCATGTCGAGCAGGCGCGCCATCTCCGAAAGGGCCAGCGGCTGCTTCTCGCGGGCGAAGAGTTCGACGATCTCGATCACCCGAAACGCGGTTTTCACAGTCATGAAAATATTTTCATACTTGTGAAAAATCAGTGTTTCAGGGTTTCCCCTGCCCGCGATGCACTCCGGCGGGCCCGGAGAGGGGACGCGCCCCCGTCGTCAGTAGCCGCGCACCGGATCGACCACGCCGGCGATCGGCAGCCCCTGCTCCATCGCGCGGATCTTCCCGGCGATCTGCGCGATGGACTCTTCGCGCAACGTGCGTGCCGAGCCGTGCGGCGTCACGGTGATCTTCGGATGGCGCCAGAAGGCGTGGTCGGCGGGCAGCGGCTCGACCTGGAATACGTCCAGCGTCGCGCCCGCGAGCCGGCCGGCGTCGAGCATCGGAATCAGGTCGTCTTCCACCAGGTGGCCGCCGCGCGCGATGCTGATGAGGTAGCCCCCCGGCCGCAGCTTGCCCAGCGTGTCGCGGTTGAGGATGCCGCGCGTCGCATCGGTCAGCGGCAGCAGGTTGACCAGCACGCGCGTGGACGAGAGGAACTCGTCGAACTGCGCCTCGCCGCTGAACACGCGCACGCCCTCGATCTCCTTCGGCGAGCGGCTCCATCCCAGCACCGGGAACTCGAACTGCCCCACGGCCTTCGCCACGCGCTCGCCGAGCACGCCCAGGCCCATGATGCCCACCGGAAAGTCGCGCCGCATCCTCGGCTTGCGGTAGCTCCACTTGCCCTCGCGCGCGTCGGCCTCGTAGGCGTCGAATTCGCGGAAATGGCGAATGAGCGTGTGGCACACGTACTCCGCCATCTGCACCGACATGCCCGCGTCGTCGAGCCGCACGATGCGCGTGTGCGCCGGCACCTTCAGCTTGAGCAGCGCATCGACGCCCGCGCCGATGTTGAAGATGCCGCGCAGCTTCGGCTGCTCGTCGAGGAACTCCTGCGGCGGCGCCCACACCACGGCATGGTCGGCCTGCGGCGCGCCGGGCTTCCAGGCTTCGATGACGGCATCGGGGAGTTCGGCCTTCAGGCCTTCGATCCAGGGGTCTGGGCGGTTGTCGGTGAGGTAGACGGTGATTCGCATGGGCACGCATCTTAGGTCGCGCCCGCGTCGCCATCGGCTTGTGCGGGCACTGGCCATCTCCTATCCTCGAACGCCCACCTCAGGAGACTCTTGGAATGATCAAGTTCAGCGTGATGTACCCCCACACCCCCGGCGCACGGTTCGATCACGACTACTACCGCGACAAGCACATGCCCATGATCAAGGCCCGCATGGGCGATGCATGCCTCTCGTACGCCATCGACAAGGGCCTGTCCGGCGGCGCGCCGGGCTCCGCGCCCACCTACGTCGCCATGTGCCACGTGTTCGCCGAATCGGTCGAATCCTTCCTGAAGGCCTTCGGCCCGCACCAGAAGGAGGTCAGGGACGACGTGAAGAACTACACCGACATCGTGCCGCTGACGCAGATCAGCGAAGTGGTGGTGGGCTGACCGAAAGAGCCCTGACGCGGCCTCAGCGCGGCGGCCGCTCCAGCGCCACCCAGCGCTGCACCGACGGCCGCTGCCACTGCCTGTCGGCATAGGACGCCAGCCGCTGCGGCACGGCGTCGCCGTTCATCACCAGGCGGTTGAGCATCAGCGCCAGGTCGACGTCGGCGATCGACCAGTCGCCGAACAAGTTTTCCGCGCCTTCCGGCAGCAGCGCCTGCGCGACCTGGAAGAGCGTCTGCGCCGCGCGGTGCGCGGCCGCCGACAGTGGAGCGCCCGCCGGAGCGTAGAAGATCACCTCCGTGGAGCGTTCCTGCCGCACCGGCATGAGGTCGCTGCGAAGCCAGGCCTGCAGCTGGCGCGCACGGGCGCGGGCACGGGGTTCGGAGGGATACAGCGCCGTCCCGGCGAAAGTCTCGTCGATGTACTCGGTGATGGCGGACGATTCGGAAAGCGCGAAATCTCCATGCACCAGCGTCGGCACGCGCTGGGTCAAGGACAAACGGGAGAAGCCGGCCGCCCGGTGCTCCAGCGCACCCAGGTCGACCGGGGAGATGTGGAAGTCCAGTTGCTTTTCGTTCAGCGCCACGTACACGGACATGGCATAGGGGCTGGCGAACTGGGCGTCCACATGGAGGCGTAGCGGGTCCGGCATCGGGAAGAAGGCTCCTGCGCGAATGGGGGCCTGTAAAACAAAAGGCCTTGAAGCGGTAGGTGCGCGATCTTACTGACTGATTCTTAGCTGGCGCGTCTTAGCTGGCGCGGCGGCGGCGCCACAGCACCCGCGCCAGCCAGCCCAGCGGCAGCACCACCAGCAGCAGCCACGGCAGCACGGCCGCGATGAAGGTGATGAGCGAGCCCACGCTTTCCGACAGCACCGAGCCCGCGTTGCGCAGCGCATTGCGCATCGGGCTGTAGCCGTCGCCGCCGCTCACCAGCGCGCGCCTGGCCGTGAACTGGATCTGGATGTGCTGCTTGCTGGTCTGCTGCGCCAGCACCTTGCGCTGCGTGGCGATGGCGTCGAGCTCGGCCTGCGTGTCCGACAGCGTGCGCTGGATGGCCAGCAGGTCGGTCATGGTGCGCTTGGTGACGGTGTCGCGCAGCATCGCGCGCAGGCTGTCGCGGAATTCGGTGCGGTTCCTGATGCGGGCCTCGACGTCGATCACTTCGGCGGTCTTGTCCTCGCTGGTGGTGGTGTGCGAGACCACGCTGGCCACGCCCGCCAGGCCGCCGAGCAGCTTCTCGACGTCGGCAGGCTCCACGCGCATCTCCAGCATGGCGTTGCCGGGCTGCTGCGGCGTCTCGCGCAGCAGCGACGACGACAGCAGCTCGCACTTCAGCGTGCCGCACAGGTCGCGCACCTTGCCCCAGGCATCGGCGAGCTGGTCGGCCGGCACCTCGACGTTCAGCTCCTGGCGCACGGCCAGGAAGCGCTGCAGGGGTGTGTCCTGGCTGTTCCGGGACTCGTCGGTGGCCGCCTCGGCCGACCGCATCCGCATGTCCGCGCCGCCTGCGTACCCGCTCGCGGCCTGCATGGGCGCGGGCGGCGGGGCCGGCTCGGAGAGCACGGCGGCCGCCCGCTTCTCCTCGCCGTTGCGGCCGCAGCCGGCCAGTGAAAGAGCCGCGGCCAAAGCCAGCAGGGCGATGCCCGCGTGGCGGCGGACGGAGAAACTGGGCATGCGATAGGTCATGGAAGGAGTTCCCTTGAATGTTGACTACCGCAGCTCATACGGGCGGGCGCCCGCAACGGGGTTAACTTTTTTTCAGGCTGCCGCAGCGGCTGCGGCGCTCATCCGCAGCAGCTCGTCGCCTTCGGCCACCTGCTCGCCCGGCGCGAACATCAGCTCTTCCACGGTGCCGTCGGCCGGCGCGGCGATGGTGTGCTCCATCTTCATGGCCTCCATCACCGCCAGCGGCTGGCCGCGGCTGACCTTGTCGCCGGCCTTGACCGCGAAGGACACCACCTTGCCCGGCATCGGCGCGGTGAGCCGGCCGCCCTCGGCCTGCGTGTCGCCCGCATGGGCCAGCCGGTCGATGGCGGTGATCTTCGTCGCACCCTTCGAGGCGAAGACGTGGGCCACGGCGCCGTCGAGGTGCACGTCGAGCGTCTGCCGGCTGCCCGCGAACTCCACCTCGAACTCGCCGGTCGGGAACCGGCCGATGACCAGCGGGCCCGCAACGCCACCGGCTTCGAGCCACAGGCCGCCGTCGCGCTTGTAGGTCAGGAGCGCGGTCTGCTCCGCTCCGCGGAACTCGAAGTCGAAGTGGCGCCGGTACTCGCCCAGCGAGCGCCAGCCGTCGCGCCGCGCAAAGGGATCGGGCATCTTCCCGGGCCATTCGCCGATCAGCGTGCGCGTGATCGCGGCGGCCGCGGCCAGCGGCAGCCCCAGCGGCTCGCGGTCGAACAGCACCGCGCGCTCGCGCTCGATCAGCGCGGTGTCGAGGTTGGCCTTCGAGAACGATTCAGTCGCCAGGATGCCGCGCAGGAACTGCACGTTGGTCGCCACGCCCACGATCTGCACCTGCGCCAGCGCGGCGTCGAGCCGCGCCAGCGCCTCTTCGCGCGTGCTGCCGTGCACGATCAGCTTGGCAATCATCGAGTCGTAGAAGGGCGAGATCTCGCCGCCCTCGCGCACGCCGTCGTCGATGCGCACGCGGCTGCGCTGGAAGGCCGTGGCAGCAGGCTTGCGGTAGACGCGCAGCGTGCCGGTGGCGGGCAGGAAGTTGTTGTCGGGGTTCTCGGCGCAGATGCGCGCCTCGATGGCATGGCCGTGGATCTGCAGTTCGGCCTGCTTCGCAGGCAGCGCCTCGCCCGAAGCCACGCGCAGCTGCCATTCGACGAGATCCTGACCCGTGATGGCCTCGGTCACCGGATGCTCCACTTGCAGCCGCGTGTTCATCTCCATGAAGAAGAAGTTCATCTCGCCGCCCTCTCGCTGCTCGACGATGAACTCCACAGTGCCTGCGCCCACGTAGTTCACGGCACGCGCAGCAGCCACTGCGGCCTCGCCCATCCGCTTGCGCATCGCCTCCGTCATGCCAGGCGCGGGCGCTTCTTCGAGCACCTTCTGGTGGCGCCGCTGCACCGAGCAGTCGCGCTCGAACAGGTAGACATAGTTGCCGTGCGTGTCGCCGAACACCTGGCTCTCGATGTGCCTCGGGCGCTGCACGTACTTCTCGATCAGCACCGCGTCGTCGCCGAAGCTGTTGATGGCCTCGCGCTGGCAGGAGGCGAGCGCGGCGGCGAAGTCTTCCGCCCTGTCGACCGCGCGCATGCCCTTGCCGCCGCCGCCCGCGCTGGCCTTGATGAGCACCGGGTAGCCGATGCGGTCGGCCTCGCGCTGCAGCAGTTGCGGGTTCTGGTCGTGGCCGTGGTAGCCGGGCACCAGCGGCACGCCGGCCTTCTCCATCAGCTGCTTCGACTCGGCCTTCAGGCCCATCGCCTTGATGGCCGACGGCGGCGGGCCGATGAAGACCAGGCCGGCATCGGCGCAGGCCTGCGCGAACTCCTCGTTCTCGCTGAGGAAGCCGTAGCCGGGGTGGACCGCCTCGGCGCCCGTGGCCTTGGCGGCCTCGAGGATCTTTTCCCAGCGCAGGTAGCTGTCTTTCGGCGCGCTGCCGCCAAGATGGACCGACTCGTCGCAGGCACGCACGTGGTTGGCATGCGCGTCGGCGTCGGAATACACGGCGACGGTGCGGATGGCCATGCGGCGGGCGGTAGCAGCTACGCGGCAAGCGATTTCACCGCGATTGGCGATAAGGATCTTCTTAAACATTCGGAGTGTCTCCCGGAGGATTCTTTTTCAGTTGAAACGCGGGCACCACGCCCGGATCGGGCCGGCCGCTGAAGATGCGGGCCACGCGGGCGAACAGCGACTTGAGGAAACGCCAGCTCTTGCGGATGAGCCACACGCTCGCCACCAGCACCAGCACGAACAGCACGAGAAATACGAAGGGATGCGCCACCGCGAGCCACAGCCCCGCGGGCACCATGGTGTCTTCCGCCAGCGAGGCGCCGACGTTCGAGAACGGCTCGGGCGAGGTGTTGATGGCCGCGCGCGTCGTGGCCTTGGCCGCATGCGCCGTGGCCGCGAAGCTGCCGCCCAACAGCGCCGCCACGATGGCCATCACGCCGTGGTCCACGCCGAACACGCTGGCCGCGAGCGCCGCGCCCGCCGGGATGCGGATGGCCGTGTGCACCACGTCCCACAGCGAATCGAGGCCCGGGATCTTGTCGGCGAAGAATTCGATGAACACCATGAAGCCGCTGGCCGCGATTACTACCGGATGCGCCAGCATCTGCAGCCCGCCCGGCAGCGGCACCCAGCCGAAATAGCCGGCCAGGCCCGTCAGCAGCACGACCAGGTAGAGCCGCACGCCGCTGGCCCAGCCGATGGCGGCGGCCAGCGCGAGCAGCTGCGGCATGTCGAGGCTGGTGTTCATGGCGCGACCTCCGGAGAATGGGTCTTCAGGACTTGCTCGCCTCGAGCCACGAGGGCTTGCGCTTCTGCAGGAAGGCCTGCACGCCCTCGCGGCCTTCATCGCTGGCGCGGATGTCCGCGATGCCTTCGACCGTCTGCGCGATCAGCGCGTCGTCGATCTCACGGCCCGCCACGTCGGCGATCAGCTTCTTGCAGGCGCGCACTGCCGCCGGGCTCGCACCGGTCAGCGCCTTCAGCAGTTCGTCGACCTTCGCGTCGAGCGCGTCGGCGGCCACCACCTCGTGCACGAAGCCGATGCGATGCGCCTCGGCCGCGGTGAAGCGCTCGGCCGTGAGGAAGTAGCGCTGCGAGGCGCGCGTGCCCATCGCGCGCAGCACGTAGGGGCTGATGGTCGCGGGCACGAGGCCGATCTTCACTTCGCTCAGGCAGTACCAGGCGGTGTCCACGCTCACGGCCATGTCGCAGGCCGCCACCAGCCCCATGCCGCCCGCGTACACGTCGCCCTGCACGCGCGCGATAGTCGGCTTGGGGCACTCGGCGATGGTGCGCAACATTTCGGCGAGCTTGCCCGCGTCGGCGATGTTCTCGTCGCGCGTGTAGTCGGCCATGCGGCGCATCCAGTTGAGGTTCGCGCCCGCGCAGAAGGCCGGCCCGTTCGCGCCCAGCACAATGGCCTTGACCTGCGGCGCGGCGCCGGCCTCGGCGAAGGCTCGCGTGAGTTCGGCGATGACGACGTCGTCGAAGGCATTGCGTGCGTCGGGCTGGTCGAGCCAGACGCGGGCGATGGCGCCGTCGAGGCTCAGCTGGAGCTTGGTGTATTCGCTCATGCCAGCCTCCTCACATCCGGAAGATGCCGAATTTCGGCTCCGGCACCGGCGCATTGCGAGCAGCGGCCAGGCCCAGCGCGAGCACGCGGCGCGTGTCGGCCGGATCGATGATGCCATCGTCCCACAGCCGCGCGGTGGCGTAGTAGGGGTGGCCCTGGTCTTCGTACTGCTGGCGGATCGGTGCCTTGAAGGCTTCTTCCTCTTCCTTGCTCCAGCTGCCGCCCTTGCCTTCGATGCCGTCGCGCTTCACGGTGGCGAGCACGCTCGCGGCCTGCTCGCCGCCCATCACGCTGATGCGCGCGTTGGGCCACATCCAGAGGAAGCGCGGGCTGTACGCGCGGCCGCACATGCCGTAGTTGCCGGCGCCGAAGCTGCCGCCGATGATGATGGTGAACTTGGGCACGTTGGCGGTGGCCACGGCCGTCACCATCTTGGCGCCGTGGCGCGCGATGCCCTCGTTCTCGTACTTGCGGCCCACCATGAAGCCGGTGATGTTCTGCAGGAACACCAGCGGAATCTTGCGCTGGCAGCACAGCTCGATGAAGTGAGCGCCCTTCTGCGCCGACTCGGAGAACAGGATGCCGTTGTTGGCCACGATGCCCACGGGCATGCCCTCGATCTCGGCGAAGCCGCACACCAGCGTGGCGCCGAAGCGCGCCTTGAACTCGTGGAACTCGCTGCCGTCGACGATGCGCGCGATGATCTCGCGCACGTCGAAGGGCTTGCGCGTGTCGGTGGGAATCACGCCGTAGAGCTCCTCGCGCGGATACGCGGGCTCGCGCACCTCGGCCTTCGCCGGGGCCGGCGCGGCCTTGGCGTTGAGGTTCGCCACCGCCGAGCGCGCGAGCGCCAGCGCATGCAGGTCGTTCTGCGCAAGATGGTCGGCCACGCCGGAAAGCCGCGTGTGCACGTCGCCGCCGCCCAGGTCTTCCGCCGTCACCACCTCGCCCGTGGCCGCCTTCACCAGCGGCGGTCCGCCCAGGAAGATGGTGCCCTGGTTCTTCACGATGATCGATTCGTCGCTCATCGCCGGCACGTACGCGCCGCCGGCCGTGCACGAGCCCATCACCACCGCGATCTGCGGAATGCCCTGGGCGCTCATGTTGGCCTGGTTGTAGAAGATGCGGCCGAAGTGCTCGCGGTCGGGAAACACCTCGTCCTGGTTCGGCAGGTTGGCGCCGCCCGAGTCGACGAGGTAGATGCACGGCAGGCGGTTCTGCTCGGCGATCTCCTGCGCGCGCAGATGCTTCTTCACCGTCATCGGGTAATAGGTGCCGCCCTTCACCGTCGCGTCGTTGCACACGATCATGCAGTCGACGCCGTTGACGCGGCCGATGCCCGCGATGATGCCGGCGCCCGGCGCCGACTCCACGCCCTTGCCGTCGAGGTACATCGCATGCGCGGCCAGCGGCGCGATCTCGAGGAAGGGCGTGCCCGGGTCGAGCAGCTCGGCCACGCGGTCGCGCGGCAGCAGCTTGCCGCGCGCCGTGTGCTTGGCGCGCGCGGCCTCGCCGCCGCCCTGCTCCACTTTCGCGAACTGCGCACGCAGGTCGTCGACCAGCGCGCGCATGGCCGCGGCGTTGGCCTGGAAGTCCGCCGAACGGGCGTTGAGCTTGGTTTCTAGTTGGGTCATGTTGGAATCAGATTCGGGGGGCAGGACGCAGAGGGCGCGAAGGTTTCGCAAAGGGCGCGAAAGAAACCATCAAAAGATATTGGCTGTCCTTTCGCGTCTTTCGCGAAACCTTCGCGTCCTCTGCGTACGGAGCCCTTTTTCATGCAGTGCGAGCCTCATCGAGACCCAGCTGCGCCTTCATCTCGTCGCGGATCTTGAATTTCTGGATCTTGCCGGTCACGGTCATCGGGAACTCGGCGACGAAGCGGATGTACTTCGGCACCTTGTAGTGCGCGATCTGGCCCTTGCAGAACTCGCGGATGTCTTCCTCGGTGGCGCTCTGGCCGGGCTTGACGATGATCCAGGCGCACAGCTCCTCGCCGTACTTGCGGTCGGGCAGGCCGACGACCTGCACGTCCTGCACCTTCGGATGGCGGTAGAGGAACTCCTCGATCTCGCGCGGGTAGATGTTCTCGCCGCCGCGGATCACCATGTCCTTGATGCGGCCGACGATGTTGACGTAGCCCTCGGCGTCCATGGTGGCGAGGTCGCCGGTGTGCATCCAGTGCTCGGCGTCAATGGCCTCGCGGGTCTTGGCCTCGTCGTCCCAGTAGCCGTGCATCACCGAGTAGCCGCGCGTGCACAGCTCGCCCGACTTGCCCGAGGGCATCACGGCGCCGGTCTCGGGGTCGACGATCTTCACCTCCAGGTGCGGCTGCACCGTGCCCACGGTCGACACGCGGCGGTCCAGCGGCGTGTCGGTGCTGCTCTGGCAGCTGACGGGGCTGGTCTCGGTCATGCCGTATGCGATGGTGATCTCGCTAAGGTGCATCTCGCTGACCACGCGCTTCATCACCTCGATGGGGCACGGCGAGCCGGCCATGATGCCGGTGCGCAGCGTCGACAGATCGAACTCCTTGAAGCGCGGATGGTCGAGTTCGGCGATGAACATCGTGGGCACGCCGTGCAGCCCGGTGCATTTCTCGGCCTGCACCGTCTCCAGCACGGTGAGCGGATCGAAGCCGTCGTTCGGGTACACGATGGCCGAACCGTGCGTGAGGCAGGCCAGGTTGCCCAGCACCATGCCGAAGCAGTGGTACAGCGGCACCGGGATGCACAGCCTGTCGGCCGGCGAGAGCTTCATGCACTCGCCGATGAAGAAGCCGTTGTTCAGGATGTTGCGGTGCGTGAGCGTCGCGCCCTTGGGAAAGCCCGTGGTGCCGCTGGTGAACTGGATGTTGATCGGGTCGGTGGCCTTCAGCGTCTTCTGCACCTGCGCGACGCGCGGGTCATTGGCGTCGCCGCTGGCGAGCAGTTGCGAGAAGCGCTTCATGCCGGGCTGCTCGGCGCCCTCGCCCGGCTTCGCGTCGATCCAGAAGGTGTGGGCCAGCTGCGGCAGCTTCGCCGGGCCCAGTTCGCGCAGCATGCCGAGGTAATCGCTGGTCTTGAACTGCGCCATCGTCACCAGCGCCTTGCAACCGACCTTGTTGAGCGCGTATTCGAGCTCGGAGGTGCGGTAGGCCGGGTTGATGTTGACGAGGATCAGGCCGGCCTTCGCGGTGGCGATCTGCATCAGCACCCACGGCACGTTGTTGTGCGACCAGATGCCCACGCGGTCGCCGGGCACGAGGCCCAGGCCCAGCAGCGCGCTGGCAAGGCGGTTCGATTCGGCCTGCAGCTCGCGGTAGGTGTAGCGCTTGCCTTCATGGCGGCTGACGAGCGCCTCGCGGTCGGGCTGCTTCGCGACCATGTCGTCGAAGAAGTCGCCGATGGGTTGTTCGATCAGCGGGACATCGGCGGCGCCCTTGTTGTAGCTCTCGGTCAATGCGGCGGTCATGCTCATTTCCTTCCTTGTCTCCTTCGTCCGGCACCTTCCCCGCTGGGGAAGGCGCAAAACATCCTAGGCCGTTTCGGAGAACAGCTCGCGCCCGATCAGCATGCGCCGAATCTCGCTCGTGCCGGCGCCGATCTCGTACAGCTTCGCGTCGCGCCACAGCCGCTCGACCGGAAACTCCTTGGTGTAGCCCACGCCGCCCAGCGTCTGGATCGCCTCGCCGGCCATCCAGGTCGCCTTCTCGGCCGAGTACAGGATGGCGCCGGCCGCGTCCTTGCGGAAGGTGCGCGCATGGTCGTTGCGGTCGCAGGCCTTGCCAACCGCGTACACGTAGGCGCGCGTGGCCTGCCAGGTCGAGTACATGTCGGCGATCTTGCCCTGCATCAGCTGGAACTCGCCGATGCTCTGGCCGAACTGCTTGCGCTCGTGGATGTAGGGGATCACCGCGTCCATGCACGCGGCCATGATGCCGAGCGGGCCGCCGGAGAGCACGGCGCGCTCGTAGTCGAGGCCGCTCATCAGCACCTTGGCGCCCATGCCTTCGCCGCCGAGCACGTTCTCTTCCGGCACTTCGCAGTTGTCGAAGAACAGCGGATAGGTGTTGGAGCCGCGCATGCCCAGCTTGTCGAGCTTGGTGCCGGCCGAGAAGCCCTTGAAGCTCTTCTCGACGATGAAGGCCGTCATGCCGCGCGCGCCCATCTCGGGCTCGGTCTTGGCGTAGATCACCAGCGTGTCGGCGTCGCCGCCGTTGGTGATCCACATCTTGCCGCCGTTGAGCACGTAGTAGCCGTCCTTCTTCTCGGCCTTGAGCTTCATGCTCACCACGTCGGAGCCGGCGTTGGGCTCGCTCATGGCCAGCGCGCCCACGTGTTCGCCGCTCACCAGCTTGGGCAGGTACTTCTTCTTCTGCGCGTCATTGCCGTTGCGGTGGATCTGGTTCACGCACAGGTTGGAGTGCGCGCCATACGACAGGCCCACCGAGGCCGATGCGCGCGAAACCTCTTCCATGGCCACGATGTGGGCCAGGTAGCCCAGTTCGGTGCCGCCGTACTCCTCCTTCACCGTCATGCCGTGCAGGCCGAGGTCGCCGAGCTTCTTCCAGAGGTCGTGCGGGAACAGGTTGTCGCGGTCGATGTCGGCGGCGCGGGGGGCGATCTCGTTGGCGGCGAAGTCCTGGATCGCACTGCGCAGCGAGTCGATGGTCTCGCCCAGGTCGAAGTTCAGGCCGGGATCGTGCATGGGGTTTGTCTCCTCTGAGGTCGGCGCGCAGAGCTACCCGCGCGGAATGGCGCTTGCTTGAAAGTCCGCAGCTTACGCTTCGCTGCGCCTCAATTGGCGCCACAATGGTTGCAAATTGCGCCACGACCCGCCGCCCAAGCCATGCCCCCCCCGTCGTTCCTCCGCCCCACCCGCGCCGTCACGCCGATGGCCTTCGTGAGAGCCATCGTGCAGGCCTACGAGCGCTACGGGAAGGACCCAGCGGAGGCACTGAGGGTGGCACAGATCACGCCGCGCGAACTGGCCCGGCCGGGGGCGCGGGTGACGGCGGCGCAGTTCGAGGCGCTGTCGAGCCACGCCATGCAGGAACTCGACGACGAAACGCTCGGCTGGTTCTCCCGGCGCCTGCCCTGGGGCAGCTACGGCATGCTGTGCCGTGCTTCGCTGAGCTCGCCCAACCTGGGCGTGGCCCTCAAGCGCTGGTGCCGCCACCACCGGCTGCTGACCGACGACATCGGCCTGTCGCTCGACGTGGCCGGCGGCGTGGCCACATTGCGCATCGCCGAGAACCGCCCGCTCGACGACGCCTTCCGCGAGTTCTGCCTGGTGACCATCCTGCGCTTCGTGCACGGCTACATGTGCTGGGCCATCGATTCGCGCATCTCGCTGCGCCATGCGGCCTTTCCGTTCGCCGCGCCGCCGCACAGCGACGCCTACCCGCTGATGTTCGCACCCGACGTGCGCTTCGGCGCGCCGCAGGCCGGCATCGCCTTCGACGAGCGCTACCTTGCCCTGCCCCTGCAGCGCGACGAACGCGCGCTGCGTGCCATGCTCAAGCGCGCGCTGCCGCTCACCATCCTGCAATACCGCCGCGACCGCCTGCTGGGCCAGCGCGTGCGCGAGCTGCTGCGCTCGCGCACCAACGAGGCCACCACTGCCGAGGCGCTGGCCGCGCTGCTCAACGTGTCGGGCCGCACGCTGCATCGGCAGTTGCACGAGGAAGGCACCTCGCTGCAGGCGCTGAAGAACGAGGTGCGCCACGAGATGGCCGTGGATCAATTGCGCCGGACCAGCCGCCCCATCAAGCAGGTCGCGCTGGCCGTGGGCTTTCGCAACGAGAAGAGCTTTTCGCGCGCCTTCCAGCAATGGACTGGGCAGGCGCCGCGCGACTTCAGGCAGCGGGACAAATAGGCGCTGCGTTCGGATGCGGGGTCAGCCGGCCCGCGCCGGCAGTGGATGCTCTTCGCGCAGCAGTGCCTCGAACGCCGAGACCTGCCAGGCGAACTCCTCGGCGAAAGCCTCGGGATCGGTGATCGCATAGGCGCCGTATGCATAGACGGTTGCGTAGGCCGCGTACTCCGCGGCCTGCAGTGCGCGGCCGGCAACCGCCTGGAACACCGCATAGGTCGCCGAGACTGCCGCATGGGCCGTTCCGTCGATGGAGCGGGAACCCGGATGGCTCCCTGCCACCACGGCCATCCGCTGTTCGGCCAATGCCAGGGCGGCGGAGCTGATCTTGCCTTCGAGGAATGCGCCCAGCGTGTCCAGCCCTTCCAGGGCCTCCGGCGACTCCAGCAGGTGCCGCACACGCTGCACGCACGCGAAGCCGAAACGCAGCCGCAGCAACCGCCGCGCTTCCGAGCCGAGATCGGCCGTCTTCGCGAGCTGATGCAGTTCGGAGTTCATGGGTTCGCGGCGCTGCACCGATGGGCAGGCACCATGCCGGGAACGGTCAGGCCGGCCGATCGATCAGCGCCAGCGCATCGGCGATGGACTTGCTGTCCTCCGGACGCACCAGCTTCGCGACTTCCTTGCCGTCGCGCATGAACACCAGCGTGGGCCACAGCCGCACGTTGAACGAGCGGCCCAGCGGGCGGCCGCTGCCGTCTTCCACCTTGATGCGGCGCACGTTCGGGAACTGGGCGAATGCTTCGGTGATGTTCGGCTGCGCGGCCTTGCAGATGCCGCACCAGTTGGTGCCGAACTCGACCACGGCGGGGCCGGTGAGCGCGTCGATCTCGCTGCGCTCGGGCTGCTCGGTTTTGTATTCGGAGGTCATGGATGTGCTTGCTTCCTTCCTGCCTGCCTTCGGCTCGGGGTTGGCTCGGGGGGTGCCCGGGCTTCCTCCCGCATTCCAACAGAAACTCAGGCCGCCTGCAGCCCGTAGCCCGAAAGCAGCGCGGGCAATTCGGCCATGTCGCTGAACACCCTCACCGCGCCCACGCTCAACAATGGCCCCGGGCCGCTGTGGCCCGACTCGCCCGTGCTGTAGCCGAACACCGTCGCGCCCGCCGCCACGCCGGCCATCGCGCCGGTGACGGTGTCTTCCACGATGGCGCAGCGCCTGGGGTCCACGCCCAGCGCCTTGGCCGCCGCGAGGTACACATCGGGATGCGGCTTGGAGCGCGGCATCTCGTGGCCGCTGAAGATGCGGCCCTGGAAAAAGTCGAGCAGGCCGACCTTGGCGAGCTGCAGTTCGACCTTGTGGCGGTCGGCGCCGGAGGCGCAGGCGATGCGGCCGTCGAGCATGGCGTGGATTTCGCGGATGGCTTCAGGTGCACGCGGAATGGCGACAAGATCGCGTTCCAGTGCCTCGTTGCGGCGGGCGCGGAAGTTCGCCAGCCATTCGTCGGTGATCCGGAAGCCGGTCTTCGATTCGATCAGCGCGGCTTCGTCCTTCACCGCCTTGCCAGTGAAGGTGTTCATCGCTTCCTCTGTGCTGAGCTGCCAGCCCAGTTCGCCGAGCATGCCGGCCAAGACGCGGTTGGTGATGGGTTCGGAGTCGACCAGAACGCCGTCGCAGTCGAAGAGGACTGCGGAGAAGGGAAAAGGGGACATTGTGTTTTTTAGGCCTTTGGGGTGCCGTTGATGGTAGCAATCGGCTTTTGGGGTTTGCTTTCCGGGGCCGGGTCTCGGCCCGGCGGCCGACCTACTTTTCTTTGCTTCGCCAAAGAAAAGTAGGCAAAAGAAAGGCGACCCTACTGTCTGCGTCCCTTCGCTTCGCTACGGGCAACCTGCGGTGCTCGACTCCGGAGGGGGTCCGCAGAACTCGCTCCACTGCGTTGCGCTCAGACAGCTGCGGCCCTTATCCCTCCTACGTCTGCGCTCCTCGGCGCAGCCAGAAGGGATCTCCACGCGCCATCGCTGCGCTCGGCTTCTGAACAGCCTTGGACTGGCCTTCGCTTCGCTCGGCCAGGGACTCAAGGTCAAAACCGATTCCGAAGGCGCCAGTAGCGCACGCAGACCCAACAGACTCACCGCCTCATTCCAAGCACGGCAGGCGCGAAGCGCCTGTCGTGCCTTGGGGGCCGAGCGAAGCAAAGGCCCATGCGTCTCCCCTCCCCTCTGGCTGCGCCGAGGAGCGCAGCGTTGCGCGGACAAGGGCTCGCAGCTGTCTGAGCGAAGCGAGTTCTGCGAGACCCCGCGAAACGCGAGCACCGCAGGTTGCCCCTTCGCAAAGCGAAGGGGTCGCAGACAGTGGGGTCGCCTTTTCTTTGCCTACTTTCTTTTGGCGAAGCAAAAGAAAGTAGGTCGCCCGCCGGGGCGAGTCCCGGCCCCGGGAAACAAACACCCAGCCAAAAACTCAACGAGCGTGCGTAACACCCCCGTCAACCACCAACGTAGACCCCATCACATAGTCCCCAGCCCGAGAGGCCAGGTAGATGGCAGCCCCAGCCATGTCTTCCGGCACCCCGATCCGCCCCGCAGGAATCCGCCCCTTGATCTCATCCCCATGATCCCGAGCCACCTTGTTCATATCCGAAGCAAAGGCCCCAGGCGCAATCGCACTGACCACGATGCGATCCTGCGCCAGCCGCAGCGCCATTCGCCGGGTAAGCTGAATCAGCCCCGCCTTGCTCGCCGCATAGGAGTACGTCTCCTGCGGATTGACCGAGATCCCGTCGATCGACGCAATGTTGATCACCTTCGCCAGATGGTCGGTGGCGGCTTTCTTGAGCATCGGCGTCAACGCCTTGGTCAGGAAGAACGGCGTCTTCAGGTTCAGGTCCACCACCTTGTCCCATCCGCTTTCCGGAAACTCCTCGTACGGCGCACCCCAGGCGGCACCGGCGTTGTTCACGAGGATGTCCAGCGAGCCTTCATGCTTCGCATAGGCATCGACCAGCGCCTGCGCCCCCTCGACCGTCGACACGTCGGCCGGCAAGGAAACGCAATGCCCGAAAGCCGACAGCTCCTTCGCCGTCTGGTCGCAGGCCGCGGCCTTGCGCGCCGAGATGTAGACGCGCGCGCCCTGCGCGAGGAAGCCCTCGGCGATCATGCGGCCGATGCCGCGCGAGCCGCCGGTGATGAGCGCGGTGCGGCCCTTCAGCGAGAAGAGTTGGGTGGTGTCCATGGTGCGGATGTCTCCTGAAAGAGTGATCGGATTCAGGAAACCGAGCTTATTGCGCGCCGCTCCGCGCGCGCGTCACCTCGGTGTCAGCAGCAGGCTGCGGCGGCTGCCGAAGCTGCGTTGCGCCCCCGTCACCGGGTCGACGAAGGAGAGCGAACGCGCGAGCAACTGCATGGGCCGGGCGAAGTCGTCGGCGCCCTCGGGCAGCAGCACGGGATAGATCGGATCGTTCACGATCGGCATGCCGAGCGCCAGGCAGTGCACGC
The DNA here is from genome assembly GCF_048305075.1 of Variovorax sp. 160MFSha2.1. NCBI lineage: Bacteria > Pseudomonadati > Pseudomonadota > Betaproteobacteria > Burkholderiales > Comamonadaceae > Variovorax > Variovorax sp. 160MFSha2.1. The sequence goes on from NZ_CP157624.1 coordinate 6,051,206, forward strand.
GCAGCTGGTGCTTGCGGCCGGTAATGGGCGACAGCCGCAGCAGCGCAAGGCCGTCCTGCACGTTCAGCACTTCGATGCGGGTCTCGGAGTTGGGCTCGCCGCGTTCCTCGCGTACGCGCATGAAATGGTCGTCGTCCACAAGGCGGCTGCGGTAGACCTCCGGCACCGACGACACGCCCTCCCGCCACGGAACCACGGCCTCGTAGTGCTTGACGATGCGGCGCTCCGGAAACAGGGACTGGTAGACGCCTCGTGTCGCGGGCTTCACCGAGAACAGCACCAGCCCCGAGGTGCTTCGGTCGATGCGGTGCAGCGGCACGAGGTCGTCGAGCCCCAGCTTGCGCTTGAGGCGCACCAGCAGGCTTTCCTTCAGGTACTTGCCCTTGGGCGTCACAGGCACGAAGGGAGGCTTGTCGACGACCAGCAGCTGGTCGTCCTGGAAAACGACCTCCTCCTCGAAAGGAATGCTCACCTCGCCGTCGAGCGTGCGGTAGTAGTACACGCGCAGCGGCGACTGGTAGCGGCGCGCGGCGGTCACGGGCACGCCGTGCTCGTCGACGACGTCTCCCGCCTCGATGCGCTCCATCCAGGCCTGGGGCGTGATGACGGGAAAGCGCTCGATCAGGAACTCCGCGATGGTCGGCCAGGCGCCGTAAGGCAGGCCGATGCAGCTCGGGCCCACGCCGTCGCGCGTGGGCAGCGGCATCTGCGCAGGGCGGCGACGGGTCATGGCTGGAGGGCGTGCTGCTGCAGTATCGACAGGGCTTCGGCGAAGGTCGGGCGCGCTGCTGCGTCGGGGTGCAGGCAGCGGCCCTTCAGCGTTGCGGCCTCCGGCGCAGGCACGTCGGTGCAGCGGTCCAGAAGCTCTTCCAGCAGGCAGCCGAAGGCGCGCACCTCCAGCGCCTGGAACGCCTGCGTCTGCCTCGCATCGAGCGCGCCGGTGAGCCATGCGGCGCCGAAGTCGCCCAGGCGGCCGCCGCCTTGCGCATGCCACAGGATGTTGTGGGCGTAGAGGTCGCCGTGAAGAATCCCGCGCGCATGCAGATGCTGCATGGCCGAGGCGATGTCGCGTGCGATGCGCATCGCCTCGCCGGCGGTCCACTTCGCCTCTTCGGCGTAGACGTCGCGTGTGCACGACGCAAGGCTCGGCGGCCCGGCGAGCGTAGCGAACGCGGGATCGACCAGCGCCATCACGAGCCCCTCCGTGCCTTCGGGGTGTCCGTCGATGCGGCTCTGCGCGGCGATCAGCGTGGGGTGTGCGCCGGCCGCGATGCTGGCGGCCATCTCGCTGTGCGGCCAACCGTCGCTGGTGACCGCGCCCTTGAAGAGCTTGACTGCCACCGGCCGTGAGTCAGCACCCAGGGTTGCCCGATGGATCACGCCCGATGCGCCCTCGCCAAGCTTTTCGCCCAGCGTGAGTTCGCTCCAGTCGACATGCGGCACCGACTGCGCCACGATGGCCGCATCCTCGGCCCGGGTGTCGAACGGATTGCCGGCGCAGGCGAGCCACGACAGGCGCGGCAGCGATGGCAGCCACCCGGGCAGCGTCTCGAAGCGGTTGGCGGAGATGCGCAGCAGTTCGAGCTGCTCGAACCTCGCCATCGAATCAGGCAGCGTGCGCAGGCGGTTGCCTGCGAGCATCAGCTTCTGCATCCGCGTGCATGCGCCAAGCGAATCGGGAAGCTCTTCGATTTCGTTGTCGGTGAGGATCAGCCATCGCAGCGAAGGCGGCAGCGCATTGGCCGGTACGGTGCGGATGCGGTTGGCCTTGAAGCCGACGATGTCGAGGCCGTTACAGCGGCCGATGGATTCAGGCAGCGTGGTGAAGCGGTTGTCGGAGCAGAACAGCACACGCAGCCTGCGAAGGCGGTGCAGGTCGTCGGGCAGCGTTTCGAGCGCGTTGCCCGACAGGTTCAGCACCTCCAGCGAATCGGCAAGGTCGAAGACCTCGCGCGGAAGCTCGGTGAGTCCGCACGAGAGATCGATTCGTGTTGCGCCTGCCAGCCGGCCCGCGCGCAGCTGAGCCAGCGTGTCCATCGGCCGAGTCTAAGCCTTGGGGCCGAAGCGGTAGATACCGTCCTGGCCCAGTTCACGCTTCACCTGGCCCGAGAACCACAGCAGGTGCAGATGCGCCACGGTCTCGCCCATCGCGAAGGTCATCTGGTGCAGGTCGAGCTCGCGCCTGAACAGGATCGGTAGGCCCTCGGCGGCCGTGAGCGCGCGCGCCGTGCAGGCTTCGAGCAGCTCGGCCAGGCGGTCGCGATGGTGCTCCTGCAGCTGCTCGACGCGGCGATGGATGCCCCGGAACGGCTTGCCGTGCGAAGGCAGCCCCAGCGTGTCGGCAGGCAGCGACTTGAATTTCTCGATGCTGTCGAGAAAGAGTCGCAGCGAGTTCGCCTCGGGCTCGCCCGCGTGCACGCTCACGTTGGTGGAGATGCGCGGCAGCATCATGTCGCCGCCCAGCAGCAGCTTGAGCTCGTCGCAGTACAGCGAGATGTGCTCGGGCGCGTGGCCATAGCCGCTGATGCAGCGCCAGGCGTGGCCGCCGATGTCGACGATGTCGCCCTCGAGCATGCGCACGAAGCTGTCGGGCACCGAGGGCACCAAGTTCGCGTAGTAGTTGGTACGCGCCCGTATCTTGGCGACCGACTCGGGATCGGTCAGCCCGTGCGAGGCGAAGAAGCGCGCCGCCTGTTCGCCGCCCGCCAGGGTGTCGCCGGCGGTGCTGAGCACGCGGGCCACGTGGTAGTCGGTGGAACTGATCCACAGCGGCGCGTTCCAGCGCTTGCACAGCCAGTCGGCCAGGCCGATATGGTCGGGGTGCATGTGGGTGACGATGACGCGCAGGATCGGCATGCCCTGCAGCTGCGTCTCGAACACCTGCTCCCATTGCGCGCGCGCCTCGTCGCGGGCGATGCAGCAGTCGACCACCGTCCAGCCCTCGACGCCGTCGATGCTGTCGCGAAGCAGCCAGAGGTTGATGTGGTCGAGCGCGAAGGGCAGCCGCATGCGGATCCAGCGCACGCCGGGCGCCACTTCCAGGGTCTGGCCGGGCTCGGGGAGCGTGTCGCCGAGGGGGTAGTGGAGTTCGCGTTCGAGGAGGTTCATGTAAGATTGACGTTTACGTAAACGTCATGATTCAAGGGCACCATTGTAGGGATCGCGGCGAAAACCTGCTGTCGCGCCCGTAACGCCCCCCGAACAAGGCCCTTTTCCGCCACCGTCGTCATGCCCGCGCAGACCTTCACCATCAGCCAGCTCGCGAAGGAGTTCGACCTCACCACGCGGGCCATCCGCTTCTACGAGGACATGGGCCTGCTCTCGCCCGAGCGCGCCGGCCTGCAGCGCATCTACAGCTCGCGCGACCGGGCCCGGCTCACGCTCACCCTGCGCGCCAAGCGCCTGGGCCTGAGCCTCACGGAGGCCAAGGACATCCTCGACATGTACGACAGCCCGCGCGACACCGTCCCGCAGCTGGAAAGATTCCTCGGCGTGCTGGGTGCCCACCGGGCCCAGCTCGAAGCGCAGCTGGCCGAACTGCAGGCCAATCTCGCCGAAGTGAAGGAGCACGAGAAGAAGGGGCGGGCAACACTCGCCAAGGCGCAGAAAACCAAGGCACAGAAGGCCGGCAAGGCCCAGAAACCGGCCGAAGCCAAGGCCTGATACACCTCTCACCGACAATAGCCGACTATGTCCGAAAAATCCGACAACCTCGACGACCTCTTCGCCCACAACCGCGCCTGGTCCGCGCAGATGGAACGCGACCGGCCCGGCTTCTTCACCGGCCTGGTGAAGCAGCAGACGCCGCGCTACATGTGGATCGGCTGTTCCGACAGCCGCGTGCCCGCCAACCAGATCACCGGCCTGGAACCGGGTGAAGTGTTCGTGCACCGCAACGTGGCCAACATCGTGGTGCACTCGGACCTCAACGCGCTCTCGGCGATCCAGTTCGCGGTGGAGCACCTGAAGGTCGAGCACATCATGGTGGTCGGCCACTACGGCTGCGCTGGCGTGAAGGCCGCCTTGAGCGGCGCGCGCATCGGCCTGGCCGACAACTGGATCCGCCACATCCAGGACGTGCGCGACCGCCACCACGTGATGCTGGAGAGCCTGCCCGACGAGGAAGCCCGCGTCGATGCGCTGTGCGAACTCAACGTGGCCGAGCAGGTGGTCAACGTGGCCGTCAGCACCGTGATGGTCGATGCCTGGGCCCGCGGCCAGAAGGTCAAGATCCACGGCTGGACCTTCGGCGTGCACGACGGCCTGCTGCAGGACCTGGGCCTGAGCGTGGACGGCACCCAGCCGCTGGACGCCGCCTACAAGTCCACCGTGCAGCGCATCCGCCACAAGTGGAGCAAGCCGGGCGAGGTGGTGCGTTCGATCGGGGCCCAGGCCGCGAACAGCGGCTCCGAGCCAGCCTGATACCGGGCGGCTCGCAGCCTTTCATCCGCAGTCTCGCGCCGCCATGTTCCCGCAGCGCCTCGACTCGCCGCTGGCCTACGACATCGCGAAGGCGATGATGGACGGCTTCAACCGGCACTACCGGTTGTTCAGGGCCGAGTCGGCGCGCGCCAAGCACCGCTTCGAGACCGCCGACTGGCATGGCCAGCAGCGCGCGCAGCGCGAGCGCATCGAGTTCTACGACCTGCGCGTGAGCGAGGCCGTGGCCCGGCTCGAGAAAGAGTTCAAGGCAGGCGACCAGCCGATGGACGTGTGGCACCAGATCAAGCTGCACTACATCGGCCTGCTGGTGGACCATCACCAGCCCGAGCTGGCCGAGACCTTCTTCAACTCGGTGACCACGAAGATCCTGCATCGGGCGTACTTCCAGAACGACTTCATCTTCGTGCGCCCGGCCATCAGCACCGAGTACATCGAGCCGCGGGGCGCGCCCACCTACCGCCCCTACTACCCCAAGCCCGAGACGCTGGCCGACACCGTCGAGCAGATGCTCGACGACTTCGCGCTGATCGGCAGCTTCGCCAGCAAGCGGCGTGACGCGGAGCGCGTGGCGCACGTCATCCTGGGCCGCTTCAACCAGGTCAAGCTGCGCGCCAACTTCCAGCTGCAGGTGCTCTCGGGGCTGTTCTTCCGCAACAAGGGTGCGTACGTGGTCGGCAAGATCATGAACGGTTTCACCGAGCTGCCCTTCTCGGTGCCCATACTGCACGACAGCCACGGCCGGTTCTACATTGACGCGGCGCTCTTCGGCGAGGACGACCTGCAGATGCTCTTCAGCTTCGCGCGCGCCTACTTCATGGTCGACATGGAGGTGCCCTCCGCCTGGGTGCAGTTCCTGCGCTCGCTCATGCCGCGCAAGCCGCGCGCCGAGATCTACAACGCACTGGGCCTGGCCAAGCAGGGCAAGACGCTCTTCTATCGCGACTTTCTTTCGCACCTGAACTACTCGAGCGACCGCTTCCGCATCGCGCCCGGCATCAAGGGCATGGTGATGCTGGTGTTCGACCTGCCTTCGTTCCCGTTCGTGTTCAAGGTCATCAAGGACTTCTATCCGCCGCAGAAGGACACCACGCGCGAGCAGATCAAGGGCAAGTACATGCTCGTGAAGCAGCACGACCGCGTGGGCCGCATGGCCGACACGCTGGAGTACAGCGACGTGGGCTTTCCGCTCGACCGCTTCGAGCCCGAGCTGATCGAGGAGATCCGCAGGTTCGCGCCCAGCCAGCTGGAAATCGGCGACCGCGACGGCAACGGGGAGATGGAAGTCGTGGTGAAACACGTCTACATCGAGCGGCGCATGATCCCGCTGAACATCTACCTGCAGGAAGCCTTCGACACCCTGGCCGCCCCCGAGAGCCCGGCGCATGCGAAGCGCGCGAAGGACCAGCTCGAACATGCGGTCGTCGAATACGGCAACGCCATCAAGGACATGGTGGCCGCCAACATCTTCCCCGGCGACATGCTGTGGAAGAACTTCGGCGTCACGCGCGGCGGCAAGGTCGTGTTCTACGACTACGACGAGATCGAGTACGTCACCGACTGCCAGTTCCGCAAGGTACCCACGCCGCGCAACGAGGAAGACGAGATGAGCGGCGAGGTCTGGTATTCGGTGGGCCCGAAGGACGTGTTCCCCGAAACCTTCGAACCCTTCCTGCTGGGCAACAAGGACGTGCGCGCGGCCTTCATGGCGCACCACGCCGACCTGCTCGACGCCGCCTTCTGGCAACACCACAAGGAACGCATCCAGGCCGGGCAGATGCTGGACGTGTTCCCCTACGAAGAGTCGCAGCGCTTCAGGCACGAGGGGCACGCGACGCACTTCTGACCCCTCGTTTCTTTTCCGATTCCGCTTTCACATTTCCGAAGGAGACCTCCATGTCCGAATCCATCGTCATCGTCGGCGCCGCCCGCACCCCCATGGGCGGCTTCCAGGGCGATTTCGCCTCCCTTTCCGCGCACGACCTCGGCGGCGTCGCCATCAAGGCCGCCGTCGAGCGCGCGGGCATCGCGCCCGACAGCGTGGGCGAGGTGCTGTTCGGCAACTGCCTGATGGCCGGCCAGGGCCAGGCCCCGGCGCGCCAGGCGGCCTACAAGGGCGGCCTGCCCGACAGCGCGGGCGCCGTCACGCTCAGCAAGATGTGCGGCTCGGCCATGAAGGCAGCGATGCTCGCGCACGACCTGCTGCTGGCGGGCACGCACGAGGTGATGGTGGCCGGCGGCATGGAAAGCATGACCAACGCGCCCTACCTCATGCTCAAGGGCCGCGGCGGCTACCGCATGGGCCACGACCGCATCTTCGACCACATGATGCTCGACGGCCTCGAAGACGCCTACCAGCCCGGCCGCAGCATGGGCACCTTCGGCGAGGACTGCGCCGCCAAGTACAAGTTCACGCGCGAGCAGCAGGACGCCTTCGCCATCGCCAGCGTCGAGCGCGCCAAGAAGGCCACCGACACCGGCCTCTTCAAGGACGAGATCGCGCCCGTCACCGTGAAGGGCCGCGGCGGCGAGACCGTGATCTCGGTCGACGAGGGCCCGGGCAAGGTCAAGCTCGACAAGATCCCCACGCTCAAGCCCGCGTTCAAGAAGGACGGCGGCACCATCACCGCCGCATCGAGCTCCTCGATCAACGACGGTGCGGCCGCGCTGGTGATGATGACCGAGTCGCACGCGAAGAAGATCGGCGCGAAGCCCATCGCCCGCGTCGTCGGCCACGCCACGCATGCGCAGCAGCCCGAGTGGTTCTCCACCGCGCCGGTCGGCGCCGTGCAGAAGCTCTTCGCCAAGACCGGTTGGAAGGCGCGCGATGTCGACCTCTGGGAAGTGAACGAAGCCTTCGCCGTGGTGCCGATGGCGCTGATGCACGAACTCGACGTTTCGCACGACATCGTCAACGTGCACGGCGGCGCCTGCGCGCTGGGCCACCCGATCGGCGCCAGCGGCGCGCGCATCATGGTCACGCTGATCCACGCGCTGAAGGCGCGCGGCAAGACGCGCGGCGTGGCGACGCTGTGCATCGGCGGCGGCGAAGGCACGGCCGTGGCACTCGAATTGCTATAAGAGCAGGGCCGGCAGCGTCCGATCAGGGCGCTCCCGGCTTTTTTCATACAGACAGACATACAAATGCGTAGAGCAGGAGATTTCATGCGCCCTTCCATCCACCGTACCGCCCTCGCCGCCTTGCTGGCCGCCGCCTTCGTCGCGCCCGCCGCCACCTGGGCCCAGAAGCGCGACAACGTGCTGTTCCAGGCCGCCACCGACGAGCAGCCTGCGGTGATCAAGACGCTGGAGAAGCTCGTCAACATCGAGACCGGCACCGGTGATGCCGAAGGCATCGCCGCCGCGGGCAACTACCTCGAAGCCGAGCTCAAGAACCTGGGCTTCACCGTCACGCGCAGCAAGTCGGCCGGCCTCGTGGTGGGCGACAACATCGTCGGCAAGATCAAGGGCCGCGGCGGCAAGAACCTGCTGCTGATGTCGCACATGGACACCGTCTACCTGAAGGGCATCCTCGCGAAAGCGCCCTTCCGCGTCGAGGGCGACAAGGCCTACGGCCCCGGCATCGCCGACGACAAGGGCGGCAACGCGGTCATCCTGCACACGCTCAAGCTGCTGAAGGACTACGGCGTGCGCGACTACGGCACCATCACCGTGCTGTTCAACACCGACGAGGAAAAAGGCTCCTTCGGCTCGCGCGACCTGATCCAGGAAGAAGCCAAGCTGGCCGACTACGTGCTCTCCTTCGAGCCCACCAGCGCCGGTGACGAGAAGCTCTCGCTCGGCACCTCGGGCATCGCCTACGTGCAGGTCAACATCACCGGCAAGGCCTCGCACGCGGGTGCCGCGCCGGAGCTGGGCGTGAACGCGCTGGTCGAGGCGTCCGACCTGGTGCTGCGCACGATGAACATCGACGACAAGTCGAAGAACCTGCGCTTCAACTGGACCATCGCCAAGGCCGGCAACGTCTCGAACATCATCCCCGCCAGCGCCACGCTGAACGCCGACGTGCGCTACGCGCGCAACGAAGACTTCGACGCCGCCATGAAGACGCTGGAGGAGCGCGCGCAGCAGAAGAAGCTGCCCGAGGCCGACGTCAAGGTGATCGTCACGCGCGGCCGTCCGGCCTTCAACGCGGGCGAAGGCGGCAAGAAGCTGGTCGACAAGGCGGTGGCCTACTACAAGGAAGCCGGTGGCACGCTGGGCGTTGAAGAGCGCACCGGCGGCGGCACCGACGCCGCCTATGCGGCGCTCTCGGGCAAGCCCGTGATCGAAAGCCTGGGCCTGCCGGGCTTCGGCTACCACAGCGACAAGGCCGAGTACGTGGACATCAGCGCCATCCCGCGCCGGCTGTACATGGCCGCCCGCCTCATCATGGACCTGGGCGCAAGCAAGTAAGGCACGAAAAGAAAACACAGGAGACAACGCCATGCTGCTCAGCGCCGACCAGGAAGCCATCCGCGACGCGGTGCGCGACTTCTCGCAAGCCGAACTCTGGCCCAACGCCGCGAAGTGGGACCGAGAGCACAGTTTTCCCAAGGAAGCGCACCAGGGCCTTGCCGCGCTGGGCGCCTACGGCATCTGCGTGCCCGAGGAGCATGGCGGCGCGGGCCTCGACTACCTCACGCTCGCGCTGGTGCTGGAGGAAATCGCCGCCGGCGACGGCGGCACCAGCACCGCCATCAGCGTGACCAACTGCCCGGTCAACGCCATCCTCATGCGCTACGGCAACGCGCAGCAGAAGAAGCATTGGCTCGAGCCGCTGGCGCAGGGCCGGATGCTCGGCGCCTTCTGCCTCACCGAGCCGCAGGCCGGCAGCGATGCGTCGAGCCTGCGCACCACCGCGCGCAAGGACGGCGACGGCTACGTGATCGATGGCGTGAAGCAGTTCATCACCAGCGGCAAGAACGGGCAGGTCGCCATCGTCATCGCGGTGACCGACAAGGGCGCTGGCAAGCGCGGAATGAGCGCGTTCATCGTGCCCACCGACACGCCCGGCTACAACGTCGCGCGGCTGGAAGACAAGCTCGGCCAGCACAGCAGCGACACCGCGCAGATCAACTTCGACGGCTGCCGCATTCCGCGCGAGAACCTGATCGGCGCGGAGGGCGAGGGCTACAAGATCGCTCTCGGAGCGCTGGAAGGCGGGCGCATCGGCATCGCCGCGCAGAGCGTGGGCATGGCGCGCAGCGCCTTCGACGCCGCGCTGGCCTACGCCAAGGAGCGCCAGGCCTTTGGCGGCTCCATCTTCGACCAGCAGGCCGTGGGCTTCCGCCTCGCCGAATGCGCGACGCAGATCGAGGCCGCGCGCCAGTTGATCTGGCACGCGGCCAGCCTGCGCGACGCCGGCCTGCCCTGCCTGAAAGAGGCCGCCATGGCCAAGCTGTTCGCCAGCGAGATGGCCGAGCGCGTGTGCAGCGCAGCCATCCAGACGCTGGGCGGCTACGGCTACGTGAACGACTTTCCGCTGGAGCGCATCTACCGCGACGTGCGCGTGTGCCAGATCTACGAAGGCACTTCGGACATCCAGAAGCTGCTGATCACTCGCGCGCTGGCATGAGCACCAAGGCCCTGCGCGCCACCTTTGGCCCGCTGTGGCACTGGTGCGCCCTGCCCATGGCCGTCAGCGAGCCGGCCGCCCGCCCGGAGTCGGCGACCATCGAGCACCTGAACGATGCCACGCTGGGCAGCGTGCGCAAGCAGGCGCATCGCCGGCTCGCGCACGGGGCCCACAACGCCGCCCACAACGACTTCCGCCAGCAGGCCGACCGGCAGTTCAGGGCCTGGATCGCCGCGCGCGTAGCACACGCCCGGGCGGACGCAGCCGCGGGTTCGGCCGGCGCGCCGCAGCCCGGCGGCTGAACTGCGCCGGGCCTGCGGCGGCAGCGCCGGTCAGGACTCCGCCGTGAAGCCGATCTTCTTGACCAGCGGGCCCCAGCGCTCGCTCTGGGCGCGTTGCGACCGCGCCATCTCCTGCGGCGACGACGGCGTCGGCACCAGGCCCAGCAGGTTCAGCGAATCGATCACCGACTTGTCCTGCAGCGCAAGGCGCATGGCCTGGTTCGCGGCGTCGACGATCGGGGCCGGTGTCTGCGCGGGCGCGTAGAAGCCGAACCACTCCTCGCTGCTCAGCATAGGGAAGCCCTGCTCGGCGAAGGTCGCCACCTCGGGCGTGAACACGGTGCGTTGCGGGCCGGAGGTGCCGAGCAGGCGGACCTTGCCGGCCTTGTAGTGCGGCAGCAGATCGCCGGTGGTGGTGATCATGATCGGGATCTGGCCCGCGACCACGTCGGCAATGCCGGGCACGGCGCCGCGGTAGGGCACCTGCACCAGAGGCAGGCCGCTTTCCAGCCCCAGCAGCGCGCCCAGGAAGTGCGAGGTCGAGCCCGCCGCTGGCGAGCCGTAGCCCGTGTGCTGCGGGTTGGCTTTCACCCAGGCCACGTAGTCGGGCAAAGTCTTGACCGAGGCCGGCACCATCGGGCCGACGGCCATGGCCTGCGTGGTCGTGGCGGTGATGCCCACGGGCGTGAAGTCGGCCACCGGGTCGTAAGGCAGCTTCTTGTAGACGTAGGGAAAGATCACCATGCACGAGTAGGGCGTGCACAGCAGCGTCTGGCCGTCGGGCAGGGCGCTCTTCACGGCGGCACAGGCGATCTGCCCGCCCGCGCCGGAGCGGTTGTCCACGATCGCGGTTTCCGCGAAGCTGCCGCCGAACTTCTCGGCCACCCGCCGCGCCACCATGTCGGTGGTGCCGCCGGGCGCGAAGCCCACCACGATCTTGGTGGACCGCAGCTTCTGCGCCCACGCCGGGAAGGGCGTGAGCGACGCAGCCGCCGCAGTGGCGGCGCTCGCGGAAACGAAATGGCGACGAGTGAACATGGGACCTCCAGCTTCAGGGTTGAGGAAAAGGGGACGTGAACGAACGCCGGCCCGGTGCTAGGTCGCGCAATAGCCGCCGTCCACCGGCAAGGTCACGCCCGTGATGCACGCCGCCTCGGCCGAAGCCAGAAAGTGCACGGCATGGGCGACGTCGTTGGGGTGCACGGTGCGGTTCAGCGGAACGCGCGCCAGGAAAGCGGCCATGGCCTGCGGGTCGTTGCGCGTGACGGCGGTCATCTCGGTGTCGGTGCTGCCCGGCGCCACGGCGTTGGCGCGCACGCCATCACCGCCCAGTTCCAGGGCCAGGGCCTGCGTCAGCTGCTTCACGCCGCCTTTCGATGCTGTGTAGGCCGCCGAATTGCGGACCGCGACGAAGGCGTGGATGGAGGCCACGTTGACGATGCAGCCGCGCGTGCGGCGCAGCTGCGGCGCGAAGGCGTGGGCCGCGTGGAAGCAGCCGTCCAGGTTCACGCTGAGCGTGCGGCGCCACTGCTGCAGCGCGTCGGCGTGGTCGAGGTCGCCGCGCAGCAGCACGCCGGCATTGCTCACGAGCACGTCGCAGGGGCCGATCTCGCGCTCCACGCGTTCGGCCAGCGCCTGCATGGCCGCGGCGTCCGACACGTCGACCGCCATCGCGTGCACCTGGGCGCCTCCGGCGCGAAGGCCTTCGGCCGCCCGATGCACGCGGACTTCGTCGATGTCCGCCATCGCGACCTGTGCACCGTCGCGCGCAAAACGCCGGGCGATGGCCAGGCCGATGCCCTGCGCGGCGCCGGTGACCACCACCGTCCGGTTGCCGAGTGCACGCATCACGCCGTCGTCCCGCCGATCACCCACGCAGGAACGCCAGCGAGCGCACGCGCGCCTGCTCGGCCGCTGCAGCATCGAAGTGCGCACCACCCGGCCGCGCGAAGGCGTGGTCGCAGCCGGCATACACATGGGCGGGCATGCGGGCCTGCAGCGCTGCGCGGTCCAGCACGGTCTGGCGCGCCTCGGGCGGCAGGAAGGCGTCCAGCTCGGCGATGTGCAGCAGGCAGGGCGCCATCGTCACTGGTTCGGCGGGCAGCAGGCCCTCCAGCCCGACGCCGTAGTAACTCACCGCGGCACTCACGGGCGTGTGCATCGCCATCATCACGGCCAGGCGCCCACCCAGGCAGTAGCCCAGCGCGCCGACCTTGTCGCCACGGCCTTCGGCCACGAACCAGGCGCGCGCGGCGTCCAGGTCCTTCACCGCACGCTCGGGGTCCATGCCATGCATCAGCGCCACGCCCTGCTGGAACTGCTCGGGCTGCGTCGGGTCCAGGTCGACGCCGGCCTGCTGACGCGCAAAGAGGTCGGGGCACAGCACCTCGAAGCCTTCGCGGGCCCAGGCCTGCGCGGCTTCCTTCATGGCGGCGTTGATGCCGAAGATTTCCTGGATCAGCACCAGCGGCTGGCCCGTGCCCGTGGCGCTGGGCACATGCAGGGCGGGCAGCGCGAAGCCGTCGTCGGTCTTGAGCGTGAGGGTGTTCATGTCGTTACTTTGGATGGAGGGAAATCGGGCGCCTGGACGGCGCCTCGGGTGCTTTGGAGTTCGATGGAGATCAACCCCGGGTTGTGGATGGAGCGCACGTACTCGATGAGCGAGCCGTCGGCCGCGTAGAGCCAGGCCTGCACCTGCAGCCCCGGCGAGCCGGCGGGCAGGCCCAAGGTCTGCGCCATTGCGTCACTGAGCGCGCACGCACCGATGCGGTGGCGGATGCTGTGCACCACCAGCCCATAGACCTGCTCGACCAGCGCATAGACCGAGTCCACCTCCTGGTCGAGAAAGGGCGCGATGCCGGCGTACTTGTTGTCGACGTAGACCGCGGTGCAGGTCGACAGCGTGCTTACGCCCTGCATGTGGCGCACGCCTTCGATGGCCAGCCACCAGCCGGTGGCGCTGGTCACGCCGGCCAGGCCCTCGTCAGGCTCGCCTTTCAACGTGCGCAGGCGGTCCACGCGCATCGCGGTCTGGCCGGCCAGTCGCAGCGTCTGCTCCAGGCCGTCCATCTGCTGGACATAGGGCTGGCCCATGCCGGCGGCGATCACTTTGGTTCCTACCTTTCTAACGCGCTGCACCACGCCGCCCTTTTCCAGAATGTCGAGCGCCTGGCGCAGCGTCACTCGGCTCACGCCGAGCAGCTTGGACAGGTCGAGCTCCTTGGGAAGAACGGCGCCGACCGGCCAGTCGCCGGCCTTGATCCGCTCCAGCAGTGCAGCACTCACCTGGCGGTAGAGCGGCTCGCTGCCGGATCTGTTAAATGTTGTATTTGTCATTAGGTAGTAACTTGAATTTTAGGTTGGAATTTGAATGCGTGCAACTGAAATCGATGCGCGCGGCTCCAGTCTTCCACGGCTAGGTGGCGCGCGGCCGGGGCTTGGCGGCCTGTCATCGATTTCAACGACAGACAGTCGCGGCCGGGCGGCGCACGATCGGCGGCTTCCATCCGTCACCGGGACCGCCACCATGACCGTTTCCTCATTCGCCGGGCCGTCTTGGCCTTCGTCCCTCGCCGCAGCGGCGCTGGCCCTCCTCGCCTTGGGGGCCCAGGCGCAGCCTTCCAAGCCCGCGCTCGAGGTCCTCGACCTCAGCGCCAGCGAGGCCGTGCGCGAGCTCTGCGGCGGCCGTCTGACGAGCGAGCAGCTTGTCTCCGCGTATCTCGCCCAGGCCAAGGCCAGGCCTGCGCTCAATGCTTTCATCACGCTCGACGAAGCCGGCGCCCTGAAGGCCGCGCGCGCGGCCGATGCGGCGCGCCGGCCCGGCAAGGCCTGCAAGCCGCTGGACGGCCTGCCTGTGGCGATCAAGGACAACATCCAGGTGCGCGATCTGCCTGCCACCGCCGGCACGCCGGCGCTGAAAGGCTTCGTGCCCGCGGCCGATGCGCCGGTGGTCGCCAAGCTGCGCGCCGCTGGCGCCGTCGTGCTCGGCAAGACGAACATGCACGAGCTGGCCTTCGGCGTCACCGGCTACAACCCCGCGTTCCAGACCGGCCCCGAGGTGGGTGTGCGCAATGCCTACGATCCGAGCCGCATCGCGGGCGGCTCGTCGTCGGGCAATGGCGCGGCGCTGGGCGCGCGCATGGCGCCGGCCGCACTGGGTACCGACACGGGCGGATCGGTGCGCATTCCGTGCGCGTTCAACGGCTGCGCGTCGCTGCGCCCTACGGTGGGGCGCTATCCGCGGCAGGGCATTGCGCCGATCTCGCACACGCGCGACACCGCGGGGCCGATGGCGCAGTCGATGGCCGACGTGGCGCTGCTCGACGGCGTCATTGCCGGGGGCGCTCCGCTCAAGCCCACCGATCTGAAGCGGGTGCGGCTCGGCGTGGTGCCCGCCTTCCAGGCGGGCCTCGACGCCGACACGCGCGCCGCCACCGACGCCGCGTTCGCGAAACTGCGCGCGGCCGGCGCCACGCTGGTGGACGTGGACATGCCCGGGCTGATGGAGCTCAACGGCGCTGTCGGCTTCCCGCTCGCGCTCTACGAGGCGCACGACGACATGGCGGCCTACCTCTCGAAGTACCGCACGGGCATCGACCTCGCGCAGCTCACGGCCGGCATTGCGAGCCCCGACGTCAAGGGCACCTTCGAGACCTTCGTCGTTCCGCGCAAGCTGCCCGCCGCCAACGGCGTGGTCGACGCGAGGCCGGCCTACGAGCACGCGATGCGCGTCGCTCGCCCCGCGCTGCGCAAGCTCTACCGCGACACCTTCGCGAAGCACAGGCTCGATGCGCTGGTGTTCCCGACGGTGCCTACCGTGGCGCTGGCCGCGGCGCCTGAAGCCAGCAGCCCCGAGAACTTCGGCGCGCTGATCCGGAACACCGACCCCGGCAGCAACGCCGGCATTCCCGGCATCCAGCTGCCTTCGGGCATCGGCGCGACGACGGGCCTGCCCGTGGGCCTGGAGCTCGACGGCCCCGCCGGCAGCGACCGCAGGCTGCTGGCCGTGGGCCTCGCGGTGGAGAAGGTGCTGGGACGGCTGCCCGCGCCGAAGTGACTGGCTGCGGGTGTCAGCGCAAGGCCGCCAGCGCCGAGCGGCGCTCGATGCCCAGCTTGTCGAAGATGCGGCGCAGGTAGGTGCGCACGGTGGGCACGCTCACCGCCATGCGCCGCGCGATCTCCTTGTCGGTGAGCCCTTCGCGCACGCAGCGGGCCACCTCCTGCTCGCGCGCACTCAGCAGCGCATCGGAGGAGGCTGGTGCATGCGATGAAGGAATGGCTGTTGCAGCGGCACGCTGTGCCCGCTGCAAGGCACCGATGAACGCCGGCTCGATCAGGTCCAGCAGCGCCTTCTCGTGATCGCCGAAATCGCCGCGCCCCTTGCGGCGCCAGATGCGCAGGTCGCCCAGTGCCCGGTCGCCCTCGAAGGCATGCAGGTTCATGCCCCAGTGCAGGCCGTCGCGCGCGAGGAAGTCGTTGAAGAAGGGCGTGCGCATCAGCTCGCGCTGCGGCATCACCTCGGTCACACGCGTGGCACGGCGGCGCGACTGCAGCACGAAGGTGATCGGGTCGTGGTGCTGGTGCCACTGCGCGTAGGTGTCGAGGTTCGCCGGGTCCATGTGGATCGCCACGCGCGAGCCGAAGCTGTTGCCCGCCGCGTTCCAAACGAAGGAGGCGAACTGGTCGGCGTGCAGCAGGTCGAGCAGCGCCTGGCCGAGGTGCTCGCGGATCTCCCGCTCGCCACGGTCGTCCTCGGCCAGCAGCGCGAAGACGCCGCGCAGGGCCTGCTGTTCGGGGGCTGTGAGGTACATCGCGGGCTTTCTCGACGGGCTAGGGCAACGCTATCGTTTAGCAAGCGCCGCGCCAAGGGTGGATGCCCGGGGACCGGGCCGGCCGGTGCGCAGGCGCTGCAGGAGCCCATCCGCCGCAAGCGGCCTTCACCGGCTCCGGGCTTGCCCTGTCGGAGGCTGGGCCGCGGGGTGTTCCAATAGCAGTCTTCATGAGTTCCACCGATCCCACCCCCGGGCCTTGCCCCTGCGGCCGAACCGACCGCCGCGACAAGCCCGTCGCCCATGCCCTGTGCTGCGGCCGATATCTCGACGATTTCGACGGCACGCCCGCGCCCGATGCCGAATCGCTGATGCGCTCGCGCTATTCGGCCTTCGTGCTGGAGCGCGGCGAGTACCTGCTCGCCACCTGGCATCCCTCGAAGCGCCCGGCCTCCATCGAGTTCGAGCCGGGCGTCAAATGGCTCGGGCTGGACGTCCGCGCCCGGTCGGTGCTCGATGCGGACCACGCCGAGGTCGAGTTCGTCGCGCGCCAGCGCGGCCCCTCCGGCGCCGCCACGCGCCTGCACGAGCGCAGCCGCTTCGTGCGCGAGGACGGGCGCTGGTACTACCTCGACGGCGACCTGCGGTAACAACCCGCGGGTTGACGCGCCGGGCCGGGGCTCGCACAATCGGCCCCGCTCCGGGGTGCACGCATGTGGCGTGCTGAGATGGCAAAGCTGCCGACCCGCGAACTTGATCCGGGTCATACCGGCGTAAGAAGAGCTGCACTCCCTGACTTCGGTCCGTCCACCTTCCCGTGACGGGCTTCTGCCGAAGACCACCGAGCGATTGCGGAGCACCCTTTCCTCAACAAGGAGTGCCTCCGATGAATGCCCCCGACAAGTTCACCTCGCTGCTTTCGCTGACGCGCGAGCCCTTTCCCGCGTCGCACAAGTGCGTGATTCCGGGCAGCCGGCCCGACCTGTTCGTGCCCGTGCGCGACGTGCAGCTGACCAACGGCGAGACCGTGTCGCTCTACGACACCTCCGGCCCGTACACCGACCCGAAGGTCGAGATCGACGTGCGCCGGGGCCTGCCCGACGTGCGCGGCGCGTGGATCGCCGAACGCGGCGACACCGAGAGCTACGAAGGCCGCGTGCACCACGCGCTGGACGACGGCGCCAAGAACGAAGACCGCGACGCCCAGCGCCTCGCCGAACTGCGCGCCGGTGCCTCGGCGCTGCAGCGCACGCCACGCCGCGCGAAGTCGGGCGGCAATGTCACGCAGATGCACTACGCACGCCGCGGCATCGTCACGCCCGAAATGGAATACGTCGCCCTGCGCGAGAACGGCAAGCGCGAGTGGATGGCCGAGTACCTCGCCAACGAGGAGCGCGCGAAGCGCGTGGCGGGCAACCCGATGGGCGCGAGCATCCCGCGCATCATCACGCCCGAGTTCGTGCGCGACGAGGTGGCGCGCGGCCGCGCGATCATTCCCGCGAACATCAACCATCCCGAGGTCGAGCCGATGGCCATCGGCCGCAACTTCAAGGTGAAGATCAACGCGAACATCGGCAACTCGGCCGTCACCTCGAGCATCGAGGAAGAGGTGGAGAAGCTGGTGTGGGCCATCCGCTGGGGCGCGGACAACGTGATGGATCTTTCCACCGGCAAGAACATCCACACCACGCGCGACTGGATCGTGCGCAACAGCCCCGTGCCGATCGGCACCGTGCCCATCTACCAGGCGCTCGAGAAGGTGGGCGGCGTGGCCGAGGACCTGACCTGGGAGATCTACCGCGACACGCTCATCGAGCAGGCGGAACAGGGCGTCGACTACTTCACCATCCACGCCGGCCTGCGCCTGCCCTTCATCCATCTCACGGCCAACCGCATGACGGGCATCGTGTCGCGCGGCGGCTCGATCATGGCCAAGTGGTGCATCGCGCATCACAAGGAGAGCTTCCTCTACACGCACTTCGAGGACATCTGCGACATCATGAAGGCCTACGACGTGAGCTTCTCGCTCGGCGACGGCCTGCGCCCCGGCTCGGGCGCCGACGCCAACGACGAGGCCCAGTTCGCCGAACTGCGCACGCTGGGCGAGCTCACGCAGATCGCCTGGAAGCACGACGTGCAGACCATGATCGAAGGCCCGGGCCATGTGCCGATGCACATGATCCAGTCGAACATGGACGAGCAGCTCAAGCACTGCCACGAGGCGCCCTTCTACACGCTGGGCCCGCTGACCATCGACATCGCGCCGGGCTACGACCACATCGCCAGCGCGATCGGCGCGGCCATGATCGGCTGGGCCGGCACCGCGATGCTGTGCTACGTGACGCCCAAGGAGCACCTGGGCCTGCCCGACCGCGACGACGTGAAGCAGGGGATCATTGCCTACAAGATCGCCGCGCACGCCGCGGACGTGGCAAAGGGGCACCCGGGCGCGCGCTCGCGCGACGACGCGCTGAGCAAGGCGCGCTTCGAGTTCCGGTGGCAGGACCAGTTCAACCTCGGCCTCGACCCCGACACGGCGCGCGAATTCCACGACGAGACGCTGCCCAAGGATTCGAGCAAGGTGGCGCACTTCTGCTCGATGTGCGGCCCCAAGTTCTGCTCGATGAAGATCACGCAGGAAGTGCGCGAGTACGCCGCGAAGAAGGGCGTGGCCGAGGATCAGGCCATGAGCGAGGGCATGGAGGAGAAGTCGAAGGAGTTCATGGCGGGCGGGGGTGAGATGTACATCCCCATCAAGGCCGTGTCCTGAAGCGTTGACCCCGGGGCCGGGGCGCCCCGGCCTCAGTTCCAGCGTGGAACCGCTTCGTCCTTGAGCTGCTGCCGCAGCGCGTCGTAGTCGGGCACCACGCTCTCCACGGTCTCCCAGAAGCGGTGCGAGTGGTCCATCACCCGCAGGTGGGCCAGTTCGTGCGCCACGACGTAGTCGATCACCGGCAGCCGGAAGTGGATCAGCCGCCAGTTGAGCCGGATCGACCCGTCGGCGCTGGCGCTGCCCCAGCGCGTTGCCGCGTTGGACAGCGACAGCTTCTGCCACTGCACGCCGAGCAGCGGCGCGAAGTGGTCCAGCCGCTCGATGAACAGCTTGCGCGCCTGCCGCATGAGCCAGGCCTGCGCGGCGTCGCGGATCTGCGAGGGCTCGGCGTTCTGCGAGACGGCCAGCCGCAGGATGCGCGGCGCGCCTTCCTCGGTGGCTGCGTCCAGCGTGCCACCGACGCTCGCGAAGCCGTGCTTGGGATCGAGCCGCATCACGACCGGCTCTCCCAGGAACGGGAAGGCTGCGCCGTCCTTCCATTCGATGCGCGTGGCTTCCACGCGCGCGAGGCGCTGTCGCGTCTCCGTGAGCTTGCGCAGGATCCAGTCCGACTTCTCGTGGATGGCCGCATCGACGTCGCGCAGCGCCACCCAGCGCGGCGCGCGCACCGACAGCCCCTCGGCGCCGACCAGGAAGCCGATGGTCTTGCGCTTGCCGCGCTTGAATTCGTAGGCCACGCGCGCGGAGCCCAGCACCACTTCGCGCGTGGCCTGTGGGTGCGCGAAGTTCGCGAGCGTCAGCGTGTCGGCCAGCGGCACCGCGGGCGGCGCATCCGGATCGACGGGCGCGGGAGGAAGGATGGCCGCGTCCGGCAGCACGGAAGGCGGTACCGCCGGCTTCGGCTTCCTCGGACGGCGCGGACGTGCCGGCGCGGGCGCCGGGGGCGCGAACTCGCTCCCCAGCCCCTCGAACAGGTCCATCGTGAACCGGAGCAATCCCCCCATGGCGGGCCTTCTGGTTTCTGTCGTTCTACCGGCGGCCCGCGCCCGTCAGCTCACCGCTTCCTGCCGGGCGGGCCGGGAGGGGCTGTTCGCGTAGGCCTCGGGGTCGAGGCGGCGCATTTCGGCCTCGATCCACTCCTCGACCTCGCGCATCAGTTCGTCGGGCTTGCGGCCCACGCTGGGAATGGCTGGGCCGATGGACACATCGACCACGCCGGGGCGCTTGATGAAGGCCTTGCGCGGCCAGACCTTGGCCGAGGTCACGGCGATCGGGATCACCGGCACGCCGGTCTCGCAGGCCAGCCGCGTGCCGCCGCTCTTGTAGGTCCCCTTCTGCCCGCGCGGAATGCGCGTGCCCTCGGGGAACATGATGATCCAGATGCCCTGCGCGAGCAGCTTGCGCCCCTGGTTCACCACCTTGTTGAAGGCCTGCGCGCGCTGGCTGCGGTCGATGTGGATCATGTCCAGCCGCGCCATCGCCCAGCCGAAGAAGGGGATGTAGATCAGCTCCTTCTTGAACACGTAGGCCAGCGGATGCGGCATCAGCGTGGGCATCAGGAAGGTCTCGAGCGTGGACTGGTGCTTCACCAGCAGGACCGCGCCGGCGAGCTTGTCGGTCGGCAGGTTCTCCATGCCGCTCACGCGGGTCTTGATGCCCAGCAGCACGCGCGCGCCGCCGATGGCCCAACCGAGCCAGCGTACGGCCATCCAGTAGAGCGGCACGCCGCGCTTCCAGAGCGAGCTGACGCACATGATGATGCCCCAGGGCACCACGGTGACGAGCATCCACAGTGCGTGGAGAACGGAACGGAACAACGCCATCAGACAGCCACCTGCAGTGCATCCCGCGCTTCGCGCGCGAGCAGAAAATCGACAAAGGCGGCGAGGTCGTCGTGGACCATCGTGTTCGCCGGGTATTCGGAAGGAAGCGGATCCACGCCGCGGCAGGCGGCGCCCATGCCGGTGAGCAGCAGGTGCGGCTCGCAGCCGGCGGCCGCGCCGGCCTGCAGGTCGCGCAGGCTGTCGCCGCAGGTCGGGATGCCCTTGAGATCTATGCCGTAGCGGTCGCCGATCTGCAGGAACAGGCCCGGCTTCGGCTTGCGGCAGTCGCAGTTCTCGTCGGGGCTGTGCGGGCAGTAGAACACCGCGTCGACCTTGCCGCCCACGGCCGCGAGCATCTTGTGCATCTTGGCGTGCATCGCGTTGAGCGAGGCCATGTCGAACAGGCCGCGCCCCAGGCCCGACTGGTTCGACGCGATCACCACGTGCCACCCCGCATGGTTGAGCCGCGCCACCGCTTCCAGCGCACCGGGCAGCGGCGTCCACTCGATGTCGCTCTTCACGAAGTCTTCGCGGTGCACGTTGAGCGTGCCGTTGCGGTCGAGGATGACGAGTTTCATGAGCTTTTCCCCGCTTCGATGCTGCGCCGCCCGATCCAGTCGTCGATCTGCGCCACAGGATATTTCGCCCCGTCCAGCAAGGCAGCACGTTCGTGCAGGACGGCGGTGTTCACCAAGTCGAGCCTGAGCAACTCGCGCACGAAGTCGGCATCCTTCTCGCGAGCCGCCACGCACTTCGACAGCGCCAGGTCGTGCAGATCGGGACAGACCACCGTCAGGTCACCCAAGTAGTGAAGACTGGCACGCTGCATCCAGTCGCCGGGCATCACTGCCGTCTCGGGGCCGACGCCATCGGCGTGGTATCCGAAGGTGTCGTCGAAGCTGGACAGTGCGCCGATGGCACCGTCGATCAGATCGGACTTCTCGGGGTGCAGGGCGGGATAGAGATCGAGCTCCCGCGACACCAGCAGGCTCGGCGGTGCATCCTCCAGCAGGAAGAGCAACGCCTGGCTGCCGATCACGACGAAAGACTGCTCCTGCGCAATGGCTGCGGCCGCGCGCAGCACATGCTCGGCTTCGCTACGCTGCATGTGTGCCCTGCCGCGCCGCGCGCAGGAGTTCGCCGCGCTCGCGCTGCGTCATGAGGACGCCAACAGGAGAAACATTGCGCAGCGCCACCGCGTGATCGTCGGTACCGCAAGTGGCCTCTTCGATCGCATCGACGCCGGCAGCGAGCATGGCGCGCCACTCGTTCCAGTAAGGATCGGACCGCGTGGCACCGGCCTGCGCCTGCCACCGCTCGAGCGTCGCGGAAACATCCGCGATGCGCGCAGGCTCCGCCCGCAGCCGGGACACTGCAAGGCGATGCGCCTGAAGCAGGAAGTCGTCGATCTGTTGCTGGCGGTTCATGGCCGAATTATCGAGCGCCGAAAATCAGACCGCCAGCCGCTCGAGCTGCGCCACCCGGTTCATCGCGGCGTGCAGCGACATCAGCAGGCCCAGCCGGTTCAGCCGCAGGTCGGCCTGCTCGGCGTTGACCATCACGCCGTCGAAGAAGGCATCGACCGGCTCGCGCAGCGCGGCCAGCGTCTGCAGCGAGGCGGTGTAGTCGCCGGCGTCGAACTGCGCGTTGGCGGCGGGCACGACCTGCGCCATGGCCGCGTGCAGCGCCTTCTCGGCGGGCTCCTGCAGCAGCAGCTCGCTGACGTGCGCGTCGGCCTCGGGAGCCTTCTTGAGGATGTTGCCGATACGCTTGTTCGCTGCCGCGAGCGCTGCGGCGGCCGGCAGGGCAGCGAAGGCGCGCACGGCGGCCAGCAGCTTGGGCACCTCGCCCAGGCGCTGCGGGCGCGGTGCCAGCACGGCCTCGACCTCCTGCGCGCTGGCGCCCTGCTCGCGCAGGGAACCCGCAAGGCGGTCGTAGATGAAGTCGACGACCTGGCCAACGTCCTCCGCCGCCTTGTGCAGCGGGAACTCGCCGGTCTTGCCGATGGCGTCGTCCAGCGCCGTGCGCGCGTCGCTCACCAGCCTGGTCAGCTCCAGCGGCAGGTCTTTCTCGACCAGCATGCGGATCACGCCCAGCGCGTGGCGGCGCAGCGCGAACGGGTCGCGGTCGCCCGTGGGCAGGTTGCCGATGCCGAACATGCCGACCAGCGTCTCGAGCTTGTCGGCCAGCGCCACCACGAGGCCCACGGTGTTGCGCGGCAGCTCGTCGCCGGCGAAGCGCGGCTTGTAGTGGTCCTCGATGGCGTCGGCCACCGACGCGTCGAGGCCGTCGTGCAGCGCGTAGTAGCGGCCCATGATGCCCTGCAGCTCGGGGAACTCGCCGACCATGTCGGTCACCAGGTCGGCCTTGGCGAGCTGGGCGGCCTGCGTGGCATGCGCGGCGAGGGCCGCGTCGCCGAGCTTCTCGGCAATGCCGCGCGCGATGCGCATCACGCGCTCCACGCGCTCGCCCTGCGTGCCCAGCTTGTTGTGATAGACCACCTTGCCCAGCGATTCGACGCGCGAGGCCAGCGACTTCTTGCGGTCCTGGTCGAAGAAGAACTTGGCGTCGGCCAGGCGCGGGCGCACCACGCGCTCGTTGCCGCCGATGACCGCGCTCGCGTCGTCGGGGCTGATGTTGCTGACGACGAGGAACTTGTTGGTGAGCTTGCCCGAGGCGTCGAGCAGCGGAAAGTACTTCTGGTTGGCCTTCATCGTGAGGATGAGGCACTCCTGCGGCACTTCGAGGAACTCGCGCTCGAAGCTGCAGACCAGAACGTTCGGGCGCTCGACCAGCGCGGTCACTTCGTCGAGCAGGGCGTCGTCCTCGATGGGCACCGAGCCGCCGCCGGCCTTCACCGCGGCCGCCGCGAGCTGGCGCGCGATCTCGGCGCGGCGCGTCTCGAAGCTCGCGATGACGGCGCCTTCCTCCTGCAGCTGCAGCGCATAGCTGTTGGCATCGCGCAGCACCACCGGATCGACCGTCGCCTCGAAGCGGTGGCCGTGCGTTTCGCGGCCCGCCTTCAGGCCCAGCGCCTCCACCGGAACCACGGCATCGCCGTACAGCGCCACGAGGCCGTGCGCGGGTCGCACGAAGCTCACGCTGCTCCAGCCCGGCAGCTCGCAGCCGCTTTCGAGCTGGTAGCTCATGACCTTGGGAATCGGCAGCTTGGCGATGGCTTCGGCCAGCGCCTTCTGCAGGCCCTCGGCCAGCGTTGCACCCTTGGCGGTGCTTTCGTAGAACAGGGCTTCGGCCTTGCCGTCCATCGCGCGCTTGAGGCCGGGCACGGCGGAGGCGTCGGCGCCCAACGCGCCCAGGCGCTTCAGCAGAGCGGGCGTAGGCTGGCCCGAAGCGTCGAGGCCCACGGCCACGGGCATGAGCTTCTGCGACACGGCCTTGTCGGCGGCGCGTTCGGCCACGTGCGTGATGTGCGCGGCCAGGCGGCGCGGCGAGGCGTACGGCGTCAGCACCGCACCGGCGTCGGCAAGGCCCTGCGCCACGAGCTGGTCGCGCAGCACGCCGGCAAAGGCGTCGCCGAGCTTCTTCAGTGCCTTCGGCGGCAGCTCTTCGACAAACAGTTCGACCAGGAGGGAGTTCTTGTTCATGGGGGTCGTCATCGCTCAGGCAACCTTCTTCGGCGGGATCTGCGCGACCCACTCGCGCGGCGCCATCGGGAAGCCCAGGCGCTCGCGGCTGTCGTAGTAGCTCTGCGCCACGCTGCGCGCGAGGTTGCGGATGCGGCCGATGTAGGCGGCGCGCTCGGTCACGCTGATCGCGCCGCGCGCGTCCAGCAGGTTGAAGCTGTGCGCGGCCTTCAGCACCTGCTCGTAGGCGGGCAGCGCGAGCTGGGCGTCCATGAGGTGCCTGGCCTGCTTCTCGTGCGCGTTGAAGGCGGTGAACAGGAACTCGGCGTCGCTGTGCTCGAAGTTGTAGGTCGACTGCTCGACCTCGTTCTGCTTGTAGACGTCGCCGTAGCTCAGGCCGTCGGTCCAGGTGAGGTTGTAGACGTTGTCCACGCCCTGCAGGTACATGGCCAGGCGCTCCAGGCCGTAGGTGATCTCGCCGGTGATGGGCTTGCAGTCGATGCCGCCGACCTGCTGGAAGTAGGTGAACTGGGTCACTTCCATGCCGTTGAGCCACACCTCCCAGCCCAGGCCCCAGGCGCCGAGCGTGGGGTTCTCCCAGTCGTCTTCGACGAAGCGGATGTCGTTCTTCTTGAGGTCGAAGCCCAGGGCCTCTAGGCTGCCGAGGTAGAGCTCGAGGATGTTCGAGGGTGCCGGCTTCAGCACCACCTGGTACTGGTAGTAGTGCTGCAGGCGGTTGGGGTTCTCGCCGTAGCGGCCGTCCTTGGGGCGGCGGCTGGGCTGCACGTAGGCGGCTTTCCAGGGTTCGGGGCCGAGCGCGCGCAGGAAGGTGGCGGTGTGCGAGGTGCCCGCGCCCACTTCCATGTCGTACGGTTGCAGCAGCGCGCAGCCCTTGTCGGCCCAGTACGACTGCAGTTTGAGAATGATTTGTTGGAAGGTCAGCATGGATCTGCGTGAAGGCGGCCGCCCGGCGGGAGAAGACCCCGCGGCGCAACGAACCGGCTATTTTACGAGGCAGCGGGCAGTCAGGAACGGGCCGCTATGCTCCTGCCCTTCCCTTCGAACCCCCAGCCCTGTCGCCCGAACGCCCCACTCATGCCCGTTGACCATGCCGCACTGATCGCCCTGGGAGAGCGCCTCGGCGCCCAGGCCTGGCCCGGATTCCTGGTTCTTCTCGCCCTGCTGACCCTGGTCGCCGGCATCGCCGCATGGGGCTTCGAGCACCTGCGCCGCCGCCGCGCGGCGCAGCCCGAGCCGGGCGCCGGGCTGCTGTTCGGCGGGCTGGCCATCGGTGCGGCGGCGGTGCTGGCGCTGGCCTGGGTGTTCGCCGAGGTGGCGGAGGGCCTGGGCCAAGGCCGGCCGATGGGCCTGCTGGACGAGACGATCAGCCATTCCGTGGGCGTGAATACGCCACCGGGCGTGCGCGAGGTGTTCTCGTGGCTCACCCACCTTGCTGACCCGATCACCGTGGTGCTGCTGTGCACCGGCGTGGCGATCGCGCTGTGGCTGCGCGGGCACCGCGGCTTCGCTGCCGGCTGGGTCGCGGCCACGGTCGGCAATGCACTGCTGAACCACATGCTCAAGCACATCTTCGAGCGCGCCCGGCCGGTGCATGACTTCGGCTTCGCGCAGGTCTCGGGCTACTCCTTTCCGAGCGGCCACAGCTCGGGCTCGATGGTGCTCTACGGCATGCTGGGCTACCTGGGGCTGCGCATGCTGCCCGCGCGCTGGCGCGTGCCCTCGGTGATGGCGGCGACGGCCGTGATCGTCACCGTGGCCTGCAGCCGCATCTTCGTGCGGGCGCACTTCCCGAGCGACGTGCTCGCGGGGCTGTGCTCGGGCGCCGCATGGCTGGCGATCTGCATCGCGAGCATCGAGTACGCGCGGCACCATCGCGGAACGGACCGCCGATAAGAAGAAAAAAAAAAAGGCCGCGGCGGCTTTCACCGCTGCGGCCTTGTTCTGCAGAGGGGCGCCATGCGCCCCGGGGGAGATCAGTATTCCCAGAAGATGCGCTGCAGTTCCTTGGTGTTGTTGGTCTTCGTGAGAGCCACCATCGCCAGGATGCGCGCCTTCTGCGGGCGCAGGTCGTGCGCCACCACCCAGTCGTACTTGTCGTCGGGCTGCTCGGCGTTGCGGATCACGAAGCCGTCGGGCACGCGGGCGCTGCGGATCACGATCACGCCGTCGGCGCGGGCCTTCTGCAGGTTCGGAACGATGCGGTCGGCCACCGAGCCGTTGCCGGTGCCGCCATGGATCAGCGCCTTGGCGCCGCTCCTGGCGATGGCGTCGATGGCCACCGAGCTCACGCCCTCGTAGCCCATGGCAATTTCAACCGGCGGCAGCGCGGTGATGCTGTCGATGTCGAACTCCGAGTTCATGGTGTGACGCTTCACCGGCGCGCGGAACCAGTAGTTGCGGCCTTCGACGATCATGCCCAGCGGGCCCCACTGGCTGGAGAAGGCATTGGTCTTGATGTTGACGTTCTTGCTCACGTCGCGGCCGGTGTCGATGTTGTCGTTCATCGTCACGAGCACGCCCTTGCCCATCGCGTCCTTGCTGCCCGCCACGTTCACGGCGTTGTACAGGTTGAGCGCGCCGTCGGCCGACAGCGCGGTGCCCGGGCGCATCGAGCCGACCACCACGATCGGCTTGCTGGTGTGCACGGTCAGCGTGAGGAAGTAGGCGGTTTCTTCCAGCGTGTCGGTGCCGTGGGTGATGACGATGCCGTCCACGTCCGATTGCTTCGACAGCGCCGACACGCGCTTGGCCAGCGTCATCAGGTTGTCGTTGGTGAGGCTTTCCGACGCGACCTGGAACACCTGTTCGCCGCGCACGTTGGCGACCTTGGAGAGCTCCGGCAAGCCGGCGATCAGCTTCTCGACGCCGACCTTGGCGGCCGCGTAGGTGGCGCTGTTGACGGCCGAGGCGCCGGCCCCGGCGATGGTGCCGCCGGTGGCGAGGATCACCACATTGGGCAGCGCCTGCTGCGCCTGCGCGAGCGCGCTGGCGGCCAGCAGCGCGGCGCCGGCCGCGAAGGCACGGAAACGGGGAGAGAGGTACATAAACAACTCCTGTGTTGAATGGAATTTTTCGAGGCGGCGAGGAAGATACAGGAACCATGCCCGCATGCCCTGCCCGCTCATGCCGGCATGGCATGCGGTCATGCCAGAGGTACCGGTGGTATTACCATCGACCGCGCGCACCGCCGCTCGCCCACCCGCCACCATGAACGCCGATCCCGCCGCCCTTCCCGTCTCGACCGCCCAGGAAATGCCCGCGCCCGACGGCCCCCTGTCTCGCGCCAGGCCCGGGCGCGAACGCATCATGGCGGCGATCCGCACCGCGGCGGTCACCGAGTTCAGCCTGCATGGCCTCAAGGGCACCTCGACCCAGGCCATCGCGGCGCGCGCCGGCCTCACCAAGCCCCAGCTGCACTACTACATCGCCGGCAAGGAAGAGCTCTACGAGGAGCTGCTGATGCAGGTGCTGCACGCCTGGAAGGTGGTGTTCTCCTTCGAGGACGCGAGCGACCCGGCCACGGTGCTGGGCGACTACATCCGCAAGAAGCTCGACCACGCCATCGACAGCCCCGAAATGTCGCGCATCTTCACGCGCGAAATTCTCGACGGCGGGCGCAACCTCGACCGCTACTGGCCCAACGCACGGGCCTGGACGCAGAAGAAGATCGACGTCATCAACGGCTGGATCGCGCGCGGCCAGATGCGCCCGCTCGACGCACGCATCCTGCTGATGCACATCTGGGCCATGACGCAGAGCTATGCCGACTACGCGATCCAGACGCGCGTGATGCTCGGCCTGCCGCCCGACGCGCCCTTCGACCGCGAGCCGATCGCGCGCGAGCTGGTGGCCTTCGTGCTCCACGGCTGCGGCATCGAGGCCTGAGCGCCGGCTGCGGTCGTAGCCAATTCTTTCTTCTTACTCCTCTTCCCGCCTTCCTTCCGCTTCCTGCAACGCAGTGACTTTGTGCACTGTGTTCGCTACGCCCGCGCGCCTACCTTCGCACGCTTCGCCGCCCAGCCTTCTTTTTCTTCTTTCGCGGCGGCGAATCACGAACAGACAAACAGGAGTAGAGGATCATGAAAGCGAGATTGTTCTTTGCCGCGCTCGCGACGGCAGCACTGGTGGCCTGCGGCGGCGGCGGGGGTGGCGGCAGCAGCTTCGACCCCGGGCTCTTCAGCCAGATACCCCCTCCGCCGAAGGAGCCGCCGCCAAAGGAGCCGCCACCTGAAGAGCCTGGCCCCGGCACCAATCCGACGCCCGTCAACGCCCACTACAAGTGGGTGACCTTCGAGCAGGACCGCGATCCGGACGTCGATCCGGCCGAGAAGCGCTACGACGACTACATCGCGCTGCTGAACCGCGAAGGCGCCGCGGGCTATCGCTATGTCGAAGGCACCCTGGGCGGCAACATCGTGCGGCTGCAGGACAAGTTCATGGTGGTGAAAGACGTCGACACCACCTACAGCTATGAGTACAAGACGATCGAGCTCGACATCCTGACGCCCGACCTGCTGCCGCGCCTGCTGCAGCAGATGAAGGACCAGGGCGCGCAGGGCAAGGTCTTCGTGCAGCTGATGCCGCAGCTGAAGATCCTGCCGCCGCCGAACAGCAACCCCGTGTTCGGCGTGCTCTACCGCAAGGACATGGGCTCATCGGCCACCTACGACTACAACTCCATCCCGATCCCGACCACCAAGGTGGACATGGTGAACGCGGCCAACGCGCAGGGCGCCAACGGCTTCAGGCCGTGGTTCGCACCCAGCACCATCAACCACGAGAGCGCGTATTTCTTCATCAAGGACATGAGCAGCCCGGCCCGCTACGAGATGAAGGCCGTGATCAGTCCGCTGAGCGTGGTCGGCGGCGACTTCCCCGACGTCCCGAAACAGATCCGCGAACAGGGTGCGCTGGGCTACCGCCTGCTGAAGGAGCGCTTCCTGACCGACGAGGGCAAGACTTCGAGCTTCTTCCTCTACATGAAGGACCTGACGCAGGCGAGCACCTTCGAGTACGAGTTCCCCAAGGCCAACAACATCTACTTCGGTCTCGATGAAAACAACATCGTCCAGGCGAACGAGCAGACGGCCAACGGCCTGCGCTACTTCGGCAACCCGGACGAGCCGATCTTCTTCCGGTCGCTGAACTGCACGGGGGCGCTGTGCCTGTCGCCGGACAACACCGAGATCGGGAACCAGGACTGAGCGCCGAACGACCGGCCGCCGTCTAGAGGCCATGCACGACCCAGGCGCCTGCAGGCGCCTCGGGTATGTGCACGGTGTGCTCGCCGGGCCGGTCGAAGCTGTACTCGCGCCCGCCGATGGTGATCGACCTCATGTTGGTCCAGACCAGATAGTCGCATCCCTCGGGGGTTCGCGTGGCCTGCAGCACCTGGAACACAGGCGCCACGCTCACCACGAGCCGTACCCGCGCCGTCGCTGTGGCCGGGCCGGCGCTGCTCTCCGCCGCGCACACCAGCGGCGCGAATGCGACCAGCGCAGCCAGGGCGGCGCGCGCCGGTTGAAACCGATTTCCCGTCATGAAGCCCGATCCGTTGTCGTGCGTCGCAAGGACGCGAGGCGCGGGCGCGGCAGGGGCGCCCGGCATCCGGATATCGGCAGGAATGAAAAGAAATGCAGGGCCCGCCGGAGAAACCGGCGACTGGCCGGCGGGCCCGGCCGGTCAGTAGGTCACCGTCACCCGCGTGGCATTGCTGCCGTCGCCGGCTGCAGCACTCGCGGGCTGCGCCGAAGCGCCGCCCGCGGTCGCGGCCATCGCGCTGACGGTGCCGTGCAGGGCGGTGCCCAGGCTTGCACGGCCGTCGGCATCGGTGCCAGGCACCATGAAGGTCGCTTCCCCGACCTTGTCGAACCGGTACTCCCGCCCCTTGATGACCACCGACGCCATGTTGGTCCGCACGCGGTACTCGTGCCCGCCGTTCACGGGTCTGATCTCCAGCACCTCGAAGGTCGGGAGCACGTTGATCGTCAGGTTGAAGCGACCGGCCGCCCTGTTCGCTTCGCGCGCCGGCTCGGCGGAACTCAATTGCAGCGGCAGGGGCAACACGAGCAGCAGCATGCCTGCGGCCGCCAGTGGTGGTGCCGTTCGCGGCGACCGCAGCGCAGCCGCCCTCGCAGTTCGCCTGTTTCCGGGCATGGGAACTCCTATCGTCGCAACCTGGGAGGCATCGGATCGATGCCCAGTCAGGCTTATCGGCAGAGTCGCGGAAAAATGAAGGCCGTGAGGCCCCATTCTTCACACATTCCCGCAATTTGCCAGCGGGCTTCCCGTTTCGCTCGCCCGGGCTCGGCCCGGACCCGGATTCAGTAGGTCACGGTGACCGTCACGACGTCGAGGTAGCTGTCCGGCCGCACGTTGGTGCTTGCGCCGAGAACGCGGCCATACAGGGGCAGCGTCTGGACCTGGCCGCTGCCCGTACCCCCCATGGTGTTGGTTCCCGCGATGTTGCCCCAGGCATTCGTGCGCCCGGCGTTGCGGTAGAGCTGGTACGGCACCGTGTCCGTGTTGCCAGGCACGCCCCCGGTCGGCGTCATCGCCCCCGCACCATTGGCCACGTTGTTCGACGGCGTCAGCCCGACCGTGTAGGAGGTGGGCGTCGTGCAGGTCACGTAGATGTTGCCGAGCTTGTCGATGTTGGCCCCGCCCGGCAGGCCCGCGACGGAGCCGAAGTTCAGCGGATCGGCCGTGACGACGCAGCTCTTGGAGATGGTGGCGCTGACGATGAAGGCGAACTGGTCCGCCAGCGTCGTGCCGCACGTGGTCGGGGGCGCGTTCGTGCTCGACGTCAGCGTGATCGAGGTGTGGATGCCGGCGAAGTTGTCCTGATAGGAGCCCGGGGGCACCGTGCTCTGGCCCGCGAGCAACTCACCGCGCATCGTGGCGGTGCCCGAGGTGGTGGTGGACCGGGCGGGAATGGCGATGTTGATGGTGAACGGGTTCGGCACCGCGGCGTTGCCGTTCGAGCCCCAGATCGTGCTGCTCGTCCCCTGGTAGAGCTGGAACTTCAGGCTGTCGCCCGCGGTGTTCTTCATGACGCGCGGATTGAAGTTCGTGAGGCCCTCGTTGCCGTCGCCGATGTTGAAGCAGACCCTGGCGTACTCGGTGGTGTTGTTGTTGCCGCTCTTGGTGCAGGTGTAGCTCAGCGTGGCGTTGGCGGGCGTGGCCGTGCCGGCAACCAGGTCGACCGCGCCGAAAGCCACGGCCGTCATCGATGCCGTGCAATTGATCGACGCCTGGGCGCTGCCCGCCGACAGCAGCCACAGCAGCGCGCAGAACATGGGCAGGCGCAGGGCCCGCAGCGTGCGGATCAGAAGACTCATGGCGCCTTGGCCTCCCTGGTGCAGCGCAGCGGCCCGATCTGCGGGACTGCCGCGCCTTCCTTGCGATAGTCGAAGCTGGTCCGGCAGACGCCGTTGGGCGTCTGCACGTCGAGCGTGTTGCGGGCCTGCAGCGACTCGAGATACACGGCGCCGTCGAAGCCCACCAGCGCCGGCTCGCCGCCCTGTGCGTTGGCTCGCACGCGGCTGCCCAGCGGCAGCGGCTTGCCCGCCTCGTCCACCAGCAGCAGCGCGGCCGCGCTGACCGGCGTGATGCCGAAGCGCACCAGCGTGCCGGCCCGGTCGCTCGGCGTGGCGACCGTCTTCACGCGCTCGATCCTCACGTCGGCGGGCAGCTGCATCGGGTCGATGGACAGCTGGTTGTTCTGGTAGGAGCGAAGCGGCGCCACCAGCAGCATGCCCTTGTCGTCCGTGGTGCCGATGTCGCGGTTTTCCAGCCTCACGGGCACGCCCGCGATGCCGTCGGTGGAAACCACCGCGAAGGCGTCGTCGATGCGCCGCGCCGCGAAGGGCTGGCCGCCCATGAACGCGATCGAGCCGGTGGCGCCCGCGTAGGCGAAGCGGTTGTCGCCAAGCACGCTGATGCCGGCCATGGCGCGGCCGTAGCGGCCGAGGTAGTCGATCTCGGCCTGACCGCCGTTCTGGCCGCCGCCCTGGCGCAGGCCCGCTCTCCAGCCGATGCCGCCGTCGCCCGGCATGGAGCTCTGCGCATCGGCGGTGTAGACCGTCTTGCCGTTGTCGCGCTGGACGCCGGCGCTGGCCGTGATGTTGCCGTCCAGCGCCCAGGTGAAGCCGACGAAGAGGCTGCGCTCGCGGCGGTTGTCGAGGTTCTGGTTGAGGCTCACGTTCATCGAGGCGCTCTTTCCGATGGCCCGGAACCAGTAGACGCTGGCCATGCGCGTCGCCTCCTGCGCCGGGTAGCGCAGGTAGAGGTAGCTCAGGCCGAAGCTGCCGAGATCCTTTGTCGTGTAGCCGATGGATGCACGGCCCGAGCCACGGGCCGGTGCGCTGCCGTAAAGCGAGGCGACGTCGCGGTACTCGCCGCGCGTGCGCGTGCCCTCGACCGCGAAATTGAACTGGTTGTCGCGCCAGCTGTAGCCGAGGTTGAGCAGCGAGCCCTGCTCGCCGCGATAGCTGCTGTGCGCCACGGCGCCCGTGAACACGCCGCTCTGCCCGATCAGCCATGCGCCGCCGACACCGCCCTTCACCAGCCCCTTGGTGGTTTCGCCGTGCGCCTCCAGCGTGAAGCTGTTGCTCACGCCGTAGCGCCAGGTGCCGGTGGCGGCGGGGTCGCTGCCGTAGTCGTTCGAGCGAAGGCCGTAGTTTCTGCGCACCATGCCGAGATCGACGGACCAGTCGGACAGGCCCTCCTGCAGCAGGCGCTGCGTGTCGTACAGCGAGAAATCGAGGGTCGTCGCGCGCCCGAAGGCGTCGGTGAGAACCACCTGGGCATTGCCCGCGCCGTTGATGCTGGGCACCGTGTTCAGCTGGAAGGGCCCGGCAGGGACCTGGCCGGTGTACTGGCGCAGGCCGTTGATGTAGAGCTCCACCTGCGAGGGCAGCGTGGCCGAGCCCAGGAAGGCCGGCAGCGGGGTCGTCGTGCGATAGGGCTGCAGCGAGAAGTTGCGCGAGAGCTGGATGCCGCCGATGCGGGTGGAGCGCGACCACGGCAGCGACGCGGTGGTGGTGTCGCCCACGCGCAGCGTCAGCATGTCGTCGGGGAAGGACTGGCTCCAGGTGGTGTCCAGCCGCACGGAGTCGTGCTTCCAGTCTTCGTTGTCGGAGCGGTAGGCGCGCGACATCATGGTGCTGGTGAACACGCTGCTTCCGCTGAAGGCGCGAACTTCGGCCAGCGCGTTGAGGCTGGTGCTGTTGCCGCGGCCCTGCGTGCCGTAGAGGTCGTAGTTCAGCAGCAGGCCGGGCGAGGCGCTGGCCTTGGGGGAGGCGACCGTCGAGGTGTTCACCACGGTCGTGGGCAGGCGCAGCACGTCGGCGGGCGCGTTGATGGCGACGCTCTGCCTTGCGGCGTCGTAGGCGACCTTCACGCCGGGAAGGCTGTTGAGCCTCACCGGGTCGGACGCGCCCGGCGGCAGGACGAAGCCCAGTTGCCGCAGGGTGGAGGCGCTGGCCCAGAGCTCGCGATCGCGCAGCCCGAAATGCACCAGCCCCTGGGGGTTGCCGTTGAGGCTCAGTTCCAGGTAGAGGTCGCTCCCGGTCGGGCCGGTGAGGTCGCTTTCCGCAGCGGATGCGACCAGCCACGGGCCCGGTCCGGCTGCAGTCTTCTCGGCCTGGGCGTCCAATGACGCCAGACCCGACAGAAGCAGCAGTGGGAGCAGACGCTCAGCGGACGCGTGGAAGTGGCGGAATCTTTTCCTGCGTCGCGTTGCCATTGATCTTCGTTTCCAGAACGCCGCCGGTGGCGAAGGCCTCCGCGGGGGTCTTCAAGGGCCAACGCATGTTCGCGCCCGGCAGGACGTAGCCCATCAGGCCGGCGTGCACCGGAGTGCGCTTGCCGGCGGTATCGACGAAATCCAGATCGGCGAGCTGGGCGTGCATGCCGCCGCCGTTGGCGACCTCGAGCACCGCCTGGCTGCCTTCGCGGCGCAGCGACCAGCTGAGCTGGGGTGCGGCCGGCTGCGCGCCGGCGGCTGCGATGAAGATGGGCACCGAGTAGCGCAGCACCAGCTGCAGGCCCTTCTTTTCCTTCATCTCGACGGGCAGTTCGTCGATGACTACCCGGTACGAATTCTCGACCGCGCCGGCAGGAACCCCGGTGCGGATGACGCGGATCAGCTGCCGCTCGGACGGTGCGAGCTGCACCATCGGTGGGCTCACGAGGAGCTCGCGCGAGGGCGTGAGCTTCTCGTTGCCGGCGTCCTGCGACCACTGGTAGACCCGCACCTGGGCGTGCACCACGTCGTCGCCGGTGTTGCTGAGCCATAGGCCATCGGCGTTCTGCGTGGCCTGCAGCGTCAGCGTGACCGGAGAGACCTGCAGCCCGCTAGCCGAGGCGGCCGCGTGCGCCAGCAGGGCGAACGCGAGGGCAAGGGTGTGGCGCAGCAGGCGGTGCACGGTCGGCCTCAGGCAATGGATCAGTAGTTGACCTGGACGGTCACGGTGTCGGCGTAGGCACCAGGCGTCACGTTGGCGCTTGCGACCGTTGCGAACACGGGGATGGACTGGGCCGTGCCGGTGCCGGTGCCGGCCACGCCGTTTCCGACCGAGGTGGGCGTGGCGGTGTTGCCCCAGATGGGACCCGTCGCGCTCACCGAGCGAAGCTGGTAGGCAATGGTGTCCGGGCCAGCCACGATGGGACTCATGAAGCCGGCGCCGGTGGTGTCGGTGGCAGCGGTGCTCGAAGGCTGCAGGCCGATGTTGTAGGGCGTCGACTTGGAGCAGGTCACGCTGATGTTGCTGCTGGCCGACAGGGCGGTGGCGGTCGAGGTGACCGAGCCGAAGTCGATGTTCGAGGCCGCACCCGCCGTGACCGAGCAGGCCTTGGTCACGGTGATGAGGACCTTGAACGTGGAGCTGGCCGTGTCGGCGATCGCCGCGCTGGCGGCCAGAGCGGCCAGGACGGCTGCAACGATGAGGGAAGGTTTTTTCATGAGGACGGACTCTCGGGTATCGAACGGTTGATGAAGAGAGAATGAGGCCCAAAGTTCACAAATTTGGGACTGTGAATTTTAGTTAACAATTGGAAGAAAGAGTGAGCTGTTGTTACGGAGACAGCAAAATTCGCTCGCCCAGGCACTCGTTTCCCGGCCTCGCGTGACTTTTGTTACGAAATTCGGCCACTCATCCAGCAGCCTTCCGACAGTTCCGTAGCGCGGCCGCCACGCCGCCCCAAGCCGGTGCACCCGCACTGGCACGTCGCTTGCATAACCTGACCACTTGCTCTGATTAAGCGGTCAAACACACCATGCGAGTGCTCGTCGTCTACTGCCATCCGGTCGAAACCAGCTTCCACGCCGCCCTGCACCAGGAGGTCTTGAAGAACCTTCGCGCGGCCGGGCACGAGGTGGACGACTGCGACCTCTACGCCGAAGGCTTCAACCCGGTGTTGTCGCGCGAGGAGCGCCTGGGCTACCACGACGTGCCCTCCAACCAGCTGCCGCTCGCGCCCTACGTGGAGCGGCTGCTGTGGGCCGAGGGCATCGTGTTCTGCTTTCCGACCTGGTGCTTCGGGCTGCCGGCGATGCTCAAGGGCTACTTCGACCGGCTCTTCATGCCGGGCGTGGCCTTCGACATCAGCGACCCGGCCAACGTGAAGCCGATGCTCACGCACATCAAGCGCATCAGCGCCGTCGTCACCTACGGGCGGCCGCGCTGGATGGCCATGTACATGGGCGATCCGCCGCGCAAGATCGTCACGCGGTACATGCTGCGGCTGACCGGCCGGCGCGCGAAGGTGGACTACCACGCCCACTACCACATGAACGTCGCCACCGAGCCCCAGCTCAAGCGCTTCATGGCGCGCGTGGGGCAAGCCATGGCGCGCTTCGCATGAGCGCGCCATCGCTCCTCGACAACGTGCGCCTGCCGCGCTGGCTGCTACCGGCCGACTGGCCGCAGCGCGATGGCGTGCCCGAACTCGCGCGCGTTGCGATCGAGGCAGGCCGCGTGCGGTCTGTCGACCCCGCTGTCGCCGCCACGCCCTCCGCCTGGAACCTCGACGGCGCACTGGTGCTTCCCTGCTTCGTCGACGCCCACACGCACCTGGACAAGGCCTTCACCCTGCCGCGCATGAAGCAGGTGCAGCCCGGCCTGCTCGGCGCCATCGACGCGATGCTCGCCGATCGCGTGCACTGGACGCCGGCCGACGTGCGCGAGCGTGCCTCGCGCGGCCTGCAATGGGCCTGGGAATGCGGCACCGCGCACCTGCGCACGCACGTCGACTGGTGGGAGCCCGATGCCGTGCCGATGGCATGGCCGGTGATGGCCGAGCTGGCGCAGGAATGGGCCGGCAGGGTGCGGCTGGAGCAGGTGAGCCTGATCAAGCTGCCGCTCTTCGAAGACGCGGCTCAGGCCATGCGCCTCGCGAAGCAGGTCAAGGCCACCGGCCCGCACACGCTGCTCGGCGGCTTCGTGCACTCCACCAACTGGAGCGAGAAAGCGCTGCGCAACCTGCTGGTGTCGGCGCAGGCCTGCGACCTGGACATCGACCTGCACGTGGACGAGGAGCTCAACGCTTCGGCAGTGGGCCTGCAGACCACCGCCCGCATCCTGCGCGAGATCGGCTACGAAGGCCGCGTGGTCTGCGGCCACATCTGCGCGCTCGCGGCCCAGCCCGAGGCGCAGGCGCTCGCCACGCTCGACGCCGTGGCGCGCGCGCCGATCACGGTGGTGTCGCTGCCTGCCACCAACCTGCTGCTGCAGGATGCCGTCACCGGCCGCACGCCGCGCCTGCGCGGCATCACGCTGGTGAAGGAAGCGCGCGAGCGCGGCATTCCGCTGCTGTTCGCGAGCGATAACGTGCAAGACCCGTTCTGCCGCGTCGGCAGCTTCGACCCGGTCGAGGCGCTGGGCACGGCCGCGCTGGTGGCGCAGCTCGACGAACCCTTCGACGAATGGTCGCAGGCGCTGTGCCGCAGCGACTGGCTGCGGCGCCAAGCCGCTCCTGCGAGGCCCACACTGGTGGGCCAGGGCGCCGACCTGGTGCTGTTCACGCAGGCCGACCGCCACGGCTGGCCCTCGCGCACCGCCGGCCGCGTGGTGCTGCGCGACGGCCGCGTCACGCACGGCGACGCGACGCCCTTCCTCCCCCGGTAACGAACACACAAGGACACCTTCCCATGCTCCACGGCTACATCCCGCCCCACCGCTTCCTGCCCTACCTGAGCTGGACCGAGATCGCCGCGCTGCCCGACCGCGAGAACACCGTCATCGTGCTGCCCTGCGGCGCCATCGAGCAGCACGGTCCGCAC
This sequence comes from Variovorax sp. 160MFSha2.1, assembly GCF_048305075.1. Lineage (NCBI taxonomy): Bacteria > Pseudomonadati > Pseudomonadota > Betaproteobacteria > Burkholderiales > Comamonadaceae > Variovorax > Variovorax sp. 160MFSha2.1. Next base: position 6,088,759 of record NZ_CP157624.1, read on the forward strand.
CTGCCCTGCTCGGTTGACAGCGTGATCTGCTCGGGCGTGATGGGCAAGGCGCTCGAAAAGCTCCCCGCCGAGGTGCGCGCCTTCGCGCTGCCGACCATCACGTATGGCAAGTCGGAAGAGCACCTGCACTTCCCCGGAACGATGACGCTGACCGGCACCACGCTGCTGTCGACGGTGATCGAGATCGGCGAATCGGTGTACCGCTCGGGCTTTCGCAAGCTGCTGTTCGCCAACGGCCACGGCGGCCAGCCGCAGGTGCTCGAAATGGCGGCGCGCGAACTGCGCCTGCGCCACGGCGATTTCGTGGTGGTGCCGCATGGCGTGTCGCGCCTGCCGAGCGCGGCCAGCAAGCAGGTCAGCGAGCAGGAGAAGAAACTCGCGATGCACGCCGGCCATTCCGAGACCGCGCTGATGCTCGCGCTCGCGCCCGAGACGGTGCACATGGAACATGCGGTCGCCAACTTTCCGCCGCCCTTCCCGATCAAGCTGCTGTCGGCCGACGGCCGCCCGGCCTGTGCATGGACCTCGCGCGACTTCGGCCCGAGCGGCGTGATCGGCGACCCGACCACCGCCACGCGCGAGCAGGGCGAAGCCATCCTCGACACGCTCTCCGACAGCTGGGTGCAGGCGCTGACCGAGCTGCACGCACTGCGCTGGGTGGTGCGCGAGGAAGCCACCTGGGAGCGCGGACACCAGCAGGGCTTCATCCAGCAGCGCTTCGAGCCGGCGGCCTGAGCCCGCTTCTTGCAACGGCCGCTTCTTCCTTTTCCTTCGTTTTCTTCTTCAACTCCCCTGCCCACGAGAGGTCCTCATCATGCGTTCCTTCGCACTGTCCATCGCCGGCGCCGCCGCCATCGCATTCCTCGCCGCCGCACCCGCGCAGGCCGAGGACAAGTTCACCTACATGACCAACTGGTACGCGCAGGCCGAGCACGGCGGCTTCTACCAGGCCGTGGCACAGGGCATCTACAAGAAGTACGGCCTGGACGTGACCATCAAGATGGGTGGCCCGCAGGTCAACATCACGCAGATGATGGCCGCCGGCCAGGCCGACTGCATCATGGGTTCGAGCGACATCCAGATGATGCAGGTGCGCGAAGGCGGCGTGCCGGTGGTCAACGTGGCGGCCTTCTTCCAGAAGGACCCGCAGGTGCTGATCGCGCACGAGGACGTGAAGAAGTTCGAGGACCTCAAGGGCAAGACGCTGCTGATCGGCGCGCAGGCCCAGCGCGGCTACTGGCCGTGGCTGAAGGCCAAGTTCGGCCTCACCGACGAGCAGACCCGCCCCTACACCTTCAACATCCAGCCCTTCGTGGCCGACAAGAACGCCGCGCAGCAGGGCTACCTGACCTCGGAGCCCTACGCCATCCAGAAGGCCGGCGTGAAGAGCACCGTGCTGATGTTCAGCGACCACGGCTTCCCGGCCTACGCGACCACCGTGTCGTGCATGGAGAAGACGGTGAAGGACCGCAGCAAGCAGGTCGCCGCCTTCGTGAAGGCCTCGGCCGAGGGCTGGAAGAGCTACCTCGCCGACCCCGCGCCCGCCAACGCGCTCATCAAGAAGGACAACCCCAACATGACCGACGACCAGCTGGCCTACAGCGTCGCCAAGCTCAAGGAGATGGGAATGATCACCGGCGGCGACGCGGCCAAGCTGGGCATCGGCGTGATGACGGATGCACGCGCGAAGGCGAGCTACGACTTTCTCGTGAGCGCGAAGCTGCTCGATCCGTCGAAGGTGGAGCTGGCGAAGACTTACACGACCGAGTTCGTGAAGGACGCCAAGGTCATCCCCTGAACCTTAACGACGCGCTGCGCATGAACCGAATCGACCCCCACACGTTGGCACCGCCCCCGGAGCACTCACCCGCCGTACCCGCGGTGGAAGTGCTCTCGGCCGAGAAGACCTATCCCAACGGCACGCAGGCGCTGCTGCCCGTGGACCTGTCCATCGCCGAAGGCGAGTTCGTCACCCTGCTCGGCCCCTCGGGCTGCGGCAAGAGCACGCTGCTGAAGATGGTGGCGGGCATGCTGGAGCCCAGCGACGGGCGCCTGCTGGTGTGGCGCCGGCCGGCGGCGCAGCTGCACGACTGCCCGCGCAAGATGTCCTTCGTGTTCCAGTCGCCCACGCTGATGCCGTGGGCCAGCGTGCGCACCAACGTGCGCCTGCCGCTGGACTTGGCCGGCGTGCCGCGCAAGGAGGCCGACGCGCGGGTGATGGAATCGCTCGCGCTCGTGGGTCTGGAGAAGTTCGCCGACGCGCTGCCGCGTGCGCTCTCGGGCGGCATGCAGATGCGCGTGTCGATCGCGCGCGGCCTCGTCACGCAGCCCGACCTGCTGCTGATGGACGAGCCCTTCGGCGCGCTCGACGAGATCACGCGCCACAAGCTCGACGCCGACCTGCTGGAGCTGTGGCGCAAGAAGAAGCTCACGGTGATCTTCGTGACGCACTCGATCCACGAGGCGGTGTTCCTGTCGAGCCGCGTGGTGATGATGGCCGCGCGGCCCGGCCGCGTGGTGGAGGAGTTCCGCATCGACGAGCCCTATCCGCGCAGCGCCGACTTCATGGTCACGCCCGAATTCGCGCGCTACGCGAAGCAGCTGCAGGACAGCCTGCTGCGCGCCAGCAGCACCGACGAGGAGGCCGCGCGATGACTGCCAAGACCCTTCCGCTGCTGGCTCAGCCGCGCGTGCAGCGCGTGCTCTACCCGGTGCTGATCGGCGTGGCGCTGGTCGCCCTCTGGCAATGGCTGGTGGTTGCGATGGAGCTGCCGCCCTACCTGGTGCCCTCGCCCTACCTGATGATGCAGACGCTGGTGACCGACTGGGCGCCGCTGGGCAACGCGCTGCTGGTCACGCTGAAGATCACGGTGCTGTCGTTCCTGCTGGCCACGGTCGCGGGCGTGCTGATCTCGTTCCTTTTCGTGCAAAGCAAGCGCATCGAGACCGCGCTCTTCCCGTACGCCGTGCTGCTGCAGGTCACGCCCATCGTGGCGGTGGCGCCGCTCATCATCATCTGGGTGAAGAACCCGGTGGCGGCTATGACGGTGTGCGCGGCGCTGGTGGCGCTGTTCCCGATCATCAGCAACACCACGCTGGGCCTGCGCAGCATCGACCCCGACCTGCAGAGCTACTTCAAGCTCAACCGCGCGACTCGCTGGCAGCAGCTGGTGCGGCTGCGCATTCCGAGCGCGCTGCCCTACTTCTTCGGCGGGCTGCGCATTTCCAGCGGCCTCGCGCTGATCGGCGCAGTGGTGGCCGAGTTCGTCGCGGGCACCGGCGGTTCGGGCGCGGGGCTGGCCTACCAGATCCTGCAGGCGGGCTTCCAGCTGAACATCCCGCGCATGTTCGCGGCGCTGCTGCTCATTTCCCTCACCGGTGTCGCGCTCTTCGTGCTGATGGCCTGGCTCACCAAGCTGGCGCTGGGCTCGTGGCATGCGAGCGAACTTTCCCAGGACTGACCTTGACCATGAACGCCCCTGTTTCCGCCATCGAGCAACTGCTGCTCGAACTGCCCGACCTCGACTGGATCACCGACGAGAGCCGCGTCACGCGGCTGTCCTCCGATTTCTCGTGGTTCAGCCCCGTGCTGGTGCGCCAGCTCAAGGACAAGCGCGCCGACGTGGTCGTGCGGCCGCGCACCGAGGAAGAGATCCGCGCGGTGGTCGGTGCTTGTGCGCGCCGCTGCGTGCCCATCACCATCCGCGGCAGCGGTACAGGCAACTACGGCCAGACCACGCCGCTGGCCGGCGGCGTGGTGCTCGACATGACGGGCTACAACAGCTGCCTGTGGGTGCACCCCGGCGTGGCGCGCGCGCAGGCCGGCATCCGTCTCGGCGAACTCGAGAAGCAGACGAAGCCCACGGGGCAGGAGCTGCGCTGTGTTCCATCGACCTACCGCAGCGCGACGCTGGGCGGCCTGTTCGGCGGCGGCTTCGGTGGCGTGGGCTCCATCAACTACGGACCGCTGGGCGCGCCCGGCAACGTGATCGGCATCCGCGCGATGACCATCGAGGCCGAGCCGCAAGTCGTGGAGCTGCGCGGCGCCGAGGCGATGCGCATGCACCACCTGTGGGGCACCAATGGACTGGTGCTGGAGCTGGAGATCGCGCTGGCACCCGCGCATCCGTGGCTCGAGACGCTGGTGACCTTCGGCGACTTCGAAAGCGCGCTGAACTTCGCCGACAAGCTTGCGCATGCGCCGGGCATCGTGAAGCGCGGTGTCACTTTCTTCGCGGCGCCCATCTCCGACCATCTGTCGCAACTCGCCGCGCACCTGCCCAAGGGCTGCCACACGGTGCTGTCGCTGGTGGCCGAGTCATGCGAGCCCGCGATGCTGCAGCTGGTGGAGGCCCTCGGCGGCACCGTCGGCTACCGCAAGACGGCGGCCGAGGTGCAGAAGAGCAATCGCACGCTGATGGAATTCACCTGGAACCACACGACGCTGCATGCGCTGAAGATCGATCCGAACCTCACCTACCTGCAGAGCGGCTTCGTTCCGGGCCGGCACGTCGAGCAGGTCATCGAGATGGAGAAGCTGCTGGGCGGCGAATCCGGCGAGGTGATGATGCACATCGAGTTCCTGCGCAACGTGGCCGGCCTCATGACCTGCAGCGGGCTGCAGTTGGTGCGCTTCAGCACCGAGGAGCGGCTGCAGGAGATCATGCGCATCCACCGCGAGCACAACGTGCACATCAACAACCCGCACGTGAACATCGTCGAAGACGGCAAGGCCGGCGGGCCGCTGCCGCCGGAGGTCATCGAGGTGAAGAAGCGCTTCGACCCGCTGGGCCTGCTGAACCCGGGCAAGCTGCGCGACTGGCCGGTGAAGGCGGCTCCGGCAGCCTGACCGGTTTCAGTTCTGGCGGCGGCCGTGCACCCAGGCCACCGCCACGATGGCCATGGCCAGCAGCCACAGCGGCCAGAGGCCGAACGGTGCCACCCAGCGCGCGAAGGGCGTGAGGCCGCGACGGCCTTCCACGCTCGCCTCGAGCACGCCGCGCGTGAGGCGCGGCAGCTCGTGCGCGACGCGGCCCTGGGCGTCGATCACCACGGTGGCGCCGGTGTTGGTCGAGCGCACCATCGGCCGCGCGAACTCCAGCGCGCGCATGCGCGAGATCGACAGGTGCTCGTCGATGGCCACCGTGTCGCCAAACCAGGCGATGTTGCTCACGTTGAGCAGGATGGTGGGCGCGCTGGCCTCGTCGCGGAAGTTCGCGCCGATCTCGTCGCCGAACAAGTCCTCGTAGCAGATGTTGGGCGCGATGCGCTGACCTTGCCAGACGAAGGGCGGCTGGGCAAGCCCGCCGCGCGCGAAGTCGCCGAGAGGGATGTTCATCATCTGGATGAACCAGCGGAAGCCCCAGGGAATGAATTCGCCGAAAGGCACGAGGTGGTGCTTGCTGTAGGCGTAGGGCTGCGCGTCGCCGGGGCGGAAGCCGAGCACCGCGTTGCTGTAGGTGCCCTGCCCGCCGAGCGGCAGGCCCACGATGGCGGCTTGATTGCCCTGGCTGTAGCGGGCCTTGATCGCTTCGAGATAGCCGGCTGGCAGTTGCTGAGGCAGCAGCGGCAAGGCGGTTTCGGGCGTGACGACGAGCGAAGCCTTGGCATCGCGCAGTTGCTCGCCGTACCAGCTCAGCGCGGTCTCGATGCCGCCGCCGGGAATGAACTTCTCGTCCTGCGGGATGTTGCCCTGCAGGAGCGCGACGCTCAGGTTGCCGGCCGCGCCTTTCGCGCCTCGCACATCGTCGCGCAGCGCGGGCACGAGGTTCGGCACGGCGAACACGAGCGCGATCAGCACCACGCCCTGCGCGGCTTCCACGATGCGCAGCGGACGATGCAGCGCGACCAGCGCAACAGCCAGTGCTCCTGCGGCGCCGATGCCGTAGACGCCCACCCATGGCGCAAGCGCCGAGAGCGGCCCCTCGACATGCGCGTAGCCGCCGGCGCCCCAAGGGAAACCGGTGAACCAGCTGCCGCGCACCAGCTCGGCCAGCGTCCAGAGCGCGGCGAAAACCAGCGCGCCCGTCACCCGGCCCCTCGGCCCCCGTACGACGAACCACGCCGCGGCGACTGCGTAATAAAGGCCCAGTGCAGCAGCCAGCGCGAGCACGGCGATGGCGGCCAGCGGCGCCGGCAGGCCGCCATAGGTGTGCATCGAGATGAAGAGCCACCAGAAGCTGCCGGTGAGCCAGGCGGTGGAGAACAGCCAGCCGTGCAGCCCGGCACGTCGCCAGCCTGCGCCCTGCGAACGCAGTCCGTCCAACAGCCAGACGAACGCGCCAAGCGACAGCAGCTGCAGCCACCACAGCGGCTTTCCGCCGGCCGGCGAAGCCATCGAGAGCGCCTGCGCGAGCCCGGCGGCGACGAAGCCCAGCGGACGAAGGAAGGAGGCGAAGAAGGAAGCCGGCGCGCGAGCCATCAGTCGGCCGCGTCGCCGCCGCGCGCCGGAGACACCTTGAACCAGCGCACCGCGCCGCCCTTGGTGTGCAGCACGACGAAGTCGAAGCCGCCGATCGCATGGTGCTCGCCGCGCTTGGGCACGTGGCCCATCTCGTGCGCGATCAGGCCGCCGATGGTGTCGAAGTCTTCGCTGAGTTGTTCCTCGTCGAACACGATGCCGAAGGCCTCGGCGACGCGCTCGATGGGCGTGTCGCCCGAGACGCGGTAGGTGTGGTCGGCCAGGCCGAAGATGTCGCCCTCGTCCTCGGCGATGTCGAACTCGTCCTCGATCTCGCCGACGATCTGCTCGAGCACGTCCTCGATGGTGATGAGGCCGGCCACGCGGCCGAACTCGTCGATGACGATGGCCAGGTGGTTGCGGTTGCCGCGGAACTCGCGCAGCAGGTCGTTCAGGCCCTTGCTCTCGGGAACGAAGGTGGCCGGGCGCAGCAGCGCGCGGATGTTCAGGCCCGGCGCACGCTGCAGCTTGAGCAGGTCCTTCGCGAGCAGGATGCCGATGATGTTTTCCTTCTCGCCCTCGTACACCGGAAAGCGCGAGTGCGCGGTGTCGATGACGAGATGCAGCAGCGCGTCGAACGGGGCGTCGATGTTCACCAGGTCCATGCGCGGCGCGGCGACCATCACGTCGCCGGCGGTCATGTCGGCCATGCGCAGCACGCCTTCGAGCATCACGCGCGACTCCGCGCCGATCACCTCGTTGTCCTCGGCGTCTGCCAGGGTTTCGATCAGCTCGTCGCGCGAATCGGGGCCGGGGTGGATGAATTCGGCGAGTTTCTGGAGAAAGCTGCGCTTGTCTTCCCGTTCGACGGGAGCGCGTTCAGGGTGAGGTTCGGCCACTGCGGGAGGGCGGAGTTGAGGAGGGACAAGGATACCGGATTGCGTGTGACACGCTCTACCGGCCCTCCCCGAGGGTAAGTACGGAAGCAGCCGCCAGGGCCGCGGAGCTCAGGGCGCCGACTTCTTCCGGGCGTCGCGCATGCCGCTGCGCACTTCCTGCAGGCTGGCCAGGAAGGCCCAGAACTGCTTGGCGCGGCTTTTGAGCGCGAAGTCGACGGCGGCGTAGTGCTCCAGGGCGATCTCGCTCATGCGGCTGTCGAAGGTGGCGCTGGGCAGTTCGAGATGAGCCTCGGCTTCCGAGCCGCTGCGCACCACGGTGGCACCGGCGTTGCGGGCGATCTTCAGCATGGCGGCGTTCTCGCTCAGCGCATGGATGAAGAGCATGCCCACGCCTTCGTTGCGCGCCACGACCACCGCACGCTCGAAGAGGCGGGCGCCGTAGCCGCGCCCGCGGGCATGGGCCGACACGGAAACGCCGAACTCGGCGCAGTCGCTGTGTTGGTCGCCGGGGGCGAAGGCCAGGTGGGCCATCGCGATCAGGTCGAGGCGGCGGTTGTAGATGCCGAAGAGCTCGTCGCGCTCGAAATCGAGGCTGTCGACGTAGCGCTGGATCTGCTCGTCGGCCGCCGCGTAGCCGAAGCGCAGGTAGCGGTCGTGCGGAGTGAGGTCGAGCAGGTGGCGGGCGATGCGCTCGCGTTCGCGGGGGCCGATCGAGCGGATCGGCACCATCACCGGTTGAGGCGCGCTGACTGCGCGTGGTTGCGCCTCAACCATTGGCGCCTTCAGGAAAGAGCCAATGCCGAGAGACGCTTTGAGAAGGGTCTTGGCGGTAAGCATGGCTCCAATGTAAGGGTTTTCACCTAAACAACAAGTTCACAAGGTTAATCCGGGGACACATTCGTGACCCCTTACCAGAACGTGTGGCGCCATCGCAACCAAATTGTGGCTAAACAGGCACAGCTGTTGTGGCCTTGACACGGTCGAGCACGAAGCTGGTCTTGCAGTCTTCAACGCTCGGGTGCTTGAGCAGGGTGTCCATGATGAAGCGGCTGTAGTGAGCCATGTCGGCCACCACCACGCGCAGCAGGTAGTCCATGTCGCCGGTGAGAGCCGCACATTCGACCACCTCGGGCCAGGTCTGCACGCTGGCGCGGAACAGGTCCATGGGGTTGCGCTTGTGGGTCTCGGTGTGCTTTTCCAGCCGCACGTTGAGGTAGGCGGTCAGCCCCAGGCCGACGGCTTCGGGCTGGACCAGGGCCACATAGCGGTCGATCACCCGATGCTCTTCCAGCCGCTTGACCCGGCGCAGCACGGCGCTGGGCGACAGGCTCACCTGCTCGGCGATCTGGTCGTAGGTGGCGCGGCCGTCTGCTTGCAGCGTGCGCAAAATGAGCCGATCAATCTTGTCCAGTGCTTCCATTTCGCCATTTTTGCAGCTTTACTGCGCAAGAGCCATCATAAGCGCGTGGAAACGCAGAAAACCTGAGAGGCATCCACCCTACATTGCATGACCGGCCGATTCGCGCCCCATTTCATTCGATCCGTTCCATTCCCCACCTCTACCGGAGACCGCACATGAGCCTTGCCGACGCCCCCGCCTTCACGCCCTGGGAGAACCCCATGGGCACCGACGGCTTCGAATTCATCGAGTACGCGGCACCCGATCCGGCCGCCATGGGCAAGGTGTTCGAGCGCATGGGCTTCAAGGCCGTGGCCAAGCACCGCCACAAGAATGTGCTGCTGTACCGCCAGGGCACGATCAACTTCATCATCAACGCCGAGCCCGATTCGTTCGCGCAGCGCTTCGCGCGCCTGCACGGCCCCAGCGTCTGCGCCATCGCCTTCCGCGTGCAGGACGCCAAGTTCGCCTACGAGCGCGCCATTTCGCTGGGCGCCTGGGGCTTCGCCGACAAGGCCGGCCCGGGCGAGCTGAACATTCCCGCCATCAAGGGCATCGGCGACAGCCTGATCTACCTGGTCGACCGCTGGCGTGGCAAGAACGGCGCGAAGCCGGGCGACATCGGCAACATCGGCTTCTTCGACGTCGACTTCGAGGCGCTGCCGGGCCTGACGGCCGAAGAGGCGCTGGCCCCGGTGGGCAACGGCCTGACCTACATCGACCACCTGACGCACAACGTGCACCGCGGCCGCATGAACGAATGGGCCGAGTTCTACGAGCGCCTGTTCAACTTCCGCGAAGTAAAGTACTTCGACATCGAAGGCCAGGTCACCGGCGTGAAGAGCAAGGCCATGACCAGCCCCTGCGGCAAGATCCGCATCCCAATCAACGAAGAGGGCAAGGAGCAGGCCGGCCAGATCCAGGAGTACCTGGACATGTACAACGGCGAAGGCATCCAGCACATTGCAATGGGCTCGGACGACCTCTACAAGACGGTCGACGCGCTGCGCGCCAATGGTGTGACGCTGCTGGACACCATCGACACGTATTACGAGCTGGTCGACAAGCGCATTCCCGGCCACGGCGAAAGCGTGGAGGAGCTGCACAAGCGCAAGATCCTGATCGACGGCAAGAAGGACGCGCTGCTGCTGCAGATCTTCAGCGAGAACCAGCTCGGCCCGATCTTCTTCGAGTTCATCCAGCGCAAGGGCGACGACGGCTTCGGCAACGGCAACTTCAAGGCGCTGTTCGAGAGCATCGAACTCGACCAGATGCGCCGCGGGGTGCTGAGCGCCGCAAAATAAGGGCCCCATCCCTTATTCACGCTTCTGGAGCACGCATGCGCAGCTGTACGCCTTCGATCGGTCTGACCTTCATTGCGGCGGCAGCCGCCCTTCTTTCGGGCTGCGCCATGGCGCCGGCCGCCACCACGCCGGTGGCCGGGGCCTCGCACCTGGACACGGTGCAGAAGGCCGCGGTACTGCGCATCTGCACCCCGGGCGACTACAAGCCCTTCAGCTTCCAGAAGCCCGACGGCGCATTCGAGGGCATCGACGTCGACCTGATGACCGGCTTCAGCGCCAGCCTCGGCGCGAAGCCCGAGTGGGTCAAGACCACCTGGGCCAACCTGCTGCCCGACCTGGCCGCCGGCAAGTGCGACATCGCCGTGGGCGGCGTGTCGGTCACCACCGACCGGCAGAAGCGCGCCTTCTTCAGCGCACCCTACATGGTCAACGGCAAGACGCCCATCGCGCGCTGCGCCGACGTGTCGAAGTACCAGAGCGTGGCGGCCATCGACAAGCCGTCGGTGCGCGTCATCTTCAATCCGGGCGGCAGCAACGAGCGATTCGCCCGGGCCAATTTCAAGCAGGCCAAACTCACGCTGCACGGCGAGAACGTGACGATCTTCGACGAGATCCTCGCCAACCGCGCCGACGTGTTCGTCACCGAGGCGGCCGAGGCCATCACGCAGCAGAAGCTCAAGCCCGGCCTGTGCGCGGTCAACCCCGACAAGCCGCTGCAGTACGGCGAAATGGCCTGGATGCTGCCGCGCGACGACGTGGCCTTCAAGTCGTATGTCGACCAATGGCTGCACCTGCAGCAAGCCGGCGGCGACTTCCAGCGGACGATGGACCGCTGGCTCAAGTAAACCTTCCTCCTCCGAGATCGCTTTTTCATGGACTCCCCCGCCGCCGCAGTTGTCACCCCCGCCGTCTATGGCGCCTCCGACCGCCCGCCGCGCGGCGACTACTCGCGCGGCGGCGCGGTGCTGGCCGACTACACCTGCCCGCAGGACTGGGCCAGCTACACGCCGGCCGACCACGACACCTACCGCCGCCTCTACGAGCGGCAGGTGGCGCAGTTGCCGGGCCTGGCCTGCGACGCCTTCATCAACGCGCTGCCCTCGCTGGGCGTGAAGGACCGCATCCCGCGCTTCGACGAGCTCAACGAGCGGCTGCACAAGGCGACAGGCTGGGAGATCGTGGCGGTGCCTGGGCTGATTCCGGAGCTGCCCTTCTTCACGTTGCTCGCGAACCGCAAGTTTCCGGTGACGGACTGGATCCGCAAGCCCGAGGAGTTCGACTACATCGTCGAGCCCGACGTGTTCCACGATCTGTTCGGCCACGTGCCGATGCTGTTCGACCCGACCTTCGCCGACTACGTGCAGCGCTACGGCCAGGGCGGCATCAAGGCGCACGAACTCGGCGCGGGCGAGAAGCTCGCGCGGCTCTACTGGTACACGGTGGAGTTCGGCCTGATCCGCCAGCCGGACGGCCTGCGCGCGTACGGCGCGGGCATCCTCAGCTCGGTAGGCGAACTCAGGCACGCCGTGCTCAGCGACGGGCCGCGCCGCCTGCCGCTGGACCTGCTGCGCACCATGCGCACGCGCTACAAGATCGACACTTACCAGGCCAACTACTTCGTGATCGACAGCTTCAGGCAGCTGTTCGACCTCACCGAGCCCGATTTCACGCCGCTGTACGAGTCGCTGAAGGTCGCGACCGACATCGAGGCCGGGGTGTTGCTGCCGGGCGAGTCCGGCAAGGCCTGAAACCTCGAAGGGTTGTTCGCACGCGCAGCTATCGCGCGCGCGACAGCGCACACCCCTTCCCTAGGACAAGCCCGCTGGTCGCGGAGGCAGGGTGCCTTCCACAATCCGCGCCAAAGGAGCTTGCATGCAGACCAACACATCCGCGCGACAGAACTATCCGGCCGGCGTGCCGCACGAGATTCATCCGGAGCAGTACCGCTCGTTGCCCCAGATGTTCGACGAGGCCTTTGCCCGTTATGCCGACAGGCCCTTCTCGGTCTGCATGGAGCGCTGGATGTCTTACGGCGAGCTCGATGCGCTGTCGAAGGCGCTGGGCGCCTGGCTGCAGTCGCGCGGGCTGGAGCCAGGTGCGCGGGTGGCGATCATGCTGCCGAACATCCCGCAGTTCGCGGTCACCATGTGCGGCGTGCTGCGCGCGGGATACACGTGCGTCAACGTCAATCCGCTGTACACGGCGCGGGAGCTGGAGCACCAGCTGAAGGACTCCGGCGCGACGGCCATCGTCATTCTTGAAAACTTCGCGTCCACGCTCGAGAAGGTGATCGAGCGCACGCCGGTGAAGCACGTGGTCATGACCTCGATGGGTGACCTGCTGGGCGGCCTGTACGGCGCGTGGATCACGATGGCCGTGCGCCATCTCGCGAAGCTCGTGCCGGCCTACAAGCTGCCGCTGAGCGACGGGCGCAGCGTGACGCCGTTCAGCCGGGCGATTGCCGAGGGACGTGGCCGCACGCTGGGGCCCGATCAGAGCACGCTCGATTCGATCGCCTTCCTGCAGTACACAGGCGGCACGACCGGCTTGTCGAAGGGCGCGGTGCTGACCCACCGCAACATCGTCGCGGCCACGCTGCAGGCCGAGGCCTGGTTCACGCCGGCACTGTCGCGCGCGGGTGACCTGGCGAAGGTCAACAGCATCGCGGCGCTGCCGCTTTATCACATCTTCGCGCTGACGCTGTGCCTGCTGGTGATCCGCCAGGGTTCGCACATGACGCTGATCCCGAACCCGCGCGACTTCGACAAGTTCATCGCGGTGCTGAAGAAACGGCCCTTCCACATGCTGCCAGCCGTGAACACCCTGTTCAATGCGTTGCTGATGCACCCGGAATTCAAGTCGGTCGACTTCTCGACGCTTTTCGTCTCCCAGGCGGGCGGCATGGCTGCCTCGGAAGGCACCGCGCGCAAGTGGTTCGAGGCCACCGGCTGTCCGATGATCGAAGGCTGGGGCATGAGCGAGACATGCGCGATCGGCACCAACAATCCGGTGTCGAACACCAAATTCACCGGCACGATCGGGCTGCCGCTGCCCAGCATCGAGATCGCGATCAAGGATGACGACGGAAACTCGCTGCCCGTCGGCGAGGCGGGCGAGCTCTGCATCAAGGGCCCGAACGTGATGAAGGGCTACTACAACCAGCCGGCCGAGACTGCCGCGGCCTTCACTGCCGACGGTTTCATGCGCACCGGCGACATCGCGGTGATGCAGGAAGACGGCTACAGCCGCATCGTCGATCGCAAGAAGGACATGATCCTGGTCAGCGGCTTCAATGTTTTCCCGAACGAGCTGGAGAACGTGATCTCGCTATGCCCGGGAGTGGTGGAGTGCGCGGCGGTGGGCGTACCCGATGAAAAGCAGGGCGAAGCCATCAAGGTCTTCGTGGTCCGCAGGGATCCGGCGCTGACCGAGGATGCGGTGCTGCAGTACTGCCATTCGCAGCTCACCGGCTACAAGCGGCCGAAGCACATCGAGTTCCGGGAATCGCTGCCGAAGACCAATGTCGGGAAGATCCTGCGGCGTGAGCTTCGCGTCAATGCAAACGCCTGAGCGGCACAGATGAGCCCTTCGTCGGCTGGCGCCGGGCTGCCGGCGGGTGTCGTTGTGTTCGAGCGGGGGTGGCTGTCTTCGAACAACGTGCTGTTCGTGGCCGGCGAAGAGACTGCGCTGGTCGACACGGGATACGCCGCGCACGCCGAGCAGACCTTGGCGCTGGTCGAGTCGGTACTGGGAGAGCGACCGCTCGACCGAATTCTGAATACGCATCTGCACAGTGACCACTGCGGAGGGAATGCTGCGCTGCAACTGCGATATCCAACGGTTCGTACCGAGATTCCGCCGGGGGAAGCTGCATTTGTGGAGAGCTGGGACCAGCAGGGGCTGAGTTTTCTGGCTACCGGGCAGACTTGTCCCAGGTTCCGATTCACAACGCTGCTGCTGCCGGGTAGCGATTGCGTGCTTGGCGGCAGGCCGTGGCAGGTGCACGCGGCACCGGGGCACGATCCTCACTCGGTCATCTTGTTCGATGAGCAGTCGCGTACGTTGATATCGGCGGATGCGCTGTGGGAGAACGGGTTCGGTATCGCGTTTCCAGAACTGGCGGGGGAGCCGTCGTTCGGAGAAATAGGAGCGACCTTGGATCTGATCGAGAAGCTGGCGCCGGAACGAGTGATTCCGGGGCACGGAGCGGTGTTCGACGATGTTGGGAAAGCGCTGGCTGTTGCGCGTCAGCGCCTGGAGAAATTGATGCGCGATCCGGCCAAGCATGCGCGGCATGCCATCAAGGTCTTGATGAAGTTCAAGTTGCTGGAAGTGCAGACCATCTCGACAGCCGGATGGAATGCCTGGTTGCACGGCACGCCCTATCTCGAGGCGATCCAATCACGCTTTTTCAGTGATGTCGAGTTGGGTCGGCTGACTGGCGATATCTTGGCGGAGCTGGTCAGCGCTGGCGCGGCCGAAGTGGGCCAAACAGATATCCGCAATCGGTAATTGGTGTACCCCGCGCCAAGCGTTTTGCTTCACTTTTGGCGCTCTCGGAGCATCTGATCCGTCTCCTGGCGTTTTTTCTTGTTTGTGCTGTGCAAAGCAAAAACCCCCGATCGCGATGGACCGGGGGTTTTTGGGGCTGTAAGAGCCTGACGATGACCTACTTTCACACGGGAACCCGCACTATCATCGGCGCTGAGTCGTTTCACTGTCCTGTTCGGGATGGGAAGGAGTGGGACCAACTCGCTATGGTCATCAGGCATAAAGGGTTGTCTGGTTGATCACGCGATCAATCAGACGAATTCATAGAGTTTGGAATCAGCTTTTGGCGAATTGTTTTGAATGCGTCAACTTGGCATAACACCTTGATCTGACTGATCAAAGTTATAGGGTCAAGCCGCACGAGCAATTAGTATCAGTTAGCTTAACGCATTACTGCGCTTCCACACCTGACCTATCAACGTCCTGGTCTTGAACGACTCTTCAGGGGGCTCAAGGCCCCGGCAGATCTCATCTTGAAACGAGTTTCCCGCTTAGATGCTTTCAGCGGTTATCTCTTCCACACTTAGCTACTCGGCAATGCCACTGGCGTGACAACCGATACACCAGAGGTGTGTCCACTCCGGTCCTCTCGTACTAGGAGCAGGCTTCCTCAAATCTGCAGCGCCCACGGAAGATAGGGACCAAACTGTCTCACGACGTTTTAAACCCAGCTCACGTACCTCTTTAAATGGCGAACAGCCATACCCTTGGGACCGGCTACAGCCCCAGGATGAGATGAGCCGACATCGAGGTGCCAAACACCGCCGTCGATATGAACTCTTGGGCGGTATCAGCCTGTTATCCCCAGAGTACCTTTTATCCGTTGAGCGATGGCCCTTCCATACAGAACCACCGGATCACTATGTCCTGCTTTCGCATCTGCTCGACTTGTCAGTCTCGCAGTTAAGCACGCTTATGCCATTGCACTATCGTCACGATGTCCGACCGTAACTAGCGTACCTTCGAACTCCTCCGTTACGCTTTGGGAGGAGACCGCCCCAGTCAAACTGCCTACCATGCACTGTCCCCGATCCAGATAATGGACCTAGGTTAGAACCTCAAACACACCAGGGTGGTATTTCAACGTTGGCTCCACAAGATCTAGCGACCCTGCTTCAAAGCCTCCCACCTATCCTACACAGATCTGTTCAAAGTCCAATACAAAGCTACAGTAAAGGTTCATGGGGTCTTTCCGTCTTTCCGCGGGGAGATTGCATCATCACAAACATTTCAACTTCGCTGAGTCTCAGGAGGAGACAGTGTGGCCATCGTTACGCCATTCGTGCAGGTCGGAACTTACCCGACAAGGAATTTCGCTACCTTAGGACCGTTATAGTTACGGCCGCCGTTTACTGGGACTTCAATCAAGAGCTTGCACCCCATCATTTAATCTTCCAGCACCGGGCAGGCGTCACACCCTATACGTCCACTTTCGTGTTTGCAGAGTGCTGTGTTTTTAATAAACAGTCGCAGCCACCGATTTTTTGCAACCCGTTCATGCTCCGTTGTTCACTTCACACTAATAGGGCACACCTTCTTCCGAAGTTACGGTGTCAATTTGCCGAGTTCCTTCTCCTGAGTTCTCTCAAGCGCCTTAGAATACTCATCTCGCGCACCAGTGTCGGTTTGCGGTACGGTCGTGTGTAGCTGAAGCTTAGTGGCTTTTCCTGGAACCTCGTTCAATCACTTCACCAGCAAGCTGGCTCGATCGTTGGCCTCGGTATATGTGCACCGGATTTGCCTAATGCACGCCTACATCCAACTAAACCGGGATATCCAACACCCGGATGACCTATTAAGATCCGTCCCCACATCGCACTACACATCGGTACAGGAATATTGACCTGTTTCCCATCAGCTACGCATCTCTGCCTCGCCTTAGGGGCCGACTCACTCTACGCCGATGAACGTTGCGTAGAAAACCTTGCGCTTACGGCGAGGGGGCTTTTCACCCCCTTTAACGCTACTCATGTCAGCATTCGCACTTCTGATACCTCCAGCACGCTTTACAACGCACCTTCACAGGCTTACAGAACGCTCTCCTACCACTTGCAATAAATTGCAAATCCGCAGCTTCGGTAACTGGCTTAGCCCCGTTACATCTTCCGCGCAGGACGACTCGATCAGTGAGCTATTACGCTTTCTTTAAATGATGGCTGCTTCTAAGCCAACATCCTGACTGTTTTAGCCTTCCCACTTCGTTTCCCACTTAGCCAATTTTAGGGACCTTAGCTGGCGGTCTGGGTTGTTTCCCTCTTGAGTCCGGACGTTAGCACCCGGTGCTCTGTCTCCCAAGCTGTACTCTTCGGTATTCGGAGTTTGCCTTGGTTTGGTAAGTCGCCATGACCCCCTAGCCAAAACAGTGCTCTACCCCCGAAGGTAATACTTGAGGCACTACCTAAATAGTTTTCGGAGAGAACCAGCTATTTCCAAGTTTGTTTAGCCTTTCACCCCTATCCACAGCTCATCCGCTAGTTTTGCAACACTAGTCGGTTCGGACCTCCAGTACCTGTTACGGCACCTTCATCCTGGCCATGGATAGATCACTTGGTTTCGGGTCTACACCCAGCGACTGATCGCCCTATTCGGACTCGATTTCTCTACGGCTTCCCTATTCGGTTAACCTTGCCACTGAATGTAAGTCGCTGACCCATTATACAAAAGGTACGCAGTCACCCTTGCGGGCTCCTACTTTTTGTAAGCACGCGGTTTCAGGATCTATTTCACTCCCCTCCCGGGGTTCTTTTCGCCTTTCCCTCACGGTACTAGTTCACTATCGGTCAATGATGAGTATTTAGCCTTGGAGGATGGTCCCCCCATATTCAGACAGGATTTCTCGTGTCCCGCCCTACTTGTCGTTAGCTCAGTACCACACAGGTCATTTCACGTACGGGGCTATCACCCGCTATGGCCAGCCTTTCCAAGCTGTTCCGTTATGTCTTGTGCTATCACTAACAGGCTTCTCCGATTTCGCTCGCCACTACTTTCGGAATCTCGGTTGATGTCTTTTCCTCGAGCTACTGAGATGTTTCAGTTCACCCGGTTCGCCTCGTTACCCTATGTATTCAGATAACGATACCTTTCGGTGGGTTTCCCCATTCGGAAATCTCCGGATCAAAGCTAATTTGCCAGCTCCCCGAAGCTTATCGCAGGCTATCACGTCCTTCGTCGCCTATCATTGCCAAGGCATCCACCACGTGCTCTTATTCACTTGACCCTATAACTTTGACGTTTCCTCACGGAAACCAAAGTCAATCAAGGAATTGCCAGGTCTTTCACCTGACGCGTTATGCCGTCTTCAAAAATCGATTTGATTCGAAATTGAAGTTTCTTTTGACGCAATCAAAAATTCTTGCCGCTGATGGCACGGTCCGCACTAAACCTTTACGAATGTGCGGTTTCCATCAGCAGCGCTGATTCGACTCTATGAATTTTTAAAGAACAGCCGATTGATCAAGAGATCCTGATCAACAACAAAGAAGCCTCATGCTTTCGCAGGAAGCCGCTTTGGTGTTGAGTAAGCATCGAGTTGTTGGTGGAGGATGACGGGATCGAAC
Organism: Variovorax sp. 160MFSha2.1; assembly: GCF_048305075.1. Lineage (NCBI taxonomy): Bacteria > Pseudomonadati > Pseudomonadota > Betaproteobacteria > Burkholderiales > Comamonadaceae > Variovorax > Variovorax sp. 160MFSha2.1. The sequence continues at coordinate 6,106,869 of NZ_CP157624.1, forward strand.
CGACGACCCCCTGCTTGCAAAGCAGGTGCTCTCCCAGCTGAGCTAATCCCCCTCAACTCTCACACGAGATATCAGAAGATTTGGTGGGTCTAGTTGGGCTCGAACCAACGACCCCCGCCTTATCAAGACGGTGCTCTAACCAGCTGAGCTACAGACCCATATCGATGACCTTGACGATCTCGACTTCTTCCAACAACCGATAAGTGTGGGCGTTTAAATTAAATTGCCTGTTTCCAGAAAGGAGGTGATCCAGCCGCACCTTCCGATACGGCTACCTTGTTACGACTTCACCCCAGTCACGAACCCTGCCGTGGTAATCGCCCTCCTTACGGTTAAGCTAACTACTTCTGGCAGAACCCGCTCCCATGGTGTGACGGGCGGTGTGTACAAGACCCGGGAACGTATTCACCGTGACATTCTGATCCACGATTACTAGCGATTCCGACTTCACGCAGTCGAGTTGCAGACTGCGATCCGGACTACGACTGGTTTTATGGGATTAGCTCCCCCTCGCGGGTTGGCAACCCTTTGTACCAGCCATTGTATGACGTGTGTAGCCCCACCTATAAGGGCCATGAGGACTTGACGTCATCCCCACCTTCCTCCGGTTTGTCACCGGCAGTCTCATTAGA